>JAFVGZ010000003.1 GCA_017478025.1 Prevotella sp.
TCTAATTCGAGTTTTTTATTATTATCAAGAATGGATAGAATTATAGAATTATTTCCCTTGCCGTGCGCCAGCCTAATTCTCTAATTCTCTAATTCGAGATCTTTTTATTATTATCAAGAATGGATAGAATTTTAGAATTATTTCCCTTGCCGTGCGCCAGCCTAATTCTCTAATTCTCTAATTCGAGATCTTTTTATTATCATCAAGAATGGATAGAATTTTAGAATTATTTCCCTTACCGTGCGCCAGCCTAATTCTCTAATTCTCTAATTCGAGTTTTTATTATTATCAAGAATGGATAGAATTATAGAATTATTTCCCTTACCGTGCGCCAGCCTAATTCTCTAATTCTCTAATTCGAGATCTTTTTATTATCATCAAGAATGGATAGAATTATAGAATTCTAGTTTCTGATGTTAACAAAAAACCATAAAACCCCTCTCCTGATGGCTGCGGCTCTTCGAGCCTTTATCGTGCTGATGTCCTGGCATTGTGTTGAGAGCCAGCTCTCGCACAAGCCCTGACCTCATCACTCGTTGCTCCGCAACCAAAGCCATCACTCGAGGCAAAAACACCGTTCGTTTCACTCACTAAAAAACACCATCCGGAATATGTGTTAGTGTCACTTCGTGACAGAAATCCTTGGCGCTATGCGCCTGAAATCTGTTTCAAAATCTTTCAAAAAAGATTTGTGAGGATTTTGAAAAAAATTCGAAGTGTGAATTTTTGAAAGAAATTCGAATAATTAGAATAATAAGCTGGCGCAATTGGGGTTGGACAGTCCGCATGGTTATTATTCTCATTTTTGCTCATTTCTTTCAATTTCTCCCACGTTCCGCATGGTAATTCTTCACTTTTAAACTTCGTTTGACTTTCCTCACGCTCGGCCATTGATGCGAGCATCATGGCTCTCGCTTAATCGGAAAGTTCATTTTTCACTCTTCACTTTCACATGTGCAAAGGTACTCATTATTTCTTTCCGTTTCTGAAAATCGCGAAAAAACTGCTCCACTTTAACATCCGTTTACACGGCTTTTTAACATTTAGCCATCCTTCGATGTGCGATATAGCAATGGTAGATGAATAAGCCCCTGAAAGCATATAAATAGCAAGGTAATAGCATTGAGATAACCACCTAAAAACAAAGGTTTTATACCGTAAAACGCCCGCTTTGAAAACGACTGAAAATGTGGAGATTACATCAGCATGGCAAGAAATGAAAAATGTATAACATTTTATTACAAGAAAACACGGCATTAACAGTTGAAAGGTTTGTTAACTTTTTTACATGTATCTCAAAAGTGGACAAGTGGACAAGTGGACAAGTGGACATTTTATGATAGAGACAACACATAACAACTCAAAACACATATTATAATGTACGTATGTATATAATAATGTACGCATAAGAATCTTTTTTTATTATATTATTATCCTCTCTCATATTCCTATTGATTATTTGTCCACTTGTCCACTTGTCCACTTGTCCACTTTTTTGAATAATTGTACTAAAAAAGGCTTTTATTATTTTTGGCATATCAAATAAAAATTGTACTTTTGCAAGCGATATTTGAAAACCTGATCAGACTTCTACAGACCGAAAACATGCATCTAAATAAAAAGTTGCCCCCCCCCAACTCGGAGTAATTCCAGCAGGGATTTCTCATTTAGGCAGGACTATCACAGCCCCGCAGCACTTGTCATACGTACCAGTGTTGCGGGGCTGTGGCGTGTCTGTAGGTGACGTGGCGCAATGGAAAATACGATAACCATACCTATCAGCGAGCATGGCTATGCCGCCTTCTCTGCCCCGGTGCCTCTTGACTTCGGTTCTGTGCCCGATTGCGAAGAAGGGTGATAAGGAACAGAGACATTGTGATTTTGCCGATATGTTATCGCCATGTGCAAACAAAGGTTAAAGTGAGGCAGAAAAATTGTGATTTTCGGAAATGAAAGATTTTTATTTGTATCTTTGCAAACAAGAAGAAATCCATTCGGAAGCCACTACAAAAATAAAACATAATGTTCTCTATGAATAAGACTCCATTGATTACATACAAATCTATTCTAAGGCTGTCGTTCTGCTTTTTACTTGCGTGCTTTTCATTGCTCGTATATGGACAGGCTCTCACGCCACAGAGTAATGATGCAGGCAAGTGGGGTTTTGTGGACGACCAGGGGATTATGGTGATTCCCTATGAGTATGACGAGGTTTCTCCCTTTGTGAATGGCAGCGCTGCCGTAGAGAAGAATGATCATTACGGTCTGATAGATGAGTCAGGACGAGAGCTGGGCCGTGGACTGGCATATGGTGGCATAGACCTCGTAGGCACTCATAGTGTGTATCGCGTGGAGTTGCGTGGAAAGTTGGGACTGATAGACTCGCAGGGACGTGAACTGTTGCCTGCCGACTGCGACGCCATTGTGTTGGAAGATGATTTTGTGAGTTTCGGACATCATCTGCATACTCCATCAGCCACAGTAGGCATCATAGACTACACGGGCAGGACCATATTGCCCGAAGGGATTATGACACAGACCTACCCTCTGTCAGACGGTGTCGTGCTGGGAAAAGGCGCGAGCAAGACAGAGGGGAAACAGATATGGAAACTCTATGATACGGTGCGGGGTAACACGATAGAGTTGCCGTCATCCCAGGATATCCAATATGCCCCTTTCCATTGCGGCTATGCGCTTGTAACGGAGAATCCGAAGAAGAAGTATTTCATAGACTGCAAAGGAAAGAAATGTTCGCCAGACTATGAGTTCGTCGGAGAGCTGCAGGAGGGCCACTACGTGGTGAGTATGGACGGCCTCTACGGTGTGATAGATTCTCTTCTCAAGGAGCGTGTGCCGTGTAAATATGAAGCAGGCGGAAAGAAGGTCAGCGAGGGACTGTGGAACACGATGGTGGACGAAGAGTGGGGTTATCTGGACATGCAGGGAAAGAATGTCATTCCGTTCCATTACGATATGTCGCAGCCATTCTATAAGGGATATGCATACGTCAGCCAGATGATGGGCACAGAGATGCGATTCGGCCTCATCAACCGTCAGGGCAACATGGTTGTGCCTGCAAAATGGGAAGACATACTCTACGACCCGTTCGGACAGAAGACACTCGGTACGGTATGGGTGGCATCAGGCTCGAAGTACAGTCGTCTTGACCTGGGCAGCAGCCAGCTGTCCCATCAGCCGGGTTACAGCTCCGTGCTATTTGACGGAGAGGGCAATAGCATCGTTTGCTCTAACGGCAAATGGGGCTGTGTGGATGCCAATGGAGAACTTCTGATACCCGTCAGTATAGACAGCGAGGGATCTGTAATGAATATGATAAAACGAATCAGGCAAGGTGGTCTAACGCATCTGACACCGATAGCGTTTCGTCGGCTGATGATATACGAGAACAGTAAGCGTAATGCCCACGCACTCTCTGACAGGATAGACGACAGTCTGTGGGATTTCTAACGATTAAAGACATTGACTATGAGAAAGACTATGATCCTATTCATCGCCGTCTTTATATCGTGGCAGGCGGCACCGGCTCAGGACGATATGAAATATCGCCGCAGTTCCATCTACAGCATGATGGTGAAGCACGACAAACAGAAGTTTGCCGAAGATATAGGCAAGGTGTTTCTTGAGATGCCTGTGCCGGACAAGTATAATGACCACGATCTGAGTGTCAAGATTGTTTCGGTCAGCGACAAGAAACTGGAAGACAATGCCGGTATAACGGAGTTCCTGGATCGAAATATGATAGCCAGCCGCCTGGTGGGAAAATGGTTCAACCGCAATGTGCTGACGGGGCAGTGTGACATGCAGTTGGTAAAAGATCGGGGACTATACAACGCATCGGAGTTTGACAAGGAGTTGGCCAGCCGCTCGCAGCGAGGAACAGCATTGCTGGAGGATGCCGGCGAAGATCTCATAGGCAACACTTTTGTCCTGGTCAACGATATCAGATATATTGACCGTTCCAAGGGCTCGGCGACCATCGGTCTGATTCTCAAGATTGTGGGAGCAGGCTTGCAGGCTATGCAGGATGCACAGGCCATGAAGTCTTCTGGCAACAACCGGTATAACAGATACACGCCTCAGAGACCTTCTATAAAGGAAGGATTCGACGGATTGGCGGAGATGGCAGAGTCGTATAAGGGCTTCAAGGTAAAGATACACAGCTATCTCTATCGGTTGGTGTGGGATGATGAGACGGCATCGCGATTTTATAAGGATGCATACACCGACCGTGATAATGGTGCGAAGCGTGACAACTTCGAACGTCAACGCGGTTCCTACAGGCTGGAGTATGTGGGAGAGCAGGAAAGCAGCGGCAGTAAAATTTCGTTTATGGGTATCAAGGAAGAGGAGCCTCTGCTCATGGTGCGTAAGGCCTGCCAGCGGGCACTCGATGAGAACGTGGCCAACCTGCAGAAGAACTTCGATGTCTTCAAGGTGAAAGTTCCGTTGTCACAGACGGAGCCCATCAAGGCATCAATAGGTCGCAAGGAAGGGATGACAGACAATTCCAAGTATGAAGTGCTGCAGCCGGTAGAAGACGACAAGGGCCACACGACCTATAAGCGTGTCGGAACCATCGTGCCGGAGAAAGGAAAGATATGGGACAACCGCTTTATGGCTGCCGAAGAGAAGGCACAGGGATGCGACCTCGGAGCGACAACATTCCGCAAGGTCAGCGGCGGAACATTCTATCCGGGCATGCTGATACGCGAAATAAGATAATACTATTATATATATTCACCTAAACTAAAATACATTATGAAAACAAACCGTATTATTATCACACTGATGTGTCTGTTCTTCGTTTTGGGCATACGGGCAGAGGACAGCAAGGAGATGAAGAAACTCGTCAAGGTGGCGGTAAAGGCATTGAAGGAAAAAAGCGATGCCAAGGAGTTGCAGGCTGTTGAGAAGGAGGTTCAGAATGTCATTGCCAAACACCCGGAGGAGACAGGCAAGGCTCACAGCTATTTGGCAGAAGTGTATGGGCAATCCAAAAGCACAGAAATTAGGGACGACACAAAGGCATATAAGTGGTATCGTCAGGCATTGACAGAACTGCCAGAGGGAGACAGACAACTCGGATATGTATATCACAACATCGGATTATACTTCGAAAAAGGAAAAGTGGTTACACAGAATTTCGATTCCGCCTACGTGTATTTTGAAAAGGCACAGGAGATAGACAAAATCCACATTGGGGGATATGCCCAATTGATACAGACAGGACTTGGAACAAATCAGGACCCCGTCTATGCTCTGACATGCTATATGGAAGGCATAGCAGCGGGTATTGACTGCTATGCCAATGCCACGACTCTGTGTCACGTCTTTGAGCAGGAACTCAACGGCACTCTCGACAGGGAGGCCAAAGAGTTGCACGATATGTTTTTTACAAAACGAATGGAAGAAGACAATCCTGCAGCACTGAAATACCTTAAGGAGGCAGCAGCCCGAAATTACCTTCCTGCCCTATATGACCTTGGAACCACGCTGTACAAAGGCGATATGGGCGAGCAGGATAAGGCTGTGGGGCTTGACTACCTGAAAAAGGCAGCCGACGCAGGATACGAGATAGCATGCCACAATTATGGCAGTTTCAGTTATGACTATAAGCACAATGATGGCAATGGGCACAGCATAGATGAGGCAATGCAATTCTACAGAGAGTCTATGCCGTACTACGAGAAGGGAGCAGAATTAGGCTTCGCCCCTTCGCAAATGGCATTTGCAAACATGTATTTCATAGGGCTTGGAGTCGATAAAGATATGGACAAGGCCTACATCTATGCTAAGGCAGCAACCAATCAAGGAAATGACAAAATGGATAAGGATCAATGGAATTTGTGGGATTTATTCCATCCTATCCTAATCCACGCCTCTGCAAAGACTATCCTTGAAAAGGTTATCGGTCCCGATACAAAGAAAACGGAGCTACTCGATCGCAAACTCAGCGCAGATAAGAGACAGGAGCTGGATGCTGCGGCAGCAAAGTTGCCAACGCTGAATCAGTATGTCACCAAACTGCTGAACCAGTATGCCGCCAGCGCTTCTATCTCCCTCGGAACGAAAGCCTCCACCTCTGCCGAGAAGGAGCAGCAGCTGGGTAAGGCAATGGTTGGAAGCGCAGCAGCCAATGCTGAATTCTATCAGGGCCAGTACGATAAACTGGGCCGTCAAGTGCGCAAGGCTCTGAAGGCAGAGACTCCAGACCATGAACTCATCGCTTCCATGCAGGCTACGATGAAGCGTTATGCCAAAGAAGCAACCGACAAAGGTTTCACAATCGAACGTAGCGAATGGGAAACAAAATAGCATAGAGATTTTGTCACAAAAATACCTCGCGCGACTGTAAGTTTTCGAGAGGCACAAAAAAGAGCACCGACATAATGGTATGAACCCCGGAAGTTAAAAAAACTTTCGGGGTTCATCATGTCACTCGTTGCTCCAGGAGTGGCGCAGATAGAGTCTTTAGTCTTTGTAGTATATGCGGCGTACACGGGGACTGATGGAGGTGAGGATTTCGTAGGGGATGGTGCCGAGTTTGTCGGAGAGGATTGTGACGGGGAGGTTGTCACCGAAGATTTCTACGCTGTCGCCTTCCTGACAGTCGATATCCGTGACGTCTATCATGGCGACGTCCATGCAGATGTTGCCAACGTATTGCGCCTGTTGCCCGTTGACGAGGCAGTAGGCGTTTCTGTTGCCTAAGCGTCTGTCCAGTCCGTCGGCATAGCCTATGGGGATAGCGGCGATGCGGCTGTCGCGCTCCAGGGTGGTGCGACGCGAGTAGCCGATAGTGTCGCCTGCGGGGATGGAGTGGATCTGGAGGATGGTGGTGCGTAGGGTAGAGACGTTGTGGATGATACGTGAGGTGCGGGGGTTGATGCCGTAGAGCCCCAGGCCGAGACGCACCATGTCGTGGTGGCGCTCAGGGAAGTGCTCTATGCCTGCGGTGTTGCAGATGTGGCGCAGGATGTGGTGGGGGAAGGCCTGCTGCAATGCATCGGCACCCTGGCAGAAGAGGTCGTACTGCTGCTGGGAGAAGTCGTTGAAACGGTCTTCGTCGCTGCCCACGAAGTGTGAGAAGACGGAGCGCGGCGTTACGGCGTTCTGCTGTGTGAGTTCAGCGGTGAGCTGCTCCATGTCTGAGATGGGGTCGAAGCCGAGACGGTGCATGCCTGTGTCAAGCTTGATGTGGATGGGCCATCCTGTGATGCCCTCGCGCTGAGCGGCCTGAATCATGGCACGCAGAAGGCGGAAGGAATAGACCTCGGGCTGCAGGTTGTTGTCGAAGATGGTGCGGAAAGCGGTCATCTCGGGGTTCATCACGATGATGTCTGCCGTGATGCCGGCCTTGCGTAACTCTGCTCCCTCGTCGGCAACGGCAACGGCGAGGTAATCCACATTGTTCTCCTGCAGCGTCTTGGCCACCTCTATGGCTCCGGCACCGTATGCCTCTGCCTTGATCATACAGCATGTCTTGGTGTGGGGCTTGAGGAAGCTTCGATAGAAATTGAGGTTGCCGATGAGGGCGCTGAGGTTTATCTCCATCGTGGTCTCGTGGACCTGGGAGATGAGCAGGGAGGTGATGTCATCAAAATGGAAGCTGCGTGCTCCCTTGATGAGGATATTCTCGTTGCGCAGGGTGCCGAAGGTGCTTGAGGCAAGAAACTGTGGGGTATCGCGGTAGTTGACGAAGAGCATCCCCGTGGTCGCGATGCCGGCCTGCAGCAGCGTGGCAGGCGTTATCTGTGTGCCGATGGTGATGAGTTTCTTGATGCCTCGCTTGATGATGAGCGGCATCACCTGTCGGCAGATCTCCTCGTCGGTCAGTCCTGTCTGCTCGATGTCGCTCAGGATGAGGGTGTTGGACCGCAGCAGGGTGGTGTGACGGTTGAAGCGTCGCCATGCGAAGTCGAGGGCGATGTCGAGCGAGGGGATGTCGGAGTTGTAGGAGTCGTTGATGAGGATGCAGTTGTTGCGTGCTTGTATGACCTCAAGACGCATCTCCACGGGTTGCAGCAGCTGCATGCGCTTGTCGAGCTCTGTGGGGGTGAGCCCCATGTGGAGCGCTGCAGCGGCGCAGAGCAGGGAGTTGTGGACTGCGGCCTTGCTGATGAAGGGGAGGGTGTATTGAGAGGTGAGGGGTGAGGGATGAGGGGTGAAGGTGTAGTGGATGGTGGTTTTGCCATCGGGGGTCTCGTCGATGCTGCTGACATAGAAGGTGGCAGCGGGGTTGGTTTGAGAGACGGAGATAAAGGAGGCACAGCCCTCCTCCGACTCCCCCTTAGGGGGGAGGGACGTTGACTCTGACGATGACGTTGACCTTAACAAAGAAGGGATATCGTTTTCGTCATTATAGATTATGGTGTCGCAGGAGTTGAAGAGTTGTAGTTTCTCTCGGCATTTCTCTTCGGTTGAGGAGAAATTCTCCTGATGTGCCTGTCCGATGTTGGTGAATATGCCTATGGTGGGGCTTATGACTGGTGCTATGCGCTGCATCTCACCGGGCCGGCTGATGCCTGCCTCGAAGATGGCTGCCTGTGTGTGGCTGCTGAGGTTCCATACGCTTAGTGGCACGCCTGTCTGTGAATTGTATGAGCGCGGTGAGCGTGTTACGTTCATGGAAGGTGTGAGGAGTTGGCTGAGCCATTCCTTCACCATTGTCTTGCCGTTGCTGCCCGTGATGCCTATGACGGGGATTTCGGGGAACTGGCTGCGATGGTGGGCTGCCAGCTGCTGAAGGGCTGCGACGACATCGGTCACGAGCAGGTAGTTGGCATCGGGCTTGATGTCTTCAGGCAGGTTTGTGACGACAAAGTTGCGCGTGCCTTTGGCGTAGAGCTCGTCGATGTATCGATGTCCGTCGTTGCGCGATGTACTGATGGCGAAGAACAGGGTTTCCTCGGGGAAGGTGAGCGAGCGGCTGTCCGTGAGCAGAATGGAGATACTGTAGGGCTTGTCGCCTGTGCGCTGTGCCCCGATGATGTTAGATATTTCGGCAATGGAGTAGATCATAATTCAGAATGCATAAATCAGAATGCATGTTTTTTTTCGATATGTCGATATGTCGATTTGTTTTTTTATTTTTGAAGTGTCTTGAGCTTTACCGTGGCGCTCTTCAGGCCGGGACATGTTGCTGTGACGGTGATGTTGCCCGGGGTGAGTCCTGCACGAAGGATGGCAAGGATTGAGCCGTTGAAGAGCTGTCGGCTATTGACCATGTTGAGCTCGTCAGAGGCGTGGTTGCCGCTGCTGACTGCAGCGAGGGTCGCTACAGGGGCATTGGCATCGCCTACCTGTGCGGGCTTGCCGTTGATGAGAATGGTGACAAGGCCTCTGGCGGTCTGTACGCGATGACCTTTACTATCTACGGCATAGATGCGCAGGTGCTGCAGGTCCATACCGTCAGCCTGCCATGCATTGTTGTCGCTCTCTATTTTGAGTGCTGTGGGGGCGCCTGTGGTCTCTATCTTATGGCGTGCCACAATCTTACCTCCAGTACGTGCTATGGCTTCGCAGTAGCCGACATGATAGATCACGTTCTTCCAACGTATCTGGTTGCGCATCTTGGCTGACGAGATGTCATTCTTCTGGGTGCCGTAACTCTTGCCGTTGACGATGAGCTCCACCTCTTCGGCGTTGGTATAGGTGGTGATGTCAATATTGGCGAAGGGCTCTCTGTTCCAATGGTCGCTCTGTCCGTCGTTGCCTGTCTGCACGCCGTTCCACATGGCGTCGCCCTTGGTGTCGGTCACGGCGATATGTACTATGGGCTCATCGGGCTTGAAGAAGGAACGCATGTAATAGGCCTTGGGTTTTGCCTCAAGAGAGATGTCGAATACACCCTGTGCCCATCCTTTCACGGGCCATCCCTGGCTCTCGCCGAGATAGTCGATGGCTCCCCAGTAAGCAAGGCCGATGGTCCTGTCGCGATCCATAGCGAAGAAATTCTCGCCCATAGCCGATACGCTTGCCTCACTCTGATAGAACGTCATCCAAGGGAAGCGTGCCTCGTCGCCTGGGAAGTACATGTAGCGGTAGTTGTAGGACTGGAAATCGGTAACCATAGCCAAATCGCAGGGCAGGGAGTCAGTCTCCCAGTTGCGGTATCGTGGGTGCATGGCTACTGTCACCTTGCGCGTGGTGTCATAGCGTTGTACGAGGGTACGCATGAGCTTGAACTGGGTCACACCGAAGTCGTTGAACGGCATATCATTGTAGGACTGCAGCTCGTTGCCCATAGACCACGCTACGACACACGGGTGGTTGCGGTCACGGGTGATGAATTCTGGCACATGCTGCTGCCAGAGATCCATGAAGTGCTTTCTGCCTGCGCCCACATACTGGTCATTCCACTTGTCGTAGAGTTCGTCAACAACGAGAATGCCGTACTTGTCGCAGATGTCGAGGAAGCTGGTGGAGTAGGGGTTATGGGAGGTGCGTATATGGTTCATGCCAAATTCCTTCATCAGCTTTATACGCTTCTCTATGGCCTTAGGATAGGCCGCAGCGCCGAGTGCTCCGAGGGTGTGGTGGTTGGCATATCCCTTGAGCAGCACTTTCTTGCCGTTGAGTATGAGTCCCTTACCCGGTACTATCTGAACGGTTCTGATACCGAAGGTGCTCTGCGTCTCGTCTGCCACGCTACCGTCCTCTCTGAGCAGCTGTACCTTTGCCGTATAGAGGTTGGGGTGCTCGCAGTCCCACAGCTGGGCATTGGCGATGGCGATGGCAGGCAGAGTGAGCTCCTGACCGGCACGATAGTTGCGGTTGTACTTCAGACTGTGGTTGCCCGAGTATATCTGCGTGCCCTGAGGGTCGAGGATAGTGAGCTGCAGGGTTATTTCCTTCTGCTTAGAGCTGTTTTGCACATTGGCAGAGACAGACACGTTGACGGTACCGTTGGTGCTCTTTGTGACGTCATCATTCGTGATGTAGAGTGGATGGCGCTGGAAGTGCATCTGTGCATCTTTGGCTACGAGGGTGACGTTGCGGTAGAGGCCGCCACCTGTGTACCAGCGTGAGTCTTTGGGGCTGCCCTGTTCGCAGACTACCTTGATGGTGTTCTCCTGTCCAATCTTGAGTTTCCTTGTCACGTCGATCTCAAAACCCACATAACCGTAGTCCGTGCCTCCGATGAGCTCATCGTTGAGGTAAACGTCGGCAACGTACATGATGCCTTCAAAGTCCAGTAGCAGCTGCTTGCCCTTGAGGTCCTCAGAGGGTGTGAAGGTCTTGGTGTATGTGCAGCTGTTGAGCTCTTTGAAACCGCGTGCAGAGAGGCGGCTCTTGATGTTGGCTCCGGCATCTGAGTTGTCGGCCTTCTCATCGGCAGCAGGTGCTACCCAAGGTTGTTCTATGAGATAGTCATGAGGTACGTTGACGAGCTGGGTGCCATTAACGAGCCAGCCACGGTTGAGGTCTATGACAGTTGCCGCATTAGCCTGGAGCGATGCAGCAAAGAATAGCGATAGGAAAAGGGATTTGGTCATGATTGTATTGAGGGGGGATTTATAATGCGTGGTCTGTTATTTCGAGATGTCGTTATGTCGTTATGTCGATATGTCGTTATTTCGTTATTTCGAGGTTTAGTTCTCTCCCCCTTGGGGGGAGCTGGAGGGGGTTACTTCACCTTACTATATTCCGTAGCGGCGAGCAGGAAGCAGCCCAGGCCGTAGTCGTCAAAGTCCGGCTCGCGGTTGTAGGTGCAGGGCTGGCTTGATGCGGGTCTGTCGCCTGAGCCTTGTACGTAGCCGAGGAAGCCGTCCTCATGTACGCATGATGCACATGCTTTCCATGCTTTGTCGATGGCGGGGCGTACCTCTTTTGCTTTCAGCAACTTGTTGTTCACTCCCCATGAGAGTCCGTAGAGGAATAGTGCCGTACCTGTGAGTTCTGGACCGGCATAGTCCTGAGACACGAGGCTGGCATTCCAGAAGCCGTCGCTGCGCTGGCAATTCAGCAGGGCGCGTGTCATAGTGAGATAGTCGGCCTTGAGCTGTTTGTAGTATGGGTCTTTAGGGGAAAGTGTGCTCATGACGCGCACGAGGGCTGCATAGACCCATCCGTTGCCGCGGCTCCAGTAGCAGTTCTTGCCGTCGTTCTCCTTGTAGGGCGCAACGAAATTGGCATCTCTCCACCACAGGCCTTCGGCTTCGTTGAACAGCTTGCCGCCACAGGTGTCGCGTGTCCACACGTAAGAGCGCATAGCATAGTCCAAGTACTTTCTGTCACCCGTAATCTTTGTCATCATGGCAAAGGCGGGCATAGCCATCTGAATGGCATCAATCCACGTCCAATGACGGTTGCCCGTGCTGGATATCTCGTGGTCAAAGTTGGCACGTATCTTAGCAATCTTCTCATCGCCGCCCACCTGCATGTATCTCATCATGTAGGCTTGTCCGCAGCATTGGTGGTCGGCATCCACGGTCTCGGGCTTACCGGTATATACGTTCCATCCGTGATAATTGCCCCAGTCGTCAACATATTTCATGTATCGCTCCTGAGGGTCTATGCTATAGAGCGCAAAGAGTCCCTCGTAATATACGGCACGCGTCCAGAGATTGGAGGGGCGTAGTTTCTTTCCTGTGGTAGGCCATGAGGGGTCGCTCCACTTTGCCATGAAATAATCATTTGCCCTCTGAGCCAGTGCCAGGGGTTCTGCGGCATAGCACGCCAGAGAGAGTGTAAGGGTAAGAATTGTCAGGATAGTTTTTCTCATAGTCAGTATGTTGTATATTCTTTGAAAATTAATAGCTTGCCGTGCACGGTATGCCTAATGCCGTTACACGGTCACGAATGGTGTCGAGAGTGGTTTTGTCAGCCTTTTCCAGTCCGCTCACGGGGGTGTCGCGGTCTATGGTGTAGATCATCACCTGCTGCGGAGCAATCTCCTTCACGGCCTCAATCCAAGGGGCTACGTAGAATTCGCCGGTATTATCGACGTTGTTGCTGCCCTTCATAAACATGGTCTGGATGATCACATGTCCGTGAAATTCCTTTAGGTTGGATATTATATCCTTCACATCGTATGAGGCGGAGACGGGTCTATCTACCTTATTAATATATGTAGCATCAACGGTATCCAGCTTCTGAATGTTGTTATCCACGAGCATCAGCGCCTCGCGTATGGCGGGCTTGTGTATCATCGTGGCGTTGCTGAGCACGGATACCTTTGCCTCAGGGAAGTATTGGTCCCTCAGCGCTATCGTGTCGCGTATGATATCGGGGAATTCAGGATGGGCTGTGGGTTCGCCGTTTCCCGCAAAGGTGATGACATCGAGGGGCAGACCCTTAGTGTGCCTGTCGTGCAGCACCTCTCGCAGCGCATTGCTTACCTCATCCCTGGTGGGACGATGCTCAGAGGGTCGGTGCTCGGCATTGAGCCCACACTCACAATAGATGCAGTCAAATGTGCACACTTTTCCATCGGCAGGCATAAGGTTTATGCCCAGCGATACCCCCAGCCTGCGTGAATGCACAGGGCCGAAGATTGGTGATTGGTATAGGATAGTTGACATAATTTTCGGCAAAAGTAATAATTTTTTTGTAACAATGGTATAAAATATCGCAAAAAAATGCTACTTTTGCCCCGAAAAAGCCGAAAACGCAATGACCTCACGTCTTAAAATATCGTTTATCCTTGCTGCGGTTATCATAGCCGCCGCCTCTCTCATCGTCAGTCATCGCATGGTGACAGAGCTGGCAAACGAGGAGCGTTCACGCATGGAGATATGGGCAGAGGCGATGCACAATCTTGCCAGCGCGGATGAGAATACGGACCTGGGTCTGGTGGTGAAGGTGCTGGAGCAAAACCACACAATACCGGTCATCGTGGTGGATAAGAAAGGCAACGTGCAGATGTGGCGAAACATAGAGATGGGAAACACGCCGGACAGTCTTTCCGTAGCAGCCGGTATGGCAAGGAAAATGCAGAAGAAGGGAATGGCGATACGTGTGGATTTGCAGCCGGACAGTCCTAAGTCTGACTATCTGCTTGTGTGTTATGATGACTCCGTATTACTCACTCGTCTGGCGTACTATCCCTACATACAGCTTGCCGTAGTGATGCTGTTTGTGGCTTTGGCCATACTGGCCCTGCTGTCCTCAAAGCGTGCAGAGCAGAACAAGGTGTGGGTGGGACTGTCAAAGGAAACGGCCCATCAGCTCGGTACGCCCATCTCGTCGCTCATGGCGTGGATGGAGATACTCAAGGAGAACTATCCCAATGACGACTTGCTACCCGAGATGGACAAGGATGTGAGCCGCCTCAGGCTCATAGCGGACAGGTTCTCCAAGATCGGCTCGACACCGGAGAAGAGTACCGTGTCGCTTGAGGAGGTACTGGGCCACGTGGTGCAGTACATGAGCCGTCGCACCTCGGGCAAGGTGCATATCAGCTATACTGTTGACGAGGGAATACTCGTAACGGTCAATCCGCTCCTCTTTGAATGGGTGTTTGAGAACCTGTGCAAGAATGCCGTAGATGCTATGGAGGGTAGGGGAGACATACACATGAGAGCAAGCATATCTACTGAGGAGCGGCTTGTGATAATAGATGTGTCGGACAATGGCAAGGGCATAGAGCCCAGTAAGCTCAAGGAGGTGTTCAATCCGGGCTATACGACGAAGAAGCGCGGGTGGGGACTTGGGCTGTCTCTGTCAAGACGCATCATAGAAGAGTATCACGACGGAAAGATTTACGTACTCTATTCAGAAAAGAATAAAGGAACGACGTTCCGTATAGAACTGAAGAAACAACCCCTGCCACAATCTGTAGGTAACTGATGCTGCTGCACATTCTGACATACATTATACTGTTATTGCTGTGTCCTATGACTTCATCAGGCAAGGTGAAGATGAAGAGTACGGACACCAATTTCCCCGTGTTCTTTTCTGTGGCAGACTCCTTCAGGACCAAGCAATGGAACTATGAGTGCCTGTACTATTTTCGTGGGAGTTCCAAGCTGCGCCGCCGTAACTTCCTTTACTTCACACTTCCTAACCGCAGTTACTACCGTCGCGGGGGAAGGGAACTGCTGACCGAGCAGGTAGGTGTGCAGCAGTATAACCGTGTGACGAAGTTTACGAGGAAGATAAGATATGAATACGGCTCCGTGGATAACTATGATATGGCAAACCAGGAGGTGATGGACCTCTTTCTGCAAACGCCATACAACTCCTATCTTCTCGGAGGGGACCATATCCTTTCACCTTTCGTAAAGGAGAATGCCAAACACTATAACTATAGGATAGACTCCGTCTCGCCTGGAAAGGTGCACTACTCTTATCGCGCCAAGAGAAACAAGACTCAGCTGTCGCTCAGGGGTACATTCACTTATGACAGTAACTCACATTGCATCACGCGCTATAGCTTCAGATGCTACTGGGGATTCATCCTGTTCCAAGTAGATGTGAAGATGGGCGAGAAGGGTGACGAGCGCTATTGGCCTGTAGAGTCTGAGGCAGAATTCCATTATTACTATTACGGCAACATCGTTGATGGACATGCTACCTTTAGTCAAGACTACTATACGATGGAAAGTGACTATGACCCATCAAGGTTGCTGAGACGGAAAAGGAGGAGCCCCACCCCTAACCCTCCCCTAAGGGAAGGAGAGCTTGACCGCACCCAAAACAAGAGCGACCACGAATCACACGAAAAGGATAATGGAGCCCAAAACCTTAACAATAACCTTAACAATAACGATAGTCTTGGCCAAAAACAAAACGAAGGCGATAGCCTGAAGCAGAGCCAGAACGGCAACCATAAGCATCCCTTCAACCTGGGGCTTAGGGGTGTTGACCTTACGCCTTTGTATTCGTTGAGCCTCGATACCGTAAAGACAAGGCATGACTCGCTGGCTATTGCACACTATCGCTCGGAACCATTGGACAGTACGGCAGAAAGACTGTATGACGAAGCAACGCCAAGATGGAGAAAGTCAAACGTGGCGTTGGCGCAGGATGAGGTAATAGTCAAGGATACAATACGACGCAAACATACGCAGCCCTGGATCAAGACTTTGGGCACTATAGGACAGAGTATGTTTCACAGCTATAACTTTACAACGTCGCAGTATAGCACGATACGCCTCACAAACCCTGATATTTCCTATTCTGACTGGCGAGGCATCACGTATCAACAGGATGCTCGCTTGAGGCTCAACCACACCTCAGGACGCAGCCTGCAGATGGACCTGAGGCTGGGTTATAACTTCAGACCCAAACTGATTGTAGGGCGATTTATCACAAACTTTGTCTATGCCCCTATCCGCAATGCTTCGGTATCGCTGACGGTACAGCATAGAGGACAGAGAAGTTCTACGGACCAGTTGAGGCTGGAACCCAAAAACATCATAGACATTGGGGGCAATCCGTATGAGTTGCCTGAAGGAGGAGCGGGAGTCTTTAAGCCTGTTCCGGATTACTATATACTCTTTCGAGACTTTATGGTAAGACTGGAGCATAATATAGAGGTAATAAACGGACTGCGTGTTCAGGCTGGTTTGATATATCATAACAGGACGCCGCATCGCGTGAGCAGCGATGTGTTGGAACATTACGAGTTGAAAGATCACTATACCTCTTTTTCTCCCCATATCAACATTACCTACACCCCAGGACAGCATTATTTCTATGATGATGAGAAGAAAGTGATAGTGGGCAGCAAGTGGCCCACCTTCATGCTGGACTATGAGCGCGGCACATCAGGCGTGCTGAATACCGAAGCGCACTTTGAGCGTTGGGAGGCAACAGTAACGAAACGGCAGTATCTGTCCCCACTATACCTGCTGTTGTGGAAGATAGGTGGAGGACTGTTCACTAACCGCCATAATATTGACTTCGTATTCTACGAGTACTTTAATGAGGGCATAACAGACCCTACGTGGAATGACGCAAAGTCGGGATGCTTTCATATCCTCAACGGGCGTTACTATGACAACTGCTACCGCTATCTGCGGGCACATGCCGTGCTGGAAAGCCCCAACCTCTTGCTGGGTCGCATATCGACATACCTCATCCGCGGCGAGAGACTGTATCTGGGACTGCTCGCCACAGACCGCCTCTTCCCATACGTGGAATTGGGTTATGGCATCTCGACACATATCTTAGACATCTCTTTCTTTACCGCTATCGCCAAAAAAGAGGCCGTTCGCTCAGGCGTGAAATTTACTATCCACCTGTTCGACTGATTGAGCGCAATGAGGGAAGTTACTCACATCGGGTAGTTAAGTTACTCAGCTCGGGTAGTTAAGTTACTCAGCTCAAGGAGAAAAGTAGGCTAACGCAAGGAGTTAAGTAGGCCAACGCAAGGAGTTAAGTAGGCCATCGCAAGGAGAAAAGTAGGCCAACGTGGGGGAATTTTGACCTTTGGGAAATGATTTATGTTAAAAAAACGTAAACATACAGCATATGGTTGAGGGTAAAATATGTGCTATCAATAAAAATTAGTACCTTTGCACCGCTTTTTGCGCAAACACAATATCAGCAGGAAGTTCATAAAAACAAGTATCACGGCGGGAATAAACAGAAACCGCCATAAATAGTTAATGAGAACAGACAACAGAAAACAAAATCCAAAGAACCAGTATCGCATCAACGACCAAATCAGGGTGCGTGAGGTTCGTGTAGTGGATGACAACGGCTCAACCGTGATGCCGACAAAGGATGCCCTTGACTTAGCACGTCAGCGTGAGGAAGATCTCGTAGAGATCAGCCCTAATGCCAATCCGCCAGTTTGTCGTATCATTGACTATTCCAAGTTCCTCTACCAGCAGAAGAAGAAGGCGAAAGAGCTGAAGTCAAAGCAGGTTAAGGTGGAAGTAAAGGAAATCCGCTTCGGACCGCAGACGGATGATCATGACTACAACTTCAAGCTGAAGCATGCGAAGGAGTTTCTCGAGGAAGGCAACAAGGTGCGTGCCTATGTGTTCTTCCGTGGTCGCTCCATATTGTTTAAGGAGCAAGGTGAGGTATTGCTGCTGAGATTTGCCAATGATTTGGAAGAATATGGCAAGGTGGAGCAGATGCCACGCTTGGAAGGTAAGAAGATGTTCCTTTTCCTGGCTCCGAAACATGCAGGACAGGCTAAGAAGTCGCAGCAGAAGATGGACCGTGAGCGCAGGGAGCAGGAGGCAGCAGACCAGTTGCAGCAGGAAGAGGTCAGCCTGAATGACGGGCTGGCAGGAAGTGCCAAGGGTCTGGATGCTCTCGTGAAGCTCAAGGAAGAAATGGGCGGCGAAGAGTAAAGTTGTGGTGGGAAGAAACAGAAACCACCTAAAAAGAATGCTAAGAGAGTGCGTAACGCCCGGTATATGCGTTGCCACCTCATTTATTAATAACAATTTATAAATAACAAAAAAATGCCAAAAGTAAAGACAAATTCCGGTGCTAAGAAGCGCTTTGCTTTCACCGGTTCAGGTAAGGTGAAAAGACGTCACGCTTTCCACAGTCACATCCTGACAAAGAAGACAAAGAAGCAGAAGAGAAATCTTCTGGGTTATTCAATCGTTGATTCTTCTAACATGAAGCAGGTTCGCGACTTGCTGTGTATGCGTTAATTAACCCTACCGTCTAACTTTTTAAAGTAAGAAAATTATGCCAAGATCAGTAAATCACGTTGCCTCTAAGGCAAAGAGAACACGCATCCTGAAGCTCACAAAGGGTTACTTTGGCGCACGCAAGAATGTGTGGACCGTAGCGAAGAATACATGGGAGAAAGGTCTTACCTATGCATATCGCGACCGTAAGAATAAGAAGCGCACATTCCGTGCTCTGTGGATACAGCGTATCAACGCTGCTGCACGCATGGAGGGCCTGTCATACTCTGCACTTATGGGTCTGCTGCACAAGGAAGGCATCGAAATCAACCGTAAGGTCCTTGCTGACCTCGCAGTTAACAATCCCGAGGCATTCAAGGCTATCGTAGATAAGGTAAAGTAAGAGTTGATATAACTGCACTTGCCTGAAAATGAAGTCGCAGACATTTCTTCATGGGTGTCTGCGACTTTTTCTTTACTTCTCTGCAATAAATTCATATAGGCGGCGTTATCTAATCAAAGTAACAAAAAAATCCCGCCTATGAACCAAATCTACTCTAACTACTCATTTACGCCATCAGACGAAGTGCTTAATTATATAAGACTTTTTGCGTACAATTATGATAGTATCTCCCTCGCTATTGGCAGCAGACTTCCTGCATCTCGATAAGGATATTGAGATGATTAACTCCAGCGAAGCCGATTGGCTGCACCTGGATGTAATGGACGGTCTGTTTGTCCCCAATATCTCTTTTGGATTCCCCGTACTTGAGGCAGTCGCAAAGGCATGTCGCAAGCCCTTGGACGTGCATTACATGGTAAAGAGCCCTGAGCGCTTCATTCGTCAGACTGTAGCATTCGGAGCTATGATGATGAATGTGCACTATGAGGCCTGCACGCATCTCCATCGTACCATACACGAAATTCACGAAGCCGGCATGAAGGCCGGAGTGACGCTCAATCCTTCAACACCGATATGGGTGCTTGAGGATGTAATACGAGACATAGACCTTGTCCTCGTGATGAGCGTGAACCCGGGTTTCGGTGGGCAGGCTTTTATAGAGAACACTATAGACAAAGTGAAACGCCTGAAAGAAATGATAGGGCGAACAGGCTCAAAGGCCCTCATTGAAGTGGATGGCGGAGTGAACGGCAAAACCGCGCCACGACTGGCAGAAGCCGGAGTGGATGTGCTGGTGTCTGGCTCATATATCTTCGCTTCAGACAATCCCAAGCAGGTAATATCCAGCCTGAAAGGGTTGAGCTAAGATTAGCGAAATGCCGGGATGTCGATTTGTCTATATAACGATATGTCGATATGTCTATATGTCGAAATAAACATATAACGAGTTATTGCTCTGAGTATAGTCCGGAATGTTTTTACCAATAGTTAGTCACAATACTTAAATCCTGAATACATTATATGATTCTATTCTTCAAAACTCCATCACAGCATGTCATAGCAACAGAGATTAATCATCAGCCTGATACTGATGAGGTAAAGAAGTTATGCTGGCTCTATGACAACGCAGAACTATTGACAAACGAAAAAGGTGAGCCCGAGACATCGTTGAGCGGATACTTTGTTGGTCCGCGACGCGAGATGATTACGCCTTGGTCAACGAATGCCGTAGAGATAACGCAGAACATGTCGCTCTGCGGGATTACCCGTATAGAGGAGTATTTCCCGGCAGAGACTGAGGACGCAGAGCACGACGAGATGCTGCAGCGCATGTATAAAGGCCTGAACCAGGAAATCTTTACGGTCAACAAAAGCCCGGAACCCATTAAGTATATCGAGAACATCGAGGAGCATAATGAGCAGGAAGGCCTGGCGTTGTCTAAGGAGGAGATTGAATACCTGTATAAGGTGGCTGAGCAGTTAGGACGCCCATTGACAGACTCTGAGCTCTTCGGCTTTGCACAGATTAATTCGGAGCATTGCCGCCACAAGATTTTCGGAGGAACATTTGTCATAGACGGCAAGGAGATGGAATCGTCGTTGTTCCAGATGATTAAGCGAACAACCCAGGAGAATCCTAATAAGATACTGTCAGCCTATAAGGATAATGTGGCTTTTGCCGCAGGACCAGAGATAGAGCAGTTCTCACCTGCCAACCATGCAGAGCCTGATACATACAAAATAAAAAAGGTGGAGAGCGTTATTTCCCTCAAGGCTGAGACTCATAACTTCCCTACTACCGTAGAGCCGTTCAATGGTGCCGCCACAGGTACCGGCGGTGAGATACGCGACCGTATGGGAGGTGGCGTTGGCTCATGGCCAATTGCCGGAACAGCAGTCTATATGACCTCTTATCCGCGTAAGGATAAGGGTGACGAGCATACTGACGGATTGCTGCATTGGAGCAAGGACAAGGACTGTCATGAGTGGGAGAAGATAATGCCGATACGTAAGTGGCTGTATCAGACACCTGAGCAGATACTTATCAAGGCTTCAAACGGAGCATCGGATTTTGGTAATAAGTTCGGTCAGCCACTCATCTGCGGTTCTGTCCTCACCTTTGAGCATCAGGAGCCGAACTCCGAAGAGCAGTACGCTTACGACAAGGTTATCATGCTTGCAGGAGGTGTGGGCTATGGTATCAAGCGTGATTGTATAAAGGGTGAGCCGCAGCCAGGCAACAAAATCGTTGTCATGGGCGGTGAGAATTACCGTATCGGACTGGGTGGCGGTTCTGTTTCAAGTGTGGAGACAGGCAGATACTCCAGCGGTATTGAGCTGAATGCGGTTCAGCGAGCCAACCCTGAGATGCAGAAACGTGCATATAATGTTATCCGTGCATTAGGTGAGGAAGATAAGAACCCAATCGTTTCCATTCACGATCACGGCTCAGCCGGACACGTAAACTGTCTTTCAGAGCTTGTGGAAGAATGTGGCGGACTCATACACATGGACAAGTTGCCTGTGGGCGATAAGACCTTGTCGGCAAAGGAGATTATAGCCAACGAGTCTCAGGAGCGCATGGGACTGCTCATCGACGAGAGTTCAATAGAGCATGTACAGAAGATTGCTGACCGCGAGAGAGCTCCGATGTACACCGTAGGAGAGACTACAGGTGACCATCGCTTTGCTTTTGAGCAGGCTGACGGAGAGAGACCTTTCGACCTTGCCGTAGAGCAGATGTTCGGTTCATCGCCAAAGACAGTCATGGACGACAAGACTGTTGAGCGTAAATATGATGTTGTGACGTATGACGCTTCTGGTCTGTCATCCAACACCACGCTCAATGAGCAGCTGACATCTTATCTTAAAGACGTGCTGCAACTGGAGGCTGTAGCATGTAAGGATTGGCTGACAAACAAGGTTGACCGTAGCGTCACAGGCCGTGTAGCCCGCCAGCAATGCCAAGGAGAGTTGCAGTTGCCGCTTTCTGACTGTGGCGTAGTAGCTCTTGACTATACGGGCACCAAGGGAATAGCGACCTCTTTGGGACATGCTCCACAGGCAGCTCTGGCAAACCCAGAGGCCGGTTCGGTTCTTTCCGTTGCCGAAGCTCTGACCAACCTCGTGTGGGCACCATTGGATATTCCAGAGGGTAAGGGCGCTACATGTATGGACAGTATCTCGCTGAGCGCCAACTGGATGTGGCCATGTCGTGCACAACAAGGTGAGGATGCAAGACTCTATAGCGCCGTTAAGGCTTTGAGTGACTTCTGTCTCGCCTTGCAGGTCAACGTTCCTACAGGTAAGGACTCACTCTCAATGACTCAGAAATATCCTGACGGCAAGAAGATTATCGCCCCGGGTACGGTCATCGTGAGTGCAGGCGGTGAGGTCAGCGATGTGAAGAAGACCGTTTCGCCGGTTATCAATACGGCAGAAAAGGATTCACGTCTGTACTACATAGACTTCTCGTTTGACAAACTTCAGCTCGGTGGTTCCGCTTTTGCTCAGAGCAGAGGAAAAGTAGGCAGCGACGTACCGACTGTGGCGAACCCAGAGTATTTCCGTGATGCCTTTATCGCAGTTCAGCAGCTGGTGTCTGAAGGCTTGGTTCTTGCAGGCCATGATATATCTGCAGGTGGTATTATCACCTGTCTGCTTGAGATGTGTTTTGCCAACACCAAGGGCGGACTGGATATCAATTTCAATAAACTCGTAGAGGGTGACATCGTGAAGATACTCTTTGCAGAGAATCCAGGTGTTGTTATTCAGGTAAAGGATAGCGATGCAACCCGCGTGAAGAAGATCCTTGACGATGCCGGCGTTGGTTATGCTAAGATAGGTAAGCCGACTTCAGGTGAGGGCAAGCGACTCATCACTATCGCTAAGACTATAAGCAATGCCAATGTGCCGAACACTCAGTTGGCGGCTCGCGATATGCTGTTCACATTTGATATCGAGGAACTCCGTGATGTTTGGTACAAAACATCTTTCCTCCTTGATCGCAGACAGAGCTTCCACGGCAAGGCTGCGGAGCGTTTTGCTAACTACAGCAACATACCTGTGGAATGGACGTTGAGCGGAGCACCGCTTAAGGCAGAGTCACGTGACAACATAAAAGGAAAGCGACCACTTGTGGCTGTTATTCGAGAGAAGGGCTCTAACTCTGAGCGCGAGATGGCGTGGTCATTCTATCAGGCTGGCTTTGATGTGAAGGATGTCACTATGACAGACCTTATCACAGGACGCGAGACATTAGAGGAAGTGAATGTCATAGCCTTCTGCGGCGGCTTCTCAAACTCTGACGTACTTGGCTCTGCAAAGGGTTGGGCCGGTGCTTTCCTCTACAATCCTAAGGCTAAGGAGGCTCTTGACAAATTCTATTCACGTCAGGACACCTTGTCATTCGGTGTATGTAACGGTTGTCAGCTGATGATTGAGCTGGGACTAATAGACAACAATTTCCCTCTGCAGTCCAATGGGGCTGAGGACAGACTCAGCGCTGAGAGGTTGTTACAGTACAAGCAGCAGTATGCCCAGATGCAGCATAATGACTCGCACAAGTTTGAGTCAACATTCGTGACGTTGCAGATACCTCAGAATGATTCAGTCATGTTTGGTTCGCTGAGCGGAAAGAAAATAGGTTGCTGGGTGGCTCATGGAGAAGGTAAGTTCCACCTGCCACAGACAGAGGACAAGTATAATATCGTAGCGAAGTATAATCGTCACGGTTATCCAGCAAATCCTAACGGTTCCGATTACGACGTAGCAGCCCTTGCAAGTGCTGATGGTCGTCACTTAGCCATCATGCCTCACCCAGAACGCACACAGCATCCTTGGCAATGCGGATACTATCCCGTAGAGCGCAGGCTGACAGATACAGTCACACCTTGGCACGAGGCCTTCGTAAATGCCCGTAAATGGGTAGAAGAAAGAATGAAGTAAAACAGATATATACTGTAAGTGAAATAGAAAAGGAGTTGCGTTTGGCAACTCCTTTTCTATTATAGACCTTAGGGTATTTATATTATGTCCCCTTAGGATTTTCCGTTATATTTCCTTATGGGATAGTTTTTTTATTTCTTGAATACCATGCGCAGGATAGTGAACTGTACTAGCATTGCTATTCCCATAACTATGAATGGTGCCAAGAAGCGGTTTACTCCAAGTTGCATCATGCACCAGAATAGCGATGTGTGGAGAAGTATGTTTACTCCGTGTGACCCGCAGAAGCCTATAAAGTGCTTCCAGCTTGGACGTTTGCGGAAGGTAAAGTATGTGGTAGTGAAATAATTTACCACAAAACTGACTACATATCCAATAGCGTATGATACGTTTACCTCAAGAAAGAATTGGCAGCAGCAATACACCGCATAATGTATCGCTGCTGCTAAACATCCGTTCAGAACGAAACGCATGAACTGCGCTTGCTTACTATCTGATGTTAAACTATTAAGCAATGTTCCGATTTCCCTGTTATTATACCAAGTGTGAGATAAGGTTCTCACGATCACCTGGCAGGTAA
Source organism: Prevotella sp. (assembly GCA_017478025.1). Lineage (GTDB taxonomy): Bacteria > Bacteroidota > Bacteroidia > Bacteroidales > Bacteroidaceae > Prevotella. The sequence goes on from JAFVGZ010000003.1 coordinate 24,500, forward strand.
TCTATTACAGGAATCTCAATCATTGTGTAGCATCCTGGCTGCTGACGCATAGAGGCACGAGCTACATTAACCAGTACCTGGGCGGTCAGAGCAGGATTGTTTATCTTCATATTGAACTCAAACATCTGGTTGTGAGTCTTACCGCTTACGCCCTTTCGGACAAGGTTTACTCCGTGACCGACATCGTTGAGCGCATCTACGCTTTCAACAGCAAAGACGTGTGTCTCATCGTTTGCAAAGTATGGGTCAGCCTTTATTGACTTCGTTACCTCAGCGAGATCGGCTCCCTCTTCCAACTCCACATATACCATACGACGGTGAATGCCTTCGCCTACAGGGATAGTCATAGAGAGTGCATCCTTAACACCTGCCTTTGAGCGTACACATACAGAGTGACCCATAGAGCGTCCAGGACCGAAGTTCGTGTATGACAGTCCCTTTGGTGCAAGGCTCTGCATAAGTGTGCGTACGATAGAGTCGGAGCCTGGATCCCATCCTGCAGCTATGACTGCCACGGTACCGTTCTTCTGACAAATAGGTGTCAGAGCGCGACGATAGTCAACAATAGAAGTGTGAATATCAAAAGAGTCCACAGTATTTATACCCATAGCGAGTATCTTCTCTGCATACTCCTGGCAGGAGCGGGTAGGGGTAGCAAGAATAGCTACATCAACATCTTTCAGCTCGGCAATGTCTTTCACAACATTGTAGGGAGTCAGCTCCAAAGGCTTGTTGTCGCTTCCGTTACGACGTACAACACCTGCAATCTCAAAATCTTCACTGGCTTCCAATGCTTCAATAGCAAATTTACCAATGTTTCCGTAGCCTACTACGGCTGCACGAATCTTTTTCATAGTTTGTTGTTGTTTTTTTTGAATTTATATGGGTTTGTGTTATATCTTCTATTATCAAAGATACTTACCAATATTTTAATTCTTAAAGCTGTGTATAGGAGCCGGGATGCGTCCTGTTCGGTTTACAAACCGTCCGCAGTCATAAGTGTTGACCGGCATGATTGGTGCATAGCCCAATAAGCCGCCAAATTCCACGGTGTCACCAACTTTCTTTCCTATTACCGGGATAATTCTTACCGCTGTGGTTTTTTGGTTCACCATACCAATAGCGCTTTCATCGGCTATGATGCCTGCAATTGTCGTTGCCTTGGTATCTCCGGGGATAGCAATCATGTCAAGACCAACGGAGCATACGCAGGTCATAGCTTCAAGCTTCTCTATTGTCAAGGCACCAGCTTTTACGGCATCTATCATTCCCTGATCTTCTGACACTGGGATGAAAGCACCGCTTAGTCCACCAACATAAGATGATGCCATTACGCCACCTTTCTTCACCTGGTCGTTAAGAAGAGCCAAAGCAGCTGTGGTGCCCGGGGCTCCTGCATGCTCCACGCCGATACATTGCAGAATGTCCGCCACAGAGTCACCTATGGCAGGAGTAGGAGCAAGTGACAAGTCTATGATGCCGAACGGGATGCCCAGTCTCTTCGATGCTTCCTGAGCCACCAACTGTCCTACACGCGTAATCTTGAAAGCCGTCTTCTTTATTGTCTCGCAGAGAACCTCAAAGTTGGCAGGTTTTTCCTTACCCTTATCCATCTGTTCCAATGCATACTTTACGACTCCCGGGCCTGATACACCTACGTTTATAATAGCATCGGCCTCGCTTACTCCGTGGAATGCTCCAGCCATAAAGGGATTGTCATCTGGAGCGTTGCACAGAACGACAAGTTTTGCACATCCAAGCGAATCCTGTTCCTTTGTATTATATGCTGTCTGCAGTATTATGTCTCCCATAAGGCGAACAGCATCCATATTTATTCCCGTCTTTGTAGAACCGACATTTACAGATGAACAGATGCGTTCTGTTTCTGCCAAAGCCTGTGGTATGGAGCGTATGAGCAGCTCATCGCTCTTCGTCATGCCTTTTGATACAACAGCAGAGTATCCTCCCAAGAAGTTTACGCCAACTTCTTTTGCCGCCTTGTCGAGGGTTTTTGCTATCTGGACATAATCTGCCGGTATCTTGCAGCATGCTGCTCCTACAAGTGATATCGGGGTAATAGAGATGCGTTTGTTTACAATAGGTATTGCAAACTCTCGCGAAATCTGCTCACCTGTTGACACCAGGTTTTGAGCCAGCATAGTTATTTTGCGATATATCTTTTCGCAGGTTGTGTTTAAATCCTTGTCAGCACAATCCAGCAGGCTTATACCCAACGTAATAGTACGTACGTCAAGGTTCTCCTGCTCGATCATCTTATTGGTTTCAAGGACTTCGCTGATGTTTATCATTAGATAATGTTTGAGTTTTTTTTGTGGGGGTATTCACTCTTAATTCTTCACTCTTCCCTCATCTCTCATCCCTCCCTGTAATTTCCCTCCCTCCCCCAGGGGAGGGCCGGGGTGGGGCTTTCTTTCTTATATCCTATGCATCTTATCAAAGATGTCTTCCAACTGGCACTTCACCTGTACTCCCATATCTTTTCCGATATTTGACAGTTCGGAAGATACCTGATCAAAGGATGTGTTGCACTTAGACATATCCACAATCATCATCATGTTAAAGAACTCCTGCACGATGGTCTGAGAAATGTCGAGAATGTTTATCTGGCTGTCAGCCAAATAAGAACACACTTTGGCGATAATGCCTACGGTGTCTTTACCTACTACGGTTATAATTGCTCTTGTCACTTTATTTTTCCTTTTTATGTAAATGTGAATTATGCTATCGACGCCTTACGTTCTTATTTCAGAGTGTATGATGAACTGCCGTCAAAACAATGTGTACATACCTTGCACTTCGGCAAGCCTATAGCCTCTATGATGGTCTCTATCTTCGAGAACTTCAGCGTGTCTATGTTCAGACGTTTTGCTATCTCGTTGACCATTCGCTTATACTCCGGCGAGTCGGTCTTAGCATATTTCTTAAGTGTCTCATCACTTATCTCTATGCTTTGTGCCGTATGTGCCTCGTCAAGTGAGGTCCTGTGTTCCGAACCCGTTTCAAAGTCCATGATTACGCGCCGTGCTATCAGTTCCAGTTCACTCTTGGATGCTGAGAAATTGATAAAGGGACAGCCCCATATCAGCGGCGGACATGCTATGCGCATGTGCACCTCTTTGGCTCCCAGCTCCTTCAGCACCTTCGTGTTGTCCTTCAGCTGTGTGCCTCTTACGATGGAATCATCACAGAACAGGCAGCGCTTTCCCTCCAACATAGCCTTGTTAGGTATGAGTTTCATCTTGGCCACAAGGTTACGTGTCTCCTGATTGGTGGGCATAAACGAGCGTGGCCATGTGGGAGTATATTTTGATATGCATCTCTGATAGGGCACATTATGTCCTGCTGCATATCCTGTTGCCATACCGAGTCCTGAGTCTGGTATCCCTCCCGCGTTATCCACTTCCGTATCGTCTGTCTGTCCCATCACGTAGCCTGTGCGGTATCTCATCCGCTCCACGTTTCGTCCTTCATAGAAAGAGGTGGGGAAACCATAATAAATCCACAAGAAGGAGCATACCTGCATATTCTCCTCAGCCTTGCGCATCACCTCCATACCATCGGCGGTGAGCTTCACTATCTCGCCTGGTCCCACATAGTGCTCTATGTCGAAACCCAGATTAGGGAATGCCGTAGATTCTGAGGTGGCGGCCATTGCGCCGTCTTTCTTTCCTATGATAATAGGTGTGCGGCCCCAGAAGTCACGCGCAGCTATGATGCAGTCCTGTGTCAGTATGAGCATCGAGCACGAACCCTTCACGGTTTTATAGACATTCTCTATACCGTCAATGAAGTCCTTACCCTTTATGATGAGCAGGCCTATGAGCTCTGTCGGGTTTATCCTGCCTGACGAGAACTCCGATAGCACCATGTTCTCTGACAATAGCTGTTCTGCTATCTCCTCTTGATTGTTCACCTTGCCCACCGTGACGAGTGCAAAGCGTCCCAGGTGCGAGTTCATCAGGAGCGGCTGCGCATCGGTGTCAGATATCACTCCGATACCTTGTTCACCAAAGAATTTTGGCAACTCTTCCTCAAACTTCGTTCGGAAATATGTGCTCTGCAGGTTGTGTATGGAGCGTTTGAAGCCACCTGTGTCCTTGCTGTATGTGGCCATACCCCCACGTTTTGTACCAAGGTGCGACTGATAATCTATTCCGTAGAACAGTTCCTCTACGCAACGTTTGTTCTGTATTGTGCCAAAAAAGCCACCCATGTGTTATGCTGAAAAAAATAACTGTTTTACTTGCCTTGTGTGTTATCCGTATATGATCTTGCCGGTCTTCTCATCCGTATTCTCAGGGATGAACGACTTGTTATACTGAGTCATACCCCTCAGAGACATACCCATGTTGCTGAATCCGCCATCGTGGAAGAGCGTCTGCATCGTCACCTTCTTTGTCAGGTCTGAGAATAGAGTCATGCAATAATCTGCGCAGTCATCGGCAGAAGCATTTCCCAGAGGTGACATACGGTCAGCAAAGTCCAGCATACCGTCAAATCCCTTGATGCCGCCACCAGCTGTTGTGAGGGTAGGGGACTGAGAGATACAGTTCACTCTCACGTGCTTCTCTCTACCATAGATATATCCGAATGAGCGTGTGATAGACTCCAGGAGTGCTTTCGCATCAGCCATATCATTATAACCAAAGAACGTGCGATGACTTGCAACATAGGTCAGAGCCACTATGCTGCCGTACTCCTCGATAGCGTCAAGCTTCTTTGCCACCTGTATCATCTTGTGGAAAGAGATTGCCGAGATGTCCAGCGTCTTGTCCAGGAAATTATAATCCAAATCGTCGTATGTACGCTTCTTGCGCATGTTCATAGACATTGCACATGAATGGAGCACAAAATCTATCTTGCCGCCGAGAGCTTTCTGAGCCTCCGTGAAGAGGTTTTCCAAATCTTCCACGCTTGTGGCATCTGCTGGGATAACGGCTGCTGCATTTGTCTTCTTTGCCAGCTCGTCAAGTGTGCCCATGCGAATTGCTACGGCAGTATTTGTCAACACAATCTCTGCACCTTCCTCTACTGCGCGCTCTGCCACCTTCCATGCTATTGACTGATCATTCAACGCACCAAAGATGATGCCACGCTTTCCTTTCAATAAATTGTAAGCCATATACCTTTCTATATATTATATAATGTGCTAAAAAATCGATGCAAAATTACAAAAACCACATGAGATACACAACAATAGCAAGAAAAAAATACTTAAAAAGTGGTTAATACACATTAATGGGTATGTTCTATATCAAAAAAACTTACTACCTTTGGCATTCGAAATGAAAATATACAAACTTCTTATATTCTTATTTGCAGTCCTCCTGGCTTCATGCAGCAAGGAGGAGGACTTCCATGTTGACGTTGATGAATCAGCGTTACTGACGCATACTGATAGCGTCGTTGCCTTATCTTCCTATGATCATATAGTGACCCATACCGCTCAGGGTAAGGGATATCCTATTGTCATCATGGCTGATGGTTACGATGCCACAGAGGTAAACAACGGCACTTACGACAAAGCCATACAGAAGGCCGTTGACGCCTTGTTTGACCGTGAACCGATGGTGTCACTCAGACCCTACCTCGACATCTATACCGTCAAGGCCGTCTCAGCTCGCAGCGGCATCGGCTCTGTTAAATCCAATACCGCTTTCTCTTCCTATTTCCCCGATATAGAGAATAGTTCTGAGGTCAAGGGAGACTCGCTGACCATTATGGCGTGTGCAGAGAAAGCCCTGCAGAATTATGGCTACTCCAAGCAAGAGGCAAGAAGTCTTGTTCTTGAACATTGTCTTATGATTGTCCTGCTCAACTCTTCAAGATACGCAGGCGTTACGTATTTCTGCAAAATAGGCAAGAGCTCCGATGGCTATCCCGTTGGCAACGCCATCTCCTACATCCCCATCAGTCCCGTTATCAATGTCAAGGGACAGTATGGCTTCAAGGGCGATGTGTTCAACGAACTGATACAGCACGAGGCTGTGGGGCACGGCATAGGCAAGCTGGGTGATGAGTACTGGTACGATGATGTTAAAGAATACCCCCAATACCAAACACCAACGGAATATGTCATTCGTCAGTACAACAGCATATTTGCCAACGGCTACATGCAAAACATACACTATGACGCAGAAGTCGAAGGCATACACGATGTAGAGAGTAGCAGCTGGATCTATGCCTTTGCCCAAGACGAAAGATACATCACGGAGTACATTCGCTGGTACCCAGGGGCATACGTCTATACCTACAAATTCTTCCGTCCCACCTACTTCAGCGTCATGAACAGCACCATAGACACCCGCAACAACACCTTCAACGCTCCCTCGCGTGCCACGATTTATCGAAACGTCAGACGAGTGGCAGACCCCTCATGGCAATGGGACTATGAAGAATTTGTGGACTTCGATCAATACAACTCATCAACCTCAGCAGCAAAGGGTGCGGGGGTAGATATGGACACGCCAATCGTCATGCCTACCCAGATGCATGTGTCCCCATTTAGCAGAATGCAATACTGATAACAGGAGTTCTTGCTCACGCAAGCGTCACAGAGTGCCGAGCAAAGGAGTTAAGAAGTTAGAAGAAGTTAAGGAGTTAAGACATTACTGTTAGCAGTCAAATAGCCTAAGACACTCTTCCCTCTTCTCTCTTCTCTCTTCCCTCTTCCCTCTTCACTTTTTACTTTTAATATGATTGTAAAGAAAATATACAACAAGTCTCCCCGCTGGGGAAAAGGATGCTACTTTAGCGAGACAGCCGCTATCGTAGGCGATGTTACCATGGGTGACGAATGTTCCGTATGGTTTAGTGCTGTTGTCAGAGGCGATGTCGCCCCCATCACAATGGGCAATCGTTGCAACGTGCAGGATTGTGCCTGTGTACATGTCACCAACACCACCGGCCCCACCATCATGGAGGATGATGTCACCATAGGCCACAACGCCACCGTGCATGCCTGCACCCTGCGTAAGGGTTGTCTGATAGGCATGGGAGCCACCGTGCTTGACGGAGCAGACGTTGGCGAGGGAGCCATCGTGGCTGCGGGAGCGCTCGTCTTAGGAGGCACCAAAATAGGCCCTCATGAAATATGGGGCGGCGTGCCGGCAAAGTTCATCAAGAAGACAGCCCCCGACCAGGCAGAAAGCTTCGCCGCACACTACGCGCAGTATGCTAAAGACTATTTAGACTCGGCTGAGTGATGTGTTTCTCAGGTAGAGGTTGTTTGTTTTGTAGAGTAACTTGACTTTTACAAGCGCCCCCTGGGTATAAAGGAAATTAGCAACGACTTTTGCTCAAGTAGTTCGTTTACAAAAGATGCAGGATCACAAAAATCCTGCATCTTTTGTTACAAGCTATAGTAATATGATTTTATGAGCTCCGTCATCTTTATTCTGCGAGTCTCAAGGAAAGCCTGATAGTCTGTATAATCCATCTCCATTATCTCAACGGGAATACAATTGTCTTCGAGGTTCTTTAGAAACTCCGTTTCGGTCTTGATTGACTTGAAAGACGTCTCTTCTGCATTTTTGATAGCATCCAAGGCCTCATTCAGATAGTCTTTCGGAGCCTTCTTGCCTATTTTGATATTCAGAGGAGTATCCAGATAGGCATAATTGGCCACCTGATTGTAATCGTGTTTGTCAAAGCCATGATCTACAAGATATTGCTTGGGAAATATGTGATGTATATCGCCACCAAGATTTACAAGTTCGCCAACAGGAATGTGTGACAAAAGGGAATCTTTCTTAAAGAAGTTTTGTGCGGCAAGGAAAACCTGATAGGTAGGATTGATAGAGGAAACGTAAGTCAGATTTTGGTTCAACTGAACATTCCAGAAAGCATCAGACAACGTTGCATCCTCGATGGATTTCAGCGTAGCCTTTACTCCGTTTTCCCCTATTGCGCGGATATCCTTGGCAAAAGAACTCTCTGGCGAGGCGCTATATCGTCCCGTCAGGACAGAAAGCACATACCAACGCTGTACCAAGCTCTTTATCTCATCTACGGGTATTTCCTTTGACTCCTGCAACAGCAGATAGACAGCATAGGCAAAATCAATGGCCATTACGGAGTTTACCAATTTCTTTGAAGTAAAGCCCGCTGAGCGAATGGCTAACATAAACTGCGTAAAGTTATATCCATTGATGACATTGTTTATACCTGCTTCCAAATCATGATAGGTACTTTCCACAATCTCCTCTTTGAACTCACGCGTCTCGAAATCACGCCCTGATAGCATAGCAACAAGGTCTGCCAGCTTTGCCCTCTTACAACGATGCATAAAGGCAACACGCAGCACATCATCACATTCAGGATCATAGACCGTCTCCTTATCATCTTTGAGCCATCCCAGTTTGCTGAAATAGCTTGAAGAAGCGAATGCCACATCTTTTTCCTTTATCTTATTATAGAATGTTCCGTCTTTGCAGAGATGTGCAAAGTAGTCAACAACCTTGCGAAGCGTATTGCCTCCATGTATCTCGTCTGCAGCAATCTTTGACATCACAAAGTCGCCTTGACTTAAAGCGGTACCTTTGGAGTTGATGCGAATGAAGATATCTGTCACAATGTCTATGTCAAGAGATGCGTCCAACTCTATCACGCCGATGTTGCAATGTTGAAGATTTCTCAAACTCTCAAGTATGGAGTTTAATTGTTCCTCATCCATTTCAGGGTTATCGGAAACATATTGACGTATAAACTTAAAACTCCCAAAGTCTGGCTTAAACAGCTCCGCAATATCAGGAATCCAGCGCTTACTTTTCAGATGCGCAGGTGTCTGAACAGCAAACAATTCTGCATCGGGGTTTTCTGAAATGGCCGCAAACGGGTCGAAGGCAATCTTTACTCGCCCTTCGCTATAGTCGTCAAATACTATAGATTTGCCAGCAATGGCAGTCATTAATGCCGTGATGCGTTGCTGACCATCAATAAGAACCTTCTTCCCCTCTGACAGAGAACCGTTCTTAAGCTTTACCGAGGGATTCTTCCATATAATAATGTAGCCCGTGGGGTACCCTTTATATAGCGAGTCCATCAAGTCTCTCACCTGAGACTTGCGCCATACAAATGGTCGCTGAATCTCTGGGATAGCAATATCGTTTGCCTCTATCAAGCCAAGTATTTGGCTGATAGCCAATGGATAGTTGTTGTATTTTTGCTTGTCCATATTCTATTTCTGTCTGTTGGCTATTACTACTTCGCAATTTCCTTGTACAACTTAAACAACTCTGCTACGCATTGGCTTTCCGTAAAGTTTGACTTCACAGGGAAGCCATAGGCCTGCATCACGGCCCGGTCGTTAGCTTGATGGGCTTTGCGAAGTTCTACAGGCATAGTCAGTTCGTCATACAGGTCTGCCAAAGATGAATCTGGATATAATGCACGGGCATCGAGAATAGCTTGGGCCGTCTGCTCTATCTTGGCTTTCTGTTCTTCTGTGGGAGTAGGCCAAGGGAAGTTGTTATAGACGATATTTGCAGAGTAGCGGTAACGCATTTCTAACCGACCACATACTGCTCGCATCCATCCCATGTGAACATTACTGGTCAAAACTCCAAAATGATATAGAGTCGCATCAGGCACAAACTGTACCGCATTGTTGGGAATTACACTTTTGTCAACATATCCAATTGGAATATATCTACGTTGTTCTGAGGATGTTGCGGGTATAAGTAAATAGTTGCTCTTAGGTTCTTTTATTTCCATGAAAAGAGTTGGAGTTTCTGCATATCTTCGAGTTGCCTCTTTTACGCTAGCAAGACGGAACTTACGAACATTCTCAACTCTTGACAGCAGTTCTGAGGAGTGTTTCAATTCAGAAGGATTAACCTGTACTAACCATAGACAATATCGTTTCTTATTGTTTATGAAATCATCTCCACTTGTAAAGGGTCTGATATATTTTTCGAGATGAGGCTCTTTTGAAATGATATTTTCCCTTTCTATAGGTGAAAGGATTAAGAATCCTCCTTCTACAGGTTTTCCCCCGCTACTCATTTGCGGAACATCACAAATAGGATTTGATTTGTTTTCTAAAAATATATTTGGTCCATCTATAAGATAAGCGTTAATACTCTCAACATTCTTCTGTTTGTCATTATCATATATGACTTTGGATACATTAACATTGCTAAACCCAATAATGACACAATGTACATGGGCTTTCATAGAGGCCTCACTATCCCAACGGAATGTACGATAAGCAAAGTCAATATGAATACCAAACAAGTCAATTATTGGTTTCCAAATAGCTGTTACTTGTTCTCCTTGGGTAATACTATTCGTAGATACCAAAGCAGCACGAGTTCCAACCGAGTCTTTCATTAACAGAGCAGCTTTATAATACCAACCAGCAACGTAGTCAACCTTCCCTGCCGTTTTTATTGTTTTTCCTTTTCTATCAACAAATAGTCTGAGTATATCCTCTTTTTGCTCTTTGCTTTGTAGGGAGTATCCTACGAACGGTGGATTTCCTATTATGTAGTCAAAATTAACCTGATAGCGTTGTACGTGTGGCTTCACATTGCCATCGAATTGGTGGGTTACAATATTTACCTCGTCATACTCTACAATAGGTTCGCTGGCTACCATCCGTTCTGGCTCTATAATCAAGTGCACATTATTGGCATGAATGGTAGGAACGTCTGATGGTATTTCAATAACATCCCAATCCATTCTCAAAGCGTTACCCTCCCTGATATTGTGATATGATTTCAAGGGCAGAAAGTTTATGTCGCGCTTGATTATCTTCTCTGTCTCGCGAAGCATCTGCGCCTCTGAAATCCAAAGGGCAGTTGTGGCAACGGTTACGGCAAAGTCGTTAATCTCTATGCCATAGAACTGCTGAATGCTGACCTTTACGGGGTTAACCTCATCAAAGCCGAGGAAGGCCTGCCCGTGATAGCGTTCACGTATAACCTCGTTCTCCAAACGGCGGAGCGAAAGATAAGTCTCTGTGAGGAAATTGCCTGAGCCACAAGCAGGGTCAAGAAAAGTAAGAGAAGCCAAACGCTCTTGGTAGGCATCGAGTTTCTTAATGCGTTGACGCTCTACCTTTTCTTCTAAAATATCATCCAACTCGCGGCGAAGGTCATTCAGGAAGAGAGGGTCTATAACCTTATGGATGTTCTCTATGCTTGTGTAATGCATACCGCCGCTGCGACGAGTCTCAGGGTTGAGCGTACTCTCAAACAGGGCACCAAAGATAGTGGGCGAGATCTCGCTCCAGTTGAAGTCAAGGCTTGCATTCTGCAACAGAGTATGCTTTAGCTCTTCGGTAAATTGAGGTATTTCTATTTCCTCTTCAAAAAGCCCTCCATTAGTATAAGGAAAGGCCTGTAAGTCTTTTTGCAGATATTTGCTGCGCTTTTCCGTTGGTGTGTTGAGCACGTCAAACAAGTCGCGCAATGCACGCCGTAAGTCTTTGGCCTCGTATGTCACCAGGAAGTCATGGAACTGGTCATGAGTGAAAATCTCTGCATCCTCGGCATAGAGACAGAACACTATGCGCACACAAAGGATGTTCAACCATCGCAGGGCTTCTGGCGAGTTGTCATCGTATTGCTTCAGCAGAGCCTCATAGATATCACCTACTATCTCGCCAGCCTGTTTTGAAACCTCCATTTCCTTGCTCAGATGCTCGCTTTTGCTGTCAACAAGGAATAGCAGACGGTAATACTCTTTGCCCAGGTCTTTAAGCAATATCTGCTCCGGCTCACCATTGGGCTGCTCCATATCATATACCAAGAACTCTGAGAAGTTGCATGTGACAATCCAACGTGGATGCTCCGACACAGGGAGGCTGACCACATAGCGGCGTGCCTGCTGGAAGGGATTGAGCAGCGAACCGTCACTTTGGCGAATGCCTGCACGCAAATCCTTGCCCAGAGATTTCTGCTCTATCAGAACCTTGGTGGAACGGATGCGTCCGTCGATAAAGTTGGAGGCATCCACCATTCGATGGTCTTCAAAGGAGATGAAGCCATCAGTAGGTGTTGCAATACCAAAGACATTTGACAGCAAGTCAATCCAAAAAGGCTGCGACTCGCCCCGTTCATATCCTCTGTCTTTCCATCGCTCTGCAAATTCTGCAGCAGCTACAGCCATTTGCTTTTGGCTTCGTCCGTCACGAATGATTCTTTCGTGCAAGCCAGATGGCTCTTGCTGCTCGGTCTGTTGTTTTTCTATATTCATCTTGCTTTTCTTAGGTTTTAATTAATTATGAGTACAAAGTTACTCAAATTTCTTGAATATGATGCGTTGTTTGGACAAAAAAGGTATATTTTAGGGCAATTTAATGAAAAAGTGTAAGTGTTTTTATACAGGCTTTGGATGTTGGTTGGTTAAGATTTAGTCATTTTCACTCTCTGCTTTTCTCTTTCTCCAATGGGAGGAGTGGAGTGGGGAATGTTGCATAAGTCCTATGCATGATTTACGAAAAACTTCCTATGGAAAAACCTCTAAAAAATCGCGAAAACTGCATCAGAGGAGCGAAAATGATGCTTCATCGGGTCCGCGAGTAACTTTGAGGGGGTTAAAGTTACTCGGGAACACCCTTAAAGTTACTCGCGGACACCCTCAAAGTTACTCGCGGATAGGGCCAAAATTCGCCTATCATGCCGCTTTGTTGTTCCGTTTTTACCCTCTTGGAAAGACGGATTTTAACACATAAAAAAGCAACTGTCTATGTGACAGAGGATTACGTGTTTTTTAATTTTTTGCGATTATACGCGAGCAGAATATTTTTTGTGGAAAATATGCGACTGTAGAGCACGAATAATTATGCAAAATCTGCATAAATGTTGTTTTTGTCCTATTTGCATAACTCAGGCAAGCATGACTCGGGGCTTCACACGTTCCTTTCTTTTTAACGGAACTTTGAGGGGTGTTGCTCAGGGGTGAGGCGTTGTGTTATTTGCTGAGCAAGGGGGCTCAGGATTTTTGTTCTGACGGTTTAGGACCTCTTCTACGTCGTGGCGCATCCGCTTGTAGGGCTCGGAGTGTATGTAGCCTTGGTTTTTCTTTAGCATTGAGACGATGTCGCTCTGGCTTTTGTTGTAGGAGGATAACTCGTTTTGCAGTTGTACAGAGTGCATCGCTTTGCTGCGTATTTCTCGCTCACGCTCACGTCTGAGAGTGTCGCAGACGCGTTGCATGGTGGGCGATACGACGTTGTCGAACAGATGATGCCCCTGAATGTAGAGGTATGTCGTTTCGGGAGTTACACCCATACTTAGGAGGCTGTCGCGCGTACTTATATATAAGTCTTTCATCCCGGGATGCTTGCGCCTGAGGTCGTCAATCTTCACATGCACTTTGTGGCTCAGTTTCCTAAGTACGTTGTTGATTTCCGGCAGGCCAGCGTGGCTTATGGAGGCCGTGTTGTTGAAGTCGGTAATGGTGAACCAACTGAATTTACGGAGTCGATAGATCATGATGTTCCACACAAAGAGCGGAAAGACTATTCGGCTGTATTGGGTCAGAAAGTCATAGAAATCGAAGATGATGTGGTCATTGAGGGTTGCCATCACACACACGTTGTGGAGCGAGGGAGCATAGCACTGGTAGTTCTCGATGGCATAGACGTAGGTGTGTATGACGTAGGGATTACTGAGCAAGAACTCCGACTGGTTGGTCTTACCTTGCAGGAGGTAGTCGTAGTCGGCATCCACACAGGCTATCATGTTTTGTCCTCCTCCCTGTTGCATGAGGTTGATGAGAGCCTGTTTCTTGCCCTTGTTCAGGTTGGTCTTTGACGGCAGCATGACCTCAAAGTAACGTGTCTCGTCTTCGAAGTCGCTTAGCACAAGCCGCCAAAAGGGTATGTCCTCATAACTCTCCACGTAGGCAACGATGCGTTTGCGGGCATTTCGCCCCTTCAGCACGTTGGCAGCATGGAAATAGTCAGAGGATACGGACTGTACGAGTCCGCCACCTTGCCTCCTATCGTACTTCGATGTCATTGACTTCTGTTACTTTATCCACCCATCCGTTCATGATGATGGCAGGAGAGTGGGTGGTGAGGATTATTTGAATGTTTGGATTCAGGCGCAGGATATTGTCTATGAGACTCTTCTGCCACTCCATGTGCAGGCTCACCTCGGGCTCGTCCATAAAGAGGACGTAAGGTAGGGAGTCTTGAAGCAGGACGGTCAGCAGTATGAGGAGCATCTGCTTCTCGCCGCTGGAGAGCTGGCGGAATGTGAGGATGTCACCCTCCTGCATGAGGCGAATGCCTCTCTCGGAACGCAGGATGACCTTGTCTGTTGCGCCGAACAGATTATCTACGATGTCGTAGAATGCTACCTTCTTTTCTTCGGGAAGGGCCATGTACTTCTGCTCCAGGCCCTCGAGAATCTCGTCGGGCTCAACGGTAAATTTCTGTATTACGGCATAACGGATGGCTGTAGCGTCCTCTGGAGAGAAGTCGAGCTTCACTCCGGGCAGTTTTTTCTCGCTAAGCACTCCCGTTACCTTTTTCAGGATGGTAGTCTTGCCAACTCCGTTGACGCCGCTAAGGATGTTGACACTCCGGTCAAGTGTCCACATGATGTGTTTCCGTCCATTCCACAGGCCGTCAATCTCTACCTGTTGTATGTAATCAGCATATTTCATTTAGGTTCTGTTGTTATCGTTCTGGATTATAGGTTATTTGAATTTCTCATGCCATTTACTGAAAATCACGAGTCCCTTCTCTCCGAATTTCTCAAGGGAATGCATGGCTTCCTCGAAGGTTTTCTGCCTCTCAGGATGTGTTTTCGAGAAGAATTTGTCTGCATAGCATACTATTATCTCTTCCGTTGTCTCTGGTTCCAGCCCCGGTAGTCCTGTGCCTGTATGGCGTGCACAGATGCGTTTTACTTTCTCTGCCAGAGGGGGCACGTCTGTCTGGGCTTCGTAGAACAGAGAAATCATCTCTGCCCCCATGAGGCCGTGTCTGATATATGGCTCCGTTCCGTGGCAATAGATGCTTGGAGCGTTACAGCGAATGATGCCTATGTCATGAAGCATGGCTCCGGCTTCTATGAGCTCCTTGTCGGCATTCAGCTCGGGATGACGGTTGCAGACGTCCAATGCCAGCTCGCACACTTGCCTGCTGTGAAGCAGGAGCAGGTCCTTCAGCTGGCGGTCCTCTTCTGCGCTATAGTAATGGTCTATGATAACATTATAATTCATGCTTAATACCATTTTACGGAGTTACTGTATGCAGAACGCTTGTCATACTTGAGAGCATCGGTCAGGGTCGCTGCATTACACCTGAATGTGAAGTTATAAGATGTATGTGGTGTCAGAACGACTGATGCCGACATGGAGAAGCAATGCAGGTCGCGTGCCAGGGATGCCGTGGTCATAGACAGCTTCTTGTATTCAAAGTCATAGCCGGAGGCGAATGAGATGTTCCAACCGTCAGAGATACGTATGTTGCCAGAGAAATTGAGGTTGTGCGTAAACTTATACGGGTATCTCATCGTCTCGGTGTTGAAGGTACCGCTGGTGTTCTCGCTCATTATGATGCCATAGCTGAAGGTGAGGCTCCAGGGCATAGAGAACTTCAGGTAGCCGTCTTCGTCAGTCTCTGCCATGCCGGCATTCTCTTTGCGTGCACCGTTCTGTCCGGCCATCATCTTGTCATCGACATTCGTGTCCAAGCCGCTGTCATACTCATCATCGTCGTCGCTGTCCTTTTTCTCCTCCTTACGTTTCTTCTTAGAGAAGAGCTTCTTCAGCTTGTCTGGCGTCAGAGTGTAGTTGATATTCTGTGATATACCCTTGTATCGTCCGAAGCGTCCCCGGCTATACTCCGTGTGAGTGCCGATGTATGGCTTGCCGTTGTCGTCCAGGTCGTATGCGTAGGTAGCAAAGACGGCTGTGGTAGAGAATGTATAGCTCTTCCACCACTTCAGTCTCAGTCGTACGGTCAGGTCACTCCACGGTCTTACCTTGGCTGCAATGTTGTATGACATATTGACTCCGAGCTGGTCGATGATGCTGATTTTCTTGAATCCGGTAGAATCCTTGTCGCTGCGCACCTTCATCTCGATATTGTTGTCAAGATCCATCGACACGGTTCCGCTCATGCTGTTTGGCGCTGTGCCGAAGACGTTGCCAGAGAATGGGGAATAGGTCACGGTAGTATATTCGCCACTGCTGGTGGGACGCTCGTACGTGGAGTAGAATCCATAGTGAGAAGCGGAGAAGTCAGGGGCATAGCTTACGCTTACCGAGGGGGTGAACGTATGGCGTACCGCCTGTATCTTGTCACCAAACAGCTTCCTGTTCGGGGTGAAGAAGCCATAGACCTTCGTGGAGGTCTGAAGGGTGGTGGACCAGTTATAGACGTTGTAGAAACCTCTGACCGTATCGTTGCGTACATCATTCTTCTCTTCATCCCATGACTGGTTGACCTTATTCATATACATACGGTCGGTGAAATTGAGAGTCGGCGAAACGGTGATGTATTTAGCCATAGTGAAGGATGCTCCTGCCTGTATGTTGTGCTGCATACCGTTGCGCCAGTCCTTGGCCAGGTTTGACTTCAGGATCTTATCCTCCTTGGTGTTGATAGAGTTGGTGAGACGTCCCGTGTATTGCATGTAGATTTTCTCATACCACCTCTGGTTGCCCACGGCGCGTTTGCGCTTGAGGGGGTAGAAGCGCGAGATGCTGACGTTCAGCTCGGGGAAGGAGAGTGATATGGAGGAGTCTCTCATGTTCTGGGCAATGTTTGCTGTGGCCGAGAGGCTCATGCCGATGCTTGAGAAATTGGTGCTCCAAGAGACGGATGATGTCCTCGTGGACTGGGTCAGGGTCGTGGGGTTATACATCGACGAGAGGTTGTTGCGCTCGTATGCCGTGGTAGCATAGTTGACGCTGGCAGAAAACGTGTTATATGGGTTCGCCTTCGTGTCCTGCTTGTGGCTCCAGAGTATCTTGAAACTCGTAGTCCTCGTGTAATCGGGGAAACCGGCCTCTCCGGAACGGCTGTCCTGGAATGAGAAGTAGAACGAGCCGCCGAACTTATACCTTATCTTGTAGTTAGACGCAGCCGAAACGCCCCATGAGCCTTTTGTGTATATCTCGCCCAGCAGCTTGAGGTCTATCTTGTCGCTAATGGCAAAATAATATCCTCCGTCGCGCAGGTAAAAGCCCTTGTCCGTCTCATCGCCGTATGTAGGCATGATGAAACCGCTGGAATAACTCTTGGAGAACGGGAAGAAACCGTATGGTATGGCCAAAGGCAGGGGCACATCCTGTACTACAAGGTATGCAGGTCCGAACACCACATCCTTTCCGGGGCGCACCTTGGCGCGTGAGAGAGCCAGATAGAAATCAGGATTGGGGTCATCGCAGGTGGTGTATCGTCCGTGCTGAAGGTAGAAATTTCCCTCGCCGTCACGCTTCGAACGCTCTGACACAAGGAAACCATCTTCCTGCTCGGTATAAGCATTAAGGATGAGACCCTTCTTTGTCTTGAAGTTGAACGACATTGTATCTGTCTCATACTTGTCGCCTCCCTGAACAAAGACCGGCAGTCCGAACTTCTCCTTCTTCACGGTATCCATGCCGCCCGTGGCCCTGACAAGGCTGCTGTCCAGCTGCATGTTTATCTTCTCCGCGGTCAGGTCCATGTTCTCATACTTCACGTTTGAGTTGCCATAGAGGAAGGCCTTCTTGCTGCCTGCTATGTAAATCATCGAGTCTTCTGAACTGTATGCCACCGGTGCGTCGATGCCGTTCTTCTTGCTGCGGTTTATGGAGTCTGCTGTAATAGAGTCATCAATAGCCTTGTTACGCCTGTCGATGGCTTGTCTTATGGAGTCCTGCAGCCATTGCTCTCGGTCTATTGTGTCTCTGCCTGTTGTGTTAAGGGTTATAGTATCGAGAAGATGTAGTGAGTCGTGGTGTATCACAGGGCCAACGGTGTCCTGTGACGCAGGAGATGTAATAGAATCTCCGGACTCTGAATCCTCTTTGTTATCCAGATAATTCCGCCCCCCCGCCATGACAAATATCATAGCGAGCATCAGGAGAAATATCGTTGAAAGTGTCCTCATTTTTTCAAAAATCGCATGCAAAGTTACTATTTAGTCTTGAGATACGCAAGGCATTTATACCTAATTAACAAAAAGTGGCAGGAGGAAAGCAAAAAGCTGATTAATAGAACCCGCCTTATGACAAAAACGGGCTTTATCTCTTGCATATCTCAAAACTTAATCATAACTTTGACTTCGTCGAAGTTTCTCCGTCTTGGATATGCAAGCGAAAAAACGAGCATTTTCTCTTGCATATCTCAAAACTTAATCGTAACTTTGCACGAAATTTACTGATAAAAATCATTACAATATACGTATGGAGAAAGTTATTTTGACAGGTGACAGACCTACAGGCCGTCTTCACATAGGGCATTACGTAGGCAGTCTGCGCCGTAGAGTAGAGTTGCAGGACAGCGGCGAGTTTGACAAGATTTTCATTATGATTGCCGATGCTCAGGCATTGACAGATAATGCGTCCAACCCCGAGAAGATAAGACAGAACGTCCTGGAGGTGGCACTTGACTATCTTGCTGCCGGCATAGACCCTGAAAAGTCTAATATATTCATACAGAGTGCGGTTCCGGAACTCACAGAACTGTCGTTCTACTATATGAACCTTGTTACCGTTCAGCGCCTGCAGCGTAACCCTACGGTCAAGACCGAGCTGGAGATGCGCAACTTTGAGGGCGGCACGCCTACGGGGTTCTTCTGCTATCCTATCTCTCAGGCAGCAGACATCACCCTGTTCAAGGCTACGACCGTTCCTGTGGGCGAGGATCAGAAACCGATGCTGGAGCTTACTAACGAGATAGTAAGGCGTTTCAACCATACGTATGGCGAAGTGCTCATAGAGCCACAGATTCTGCTGCCTGACAATGAGGCGTGCATGCGTCTGCCCGGTACTGACGGCAAGGCAAAGATGAGTAAGTCTCTTGGCAACTGTATATATCTTGCCGATAGCGCCAAGGAGCTGAAGAAGAAGGTCAACTCTATGTTTACCGACCCTCAGCACCTGACTATCGAGTCTCCAGGACATACTGAGGGTAACACGGTCTTCACATATCTGGATGCGTTCTGCAAGGAAGAGGACTTTGCGCGCTTCCTGCCTGACTATGCCAACCTTGACGAGATGAAAGCTCATTACCGTCGCGGAGGCTTGGGAGACGGAACATGCAAGAAGTTCCTGCTCAACGTCCTCAACGACCGCCTGGAACCTATACGTGAGCGCAGGGCACAATGGGAGAAGCGCATTCCTGATGTGCTGGACATACTGAAGAAAGGTACTGCTGAGGCTCGCGAGCGTGGAGCGCAGACCCTCCAGGAGGTAAGACACGCCATGCGTATAGACTATTTTGAGGACCCTGACTTCCTGAAGGAACAGATAGCAAGCAGAAGTTGATCCGAGGATAATTCTCTGGGTAATAATCAGGCAATAATAGAGGATAATACAAGATAATGCTCTGGGTTATACTGGCATTCATAAGTGCGGCGTTATTAGGCTTTTACGATGTCTTTAAGAAAGAATCGCTAAAGTCTAACGCTGTTGTGCCGGTCCTCTTTCTCAATACCCTTTTCTCATCCCTTATCTTCATTCCGTTTATCATCATGTCTCATCGGGGGGGCATGATAGATCCTGCTTCGCCGTTCTACTGTAGTGACTGGAACTGGCACGAGCAGCGCTACATCCTGTTGAAATCATGCATAGTGCTGTCCTCATGGCTCCTGGCCTATTTCGGACTAAAGCATCTGCCGCTCACTATTGTAGGCCCTATCAACGCCACGCGCCCCGTGATGGTGCTGGTGGGAGCCATGTTGCTTTTCGCTGAGCAGCTCAACTTGTGGCAATGGGCAGGCGTGCTGCTGGCTTTGCTCGGCATAGAGCTGCTCAAGCACACATCAAAGAAGGAAGGCATAAACTGGTGGCGGGACAAGTGGATATACTTCGTTATTCTCAGCAATATCCTCGGAGCCGTCTCAGGCCTGTATGATAAGTACCTGATGGCGCCAGTGGAGAACGGAGGCGTGGGGCTCAACAAGATGGCGGTTCAGGCCTGGTACAACATCTATCAATTCTGGATGATGCTTGCCATGCTCCTCATATTGTGGATGCCTACGAGGTCCAAATACACGCCGTTCCATTGGTCTTGGTTCATTCCGCTCATCAGCATCTTCCTCTCTGCTGCTGACTTCGTGTATTTCTATGCCCTGGGAATGGACGGCGCCATGATAAGCGTCGTCTCTATGGTAAGGCGTGGAAGCGTAATTGTCAGCTTCCTCTGCGGAGCCATGGTATTCAAGGAAAAGAACCTGAAGGCAAAAGCTGTAGAATTAGCCCTTGTCATACTCTCCATGCTTCTGCTGTTCGTCGGCTCCAGATAGGCAGGCACAACCCCTTCCAGCATGCTGCAGGAAGCCCTTTTAGGGCGCACAAACGAAACCTATACTGCTAACTACTAACAACCAAGCATAAACCTATGAACTTCAAAGCCTTATCCGTAATCATCTGTATCTTTGCTTCCTCTCATGCGGCCCACTCTCAGAAAGCCAAAATAGGAGACTACATAGAAAGCTATAGCACCAACGTTCCTACCGGCATGAAGCCCCGCACATTACAGTATAAGCCTGAGGACGGGGACTTTGTGTGTGTCAACGGAACAAACCGCTACACACGTGCTCTCTACGGCTCCCACTCCGATTATCGCGTGGAGACGAGTGATGTGCCTGTATTTGCACTCTTCAAAGGCAAGAACTATCGCAACCTGCGTTTCTCGCTGTCTGGTGTGCCGCTTGACAGCGTCGCCTATTGCGAGGCGCGATACGGCAAGGGGCGCAGGACATACGTGCTGAAAGATGACCGTTGGGGCAAGGATGCCATTGCCACACTTGAGGTGCTGGCGCGCCATGATAGGGAAGGATGCTACTTCATGCTCCGAACAGAAGGTTTCGATCATGCCACAAACCTCTCTTACAGGCTTTGCAAGACAACGGCCAATCGTCTGAGCCGCAACGGAGACATAGGCGTTGACAAGAAGGATTGCTTTGAGCCCTCTGCCACAGAAGAGGGACTTCAGACGGGGTCGATTGCATTTACAGAGACTGCCTGCGTTGTTACGGAACCATACACTTCAGTCTCTCCTCTTTATAATAACGCAGCAGGCAGCAACAACTCCCCGGGGCATTGGGTCAATCTCTTTGACCTTGACAACTGCAGCTCTGAGATTACTGAGGGCTACAAGGCTTCGTGTGCCTATTTTGATGACCTGTCACAACGTATCTCGTTCATCACCCCCGATGCCTGGCTCAACACTCTCGGCTCCACACTCTCTATGGCTGCCGATGGTGTGTGGGACGGCGAGACGTGGCTTCATGGTGCCATAGGGTGGCGAATGCCGTTAGCTGGATGGAGGGCAGGATACCTGGGCGATGTACTGGGATGGAACGATAGAGCCGTATCACACTTCAATGCCTATGCCAACAGTCAGGTGACGAGCGTAGAACCCGTCATTCCGTCACCCTCTCAAGACCCCGCACAGAACCTTGCACGTGCAGAGAAGAAATGGGGTACGCAGATGTACAGCAACGGTTACATCTGCCGCAACCCCAACCGCAACGACCAGATGCATCACTATGACATGAACCTCAACTATATCGACGAGCTCCTGTGGCACTTCGAATATGATGCAGATACGGCTTATATGCGCAAGATGTGGCCTGTCCTCACCCGCCACCTGGCGTGGGAGAAGCGTAACTTTGACAAGGACAACAATCACCTCTATGATGCCTACTGCTGCATCTGGGCAAGTGATGCGCTCTATTATAACGGCGGCGAGGTGACACACTCCTCTGCCTACAACTATCGCGGCAACCTGCTCGCGGCAAAGATAGCGCGCCTTATCAACGAAGACCCTGAGCCCTATCAGGCCGAAGCAGATGCCATACTGCGCGCCATGAACGAAAGGCTGTGGACCGCAGACAACCATTGGGCGGAATATCGCGACGTGATGGGACTGAAACGCCTGCACCCCGATGCTGCCGTGTGGAGCATATACACCCCGATAGATTGCGGGGTGGGAACGCCTGAGCAGATGTACTCCTCTACGCTCTACGTGGATAACAACATTCCCCACATAAACGTGGAAGCGACCGGGACTGACGAGGGAGGTCAGATAATATCCACTTCTGACTGGATGCCCTATTCCTGGTCTATCAACAATGTTGCTCCTGCGGAGATAATGCATACCGCGTTGGCATACTTTGAGGCAGGCAGGGCTCATGCCGGCATGCACCTGCTCAAGAGCAATATCATGGATCAGATGTACCTCGGTTCCTCTCCTGGCAACCTTGGGCAGATAAGCTACTATGACGCGGCACGCGGAGAGTGCTATCGTGACTTCGGTGACAATGTGGGCATCTCTGCCCGCGCCATCGTGCAGGGACTCTTCGGCATCGTGCCCCATGCCCTGGACAGCATCTGCATCATTCGTCCCGGTTTCCCGTTGGAATGGGACAGCGTAGAAGTGAAACTGCCATACCTGCAGTACAAATACAAGCGTATTGGCATTACGGGCACCATCACAGTCAGCCAAAGTTTTTCCCGTCCTCTCAGGATCATCACCCGCATCAACGGTCAGCAAGGCTCATACATCGACTACCCTGGCAGCACCGACTCCACCCAGGTCATAACCTTTACTATCCCATCGTATCCAGAGCCCCTTTCCGGTTCCTCTGCCTCAGTTGCTGCAACCACCATTGTTTCCGGCATCGCAGCCACCGTGCCCTGCGGTTCTTTGCTGAGCAAAGCGTCACAAGTGCCGAGCGCTCCGCAGGGAAAGCCCCGCAAAGTCAAGAAGACCACTCCTGTCACCATCCCTTTCAATGCTTGCGTTACCGACATCTTCAAGGAGCAGTACCTCTCTCCGCGTCCCAACAGCACATCGCTTGAATTGCCAATACAGGGCATCGGAGAGTGGTGTCATCCCAAGTTCAACGTGGAGATCAACGACTCCGTCTTCCGTTCCCTTGTCGTCAAGGGCAAGCGCAACATCCTTGGCATAGATTACCTCACTCCCGCCCAAGGCAACAACATCCTTTTCTGCTCACTTTGGGACAACTATCCCGACTCGGCCAGCATCATCGTCAGCCCTGTCAAGGCCCGTGCCGCCTCTATCCTCTTGGCTGGCAGCACCAACCACATGCAGACGCGCATCGCCAATGCCGTAATCTATGCGGACTATGAAGACGGCACGCGTGACTCCATTCTCCTCGTACCGCCATTTAACTATTACCCCATAGAGCAGGATTATTTCGTAGATGACAAAGCCTTCAACCTCACGTTAGGAGGCTCTCAGACTTGTGAGCGTCCCGTACGCGTAAGCTTATCCTCAGATGTCGTATCATCCCACATAGGTGATGCGATGGGCGTACCTGTCACCGAAGTCTATGGCAGGCTGCTCGATGGTGGCGCGGCACAGATACTGTCTATGCCACTTAACAACAAGAAGAAAGTCTCCAAACTATCCATGCGTTGCCTCTCCAACGACATCGTAGTAGGTATCATGGCTATCACGCTCCTGCGATAAATGCCAAGAGGGAGCTGGCGAGTGGCTTTACCTCAGTTCCTGAGTAACTTAATACAAGGTTCTCTTTAGTCAGAAATTCTTGCTTCACATTGTTACGCAAGCGTCCCAAAGGCCAGAGCGGAGTAGTTCCGACACATTACCAAGCGTTGGTAATTGAGTTACCAAGCCTTGGTAATGCGGTTACCAAGCCTTGGTAATCAGTTTACCAGCCTTTGGTAATCGTATTACTCGACTTTGGCCTCTCTTCGCATGTTGCTTATCTTTAGCGGTACTCAGGCGATGAAAGCCCAGAGCAGGGCGTTTATCTACTTGAGAAAGTGAGTAACCTAAGACGCACTCCTGAGTAACTTAAGTCACGCTCCTGAGTAACTTAAGTCACGCTCCTGAGTAACTTGAATTGTCATAATTCAGAATAGATGAGGGAGGGGAGATTAATGCCTAAATCAAGATGTAGAGCGAATTTGTTACTCTTTCCTTTACACAAGACCACTCCGTCATCATCACATGCGATGTTTTAGTAAGTTATAAATAAATAGAAAAAAAGGAGAAATGTTTTCATATTTGAAATTTTATATTTAACTTAGCGCCCAATAACGTGATTTCTAAAACTAACAAGAAAAATCTATGAGTTCTTTCTCGTCAAAACTCGGTGTTTTGTTGGCTGCTGCCGGTAGTGCTGTCGGATTGGGTAGTATATGGAAGTTTCCCTACGTTGTTGGTGAAAATGGCGGTGGTGCTTTCATCATACTTTATTTGGTGTGTTCATTGATTTTGGGACTGCCATTAGTGACCAATGAGTTTTTGATAGGTAAGTTGTCAGGCAAGACTATCTATGGGTCTTTTCGGGCTTTGACGGGGTCTAACCGATGGCAATGGCTCTCATGGCTGACAATTTTGACATCGACGCTCATTACGAGTTTCTATTTCGTAGTGACAGGATGGTGCTTCTTCTACATGGTTCAGGCTGCGATGGGTACCTTTGCAGGAATGGATGCAAATGCGCTGTCAGAATTCTTTTACACATTTGAGGGAGAGCCTGTGCAAATGATTTCTTATGCCGTCTTAGCCATTTTGCTGACAGCATCGGTATTGTGGTTTGATGTCAACAAGGGTATAGAGCGCCTGAGCAAGATACTCATGCCGATACTGTTCCTGATGCTGATAGTGATGGCAGGTCACATGATATTTATGGATGGTGGCACAACAGGCTTGCGATTCTTGTTTGAGCCGGATTTCTCTAAGATTACTACCAGGGCGGTCTTGGAGGCTGTCGGATTGAGCTTCTTTACGCTTTCGATTGGATTGGGAATCCTTGTCACATACGGTAGCTACATGCCCAAGGAACAGGAAACGGCATCTGACGGTCAGAAAGAGAATGTATTGACGACGTCGCTACAGATGATACTGCTTGTTCTTGTTGTTTCGTTGTTGGCAGGTATGATAGTCTTTCCTGCGGTATTTGCATTCGGTCTAAGTCCTGCAGAAGGTCCCGAACTGACGTTTGTAACATTACCAGAGGTATTTCTGCACATGTTCAGCCCCACGTTGACGAGTGTATCATTCTTTGCGCTGATGAGTGTAGCAGCCATAACATCGACTATCTCTATGATGGAGGTGATGGTAGCCTTTGTGCGTGAGGCATCTGAGGATACCAAGTGTCCGCTCAACAGGCATCAGAGCGTAATTATTGTCGCTGTGATACAGGTGATTACCAACACGTTGTGCGTGTTGTCCATGA
This sequence comes from Prevotella sp., assembly GCA_017478025.1. Lineage (GTDB taxonomy): Bacteria > Bacteroidota > Bacteroidia > Bacteroidales > Bacteroidaceae > Prevotella. Next base: position 49,879 of record JAFVGZ010000003.1, read on the forward strand.
CGGGTGCTGTCAGCGGTCTCACGGTGATGGGGCAGAATCTGTTTGATGCAGCCAATAACCTTACCACCGATATATTGATTCCGCTGGGAGCAATGGGAATAGCTGTGTTTGCAGGATGGTTCCTTCCTAAGAATGACTATAACGGTTCAAATGTGATAGCACAGATACATCAGTTTACCCTGCGTTGGATTGTACCTATCGCAATCATTACCATTTTCCTGAAAACAATGAAAGTATTTTAGCTATAAAAGAAACCATAATCTTGAAAAAATAAGCAACATAAGACAGATATGAAAAATACGGAACAATTATCAAATGCACAGTTGCCTACATACGAAGAGGGCAAGCAATGGTATGCAGAGAACTTTGACTGCAGCGAGACCTTCAGTCAACTCATCCCCGATTTAGAGGAAACAGAACAAGAGGCAAGCAGTTTTTCACGCGAGATGAGCGTGAGTCCTGACGCTGTCGAAGCTTTCTGCAAGAAGCATTGTGTATTCAAGAGCACCTTCTTTGCTGGTGTATATAGTTATCTGTTGGCAAAATACAACAACGACCAAGAGGTGCTATTCGGCATTGTTGACCACAATGGTGCTGACGAGCAGTTGAGCATGGAAGGCAGTCAGCCAGAAGCATTCCCCGTCTATGCGAAGTTCTCCAATGACACCACGGTACTCAACTTCCTGAAGTCCGTAGAGGAGCAGACAAATGGTTGCCGTGAGCATAAGTCATATTCCATTATGGATGCCTTGAGCGACCTCATGCTGCAGATTGGTTCATACTTTGCATGGAACGGTCGTGTGGAGGACTTTGCAGAATTGAGTGTTCCGCTATATATCACAACTTCCGTGCAGGAAGGAAACTGCATCGTTACAGCAACATATCATGCTAATCTGTATTCGGAACAACTGATAAGCCAGTTCCTTGAGAGTTATGAGGCTGTGGTGGAGGGTTTCCTCAAAGAGGAGACGCTGTGCAATGTCAGCATTACGTCAAAAGCACAGGTGGAATTGCTTGACACTTTCAACCAGAACGATGTGGCTTACGACGATACGCAAACCATAGTATCGCTGTTCTGCCGGCAAGTAAAGGCAACACCTGAGAATATCGCGGTTGTCTTCAAGGATAAGAAATATACATATAAAGAGGTAGATGAGATAAGTGACCGCATTGCTGGTTATATAAGTGAAAAGTTAAGAGTGAAGAGTGAAGAATCAAACTCTCAACTCTCAACTCACAACTCTCAACTCTCAATTCAGGAGCCTGTAGTTTCTGTCCTTATCCCTCGTAGTGAGTGGATGGCTATTGCTTCTTTGGGCGTACTGAAGGCCGGGTGCGCTTATCAGCCCTTAGACCCAAGCTATCCTAAGGAGCGTCTGAACTTCATGATGCAGGATGCTTCTGCTAATATGCTGATAGCAGACGAGGAGTTGCGAGACATCGTGGATGAATATCAGGGCGATGTGCTCCTCACTAAGGATATCAACAACCTGCCTGCCCTTACAGAGGAACAAAATTCTTCACTCTTCACTATTCACTCTTCACTCAAACCCTCCAGTCTCTTCATCATGCTCTACACCTCTGGTTCTACAGGCGTGCCTAAGGGTTGTCAGTTAGAGCACGGCAACCTCGTCAGCTTCTGCCATTGGTATCAGCGCTATTATGACCTCAAGCCTGAGCACAATGTGGCTGCATACGCCAGCTATGGCTTTGATGCCTGCATGATGGATATGTATCCGGCTCTGACCTGTGGTGCCTCAGTATATATTATACCTGAGGAGCTGAGGTTGGATCTCATTGCTCTCAACGAATACTTTGAGCAAAACAACATCACGCATTCATTTATGACGACGCAGGTGGGTTATCAGTTTGCCACGAGCATAGAAAACCACTCGCTGAAACATCTCTCTGTAGGCGGCGAGAAACTGGCTACCTTAGTTCCACCAACGAATTATCAGTTGCATAATGGCTACGGACCTACAGAGTGTACGATTTTTACTACCATATATCCCATAGCCCAAAAAGAAAAGGAGATACCTATCGGCAAACCTACAGACAACACACACTTATATATTGTTGACCCTCAGGGTCGTCGCTTGCCTGTTGGTGCAGCAGGAGAACTGTGGGTCAGCGGTCCGCAGGTAAGTCGTGGCTACCTTAACCGTCCGGATAAGACAGCTGAGGTATATATCAACAACCCATTCTCCGGAATATCCGGAAAATACTCTCGCTGCTATCGCTCTGGCGATATAGTGCGCTATCTCCCTGACGGCAATATCCAGTTTGTGGGGCGTCGTGACGGTCAGGTGAAGATACGCGGCTTCCGTATAGAGCTGAAAGAAGTGGAGGCTGTCATTCGTGAGTTCCCAGGCATCAAGGATGCTACCGTGCAGGCCTTTGACGAAGAAGGTGGCGGCAAGTTCATAGCTGCCTACATCGTCAGCGACGAGCAGGTGGATATAGAGGCGATGAACAATTTCATCCTCGACCAGAAACCTCCATACATGGTGCCTGCCGTAACGATGCAGATAGAGGCTATTCCGCTGAACCAAAACCAGAAGGTGAACAAGAGAGCTCTGCCTGAGCCTGTGAAGTCTGTTGCCGCATCGCAACAAGGCGAGCAGGCTCCGATGAACATCCTGGAGCAGGAGATACACAAGATAATTGCCGAGATTGTCAATAACGAGGACTTTGGCATTACTACCATACTGGGTTATGCAGGCCTGACATCTATCATGGCCATCAAACTCGCTATACAGATAAACAAACGCTTTGGAGTGACTCTGGATTCCAAAGCTTTGGTCAAGACGGGTAGCGTACAGAGCATCGAGAACGAGATACTGGAAGCTCTTATGAGCGGAAATGGTGTAGCCAAGCAGGAAACGGCTGATGTGAAGCATGCAGACATGAGTAATATCCCATTGTCTTACGCGCAGATGGGTGTCTATGTGGATTGCATGAAGCAGCCAGAGTCAACCATTTACAATACTCCTGTCATAGCCAAGTTCCCGAAAGATGTGGACATCAAGCTTCTTGTCAAGGCTATGGAGACACTTGTTAAAACCCATCCTATTCTACAGGCACATTTCGGTAGTGCGGGTGCAGAGATAGTACAGACGGTTGATCTCAACCAGCCTGTTGAGATTGTTCAAAGCAAGCATACGGAAGAGGAATTCCCAAGCTACAAGCTAGAGTTCGTGAAGCCTTTCAACCTGAGGCAAGGTCCTCTCTATCGCATAGAGATTGTCACTACCGAAGAGCATGTTTATCTGATGATGGACATTCATCACCTCGTTGTGGATGGTGGTTCGTTTGACGTTCTGCTGTCGCAACTGTTTGATTTGCTTAACGGTAAGGAGATTGAACCCGAGACATTCACCTATGCGGACTTTGTGGCTGCACAGAAAGATGCAGAGAATAGTGAAGAATATGCAGAAGCACGCAACTTCTTCCAGGAACAACTGGGCAAGGTGGAGGGCGTTACGGAAGTACCGGCAGACCTTACCAATCCTAAGGAGCAGGGAATAGTAGGAACCATATACACACCTCTGAGCTTTGATGAAATAGATGGTTTCTGCCGCACTCGAAACATCTCTCCAGCACATCATATCCTTGCTGCAACATTCTATGCGCTGTCACGTTTCACCAACAACAAGCAGCTTTGCATCACCACTATCAGCAATGGTCGCTCAGACCTGCGCATCAGCAATACTGTGGGTATGTTTGTCAATACCTTGGCGCTTAGTGCAGAGATTGGTGAGCAAAGCGTGATAGAGTTCATCAACGAGACAAGCAAGAACTTTGATGAGACGTTGCGCCACGAGAGCTATCCCTTTGCACGCATCGCCTCTGAATATGATCTCTCGGCAGAGATTATGTTTGCCTACCAGATGGGTGTCTTAGATGATTTGCAGTACAAGGGGCAGACAGTAACTATGGAGACTTTCGAGAGTGATACGCCAAAGTTCCGTATTGCCTTCTTTATCCAGAACGATCCAGAGGGCAAGCCGAGCATTTGCCTGCAATACGACAATGGGCGCTACAGTAAGGAACTGATGCAGAGCCTGGCACAGTCAATCAGCAATGCTGCTAATACCTTCATGAGCAATCCTGATGCTAAGCTCAAGAGCGTTTCGCTGCTTGATGACAAGCAGACAGCTTTGCTCGACAGTTTCAACAATACGGAAGTACCTTATGACAACACGCAGACCATCATCTCGTTGTTCCGCAAACAGGTAGAGAGCGTTCCTGACAACATAGCCGTGATTTATCACGATGTGCGCCTGACTTATAGGCAGGTGGACGAGATGTCGGATCGTATCGCTGCGTACCTTATCAGAAAAGGACTTAAGAGCGAAGATGTTGTTTCTATCATAATTCCTCGTGGCGAGTGGATGGTTGTTGCTTCTTTAGGCGTACTGAAGGCCGGTTGTGCCTACCAGCCGCTTGACCCAAGCTATCCTAAGGAGCGACTGAACTTCATGATGCAGGATGCTTCTGCCAAGTTGCTGATTGCTGATGAGGAACTGCGAGACATCGTTGATGAATTCCAGGGTGAGGTGCTCCTTACTAAGGATATAGAAAAACTTCCTGCTCTTACTGAGGAAGAGAATTCTTCACTCTTCACTCTTCACTCATCACTTAAGCCCAACAGCCTCTTCATCCTGCTCTACACCTCAGGCTCTACGGGCGTGCCAAAGGGCTGTCAGCTGGAGCACGGCAACCTTGTATGCTTCTGCCATTGGTACCAGCGTTACTATGACCTGCATCCTGGTGACAAGGTGGCTGCATACGCCAGCTACGGCTTTGATGCAAACATGATGGATATGTATCCGGCACTTACCGCGGGTGCTACAGTCGTGATTGTGGGTGATGATATACGTCTGAACCTGCCTGACCTGAATGCTTATTTCAATGAGGAGGGTGTAACCCATTCGTTCATGACAACACAGGTGGGATGCCAGTTTGCAATGAACTGCGATAACCATTCGCTTCATCACCTCTCTGTAGGAGGAGAGAAGATTCTGCCGCTTACCCCGCCTGCGGGTTATAAACTCCATAATGCATACGGACCTACAGAGTGTACCATCTTCACTACTACCTATCAACAGACAGAGTTCGAGCAGAATGCTCCTATTGGCAAGCCGCTGGACAACCTGCAGCTGTTCATTGTTGATAAGGATCTGAACCGCCTTCCATTAGGTGCTGCCGGCGAAATGCTGGTATCAGGTCCGCAGGTGAGCCGAGGCTACCTGAACCTGCCCGAGAAGACCGCCCAAACCTACATACAATGGAATGGCAAGCGCTGCTACCGCACAGGTGACGTGGTGCGCTATCTGGCTGACGGCAATATCCAGTTCGTGGGACGTAGTGACGGTCAGGTGAAGATACGTGGTTTCCGCATCGAGCTGAAAGAGGTGGAATCGGTAATCCGTGAGTTCCCTGGCATCAAGGACGCTACCGTTCAGGCTTTTGACTATGATAACGGAGGCAAATACATTGCCGCCTATATCGTTAGCGACGAACAGGTAGATATCAAGGAGCTGAACGATTATATCGGCAAGCAGAAACCACCTTATATGATACCTGCTGCCACGATGCAGATTGACAGCATACCGCTGAACCAAAACCAGAAGGTGAACAAGAAAGCTCTGCCTGCCCCTGTCATCCAGGCTTCTGAACATGAGTATGTGGAGCCGGTCAACAATACGGAGAGACTCTTCAGTAACATCTTCTGCGAGGTGTTGTCTATGGACAAGGTGGGTGCTACCGATAATTTCTTTGAACTTGGCGGAACATCACTCATGGTGACCAAGGTTATCATCGAGGCAGACAAGGCTGGGCACCATGTGGCATACGGCGATGTGTTCTCACATCCTACGCCACGACAGCTGGCACAGTTCGTAACGGGAGAGACAACGGCAGATAATGGCGACGATGAGGTAACGAACTTCGATTACTCAGGCATCGATACCCTCCTGCAGCAGAATAGGGTAGAGACATTCGTCAAAGGTGAGCGCCAGCAGCTGGGCAATGTGCTCCTTACCGGAGCTACTGGCTATCTGGGCATCCACGTCTTGCGCGAGCTTATCGACTCTGACGCACCGACAATCACATGTCTCGTGCGCGGACAAGACCAGAAAGCTGCTGAGAGAAGACTGAAGAACCTCCTCTTCTATTATTTCGAGAAATCATGCAAGGAGCTCTTCGGTACCCGTCTCTTCGTTGTCAACGGAGACGTGACGCAAGACATGACAGCCCTCATCCCTCAGCTCTCTTCTCACGTTGACACCGTCTTCAACTGTGCCGCCAATGTGAAGCACTTCTCTAAGACCTCAGACATTGAGGACGTGAACATAGGCGGAGCACAGCGATGCGTGGACTTCTGTCTGAAGACTGGAGCAAAACTGGTGCACATCTCTACGACCTCCGTTGGAGAGTTGTGGATAATACGCAACGATGGCGAGGACGTGCCTAAGCTCGATGAGCGCAAGTTTTGGTTCGGACAGTTCCTCGACAATCGCTACATCCACTCTAAGTTCCTTGCTGAGCGAATCGTTCTTGACGCTATTGCCCACCAAGGTCTTAGCGCTAAGGTGATGCGTGTGGGCAATCTTGCACCGCGTAGCTACGATGGTGAGTTCCAGGTCAACTTCAATAGCAATAGCTACATGGGACGTCTCAAGGTGTTCTACACGCTTGGGTGCTGCTCGTATGACGATTATGACGAGCTGACCGAGATGTCGCCTATTGACCAGACGGCAAAGGCTGTGGTGCTCCTTGCTACCACACCAAAGGAGTGCAACGTCTTCCAGCCGTTCAACAATCACACCGAGCTTCTGGGCGACATATTGCAACGCATGGAGAAGGTAGGAAGAGACATACGTTTCGTAGAGGCAGATGACTTCGATAAAGCCCTTACCGAAGCAGGACAAGATCCAGAAAAGGCTAAGTTGCTCTCCGCTATGATGGCTTATCAGGACATGGCTCACGGTCAGAAGACGGGCATCATAGAGCGCGACAACCGCTACACCTGTGCTGTACTCCATCGCCTCGGCTTCCATTGGAGCGACACAGCCTGGGACTATGCAGAGCGACTGCTCACAGCCATTAGCGGTTTCGGTTACTTCGATAAATAACGTCCCTATGTAACCCGAGTGTCCTGCGGTTTACCCGCATTATCTCGAGTGTCCCCAGTGTCCTGCGGTTCCCCAGCAGGATCCGCGCTTCAAATAACCCAAAAAGAAATCGATGAAAAAAATTATAACGTCCATACTGGTAGCATTAGGGGTGACCTGTGCGTGTGGCCAGAGCAATAACGGGAAAAAGAATACGCCTTCTCCTGTCCAAACGCAAGAAAAGACTGAGTCAAACCCCGCCATAACAGACACTTACGAGGTGGATGAGTTCAAGACCAAGAGCGGAAAGACCGTCAGGTTCCATGCCTTGATGCATGCCAGCATCCGAATGGAATATGACGGCAGGGAGATAGAGATTGACCCCGTGCAGAAGTTGCGTGACAGGATTGTTGACTATTCCGTTATGCCAAAGGCTGACTATATCTTCGTCACCCACGAGCACATGGACCACTTTGACCGCAATGCCATAAAGCAGCTCTCCTCTGAGAATACAAAGCTGATTACCAACAAGCGTTGTGGCGATCAGCTGGGGTATGGTACCGTAATGTCAAATGGTGACCGCCTCAAGATAGCAGATGATATCACCGTAGAGGCCGTACCTGCTTATAACACTACAGAGGCCAACCTGAAATTCCATCCCAAGGGTAGGGACAACGGCTTCATCCTGACCATAGACGGATTGCGCATCTACATAGCAGGAGATACCGAGGACATCCCCGAGATGGCTGACATCAAAAATATCGACATCGCATTCATGCCTTGCAATCAGCCATACACCATGACCCCCGAGCAGCTTGTCAGGGCTGCAAAGATGGTAAAGCCAAAAGTCCTGTTCCCTTATCATTACGGCAATACTGACCTGACAACAGTACCTGGAATGCTGAAAGCAGATGACATAGAAGTAAGAATACGTCACTACGAATAGAAGCAACCCCAACAACGATGCACTATAACTATTGCCCTCATTGCGGCACCATGCTCATAGCTCGCCAAGCTGGTGATGACGGCTCCGTACCCTATTGCACGTCGTGTGAGCGCTTCTGGTTCGATTCCTTCGACAGTTGTGTCATCATCATGGTTGTCAACGAGCAGCATGAGATAGCGATGTTACGCCAGTCATACCTTTCGGATGAGCATGAGACCTTCGTGGCAGGCTATATGGTGCCAGGCGAGAATGCCGAAGAGACAGCCATCCGTGAGGTCAAAGAAGAACTGGGACTCACAGTCAATCGCTTAGAGTATGCCGGCACCCATTGGTTTGCTACTCGCGAACAGTTGATGCACGCCTTCATCGGATATGTCAGCAAGGCTCCATTCCACCTTTCACAAGAAGTGGATAGCGCCTCTTGGATACCCGCAGAAGAAGCCCCTCTGCACATGTTTCCGGACCGCCCCGGAAACACCCAGCACATCCTATGGCGACAGTATATGAATAGATAAAACTATCAATCCCCAACCAACATGGAAGTAATACAAAGTTTTACAATCAATCACACAAAGCTGAAGCCCGGCATTTACGTCTCAAGGCAGGACAAAGGCTTCACCACTTTCGACCTTCGCATCACCGAACCCAACAAAGAGCCGGCTGTAGCTCCCTCAGCCATGCATACCTTGGAACATCTGATGGCCACATGGTTCCGCAACTCAAGGGTCAAGGACGATGTCGTTTATGTCGGACCGATGGGATGCCTCACAGGAATGTACATCATCATGACCGGCGATTATACCGTGCAGGATATGCGGGAACTCACGATGGAGTGCCTTGAGTGGATACAAACCCAGGACTGTGTCCCTGCCACCACACCCGAGACCTGCGGCAACTACCTTCTCCACGACCTGCCAATGTGCAAATGGGAGTGCAAACGATACTTCGAAAGGCTGCGTGACGATTTCCACAGCGAATACGAAATGCTGGAAGTAATCCTCGAAGACGGACGCAGATTTGCTGATGCATAATTCAGAATTATTGCTGTCCGCTAAAAGTTGAAAAAGCTATCATTGGTACAGATGGCAGATGGCAGTTTTCTCATGAGCACAAACATTGACAACTGGAAACCAACTGTTAAAATATGTTTACTATATATAATATATAATATATTATATATAGTAAAATTCTTTTACCACATTTTTACACCTGCACACAAGAAAACTGCCATCTGCCATCTGTACCAGCATATTGCTTTTCTTGACCAGCAATAAAACTTGTATAATACTAACAATCAGAGCATTGGCTACGCTCCCCCTTTCGTGCAGGAAGTGGCAGTTCAGCTGAGTCAGCGACTTTTTCATGTAAAAGCATAAGCTCTAAAGAGCCAAAGACCTGCATTTCAACCATGAAAATGTTATCCTTCGACTTAAAAAACGCCATATCAGAACATAATCCTCCCTCTCTTTGACACATTTATGACACATTTATGACACACAAAAAACAATGCAAATCCAAGTTGCTTCCTCAAATTTGTTAACAAACCTTTTATTCGTTAACATCGTACATATTTCACAATTAATATAGAATTTATCTCATTCCTTGCCGAGCTGATGTAACTACCACATTTTCAGCAGCTTTCAGAGTAAGTGTTTTGATACCTAAAACCTTTGTTTTTAGGCGGTTATTTCAATGCGATTACCTTGCTATCTACCTGCTTTCAGGGGCATATTGACCTACCATTGCTATATCGCACATCGAAGGATAGAGAAATGTTAAAATAGCGCGTAAACAGATGTTAAAGTGGAGCAGTTTTTTCGCGATTTTCGGAAACGGACAGAAATTATTAGTAACTTTGCAAACAGAAATGAAGGACGGAAAAGGACAGAAAGGGACAGAAATTAATAGACTCCGAGCTTTGCTCGCCTGAGCACCTATGAAAAGAAAGAAATGAGCGAAGAATTAAGATAATTTAGCTCGCGCAGTTGGGCTATCTGACAACGAAGAATTAAGATAATCCAAGTTTCGGAAGTGCGCCCTTTCTTGCTCCACGTTGTTACGCAAGCGTCTCCTACGTCGCCGAGCGTCGCGGGGCGAGGACGCCCACGTCCCCTGTGGATGCTCGTAGTATGCGTAAAAGCAGGGTACATCATATTGAACAACCTACCTCCGAAACTTGAATCAATAAAAACAAAAATGCTAGCATTTTTTCTCGCACATCTCAAAACTTAATCGTACCTCTGGCTTTGCCGAAGGTGCTTCGTCTTGGATATGCAATAAAAATTGCAGGCACTTTTTCTTGCACATCTCAAAACTTAATCGTACCTCTGGCTTTGCCGAAGGTACTTCGTCTTGGATGTGCGATAAAAATTGCAGGCACTTTTTCTTGCACATCTCAAAACTTAATCGTACCTTTGCACGCGATTTATAATAATAAGGTATATGATTTCTGCAGTAGAGTATATACAACTAAAGGCTTTTGCACGACAGGACGGATTCTTTTTGGGTCTGTTCTGGTGTCTTTTGTTTTTCTGTTTCGTATATTCCATGCGTTTGCCGATGCTGCAAATGTTCTATCTGAGCGGTGTTGTGGCCACTCCGTTTGTGGTGTTGTGGCGAATGCGCTTTTACCGCGACAAGGTGCTGACTGGGGTTATATCATATCGCAGAGCCTTTGCCTATGGCGCTATGGTTATGGCATACGCCTCTGTATTGCTGACTGCAGCAACGCTGGTGTATTTCTATTTCCTTGACGGGGGTACGTTCCTCTCTGCGCTGAAGGAAAGCTTCGCGTCTGAGGAGTTACGTAAGTCGCTCGCCGGCGCCGGGTTTAATCTGAAAGATTTGGACGAGCAGGTGTCGCTACTGTCTCAGGCTCGCCCTGTAGATATAGCAATCTCCACATTCTCCAATAGCGTCATAATATCGCTACTGCTCAGCGTAATCCTGGCGCTCATCGTGAAAAGAAAAGAAATTAGAGGGGTTTGAAAGAAATTGGAGGAGGATTGAAAGAAATTGGAGGAGGATTGAAAGAAAATTGAAAGAAATTAGAATAATAAGAATAATGGCCCTGCGGACGAAAGAAAAGGACAGAAATTAAGTAGAGGATGTTTTTGGGACAGGAATTATTATAATTACTATAAATTAGCTCGCGCAGGTGGGCTATTCTGTTACGAAAATCATTATTGTTCTTATTCAAAATTCACGATATAAGCAGATGTCCCTTTCATGGTGCACTTTGAATAAATGATTAAATAAAAATAGTAAATTGTACATGGTAAATTGTACATGTTAGTTATGGATATATCAGTAGTTATTCCACTATACAACGAAGAGGAGTCAATCCCTGAGCTCTACGCCTGGATTAGCCGGGTGATGAAAGAGCATGATTTCACCTATGAGGTGGTGTTTGTCAACGATGGTTCTACGGACGGTTCGTGGAATGTCATAGAGAGTCTGGCTAAGGAGGACTCTCACGTTCACGGCATCAAGTTCCGTCGCAACTATGGCAAGTCACCCGCGCTGTATTGTGGCTTTGAGATAGTGCAGGGTGACGTTATCATCACTATGGATGCTGACTTGCAGGATTCGCCAGACGAGATACCTGAGCTGTATCGCATGATAAAAGAGGATGGCTATGATCTGGTGAGCGGATATAAGCAGAATCGCTCGCAGGGTGACCCATTGTCAAAGACGATACCTACGAAGCTCTTCAATGCTACGGCGCGAAAGGTGAGCGGCATACACAACCTGCATGACTTCAACTGCGGCCTGAAAGCGTATCGCCATGATGTGGTGAAAAACATAGAGGTCTATGGAGAGATGCACCGCTATATGCCCTATCTGGCAAAGAATGCCGGCTTTGAGAAGATTGGCGAAAAGCCCGTGCATCATCAGGCGCGCAAGTTCGGTAAGTCAAAGTTCATGGGATGGAACAGGTTTGTGAACGGTTATCTGGATCTCATCACGCTGTGGTTCCTCTCCACGTTCGGTCGCAAGCCAATGCATGTCTTCGGTTTCCTGGGCAGCGTGATGTTCTTCATCGGCTTTGTGGCTTCGATGATTATCGGAATAGACAAACTCTGGGCGCTGAGCAACGGAATACCCCAGAGACTCGTGACAGACTCCCCGTACTTCTACATCTCGTTGACAATGATGATTATCGGTACCCAGCTCTTCTTGGCAGGATTTATTGCCGACCTCGTCAGCCGTACCTCAAACGAGAGAAACAAATATCAGATAGAAAAGTGGGTATAGAGGGATGAGGGAATTGAATAATCTGCATAGTTGTTTCGTTCGTTTTATAGCTGTTCTCATAGCGGGAATAGCAATAGCCGGTTGCTCGTCAATAGACTGCAACCTGGAGAACCGCGTGCAATGTCACATGCGTTTTGTGGACATGGACGGTGATTCCGTAGCGCTGATATATCCGCTCACGGTGGTACTGGTGCGTGAAGCGGGAGACACCATACATTACTACAACAAGAAGACCAACGTCTCAACAATAGACGTTCCGCTCAGCTACGTGGGCGAGGTGGACTTGCTACAGATGGTGCTGGATATTACAGACACTATAGAGGTCGAGACATACAACACATATACCGACCCCGACACGCAGAAGGAGGTTACAGATACCTTGAGGAATGACTCCGTGGTGACCGTGTCGCTGACGGATAATGTGCGCATTCGCAAGACTAATGAGCCGTGGTTTGAGTCTGTTGACTGCAGCCCACACTATAACCACACCATTGAGGCCGTCGATGTTGATACACATAATTTCATTGACCACATAATAGTGAACGATGCTTATGTGAACAATGATTCCAGAAAGAAGAACCTGTACATACAGGTGAAATGATGATGTGAGGCAACATGAAATATCGTAATACATACATATTCCTCTTGACTCTCTGCATGCTGGCGATGTCTCTGTCGTTGTCAGCACAGAATAAGCGTATGGCAGAGACGGAGAAGGATAGCGTGAAGCTCTTTCAGGGAATAGACATCTCCTATGACTTAGCCGGTACGGTAATGAGAATGGTGAGTGACTACGGACAGTATGAGGCAGCCGTGAGATGTAATCTGCGCAACCGTTTCTTTCCTACGATAGAGTTTGGCATAGGTGATGCTAATCACAAGGAAGACCTGGTGACAGGCATAGCCGGCAAGGTGAGAGCCCCATACGGGCGTATCGGTATGGACTTCAATATGGCTAAGAGAAAGAATGACAACTACAGGATACTGGTTGGTGCGCGTTATGGCTTTACCTCGTTCAAGACAGAGATAGACGGTGTTGTGGAAGACCCGTACTGGGGAGGTAAAGACAGGTTTCAGTTTGACATCGACCGATGCAAGTTCCATTGGATAGAGCTGCTCTTTGCTGTTGACGGCAGGCTCTGGGGACCGGTAAGGCTGGGATGGAGTGTGCGCTATCGCAGGAAAGTAAGCGTTAGTGATACTGGGCTCAATAACCTGTGGTATGTACCCGGCTTCGGTAAGAACGGTAACAAGATAGGTGCTACGTTTAATGTTATGGTAAGTCTATGAAAGAAAGGATGAACTATATTCTCCCAATCCTGTTTGTGGCATGTGCTGTCTTTGCCGCATTTACCACTATGGGACAGACTGTGGAGTACAGGAGAATGTCGGGAATGGTGTTTGGCACCACATACAACATCACGTATCAGGGCGGCGAAGAGCTGCGCAGCGAGGTAGAGGCTGTGCTTGACAGCGTCAACAATTCGTTGTCACCATTTAACGAGAACTCTGTCATCACCGCTGTCAACGAGAATCGAGAGGTAAAGCTTGACAGCATGTTCACCGAGGTATTCCGCCTGGCACGCCAGGTGAACGAAGACACAGAAGGTGCCTTTGACATCACGGTGGCCCCATTGGTAAATGCTTGGGGATTTGGATTTAAGAATGGCTATATGCCGACAGACAGCCAGGTGGACAGCCTGTTGGACATAGTGGGGATGCAGAAGGTAAAGCTGGAGGGAGGCAAGATACGCAAGACTGATCCGCGAGTGATGCTTGACTGTTCTGCCATAGCCAAGGGATATGCTGTAGATAAGGTAGCCCAGATGCTTCGTGCCAAAGGCGTCAAGAACATGATGGTGGAGATAGGGGGCGAGATAATAGCTCACGGTAAGAATGGCAACGGTAAGGTGTGGAGCATAGGAGTAACGAAACCCAATGACGACACACTGGCCGTGAAGACCGAGATGCAGACAGTACTGAAACTGACAAATGTGGCTATGGCCACTTCGGGAAACTATCGCAACTTCTACTATAAGGACGGTAAGAAATATGCCCACACCATTGACCCTAAATCAGGCAGGCCTGTGCAGCAGAGCATCTTGTCTGCTACGGTCATAGCACCTACCTGCGCAGTGGCTGACGCATACGCCACTTCGTTTATGGTGATAGGCTTTAAAAGGGCAATGGAAATACTTAAGCGACATCCGGAGATGAAGGCCTACCTTATATATAACGATGAGAAAGGTGAGTACCAGGTATGGAGCTCGCCGGGATTAGCAAAATAACCGAACGTGCCGACAACTGACCATAAAAGTAACCTGCTGCAATCTCTGCCTCTCTTCATTGGTCTGACAAGGACGGAGATGTATGAGATAATAGAGCAAACACAGTTCACGACGCGTAGGCTGGCTGTGGGAGAACCGCTGGCATCGAGCGGCGAGATGTGTAGCAGCATTATCTTTCTGATTAAGGGTACGATGGAAATAGTGAGTGAGTCTGCTGACCATAGCTACAAAATGCACGAGGTGATACATGCTCCGTGGGTAATAGAGCCTGATAAACTGTTCGGCCTCAGACAACGCTACCATTCGTCCTATCTGGCAAAGACAAAAGGGGAGTGCCTGATGATATCGAAGAATGAGATGACCGATATGATGCAACGCTACTTCGTGGTTCAGCTGAACTTTCTCAACATCGTATGTCGCTCCACTCAGTTGTCAGAAGGAATCGTTTGGCAACAAAGGCCGAATGACATAAGAGGCCGCATCGTTCAGTTCATACGCCAGCACTCACGCTACCCTGCAGGTGAGAAGACGCTGCACATCAAGATGAGGCAGCTGGCACATGAGCTGCATTGCTCAAGGCTGGATGTGTCGAAGGCGCTGAATGCAATGAGCGATGATCAGCAGATAATACTGCAACGGGGCATGATTACAGTACCGACACCGGAGCTGTTGTAATAGCCACTCTCAAGCCCCCTCCAACTCCCCCAAGGGGGAGGGACGTGAACCATTGGGCAAAACGATAATAACGACCATAACGATAATAACGACCATAACGACCATAACAACTATAATAACCGTAACAACTATAATAACTAAAGGCAATAATGCAGAATCCTTTTTTCGAGAAATATCATACTCCGCATGAGACTATCCCTTTCAATGAGATAAAGCTGGAGCATTTTGAGCCGGCCTTCATCGAGGGCATACGTCGTAGTGAGGAACAGATAGACCTGATAATTAATAATCCTGAACCTCCTACATTTGACAATACGATCATCACGACACAGTTCAGTGAAGAGCAGGATGAGTACTACGGCTTGCTGGACAAGGTGTCCTCGGCATTCTTCAATCTTCTCTCTGCTGAGAGTGATGACGACATGGAAATGCTCGCACAGAAGATGCAGCCTATGTTGACAAAGCATGAGAATGACATCACGCTGAATGAGAAACTCTTTAAGCGCATTAAGGCCGTTTATGACAATCATCGTGAACTGACAGCAGAGGAGCAGATGCTTCTTGAGAATGTATATGAGGGCTTCGAGCGCTCAGGTGCTTTGCTTGACGATGCGGGCAAGGAGAAACTGAGGAAACTGTCTGAAGAAGCCGGTATGCTCACACTTAGGTTTTCACAGAACCTGCTGAAGGAGAACAAGGCTTTCACACTCCACATAACAGACGAGAAAGACCTTGACGGACTGCCTGAGACACAGCGCGTTGCTGCCCGCGAGGCGGCTAAGGAACGCGATATGGACGGCTGGCTGTTCACGCTTGACAGCCCTTCATACGGGCCATTCATGCAGTACGCCAAGAACAGGGAGCTGAGAGAGAAGATGTACATGGAGCGCAACACCGTGTGTGCCCATGAGAATGATGCCAACAACATGGAGATATGCAAGCGTCTCATCAACCTGAGAAGGGAAATAGCACAGTTGCTGGGTTATGAGACATACGCCGACTATGTGCTGAAGAAACGAATGGCATCAAACAAGCAGACCGTTTACAGGCTATTATATGATTTGCTGAAGGCCTACAAGCCCTATGCAATAAGAGAAAAGGACGAGCTGATAGCCAAAGCCAAGGAGATGGAGGGCGACACGTTTAAGTTCCAGCAATGGGATGCCGCCTACTACTCACACAAGCTGCAGCTTGAGAAATATAACGTGGATTCAGAGATGGTACGTCCGTATCTGGAGCTCTCACGTGTGATAAACGGAGTATTCGGACTTGCCAACAAGCTCTATGGCATCACCTTCAAGGAGAACAAGGAAATTCCCGTATATCATCCTGATGTGAAAGCATACGAGGTGTATGATGAAGACGGGTCATTCCTTGCTGTGTTCTATGCCGACTTCCATCCTCGCAAAGGCAAGCAGGGTGGGGCATGGATGACGGAATTCAAGGGTCAGTGGATAACGAAGAATGGAGTCAACGAACGTCCACAGGTCTCTGTAGTGATGAACCTGACAAAGCCTACGGAGGATAAGCCCGCCCTGCTGACATTAGGAGAGGTTGAGACATTCCTGCATGAGTTCGGTCATTCCCTGCACGGAATGTTTGCCAATACGAGGTTCGAATCCCTTTCCGGCACTAACGTGTGGTGGGACTTTGTGGAACTTCCCTCGCAGTTTATGGAGAACTTCTCGCTGGAGAAAGAATTCCTTCACACTTTCGCCTTCCACTATGAGACGGGCGAACCTATGCCCGACGAGCTGATAGACCGCCTCATTGCCGGCAGAAACTTCATGTGTGCCAGCGGGTGTCTCAGGCAGGTAAGCTTTGGATTGCTGGATATGGCTTACTACACAAAGCCGGACAAGTTTGATGATGACATCCTCATCTTTGAGAAGAACGCATGGAAAGATGCTATCATAGGCCAGCAGTTGCCAAACACATGTATGACAGTTCAGTTCTCTCACATCATGGCAGGAGGCTATTCTGCCGGTTATTACAGCTATAAGTGGGCAGAGGTGCTGGATGCTGATGCCTTTGCCGTGTTCAAGAAAGAAGGACTCTTCAACCGTGCTACGGCTCAGCGCTTCCGTGACTGCATCCTCTCCAAGGGCGGTACGGAGCATCCAGCCATACTGTACAGACGCTTCAAGGGAGCCGACCCGTCAATCGATGCGTTGCTGGAACGAAACGGTATAGCAAAACAATAGAGACAATACATATATATAAAGAGGTATATGAACAATTCCGAAGAAGATCAGCTGACAAAGCAGGAACTCCTGGACCGGCGCTACTTGCGTATGGCACGCATCTGGGCCGAGAACAGTTACTGTAAGCGTCGCCAAGTAGGAGCGCTGGTGGTAAAAGACCAGCGTATCATAAGTGACGGATACAATGGTACGCCCAGCGGATTTGACAATATCTGTGAGGAGAACAATGTGTCGTTTCCTTACGTGCTTCATGCTGAGGCTAATGCCATAACAAAACTTGCACGCAGCCACAACAATAGTGACGGCTCAACTCTTTATGTTACCGCTTCGCCTTGCATAGAGTGTGCGAAACTAATCATTCAGGCAGGCATTCGCCGCGTAATATATGGAGAAAAGTACAGAATAGACGATGGCTTGAAACTGCTCAGCAGAGCAAAAATAGAAACCCAACAGATTGAAATATGAAACAGAGATATATGCCCCTCATTATGGCATTATGTGTCGTAGTGGGAATACTGATCGGAACTTTCTATACCAATCACTTTTCAGGTAACAAACTGAGTGTCATCAACTCAGGAACAGGAAAGTTGGGTAACCTTATACATATCATCGATGACCAGTATGTAGATACGGTGAACCTGGCTGACCTTGTGGAAAAAGCCATTCCTCAGATACTCACGTCGCTTGACCCGCACTCTGTGTATATCCCGGCAAAGGAGGCACAGTCTGCCAGCGATGACCTGAAAGGGTCTTTCTTTGGCGTGGGAATAGAGTTCGTCATTCGTGAAGACACGATACAGGTGCAGAATGTTATCAGCGGAGGACCTGCAGAGACGGCAGGACTGTTGGCAGGTGACAAGATTGTCACCATTGACGGCAAACCGTTCGTAGGCAAGGAATGTACTACCGACGAAGCTATGCGCCGACTGAAAGGACCCGATAAGACAAAGGTAAAAGTCGGAGTAAAGAGGTATGGGTCGAAACAGATTAGGACATACGAGATAACCCGTGGTGAGGTGAAGACTCACAGCATCTCTTCTACCTATATGATAGATGACCGTACGGGATATATCAGGATTAAGAATTTCGGTGAGAATACATATTCAGAGATGCTCATAGCGCTGGCAGAGCTCCAGCAACAGGGTTTCAGTCAGCTCATTGTTGACCTGCGTGACAACGCAGGAGGCTACTTGGAGGCTGCTGTACAGATGGCAAACGAGTTCCTGCCTAAGGATATGCTGATTGTCTATACCGAAGGCCGCAAGTCCTCACGTCAGGAATACAAGACAGACGGTCGCGGCTCTTACCAGAAACTGCCTTTGGCGGTACTGATTAATGAGGGCTCGGCATCGGCAGCGGAAATCTTTGCAGGTGCCATGCAGGATAATGACCGCGGCACCATAATAGGACGCCGCTCGTTTGGTAAGGGATTAGTGCAGCAGCAGATAGGATTCCCTGACGGTAGCCTTGTACGTCTCACCATAGCACGTTATTATACTCCCTCTGGACGTTGCATACAGAAGCCCTACACCTCAGGCGACGGTAAGGAGTATCAGAAGGATTTGATAGAGCGCTATGAGCACGGCGAGTATTTCTCTAAAGACAGCATAAAGCATGACGGCCCGGCTTATCATACTGTTGGAGGAAGAACCGTATATGGAGGTGGCGGCATCACGCCTGACATATTTGTGGCTGAGGATACTTCAGCAATCACCTCTTATTATAAGGAGGCTGCAATGACGGGACTCATCACGCAGTATGCCTTCATCTATACCGACGAGAACCGTCTGAAGTTAAATAACTTCCGTGAGATGATGGAGTTGGCTGACTATCTTGAGAAACAGGGTCTGGTGGAACGCTTTGCAGATTTTGCCAGTGGCAAAGGACTGGCTCGTCGCAACCTGATGATTAAGAAGTCATATCATCTGCTTGATACCTATATCAATTCACGCATCATTTACAACATACTTGATGAGAATGCATGGATGCAGTATCTGAACATTGATGATAAGGTGATAAAGGCGGCTTTGCAACATTTTGATGAAAAGAAATAAGAAAAAAACGGAGAAATGTTTGGAGGTTTGAAGATTATTTAATAACTTTGCAGCCGATTAAGACAAAAAAATGCAGATGAATCAGTCATACGCATCATATTTCTACTTCTATTTTTACTTTGCATGGCAGTGTGAAGCGGGAAGTTGCGTATAGAGTTCAACTTAAAAAGACAATGACAAACTGAAACTATATAAATCCCGCTTAGAGTACAATTCTATGCGGGATTTTTTAGTAAATAAACAAGTACCAAACCACAGACCAAATAATAAAAAAATAAGCGATGAAAAGAATTGCGATACAAGGCGAGATAGGGAGTTTTCATGATATAACGGCTCACCGCTACTATGAAGGTGAACAAATGCAGATAGTATGCTGCTCAACCTTTGAAGAGGTGTTTGATAATATGAAACAGGATCCTACGATGATAGGCATCATGGCAATAGAGAATACCATCGCCGGTTCTTTGCTTCACAATTATGAACTCTTGCGCGAGAGCGGATGTACTATCGTGGGGGAACACAAGACCCACATCAGTCATTGCCTGTGTGCTCTGCCTGGACAGAAGATAGAGGAACTGACGGAAGTGCATTCCCATCCTGTGGCTCTGGCTCAATGCTACAAGTATTTGTCACGTCATCAGAATTTGAAAATGGTAGAAGATGAAGACACGGCCGGTTCCGCAAAATGGATTGCCGAAAACAATCTGAAAGGCGTTGCTGCCCTGTGTCATGCTGACGCTGCAAAGCTTTATGGATTAGAGGTGTTGGAAAACAATGTAGAGGACAATCCGCATAACTTTACTCGCTTCCTGGTATTGAGCAATCCTGCTAAGGCCGACTTCCTCAGAGCCCTGAATGAGGCCAACAAGTCAAGTATCGTCTTCTCGCTTCCACATGAGGAAGGCTCCCTCTCTCAGGTTCTTAGCATATTGTCATTCTATCGCATTAACCTGACAAAGATCCAGTCATTACCCATTATAGGCAGGGAATGGGAGTATCTGTTCTATGTTGATGTGACGTATGACAACCTTACACGATACCGCCAAAGCATAGATGCTATAACACCTCTCACCAGAGATCTCGTCATCCTGGGAGAATATAAGGCAGATTAAGACTCTGGTCTTTGCTTCACGAAATAATACAGAATAAAATAATAGACACAAGTATGAATACAATCAAACCAGCCGAAAGGCTCTCTTTTGTTGAGGAATACTACTTCAGCCGTAAGTTAAAAGAAGTGGCACAGATGAACGCTGAGGGCAAGGATATCATAAGCCTTGCAATCGGTTCGCCTGATATGCCCCCTTCACAGCAGACCATTGACACACTTTGCAAAACTGCTTTTAACCCCGATGCTCACGGTTATCAGCCCACGTCAGGCATCCCTGAGCTCAAAGAGGCTATGGCTTATTTCTATAAGAGATGGTATAATGTGGACCTTGATCCTAAGACAGAGATCCAACCTATGATAGGTTCAAAGGAAGCTATACTTCACGTTACTTTGGCTCTGTGCAATCCTGGTGATACGGTACTCGTGCCTAATCCCGGCTATCCCACATATACGTCACTGTCTAAGATACTTGGTCAGAAGGTTGTTTACTATGACCTGAAAGAAAATGATGGCTGGCAACCAGACTTTGAGCAGTTGGAAGCTATGGATTTGACCAATGTGAAGATTCTGTGGACAAACTATCCTAATATGCCGACAGGAGGGGATGCACGCAGGGCTACATACGAGCGACTCGTGAAATTCGCTCAGGAGCATAATATCGTCGTAGTGAATGATAATCCATATTCATTCATCCTGAACGGAAACCCGCAGAGCCTGCTTCAAGTGGATGGAGCGAAGGAATGCTGCATAGAGT
This sequence comes from Prevotella sp., assembly GCA_017478025.1. GTDB lineage: Bacteria > Bacteroidota > Bacteroidia > Bacteroidales > Bacteroidaceae > Prevotella. The sequence goes on from JAFVGZ010000003.1 coordinate 71,286, forward strand.
TCAACTCAATGTCCAAGAGCCACAACATGCCGGGATGGCGTGTGGGTATGGTAGCAACAAACTCACAGTTTATTTCGTGGATATTGAAGGTGAAGTCAAATATAGACTCAGGCATGTTCCGCGGCACACAGTTGGCAGCAGCTCAGGCTTACCATAACAGCGATGAATGGCACCATAAGTTCAACTATGAGACTTATAAGCGTCGTCGCAGCTATGCAGAAGAAATAATGGATGAGTTAGGATGCAAATATGACAGCAAATCCGTTGGAATGTTCCTTTGGGGCAGAATACCTGATACATACAGTAATTGCGAGGAATTGACGGAGAAAGTGCTGCATGAGGCACGTGTCTTCATCACACCAGGTTTCATCTTCGGTTCCAATGGCCAGCGATACATACGTATCTCCCTCTGTGCAAAAGATGACAAGATGCAGGAAGCATTAGAACGCATCAAGAAGATGGAGAAATAACATCAATTACAGTTCCCGATGGTTTTCCCATCGGTTCCCTCAACAATAGAAAATAACCAAACAACATAAAACAAATAAAAATGGAAGAGTTGAAATTACAACCCCTTAACCTGCCGAAGGACACAGAGAATGGTCCTATCGTCATTGCAGGCCCGTGCTCTGCAGAATCAGAAGAGCAAGTTATGACTACAGCTAAGCAGCTTGCCGACAAGGGCTGCCACCTGTTCCGTGCAGGTGTGTGGAAACCGCGTACTAAGCCAGGCGGCTTCGAGGGTCACGGCGAACCTGCATTGAAGTGGATGAAGCGCGTGAAGGAAGAAACGGGTATGCTGATAGGCACCGAAGTAGCTACACCAGAGCATGTGGCGCTGGCTATGAACTACGGAATGGATATTCTCTGGATAGGTGCACGCACAACAGCTAACCCATTTGCTATGCAGCAACTTGCAGATGCTATGCACGGATTGGACATCCCTGTGCTCATCAAGAATCCCGTAAATCCCGACCTGGAATTGTGGATAGGGGCGATAGAGCGTATCAATCAGGCTGGCATTACGCGAATAGGCGTGATACACAGAGGATTCTCTTCGTTTGAGAAGTCTATGTATCGCAATGCTCCTATGTGGCAGATACCAATAGAGTTGCGTCGCCGTATCCCTGATCTGCCCATCATCTGTGACCCTTCACACATGGGAGGAAAGCGTGAGCTGATAGCACCGCTGTCACAACAGGCGCTCGACCTGGGCTTTGACGGACTGATGATAGAGAGCCACTGTGACCCGGACAAAGCATGGAGTGACGCTAAGCAACAGTTGACTCCTGAGGTATGTGATTACGTTGTCAGCCTCTTGGTTTCGCGTGACGGTAAGTTTACCACAGAGGGCATAAAGCAACTGCGTCACCAAATAGATGATATTGATAATGATATCATGGAATTGCTGTCAAAGCGTATGCGCGTGTGTCGTGAGATAGGACAGTATAAGAAGGAACATAATATAGCCGTTCTGCAAACTAACCGTTATAATGAAATTCTGGAAAAGCGCGGTGCGCAGGGAGCATTGATGGGAATGAGTGATGACTTTGCCAAGCAGATATTCGAGCATATACACGAAGAGTCGGTAAGACAGCAGTTGGAAATTGTAAACAAGTAATTCTTCCTATAAGAAAATGAAAATACTGATTTTGGGTGCAGGAAAGATGGGGTCTTTCTTCATCGACCTGCTCAGTTTCGACCATGAGGTAGGCGTTTATGAGAAGGACCCTCGTCGTTTGCGTTTCACATATAATTGTCAGCGCTTCCTGGAGCTGGAGGAGGTGAGAAATTTCCAACCGGAACTTGTCATCAATGCTGCTACCGTAAAATATACCATTCCTGCATTCAACGAGGTACTGCCTTTCTTGCCTGAGCAATGTATTTTGTCTGACATCGCTTCGGTAAAGACAGGATTAAAAGAGTATTACGAAAGTACTGGGCGCAGATATGTCTCTACTCACCCGATGTTTGGCCCTACGTTCGCCAACCTCAATCAGCTCTCTGAAGAGAATGCGATAATCATCAGCGAGGGTGACTATATGGGACGTTGCTTCTTCAAAGACCTCTATTCGAGATTGGATCTTAATATCTACGAATACACCTTTGAGGAGCATGATAAGACTGTAGCATATTCGTTGTCAATCCCGTTTGTGTCAACTTTCGTGTTCTCTGCAGTCATGAAGCATCAGGATGCACCTGGTACGACATTCAAGCGTCATCTTCGCATAGCCAAAGGTGTGCTGAATGAAGATGATTACCTATTGCAGGAAGTTCTCTTCAACCCCTATACCCACGACCAAGTGGACCAAATAAGGGCTGAGCTGAAATCTCTCCTTGAGATTATCGACAATAAAGATGCAGATGGCATGAAGGCCTATCTTACGAAAATCAGAGCCAATGTAAAACGCGATGTGGAAGCGTTAAAGTAGGGCTATAAACAAATTGGGGTGTTCAGCTGATGAACACCCCAATTTATTTTATGCTGGGTTCTATTATTTTCCCCATTAAAACAGAAACTTCTTTCCGCTGTTTATTGCTATGCCCTTCGTGCCTGTCATTATTCTCTGACCTTGCAGGTTATACCACTCATCGCTATACGTCCGCTCGGCCTTTTTTAGGTTTACGGACGTTTCTTTTTGTGCTGCTTTGCGCAGCTGGGCGTGAACATAGTAGTAAGCCGGCTTTGCGTTGCAGTTTGAGTCAAACATCAATGGCTGGTTGTGGCGCCATGAATTGTTGTCTGATATACCCCAAACCATGAGTGTAGGACAGTTTTCATTACGCAGGAACACCCTTGTGATAGCGGCATATTCCTTTGCCTGAGTTTCCAGAGCATCGGGTGCTGATGGGTTGGCAAGGGCAATGTCAAGCTCGGTAATGATACAGTTGAGTCCCAATGGCGCATAGCGCTGGATATTGTTCTCAAGTTTCAGAGTGTCGAGCTGTCCCGTTGTGAGGTGGCATTGCAATCCGCATCCGTCAATTGGAAGATTGGATGCCTTAAGGCGTTTCACAAGATTGAAGTAAGCCTCTGCCTTGGTGCTGCCCATGAACTCCACACCATAGTCGTTGATATAGAGCTTTGCAGAAGGGTCTGCCTCATGCGCCCATACGAAGGCAGAGTCAATAAACTCCTCTCCTATGTATGTGGCCCAAATAGAGGGACGCAGCTTATAAGTGCCTGGGTTGGTGCGAACTACGCTCTGGTCATCGTCAAGCACCTCGTTGACTACATCCCACTCGCGTATCTTTCCTTTGTATTTACCCACTACATTATAGATATGGTTCTTCAGTATGCCGAGCAGCTGCTCGCGTGTGAACCCGTTGTTGTTTTTTCTGCCGTCTGAGCTAACCCACGAAGGCACCTGTGAATGCCAGGCCAAGGTGTGGCCTCTCACCTCCTGATGGTTACGCTCTGCTTCCCACATGATAGCGTCTGAGCCTCCATAGTTGAAATAGTTCTGTCCCGGTTCGGTGGCATCAAACTTCATTTCATTCTCGCCCACCACGATATTGAATTCACGGCCCACAGCTGCTGTCTCAGGCACATTGTCATTGCTCAGATCATAGCGATAGCTGGCAGCGGCTACGCCAATGCTCTTGCCCAGCTTGCTGGCGTAGGTACGCAGCGGCGTATTGTCGGTCATATCGATTGTTATGTCTTCGTCAGGATAGTTCTTCACGTCACCATCCTGCGTTTCGTCATCGTCTTCCTTGTAGTTCGGATTGTCATCAAGCGAAATGACCCTTGCTACTATGGTAAACGTGCCGTCGTTTTCCACACGTTGCTCGGTGGTAAAAGTGTATCTCTTAGGATAGCGCATGTCGAATGCCAGTCCTTCTGCGGGTTTCTTTGAGCAGGTGAGCAACACGATTTCGTCGTTGATGTTCAGCGTGGCATCGTCTGTCAGCGTCAGCGCCAGTCGCGGATTGGCTTCTGAGGTTTGGAAGTCCTGGGTGATGTTGCTCTTGACTATCGTGCCCTGCACTTTCAGCATGCTGTGTTCCTGAGCCGAGCGGGCATTGATGCGTATTACTGATTTGGGATGCAGCGTGAGCGTTACATCCTTCCCTGCAGCATAGTTGGCAAATGTCAGAGTTTCAAAACTCTCTGTTGAAGGCTGCAGTATTCCATACATATCCGTATTGGCTGCTATGCTGCCGTTGCCTCCTAAGCGGGCTCCTGTCATTACGGTCAAAGGACCGGTAGCTCCCGTTGCTCCGCTTTTCTTTCCAGACTCTGCTGCCTGGGCATCATTGCATATCAGCAAAGTACCGGCATTTACCGTCACACCGCTGTTGATGTCGTTCTCGTTGCCCGTAATGGTATAGGTGCCTTTGCCCTCTTTTATGATACCTACCTTGTTGCCGCTGTACTTGGCATATATCTTTCCTGCAAGCATTCCGTCGCTGTTTAGGCCGCCTATTACGTAATAAGAGTTGGCGCTGCTGCTCTTGTAGTAGCCTATCATCTCAGCCGTCTTCTCCATCTGCAGCGCTCCGATCTTAAATCCTCGCGTTCCCGATTCGGCTGCCAGTGTGGTGCCATCGTGCATCACCAGCGTCTTGTTGGCAAAGAGGATGTTGGGTCTTGACTGTTCCTCGTTGTCAGGTGAGAACGTGCCGCTCTGCAGCAACAGACCATAGAAGCCGCAAGAGCCTACTACCTCTTTGTAGGGGTAGAGGTGTATGGTGCCAGTCATCTTTGTCCAGTCAGGATAGGTGCTTCCCTTGCTTGCCTGCGTGCCGATGTAGCATCGTTCACCGCCGGCATAGATATTCAGCGTACCTTCGCCTGCCAGAGCGTTCGTCCACTCCGAATAGCGGGATGTGCGCACGCTGGCTGTCACGCCTTTGGGAATAAAGAGCGGCAGGTCAAAGTTCTTATAGTTGCTCGAAGTGTTGTTCACACAATAGTCAAATACCTGACCATCAGTTGCCTCTGTATAGTCGTCAAATTCTCCCACCAACTGTATGTTGTCAAGATAATAGTCGGAGTCATCGTGGTTAAATCCTATACGCAGCACAGCAGAATTATTGTCTGCTGATGCACCTTTTAGGGCATAGCCTTTCGTCTGCCAAACACCTTTGTTGCCCTGATAGGGGTAACCCTCATCTCTATACAGTTCTTCTGTGCCTAGGAACACCGCAAACTGCTTATAGTCAGCATTATCGCCATTGCCGCGATACAGTTGGCAGCGCAGGGTGGGGTAGCGGTCAGTCAAAGCCTTGCCTGTGAGCTCGCCAGGCACGGCAAACTCTGCATGGCTGTTCCAATTCTTCACCACCACATGCAGCACCTTGTTGTTAGCGTTTGCAGGGTCATTCACGACAGTAGCCGTCGATGCCTCACCGCCGCCATATCTGTTCCACATAGTCCATGTGGTTCCCACTTCGTAACTCTCAAAATCGCACACCATTAAAGGTCCTGCACTCACACTCGCTGATACAATAGCGCTAAGTATTCCCAAAAATAGTCTTCTCATATTATTAGACATTTATTATTTTCTATGATTGATGTTTATATCTCTTGTCTGCATTATCGGCAAAATCATTGCAAAATTATAAATAATTTGCAAGTTATAAGGTGGTTTAGATGTAAACGCATACAGTTTTCAGTGGATAGTCCATTATAAATACAAGATTATACATTGTGATTGCGTAAACTTTGTAGTTTCTTACTTTGTATCTTGTATTCTTTCCTGAATGGGGCGATGGTTACTTTCGTATGTCCAGACGTGTGAATGAAGGTTAAAACGTGGTATTTTTTTTTATGTCTTACGGAAGTGTAGGATTTTTTTTGTAACTTTGCAGGGATATTGTGAAAGAGGGTTCTCCCTCACATCCTACATGGTAAGTAAAACAGAAACAGTATAACAAAAATGACAGGAAAAGTAGATGTGCTCCTCGGTTTGCAGTGGGGCGATGAAGGAAAAGGTAAGGTAGTTGACGTTCTGACACCGCGTTATGATGTGGTGGCTCGCTTTCAGGGTGGCCCCAACGCCGGTCACACGCTGGAGTTTGACGGTGAGAAGTATGTGCTTCGTTCAATCCCGTCGGGTATTTTCCAGGGTGGCAAGGTGAATATCATCGGCAACGGCGTTGTGCTGGCTCCCGATCTGTTCATGGACGAGGCGAAGGATTTAGAGAAGAGCGGACATGATCTGAAGAACCGCCTCCATATTTCAAAGAAGGCGCACCTCATCATGCCGACCCATCGTGTGCTGGATGCTGCCATTGAGGCTTCTAAGGGCAAGAACAAAGTGGGCACGACAGGCAAAGGTATCGGCCCTACCTATTCTGACAAGATAGCCCGCACAGGACTGCGCGTGGGCGATATTCTGGAGAATTTTGAGGAGAAATATGCAGCTCACAAGGCCCGCCATGAGGAGCAGCTGCGTGCCATGAACTATACGGACTATGACATCAGCGAGGTAGAGAAGAAATGGCTCGAGGGTGTGGAGTATCTGAAGCAGTTCCCGATAGTCGATAGCGAGCATGAGATCAACAAGATGCTGCGCGAGGGTAAGAATGTGCTCTGCGAGGGCGCACAGGGCACTATGCTGGATGTGGATTTCGGCTCTTATCCTTTCGTCACCTCTTCCAACACTATCTGTGCCGGAGCGTGCACGGGTCTGGGACTTGGACCGAACAAGATCGGTGAGGTCTATGGCATCATGAAGGCTTACTGCACACGTGTGGGAGCCGGTCCGTTCCCAACGGAGCTTTTTGATGAGACTGGCAAAAAGATGCGCGACATCGGTCATGAATACGGTGCTGTGACAGGACGTGAGCGTCGCTGCGGATGGATAGACCTCGTAGCACTCCGTTATTCCATCATGGTCAACGGTGTCACACAGCTCATCATGATGAAGAGTGACGTGCTCGACACATTCCCAACTATCAAGGCCTGTGTGGCTTATCGTGTGAACGGTGTGGAGACGCCTGACTTCCCGTATGACATAGAGAAGGGCATCGAGCCTGTCTATAAGGAGATGAAGGGATGGCAGACCGATATGACGAAATACACCTCTGAGGATGAGTTCCCTCAGGAGTTCAAGGATTACATCAAGTTCCTGGAGGAGCAGCTGGAGACACCGATAAAGATTATCTCCATCGGTCCGGACAGAGAGCAGACAATCGAAAGAAAATAATGTACAATTTACCATTTACAATGTACAATGTACAATTTACAATGTACAATTTACCGCTCGGCCCTGTGGGACGCTTGCGTAGCACAGCGGAGCAAGAATGTACAATTTGTGAAATGGCAGCGAGGGTAATTCGTTAATTTGTTAATTCGTTAATTTGTTAATTCGTTAATTTGTTAATTCGAGATAATGGGCAAACCAAGCATACCAAAAGGGACACGTGATTTCGGTGCCCTGGAGATGTCCAAGAGAAATTATATCTTCAATACTATCCGCAGGGTGTTTGAGCTCTATGGCTTTCGCCAGATAGAGACTCCCGCAATGGAGAACCTCTCCATGCTGATGGGCAAGTATGGCGAGGAGGGTGACAAACTGCTTTTCAAAATACTCAACTCAGGCGATTTCCTGCACGGCATGACCGCCGACGAGGTGGCCAACACATCGACTCAGAAGCTGGCAGCGCGTTTCTGCGAGAAGGGCCTACGCTACGACCTTACGGTGCCCTTCGCCCGCTATGTGGTGCAGCACCGCGAGGAACTGCAGCTGCCATTCAAACGCTATCAGATACAACCCGTATGGCGCGCTGACCGTCCGCAGAAGGGACGCTATCGTGAGTTCTACCAATGTGACGTGGATGTGGTGGGCTCTGACTCTCTGCTCAACGAGGTGGACCTGATGCAGATTGCCGACAAGGTGTTTACTGACTTCGGCGTGCGTGTGCAGATAAAAATCAACAACCGTAAAATCCTCTCTGGAATAGCCGAGGCTATAGGCGAAGCAGACAGAATCGTGGATATCACGGTGGCCATAGACAAGCTGGACAAGATAGGCCTGGAAGCGGTGAATGAGGAACTGAGACAGGACGGACTTTCAGAAGAGGCAATAGCAAAGCTGCAGCCCATCATTCAGCTGGAAGGCAGCAACGCGGAGAAGCTGAATACTATCGCTGAGGTGCTGAAAGACTCAGAGACGGGACAGGCCGGCGTTGAGGAGATGCGCTTCATTCTTGGCACCATAGGAGCTCTGGACACCCCGAACGGCAGCCTGAACAACGAGCTGCAGCTGGATCTGACCCTTGCACGAGGACTGAACTATTACACCGGAGCCATCTTTGAGGTCAAGGCCCTCGATGTGCAGATTGGCAGCATAACAGGAGGCGGACGATATGACAACCTGACAGGAATCTTCGGTATGCCGGGGCTGTCGGGAGTGGGCATCTCGTTTGGTGCTGATCGCATCTATGACGTGCTGAACCAGCTGGATCTCTACCCCAAGGAGACCGTAACGGGCACAAAACTTCTCTTCATCAACTTCGGAGCGCAGGAGACAGCCTATTGCCTGCCGATAGCTCAGGAATGCAGAAAGGCAGGCATCGCTACAGAGGTCTATGCCGACAATGCGAAGATGAAAAAGCAAATGTCATACGCCAACGCCCTCAACATCCCGTTCGTAGCCCTCTGCGGTGAGAACGAAATGAAAGAAGGCAAGGTGACGCTGAAGAACATGAACACCGGCGAACAAACCCTCGTAACTCCCGAGGAACTCATTGCGACAATTCGTTAATTTGTTAACTTGTTAATTTGTTAATTTGAAATGAAAAGGCTTCTACTTATTCTCTGTTCAGCACTGGTGCTTATGAGCGCCTCTCAGAAACGTGCCACAATCTTCATAATCGGCGATTCCACCGCCGCTAACAAGGACATCAAGAAAGGTCCGGAACGCGGTTGGGGTATGGCCCTGCAGGGCTTCTTCACCGAGAATATCGCCGTGGATAACCACGCTCTCAACGGTCGTTCCTCACGCTCGTTTATCATAGAAGGCCACTGGCAGAAGGTGCTGGACGCAATGAAGCCTGGTGACTACCTCATTATCCAGTTCGGTCACAACGATGAAAAGGGCAAAATTGGAGACAAACGCCACACAGACGCCGGACTCACATTTGATGATAACTACCGCATGTATGCCCGTGCAGCACAGGCAAAGGGTGCTACGCCGATCATCATGAACTGTGTAGTGCGACGCAATTTCTATCGTCAGACAGACCTCAGCGTTGACGATGAGTCGCTGCGCTCTCCTGTCAGCGCCGGTCCCGTTGCCGACAGTAAGGCAGAGAAGGTGAACAGTGACACTCTCATTGACACCCACGGATACTATGCCCAGACACCGGAGCATGTAGCAAAGATGCTTGGTGTGCCTTATATTGACGCAAACAAGATAACGAAGGACTTGGAGAATGGTCTCGGAGTTGAGAAGTCAAGACAGCTGCACATGATAAGTGTAACAGGCAAGGACAACACACACTATACCGTCTATGGAGCCCACGTGGTAGCGGGACTGCTCGTTGACGAGATAGCAAAGGTGTGTCCTGAGCTGAAGCCTTACGTGCGTCACTACGACTATGTGGTATCAGAAAAGGGCTTTGGCAACTATCTGACCTTGCAGGAGGCCGTTGATGCCGTTCCCGCAGGTAAGGCTGCCACCATTTGTGTACTTGACGGAAATTGGAAGAAGCCCAAAACAGCAGGCAAGACAATACGCTTCGCAAAGTTCTCCACCGCTTCCATACGTTAACGCCCCATCATCACCATCCCTCCCAACTGTATCGATTTCGGTGACGTTATATAGAGAATGATAGTCATCCTTGGCCCCACAGCATCGGGCAAGACACAGATAGCTACTCGGTTGGCATCACGAATCGACGGAGAGATAATCTCTGCCGACTCGCGTCAGGTGTACCGCAGAATGGATATCGGAACCGGAAAGGACCTGAGTGAGTACGGCAACGTGCCCTATCACCTTATAGATATCCGTGAACCCGGAACGAAATACAACCTCTTCCAGTATCAGCATGATTTCCGCATCGCCTATGATGACATCATGAGCCGCGGGAAGATGCCGATACTCTGCGGGGGTACGGGACTATACATTGAGGCCGTGCTGAAGGGCTATCAGTTGGCCCCCGTCCCAGAGAACCCGGAACTGAGAAAGCAACTGCAGGGCAAGACGTTAGAGGAACTGACAGATATTCTGAAAGACCTCAAGCGGCGTAACGGCAGCGAGATGCACAACACCACAGATGTTGATTCATGCCAACGTGCCATCAGAGCTATAGAGATAGAGACGGTAGCAGGACACAGAAGCATTCAGCAAGTACCGGACCCCGCCATTCTGTCATCGCCTGTCTTTGGCATCGCTATAGACAGAGAGCTGAGACGCGAAAAGATTTCCCGCCGCTTGCGTGCACGTCTTGATGAGGGAATGGTAGAAGAAATCCAGAGCCTGCTGAACGAGGGCATAGCTCCCGATGACCTCATCTACTACGGGTTGGAGTACAAGTATGTGACACTCTACCTGACTGGTCAGATGTCCTACGATGAAATGGTCCGTGAACTTGAAATAGCCATCCATCAGTTTGCCAAGCGGCAGATGACGTGGTTCAGGGGAATGGAGCGACGAGGGATTAGCATCACTTGGCTCCCAGTACCCCAAAACGAAGAGCAAATGCAACAGACGATAGAATTCATAATTCATAATGCTTAACGCTTAATACTTAAAGCTTAACGCAATGAAGACAGGCATAATATATTGTCCCAATCATCATCCCTTCATTTCTGTCAAGAAGAGGTGGGAACAGATAGCCAGTGAACTGAGCCGGCAGGGGGTGGATTATGATTTGGTGCAGAGCGAAGATTCTGAAAGTGTTGAGCGCCTTGTAGATATGCTTATCAATAACGGCTATGAAACAATCATCATAGCTGGTGGTGACTCTGCTCTCAATGATGCCGCGAATTGCCTGATGCGGGCAGAGCAAAGAGTTAGGGAGCGCGTCGCTCTCGGAGTGATACCCAACGGCGTTATGAACGATTTCGCCGCTTTCTGGGGATTGGATTACAAAGACATAAGCAACAGTGTGCAGACTATTGTCAATCGCAGGGTACGCAAAATAGATGTCGGCACGATAAGTTATCGTACCCGTAAAGGCGAGCCATGCAGTCACTATTTTCTGAACAGCGTGAACATCGGCTTGCTTGCTGCCACACAGAGTCTCAGACAACGTATGCGCAAAAGGCTGTGGTCAAGGAAATTATCATACGCAGCAACTCTTGTGATGATAATTTTCCAAAAGATGACCTACAAGATGAGCTACACCATAGACAACGTGGAGGAGTTTCATAGAGTTATGACGCTATGCATCGGCAACGCACACGGATATGGACAGACCCCGAACGCTACTCCATACAATGGGCTGCTAGATGTCACCGTTGTCAGGCAAATTGCAATACTGCAGATTATCAATGCAATATACTTATTTTTGAAGGGGAAGTTGCTGACACACAAGTATGTGCTACCTTATCGCACATCTTCCATTGATATCAAGATGCAGACCACCACACCGTGCAATGTGGACGGCCATCCAATAGAGGCTCAGACGGACAGAGTCAGCGTTTCCGTCTTACCAGAACAGATAAACTTTATTGTGGCGTAACCTCTGTAGTAGGTTTTTCCGGTGATTCTAGTTTTTCCGGTGATTCCGGTTTTTCTGTTTTATCAGGATTTTCCGGTGATTCTGGATTGTCTGGATTTCCCGGATTTTCCGATTGTTTTTGAGTTTCTGTGTTCTGCTCTTTTTCTGCCTGTGCCTTTTTCACAATGTTATTCAGTCCTGCCAACATGGTGCGTGTCTGTTGCAGACGAGCGTGCTGCAATTCTGTGGACGAGGATGTGTTGGCCTCGTAGAGAGACTGAGCCTCAGAGAGATATGTGATTAGCTGAGGCGCATTATCTGCTGATGCGCCGTCACGCAGATAGTATGCGAAGGCGGTGTGGAAAAGTACGTCTGCTCTGTCGTTGCCCTGCACGTTGGACAGCGTGAGGTTATAGTAGTGGAGACTCTCGGTATATTCACCAATTTCAAAAAGACTCTCAGCACAATAATATGAATATACCGCTTGCTCCTTGGGAGAATAGGATGAGAGTGCGGGGATTCCCTCGCGAAGATTTTCTATAGCTTCCTCATACATACCCTCCTTGTAGTAACACATGCCGAGATAAGCCAAAAAACGCGGATTGAGTTTGTATCGCTTCTGCAGTTTCGTGAAACAGAGGATGGCTTCGTGGTATTTCCCGCCCTGAAAATACTCCAAAGCTTTCGTCAGTTGCTCCTGGGAAGAAGTATTTTCCCCTCCCGCATTTCCTTTGCCGAAATGAGTGAGGGGAAGAAAGCTTATTAGAATGATCAGGATGAGATACCTGTAGCTCATTGTCAGAATTCGCTGGTAAAGTGGAACTTAATGTGTTCGAAGTCCTGCTGGGCCATTGAGAGAACGTAGCCGGAATCAGCCAAGAATACATCGCGTCCGTCTTTGTCCTTTGCCATATACTGGTACTTGCGCTTCTTGAAATTCTCCAACTCTGCCTCGTTGTCACTCTCTATCCAGCAGGCTTTGTGCAAGTGAACTGGTTCCCAGCGACACTTGGCATTATACTCGTTCTCCAGACGATACTGTATCACCTCGAACTGCAACTGTCCCACGGTGCCCACGATGCGGCGACCATTGAACTGATTGACGAACAACTGTGCTACACCCTCATTCATCAGTTGCTCCAAACCCTTCTGGAATTGCTTGGACTTCATGGGGTCATCGTTTTCAATGTATTTGAACATCTCAGGCGAGAATGATGGCAGTCCGCGGAAATGCAGCTGCTCACCCTCTGTGAGAGTGTCTCCTATCTTGAAGATGCCGTTATCTGGCAATCCTACGATATCACCCGCCCAAGCTTCCTCGATGGTGCTCTTACGCTGGGCAAGGAACTGTGTGGGTGATGAGAAACGTACGGTCTTGCCTAAGCCGATATGCAGGTAAGGCTGATTGCGCACAAACTTACCCGAGCAGACCTTGCAGAATGCTATGCAGGAACGGTGATTAGGGTCGATGTTTGCGGTGATTTTGAAGATAAAACCGGAGAATTTCTCCTCCTCAGGCTGCACCATACGTTCTACCGCCTTAGTAGGACGGGGTGAGGGTGCAATCTCAACAAAGCAGTCGAGCAGTTCCTGAACACCAAAGTTATTGAGTGCGGAGCCGAAGAATACCGGAGCTATCTCTGCCGTATGATATCCACCGCCGCTGACAGCGCCGTCACTGGAGCGCTCACCCACAGTTTCTGCAATAGAGGGATAGATGCCCTCAATCATCTCGAGGTCATCACGCAACCGGGAAGCATCGTCTTCGCCGATATGGTCCTCAAGTTCAGATGTTGTGATGTCGATGCTATACTTCTCCGTAACGCGTTGCTTGTCGGGAGTGAAAAGATTCAGCGCGTTCTCATAGATATTATATACGCCCTTGAACTTTGCCCCCTGATTGATAGGCCAAGAGAGTGGGCGCACCTTTATCTGCAGTTCTTCCTCCAATTCATCGAGGAGTTCGAAGGGATCACGTCCCTCGCGGTCCATCTTGTTGACAAAGATTATCACGGGTGTGTTACGCATACGACACACCTCCATGAGTTTCCGTGTCTGGGCCTCTACGCCCTTTGCGCTATCCACCACGATAATGGCCGAATCGACCGCGGTGAGGGTGCGATAGGTGTCTTCGGCAAAGTCCTGGTGACCGGGAGTATCAAGGATATTTACCTTATAGGGAGTATCCCCTTCGTCTGCCGTTGGGGGGAGATAGTCAAACTCCATAACAGATGTTGACACCGATATGCCGCGTTGCTTCTCGATATCCATCCAGTCTGATGTGGCTGTCTTGCGTATCTTGTTGCTCTTTACGGCTCCGGCAACCTGTATTTGACCTCCGAAGAGCAGAAACTTCTCTGTAAGTGTTGTCTTACCTGCGTCTGGGTGTGAGATAATGGCAAAAGTGCGACGACGCAGTATTTGTGATGCGGTTGAATTATTCATCTTCGAAATTGATACCTTTTTCTTTATCTTCCTTGTAATAATCAGAGAGCATTCCGAGGAATGTCGTTATCTCCTTGACGGCGTTCTCGGTAGAAGGGCTTACCTCTTTCTTCTGTAGTCTGAGCATCATGACGCCATAGAGGGCGTTGAGACAGGTCTCTATCTCGTTGACATCCTTGCTGCCGCGACTTCTGAGCTCAACGATAAACGGGAGAACCTTGTAGTATTCTGCGTTATAGAACGGAAACTTGGGTGACTGCAACAGCTGACTGTGCAGTTCCATCATCTGCTGTACTACAATTTTTACTATCTGTATGTGTCCGCTGCGTGTTACACCCTCTTCGCGAATCATCCTGATGAGGTTAGCATACCAGTCAATCATGTCCTCACGTTGCTCGTCCGTAAGGTCAAACTGAGAGATGTAATTGTGACGCAGGGCACTGATATCGCAGTTGTAGGCACGTATGATGTCCTCAACTTGCCACATGTACAATACGTATTCAGCAATGTTGGTCTTGCGTAGTTCTTGTGCAATTAACATTTAAATATGTTGTTATCTTGAATTTTTAGTATATGGAGTACAGATTGAAGGCTGTACCAATGAAGATGGCAAACGAGAATACCATTACAATGGTTCCTATGATTCTGTTGATTATCATTATGCCATCGAGGGAAAAGTATTCCCGTACCTTGTCGATAAGCCATGTGAGTCCGTACCACCAGAGCAATGCTCCTCCCACGATGCTGAGATATCCCAGGGACATCTCCAAAGGATGGTCAGGCACGACAAACGCAAACTGAGCAAACAGGGCAAGAAAGAGGAACACAATCAGTGGATTGGAGAATGTGACAAAGAATGCCGTCCAGAAATTGTGTTTCAGGGTTCCCTTCTGATTCTTATGGCTCTCGTGCACCTTCTTTCTAGGGTCGCTCTTGTAACAATAGACACCAAAGCAGAATAGCAGTATAGAACCGGAAATCTGGAGGAAGAATTTGTTTTGCGGATTATCTATAAGCTCCATCACAAAGCTCATACCAAAACCGGTAATGAATGCGTAGATGAGATCACTCAGCGTGGCTCCGAGTCCGGTGACAAATCCATACCACCTGCCTTTATTGAGAGTTCGTTGTACGCAGAGTATACCAACGGGCCCCATAGGAGCAGAGCACATGATTCCTATAACCATTCCTTTTACGATGATATCGAGGAAATTGAATTGCAGGCCAATTATTTCAAATGGCATATTGGGTATTTCTGGCATGTTGCTTATCTCAAGTTCTAATAATGTATATTCGTTAAAAAAAGAATGACAGTGCTCCTGTAAGCCGGGTTCTGTAATCCTCATTCAACCCTTTCGGGGCCGCATGAGGACGCCTTATCATTTATCTATGCCGTTCAGTTGCCTGACAGCTCTTCCTTACGGATAGCGTTCCACCCTCCATCGTTGTTTTATAAACATCGGGCGAGTAACCCTCTCATGACGATGGTTTACATGAACTTGCAGCCCCCAGTAGGCACAGCCTGCTTGTCACCAAGCAGCTGGTGGTCTCTTACACCACCTTCTCACCCTTACACCGCGCAACAACTAAGTACCATGATTAATAAAAAAACGCGATGCGGTTATTTTCTTCTGCCGAGACCTATTGTCACCAATAGCTTGTATTTTCGCAAGTGGGGCACCCTGCGCTGCCCGGACTTTCCTCTCGTGCCTATGACACCAGCGATAAGGCCGGAGCACTGTCACTGTTAATTGTCATTGTATTTCCTCTGTCTGTCTGCGTTCTGGCAACGCATAACAAAGACACAATCCTTTTTTGAGGATATTCTATTTGCGCTTAAACCTCTGGTAAAGTTTCCACCCTAAGAGTATTCCATCAATTATGGCTGTCGAGGATGATACCACGTCCAGAAATCTCTGAGTGGGTGAGGCAAAGAATCCACTCTTGGGCTCTTCCTTTTCATGGAACAGATTGTCCCAAAGTTGAGAAATCTGCTTCTCCTTATTATTAATATCCGTGAGGCATTGCTCTCTCTCTACATTGGTATTGCCTTCCGCAAAACCTGTACTCTTGAGTAGCGGTTTTTTGATGAGCCTGTCACTGAATGCAATAGCCAATATCAGAAGTAGTATGTCAATGCTTGCTATAATTAGAAAGGCAATCGCAAAAGACCCTACCACTGGTTCTATAGCGTAAGCCAGCGCAAGTGACAGACTAATGCACACTAATAGTGCCAGCAAAGAAACCACTATCATTGTGGCTATAGCCGTGATGAGAGAAGAGATTTTTTCCGCTATCTCTATTTGGGCCTGCTCCTTACGAAGTAGCGACCATTGTTGAATTTCTTCAACAAGAGTCGCTATCTTCTCTATATTTCTATCGTTGGAAAACATATATACACTTTATGCGGCGCTCCATTGAATATGAAGCGGGGTGTGATGCTATGCTTCTGTAACCTCCTCTGCTAACTCCTCAGCCTGCTTCTTTGTCAGCGAGATGTTGTGTTTGTCACAGAAATCCTTAATAGTCTCTTGTATCTGATGTTTGTCACAAAAGTCTTTTACTGCGGATGAGATCTTTTCACGTGTGTCTTCACCCTTCTCTGGTGCCAAAAGAAGAGCTGCTGTTGCACCTGCTACGGCTCCGCCGATAACAGCTGCGATGTAACCTAATGTCTTCATAATTTTGATTAGTTGAAATGGTTATTAATTGGTCTTGTTGACTAAACTTTTTGCAAAAGTAAGAAAAAAAACAATGAAAAGAATAAAATATAGTGTTAAAAATAGCGAAAAGGCCAAAAACATCTGTATTTTTTTATACCTTTGTACCGTAAAAATGCGGTTTCATCGGAAATAGTATATAATTTACGACAAAATAGAAGTATCAAGTTTATTACAATAACACCAAGAAAACAAAATGAAAAAGACTTTATTCGTTTGCGCCACATTGATGGCAGCAGTAGCGTTCGTAGGTTGTAGTTCTTCAAAAGAGAGTGCTTATCGTAAGGCTTACGAGAAGGCTAAAGCACAGGAACAGAGCCAGCCACAGTATCCCGTAGCTCAGCAGGCTCCCGTTGTTACTCCTTTAGAGCAGCCTTCACAGCAGCCGGCTTATCAGTCTTCAACTGAGAATGTTTCTGTTCGTAGTGAGAATGTGAGCGTTATCAGTGGTAAGGGACTTAAGGCTTACTCTGTAGTTGTTGGTTCTTTTGGCGTTCGTTCTAATGCAGAGGGACTTCAGAGCACTCTTAATCGTGCAGGTTATGATGCTCAGGTCGCATACAATGCAGAGCGCAATATGTATCGTGTTATTGTCAGCACATTTGACAATAAGGAGAGTGCTATACAGAGCCGTAACTCTATTCGTTCGACTTATCCAGACGCTTGGCTGCTCTACAGACAGTAACTGTATCGTCAGAAGATATAAAATCTATCAAATACTCGAGTGGCAAGAATTCTTGCAATAGATTATGGGAAAAAGCGCACCGGACTCGCTGTGACGGACACGTTGCAGATTGTGCCCGGTGCGCTTGCTACGGTTGAGACGGCACAATTGATGGCTTTCCTTGAAGACTACGTCAGCAGAGAGACTGTAGAACGCATCGTAATAGGAGAGCCAAAACAACCAAACGGACAGCCTTCAGAGAATCTTGCCAGAGTCAAGACTTTTCAAGGGCAATGGAGAAAAAAACATCCAGAAATCCCGATAGAAGGTTACGATGAACGGTTCACCTCGGTGATGGCTCACAGAACTATGCTTGATGCAGGCCTGCACAAGAAAGCAAGACAGGACAAAGCTCTGGTGGACAAAATTTCTGCTACTATTATTCTTCAAGACTATTTATCATCACGATGATACTTCCTATTTATACATACGGGCAGCCCGTACTGAGAAAGGTTGCTCAGAACATAGACAAGAACTATCCAAATTTGGAAACCCTCATAGAGAATATGTGGGAGACATTGGCGGAGAGCGACGGTATAGGTCTTGCTGCTCCACAGATAGGCCTCGCAATTCGTCTTGTAGTAATTGATTTAAGAGACCTGAAAGAAGATTTTCCCGAATATGCTGATTTTAGGAATGTATATATAAATCCGCATATCATAGAATACGACGATTCCTCTACTGACACCTCTGAGGAGGGTTGCCTTTCATTGCCTGCGATTCACGAAAAGGTGATAAGACCGACACGTATTAGGGTAAGGTACTGTGATGCTGAGTTCCAAGAGCACGATGAATGGATAGAAGGATATCTCGCTCGTGTCATGCAGCATGAGTTCGATCACCTTGACGGCAAAATGTTTATAGATCGTATTTCTGCACTCAGAAAACAACTCATCAAGTCTAAACTGCGCTCACTTCTGCAAGGTAAATTCCGTTGTGCATACAAGGTTAAGATTCCAAGATAAGTGATGGAGTCTTCCAGTAACATGCGCCCCCTAAAAAATTATTCTCTATTTTAGTGATACGGTACAAGAGTCTGATAGTTGTCCTTCTATTGTGTTTTGCCGTTGTTGCAAATGCACAGTATAAAGTGGAGCGTCTGCTGCTCAGCGGAAGAGTTGCTTTGTACTACGAGGATTATGTCCTCTCCATACAGTACTTTAACCAGGCAATATCTCAGAAACCCTGGCAGTGGGAGCCCTGGCAGTTGAGAGCCGTAGCTAAGTTCTACCTTGAGGATTGGCAAGGAGCAGAAACTGATGCCACAAAGGCAATTGAACTGAACCCATACGTACTCTCACTCTATGATTTGCGTGGAATGTCTCGTATCAGACAGAAAAAGTTTGATGAGGCGATACAGGATTATTCGTCTGCCATCAAGATGCAGCCGGACAATCAGAACTTCTGGTACAATCGCGCTGTCTGCTATATGGAGAAAGGCGAGTATGATACTGTGCAGATACATACTGACAGCCTTATCTCAAAATGGAGCAAATTTGCAGCCCCATACCTGCTGAAAGCAGAGACTTATCTGCATCAGACAGATACTGTAAAGGCTACCGAATGGATAGATAAATCATTGGAGATAGATGCATATAATGTTAATGCCTTGCGCGTGCGCGCGAACATTGCATTATATATGGGACAATGGAAAGAAGCAGATGAATTCTTGACTAAAACCCTAAGCCTATCACCTAAAGATGCAAGCAGTTACATCAATCGTGCCTTAGCCCGCCAACGCATCAACAATCTTCGAGGAGCAATGTCCGATTATGATATGGCTCTTGACATCAATCCCAACAGCTTTCTGGGGCACTACAACCGTGGTTTGCTGCGCCAGCAGGTGGGAGATGATAACAGGGCCATAGAGGATTTCAACTATGTGCTTGAATTTGAGCCCAACAACATTATGGCGCTTGTCAATCGTGCTACGCTCCTTGATCGTACGGGAAATCTGCGGGGAGCTATCAGAGATTACTCCAGAGTGCTAGAGAAATTCCCCGATTTCATCACAGGTCTGGCAAGACGTGCTCAATGTTACAGACGATTGGGAATGATAGCAAAGGCGGAGATGGATGAGTTCCACATTCTGCGTCTGCAGATGGACAAGCATCTCGGCATACAGCATCGATGGAGCAAGGGCAAACTCTCGGCTATGAGAAAGCTTAGCGACATAGATCCCGAGAAGTACAGTATGAATGTCATAGACGATCATGTTGATGAGTCGCGTGAGTACAAGAGCGAATATCGTGGTAAGGTGCAGAACAGGCAGGCTACTGAAAGTTACATGCCTTACATCGTGATGACCACCAATAGCCGTCAGATTGGAATGTCCTCCTATTCTCCTTTCGACAAGAACGTGGAGGAGTATCGCTCAAAGCTGCAGAAAGACCTGGCTCATTCAAACGTATCAGCCTCTGCTGTACAGCTCCCTGTTCTCGGAAACATCGGAGAGGGAACGGGAGTGTCAACATTTGATGAGGTCGAACGCATCAGCCGCCTTATAGATCAGAGTTCAAACGAATCGGAAACTATGCGGCTATTGCTTTTCAGAGCTATAGCATACTCCAGCGCTCACAATTTTGAAGATGCCCGCAAAGACCTGAATACAATCCTCTCAACTGTTCCCGGCAATTCTCTCGCCCTGTGGCAAGATATTATTTGCAGAGCCATGATGGACGAGTTCGATCGTTCCGCTACGCCGATGGAGCATCAGATGAGAAGAGCCAGTATCCTCGGTGACTTTGACATGATACTCTCTTCTGACCCCAACAATGCCTTCATTTATTATTGCAAGGGTACATTTCTCGCAAGGCAAGGAGAGTTCAAGGATGCGATATCGCTCCTGTCAAAGGCAATAGAAATAGATCCTGGTTTACCGCAAGGATACTTTAATCGAGGATTAGCCTATATGCAATCCGGTGATATAGTAAAGGCAAAAAAAGACTTCAGCATAGCGGGAGAAAAAGGACTCTATAGTGCATACAGTATATTAAAATCATCCAAATTGTCAAAATGAAAATACTCATCTCAGTCATAGCATCATTACTCCTGACCATTCCTGTTGAGGCGATAGAAATACCAGATTCCATTTTGCCTTATATTAAGAAGGAACTCCGCGAAGCCTACGTTGAGCGAGATACCTCAGAATGTCAGCTCCTAAAACTCGATGAAAACACTTATTGTCTCTTACGTCACATCAAGGCACCAGAATGTGAGACGGTGTGCGAAATCTATGACAACCAGTGGAAACTCATAAAGAAAATAAGTTTTGGCAATATCCAACTTACACAGCGTCCTGACACAATGTCACAGCAGCGATATGACGAATTGTTGAGCCTCATAGAATTTCCTTTAGTGGAGGCTCGTTTAGATACTTCGTCGGGCGAAAATGCTCCAGTGATATTAGAGTTGTCATTAAATCCTCCGATGTTGACAAAAGAACAACGTAAAAACGTAAGTCAGATTTTGATTAGAAAAAAGGTGATTTGGGACGGAGAAAGTTTTAAGGAACGTTAAAAATGAAACTATAGTAGTAAATTTTTATCTAAAACATTTGCAAGTTCAAAATAAATACTTAACTTTGCAGCGTGTTTTTCATGGTATTAGATTATTAAGGTTAATGGAAAGTAGTTGTCGTGAGACAACTACTTTTATTTTTGTCTCATATTATCATATCTGATACTACGTGAAAAAAGTTCATACATTTCTTTCATGATAGGGTCGGAGAGCATATCAAGTTGTTTGTTCATAACTTTCACATCGCCTCTCGCCATCGGTCCAGTCTGTGCATCTCGAGGCGACATCACCGATGCTTTACGGGCTGTCTCGAGTATCAGCGGTGCATATACCGAGAAGTCTATGCCGGCTTCATTCACAATCCTCTCTGCCAGACGATAACAATGATTGGCCATATTTGATGCAAAGACCGCTGCCAGATGCAGTTTGCACCGCTGGGCGCTATTGATAGCCACAACATGATTCGAAATGCTGTTGGCGAGACACAGAACCATCTCTTCTGATATTTTGTCCGTAGCTTCAATAAATAGTGGTATCTCGCTGAAATTCACCTCTCTATGTTTCGTAAAGGTTTGCATTGGATACAACACTGCGGTGTGTTCTGTTACATCACGAAGAACGTCAATCGAAACACTCCCGGCAGTATGCATTATCACACGTGGTTTAGTGGTTTTGTCTGTGCGAAGAATAGTGTGTAGCGTTTCTGCCACCACGCTTATGGAATCATCGCTTACGGAGATGATGTAGGCATCAGCATCCTGGTTTATCATCTCGGGCTTGTTGATGGCTTCGGCATTCACTCTCTTTGCCAATTCCTCGGCATGTGAGAGGTCGCGGCTGTAAACTTGCAGTACTTTGTGTCCGGCTTCGTGGAGGCTCTGCGACATGTGCCACGCTACGTTGCCTGAGCCGATGAAGACAACAGAAAGGCGTGAATCGTTATTGTGGGCTTTCTTTTCCATTGTGTGAAATTACTATTATTTAGATTATGATTGTGTGAAATTACAGTTCTTTTGATTATGATTGTGTGAAATAACAGTTCTCTTTTACTATGCAAAATAAAGTTTTTTTCAATTATGAGAAATTACAACAGAGTTTCAATTATGCGAAATTACGACAAAGAAGTGAGATGTGCAAGAAAAAACGTGTTTTTCATTCATCTCTCTCAATAAATAGTGTTCGCGTGCGTTATATATATCGATGAAAAGAATATTCTTTCCGATACTGTTATCCCTATATTGTCTGCGGGCTTTTTGTGACGATGGTCAGTCAGCCTACAATTTTCTGACCATTCCTGTCAGCGCTCATGCAGCAGCTTTGGGCGGTAACAATGTCTCAATAATAGAGGATGATGCCACGATGGCGTTGTCCAATCCGTCTTTGCTCAGCTCTGTAAGCCACAGGACTGTTTCGCTCGGTTACATGAACTATATGGACGGAGTGAATATGTTTACAGCCGGTTATACCCATGTGATTAATGAAAAGGCAACTGTAGGTGGGGCGGTGCGCTACCTCAACTACGGTTCCATGAAGGAAACAGACGCAGCAAACAGAGATCTGGGCACATTCTCTCCGTCTGATATGGCGTTTGAGGGCTTGTTTTCTTACACCTTGTACAAAAACATTGTAGGTGGTATAGGCGCAAAGTTCATCTATTCCAAGATAGGTTCTTTTACATCTACAGCAGCAGCTATAGATCTTGGCATTAACTACTATCATCCTGACAAAGATTTCTCTGCCTCGCTGGTTGTGCGAAACCTTGGAGGACAGCTGTCTGCTTACGATGATGAGTTTGAGAAACTCCCGATAGATCTGCTTGTGGGTGCCACATACGCCATTCCTCAGATGCCGTTTCGCCTCTCGCTCACATTTTCTGATTTGGCAAACTGGGATTACTCCTTCCTGCGCCATGCGGGGATAGGCGTAGATGTCATTCTGGCTCCTCAGTTCTACCTCGCTGCCGGATTTAATGCGCGTCGCAGCAATGACCTGAAGACAAAGGATGTGGGAGGGACGGAAACGGCTCACGGAGCAGGGTGGTCTTTCGGTGGGGGATTGACGTTAGAGCACTTCAAACTCAATGTGTCTTACGGCAAGTATCACGTCAGCTCATCGAGCCTGATGGTAAACGCCGCATTCTCGTTCTGATATCATAACTGCAATAACAGCAACAACTGACACAGATGTTTCAAGAAAAAAAAACAAGACTTATGATAGAAAAAATCAATTCCTACATCAGTAACCTCCCTTTGAGCAAAGAGCCTCAGGGTCTGTATGCTCCCATCAAATATGTAATGGCTCTCGGTGGTAAGCGTGTGCGTCCTTCACTCATGCTCCTGGCCTACAAGCTGTGGAAGGATGATGAGGACAGGATACTGCCTCAGGCTGTTGCCTTAGAGATGTATCACAACTTCACTCTCCTCCACGATGACGTGATGGACAACGCCGATATGCGCAGAGGTTGCCCTACGGTTCATAAGAAATGGGATGTAAATACCGCCATACTCTCCGGTGATGAGATGCTGTGTCTGGCATTCAGCATGATGCACAGCAATTCCTCCCTTCACGATAGCGCCGTCTTAGGCAAGGTCTTTGAGTGCTTTGCCCGCACCACTTCCGAAATCAACGAGGGCCAGCAATATGACATTGATTTTGAGAGCCGTACAGATGTCAGTGAGGCTGAGTATATAGAGATGATTCGTCTCAAGACCAGCGTCCTTTTGGCGTGTGCCACAAAGATTGGGGCGCTTCTGGCTGATGCTCCTGCTCAGGATGTGGAGCTGCTCTATCGCTTCGGAGAGTCTCTGGGGTTGGCGTTCCAGTTGCAGGATGACTATCTGGATGTCTATGGAGACCCCTCTACATTCGGAAAAAACATCGGCGGTGATATTATGGCAAACAAAAAGACTTTCATGCTCATCAATGCTATGCAGCGAGCTGAGGGTGAGGATTATGCTAATCTTATGGGCTGGATAGAACAGGCTGACCCCGATCCGCAGAAGAAGATACTGGCCGTTACATCCCTATACAACAAATTAGGGATAGACAAGCTGGCGCTTCAAAAGGTGGAGTCTTACTATGATGAAGCTCTCCATGCTCTCAATGAGGTCAGCGTTTCAGAAGAGAGGAAAGCTGCCCTGAAAGCCTATGCCGATATGATGCTTAAGAGGAATAAGTAAATGTTGCAATATATTGATACTCACATACATCTTGACGGAGAAGAGTTTGCTGTGGATTGTGACTCCGTGGTTGCTCGTGCCAAAGCAGCGGGAGTGCAAACGATGCTCATTCCCGGCATCAATCTTTCGTCGGTAGAGAGCATCGGCGATGTCTGCTCGCACTATCCCGGTTTCTGTCTCGGTATGATAGGTCTGCACCCTGAGGATGTCAATTCCGGCTATGAGTCTCAGCTCTCCGCCCTTCACGCCCATCTTCTGCAGCCTCCGTTCCCCGTTGTGGCAATTGGCGAGATAGGGCTGGATTACTATTGGTCCCGTGATTTTGTCAAAGAGCAATGTGAGGCCTTCGAGACTCAGGTGGAGTGGGGGAGTGAGTTCAATCTCCCGCTGATGATTCATTGTCGTAAGGCACAGAACGATATGGTCTCTATCCTGAAGCGCCACAAGGAAGTCCGCGGCATCTTCCATTGCTTCACGGGCAACGAATATGAAGCAAAGGATCTGCTGGCCTTTCCGGGGTTCTGTCTCGGCATCGGTGGCGTGCTGACCTTCAAGAAGAGCAATCTCCCGCAGACTTTGGCTGATGCGGTACCGTTAGAGCGCATAGTGCTTGAGACAGATGCGCCCTATATGGCTCCTGTGCCGCATCGGGGAGAGAGAAACGAGTCAGCATTCATCGTACATATTATAGAGAAACTGGCAGAGGTCTATCAGACAACACCTGAAGAAGTAGCCAGAATTACCACCGATACGGCAAAAAGCATGTTTTCACTATGATCACACGCGGTAACAAAATATCCACTCGCCACATCTTGCAATGTGTTGCAATTCTTGTTGTCTCATCACTCCTATTCGGATGTGACGCAGCATCTTACGTCAAGAAGGGTAACAAGGCAAAGGCTTTAGGCGAGTACTACCTCGCAGCTGACTATTATCGCCGTGCATACAGCAAGACTCCCGCAGCCGAGAAGCAGTTGCGCGGAGAGCGGGCACTGCTGATGGCCGACTGCTACAGGCGTTATCTCAATACCCAGAAGTCAATCGGAGGCTATCGCAACGCCATACGTTACAACGTGGCAACGCCTGAGGACCGTTTGACTTATGCACGTCTGCTGCTGAAGAACGGCGATTACAAGACTGCTTTGGCCGAATTTGAGCTTCTTCGCGACTCATTGCCAGACAACATCCTCGTGGAGAACGGCATCATCTCTGCCAAGATGGCTCCCAAATGGAAGGAGCAGGGTTCGGCTTACAAAGTCAAGAAGATGGATGTCTTTAATTCCCGCCGTGATGACTACTCACCCTGTCTGGGCGGCGAGAACTACGAATACCTCTATTTCTCCTCCACGCGCAACGAGGCTGACGGCGATGAGCTGAGCGGCATCACGGGCATGAAGGCCTCAGACATTTTCTTCTCTCAGAAGGATGACAAAGGAAAGTGGAGCAAACCTGAGGCTATCGGAACGGGTCTCAACACAGAGTATGATGAGGGTGCTTGCTGCATCACCCCTGACGGGCAGGAACTCTATCTCACCCAGTGCACATACAACGCCTCCTATCCCCGCTACGCATCTATAGTCGTATCAAAGCGCGCCGATGCCCTGTGGGGCAAGTCCTCGGCTGTAGAGATTTCCAAAGACACTCTCTCGGCCTTTGCACATCCTGCCATTTCCCCCGATGGGCAATGGCTCTATTTCGTCAGCAATATGCCTGGCGGTAAGGGCGGCTATGACATCTGGCGCACTCGGCTGTCTTCTACAGGAATGACGCTCGGTGTGGAGAATGTAGGCGAACCTGTCAACACCCCGGGCGATGAGATGTTTCCTACCTTCCGTCCCAACGGTGACCTCTATTTCTCCTCTGACGGTCATCCCGGTATGGGCGGTCTCGATATCTTTATTGCCACCATCGGCAGTGACCACCGTTATCACGTGGAGCATCCAGGCTATCCGCTCAATTCCATGGGCGATGACTTCGGTATGACCTTTGAGGGGCCTCACAATCGCGGTTTCTTCTCTTCCAGCAGGGGTGACGGCAGAGGTAACGACCATATCTTCTCTTTTGAGAACCCTGAGTTCATACAGTTGATACGTGGCTGGGTCTATGAGGTTGATGGTTATGAGCTCCACGAGGCTCAGGTGCGCATCGTGGGAAGCGACGGTACCAACCAACGCATCGGCGTGAAGAGTGACGGCAGCTTCGATTATGTCGCCACACCGGGAGTGGAATACATCATTCAGGCTTCCTGTCCGGGTTACCTTAACCACAAGGAGGAACTGACCGCCTCTCCCGATACCGAGCTCTACACGCTGCAGTTCCCGCTTGCCAACATCAGCGTGCCCGTGCTGGTTGACAACATCTTCTTTGAGTTTGACAAAGCGCGCCTCCTGCCTTCCAGCACCGTCGCGCTCGACTCTCTCGTCATGCTGCTCAATGAGAACCCCAATATCACCATCGAACTCTCTGCCCACACCGACTACAGAGGCTCCGACGAATACAACAAGACCCTCTCACAGCGTCGTGCTGAGGCTGTGGTAAGCTACCTCATCAGCAAGGGCATCGCCGCTGAGCGCCTCACGCCTGTGGGCTATGGAGAGGAGAATCCGAAACGCATACGCCGCAAGGTGGCTGAGCGATACAAGTGGCTCAACGAGGGTGACGTGCTGACTGAAGAGTTCATAAGCAAGCTGAAGCCGGCCGAACAGGAAACCGCTAACGCCCTTAACCGCAGAACGGAGTTCCGTGTGCTCAAAACCACCTATAATATGTTTGACAGTAAGGGCAACCTGACTAATCCGCCGAAACCGCGTAAGCCGCAGATAAAAGAAGAAACAGATGAGTTCATCTTCATTGAATAATCCATCCGCCAATCAGGCAGCATCCCGTCCTTCCCCTTTGGGGGAGTTGGAGGGGGCTTCCCTCCTTCCTCGTGACTTTGAGGCCTATACCCGTCCACTCTTCGGCGACGAGCGTTGGGAGCGATACCTTGCATCCTTCAGCGAGGAAACGCCTGTGAGTGTTCGCTACAATCCTCTCAAACAGCCGCTGCTCTCTGAGGGCGACGACAACCTTCCCGTCACTTCTCCCGTTTCCTGGTGCAGGAATGCTTTCTATCTCTCCGAGCGCCCCGACTTCACCCTCGACCCGCTCTTTCATGCGGGGCTGTACTACGTGCAAGAGGCATCGTCGATGTTCCTCGATGAGGTCATACGACAACTCTCATCCCACATCACTCCTTCCTCATCCATCCTTGACCTCTGCGCCGCACCGGGTGGCAAGTCAACGCTACTGCGTGCCGCCCTGCCTGCTGAGGCTACACTCTACAGTAATGAGGTAAACCGCAAGCGCGCAAACATCCTCTATGAGAACATCAGAAAGCAGGGCTATCCTAACGTCATTGTGACATCGTGCTCATCGGCTGACTACGGTGCCTCCGGTCAGGACTTTGACATCATCCTCACCGATGTGCCCTGCTCAGGCGAGGGAATGTTTCGCAAAGACCCCGATACCATCAGCGAATGGTCACTCCAAAACGTGATGAAATGCAGCAAGCTGCAGCGTGAGATCGTTGCTGACGTGTGGCCGAGACTAAAGCCGGGAGGACTGCTTATTTACAGCACTTGCACGTTCAATCTGCATGAGAACGAGGAGAATGTCCTCTGGATACTGAGCACTCTCGGCGGCGAACTGCTGCCGGTAGAGACAGAGTCCGAATGGAACATCACTCCCTCGCTCCTGCCTGAGCTACACGGCCCCGTATATCGTTTCATTCCCGGCATCACTCGGGGTGAGGGATTGTTCATGGCTGTGATACGCAAGACAGGTGATACGTCCCGCTCGCACAAATCATCCTCAGCCTTCCAGTTATCGCGGGCAGTCATGAACCCTGACATATTCTTTCCCGCGCCATCACAGGGCGTAGTGAAAAGCAAATCACCCCAAGCTTCCATTGCCTCCCACACCTCCCATGCCTCCCTTGCTAACGAAGCCGTATCCGTCCCTCTCACCCGCACGCAGGCCTTGCAATACCTGCATCGCGAAGCCCTCATACTGCCTCCAGACACCCCGAAGGGAATAGTTATCGTGACATACAGAAATCTCCCTCTGGGATACGCCAAAAACATCGGCTCAAGAGCAAACAACCTCTACCCCCAGGAGTGGAGAATCAGAAAGCAAATATAAGCTCCTCTCCCATAAGTGTTCGAGTGCCCCCGCGCTTAGCCCTCTCCCATAACTGTTCGAGTGCCCCGCGCTTAGCCCTCTCCCATAACTGTTCGAGTGCCCTGCGGTTTACCCGCAGGGACATAACATAAACAAAAACCATCATGAAACAAAACATTCTCTATTCTGCATCATTTATTCTTGGGATGCTTCTCCTCGGTCTGTGCATCAAGGGTGGAATTGACAATTTCGCCAACAAGGACCGCCAAGTTACCGTTAAGGGTTTAGCTGAGCAGGAGGTTCCTGCCGACAAAGTCACCTGGCCCATCAGCACCAAAGAGATAGGTGATGACCTGCCAGCCCTCTATGCGAAGATAAACCAGACGAACCAGACCATCCGTCAGTTCCTCCAAGCAGGTGGCATCAAGGATAGCGAGATAACCACCGGCGCGCCTACCGTGATAGACCTCAACGCCGAGCGCTACAACGAGAACCGTCGCCCCTACCGCTACAACATCACATCGACCATTACTGTGAGCTCCAATCAGGTGGATCGTGTGCGTCAGCTGATGGCAAGACAGGGAGAGCTCCTGCAGAAGGGTATCGCCATCGTGGAGGGTGACTATGACTCGCCGAAAGTGAAATATGAGCTCGTATCATTCCCTTCCATGAAGGGTAAGATGATGACTGAGGCCATAAAAAATGCCGAAGCCACAGCCCAGCAGTTCGCAGAAAACAGCCACTCCACACTCAACAAAATCACCCGCGCTGATCAGGGACAGTTCAGCATCGACGACCGTGACGACAACACCCCGCACATCAAGAAAGTCCGCGTCGTAACGACTGTAACATACTCCCTGAAAGACTAAACGAACTATACATAAAGACTCATAGAATGACACGTTAGGAGGCGATGCGTCTCACGTTGCATCTGTCAGCAATCGCAGTTATCGGCAATCGCAATCATCTGCATACTTTGCCTTCAGCATGCTTGACTCTTGCAACGTGAGATACGTCGCCTCCTAATGCTTTTCTTTATTATTACTGTCCGCTAAACTTTTTTATTAGCATAAATTTAGGGCTGATACCTTTGTTAGGTGTCAGCCCTTTTGGTTACCTTTGCAGTCGCCAAACAAAATCAAACGTAACCATGGGCAAAAGTACACATTTTTTCGGACAGCCGGTGTATGGTCAGCTAATAAAATCGCTCGACAGTTATAGTTTTTTACCCTAATCATATTCCTGAAATATACCCCCACTCTCCGCTCACCCCGCCGTCACGCTTTCTCAGACGGATAATTCATAATGCTTACGGCTTACAGTTTAACGTGGGCAATAGGACAAAAATGACATTTATGCAGATTTTGCATAATTATTCGTGCTCTACAGGCGCATATTTTCTACGAAATATCTGCTGCTCGCGTATAATCGCAAAAATCAGCGTTTCGCGTAACTTATTGTCATTGTGACCGTTACTACTAAAACAGTCAAAACACGGCCTTTTAGAAGGGTAAATATAGAACAATAAAGCCGCAGGATGTGCGAATTTTAGCCTTATCCGCGAGTAACTTTAAGGGTGTCTGCGAGTAACTTTAAGGGTGTTCCTGAGTAACTTTAACCCCCTTAAAGTTACTTCGAGACCCTATGAAGCATCATTTTCGCTTTCCAGAAGGCGTTTTCGCGATTTTTTAGAGGTTTTTTCATAGGGAGTTGATACAAAATCATGCATAGGACTTATGCAACATCCCAACCCCGTCCTTCCCATACAAATGACGCATATTATGAGTACATCAAATTGAACAACCTACTTCAGAAACTTGAATTATTTATGATTTACGGCCATTAGATGCCCATTTAGCGAAGAAAATGCTCAACTTTTTGGAGAGCATCAATCTCTTGAAACGGCAATCAAAATGCAAGAAACGGGGCTATTCCTTCCATAAGATGCCCCTTTTTGCGCCCTTTTTATCACTTTTTGAGAGCCAGGGAGGGCTTCTGTTCCAAATCATCCAGAGAGCGTTAAGGACTTAACTTGCTGATATATCGCCTTTTAGTGTAGTCGTTGTCAGTCGTAGAGTCACAGAGTCACAGTCACAGTTGTTTCTTTCGAAGATTATCATTTTCTCCATTATATATATAACTATCTATATATTAATAATTTATATAATATATAAAGGTGAAAGTGATACCCTTATTTCTAACTGTGACTGTGACTCTGTGACTCCGAAACACATTTTTTTTCTTTCCTTGTTATTGCCATTCCAGAAATTTTGTTTACCTTTGCAGGCAAGTACAGCCAATAGTCGTAAACGACTCCCTACAGAGGCAGGCCTCGTGCCAGCCCGTGTAATCCCCTGAGCGCAGGGTGGCGGTATGATTTTCGTGGAAAAAATTAATAACGACATTAGCAGTTATTTGGAAGATATAGAAACGTGAGAAATTTCTTAATCTAAGATGGATAACGATAATTGTGAATGTCTGCGCTTATAGCGTGGACGTCACTTATCATTCATCTGGGCGATTCTCACGGCCTCTATATCTGGTAAGGAGCGGACACGCTTTTATCGTATATAGAGGCCTTGATGTATTTTGGCCCAAGAGAATCCGATAGGTGCTTATTGTCTTAGTTATAAGCGCAAAATGCCTGACAAAGAAACTGACTCTTCCCTGATTGACATTAGGGAGGACAGCCTGTTGGAATTGTCGCAAGAGGTGTTGGAAAGCCTTCTTCGTGACCATACAACGGGCAGGAATATCTTCTGGGCAACGCACGACTATGAGGCGCTTGGCTCAGAGTATGATTATCATGCCCCTATCTTGCCACATCTTATTACGGGTGAGAGAGGTATGATAATCCGTCCCCGTGTGCTCAAATCAAAGGAGAACCAAACAGAGCGTGCGAAAGACAAGGCCGAGGTGTTTACTCCCTCGTGGATTTGTAATGCTCAGAACAACCTTGTGGACGAAGCCTGGTTTGGTAGGAAGGATGTCTTCAACGTTGAAGACACAACAAGCCACACCTGGCAAACGAATCCCGACAAAATAGAGTTTCCCGAAGGAAAGACGTGGAAGGACTATGTCTGTGCTACACGCATGGAGATAACATGTGGCGAAGCGCCCTACTTAGTGAGCCGCTATGACACCACCACAGGCATCCCTATACCCTTGGAGCAACGCATAGGTCTGCTGGACAGAAAGCTGCGCGTGGTGGGCGAGAATACAGAAACCTGTGAGGATTGGCTGGATTGGGCGCAGGTGGCTTACAGACATACCTACGGCTACGAATGGCAGGGAGACAATCTGCTCTTGGCACGCGAGGCCCTGCTGTGGACTTTCATAGAATACTATCAGGAGAAGTTTGGTAAGCGTCCGTTGCTGGAGATCATAAACGATATGGCCGATACCATCAGCTGGAACCTCTGGCAGATGGATGGGCTGAAAGGCGTGGTGCCGGACAGCTGTCATGATGTGGTATCGAGAAACCCGAACGCTCAGCAGTTGGACTTATTTGCTGCGGACATCCCCGAAGCCTCAGCCCCACAAGTCACTCCCTGTCCTGGCTGTCAGAAAGACGACATACGCAGTCACAACGGCACCTATTGCAAGATAAAGGATTGGGACACAGGAAAGGAAATCAAATTTATAAGCCTACTACAATGATGACACAACATTTACAAAACACAGACACCTCCCCTAAGGGGGAGGCTGGGAGGGGGCTTACCTACAACCCAGACGTGCTCAACTGCATAGCCAACCTGAGTAATGACGAGGTGTTTACGCCTCCCGAACTGGCAAACAAGATGCTCGACCTGTTGCCGCAGGAGCTGTTTTGCAGCCCTGAGACAACATTCCTTGATCCTTTCACCAAGAGCGGGGTCTTTCTGCGCGAGATAGTAAAGCGCCTTGACCGAGGACTGGAGAAGCAGATCCCTGACCGTCAGAAGCGCATAGACCACATCATGCACCATCAGGTGTTTGGCATAGCCTGCACGGAGCTGACCTCGTTGCTTGCCCGCCGCTCAGTATATTGCAGCAAATATGCTAACGGAAAGTACAGCATATCAAAGTTTGATACTCCTGAGGGCAACATTCTATACAAGAACATAAAGCACACATGGGTAAATGGGAAATGCAAGTATTGTGGTGCCAGCCAAAGCGTTTACGACAGAGGCGCGGAGGCAGAGCAATACGCATATATGTTTATCCATACAGACAATCCAAAACAATTCTTTAAGAACATGAAATTCGATGTAATCGTAGGTAATCCGCCGTATCAGTTGAGTGATGGGGGAGCACAAGCAAGTGCAATACCTTTATATCACAAATTTATTCTGCAATCTATTCAGTTGCAACCAAGATACATAACAGTTATATCTCCATCAAGGTGGATGACAGGAGGTCGAGGTTTGGATGAATTTAGGAAACAAATGCTTGAAGATAAAAGGCTATCTGTAATACATGACTATAAGGATGCATCATTATGTTTTAATGGCGTTGAAATAAAAGGGGGCGTTAACTATTTTCTATGGGAAAGAGAAAAAGTTTCTTCTTTATGTCTTATTATTAATGATGATGGTAACAATAAATGGTCAGAGAGTAAACGACCATTGATTGAAAAAGGGTCTGATGTCTTTATTCGTAATAATGACTTAGTAGCAATATTTAGAAAGGTTAATGCAAAGAAGGAG
The DNA here is from genome assembly GCA_017478025.1 of Prevotella sp. Taxonomy (GTDB): domain Bacteria; phylum Bacteroidota; class Bacteroidia; order Bacteroidales; family Bacteroidaceae; genus Prevotella. Next base: position 104,341 of record JAFVGZ010000003.1, read on the forward strand.
AGGTCTTTCTCTGAAATTGTCTCCTCTATGAAACCTTATGGATTGCGTGGAGATTTTTTTAAGAGTCCGGAAAAATATGGCTTACCTCCGATAAACAAGAAACCTATCAAAGGTGGATATACAATACATGGACTTGATGAGAAATTGAAAAGATGTTGTAGATACACATCCAGCACTTATCCTATTCCTAAAATGCTTGATATAGAAAAATACAAACTGTTTATGTCACGTAACCAAGGAGAGGGTATCTTGGGTGAAAGTCTATCCCTTCCAATTTTTGCAAAACCTTACGAATTATGCACAGAAACTTTTGTTGTCATTGGTGGCTTCAATAACAATCAAGAGATGGAGAATTGTTGGTCATATATGAAGACAAAGTTTTTTAGGACGATGTTAGGAATGAAGAAAAATGATCAAGGTTGTGGACAACAAGTTTACCAGTTCGTCCCTCTTCAAGACTTCTCTCATCCTTGGACGGACGAGATGCTTTATAAGAAGTACGGTTTGACTGATGATGAGATAGCGTTTATAGAGTCTATGATAAGGCCAATGGAATAATGGTAAGACAATAAAAGAAAAACAAGAGGCGCTCTTTGACAAGATTTTTGATTGGAAAATTTGGAAATATCAAATACTCTTCGTAACTTTGCGCAGTAAAATATTGCATAAGCTATGGACGAGAAGATATATCCAATACTCGATGAAGAGAAAAGCGTGGACATGGTCAATGAGCCCGAAGAAGGCTTTTCTTCAAGGGTCGCTGTACCTGATGTGGGATATAAGTATCCTGGCGGATACGATGGATTTTACACGGAAGATTCTGCTGAGCTTGAGGATTACAAATCTAAATTGATAGCTGAAGCCATGAATGATGGTAATGGATATACATGGAATGAGGTTAAACAACAAATAAAAGATCGTCATCCATGGCTCAGATAATATGGAAACCACGAGCCGTTCGTCAACTTAATGCCATTATTGACTATAGCGTACCTGAGTTCGGTATGGTTGCATTCATGCGTATGGATAAACGAATACAGGAGATAGAAAAGAGATAAGAAATGTTTCCTGAATCGTTTACTACTGAGCCGTTATTGAAGAACGACAAGATAACTTTTCGATATTGTATTCTTCGTAAACGTCATAAGCTGATATTCCACTACTCAGAAGCAAATGATACGGTATTATATTGATGATATTTGGGACATGAAGATGAGTCCTCAATCGTTGAGGAAACGATTCGAGTAATACTTTCCTTTTAGAAACTTTTCACGGAGTGCCATAACAAAGAAGCAGTTATGGCAACGACAGATTTACTGAGAAACAAGGTGGCTGAGACTCCTGTCATATATGCCTATGAGCATATAGGAGTACCGGCACATAAGGGTATGCTCAAGGTGGGCTATACCACACGCGATGTGGCAATCCGCGTCAAAGAACAGAACAAGACTGGTAACATTCAATATCGTATCGTACTGGTACGACCAGCCATGAGGCGTGACGGAACATCGTTTGATGATCATCTGATACACAGCATCCTGCGTAAAGACCATGTGAGAAATCCTGAAGGCGAGTGGTTCCGCTGCGATGTGAGGGATGTGGAGAAGGCTATCCGTGCTGCGATGGAGAGACGCGACACCATGACGGAGCGCATCTATGATTTCCCTATGCGACCCGAGCAGGAGAGAGCCGTAGAGAAAACGGCTGCGTATTTCAAGACTTTCAGGAAGGACCCAGACAACAAAGGACTGACGCCACACTTCCTTTGGAACGCCAAGATGAGGTTTGGCAAGACATTTACCACCTATCAGCTGGCCAGGAGGATGGGGTGGACAAAGGTGCTGGTGCTGACCTTTAAGCCTGCGATAAAGACGGCCTGGGAGGAAGACCTGCTGACACACAAGGACTTTGAAGGGTGGCAGTTCTGCCAGAAACAGGAGGACAGGGAGTTCAACCACGTGAACGAGCGCAGGCCCTTTGTCTGCTTTGCCTCATTCCAGGATGTGCTGGGCAAGAACGCTATGGGAGGCATCAAGGCCACAAACGAATGGATACAGACGATAGATTGGGACTGCATAGTGCTGGATGAATACCACTATGGCGCCTGGGGCAAGAACGCCAAGAACTTTTATGACAAGAAAGACCCCGCCCTGCAACGAGCTGCGGAGGCAGGAGAGATAATAAAAGAGGATGCGGACAATGCCCGCGAAGTGGAGGCGCGCGAAATGTATGACGAGGAGCTGATGCCCCTCAAGACGGGTGCGTATCTCTATCTGTCTGGCACACCATTCAGGGCCATATCGACAGGAGAGTTCATAGAGGAACAGATATTCAACTGGACATACTCTGACGAACAGGCAGAAAAGGAAAAGTGGCAAGGCCCAAACAATCCCTACGCCCAGTTGCCCAAGATGGTGATGCTGACATACAAGATGCCTGTCAGCATAAGCGATATAGCATCACAAGGGGAGTTTGACGAGTTTGACCTTAATGAGTTCTTTAGGGCAGAACCTCACCCCCTGACCCCCTCTCCAAGGGGCGAGGGGGAAACCTGCGGAGGGAAGGGGGATGCCTGTGGAAGTGAGGGGGATGCCTGCGGAAGTAAGGGGGATTCCTGTGGAGGTAAGGGAAGTGATGCGATGTTTGTGCATGAGGAGTATGTGCAGAAATGGCTGGATTTGATTAGAGGGGCATATACGGAGAATATCGTGACGGAGCTGAAGCAGGGAAAGGAGAAGCCGCCGATGCCTTATTCGGACATCAGACTGTTGAGCTACCTGCAGCATACCTATTGGTTTCTGCCCAGCGTGGCAGCATGCAAGGCTATGGCGGAATTGCTGAGGAAGAGGGCTAACAGATTCTTTGATGACTATGAGGTGATAGTGGCAGCAGGCAATGAGGCTGGCATGGGTGCAAAAGCCGTTGAACCTGTCTATAACGCTATGGGTGACCCTCAACAGACGAAGACCATCACTCTCTCATGCGGAAAGCTCTCTACGGGCGTGACGGTGAAGCCCTGGACGGGCATCATGATGCTGAGAAACACGACATCGCCCGAGACATATTTCCAAGCAGCATTCCGTGTGCAGTCTCCTTGGACCACAAAGGATGCCGAAGGGAGAGAGGTGATACTGAAACCATTCTGCTATGTGTTTGACTTTGCTCCGAACCGCGCCCTACGCCAAGTGGAGGAATATAGTTGCCAGCTGAATGTAGAGGAAAGTAACCCAGAGAACAAGGTAAAGGAGTTTATCAAGTTCCTGCCAATACTGGCATACGACGGCTCGTCGATGAAGGAGATAGATGCCGCAGGTGTGCTGGATATGGCCATGAGCGGCACGACGGCAACACTCCTTGCCCGCAGGTGGGAGAGCGCAGTATTGGTGAATGTGGATAATGTGACCTTGCAAAGGCTGATGAATAATCCTGAGGCGATGAAGGCCCTGATGAGCATAGAGGGATTCAGAAGCCTGAACAGCGATATAGAGACCATCATCAACAAGTCGGAACACGTAAAGCAGACCAAGAAGACCAAAGACCCCGACAAGATGACGGCGAAGGAGAATAAGGAACTGTCGAAAGAGGAAAAGGAATATAAGAGCAAACGCAAGGAGATACAAGAGAAACTAATAAAATTTGCCACACGCATCCCTGTGTTTATGTATCTGACGGACTATAGGGAATATAGCCTGAAGGATGTGATAATGCAGCTGGAGCCTGAACTGTTCCGCAAGGTTACGGGACTGACGCTGAAGGACTTTGACCTGCTGGTGGGGCTTGGAGTATTCAATCGCGATTTGATGAACGATGCCGTGTATAAGTTCAAGCGATACGAAGATGCTTCGCTGGAATATACAGGCATAAACACCCATACAGGAACGGTAATAGGAGGATGGGATACGGTTATTGACAAAAACGATAACCAGGACCTTAACGTTGACGATAACAAAAACCTTAACCTTGACGTTACCCCTGATGAAAAAGTTGAGGAAAACGATAAGGTTAAGGTTCAAATTAACGATGCCGTGGTGCACAAGAGCTTTGGTCCGGGAACGGTTACGGCAATAGATGAAAAGTATATCTATGTGAGGTTCAAGGATAGAGAATCCAAATTCTTTTTCCCGGATGTATTTGAAAGAGGGTACCTCAGATGTCTGAAGTAATCATTGTTGCCGCTCTTCTGCCTGTTTTTCTTTAGGCGTGGGGGCGGGGACGAAGCCGAGGGCGGCTACGATGCACGACATGAATGGGCTGATGATATTAAAGAAGCAGAATGGCAGATATACGAGTGTCGGTATGCCGAGCACGGTGCTCTGTGTCATGCCGCATGCCGTCCAAGGCACAAGGACTGAGGTCACGGTGGCGCTATCCTCCGTACTGCGGCTAAGAAGCTCGGGACGATAGCCACGGTCCTCATATTCCTTACGGAAGATGGAGGCGTTCATGATGATGGAGAGGAACTGGTCGCCCATAATCATATTGAGGAACACGCCGCTGGCAACGGTTGTACTGACAAGGCTGGTCGTGCTGTGTATGGCACGCAGTATAATCTGCGTAAGGCTGAGCAGCATGTTGCTGGCCACCATGCACGAGCCGAAGAACATGGCGCAGAGTATGAGCCATACCGTATTGAGCATACCAGCCATACCGCGTGTTGAGATGAGTTCGTTGATTGCCTCCACGCCGCTATCTATGTTTGTGTTGGTGTAACAGGTAATCATGATGCCCTTGAAGAGAGACAGGGCGCTGACCTCGGTAGTGCCGGCTATGCTTGCCAGGATGCCCGGCTGGAGTATGGCTGCGCAGAGGCAGGCGGCGAAGGCTGAGAGGATGAGGGTGATGAGCGAGGGTACTTTCTTGTATATCAGGATACCAGTGAAGATTGGCACAAGGAGCGTCCACAATGATATGTTGAATGTCTTGTCGAGGGTTGTGGTGTACTGGGAGATCTCGATATTGGAACTGTCAAAGCCTAATCCGATAATGAGATACAGAATGAGCGTGATGGTGATGCTGGGCACCGTAGTGTACATCATGTAGCGTATGTGAGAGAAGAGGTCAGCCTTTGCCATGGTGGAGGCAAGGACGGTAGTGTCGGACATGGGCGACATCTTATCGCCGAAGTATGCACCCGAGATGATGGCACCTGCGGTGTAGGGCGCAGGTATGCCGAGTGCGTCGCCGATGCCCAGGAGCGCTATGCCGATGGTGGCTATGGTGGTCCACGATGTACCGGTCATGACAGAGATGATGGAAGAGATGATGCAGGCACAGGGCAGGAAAAATGATGGCGACATGATTTGCACTCCATAGTAGATAAGGGTGGGCACGACGCCGCTTACCATCCATGTACTCGACATGATGCCAATGAGAAGAAGAATCAAGATGGACGTGGATGATTCGCCGATGGTGGCATTTATGACTGATTCAAACGCATCCCACGACATCTTGTAGAAGAGCATGGAGATGCCTATACATACTGCCGATGCGACAAGGAGCGCTATCTGGCTGGCACCGCTGAGAGCATCGTCGGGCAATACCAGCAGAATAAAGATGATGAATGATAAGAGTACCGCGATAGGTAGTGCGGCGACTAATGGATGTGGATTACGCATATATTTAAGGAATTAAAGCCCCCTCCAACTCCCCCCAAGGGGAGGGACGAAAACAGCGGGGCGAAATTATCAAATTATTAAAATCGTGAATATGAATTGTACATTATGAATTGTGCATTCTTGCTCCACCTTGTTACGCAAGCGTCCCATAGGGCCGAGCGATGAATTATGAATTAAATTAAATTTCCGACAGTTCTAACCAAAGCATTTCCTTCTCGTCGAGTTCGGCATTTAGTTCCGGCAAACGCTTGGAGAGCTGCGTTATGCGCTCTATATCGCTGGTACCGCTGCTTAGTTCTGTCTCTATCTGCTCCTTCTCTGCCGTGAGGCGTTCGATGTCTTTCTCTGTCTGAGCGAAGAGAGTCTTTTCCTTGTATGTCATCTTGCGCTTCTGAGGTGCGGCAGTCTTATCGGCAGACCCTGAGCGATCCTCTGTTTGAACGATACGGGCAGAGGTGTCTTTTCCCTTAGGTGAGGTTTGGGCAGAGGCAGGTTGTAGCTTCTTCCATTCACGGTATTGCGTGTAGTTGCCCGGGAAGTCCTGTATCTCACCCTCACCATGAAACACAAGCAGATGGTCTATGACCTTGTCCATGAAGTAGCGGTCGTGGCTGATGACGATGACGCAACCAGGGAAGTCCTGCAGGTATTGCTCCAATATCTGCAGGGTCTGTATGTCGAGGTCGTTGGTGGGCTCGTCGAGTACGAGGAAGTTGGGATTGCGCATGAGTACCGTACAGAGGTAGAGCTTGCGCTTCTCGCCGCCGGAGAGCTTATAGACATAGTCATACTGCTGTTCGGGCGAGAAGAGGAAATGCTGTAACATCTGCGAGGCGGAATAGTGGCGCCCCTGACCGAGGTCTATGTAGTCAGCTATGTCTCTTACGATGTCTATAACCTTCTGCTGGTCATTGAATTGCAGTCCTTCCTGTGAGAAGTAACCGAAGCGTACCGTCTCGCCTATGTCGAACTTACCCTCATCGGGCAGAACCTGTCCGAGCAGGAGCTTTATGAAGGTGGATTTTCCCGTGCCGTTGTTGCCCACTATACCCATCTTCTCATAGCGAGAGAAGTTGTAGTAGAAGTGGTCGAGGATTACTTTGTCATCAAAGCGTTTGGACACGTACTGGCATTCGAATATCTTTGAGCCGATATAGACGTTGGAGGATTTGAGCCTTATCTGCCGTTCCTCTATGCGTTGTTTGGCCATTCGCTCCAGCTCATAGAACGCCTCCTCGCGGTATCTGGCTTTGTGGCCTCGCGCCTGTGGCTGGCGTCGCATCCATTCCAACTCACGCCGGTACAGATTGTTGGCATGCTGGATGCTTGCCGTGAGGGTGTCTATGCGTTGCTGACGTTTCTCTATGTAATAGGAATATGAGCCGCGATAGGTGTAGATGGTCTGATCGGCCAGCTCGAGGATTATGTCGCAGACGTTGTCGAGGAAGTAACGGTCATGGGTAACCATGAGCAGGGTCTTGTTGCCACGACGCAGGAAGCCCTCTAACCATTCCACCATCTGAAGGTCAAGATGGTTGGTAGGCTCGTCGAGAATGAGGAAGTCGGGATTGGAGATGAGCACCTGAGCCAATGCTACTCGCTTCTGCTGACCGCCGCTGAGCTGTTCTACGGGCTGCTCCATGTTGGTGATGCGCAACTGCGTCAGGATTTGCTTGGCCTTCAGCTGAGCCTCGTCTGTGATGCGTGTGCCCGTGAAGCAAGCCTCAAGTACCGTTGCTCCCTGAGGGAAGACAGGTGTCTGACGTAGGTATCCAGTCCTGATGCCATTGCGATAGATTATCTGTCCCTCGTCGATGCTTTCCTCGCCGGTAAGCATAGAGAGCAACGTGGATTTGCCTGTGCCGTTCTGGGCTATCAGGCCTACACGCTGCCTCTCTCCGACGCTGAATGACACGTTGGAGAAAAGCACTCGCTCGCCAAAGCGTTTGGAGAGGTTCTGTATGTCTATGACTGGTTGCATTAGTGAGGGGATGGTGATAACCTGCGGGAAAACCGCAGGGCACTCTGGTTGCTGGTGGGGGAAGGGGTGAGGAGGGGGGATTGTTATTGTTGGGGCTATTGCTATTGTTTGGGGCTATTGTTATTGTTGGGGCTATTGTTATTGTTGGGGCTATTGCTATTGTTAGGGCTATTGTTAGGGCTATTGTTAGGGGATTTTTATCGTCATTCCTTCGTTGGTCAGGGTGCTATTGGGGAATACTTGCTGCGCTTCCTTTAGGAGGACGGTTTCGTCGTTGTAGCGCTTGCTGAAGTGTCCCAACAGGAGTTGTTCGGCTTCTGCATCGCGGGCTGTCAGAGCTGCTTCGCGGGCTGTGGAGTGAAGGTATTTCACAGCTTTCTCATGCATATCTTCTCCGTAGGTAGATTCATGATATAACGTGAGGCTATGGTCAGGGGTCAGTTCCTTAAGCAGATGTCCCAGATGCGGCAGGTATGAGGTGTCAGAGCAATAGGCGTATGCTCTGAGCGAGTCGGGTGGGGTAGTGAGGATGTCGTTTGGGATGGTCTCGCCCTCTTCGTTGACCCAGTCAAGTCCGGCACGAAGGTTATCCACCTGCGAGCGTGGCACATTATGGAACTGCAACATCTCTGGATTGATATGTCGCAAACCGGGTTTCTCCTTGAAGAGGTAACCTGCACAGGGCATGCGGTGGTGTAGCGGTATGGTCTCTACGGTTAAGGAGCGGTCTTCGTATATCACAGCCTGACGTGATGTATCTACAGGATGAAAAATGACGGGGAAGTCAAGATTGGAGCAGAACATATCCATCTCCATCTTGAACAGTTTCTCATAAGCCTCTGGAGCATAGACGTGTAACGGAGCTATGCGTCCCTGTAGTCCGAAGGTGCTCAACATGCCTATGAGCCCCAGCACATGATCGCCATGCAGGTGGGTGATGAAGACGGCATACAGTTTTGAGAAACTCGTCTTGGAGCGTCGCACCTGAGTCTGTGTGCCTTCGCCACAATCTATCATAAAGTATTTGCCCCTTATCTCAATAATCTGAGATGAGGGGTTATGGTGTCCTGTTGGCAGGGCTGAGCCACATCCGAGAATATGTATGCAGAAAGGTTGTGGCAAAGCAGTTTATCTGAGGTCTATGATTTCGGCTTTTGGGAAGTCCTTCTTATTGAAGGTAAAGACGGCATCTGAGACGCTGGTCTGTTTGAAGTTGCTGATATTGATGGTAATCCATTTGCCCTTCTGCAACATTTTGACCTGCTTGATGACAAAACTGTTGTCAACGAGGATATACATCTCGCTAATGGCTTTGCCTTTGCCCACGAGGTGTACTTCCTTGCCGCTGGCAGCCTTGGTGAGAGTCATGTCATATCCCTTCTTATACAGATTAAGGAAGGTATAGGGGTTCATGGACTGCTGCTGCGCTGCCTTGGGGTTTGAGACGTTTACCTCGTCGGTCTTAGAGTTATATACCCATTGCGTTTTGCCGTTATACCACATCGTGGCATCCTGAGTGCGGGCATAGAACTTGTTGCCCTTGATGGTAATGCTTCCGGAACGAGAGCCGGAATTACCGTTGCTGATGGTGAACGATGCCGAAGCACCTTTATTGATATTTACCTTTGCTGCTGCTTTGTCAAGAACCTTGCGAGCCTCAGCAGACGTCTTGTCGGCTGCAAATAATGGCTGTGCTGCAAAGAATACAGTAAGAGTCAGGAGTATTGAAATGATGTATCGCATAATTGGATTTTTGAATTAAACTGTTTTATTGGGGTGAGGGGATTCCTGCGGGTAAACCGCAGGACACTATGATGATGGCAGTAGGGGCGTTTTATTGGGGTGAGGGGATTCCTGCGGGTAAACCGCAGGACACTATGATTGATGGCGGTAGGGGCGTGTCATTGGGGTGTTATGAACATCCCAAGGTGTTGAGTAATGACTGGAGGGTGTTCTCGTCCTGTATTAGCACTTCTCTTGGCTTTGAACCGTGAGTAGGACCAACAACGCCGGCTTTCTCCAACTGGTCCATCAGTCGTCCTGCGCGGTTGTAGCCTATGGAGAATTTGCGTTGTATGAGCGATGTGGAACCGCTCTGCATGGAGACGATGACACGCGCAGCCTCAGCAAAGAGCTGGTCGAGGTTCTCCAAGTCGGCACCATTGGCACCGCCACCATCCTCGTCGGTATTGATAGGCTCAGGCAATTCAAACGGACCTCCAAAGCCTGGCTGCTTGGCGATGAATTCGTTGATTGCGATAACCTCCGGGGTGTCAACGAAGGCACATTGCACACGCACAGGAGCACCCTTGTCGAGGATAAGCATATCACCACGTCCAATGAGCTGGTTGGCGCCGCCGCCATCGAGAATAGTCTTTGAGTCTATCTGTGACATTACCTTGAAGGCCATACGTCCAGGGAAGTTAGCCTTGATGGTACCGGTAACGATATTCACAGTAGGACGCTGGGTAGCAATAATCATGTGTATGCCTACGGCACGGGCCTTCTGAGCTATGCGGGCAATAGGCAGCTCTATTTCCTTGCCGACCTGCATCATCAAGTCGCCGTACTCATCGATGATTACGACGATATAAGGCAGGTAACGATGGCCACTCTCCGGATTGAGTTGGCGCTTCTTAAACTTGTCGTTATACTCCTCCAGCTTACGCACGTTGGCATACTTGAGCAGGTTGTAACGGTCGTCCATCTCCTGACAAAGAGAGTTGAGCGTCTTGACAACCTTCTTGACATCTGTAATGATAGGCTCATCGGCATCGCTCTCTGGCGGTATCTGAGCCAGGAAGTGGTTCTCCAATGACTTATAGACAGAGAACTCTACCATCTTCGGGTCAACAAGCACGAACTTCAGCTCTGCAGGATGTTTCTTGTAGAGCAGGGAGGTGATGATGGCGTTGAGGCCCACAGACTTACCCTGACCAGTAGCGCCGGCAACAAGCAGGTGAGGTATCTTGGCAAGGTCCACCATATATATCTCATTGCTGATGGTCTTACCCAAAGCAAGCGGCAGGTCCATCTTTGACTCCTGGAACTTCTTAGAGTTCAGGATAGACTCCATGCTGACAATCTGAGGTGTGGCATTAGGTACCTCAATGCCTATCGTACCCTTTCCGGGGATAGGAGCTATGATACGAATGCCGAGTGCAGCAAGTGAAAGGGCTATGTCATCCTCCAAAGAGCGTACCTTAGAAATCTTTATGCCAGGTGCGAGGGTTATCTCATAGAGCGTGATAGTAGGACCAACAGTAGCCTTGATACTTGACACCTGCACTCCGAAGTTGCTGAGCACCTCGACTATGCGGTTCTTATTGGTCGTCTGCTCCTCAACATCTATGAATGACTTGCCGTCAGTATCATACTTCTTGAGCAGGTCAAGGGTGGGGTACTTATAGCGTGACAACTCAGCCTTAGGGTCAAAAGGTGTCATCTCGTCTTCGCCCATAGTGCTCTTGCCGTCAAACGCCTCTTCTGTTTCGCCTTGGGAAATGTCGAAGGCTACGGAGTCGGCATCATCTGTTGTGCCTACAGGCTTGTCTGTTAGCCTATCTGCAATAACATTGCCTGAGGCTCCTTCATCGTAGCCTGCATCATGTATCTCCACCCTGTCATCGTCAAAGGTTATGGTCTGGGATGCCGGATCGTCATAGACGGCAGCCGACTCGTTCTCTGAAGGTATCTCCAGTTTCTCACCATCCTTACCGATATTGGCAATAGTAAACTTCACCTTGCCGGTTATGTAGCCTATAGGGTTGAGGATATTGCGAATGACGGTAATGGTCTCAGAAGTGAGATATGTGAGGAACAATATGGCTGTCAGCGCAAGTACTGCCGTCAGTCCCGGAGGCCCCACGATATTCTCAAGATATTGGCAGATGTACTCGCCGTGACCTCCACCAACATTGAACACGATATCGCTAAACATCGGGTTGATGAACTTGGCAAAGAATACGCTTGACCATATCATAATAATCATCATGGCGAAGAACCATTTCCACAAATTTAACCTATATACTCCCATGCATACAAGTGAGCATATCAGCAGGAATATCGGCACCATGAAAGCAGGGATGCCGAAACACATAGCAATGAGGAAATGACTGATGTATGCGCCCCATGAGCCGCAATAGTTGCTGAACACATGGCCCGTGTTGGTGAAATCACCAGGCAGAGGGTGAAGCACCAGACTCTGGTCACTTGCAGAGGTGGAGAAATAGGAAACAAGACAGGTAATGACAAATACGGCAAATATAAAGAGCGTTATGCCTACAGTAAAGTTTGTCTTGTCGTTTGCAAATATGTTGCTCAAGCCTATAGCATCGAAATATGATGACTTTTGCCCAGAGGCGCTCGTTGGAGATTTCTTTTTCTTTGACATCTGTATGAATAAACAAGGTGTGTAAAATCAGCCTGCAAAGTTATCAAAAACTCTTGGAACATGCAAAATGAGAATAATAAAAAGTTGGAAATTAAATGTTTTTTCACTTTAGGATAAAAAAATAAAAGGAAAAATGTTGCCAATTCGGAAAATAATCGTAATTTTACACTCAAATTTGTGCTAAGAGCTAAAGCTAAGAGAACTAAACTAACATATTATGACTAACTTGAAAACAGTTTTGATTGCGGCAAGTTCCGCAATGCTTGTAGCCGCCTGCGGTAGTACCTCAGATGAGAATCAGGGACTATTGTCAGGTCTTAATCCGGCTGCTTTCGACACTATTATCAACGAGAAGCCCGTAAAGCTCTACACTCTGAAGAATGCTAACGGCATGGAAGTATGTATCACAAACTACGGAGGTAGGGTTGTTTCACTCGTCGTTCCAGACAAAGATGGCAAGCCTACAGATGTAGTTTTGGGATTTGACAACATTCACCAATATGCCGACACGCTGAACAGCCCCAGCGACTACGGTTCTTCTGTAGGGCGTTATGCCAATCGTATCGCAGGAGGTAAGTTCACCCTCAACGGTACTGACTATCAGCTGAAGCAGAATGACGGGGACAACTGCCTGCACGGAGGCGGTACATCAGGATGGATGAACCAAGTATATGATGCATTTCAGGAGGGAGACTCTATACTGAAGCTGACTATTGTTGCCGAAGATGGCGAGAACGGTTTCCCCGGAAATGTTACTGCTGTAACTACCTACAAGGTAACTTCTGACAATACCTTGGACATTACTTGGGAAGCACAGACAGACAAGGAGACAATCATTAATCAGACCAATCACAACTACTATAACCTTAGCGGAGAGCTGGACAAGGAAGGTACAGATCAGGTGCTTTACCTGAATGCCGACAACTTTACCCCATCAGACAAGGCTTATATCCCTACTGGCAAGGTTTGTTCTGTTGAGGGAACGCCGATGGATTTCCGTACCCCACACGCCATAGGCGACAGTATCAACTCTTCATTTGACCAGATACAGAATGCCGGAGGTTATGACCACAACTGGTGCCTGAACACTTACAAGGACGGTAAGGGCGACGACACTCAGGTGTGCGCGTCACTCTACTCTCCCAAGAGCGGCATCTTCATGGAGATGTACACCAACGAGCCAGGCGTACAGTTCTACTCAGCCAACTTCCAGGGAGTAGGCAAGGACAAGGATATCATCCGCAAGAATGGGCTGAAGTACCCCAAGCACGTGAGCGTATGCTTGGAGAGCCAGAAGTATCCAGACTCTCCTAACAAGAAGGACTGGGTACAGCCAACGCTCAAGCCTGGTGAGAAATACTACAGCCACGCGGCATATAAATTCTCCATTAAGTAACATAGTGGCGTCGCAAGACCTATATATATAATAAGGTATAGGGCACTAAAGCCATATCTTCTTAGGAGGATACAAACAAACTGAATTAACATAAAATCAACTAACTAATAAACTAAACAGAAATGAGTATAATTGAAGCTCTACGAAACAATGGATTTGAAACCATTGACTATCTTGTTTTTGTCGTATATATTATAATTCTTGTCAGCTTGGGTATCTTCCTGAGTCGTGGCAAGAAGGGTGAAGAAAAATCATCTACAGATTACTTCCTTGCAGGTAACACCCTCACTTGGTGGGCTGTGGGCGCATCACTTATCGCGGCCAACATATCTGCAGAACAGTTCATCGGAATGTCTGGCTCTGCCTTCAATTCCGGTATCGCTATGGCCGCATACGAGCTTATGGCTGCGGCAACGCTCCTCGTAGTGGGTAAGTTCCTGCTGCCGCTTATGATTGAGAAGAAGGTGTTCACCATCCCTCAGTTCCTTCGCGACCGCTATAACGATGGCGTAGGATTGAGCTTCTCCATCTTCTGGCTCTTCCTCTACGTGTTTATCAACCTGACATCAGTAGCTTGGCTCGGAGCTTTGGCTATCAAGCAAATTCTCGGTCTGCCCGCCACAATGGGCTACATGTGTGGCATGCAGGTTGATTTCACACTCCTCACCATCATCCTCATTCTCTTCCTCATCGCAGGACTTTACTCCATCTATGGCGGTTTGGCTTCTGTAGCATGGACGGACGTTATGCAGGTGACATTCCTCGTGGGCGGCGGTCTTATCACAGCATACGCAGCTCTGAGCGTAATCGGTTCTGAATTGCACATTCAGGGAGGTGCTTTGGGCGCATTCACAGAAATCTATAATCATCTGGGAAGTATAAAAGGTGACGAACACTTCAGTCTTGTTGTGGAGCGTAATACCGAGATTTATCCTGACATCGATGGTATAATCAACTCTACAGGCGAAGTGCTTAAGACCCAGCCAGGAGCCGATCCTTATTTCGACATCCCTGGTATTGTGGTTATCGTAGGTGCTCTGTGGCTTACCAACCTCGGTTATTGGGGCTTCAACCAGTATATCATCCAGAAGGGTCTTGCTGCAAAGTCTCTGGCAGAAGCTAAGAAGGGTATGATTTTCGCAGCATTCCTGAAGATTCTCATCCCATTCATCGTTTGTATTCCTGGCGTCTGCGCGTTCTATATCATGAAAGGTACATATAACGGCGTTCCCGTTATTGACCAGCTGCCACATCTGGCAGGCTCCATAGAGCGTTCTGACGACGCTTATCCTTACCTCATCCGCAACTTCACTCCGGTATTCGTCAAGGGTCTCTCATTTGCTGCCCTCGCCGCTGCCGTTATCTCTTCTCTCGCTTCGATGTTCAACAGTACCTCTACCATCTTCACTATGGACATCTACAAGCACTATCTTGACAAGAATGCATCTGAGAAGAAGCTCGTTAACGTAGGTCGTATCACATCTCTCTGCGCCCTGCTGATGGCTCTCGTAGCTGTTTACCCAATCATGGGTGGAGCTGACCAGGCCTTTCAGGTGATTCAGGAATATTCAGGCTTCGTATATCCAGGTATCGTCGTAATCTTCGGACTTGGTCTGCTTTGGAAGCGTGCAAGCGGTCTCGCTGCTGTCGTTACAGCTATCGGCACATTCGCATTCTCTATCCTCTTCAAGTTCCTCCTGCCTGACGTTCCGTTCCTGCTTCGTATGGGATATGTATTTATCTGCCTCGTGGTATTGTTCTTCGGACTCTCATTCATGTCTAAGAATACCAAGCCTGCAGCAGAACTTTCAGAGAAGACAAAGCGCGTATTGTATAAGTGGGCGCACATCTTCCTGGGATTTGCCTTCGCAAGCTTCATCCTCGGAATGCAGATTTTCTTCAATCCGGAGTTGCGTGACCTGGGCTTCGAGGCATTCTTCTTCATGGCTACAATGTTCTTCTGCCTCTATCTGTACCTCCTCAGCAATGCAAGAGACGAGGTGGAGGATGTGAAGTCTATCGGAGTAGATGTCAAGATATTCAAGACAGATCGTACATTCAATATTGGTGCTGCGGGTGTAATAATCATCCTCGTAGCTCTCTATTATGTACTTTGGTAAATAGAATCGATTAACGTAATGCATGCTGGATAACAAAACAAGCCAGCATGCATCTTACGTTTTTTATTTCAGCATAATTGCTATTAACCTTAAAAACAGATTGTAAATGTTAGAAGAACTGAAACAGAAAGTCTTTAAAGCCAATATGGACCTTGTGAAGCAAGGACTGGTTATATTCACATGGGGAAACGTATCCGGCATTGACCGCGAGAAAGGACTTGTAGTCATCAAGCCATCAGGAGTTTCATACGATGTGATGAAAGCTGAGGATATGGTTGTTGTAGAACTGGAGAGCGGAAAAGTGGTAGAGGGTGACCTCA
This sequence comes from Prevotella sp., assembly GCA_017478025.1. Taxonomy (GTDB): domain Bacteria; phylum Bacteroidota; class Bacteroidia; order Bacteroidales; family Bacteroidaceae; genus Prevotella. The sequence continues at coordinate 120,166 of JAFVGZ010000003.1, forward strand.
ACCCTTCGTCTGACACTCCCACACACCTGGTGCTCTACAAGGCTTTCCCCAACATTCAGGGCGTGGTACACACGCATTCCACTTACGCAACAGCTTTTGCTCAGGCAGGACAGGACATTCCAAACATCGGTACCACACATGCTGACTACTTCTATAAAGCTATTCCTTGCACGCGCGATATGACAAAGGAAGAAGTTGAGGGTCAGTATGAACTGGAGACGGGTAATGTAATTGTTGACGAGATACTCAATATCCGCAAGATAAACCCCGACCACACACCAGCTGTACTTGTAAAGAATCACGGCCCGTTCTCATGGGGTACTTCGCCTGATAATGCTGTTTATAATGCGAAGGTGATGGAACAATGTGCAAAGATGGCATTCGTCAGCTTCGCCATCAATCCTATGACAACGATGAACCCTTACTTGGTGGAGAAACACTACAACCGCAAGCACGGCCCTAACGCCTATTACGGACAGAAGAAAAAGTAAATTCTCGCAGGAGGATTTCTGCTCATAGAAAAGGGCAAGTAACGAAATTCCCGACGGTAACCAACTTTACTCCCGATGCTTGCCTACTATGCTCCAGACGGTAGCCTACTTTACTCTCGGAGATAAGTAACTTCCCTCAGAGATGTAAGTAACTTCCCTCAAGGATGTGAGTAACTTCCCTCAGAGATGTGAGTAACTTCCCTCAAGGATGTGAGTAACTTCCCTTAAAGGCTGGTAAGCAGCCACTTGCAGTATAGGATAAAATCATTAGAATAAACAGCAGTCAAAATCAAATAAATCACTAATCATAAACAAAGTTCAACAATGGAAAAATCATTCGGTCAGTACGAAATATGGTGGGTCACAGGCGCTCAGTTACTCTACGGAGGTGACGCAGTCGTAGCTGTTGACGGTCACTCTAAGAAAATGGTTGAAGGCCTGAACGAGTCAGGTATCATACCTATTAAGATAGTATATAAAGGTACCGCCAACAGTAGTAATGAGGTGGAGACCGTGATGAAGAATGCCAACAACGACGACAAGTGCGTCGGTATCATCACATGGATGCATACGTTCTCTCCTGCTAAGATGTGGATTAAGGGTCTGCAGGCACTCAATAAGCCACTCCTGCATTTCCATACTCAGTATAATGCCGAGATTCCTTGGGACACAATGGATATGGACTTCATGAACCTGAACCAGAGTGCTCACGGCGATATAGAGTTCGGACATATCTGCACCCGTATGCGCGTTCCACGCAAGGTTGTAGTAGGATATTGGCAGAACGAAGACGCTCAGAAGAAGATTGCCGTATGGGCTCGCGTGGCAGCAGGTATAGCAGACGCTCACAACGTACGTTGCCTGATGTTTGGCATGAACATGAACAACGTTGCCGTGACCGATGGTGACCGCGTGGAGTTTGAGCAGCGCCTGGGATATCATGTTGATTACTATCCCGTATCGTCACTCATGGAGTACTTTAAGAAAGTGACCGACGCAGAGGTTGACGCTTTGGTGGAAGAGTATAAGCAGCAATATACCATAAAGATAGATGAGTCAGGCGAAGAGGTATATTGGGAGAAGGTAAAGAATGCAGCAAAGGCTGAGATAGCCCTGCGCCGCGTTCTCGCAGATAATGGTGCTACGGCATTCACAACAAATTTTGATGACCTTGGTGATGCCGACATCAACGACCCGAACTTCGTTGGCTTCGACCAGATTCCAGGACTTGCATCTCAGCGACTTATGGCTGAGGGTATCGGCTTTGGTGCAGAGGGTGACTGGAAGACTGCTTGCCTCTATCGCACTCTGTGGGTAATGCAGCAAGGTATGCCAAAGGGATGCTCATTCCTTGAGGACTACACTCTCAACTTTGCTGGTGACCGCAGCTCTATCCTTCAGTCACACATGCTGGAGGTTTGTCCACTCATCGCAGTCGATAAGCCAACGCTTGAGGTTCACTTCCTCGGCATCGGCATACGCAAGCAGCAAACCGCACGTCTCGTCTTCACATCAAAGATCGGTCCTGGCATTAAGGCTACAGTCGTTGACCTCGGCAACCGCTTCCGTCTCATCACTCAGGAGGTGGAGTGCATAGAGCCAAAGCCAATGCCTAACCTGCCAGTTGCATCTGCCCTGTGGGTACCGATGCCTACATTCGAGGTAGGAGCAGCAGCATGGATCCTTGCTGGCGGTACGCATCACAGCGCATTCTCCTATGACATAAGCGCAGAGTATTGGGAGGACTTCGCAGAGATACTCGGAATAGAATATGTGCAGATTAACAAGAATACGACAATCAGCGAGTTCAAGAAAGAACTGCAGAATAATGAGTTGTATTACATGTTAAGCAAAGCGCTTAAATAATGCATAATTCAAAATGCATGATGCATAATTGTTAATTCAAAATTGCTAATGCATAATTGTTAATTCATAATTCATAATCCATAATTATCATTATGAGTGCAAAAGAGACAATTCAATCAGGCAAAGCCGTCTTAGGCATAGAGTTTGGCTCTACAAGAATAAAGGCAGTTCTTATAGATGCAGACAATAAGCCAATAGCTCAGGGCAGCCATACTTGGGAGAACCAGCTCGTTGACGGACTTTGGACATATAGCACAGAAGCAATCTGGTATGGCCTGCAAGACTGCTATGCCGACTTGCGCAAAAATGTGCTAGCACAGTATGATGTTGAGATAGAAGCTCTTGCAGCCATTGGTGTCAGCGCCATGATGCACGGCTATCTGCCTTTCAAGGGCAACGATATTCTCGTGCCGTTCCGCACTTGGCGTAATACCAATACAGGTAAGGCAGCAGCTACTCTTTCTGAGCTTTTCAACTATAACATACCTCTGAGATGGTCTATTTCTCATCTATATCAGGCAATACTCGATAATGAGGAGCATGTGTCTGACATAGAATTCCTTACGACTCTTGCCGGTTACATCCATTGGCAGCTGACGGGACAGAAGGTTCTCGGAGTGGGAGATGCCTCAGGCATGATACCTGTAGATCCTGCGACGAAGACATACGATGCGGAAATGGTAAGGAAGTTCAATGAGCTGATAGAGCCAAAGAAACTCCCTTGGACGTTGCTTGACATTCTGCCAAAATCACTCGTGGCAGGCGAGAATGCCGGTTTCCTGACTCCAGAGGGTGCTATGCGTCTGGACGTGTCGGGTCACTTAAAGCCCGGAATTCCTTTCTGCCCGCCTGAAGGTGATGCAGGCACAGGTATGGCAGCAACAAATGCCGTGAAGGTACGTACGGGTAACGTGAGTGCAGGAACATCATCATTCTCTATGATAGTATTAGAGAAGCCTCTCTCCAAGCCCTATGAGGTGCTGGATATGGTAACAACTCCTGACGGCTCGCTCGTGGCAATGGTGCATTGTAACAACTGTACCTCAGACATCAATGCGTGGGTCAAGGTGTTGAAGGAATATGCGGAACTGCTTGGCGTAGAGCAGAATACGGGTGAGCTATATACCAGACTCTTTGAGATAGCAGCCAAGGGAGATGCTGATTGTGGCGGACTTGTATCATTCAACTATATCTCTGGCGAACCTGTAACCGGATGTATGGACGGAAGACCGCTTATCGTAAGGTCGGCTAATGACAAGCTGACGCTTGCCAACTTCATGCGCGCTCATCTCTATGGAGCTATTGCTGTATTGAAATTCGGTAATGACATCCTGCTGAAGGAAGAGGGCGTGAAGGTTGACAGACTTACCGGTCACGGCGGTTATTTCACTACGCCTAAGGTAGGACAGTCGATGCTTGCAGCCGCTTTGGATTCTCCTATTACAGTAATGGAGACAGCCGGAGAAGGCGGCGCATGGGGTATAGCCCTGCTTGCGGCTTTTGTCGTCAACAATAGCGACGGTATGTCGTTACCTGATTGGCTGGACAATGTAGTATTTGCCGGCAACTCAGGCAGCACGATATCTCCAAATGCTGAGGACGTTGAGGGATTTAACAAGTATCTTGAAAACTACAAAGCTTGTCTTCCAATAGAGAAGTCAGCTGTAGAGAACAAAAAGTAATATTCTACTAATAACATAAACATCACTATGGCAAACGAAATCAAAGTACTTAATCATGCAGCGGACAATATCCGCATTCTTGCAGCTGCTGCTGTAGAAAAAGCGAAGTCTGGTCATCCTGGCGGCGCTATGGGTGGAGCAGACTTTATAAATGTGTTATATTCTGAATACCTGCAGTATGATCCGCAGAATCCTTCATGGAAGGGACGCGACCGCTTCTTCCTTGACCCGGGACACATGGCTCCTATGCTCTATTCACAGCTTTGTCTGGCAGGCAAGTTTACCCTTGATGAGCTGGCACAGTTGCGTCAATGGGGCTCTCCTACAACAGGACACCCTGAGTTTGAGATTGCCCGCGGCATAGAAAACACCTCCGGTCCTTTGGGACAGGGACATGTGTTCGCAATAGGTGCTGCTATAGCTGCAAAGTTTCTTGCTGAGCACACGGGCAACCCTACATTCCAGAAAGAAACTATCTATGCCTATATCTCTGACGGCGGCATAGAGGAGGAAATCTCTCAAGGTGGTGCGCGTATTGCCTCTGTACTTGGACTTGATAACCTTATCATGTTCTATGACTCTAACGACATACAGCTGTCCACGGAGACAAAGGATGTGCTCAACGAGGATACTGCGGCCAAGTATCGCGCTCTCGGATGGAAGGTTATTGAGATAAACGGTAACGACGCAGCTGAGATTCGCAAGGCGATAGAAGAGGCTAAGGCCGTGAAGGGACAGCCTACACTCATTATCGGTAAGTGTATCATGGGTAAGGGCGCGCTCAAAGAGGACGGCTCTTCCTATGAGGCAAACTGCAAGACCCACGGAGCACCACTCGGAGGCGGTGCCTTTGTCAATACAATAAAGAATCTTGGTGGCGATCCTGAGAATCCATTCCAGATCTTTGATGATGTAAAGGAACTCTATGCAAACCGTGCAAAGGAATTGGCAGGTATCTGTGCTGAGCGTTATGCCGAAGAAGAGGCTTGGGCAAAGGCAAATCCGGAGAAGGCTGCGCAGCTGGAGGATTGGTTTAGCGGTAAGACTCCTCAGATTGACTGGACAAAGGTGACACAGAAGGCTAATGACTCTACACGTAGCGCATCTGCTGCATGTCTGGGTGCTCTGGCTGAGCAGGTGCCAAACATGATATGTGCTTCTGCTGACTTGTCAAACTCTGATAAGACTGACGGCTTCCTGAAGAAGACACGTGCGCTTACCAAGGACGACTTTGGTGGAGCATTCTTCCAAGCAGGTGTAGCAGAACTCACTATGGCATGTTGCTGTATCGGTATGGCTCTGCATGGAGGCGTAATACCTGCATGCGGTACATTCTTCGTATTCTCTGACTACATGAAGCCTGCCGTACGTATGGCTGCTTTGATGGAGTTGCCTGTGAAGTTCATCTGGACCCATGACGCATTCCGTGTGGGTGAGGACGGTCCTACACATGAGCCGGTAGAGCAGGAAGCACAGATACGACTGATGGAGAAACTGCACAACCATAGCGGCAAGCCATCTGTACTGGTTCTGCGTCCTGCAGAGGCTAAGGAAACTACTGAGGCTTGGAAACTGGCAATGGAGAATATGGCAACTCCAACAGCCTTGATTTTCTCACGTCAGAATATCGCAGACCTGCCTGAGGGTAATGACTATTCACAGGTGGCAAAGGGTGCATATATCATAGCAGGCTCAGACGAGAATCCTGATGTTGTGTGTGTTGCATCCGGTTCAGAGGTGTCAACACTTGTTGCCGGAGCAGAATTGCTGCGCAAGGATGGTGTAAAGGTACGTATCGTATCTGTTCCTTCTGAAGGCCTGTTCCGTGAGCAGCCTGTAGAGTACCAGCAGAGCGTTGTTCCTTGTGGAGCTAAGGTGTTTGGTATGACTGCCGGTTTGCCGGTAAATCTTCAGGCATTCCTTATTGGTGCTGATCCTAAATCAAAGATTTGGGGATTGGAGAGCTTCGGCTTCTCTGCTCCATACAAAGTACTTGACGAAAAGTTGGGATATACCGCAGAGAATGTATATAATCAAGTTAAATCCATACTGTAAATTTATTCTTGAATATGGCAAAAAACAAAATCGTAGGAGTTGCTTGCGATCACGCAGGCTTCCCACTCAAGCAGTTTGTTCTCCAGTACTTAGAGGAGAAGGGTATAGAATATAAGGACTTCGGCACCTATAGTGACCGCTCATGTGACTACCCGGACTTTGCACATCCTTTGGCAGAGGATATTGAGTCAGGAGTTGTATCATGTGGTATTGGCATCTGTGGTTCAGGTGAAGGAATGGCGATTACTCTCAACAAGCATCATGGAGTACGTGCAGGACTGGCGTGGAATGTTGAAATAGCACATCTTATTCGCCAGCACAATAATGCTAACTGCCTTGTGCTTCCCGGCCGTTTCGTTACCAATCGTGAAGCGGAGGTCATCATGGACGAATTCTTCAAGACACCATTTGAAGCAGGACGTCATCAGTTGCGTATTGACAAGATCTAATGGACTATATAGTATCAGCACGTAAATACCGCCCTATGACATTTAGTAGCGTGGTTGGTCAGGGAGCCCTGACCACCACGCTGCGAAATGCGGTTACCTCTGGCAAACTGGCTCATGCCTACCTCTTCTGCGGTCCTCGCGGAGTAGGTAAGACAACTTGTGCCCGCATTTTTGCAAAAGTAATAAACTGTCAGAATCCAACTGCTGCGGGTGATGCCTGCGGGGAATGTGAAAGCTGTAAGGCGTTTGAAGAGGGCCGTTCGCTAAACATTTTTGAACTTGATGCTGCATCCAATAACGGCGTAGAGCACATCAAGACGCTAATGGAGCAGACACATATACCGCCACAGACAGGACGATATAAAGTGTTCATAATTGATGAGGTACACATGCTCTCTACGCAGGCGTTTAATGCTTTCCTCAAAACTCTCGAGGAACCGCCTGCACATGTGATATTTATTCTTGCTACTACTGAGAAGCATAAGATTTTGCCAACTATCCTCTCTCGTTGTCAGATATATGACTTTGAGAGAATGTCTGTAAGCGATACTATAAAGCACCTTAAGCATGTAGCTGACCAAGAGGGTATTACATACGAGGAGTCTGCACTCAACATTATCGCGGAAAAAGCAGATGGCGGTATGCGTGATGCCCTGTCTATCTTTGACCAGGCTGCATCATTCTGTCAGGGGAACATCACTTATGAAAAAGTTCTCGAAGACCTCAACGTGCTTGATATTGACAATTATTTCAATATCGTGAAGTTGGCGTTGCAGAATAAAGTAAGCGACCTGATGCTGGTTGTCAATAACATCCTGTCTCGAGGTTTCGATGGCCAACACCTCGTTAACGGTCTTGCTTCACACGTGAGGAACCTACTTATGGCAGCCAATCCACAGACAACGCAACTCATAGAGGCAAGTGATGAAGTCCGTCAAAGGTATGCTGAGCAAGCTAAGGAATGTCCTAAGCGATTTCTGTATAGTACGTTAAAGATACTCAATCAATGTGACGTTAACTATCGTATAAGCAGCAACAAGCGTCTGCTTGTTGAACTGACACTTATCCAGATGGCACAAATCACCCAGGAAGAAGATAGTGACGAAGGCTCGGGGCCTCGGCCCTGCATTAGACTAAAACATATCTTCAACACAATCGTTCCTATAGCAAGAGAGGAGCGACCTGTAGCTGCGACAAAACCTATCAGAAATAATGTCGTGGCTGAGCCGGTAAAGGAAGTTAAGTCAACACGTTCTGCCACATTACTCAAGGATATTGGTTTCTCCTTCAAGGGATTACGTGAGCAGAATGCGACAAACACTACAACTCACGAAGCATCCGTGACAAATCCGGATGATGATGAACCGTTCACCCTGGAAGATGCAAAGAGAGAATGGCTCTCTATAATTAATGTCATGAAGCAAGACAAGGCGCAGTTTGCCTTGTCGCAACGCATGAAGAACATTCACCTTGAGATGGAAGAATTTCCATATCTTGTAGGAGTGGCAGAAAATAGTGTGCTCTATTCTGACATCAAACCCAGACAAAGCACCTTTCAGGCAGAGCTTGCACGCAAACTTAAGAACGGACACCTTACATTTGAAATCAAGTTAGAAGAAAAAAAGACAAGCAAAGTCCTTGCACCTATTTCTCAAGAAGAGTTCTTTGAATCTCTATCCAAAGAAGAAAGCTCTTTCAGCGACATGAGAAAAGAATTGCAATTAGAATTGGAGTAGTTTCCGATATCTAATTGCAATTCTTTTTTATTGTTGCTGTATTTAACAACTTACAAACTGCCGCATTAACAACTTGTAAACTGCCGCATTACCAACTCATAACCTAATGCGTTACAGACTTACATATTATGAGATTTCGTCGATGTTGTATGGAGTCTTTTGGTAAATGTAATAGTTTATCCAATTATGATAGAGAAGGTTAGCGTGTGCGCGCCATGTTACACGAGGTCCTTTGGCAGGATCATCGTCTATGTAGTAATTTATTGGTTTATCTACATCATCACGCTTGCCCAAATCTCGCTTGTACTCTGTATCAAGTGTGTCAGGATTATACTCCATGTGCCCTGTGATGTATATCTCCCTGCCGTCACGTTCCATCATTATCGATGGTCCTGTTTTGGGCGATTGTGCAAGTATTGAGATTGCAGGACAAGCCTCAATATCTTTGGAAAGTGTGCCGGAATGTCTTGAATGCGGCATATTGAATTCTGAATCAAAGCCGCGGAAGAGTGGGCAATTCTCATACTCGGGGCTTATGTATTGAGGGAAAATACCAAACACTTTCTTGGGTAGTGATATCTTCTTGATGCCATGAAAAGCATAGAGTGCAGCCTGAGCAGCCCAACAGATATACATGGTAGAAGTGACATGAGTGCGAGCCCAAGTAAATATCTCGCTTATTTCTTCCCAATAGGTAACATCCTCAAAGGAATAATCCTCCACAGGTGCCCCAGTTACAATCATTCCGTCGAATTTCTTGTTCCTCAGTATGTCGAAATCAATATAGAATTGCTTCATGTGTTCTATCGGAGTGTTCTTTGGGGTATGACTCTTCAGTTTCATGAAGGTTACATCTATTTGGAGCGGGGTGTTTGAAAGCAGACGTATCAAGTCTGTCTCTGTTGTTACTTTCAACGGCATGAGGTTAAGTATCACCATGCGTAGAGGACGAATATCCTGTGTATGTCCTCTGGTCTCATCTATGACGAAGATGTTCTCGTCCTCAAGTCTCTTTATTGCAGGTAATTTATCAGGTAATCTTAATGGCATGTATAATACTCTTTATTCTAATATCGTTAATCTATATGTGTCTGTTTTCGAGTCTATTAGTTCTTGTTATCTTATTCTAAACTAAAATACTCTTCTTCCAACTTTTCCAGTTCTGCTTGCAGCTCAGTATATTCATTAACCATCTGCATGTTGGCAGCATTCTCAGGTTTCATCAGAGCCTCATCCAACTCTGCCTTCCTCTGTTCAAGAAGTTCTATCTGCTCCTCCAACTGCTTCCGACGCTTAGCCAGCTTAGCTTCTTTGCGTTGCTGGGCCTTGCGTTCCTCGTATGAAAGGGTGGGGGATGAGTCTGCTTGCTTCTCGTTTTGGGCAGTTGTGGACTGTTGCTTACCCTGTGCCGGCTTTGATGGAGAAACGTTCTTAGCTTGTGCCTGGCTCATGAGGGTGGCATCATGTGAATTGCTTATCGCTTCTGTGATAGTCTGGGCTTTCTTATCACGCAGATAATCATAGATACCCCCGAGATGCTCTTTCACTATTCCTCCTCCAAACTCATAGACTTTCTCAACCAATCCATCCAGGAACTCACGGTCGTGACTTACCACGATTACCGTTCCGTCAAAGGCTTTGATGGCTTCTTTGAGCACATCCTTGCTTATCATGTCAAGATGGTTTGTCGGCTCGTCAAGTATCAGGAAGTTTACAGGTTCCAACAGCAAGCGTATCATCGCAAGCCTTGATCGCTCTCCACCTGACAGGAACTTCACATACTTTTCCGAGTTCTCACCTCCAAACATAAAGGCTCCGAGTATATCGTTAATGCGTAGCCTTATGTCCCCACGTGCCACGTTGTCTATAGTTTGGAATACCGTAAGACTCTCGTCAAGCAGCTGTGCCTGGTTTTGGGCGAAATATCCAATTTGGATATTATGGCCTATTTTCAAATTGCCTTCGTATGGTATTTCTCCCATGATACATTTCACGAGCGTGGATTTTCCCTCGCCGTTCTTGCCTACAAACGCAACTTTCTCTCCTCGCTTTATGGTGAAGTTTACATTATGGAAAACGTTGTGCTCGCCGTAGCTTTTTCCCACTTCATCGCATATCACAGGATAGTCACCTGACCGTAAGCATGGAGGGAACTTCAGCCTCAGGGCAGAATTGTCCACCTCATCCACCTCTATCGGCACAATCTTCTCCAGCTGGCGTATGCGTTGCTGCACCTGTATCGCCTTTGTTGCCTGATAACGGAACCGTTCGATAAATGCCTTCGTATCAGCTATTTCCTTTTGCTGATTCTCATAAGCGCGCAACTGTTGTTCGCGACGCTCCTTCCTTAGTACGACATATTCGTCATACTTGACCTTATAATCTACAACCTTAGAGCAAGAAATCTCCAACGTACGGTTTGTCACGTTGTTTATGAATGCCCTATCGTGAGATACTAACACCACAGCCTGAGAACTTTGGCTCAGAAACTGCTCCAGCCATTGTATTGACTCTATGTCCAGATGGTTAGTAGGCTCATCGAGAAGCAGCACATCGTGATGCCTGAGCAACAGTTTGGCAAGCTCTATACGCATTCTCCATCCACCAGAGAATTCTGATGTAGGGCGGTCAAAATCCGAACGTGAGAAACCAAGTCCGGTAAGCGTACGCTCCATCTCAGCCTCGCGGTTCTCTGCACCCATCATCATGTATCTCTCGTGGTTTATGGTAAAGCGCTCCACGAGTTCCATATAGCTGGCAGATTCGTAATCCGTACGTTTCTCCATCTCCCGTTGCAGGGCATCGACTTTTGCCTTCATCTTATCGACATCGGCAAAAGCCTTGCGTGCCTCATCGCGCACGGTCGTATCATCCTGCAATACCATCACCTGCGGCAGGTAGCCAATAGTGCAGTCATTAGGCACAGACACCCTTCCCTCCGTAGGAGTATTGATGCCTGCAAGGATTTTCAGGAGTGTTGACTTTCCTGCCCCGTTCTTACCTACGAGGGCTATACGGTCACGCTCATTTATCACAAACGAAACGTCTGTGAACAATGGCTTCACGCCAAACTCTACTTTAAGACCATCTACACTAATCATTTATTCCAAATCTCCCATCCGGCTTCAGCCTGCAACAGCAGCATCTCAAGGCCGTTTTTCGTTAACGCTCCCTGTGCCTTACCTTTTTTCAGAAACAGCGTCTCATCAGGATTATACACCAAGTCATACAGCAGGTGTTGCTTTGTCAATGCCTCATACGGTATATCTGGGCACTCGTTAAAGTGTGGCGCCATTCCGCATGGAGTACAGTTCACGATAACTGTATATTCATTCAGCAACTCTGGTGTTATCTGCTGATACTGAATAGTCTTATCTTTCTGACTGCGAGATACTAACACAGTTTCAATGCCAAATTGGTGTAACCCATAGCTTACCGCCTTGCTTGCGCCTCCGGTACCGAGTACGAGAGCCTTCTTGTGGTGCTTGTCCAGCAAAGGCTCTATGCTCCTCATAAATCCGATTACATCACTATTGTATCCCTCAAGATAAGGTGTGTCACCATCCTTACGGGTCACTTTCACCACGTTGACCGCGCCGATAGCCCGTGCCTCAGGAGACACATTGTCAAGATAGGACATCACCTTCTCCTTGTATGGAATCGTGACATTGAATCCACACAGGTCAGGCGTGTAGTCAATTATTGCCTGAAGGTCAGTAATGACGGGCAGTTCATACTTGTCGTAATGAGCGTCAATACCTTCATTAGCGAACTTCTCATTGAAATAGCCTGGTGAGAAAGAGTGTCCAAGCGGATAGCCGATGATACCGAATTTCTTCATTTGAGGTGTCGTGTTGCTTAGTTGTTATTATGAATTACCTACCTTATTTATATGCTATATACAAAGTACATATCCCGAAAGTAAGACGTTTGAAGTCTGCTTTTGAGAATCCTATCCTTCTGAGTATCTCCATCATTTTCTCTCCTTGCGGAAAGGCCTCTATCGACTTGTTCAGATAGGAGTAAGCTTGTTTGTCTTTGCTTACCAGTTTGCCATAGACAGGCAATACCGTATTGCTGTATATGCGGAACAGTTGCTTCATCGGAGTGGCAACGGGTGTTGTCAGCTCCAGTACGCAAAACGCTCCTCCCGGCTTCAATACCCGATACATCTCCTTCAGGCCCTGTTCTAAATCCTGGAAATTACGGATGCCAAAGGCTGCGATTACAGCATCATAGCTATCGTTGGGGTAGGAGAGGGCCGTACAGTCCTGCCGTTCAAAAGTGACGTATTCATCGAGATGTCTGTCTGCCACTTTCTTGCGGCCTATCTGCATCATGCCGTTAGAGATGTCTGTTGCGGTAACGTGGGCCTTGAGTTTTTCTGCTGTCAGAATGGCGAAGTCTCCTGTGCCCGTGGCGATATCAAGTATCTTTGCGGGGTGGGAGAGTGCTAATTCTCCTATCGCCTTGTTGCGCCAATAACGGTCTATATTCCACGAGAGCCGATGATTAAGCGTGTCATACTTAGGGGCAATATTGTCAAACATTGCCTCTACCTGCGTAGCCTTGCTACCCTCTTCGCTATAGGGCTTTATCGTTTCTTGTTTATACAACTATTTCTTGATCATTCTGTTGCCCTTACAGGGCGTATGTTCTTATTGCTTTTATACCCAGGGCGCTGCCCTGGGCTATATGCTTTTGCCCTTTCAGGGCGCACATTATTTATCCAAAATCACACTTACAAGAGTCTGTATTTTACCCCTTATTTGCCTCAAGCCACTCTGTGACGTTCTTTTCTATGCGTGCTGCGATGTTGCTCTGATCGGTAGTGCGGTCAAACTTTTCTCCTACGATGTGCTCGTAGAGCTCTATGTAGCGCTCTGCTACAGATTCTGCGTATTCATCGGTAATTTCGGGCATAGTCTGTCCCGGCTCGTTCATGAAATCATGCTCTATGAGCCATTGGCGTACGAACTCTTTGGACAGCTGCTTCTGAGGCTCGCCCTTCTCAAACTTCTCCTCATAGCCGTCAGCATAGAAATAGCGTGAAGAATCAGGCGTGTGTATCTCATCGATGAGATATACCTTACCGTCACGCTTGCCAAACTCATATTTTGTATCAACAAGGATAAGTCCCTGCTTCTTGGCTATCTCTTGGCCGCGAGCAAAGAGTTTGCGGGTATAGTCTTCCATCACCTCATAATCCTCCTTGCTTACTATGCCTTGAGCAATAATCTCTTCCTTTGAGATGTTCAGGTCGTGGCCCTCATCAGCCTTTGTCGTAGGAGTGATGATAGGCTCAGGGAAACGCTCGTTCTCCCTCATTCCTTCAGGCAGCTGAACGCCGCAGATGTTTCTTACGCCTTTCTGATAGTCACGCCATGCAGAACCGGTCAGGATACCTCTTATAATCATCTCCACACGGAAACCCTCGCACTTCAGACCTACCGTTACCTGTGGGTCAGGAGTAGCAAGCTTCCAGTTAGGGCAGATATCCTTAGTGGCATCAAGGAATTTTGCTGCTATTTGGTTCAACACCTGTCCCTTGAATGGAATGCCCTTAGGCAGTATCACATCAAAGGCCGAAATACGGTCTGTTGCAACCATAACCATCAGGTCGTCGTTGATGGTGTAAACGTCACGTACCTTGCCGTGATATACGGCTGTCTGTCCTTTGAAGTTGAATTCAGTCTTTGTTAATGCGTTGTTCATTGTCGTATTGTTGAAATTTGTTTACTATTCTTGTTACTAGTTTGTGGCGTACTATATCTTTTTCCGTCATCCTCACTATGGCCAACCCCTCCGTACCTTCCAGTATCTCCATTGCCTGCGCAAGTCCGCTCTTCTGACCTCGTGGCAAATCCACCTGGGTAAGGTCGCCCGTGATAATCATTTTCGTGTTCCATCCCATGCGGGTGAGGAACATCTTTATCTGAGCCGTAGTGGTATTCTGCGCTTCGTCGAGTATCACGACGGCATCGCTCAGCGTTCTGCCTCGCATAAAGGCCAGCGGAGCAATCTGTATGACGTGCTTGTCCATCATGTCCTGCAGCTTCGCCTGAGGTATCATGTCCTCAAGAGCATCATATAACGGCTGCAGATAGGGGTCTATCTTATCCTTCATGTCGCCAGGCAGAAAGCCCAGCTTCTCGCCTGCCTCCACAGCGGGGCGCGACAGGATAACTTTCTTTGCTGTCTTTTCCTTCAACGCCTTCACAGCCAGGGCGATAGAGAGATACGTCTTACCTGTACCGGCTGGGCCTACGGCAAACACCATATCATTGTTGTTATAAGCATCAATCAGGAGTTGCTGGCTTTCCGAGCGACCCTTGATGGGTTTGCCCGACAGATTATATACCACAACATCCTTGACAGAGTCCTGCTTTGTTGCCCGGCCTTTTACGATGTCGAGAATATCCTCTTCGTTAATCGTATTGTACTTCAGGATATGCTTGCAGATCTTGCCGATGCTTTCCTCTATATCAGCTATCTCGTCCTCATCGCCCAGGATGCGGATGACGTTACCTCTGGCCATGATGCGCACCTTCGGGTAGAGCGAACGTATCATCTGCAGGTGTACGTTGTTTATCCCGTAGAACATTATAGGATCAATGTCCTCAAGTATAATATGCTTTTCTATCATTTAGAAGTGCAAAATTACAAAAGTTTTTTCATATTTCAATACTTTTTACTAACTTTGTGCCGATTTTTTAATCTTTTACAAGAAAAATGAAAATAAAAAAGAACATATACCTGCATACATTCACGTTTGTTGTAGTCATTTTGGCACTCTCCAGATGCGTGTATGACTATTCAAATACAGGTGCTGTAACGTCAGAAATGACCGATTCTATCGCGGATGTTGACTCAACAGAAGAGGGTAGGGGGGCTGTAGTGCAAAACAATCCGGTTTCATCGGTGAAAACGGTTAGTTCGACCCGCAAGCCAAACCGTATTCTCTCCGTTCCATCGTATAAGACCGCTTTCCCTGATAGCAACGAAGTACAGCTGGCATCAGCAAGGCGTTACGGCGTGAGCCCCGTGAAGAACCGTGTTGATGCAGAGAAACGTAAGTCCGAACTGGTATATATCGGAGCCAATCCGTTCTACCATGTTGATAATCTGAGAGAAAGTATCCCGTACCTTGTGCCTCGCGCAAACATATTATTGCAGGACATCGGAAGGGCGTTCCTTGACTCTCTATATATGAAAGGTGTACCCATGCACCAGATTATCGTGACCAGCGTCCTGCGTTCCGAAGAGGATGTGGAGCGCCTGAGGCGTCACAATCTGAATGCGAGTGAGAACTCTTGTCATCGCTTTGGTACCACATTCGACATCTGTTACAACAGATACCATACCGTCCAGACGGAACAATCGCCACGCAGAGCCGTAAGCAACGACACTCTGAAATGGGTTCTTTCTGAGGTGCTGCGTGATATGAGAGAAGCCGAACGATGCTACATAAAGTATGAGGTGAAGCAGGGCTGCTTCCATCTTACGGTAAGATGACCCCTCATGCGTCATTTATGCGATTGTAAGCAAAATGGCGTTTTTGCTTACAAACTGTTATTTCAAAAAAGTTCGCCAAGAAATCAATTCTAGAGCGAAAAGTAACCTCCCGGAGCGGCATAATTTGGCTTTTGGGCATCGAAAAACCAGTTTGGGGCTACTTAAGTTACTTAGGAACCGGGTTAAAGTTACTCAAAAACGGGGTTAAAGTAGGTCGCGGACACCCTAAAAGACCTGCTTTTACCCCTATTTTTTAGTTGTTTTTGGACTTTTCAAGACCTCAAAAATCTCGAATTTTACGTAAATCACAGAGTCACAGTTCGTTATCCCAAATGACGAAAATTTGGCATATTTGTGTCCGCGAGTAAGTTTGGTGGAAAATATCGCCAAAAATCGCGGTTTGAAAAAACTACTTTTTAAGCAAAAAGGCAAAAAAAGTTACGAATTATAAATTTGGAGAAGTGCGAGAGAAAGGATGATTATGGGAATGATTCAGGGCAACGCCCTGAACAATAAACGAAAACATTCTATTGACATAATAGTACTTCTTGAAGATTAAAATTAAAGCATTATATATGTATATCAAAACTTATTGAATATAAAACCATTATCATAGATTTGTTATAGTAAAACATAAATTATAATTTTTCATATATATTTAGCTGGAAATAATCAAGAAAATAACTTGTCAAAAGTTATTAGAGTAATGTTATTCAGATACTATTAGAATATGCATTATGTTAAATAGAGAATTTCGAATAGTGTCATTCTATGTGTAACCTATTGCACCATAAATCATAAAGAATACTAAAATTTTGCTCATGTCAAGATTTTTCAGTACTTTTGCGGCATTATTTATACGTAGGTGTTGCACCGGCAATGCAACGGAAATTAAATTTCATACGTCCAAGGATAAAGACTCTACATCAACAACGAACAGGAAAACCTAAAAGAGAAATGGATAATAGATATATGCTTCGCGGCGTTAGTGCTGCCAAAGAAGACGTGCACAACGCCATCAAGAACATCGACAAAGGAATCTTTCCACAGGCCTTCTGCAAGATAATCCCAGACATTCTGGGCGGAGACCCTGAGTATTGCAACATCATGCATGCCGACGGAGCCGGAACAAAATCAAGTCTTGCCTACATGTATTGGAAAGAGACAGGCGACCTCTCCGTGTGGAAAGGTATCGCACAGGACGCACTCATAATGAATACAGACGACCTGCTCTGCGTGGGAGCTGTGGATAACATCCTGGTCAGCAGCACCATAGGCCGCAACAAAATGCTTGTCCCCGGCGACGTGATAAGTGCTATCATCAACGGAACGGATGAACTGTTGCAGGAAATGCGCAATATGGGCGTCGGTATCTATGCTACAGGCGGCGAGACGGCAGACGTGGGTGACCTCACAAGGACGATAATCGTAGATTCTACCGTAACGTGCCGCATGAAGCGAAGCGACGTGATAGACAATGCCAACATCCGTCCGGGTGACGTTATCGTAGGCCTTGCCTCTTTCGGTCAGGCAACGTATGAGAAGGAATATAACGGCGGCATGGGCAGCAACGGCCTCACAAGTGCCCGTCATGATGTGTTCTCAAAATACTATGCCGAGAAGTATCCGGAGAGCTATGACCACGCGGTACCCGAGGAACTTGTATATTCTGGCACCTGCCGCTTTGAGGATAAAGTGGAAGGCAGTCCCGTCAATGCAGGAAAGCTGGTCCTCTCCCCTACCCGCACCTACGCTCCGGTCATCAAGAAGCTGCTTGACATGATGCGTGCCGACATTCACGGAATGGTGCATTGTACAGGAGGCGCTCAGACAAAGGTGCTGCATTTCGTGGGAGACAACTGTAAGGTGGTGAAAGACAACATGTTCTCCGTTCCTCCGCTCTTCAAACTCATACACGACCAGAGCGGTACCGACTGGAAAGAAATGTATAAGGTCTTCAACATGGGACATCGCATGGAGATATACGTTGATCCGTCTGACGCAGAGAAAGTTATAGAGTTGAGCAAGTCGTTCAACATCGATGCGCAGATAGTAGGACACATAGAGGAAGGCCGCAAGAGCCTCACGATAAAGAGCGAATACGGAGAGTTTGAGTATTGCTAAGACTGTAGAACCCAATAAATACACATTTAACGCATTGGACAACAACAACATACTACAAAAGCTTGACGGCCTGGAGGCACGTTATGAGGAAGTCACAACCCTCATAACCGACCCGTCCGTCATAGCAGACCAGCAACGCTTTGTCAAACTGACAAGAGAGTACAAGGAGCTGGGAGACATCATGAACATCCGCAAGAGATATATCAACTGCCTTGAAGCAATAAGCGAGGCGAAGGATATATTGATGAACGAGCAGGATGCCGAGATGAAGGATATGGCTCGCGAGCAGCTGTCTGAGAATGAAGCCATGCTGCCCGGATTGGAAGAAGAGGTAAAGGTCGCCCTCGTGCCAAAGGACCCAGAGGATGCCAAGAACATAGAAATGGAGATACGTGCCGGTACCGGAGGCGACGAAGCATGCCTCTTTGCCGGAGACCTGTTCAAGATGTACAAGGCCTTCTGCGAGTCAAAAGGCTGGAACCTCAGCGTCACGGACTTCTCGGAAGGCGCTGTCGGCGGCTACAAAGAGATAGACTTTGCCGTGAGCGGCGAAGGCGTATATGGCGTGATGAAATATGAATCGGGCGTACATCGCGTGCAACGTGTGCCGGTAACGGAAAGCAACGGTCGCATGCAGACATCTGCGGCCACCGTTGCGGTATTGCCTGAAGCCGATCCGTTTGAGGTAAGCATAAACGAAGGCGAGATAAAGTGGGACACGTTCCGCTCATCAGGTGCCGGCGGTCAGAACGTCAACAAGGTGGAATCAGGCGTTCGTGCCCGCTATATGTGGAAGAATCCCAATACAGGCGAGACGGAAGAGATACTCATCGAATGTACGGAGACGCGTGACCAGCCAAAGAACAAGGAGCGCGCTCTTGCACGATTGCGCACATACATCTATGATAAGGAGCACCAGAAGTATCTCGACGACATAGCAAGCCGCCGCAAGACACTTGTCTCTACAGGCGACCGTTCGGCCAAGATACGCACATACAACTTCCCGCAAGGCCGTGTGACGGACCATCGTATAGGCTACACCACGCATGACCTTAACGGATTCCTCGGCGGCGACATCCAGGCGATGATAGACGCCCTCACCGTAGCAGAAAATGCTGAAAGAATGAAAGAGGCAGAACTGTAAAGTGTGTGTTCCGTTAATTCCTAAGAACCAACCAAAAAGTTATTGACAAATATGGGAGTATTCACCAGCATCAAGAAAAAGGAAGACAAGGAGGATGAGCGTACCGTTCCCGCCTCCGAGTTCATAGAACGCTTGACCAGAATGCAGCAAAAGCAAGAGCAGCAAAAGGATATTCCTTATACCGAAATGCCAAAAGACTAAAAAGGCGAGATTATGACAAGACAACAATTAATAGAGCAGATATTCAAGAAGAAGTCCTTCCTGTGCGTAGGACTTGACGTGGACCTAAACAAGGTGCCTGAGCATATATTGAAGGAAGAGGACCCAATCTTCGCCTTCAATAAGCAGATTATAGATGCTACGGCACCTTATTGCGTGGCATACAAGCCAAACCTGGCTTTCTATGAGGCGTATGGCGTAAAGGGACTGGTGTCTTTTGAGAAGACAATAAACTATCTGCATGACAACTATCCGGAGCAGTTCATCATTGCCGATGCGAAGCGCGGCGACATAGGCAACACCTCTAAGATGTATGCCAAGACATTCTTCGGAGAGTATAAGGTGGATGCACTTACCGTAGCTCCCTATATGGGTGAAGACAGCGTGGTGCCGTTCCTTGACTATGAGGCCGACAAGACCACCTGGGTGATACTGCTTGCGCTTACCTCAAACAAGGGTTCGTTTGACTTCCAGCAGACAACAGATACTGAGGGCCAAAGACTCTTTGAGACCGTTATCAAGAAGAGCCAGCAATGGGGAACGACGGAAAACCTGATGTATGTCGTGGGAGCGACCCGCGGCGAGATGTTCAAGGATATCCGCAAGGTTGCCCCGGAGCATTTCCTCCTCGTGCCTGGAGTAGGTGCGCAGGGCGGATCGCTGCAGGACGTCTGCCAATACGGTATGACAAAGGACTGCGGACTTCTCGTAAACTCATCAAGAGGCATCATCTTTGCCGACAATACTGAGAACTTTGCTGCCGTTGCCGCTCAAAAGGCAAAAGAGCTGCAGGTGCAGATGGAAGCCGAGCTGGGTAAATTATAATAGGTAATAAACTACTAAAACTATAGACAATTGGAATTTACTGCACAACAGATAGCAGACCTCATACAGGGCAAGGTGGAAGGCGATGCGAATGCAACCGTAAACACTTTTGCCAAGATAGAGGAAGGCAAAAAAGGAGCCATCTCTTTTCTTGCCAACATAAAGTATCTGCACCACATATACGACACGGAGTCGAGCGTAGTGCTTGTTGATGATGCAATGACATTCGACAAGCCCGTAAAGCCCACCCTCATCCGAGTGAAGAATTCATACGAGGCAGTAGCAAAGCTTATGCAGATGTATGAATCGATGAAACCGAGGAGAAAAGGTATTGACAGTACGGCATACATCCACCCTACTGCCAAGATAGGCGAAGATTGCTATATCGGTCCGTTTGTTGCCATAGGCCCCAATGTTGTCATTGGGGACCGTTGCGTGTTCCATCCACATGTGACAATAGGCCAGAATGCCACGATTGGCGAAAACACGGAGATATACTCAAATGCGGTCGTATATCATGACTGTAAGGTGGGCAACAACTGTGTGCTGCATGCGGGCTGCGTGATAGGAGCCGACGGTTTCGGATTTGCACCCACAGAGCATGGATATGACAAGATACCTCAGCTGGGTATTGTGACAATAGAGGACAATGTGGAAATCGGAGCCAACACCTGCGTAGATCGCTCCACGATGGGCTCTACATACGTAAGAAAAGGTGTGAAGCTCGATAACCTCGTACAAATAGCCCACAATACGGACATCGGCGAGAATACCGTAATGTCGAGCCAGGTAGGTATTGCCGGCAGCACAAAAGTGGGCAAATGGTGCATGTTCGGCGGTCAGGTAGGAATTGCCGGACACATCACCATAGGAGATAAGGTAAGCCTTGGAGCACAGTCGGGTGTACCCGGCAGCATCAAGGACGGAGAAAGTCTCATAGGAACGCCGCCTGTTCCGTTGCGTAAGTTCTTCCAGATAGCAGCAATTGAGAAGCGATTGCCGGACTTATATCACCAGATAGGAGAAATGCAAAAGACAATAGACCTTTTGCAGGAAGAGATAAAACAACTAAAAAATCAGAATTGACATTCAAAGCAAGAATAAACGATTATGGATAAGCAAAACACACTAAAAGGGAGTTTCTCTCTATGTGGCAAAGGATTGCATACGGGTCTCAGTCTTACTGCGACCTTTAACCCCGCACCAGAGAATAGCGGATATAAGATACAACGCATAGACCTTGAGGGTATGCCCATTATTGATGCTATTGCCGAGAATGTTGTTGATACTCAGCGCGGAACAGTTATAGGCAAGGGTGACGTGAGAGTGTCAACCATCGAACACGGTTTGGCTGCCCTCTATGCTCTGGGTATAGACAATTGCCTGATACAGGTAAACGGCCCTGAGTTTCCTATCCTCGATGGTTCCGCATTGAAATATGTGGAGAAGATCAAGGAGGTCGGCATACAGGAGCAGAACGCGCCGAAGGACTACTATATAATAAGGAAGAAGATAGAGGTAAAAGACGAGAATACGGGGTCGATTATAACGATTCTGCCAGATGAAGATTTCTCTATCACGGCAATGTGTTCGTTTGAGTCAAAGTTCATCAACTCACAGTTTGCGACGATAGACAACATGTCTGATTTCTCAGAAGAGATTGCCTCTGCCCGCACATTCGTGTTCGTCAGAGACATCATACCTCTGTTGAAAGCCGGCCTGATAAAGGGCGGAGACCTTGACAACGCAATAGTAATCTATGAGTTGGAGCAGAAGCAGGAGGTCGTTGACAGCCTCTGTGACTATCTCCAGATACCTCACATGGATGCTACAAAACTCGGTTACCTGCAGCACAAGCCTCTGACCTGGGAGAATGAGTGTACCCGTCATAAGTTGCTGGACATCATCGGAGATATGGCTCTGATAGGCAAGCCGCTCAAAGGCCGCATAATTGCAACGCGTCCCGGACACACTATAAATAATAAGTTCGCACGCGCGATGCGTCAGGAGATACGTAAGCATGAGATTCAGGCTCCGGTATATGACCCGACAATGGAACCCGTGCTCGACGTAAACCGCATACGCCAGGTGTTGCCTCATCGCTACCCCATGCAGCTGGTTGACAAAATCATAAGCATCAGCGGCAAGACGATTGTGGGCATAAAGAATGTCACCAGCAATGAGCCGTTCTTCACAGGACATTTCCCCGAGGAGCCGGTTATGCCAGGCGTGCTGATGATTGAGGCAATGAGCCAATGTGGTGCGATTCTTGTGCTCAACACCTTGGAGGAACCAGAGAGATGGACATCATACTTCCTGAAGATTGACAATGTCAAGTACAGGAAAAAGGTTGTTCCCGGAGACACCCTTATATTCAAGGTAGAACTGCTTAGCCCGGTACGTCACGGTATAAGCACTATGCAAGGATATATTTTCGTAGGTGACACCCTGGTTGCAGAGGCCACATTTACTGGTCAGATGGTAAAAAACAAATAAAGGCGGGAATTAACAAAACCACCTGAAGAGATAAAGTAAAACTGTAATTACATAATTATGTCAAATCAAATCAGTCCTCTTGCGTTTGTTCATCCAGACGCAAAGTTAGGAGATAACAATATAATAGGTCCTTTTTGCTATGTTGATGCAGATGTGGTGATAGGCGATAATAACGTATTCCAGAATAGCGTGACACTTAACAAAGGACTGCGCATGGGCAACGGTAATGAAGTGATGCCTTGTGCAAGCCTGTCAACCAAGCCTCAGGACCTGAAGTTCAAGGGTGAGGTGACAACATGCCAGATAGGTGACAATAATTCCATCAGGGAATATGTTACAATATCTCGCGGTACGGCATCAAAGGGCACTACCGTTGTGGGCAACAATAATCTCTTGATGGAGAATGTTCACATAGCCCATGACTGTGAGATAGGAAGCGGATGTATCATCGGCAATTCCACCAAGTTTGCCGGAGAAGTGATAGTGGATGATTGCGCTATAATCTCAGCCGAGGTATTGGTACATCAGTTTGTGCACATCGGCGGATACGTAATGGTGCAGGGAGGCAGCCGCACATCCCAGGACATTCCACCTTATATTATAGCAGGCAAGGAGCCAATACGCTATGCGGGATTGAACCTGATAGGTCTGCGCAGGCGAGGATTTGATAATGACACGATACTCAGCATACGTGAGGCATATAATACCATATACTCAAAGGGTATAATAAAAGAAGGTCTTGAAGAAGTGAAGAAGGGTATGGAAGTGACGCCGGAAATACAGTATATTCTTGACTTCATAGAGAAGGCGGAGAGAGGAATAATACGTTAAAGCCCCTCTGCCTTATACCCCTCTTAACAGCCAATGAAACTGATAGTCATAACGGGACCGACAGGAGTAGGCAAGACAGACCTCTCTATAAAGCTGGCCGAGCATTACGGCACCGAAATAATAAATGCCGACTCGCGTCAGATATATGCGGAAATGCATATAGGTACTGCGGCACCTACCTTGGAGCAGCTGGAACGTGTAAAGCATCATTTCGTTGCGACAAAGCATATCGGGGACTATTATTCTGCATCAATGTATGAGCAGGAAGTTCTTGAATTGCTCAATGATTGTGCCCAGCAGCATGACGCTAACAGTCACAAAGACGAAATCATGATACTCTCAGGAGGTTCAATGCTGTATATTGATGCCGTATGCAACGGTATTGACGATATTCCAACGATACGTGATGACATCAGGGAGATGATGAAGCAACGTCTGGCCAGCGAAGGGTTAGAGGCGTTAGTATCGGAACTGGACCGACTTGACCCCGAATATGGGAAAATAGTTGACAGACATAATACGCGCAGGGTAATCCACGCCTTGGAGATATGTCATCAGACAGGCTTGACATACACATCGTTCAGGACAGGAGAGAAGAAAGCACGCCCTTTCAGTATCATCAAAATAGGACTGACATGTCCACGGGAACAGCTCTACGAACGTATCAACACGCGAGTAATCCGCATGATTGACGAGGGCTTAGTGGATGAGGTACGCTCCCTCCTACCCTACCGTCACGAGAATGCCCTGAACACGGTTGGATATAAGGAAATCTTCAAATACATAGATGGAGAGATTCCGCTTGATGAAGCCATAAGGCAGATACAAAGCAACAGCCGCCAATATGCCAGGAAACAGTTGACCTGGTATAAGCGTGATGAAGAGATGAAATGGTTTGAGAATGCTGAAACAGAAGACATTATAGAATATATAAACAGCCGGATAAAGCAGTAAGAGAGAGAACTGCAAAACAAACAGATTATAGAAATCTTACACTAAGAAGATGAGCATAAAAGCAATTACAAAAAAGATATTCAACTCCATTCGTAATTTCACGCAATGGTATGTGGGATGTTTCCGCAACCGTCCGTGGTATGTTAAGACATTATCCACTATATGCACAATTATTGTTGTCTTCTTTTTATATCTTGGAGCTGTAGATATTAATCTGTTCGGACTCTTCGGTAAGTCTCCGGGATGGCAGGAGATATGCGAGCACAAGACTTCTGAAGCATCGGAACTGTATGCTGCCAATATTGATGAAAAGACCGGCAAGGAGATTCTTCTTGGTAAGTATTTCAACGAGAACAGAACTCCCGTAAAGTTTGATGATGTCACTCCTAAATTCTGGGATGCCCTGATTGATACCGAGGATGAGCGTTTCTATGACCATTGGGGAATAGACCCTCTTGGTTTGCTTGGCGCAACGAAGGATGCTGTAACAGGCCGTGGAGGAAGAGGTGCCTCTACGATTACCCAGCAGTTGGCAAAGAACATGTTTCGCGTTCGCACACAGTACAGCACAGGTCTTTTAGGAAAATTACCTGGTGTCAAGATACTGATAATGAAGACGAAAGAATGGATTACTGCAACAAAGCTCGAATTATATTTCGCCTTCACCAAAGGTCGTTTGGAGGGTAAGAAAGAGATCTTGGTTCAGTATGCTAATACCGTTGACTTCGGTCATAATGCATTTGGCATCAAGACTGCGGCAAAGACCTATTTCAACTGTAGCCCGAAAGAGCTGACAATAGATCAGGCTGCCGTTCTCGTAGGCATGCTCAAGGCCACAACATATTACAACCCTATAACAAATCCTGAGAACTCTAAGGAGCGTCGTAATGTGGTGCTCGACAATATGGTTCAGCACGGGCATCTCTCGATAGCAGAATATCAGGAGTTAAAGGATAAGGATATCGATTGTTCTGACTTCAAGGTTGAAGACAACTATGACGGACAGGCAAAGTATTTCCGTGAGGCTGTAGCTCGATATATAAAGCACCTTTGTGAAGACGAGGACGCTCTCAACGATGTAGATCTCTATAACGATGGTTTGAAGATTTATACGACTCTCGATACACGCATGCAGAAGTATGCGGAAGATGCCGCGAGAAAACAGATGAAGCAAGTGCAGAATAACTTCAACTCACATTGGAGAGGACAGGAGCCGTGGCAGGACGAGAAGCATCAGGTGATACCAGGGTTCATTGAGGATTTAGCCAAGAAGGAACCTGTGTATGCTTACCTCGATACGAAGTATAATGGTAATATCGACTCAATAAACTATTATCTCAACTTACCACATACGGTAAAGCTCTTTGATTATGAAAAAGGTGAGATAGAAGAGACGATGTCAACGATGGACTCCATACGCTATATGGTCAGCTTCATGCATTGCGCTATGGTAGCCATAGAGCCACAGACAGGATATGTCAAGGCGTGGGTGGGTGACATAGATTTTGATCATTGGAAATATGACAAAGTGACAGCGCAACGCCAGCCTGGCTCTACGTTCAAACTGTTTGTCTATACTGAGGCTATGGAGCAGGGCCTGACTCCATGTGACAAGCGCCGCGATGAGTACTTCTCTATGCAAGTATGGGACTCAAAGAAAAAGACAGATGTAACATGGGCTCCAACGAATGCAAACGGATACTTTACAGGTGACTCCATGCCGCTTCGTGCAGCATTTGCACAAAGTGTGAATAGCGTGGCTGTGAGGTTAGGTCAGGAGATGGGTATAAAGAATATCGCAGAGACAGCCCACAAAATGGGTATCATCAGTCCTTTGGACGAGACTCCGGCATTGTCACTTGGTGCAAGTGATGTCAATCTTCTGGAATTGACCAACGCCTATTGTACCGTAGCTAATTATGGCAGGGCTCATGAGGAAGCTGTATTGGTAACGAAGATAGTAGATCGCAATGGCAAAACAATATACGAAGCACCCGGAATAGAGAAACAGGCCATTAGCGTAAAGTCTGCATGTCTCGTACAGCAGCTGCTTTTGGCAGGTTTGCATGAGCGAGGAGCCACATCCATGTCTCTGTGGGGATATATTGGCAGATATAAAGACACAGAATTCGGCGGTAAGACCGGAACATCCAACAATCATTCAGATGCTTGGTTCGTAGGTGTAAGCCCGAATCTTGTCGTTGGTGCCTGGGTAGGCGGAGAGTATCGTTGCATACATTTCCGAACCGGGGCATTGGGACAAGGCTCGCGTACGGCACTACCGATATGTGGACAGTTCCTTGAGTATGTGTTTGGAGACTCAGCTTTCGCTAAGTATCATGGCAAGTTCAATATACCGTCAGATGCAGACATAGACCGTTCCATGTATGAATGCAGCTATTCAGGTGGGACACGGCGAGACACCATGCAGTCAGATACCTTAGCTGCCGAAACAGAGATTATCTTAGACGGCAGCAAAGAACAGGACGGCAACAAACCTGCTGTCGTGACTGAGGAAGATGTGAATTTTGATGATCTATAAAACATTCAAAATCTTAATAGTACAATACAAAGAATGAATTATAACTTAATAATAAAGATTGTGAAATATAATCAACTTGTAAAACTTCTCTTAGTTGTTTTGCTATGTTGCGCGTTACCGGCATTATCACAGACAAAGCGTGAATTCCGTGGTGCCTGGATACAATGCGTAAACGGTCAGTTCCAAGGCATGGGGACTGCTGCAATGCAACGTACGTTGACATATCAGCTTGATGAATTACAGAAAGATGGGGTAAATGCCATCATCTTCCAAGTACGCCCTGAATGTGATGCTCTTTACGAGAGCCCATACGAGCCTTGGAGCCGTTTCCTCACAGGTAGGCAGGGCATGCGTCCCTCCCCTTATTGGGATCCCCTGCAATGGATGATAGACGAATGTCATAAGCGCGGCATGGAACTGCATGCGTGGATTAATCCCTTCAGAGCAAAGACAAAGGTAACCAATGAACTTGCAAACACTCATATTGCACAACGCAGACCAGACCTCGTATTTCAATATGACGGATTATATATCCTAAATCCCGCAAAGCAAGAAGCTCGGGATTATATCTGCCAAGTAACTGCTGACATTGTAAAGCGTTATGACGTGGATGGCTTACACATAGACGATTACTTTTATCCCTACCCTGTTGCAGGCCAACCAATACCAGACGTTAATGATTTCTATGCCAATCCACGTGGTTTTAACAACATCAATGATTGGCGCAGAAACAACGTCAACCTTTTCATAGAGCAGCTCTTTAGGACAATACGTAATGTAAAACCTTGGGTGAAGTTTGGTGTATCGCCATTTGGTATATACCAGAATAAAAGTGCAGCTCATCCTGGAGGCTCTAATACAAATGGCCTACAGAACTATGATGAACTGTATGCAGACGTGATGCTATGGGTAGAAAAAGGATGGCTTGATTATTGTGTACCTCAAATTTATTGGGAAATCGGTCACAAGGCTGCTGACTATCAAACACTCATATATTGGTGGACACAGAATAGCACCAAGCGTCCACTCTATATAGGTGAAGACATTGAGCGTACTGTAAAGTTTAACCAACAATCACAGAAACGTCAGCTATACTCACAACTTTATAGCACACAATCCAATAACAGTTCTCTCTGCGGAACCGTTCTGTGGTATGCTAAGGCTGCAGTAGATAATGTAGGAGGATATGGAACACAACTGCGTAATAACTATTGGCGCATGCCTGCGTTACAACCCTCTATGCCATTCATCAGTAAGGCTGCTCCCAAAAAGGTTACAAAGGTAAAACCTATATGGACTAGTGACGGATATGTTCTTTTCTGGAAGGCTCCAAAGGCAAAAGGATGGGAGCAAGAAGCTACAAAGTATGTGGTATATCGTTTTGAAAAGAAAGAAAAAATAGATATCTCTGACGCATCGCACATTGTGGCCATAACAACCTCTTCATGGTATAAATTACCATATGAGAATGGAAAAAACAAATATATTTATGTAGTTACAGCTCTTAACAGACTCGACAACGAAGGAGCATATGTAAAGAAAAAAGTGAAACTTTAGGTGGATAATGATATATACAACAATACAAGACGACAACACGAACATGAAAGAACTACTTTCCAAAATGCTTAATCATGAGGAACTATCGCGCGTTGAAATGCACGATATCCTTATTGGAATAACAGAAGAGCGCTTCCCCACGGAGCAAATTGCAGCTCTTTTAACAGGATTGCAGATGCGAGGCATCTCCGTTGATGAACTGCTAGGATTTCGTGACGGAATTCTTGAAACGGGTGTTCCTGCCATCCTTGATGCTGAGCGATATATAGACATCGTCGGTACAGGCGGTGACCAGAAGAATACGTTTAATATATCCACATGCTCATGTGTGGTACTTGCCGGTGCAGGCTACAAAGTTGCAAAACATGGCAATGTGGCTGCAACGAGCGTTTCGGGAGCTTCAAATGTAATTGAGGGTCACGGAGTGAAGTTTACTAACGACATAGACAAGCTCAATCGCAGCATAAATGAAAGCAACTTCACTTACCTTCATGCGCCATTGTTTGCTCGGGCTATGAAGTTTGTTGCTCCTATACGCAAAAACATCTCTTTCCCGACCATCTTCAACCTCCTTGGCCCTTTGGTCAATCCTTCTCAGCCCAAGTGTTCTCTTCTTGGAGTGGCGTCACTGGACCAAATGAGGTTATATAACGCGGTATATCAAAAATTAGGCGTGGATTATGGTATTGAAACATCTATTGATGGATATGACGAAATATCTTTAACTGGTAACTTCAAGATATCCACCAACAAATATGAGCGCATCTACTCAACTTCTGATATAAAAATGCCGGTTGCTAAAGCTTCTGAACTAATAGGAGGAGCGACAAAAGAAGAAGCCATCCGCATATTTGATGACGTGCTTGAGAATAAGGCCTCGGAATCACAGAAGAATGTTGTTATCGCTAATGCTGCCTTTGCCATACAGGTATATGAGGCAGGGAAGAAGGATATTTTGGAATGTTGCGACATTGCACGTGAGTCCATTGAAAGTGGCAAAGCATTGAAAAACTTTAAAAAGTTCATAGAACTAAACAGCTGATATGGCAGACATACTACAGGAAATAATTGCACATAAGTCAGTTGAAATAGAATCAAAGAAGGCGGCTCTCCCCTACTCTACCCTTGAGAAGCAATTGGGTGACATATTAGACACCCCTTGCCCTTCTATGCGGCAGGCATTGATGTCAAGTAAGTCTGGTATCATTGCTGAATTCAAGCGCAAGTCTCCATCAAAGGGATGGATAAAAGAAAGCGGACAAGCTGCGGAAATTCCTTTAAGCTACCAGCAGAATGGCGCTTCTGCATTGTCTATCCTCACGGATACGGCATATTTCGGTGGAGAGGATGCCTTCATTTCTGTTGCGCGTCAGTCTGGGGTAACTATTCCTATTCTGTACAAGAATTTCGTTATAGACGAATACCAACTCCTTCAGGCTCGCCTATGTGGTGCATCAGCAA
This sequence comes from Prevotella sp., assembly GCA_017478025.1. Taxonomy (GTDB): domain Bacteria; phylum Bacteroidota; class Bacteroidia; order Bacteroidales; family Bacteroidaceae; genus Prevotella. Next base: position 150,113 of record JAFVGZ010000003.1, read on the forward strand.
CACTTCTCATAGCGGCATGCCTGACAAAGGAACGCTACAGGGACTTGTTGCGTGAGGCTCATAATCTCGGACTCGAAGTTTTGCTTGAGATGCACTCTGAGTCAGAATTAGACTACGCATCAATAGGTGCTGATATGTACGGAATAAATAACCGCAATCTCGGAACATTCATTACTGATGTTCAGAACAGCTACCGATTATCAACGCTTCTGCCCCAAGACGCCTGTCGTGTGAGCGAGAGTGGCATAAGCAATCCCCGCACAGTCAGCGAGCTGCGCCATGCAGGGTTTAATGGCTTTCTCATCGGAGAGAACTTCATGAAGCAGGAAAATCCAGGCAAAGCATTAAAAGACTTTATCGATGAAATTACAGATTAAGGTATGCGGCATGCGCGAGCCAGAGAACATACGCGCCCTCAACGCACTTGATGTTGACATGATGGGGTTGATATTCTACCCCAAGAGTCCGCGTTATGTCAGGAGCATACCCGTGAGTGCCGGTATCGTGCCAGATAGGGCTACATACCTTCAGCGTCCCAAGGCAAAACTCGTAGGAGTCTTTGTCAACGAGATGCCTCAGACTGTTATCACTCATTCATACAACTACCGTCTGGACTATATCCAACTACACGGAAATGAAACTCCGACATATATAGACAACCTAAAACGAACTCTTATTCCTGACATTCTTCCTGATGTCAAGATTATCAAGGCCTTAAGTATTCGTGAGGCTGATGATGTGAAGCGATGGCGACAGTATGAAGGACACATAGACCTGCTACTCTTTGACACCAAATGCAAGACCATTGGAGGCTCCGGTGAGCAGTTCGACTGGTCTGTGCTTAGCACATACGACGGAGACATTCCATTTCTTCTAAGTGGTGGCATAGGGCCGCAGGATGCAGAAAGCATCAAGCAATTCAAACATCCTATGTTTGCAGGCATTGACGTCAATAGCAAGTTTGAAGATGCTCCTGCTCACAAAGACATAGACAAACTACAAAACTTCATCAGCAGCATAACGCAATAGCTGTTTTGACAGCAGGTTATGCCTGCTTCACATTAAACTCAGAAACTTTCATGAACAAAATAAACAAACTATTTCAGGATAGCAAAAACAGGAAGTTACTTTCCTTATATTTTTGTGCCGGTTACCCTCATCTCGAATGTACGGGGGATGTTATCAAGACACTTGAGAATCGCGGCATTGATATGATAGAGGTAGGTGTACCTTTCTCTGACCCTATGGCCGACGGTCCAGTCATTCAGCAGGCTGCGACACAGGCTCTGCGCAACGGAATGACACTACGCAAGCTCTTCTCACAACTACATGAGATAAAGGATGATGTTCATATTCCTCTGATTCTGATGGGTTATCTCAATGTTATGATGCACTATGGATTCGAGGAGTTCTTTGCATCGTGCCAGGAGTGTGGCGTTAGCGGCACCATTATCCCTGACCTGCCGTTCAAGGACTATCTGGAACTAAAGCCCATAGCCGACAAATACGACATTCGTATTATCATGCTCATTACTCCCGAGACAAGCGAGGAGCGTATCCGTTTCATTGACGAAAACACCGACGGCTTTATCTACATGGTGTCATCTGCAAGTGTTACGGGTGCTCAAAAGTCCTTTGACGATGCAAAACAGGAATACTTCCGTCGCATCAATGGCATGAACCTGCGTAACCCACGCATGATAGGCTTTGGTATCAGTAACAAACAGACACTTGAAGCTGCACAGCAGTCTGCTGCCGGTGCCATCATCGGTTCAAAATTCGTCCAATTACTCAATGACACGAATGGAGATGCAGACAAAGCAATCACATTATTATATAATGCACTTTCCAATTAGACAGAGCACAAGCACATATTCAGGAACATGGATTATAACGTAAACAAAGATGGGTTTTATGGCATCTATGGAGGTGCCTACATTCCCGAGATTCTATACAAGACTGTCAAAGACCTTGAAGCAGCTTATCTTCCCATCATTGAGAGTGAGGACTTCAAGAGAGAGTATCACAACCTGCTTAAGGACTATGTGGGACGTCCGTCACCGCTCTACTATGCCAGCCGCATGAGTGAGAAATATGGATGCAAACTCTATCTCAAGCGTGAGGACCTGAACCATACGGGTGCCCATAAGATAAACAACGCCCTGGGGCAGATACTCCTTGCCCGCAAGATGGGCAAGACTCGTATCATAGCCGAGACCGGCGCGGGTCAGCATGGTGTAGCAACGGCTACGGCCTGTGCGCTGATGAATATGCCGTGCACGGTCTATATGGGTGCTCTTGACGTAAAGCGTCAGCATGTCAACGTGGAGCGTATGAAGATGCTGGGAGCTACAGTTCACCCCGTTGAGTCAGGCAATAAGACTCTCAAGGATGCTACCAACGAGGCCATACGCGACTGGTGCTGCCACCCCGAGGACACCTTTTATATTATAGGTTCTACCGTAGGACCTCACCCTTACCCTGACATGGTGGCAAGATTGCAGAGTGTCATCTCTGAGGAGATAAAATGGCAGCTGCAGGAGAAGACAGGCCGCGACTATCCTGACTACATCATGGCCTGTGTAGGTGGCGGTTCAAATGCCGCAGGCACCATTTACCATTACCTCAACGACGAGCGAGTGAAGATAATCCTCGGCGAGGCCGGTGGTCTGGGAATTGACACAGACAAGACAGCAGCATCCATGCAGATAGGTACGACAGGCATCCTTCACGGTTCCAGGATAAAGCTCATGCAGACGAAGGACGGACAAATCGTAGAGCCCTACTCCATCTCTGCAGGATTGGACTATCCCGGCACAGGTCCCCTGCATTGCAATCTCTATCAGACAGGTCGCGCACAGGTTATAGCAGCCAACGATGACGAGGCTCTGCGTGCTGCCTTTGAGCTGACACGCATGGAGGGCATCATACCCGCCCTGGAGTCTGCCCATGCTCTGGCTCTGTTGCCTAAAGTGGCACAGCAGTTCAAACCTGAGGACGTGGTAGTGCTCACCGTTTCAGGTCGCGGAGACAAGGACCTGGACACCTATCTCTCACATCAAAACGAAGTAAACAATGTATAAATACCATACCGTTTCCAAGAAGATAATGGGCGACCTCAATACGCCCGTATCAACATATCTGAAGTTGCGTGACGACTACCCAATGTCAGCCCTGATGGAGTGTTCGGACTATCACAGCAGCGAAAATGCTACGTCATTCATAGGACTCCATCCCATAGGCTCCGTGGCCGTAAGTCACGGCGTGGGAATACTTCAGTTTCCTGATGGCAACAAGACAGAGAAAGCCATCGACGATGATTACACTACCGCAGACCTCATCAACGAGTTCCTCAATGCGTTCTCCGTCAGTGGTGATGACACAAAATTCTGCGGTCTGTTCGGTTATACCACGTTCAATGCGGTGAGATATTTCGAACACATCGATGTAAAGGACGAGACCCAGACGGAGAATGATGCTCCCGATGTGTTGTACATACTCTACAAGGATGTTGTCGTATTTGACCATTATCGCAACGAGATAACCATCATTGAGCTACTGGCCGAGGATGAGCAGGATGATCTCGACGTACTGGAGCGTGACATCAACCACCGTCAGGTGCGCACGTTCCCCTTCCATTCCGTTGACAGCTATTTCTCTACCCTGACTGACGAGGAGCACAAGGCCAACATTCGCAAGGGCATCAGTCATTGCATGCGTGGCGATGTGTTCCAAATAGTCCTGTCACGTCGGTTCTGCCAGAAGTATGAGGGCGATGACTTCAACCTCTACCGTGCCCTGCGCAGCATCAATCCCTCGCCCTACCTCTTTTACTTCGACTTCGGGGGCTTCCGTATCTTCGGATCCTCACCCGAGACCCATTGCCGTATAGAGGCAGGCATCGATGCCAACGGTGAGAAACAATACACGGCTTTCATAGACCCTATTGCCGGCACCACCAAGCGCACAGGCAATGCGGAGCAGGACCGCAAGAATGCAGAATACCTGCGCAATGACCCCAAGGAGAATGCCGAGCATGTGATGCTTGTTGACCTGGCACGCAATGACCTGTCGCGCAACTGTCACAGCGTGCATGTAGATTTCTACAAGGACATGCAGTTCTACTCCCATGTCATACACCTTGTCTCCCGTGTCAGCGGCACGCTCAATGCCGGTGCAGACCCCATCAAGACGTTCATCGATACCTTCCCTGCCGGTACTCTCTCAGGTGCACCCAAAGTAAAAGCCATGCAGCTCATCTCACTCTATGAGCCTCACAATCGCGGTGCCTACGGAGGCTGCATCGGGTTCATAGGGTTCAACAAATCCCTGAATCAGGCTATCACCATACGCACATTCGTCAGTCGTAACGGCATGCTCTCGTTCCAGGCAGGAGGCGGCATAGTGGCCAAGAGTAACGAGGAATACGAACTGCAGGAAGTAAACAACAAACTCGGTGCGCTCAGACGTGCCATAACAATGGCGGAGGACATAAAATGAATATCGTTATCATAGATAATTACGACTCTTTCACATACAATCTCTCACACCTTGTAAAAGAGCTTGGAGCCGAAGTTACCGTGCTCCGCAATGACAAGTTCCAACTTCAGGACCTTATGCCATTTGACAAAATCATCCTCTCCCCCGGTCCGGGCATACCATGTGAGGCAGGCTTGCTGCTTGATGTCATAAAAACCTATGCGGGCAAGAAACCTATCCTCGGAGTTTGTCTTGGTCATCAGGCCATCGCCGAAGCCTTTGGGGGATCTCTGATAAATCTTACTGAGGTCTTTCACGGCGTTGCCACAGAGGGAACCATCCTCAGCGACGTTGGGGATGTGGATTACATCTTTCGTGGCTTGCCCTCACGCATCACTATGGGGCGCTACCACTCGTGGGTCGTTGACAGAGACACCCTCCCCGCTTGCCTTCAGGTCACGGCAGAGAGCGATGAACATCAGATTATGGCGCTGCGCCACAGAAAGTATGACATCAGGGGAATACAGTTCCATCCCGAAAGCGTCCTCACTCCACAAGGCACAGACATCATAGCAAACTGGATGGGAATGCACAATGCATAATTCATAATTCATAATTCATAATGCATAACTTGTTAATTCGTTAACTTGACAATTCGTTAACTTGACAATTCGTCCCTCTGCATACTTCTCCCTCCCCTAGGGGAGGGCAAGGGTGGGGCTTTCCCTAAAGGAGGGCCGGAGTGGGGATTTTCAATGTCCGGTATCTATCTTCACATACCATTCTGCAAAAGCCGGTGCGTTTACTGCGGATTCTACTCCACGACAGGCATGACCGCTCACACGGAGCAGGCATACGTCAATGCCTTGTGCCGGGAGCTGCAGCTTCGTCAGGACTATCTGCCATCCTCAGAGTACGTCAACACAATATACTTTGGGGGTGGCACGCCGTCTGTACTCTCAGCAGAATTCCTTCACACCGTTGTGCATACCATTAAAGATGTCTATGGTGCTATGCTCCGGCTCCGGGAATTTACCATGGAGTGTAATCCCGATGATGTCACTCCTCAGCTCGCCAGCACCCTCGTGGAGCTGGGTGTCAACCGCATCTCCATGGGCGTACAGTCCTTCAATCCGCAGATACTGTCCTTCCTGCACCGTCGCCATAACGCCTCTCAGGTGGCACAGGCCGTAGAGACATTCCGTGCTGCGGGCATCACCAACATCAGTCTGGACCTCATCTATGGCATCCCAGGACAGACCCAAGATATGTGGCTCTCAGACATACGTCAGACTATAGCGCTTTCCGTGCCCCACATATCATCCTACGCCCTGTCCTATGAAGACGACACGCCGCTGACACGCCTGCTTAACAAGGGCGAGATAACCCCGCAGTCAGACGAGGAATACCTGCAGATGTATCTCACACTCGTTAACGCTCTCTCCGATGCCGGCTATGAGCACTATGAGATAAGCAACTTCTCCCTCCCCGGATATCGCTCTCTGCACAACAGCAGTTACTGGAACGGCACACCATATCTCGGTGTCGGCGCGGGAGCCCACTCATATCGGGGCATCACGGCAACGCCATCGGGATTTGGCACCACCTCACGCCAATGGAACATCTGCGACATTGGACAATACACGTCGGCATACGGTGCATCATCAGAGGCAGACCGTAGCGCAGAACGCCAAAGCGCTATAGAGCAAGTCGTAACATGTGAAACCCTCGATGATGACGAGCAATACAACGACATCATCGTGACGCAGCTGCGAAGAGCAGAGGGCATAGACCTTAGCTGCCTGCCACACAGATATCGAGCGCACCTGCTACGGGCTGCACAAAAGAGTATCGACAACGGGACACTCGCCCTTTCTCCCACACACATACATCTCACTCGCAAGGGACTCTTCATCAGCGATACCATCATGACAGAACTGATAATATAACTGAACTTTCGTAAGCAGAAAACGCCCTGAACTCCAAGCTTCGCTCGCCTGAGTTCCGCAAAAAAAAGTCATAAACTCCGAGTTCGCCCGCATGCCCCCCTTGAAAAAAAGATAAGTGAGAAACATAGGGGTTGCGTACACTATATATTTAAACATTAATATGCCAATATACAGTATTATTATAAAAATTATATTCTCGCTTTTGATGCTTATCTGCGTTGCATGCGGCAACGAAGAGGAGCACGTAGATACCGTCTCTGCTGTTCCGCCCATTGATGAGGCTTTGCGACAGCGCATTGACTCCTTCGTCACCGCCGTGCCAGCCATTGGCGATGTAGGCCTGATTGTCTATGACCTCACGGCAGATCAGGAAATCTATTCCCTCTGCTCTGACTCTCTCATGCAGCCCGCATCTTGCATGAAACTTTTCACTACCGTTGCGGCACTTCGCACGCTGGGACCCCATGCGCTCCACAAGACAGAGCTCTACACCACAGGCGACATCAAGCAGGACACCCTACATGGCAACATTATCCTCAAAGTGCACTTCGACCCCTACTTCCACGCTGACAGTCTCGTCCGACTGCTGACCTTCCTGCCTCCCCAGATAAAGGGAATCAAAGGTCATGTGGTAATAGACATGAACAATCAGCAGCCCATGCTGCACGAAGAGCACTGGACCCCGGGCGACCTCAAGACACGCTACTTGTCACTCTCGTTCACTGGCTACTACAAGCTCGCAAGACTGCTGCCCTACGTCATGTCTCAGGCTACGGGGCTACGCATAACCCCCAAGGACATCATCCCCGGCACATTCAATCCACGCAAGGCCCATCTCTGCGGCACCATATACACACCTCTCGCTGCCTCAGTAGAGCGTTCCCTCAGAGTATCATCCAATATCAACGCCGAGTGCCTGCTTTATCCCCTGGGCTATCGCATCAACCCCCACGGCAACTACAGGCAGGGCGGCATAGAGTTCCTTCGCCAGTTCATCAACAGGGAGTTGCTGCAGCCAGACGAAGACCCCAAACGCAGCTATGCCCTGCATGACGGTTGCGGACTCTGTCCTGAAAGCCGTGTGACGCCTGCCCTTCTGGTAAACCTTCTCAGGTACTCCTGGCAGCATCCGTACATCTACAAGACCCTCCTCGCCTACCTGCCCCACTCCGGCATTGACGGCACCCTGCGCGACCGTCTCCGCAAACCACATCTCGTAGGACGCATCACGGCCAAGACCGGCACCCTCACCCGCGACGGAGGCATCAGCACCTTGACAGGCTACTTCAAAGGCAACGACGGCCACACCATCGCCTTTGCCATCATGAATAATCGCTGCCCCGTGCTCGATGGTCGGTGGTGGCAAGACAAACTGATAGAAAAAGCATTCCTGCCCAAACCAAAACAACAGGAAAAGACCATAGGTCAAAGTGCTGTAAAAAAGCCTGCCGCAAAAAAGACAACAGCAAAAAGGCCAGACATAAAAAAGACCACGACAAAGAAGTCTTTCTCTAAAAAGGCTACATCAACAAAAAAGGCTACTACAAAAGAAACAACACCGAAGAAGTCTTCGACAACGAAGTCCGTTACCAAAAAGACAACAGCCCCAAAAAACACACCGAAGAAATCTTCGACAAAGACGTCTGTTACCAAAAAGACTACTACAAAAAAGACTACTACAAAAAAACGTCGAAACAAGTAAAAGCAAAACCCAGGAAGGAAGATCAATAAAAGCCCTGTAGCAATCAGTTTACAGGGCTTTTTTGTAATCTTACGAAGTATGCGTCACTCCACGATAGTGATGCGTCCTTGGGGAGCGGCATAGTCATTACCTATGTTGCCACCCAGAACTTTTTGTACGTAATCCGTGAAATAGTCACGATAGAGAACATGGCTAACCACCAACATCTTGCACCCCTTGAAGACCCCGTTGAGCCCACCCTCAGTAACGCAGTAGTCGGAAAGGGCTACGGTATAATGGCGGTCTGGTTCTATGGGTGCGTAGGTGCCGTCGGCCTGTAACACCAGAACATCGCTGACGGTCCTGGTGGCAGACGAGGCAGTGTATTTCAAGCCTGACACCTGCACGAATTCGCCTGACTCACCAGGGAGATTCTTGATACCGAGCTGCAGGGCCTGGAGGATAGTGCTGCCCAGGGCTTCAATCTTGCACACATTATTATCAAATGGCAAGAGGTTGATGACATCCCTGTATCTTATGTCACCCGCAGGCAGATCCACACGTACCGCCCCGCCATTGATGACACCTATATCTGCCTGCATGAAATGCCGCATGGCATCAGCAACGATGTCTGCTGCATTGGTCTCGGCATTGCGCACCATGCGGTTGCCATTCTCATCGTTGACGAGCAGCGGCACATCAGAGCGGAACACCACTCGGGCTGCCTCTTCGTTGACCTTGTCATCGACAGCGGTAACTGCAGCGGCAACGGCATCACTCACATGGTTCACCTGGTCGGTAGGTATTATAGTGGCGGTCATGTTACCATCACGGGAAATGACGAGCTTGCCGATATTAGCAAACTGTGTCCCCGTCTGACAGAGCAGCACGGGCTTGCCCTGACTGTTGTTCACCGTGGTATTGATAACTGAGTGTGTATGTCCATCGAGCACCACATCGATGCCCGAGGTGGCTACAATAAGGTCTGTAGAGGTATATCGGTCCTGTGGTTCCTGTCTCTCGCCTAAGTGCGACAGCAGGATGACATAGTCAGCCCCATCATGGCGTGCATCATTGACAGCCTGCTGCACCAGCTGCACATAGGTGTCGCAACGGGTGTCATAGAGCTGAGCGCCGCTGCTACTATAAAAGGCATAGGACTCGCTGAGGTATTGCGTATCGGGTGTTAGCACACCAATAAACGCCACGCGTTTGTTGCCATAGGTGCTGATGGTGTAGGGACGATAGACGAGGTTGCCCAATATGTCGTAGAGATTGCAACATGTGAGAGGGGCATTGAGGTCAGCAAGGAGCTGGCGCATGCGTGGTGTGAGGTAGTCAAACTCATGATTGCCGATAGTCACAGCGTCATACCCTACGCTCTTCATAATGTCAATGATATACTGCCCCTTGGAGATAGCCCCAACAACACCTCCCTGCAGATAATCCCCTGAAGAAACTATGGCGGCATAGGCGGTATCTCTTACGGCATCGCGCAGACCTGCCATCTTGGCATAGCCCTTGAGCTCACAATGCACATCATTCTCAAAGAATACAACGATACTACGATCACCCTCAGTTGGCATCGCAATACTGCAATCATTATGACTGCGCAACGTCGCTACAGAGACGAAGCACAACGCAAGTGCAAGAAACATTATTTTTAGTTCATATCTCATAATTCACCTATGTTCACATTTTTGGATTTTGACAAATCCTGTCGCAATTTCCAACATGACGTTTCTTAGTCCTGGTCTTCTTCATTATCGTCAATACTAATATGTAACAGAGAACGATCCCTTTGTAACATACCGTTTCATGCGCAAAGGTAATAAAAGGTTTCCATACATCAAAATTTCAAGGGATAAAATGTGTGACTGCGAGCATTCAGTCTTTCATTAGCAAAGTGACTAATGATATGGTTTCACATTTGAGCCATATACATTATTATGTTTAGACCTGTATAACCCCTTGCACTCGACATTCAGAATCTCCCTCGATGCAAATTTGAATTGTTAAAATTTATGCGCAAAAAGTGTTAAAATCGCGAATGAACGATTTCGGATTCGTCCTTTCTCGTTCAATATTTGCAAGCAAACTCTTCCGCGGCACCAAATTCGCGCAAATTTCGAAGGGTAAATTTCAAATTGTCTCACCTGTTATATTGAATTCAAGTATGCCTAAAATGTAAAACCTGAAACATATTGATAATGTGCAAGTTATCGTAGCCAATCATTCTAACTACAAAACTTTCGCTATGTAAATGACCAACTATTACATTCTAAAAGACCAACTTTTACAACCTAAAAGACCTACTTTCACATAGGAAAGGAGTTACTTCCCTTTGAGAAAAGTAGGTCAACGCGGGTAGAAAAGTAGGTTATCATGGGCAGAAAAGTAGGTTACCACCAACCGGAATTTAGGCTAACATCTACGATAACGTGGTATTTTTGTTCCATAATACAGGCAAAATTGTCCCTAAAATTTCTATTTTTCATTTTTCAATAGTGAAAACTCAAAAAATTATAGAGTCCATTTTAACACTTTATTTAACACTTGCGAGTATGGTTACTATATCCCTCTCTCAGCCCAATCGCCTCTATCAAGATTTCTATACCCTATTGCCTCTGCGATGTGCTGGCTCTGCACCTTCTCGCTGCCGGCGAGGTCGGCAATGGTGCGGGCTACCTTGAGGATGCGGCTGTAGGCACGGGCTGAGAGCTTCAGGCGTTCCATCGCCATGCGGAGCATGTCGAGAGAAGCAGCATCGGGTTCAGTATATTCGTGTATCATCCGCTCAGTCATCTGGGCATTGCAGTAGATAGCCCCCTCCCGTCCTCCACTAGAGGAAACCTGTCCCTTGAAACGCTCTGTCTGTATGTTGCGGGCTTTTATTACTCTCTCACGGATGACTGAAGAGGGTTCGCCCGGCTGCATCTTTGACAGTTCAGCAAAGGGTACGGCTTGTATCTCACAATGTATATCGATGTGGTCGAAGATTTTGTAACCCCGTTTACAAGAATTTTTCATTCTTGTGAGAAGGGTAATTGTCAGCATTGCAGCGATCATACTTAAAGTGATATTCACCATTTATTTGTCTTTGTTTGTGCAAAGATAGCAATTATTATCTATTTTATAAAAGGTGGAATGATATTTTTTGATTATTTAGGAGAAAACGGAAACATCCTGCTTTATTCTGGCAGGATGCTTGTTATTTCCAACTGACATGTTTTACAATGAGACTTGTTCAGTTATGATTCGATAGAATGTCGAGCTGATGGTGATGGACTATACCCTATGGCTTCGGTAGTATGTTGGCTCTGGACTGATGGTACGGGCGACCTTCAGGATGCGGCTGTAGGTACGGGCAGAGTGTTTAATCCATCGTTAAAGGTGGAAATAGTAGTGGATTTTTGTACAATCGTACTATTTTTGATTCAATACGTACTAAAATACACCTTCTTTTTTGTAATTGTCTGTACTTTTGCAGCCGAATTACGATAATCAACAAAGCAAGTAAAAGATGGAACTAAAACAAATGATGAGAAGAGCGCATCGGATGTTGGCACTGCTGACATTGCTCTTGTGCACGATGAAGGTTGCCGCTACGCAGACAGTGGTGGCCCATTGGGAGTTTACAACAGGTTACGATGTGGAGAAGAGTGGTACCACCGCCATCTACACCCCCAACACGTTAGGGTGGTCGGCGATAGCCAATACCAAGTGGACGACACAGCAGCCCTATTTCCTGCCTAACGAGTGTGGGCTGGTGCCTGAGGACTGCAGGGTTACCGTCCATACCAGCGACGGCAAGTGGCAGGTGTGTACCAGCGGTTCTGCCCCCAATTACCACCTGCGCCTAAATACGGCCTCTATCGACAAGTTCACGGCTAAGAGCGACTACACGGACGGCTCGAAACACGACCAGTATTTTGAGGTCTCGATGCCTACGACATCGCTGAGCAACCTGAAGCTGAACTTCGCCATCGGCGACGGCAGCAGTTCGAGCACAAAGTTTGGAGTTGTCTACTCCGTTGATGGTGGCCAGACTTGGACCGTACTTGACGACTATACCGCTGGTGCCCACTGGAATACATGGGTTGATGCCAATTACAATCTGAATGCCGACAACAAGGAACAGCTCATCGTCCGTATGCTCATCCAGAGTGCCACGAAGACCAGCAACTATAACCTGAAATATGTCAACATTCTGGCAGAGGACACACAGGCTCCCAAGTTGCAGAGCGTCACCCCGGCAAATGGTGATACAGGAGTGTTGCCTACGGGTAAGGTCGTCATGCTCTTCAACGAGGGTGTGCAGATGAAGTCTGATGCCAAGGCAACGCTGACTAACAACAGCACACATTCAAGTCAGCCCCTCACTCCTGTTGTTAATATTAATAAGGTTTCGTTTGCGTATGATGACCTTGACCTGAGTACCTCTTATACCCTTACGTTGCCCGCTAACTTACTCACCGACATGGCTGGCAATGCTTACGACGAAGCAATAGTTATTACCTTCACTACTGGTGACACACGCCCAGTTCCACCTCCAGTGCTTGACAGCCACAACCGGTTGTGGTATCACCGTCCCGCCGCTTACTGGGAAGAGGCACTGCCTCTGGGCAACGGCCGACTGGGAGTTATGGTCAGTGGCAGTGTGGCTAAGGACACGTTGCAGCTGAACGAGGACACCTTCTGGGGACAGTCGCCCAACAAGAACTATAATGCCAATGCCAAGCAGGTGTTGTCACAGGTGCGGCAACTCATTTTCGGCAAAGACTATGCTGCCGCCCAAAAACTGGCTATTCCCAATTGGATGTCGCAAGCCTCACACGGTGCACAGTATCAAGCAGCCGGCTGCGTGCTCTTAGGATTTCCCGGACACCGCTATGATGACGAGGAGTCTGGACAGACCGACGGTGCAGTGGACGCACAGGGCTATGTGCGCTCGCTGGACATGAACAATGCTACCGCCGTTACCACCTACGTCGTGAACGGTGTCACCTATACACGTACAGTATTCACATCGCTCACCGACAATGTGACACTGATGCGTATAGAAGCCTCTGAGGCAGGAAAACTGGACTTCAACCTCTGCTTTGCAGCTCCCAGCAAGACCAATATGGAGAAGTTGGGCATCAACAAGATGACCACTGACGGCATGATTGAGGCCTCGCTCATTCCTGCCCGTGACCAGTCGGAAAATGTTAGCAACAAACTACAATGCTATACCTTTATTAAGGTAATGAACGAAGGTGGCACGCAGACCAGCACCACACAGAACGTGATGCAGGGCGGACTTGTAGCAGCCAATACGACTGCACCTGCCATTGAGGTGAGTGGAGCCACGGCAGCCACCATCATCATCTCGTCGGCCACCAACTTCGTTAACTACAATGACATCAGCGCTGACGCAGAGGCCAAGGCACTTTTCTTAATGAACAGCTATCTGAACAGCGGTAAGAGCTTTGCCTCGGCACTGGCCGACCATGCTGCCAAATACCGTGAACAGTTTGATCGCGTCAGCCTTGACCTGGGTATGAACAGTGAGCGGGAATCGAAAGACACCGAGACTCGCATCAAGGAGTTCCGCTCCGTAGGAGGCAATGATCCGGGCTTGATAGCCAACTACTTCCAGTTTGGTCGCTATCTGCTCATCTCCTCCTCACAGCCTGGCACCCAGCCCGCCAACCTGCAGGGCATTTGGAACCCCAACGCCCGCCAGTATCCGGCATGGGACTCGAAGTATACGTCGAATATCAACGTCGAGATGAACTACTGGCCCGCCGAGGTGGCTAACCTCTCGGAGTGTCACAACCCGTTCATTGAGATGGTGAAGGATGTCAGCATCACGGGGGCCGAGACGGCTCAGCAGATGTATGGTGCCCGTGGCTGGACGCTACACCACAATACTGACCTCTGGCGTACCACTGGTGCCGTGGACAACGGTTCTGTGGGGGTATGGCCTACCTGTAATGCTTGGTTCTGCTCGCACCTGTGGGAGAAATACCTCTTCTCTGGTGACCAGCAGTATCTGGCCGAGGTGTACCCCGTGCTGAAGGGATGTGCTCAGTTCTTCCAGGATTTTCTGGTGAAAGACCCCAATACGGGCTACATGGTGGTATGTCCCAGCAATTCTCCTGAGAACCATCCGGGCATTGGCAGCTATACCGATGACAACGGTAAGAACATGAACTGCGCCCTCTTCGGTGGTGTGGCTATGGATAATCAAATGGTCTATGATGTATTGAAGAACACTGCAGAGGCTGCCCGCATCTTAGGAACCGATGCCGAACTGGCCGACCAACTGGATGCGCTGAAGGCGCAACTGACTCCCTATAAGATTGGTAAGTATGGACAGATACAGGAATGGCAGGAGGACTGGGACAAGGAAAACAACTCACACCGTCACCTGTCGCACCTCTGGGGCGCCTACCCAGGCAACCAAGTGTCTCCCTACACGAATCCCACCGTCTATCAGGCCGTACATAAGTCGCTCGTGGGCCGTGGCGATGCTGCCCGTGGCTGGTCGATGGGCTGGAAGGTATGCCAATGGGCCCGTATGCTTGACGGCGACCATGCGCTGACTATCATCAAGAACCAGTTGCGCCTGATGGACCCGAACGCTACTATGAACGATGCCGACGGAGGTACATACGCCAACATGTTCGATGCCCACGCTCCGTTCCAGATTGACGGAAACTTCGGGTGCTGTGCCGGTATCGCTGAGATGCTGTTGCAGAGTCACGCCGGCTTCATTCATCTGCTGCCAGCCCTGCCGAAAGCATGGGCCGATGGCGAGGTGAAGGGACTGCGCGCCCGTGGCGGATTTGAGGTCACCGACATGCAGTGGAAGGACGGCAAGGTGGTCAGACTGAAGGTGAAGTCGACGCTGGGCGGCAACCTGCGCCTGCGCACCGCTAACGCCCTGAAGACGGCCAACGGCACGGCACTGGCTACAGCCACCGGCGACAACAGCAACCCGCTGATGCAGCCCTACCTGATGCCAGACCCCATCGTGGCTGATCCCTCGAAGATTCCCGCCACTAAATTGCCAGAAACTTACCTGTATGACATTCCCACCACCGTGGGACAGGAAATAGAGCTGATTGACCTTGATGGCACTACTGCCATTCATGAGGTGTTAAGCGCCGAACAGCAGCGACCCACGACGGATGTCGCCTATGCCCTGGACGGCCGTCGCGTCAGCAACAGCTATAAAGGGCTGGTCGTTGTGGGCGGTCGGAAATACGTTCGCAATTAAGTAAAACACTATAACCAAACTTAATACAATGATGAAAAAACAATTATTGAGAAGCGTCATGGCATCCTTTGCCCTGCTGGCAGGGATGGCGCAGACGCATGCAGAGCAGGTGACGCTGGCGGCGTGGGACTTTGCTAACGATGTGAAGTACACCGCATCGGCTACCGACGGCGGCAAGACGTACTATACCGCCTCAGCCAACACAAAGGAGAACATGGAGTACAGTTTCTCCGCCCAGCAGCCCTTCTTCTATCCTACATCGGGGGCACTGACCAACGGTACGCTGACCATCTGGTCGAGCGACACCAACAAAAAATGGTACATCTCCAACTTCAACAACGGTGCACTGCGCATGTATACTGCATCGCCGAAAGTGATAACAAACCCCACCGATGCCGCCCAGCACTACAATTATGCAGAGGTGGAACTGTCGGCCGCGGGCTACAAGAACCTGCAGTTCTCGTGTCGCATGTCGGGTAACAACAGCAGGACACTGCCCGTCTATGTACTGGTGTCCACCGACGGTGGTGCCACATGGCTGCCATCCAGTACGCTGAACAGTACCGGCAGCAGCTGGAGCAACTTCAACGAGACTAAAGCCGCTCTGGCCGTCGACGGCCAGAGCAGTGTAAAGGTGCGCGCCCTGATAGGCTACGACGCAGGAGCCACTGGCGACATGTATCTGAACAGCTTCAAGGTGACGGGTGAGGCTCTTGGCAGTGATGCCGTCTATGCCCTTTCTGCCACTGCCACACCGGCCGAGGCAGGCTATGTGGCCATGTCGCCCGTAGGCACATCGGCCGTCGCTGGTACGGAGCTGAAGTTTACGGCCAAGAACCTGTCGGGCTACCAGATTAAGGAGTGGCAGGACGGTACAGGCAATATGCTGGCCAAGACGCAAGACTATACGACAACCGTCAGTGGCAATACCACCGTGGCAGCTGTCTTCACCACTATCGAGACCTATACGCTGACAGTCAACAAGACTGGCGACGGTGCCAAGTGGGGCGAGGTGGTCATGTCGCCGGAACCCATCAACGGCAAATACGATGCCGGTACGGAGGTGACGCTGACCGTCATTCCCAACAACGTGACCAACTTCCTGACTTGGGAAGACAACAGTGCCGCACTGAGCCGCGTGGTCACCGTCAATGGCAATACGGAGGTGACTGCCACGTTCGATGTCATCCCGTTCATCGTGGCATGGGACTTCAACAACGACAAGAATACGTCGCGCGGCAACCGTGAGGCCGACTATGCCTTTGCCACCGACAACACCGGTGTCATGCTGTTCTATCAGGGAGCCAACTGTGCCAGCACCAACTGGGGCAGCGGCAAGGCCTCCTTCGGCGGTCGCCAGCTGTGGGCAGCACGCCGCTACACCGACTACAGCAAGGACGAACAGATTCCGCGCGCCTTCGTGGCCTCGTTCAGCGTAAAGGATTACGACCTGATTAAGATTCACAGCCTCGTGGCCGCCAACAACAACTGCGTGCGCGAACGTCAGCTGCTGCAGTTGAGCACTACCAGCAGCACTGAGGGCTTCACCACTCTCAAAACGCTGACCCTTTCTGAAAACCCCAGCAGCGAGTGGGTCAATATGGACTATGAACTGGACACCAAGGCCATCGACGGCATGGTGTACATCCGCTGGATAGAAGACGAGACGAGTGACTTCTTCGACGGTGGCAACCACAGCAGTACCGAGGGTTTCTACTTGGCCGACGTCATCATCTTTGCTGACCAAACAGCTGCAGACGACACAGAGGCTCCACAGCTTGTCAGCAGCTCGCCCGCAGAGGGCAGCACCAGCGCTTCGGCACGCGGCAACATCGTGCTCAGCTTCAACGAGCGTGTCAAGGCCGGTACGGGCAGCGTCACGCTGAATGGTGAAACGCTTAACGGATCTTTCGGCAGCAAGAGCGTCACCTATGCTTACCACGGACTTTCCTACGGCCAGCAGTACACGTTGAGCATCGGGGTCGATGCCATCACAGACCTCAGCGGCAATGCCTTCCCCGCACGTGACATTTCATTCACCGTGATGGCACGTCCGCAGCCCTCAGCCAAAGTGTTTGATGCCGTGGTGGCAAAAGACGGCACTGGCGACTACAAGACTGTGCAGGAAGCCATCGACGCGGCTCCCACAGGGCGCATCGCCCCTTGGCTCATCTTCGTCAAGAACGGCACCTACGAGGAACTGGTGACCATTCCTGAGAGCAAGCCCTTCATACATCTTATCGGTCAGGATAAAGAGAAGACCGTCATCTGCTACTGGATAAACAACGGTGGTGCGAACGACATCGGTTGGGAATACTCCACCAACAACCCCAATTCCAAAACCTACGGCAAGCAAGGGGTGGTACAGGTAAACAGCACCGACTTCTATACCGAGAACATCTCCTACATTGACAGCTATGGCGTGGAGCGTCAGGCAGGTCCCATGGGCCTGGCCATGAGCAGCCGCAACGACCGTCAGGCCTTCAACAACTGCCAGTTCCGCTCTTATCAGGACACATGGTATACCGATGTACGCAACAGTAGTGCCCGCCAGTATGTCAACAACTGTCTCATTGAGGGTGCCGTGGACTTCTACTATGGTGCTGGCGACAACTACGTTGAGAATAGCACCTTCCGTCTGGCCCGTGAAGGCAGCGTCATTGTGGCCCCCTGCCATCAGGCTGGTACCAAGTGGGGCTATGTCATGGTCAACAACGTCATCGACGGTAAGGACGGCGCCAATAAGCTGGGGCGTGCCTGGCAGAACCAGCCGATGGCCGTATGGATTAACACAACACTGAAGACAACGATTGCTCCTGAGGGATGGAGCGAGTGGCACATTGCCCCCAAGCTCTTCGCCGAGTATAACACCATGGATGCCGACGGACAGTCTGTAGACCTGAACAACCGCCGCACGACCTATAAGGTAGACGATGACAAACTGGCTCCTGGCGAGACCAGTCCCGTAACCCGACAGGCGATACTCAGTGCCGAAGAGGCTGCCAGATATACCTACGAGGCCGTCACATCAGGCAATGACGACTGGAACCCGCGTAAGTTCTTTGAGCCTGTAGAGGCACCGGTTGAGGTCGTCTATGCCAACGGAAAACTGACATGGAAAGCTGTCCCATACGCCATCTGCTATCTGGTGATGGATGCTGAAGGCAACGTGGTGGGAATGACCAAGGATGCTGCGTATGCTATTGCCGAGGCAGGTACTTACACCCTCCGCTCTGTCAATGAGTATGGCAGCTTAGGTGAGAGCACCAATTTTGAAGTGACCGAAACCATGACAACTGGTATTCATGCCGAAAAGATCATTCAGGTCCCTTTCGGTGAGACTCAGGTCTATGACCTGCAGGGCCGCAAGATGGCCGACGGCCAGCTGCAGCGCGGCATCTACTTATTGAATGGTAGAAAAATGATTGTCAGGTAACTCCCCTCCTCTCAAGACTTCTGGAACTCGGTAGGTGTCATGCCTGTGAGTTTCTTGAAGCACTTGCTGAAGTATTTGGGATCAGAGAATCCGCTGCGGTAGGCTACGTCTGCAACATAGACGTCAGGCTGCCGCAGCAGTTCTTTTGCCCGTTCGATGCGCTGGTTCAGCAGGTAGTTGTTGGGCGACGTGTTGAAGACGCTCTTCATGCGGGCAAATAGCAGCGTACGGCTAATGGCCATCGCCTGGGCAAAGTCCTGCATCGAGAGGTTGGAGTCGCCTAAGTGTGCGGTGACGAATGTCTTCACTCGCTCGGCGAACAGGCGGTCTTCCTCGCTCTCGACGACCTCTACCGGCTCTACTTTCTCTACTGCTTCCTTGATGGACAGCAACTCTCGGATGCGCTCGCTCATCACTTCGATGCGCTGGTTGCTGGTCAGGCGGATGTCCTTGATTTCGTTTTGCAACCGGCGGATGTAACGCACGACGCGATAGATGCCGATGACCAACAACGTCAGCAGCAGACCGTAGAGCATCCATGCCCACGGCGTCTCGTGGAAGGCGGCACGACGGTGGATGGTCAATGTTTGCTCGTTGTCAACCCAAACACCGTCGCCATTGGTGGAGCGCAGGTGCAGTCGGAAGGTACCAGCGGGAATGTCGGGCAGGGTGATGTGATTGTCGGTAATATAACTCCAACGGTTGTCCATACCTTCGATGCGATAGGCATAGGTGATTGGCACATTCTTGTTGAAGTCGAGGGCCGCAAACTGAATGGTGAGGCTGCGCTCGTCGGATGACAGCCTGATGTCGGAAGGGCAGTCGAAGACAAGGGGAGGCTGGTAGCTGCTCTTCTGCATTTCCTGCGGGCTGACGCTCAGCACGCCTTGTGTAGTGCCAAAGAGTAAACTGCCCTCATCAGAATCTTTTTGAGAAGAGACGAAAACGGGCTTTGTCTCTAACAGTTTGAAGTGTTCGCCTAACGTACCACGGGTGTAGTTGGTGACCGTGCTGTCGCTCAGCGAAAAGCAGCTGATGGAGGTCTGCGAGACGATGTAGAGTCCGTGGTCAGGTTTGAAGAACAGGCTCAGACACACGTCGGAGGGCAGGCCCTGGTCGGTGGTGAAGGTGTTGAAAGGGGTGCGGTCGCTCAGCAACTGCCGGTCGTCAGTCAGACAGAACCCGCCGCCACTGGTGGCAATGGCTACCGTATGGTCACGAAGAGGCTCAATGTCCACTACCCAGTTGTAGCTAAGCGACGCGGCATCGTCAGGCCGGCGGCAATGATGCCAGAACTTCATGTCTCGGGGGCTTTCCTCCAGCGAACAAGTGTAGAGCCCGTTCAGCGTGCCTGCCATCAACACCTGTTCTGGGGTAATGTACAGACAGCGCATCTTGTTGCTCTCCTCGTCGGCCGGCCACCCTGACAGACCATTGTCTCTATGCACGAATACGTCGTGCCAGTCGTGCTGTTGGCGCAAGTCGTACATGTTCAACCCTCCTTTGTAGGTGGCAATCCAAAGACGCTGCTGACGGTCTTCGACTATGTCGTAGATGTTGTTGCAACTCAGGCTGTTGGGGTCGCTCTCGTCATGAATGTAACGCTTGACAATGTAGCCTTCTCCCGTTTCCGAGGCTATGAGCCGTGTCAGCCCCTCCGGCTTCGCCCCTAACCACAGGTCACCCCGTGAGTCTTCGAGGATGCAGTAAACATTCTGTCCGAAAGCGACGGGCGCCGTTGACAGTTCTCCTTTCGGCGTGAGGAACCTGTCACCAACATGGACATACCCATTCTTGTCAGCCACCCATGTACGCCCTTTTTTGTCAACATAAAGGCAGCGCACCTCCTCCTCGGCGGCCTCCGAGAATTTCACGGGCTGCAAGGGCTTGGCACCAAACCATACGCGATAGAGGCCGCTGTGCGTATCGACCCAGATGCCCCCTTGACGGTCTACCAACAGGATGCTGGTATAGACATTGGCGAACTGGGGCAGGCTTTTCAGCTTTGCCAAGGTGGCATCGTCAGCCTTGTATGGCCGTGGCCGCTGGCTGTAGTCACCATCGGTCTGTTCGAAGCGTCGCGTTTTGCGATGAAACACGAATATTAGACTGTCATTGGTGGTACACTCTAAGTCGTGGTCGGGCAGCTCGCGGATGCTGCCAATGCGATTGGTACGCAGCGGACTGTTGTCGCCAGGCCGCATGCGATAGTTCTGGAAGCGGTAGCCATCGTATCGGCATAGTCCGTTCCACGTGCCAATCCATACGTATCCGTCATGGTCCTGTACGGCACAAGACACAATGTCCTGGCCATACCCCTCAGCCTCACTGAAATGGGTGATTCGAACCTCCACACTTCCTTGAGCCCTAATAAAGGTTATAATAAAAAAAGTAGTGATGATAGTCAGTAGTCGTTTCATGGTTGCAGTCGCTAATATCTGATTTTGAAGTAATCCAACAGGGCTTTGTAGCTGTCCTGAGCCGTGAGGCAGGTGTCTGTCAGGTATCCATTTGTGTTTCCCCATTCACGGAGCCCACGATAGTAGAACATTTTCAGTTCGTCAGTAATGATAAAAGGTACATGATGGTTGGCGAGACACTCCTTGAACATTAGTAAACGCCCCACACGACCGTTCCCATCTTGGAAAGGATGAATAGTTTCGAAGCGCACATGAAAGTCGAGAATGTCTTCAAAGCTGTGTGCTTTTTGTATATTGTAGCTTTTCAGCAGTGCCTTCATCTCGCGGTGTACATCTTCAGGTTGGGTAGTTTCCATACCGCCTACCTCATTGGGTAAGCGTTTGTATTCTCCAACGACAAACCAGTCTTTCCGACTATCGGACGTGCCAGTCTTCAACAGTAGATGCAACTGTTTTATGAACTCTTCTGTAAGTTTCTCCTCTGCATGATCAATGATATAGTCGATGCAGCGAAAGTGATTGACTGTCTCTACTACATCATCCACGTTAATTGCTTCGTCAGTAATACCAATGGTGTTCATTTCGAAAATATAACGCGTCTGGTCGTGGGTCAACCGGCTCCCCTCAATATGATTCGAGTTATAGGTCAGATCAATCTGAGTGCGGTGATAGATGCCCCCCTTAAGCTTGCTGGCCTTCTGTTCTCTGAGCGCATAAAGTAGTGGTGAAATCTTAGTTCTTAACGTTTTCCGTTCCGGTAAGATCGCATCGGCAGGAATGTTCCATGTCTTTCCTGTCAAGAAGGCTCCTTCTATCTTTTCGCTGGCACAATAGTTGCGTGCTGTTCGCTCTGAAATGCCGAACTTCTCTGCAAACTGACTGACTGATATAAACTCCATATTCTTTGTCTATCGGCAAACTTTTCCACCGATTTCGCCTACAAAGATACTACTTTTTGCCGATACTGGCAAGTTCTGGGGCAAAAAAACAAAGAGAAACCAAAAAGACAATGGTTTCTCTTTGTTTTTGAAAGAGTGAGCAGCATATATGCAACTGCAGGAGAAGCAACTTTCAGACTTCTCACCCATACACGTTGAATTTTGCAGATTCTCAGATGGGTCGAAGCTTAATAGCTCTCCTCGATGTTGCCAATCTTTCTTGACTGACGGGACAAAGTTAAGCATATTCCATGAAAGGCGTATCATTGTGAGCTGTTTTTTTTATTATTGATGCAAAATATTCAGTAGAAAGGAGTTTTGCAAGTCCTTTTCTGTCCTTTTGCAAGTTTCCGTTTGATGATTGGCCGTATTTCTGTGAAGTAGGTAAAAGCAGAGATTCCTGTTTTCCGGGATTTGCATCCTGTTTTTTGTATTGGGAATTTGGAGAGGATATAGGCAAAACGTAACAAAAAGACGTTGAAAGATTTTTATTTCTTAAAAAAAGAATTTTTGAGGATTTTTTTTGTGTCTTTACAGCGTCAATATTATGGATGTTATGGAAGAATGTCGAGCGAGGCGGCATCGGGCTCGGCAAACTCGTGGAGCATGCGCTCGGTCATCATGGCGTTGGAGTGGATACCCTTGTAAGGCTTGAAGCGTTCTTCCTGAATCTTTCGGGCGGCAATGACGCGCTCGCGGATGTTGGCTGACGGCTCACCGGGTTTCATCTGCGAGAGTTGGGCGAAGGGCACGGCCTGGATTTCGCAGTGGATGTCTATCTGTGCTGCGGTTTTATACGCCAAGAATTCTTGACAGATACTATTTGCATGAATCATTCTAGCTTCCTTTCTCCATGATTTCGTTTATGCTACTTCGCAATTCGTTTTAATAGCTGATATAATAAGCAGATTCCATTGGGGACAACTATTGGTAAGCAGGCAAAATAGCCAAGTGAGCCCTGAAAAACTAAAGAAATAAAAAGCGCAAATGCACACCATGGAATATTTGCAAAAAACAATTTTTTCCAAGTATGAGTAGGAATGTCATTCACATCACAGGCTATTTTCATTGCAGGCAATAGAGAACGCATAATACAATATGATGCAATTATTATTATGTAGCTTATGCAAATGAAACAACCCCATAAATAATCTTCGCCTTCATATACTGGCCATATAAGCATAACGTATATAAAAGATAGAGTAAATTCCAAAATATGAATAATTAATTGTTTACTCATCGGGGAAGAATATGTTTGATAATAGCAACTAACTACCATTTTGCTTTGACTCCATTGCTGAGACATTTTGTTGCAAATTTACTGCTATCTCTAAAACATTCAATTTGTGTATTGATAAAGTCTTCTACTGTCATCTTATTGGGATTGTACTTTTTGTTTAAGATATAGTATTTTCGCTGATTACTAATATGATTATTTGTCTTTGCAATTACCCAGTTATCATCAGATTTTGCATCAACAACATATTCTGCAAAGTTACCAATACTATCGTATTGATTCTCATAAGTGGGAATAAGTGGTTCACCGCTATAGCATGTATTTCCTTCTATTGTAGTACCATTAACTATAATTTTTCCACCTCCGTCCCATTCTAACATATAAATATTGTTGCCAAGGTCATACGAACCATTATATTCTGACCATATCCAATCGGAAACATAAATTAAGAGCATAATTATGACAAAAACAGATGTTGTGATTCCTAAGATCAGTAAGAACGTCTTACCGATAAAAACCATTGCTTTGTCTAAAAATTTGATCAAATTCATCTCCTTAAAGTTCCAACACCATAATAATAAGTTTTAAAACCATGTATTTTAGGGTCTATTCCAAATAGAAAATTATTTGTTCGTATAAAGGAATCGCGTTTTGTACCACCACCAACATTCCAATCATAATCAGTTGCACTTCCAGCATATCCGTTATTTCAGAGTACGCTTTGTCATAGTATTCGCTATTACTGTTGCTTTGTGCAAATAATGTTTGCAATGAGACAGTTATACTAAGTATACTTAAAATGATATATCTTCTTGTTTCCATTTTGGGCTGCAAAAGTAATAATTTTATATTAAACGACCAAATTTATATACCTCTTTCAGCCCAGTCGCCCCGGTCAAGGTTGCGATAGCCGATGGCTTCAGCAATGTGCATGGACTCTACTTTCTCTGAGCCGGCAAGGTCGGCGATGGTTCTTGCAACTTTCAGGATGCGGCTGTATGCTCTTGCAGACAATTTCAGTCTTTCCATCGCCATACGCAACATATCCATAGATGCTGTGTCTGGCTCAGCGTACAGATGAAGCATTCTTTCGGTCATCTGGGCATTGCAATGTACTCCTTTTATGTCTTTAAAACGAGCCTCTTGAATTTGCCTTGCTTTAATAACACGTTCACGAATAACAGACGATGGTTCTCCTGGTGCCATCTTACCTAAATCGGAAAAGGGGACCGCTGCTAGTTCAACCTGAATGTCGATACGGTCGAGTAACGGTCCGGATATTTTGTTCATATACCTGTGTATCTGATAAGGGGTACATACGCAATCATGCGTAGGGTCACCGTAGTATCCGCAGGGGCAAGGATTGGCGCTGGCAACGAACATGAACGATGAGGGGAACTGGGCTGTGTATTTGGCACGTGCTATGGTTATGGTACGATCTTCCAAGGGCTGACGAAGAACCTCAAGCGTTGTTTTGTTGAACTCCGGCAGTTCATCAAGAAAGAGAACTCCGTTGTGAGCCAAACTTATTTCTCCAGGAGTTGGATTATTTCCTCCACCAACGAGAGCTGCTTGTGAGATGGTGTGATGGGGCGCACGAAACGGACGTACGGAGATAAGTCCCTGTCTGTCACCTATTTTTCCTGCAACAGAGTGAATCTGTGTTGTCTCAAGGCTTTCAGCCAATGAGAGTGGTGGCAGAATGGTGGGAAGGCGCTTTGCCATCATACTTTTGCCTGAGCCAGGAGGACCAATCATAATCATGTTATGACCACCTGCTGCGGCAATTTCCATCGCTCGTTTTACGCTTTCCTGACCACGGACATCCGCAAAATCGAGGTCAAAGGAGTATTGTTGAGAGTAGAAAACGGCACGTGTGTCGTATTCCACGGGGGTGGCGTTGCGCTGATCGGCAAGGAATGAGATAACGTCTGTGAGTGTCTCCATTCCATATACCTCAAGGTTGTTGACTACTGCTGCTTCAAGTTCGTTTGCCTTTGGAACAATAAGTCCCTTGAATTTCTCCTTGCGTGCATGTATGGAGATAGGAAGAGCGCCTGTTATAGGTTTTAGTGTGCCGTCAAGACCGACTTCTCCAAGAAGCATGTACTCATCCAAATGCGTTGGAGGAATGTCGCCGTTAGCCGCAAGTATGGCAATTGCTATAGGCAGGTCATAGGCTGATCCTTCCTTTCGCAGGTTTGCTGGAGACAGATTGATGGTGATAGCCTTATTGGGCAGTTTGTATCCGGAGTAGCGATAGGCTGTCCTGATGCGGCTGAGACTTTCCTTGACAGCCTCGTCGCCGAGACCGGTGAGTGAGAGTGCCTGCCCTATATCTACAGAACATTCAACCGTTACGGAATTTACGATAAGTCCGTTGACTGCAGCACAATGGGTTTTGACAAACATATATTATAGATGAGGGATGAGAGATGAGAGATGAGGTGGTTAGGGTTGTATAATCTGTTGGATGTATGTGAGGAGTTCTTCACGACCTTGTTTCTTTTCTGAAGAGGTGATGAAATAAGGTGGTAGGGACTCCCATGTTTCGAGCAATGACTGCATGTATTTTTCTGCATTTTGTCTGGCTCTTACTGGGCCCAACTTATCGGCCTTGGTGAAGACGATGCTGAATGGGATACCGTTTTCTCCAAGCCAGTTGATGAATTCCATGTCTATCTTCTGTGGGTCATGACGCAGGTCTATGAGAAGGAATACGTTGACGAGCTGCTCACGCTGTAGGATATAGGTGTTGATGATGCGCTGTATGTCCTGCTGCACACTCTTTGAGCGTTTGGCAAAGCCATAGCCAGGAAGGTCAACGATGTAGTAGATATCGTCAACAAGGAAATGATTGATAAGAAGGGTTTTGCCAGGAGTGGCGCTGGTTTTTGCCAGTCCCTTCTTATTGGCCAACATGTTT
This sequence comes from Prevotella sp., assembly GCA_017478025.1. Classification (GTDB taxonomy): domain Bacteria; phylum Bacteroidota; class Bacteroidia; order Bacteroidales; family Bacteroidaceae; genus Prevotella. The sequence goes on from JAFVGZ010000003.1 coordinate 176,446, forward strand.
ATGAGACTTGACTTACCGACATTACTGCGTCCAATGAAAGCAAATTCGGGACGCGTGTCTGTCGGACATTGTGAGATATTGGCAGATGATGTTATGAAGGTAGTGTTCAAAGGATTGAATGAATTAAAGTCCCCCATCTCCCCCCCTATAGGAGGGAGAGACGTGAGCTGCGAATTATGAATTATGAATTAACTTCTCTGCTTGCTGCAGGAGCCATTGTTGTTGCTGAGGTATTGTCATGTCAGAGTTGTCGAGCAACAGGGCATCGGGAGCTTGCCTCAATGGGGACACTTCTCTGTGGGAGTCTATGTAATCACGTTCCTGAACGTTTTTCAGTATGTCCTGATAGTCGGCCTGCATGCCTTTTGCTTTCAGTTCGTCATAGCGTCGCTGCGCCCTGACTTCTGCCCTTGCTGTGACAAATATCTTCAGTTCGGCATGAGGGAATACGGTGGTTCCGATGTCACGCCCGTCCATAACGATATTGTTGCCCTCAGCCATCAAGCGTTGTTGTGCTACCATTGCCTCTCGTACGAAAGGAATAGCAGCGATGACAGACACATTGTTGCTGACCTGCATGGTACGTATCTCTGTTTCCACACATTCATTGTCTATATAGGTTTCGGGAAGACCTGTCTGTGTGTTGAGTTTGAAAGACACTTTGATGTCAGGCATTGCGCTGCTGAGTTTTTGCGTGTCTGCCTGACCATCGGTTATTATGCCGTTACGCATGCAGTAGAGTGTTACTGCACGATACATTGCTCCGGTATCTACATAAATAAATCCCAGTTGCCTGGCGAGTGTTTTGGCCATGGTGCTCTTACCGCACGAGGAGTGGCCGTCTATTGCTATTACCATATCAAACGAATTAAAGCCCCCTCAACTCCCCCACCAGAGGGGGGGAGGGATGTGAGCGGCGAATTATGAATTAAGAATTATGAATTATGCATTATTAATAATTAATTATTAATTATTAATATGTTTCTCTACTTGTTCCATGAGCCATTTTGGTGTGCTGGTGGCGCCGCAGATTCCAACTCGATTTGCACCGGCGAGCCATGATGGCTGTATCTCTTCGGGTTTCTCTATGAGGTAGCTGTTAGGGTTGTGAGCTTTGCATGCCTCATAGAGTATCTTGCCGTTACTGCTCTTTGCTCCGCTTACGAAGAGTATCACATCATGACGTATGGCAAACTCACAGATGTGTTCCATCCTGTTTGCCACCTGTCTGCAAATGGTGTCGTAGCTCTGGAATGTGGCATCGGGTGAGATATGCTCCTGACAGTACTTTATGATGATATGAAACTCATCGAGCGATTTCGTTGTCTGGCTGTAGAGGTAGATGTCATGACTGAAGTCTAAGAACTCTGCATCCTGAGGCTGTTCTATCACTATTGCCTTTCCTTCTGTCTGCCCCAATAGCCCCAGAACCTCCGCATGACCTTTCTTTCCAAAGATTACGATATTTCCCCGTCTGCCGCTCTCTTGCATCTCCAGATACTTGTTCTTTATGCGTTTTTGCAAGGCGAGTACCACAGGGCACGTAGCATCGTATATGGTGATGTCGTTTTGCTGAGCGATGAGATAGGTTGAGGGAGGCTCGCCATGAGCTCTCAGCAGCACGGATGCGTTGTGCATCTCACGCAAGTCTTTATGGTCTATGGTCCTTAGCCCCATCTTGTGAAGCCTGTCACATTCTATACCATTGTGCACTATGTCACCAAGACAGTTGAGACGCTCACCAGAACGGAGTATCTCCTCTGCCCTCTCTATGGCGCGCGTTACGCCAAAGCAGAAGCCTGATCCACTATCGATTTCTATTACCACGGATTCACGGATTTACGGATTCACGGATTATCGAAATGCCGAAATTTCAAAATTATGCATTGGAAGCGCTGAGGGATGCAGTCAGCGTTTTGTAGTATGTGTCCAGCAGTTCTGCTGCTGCCATGAAGCTGGTTTTCTGACCGGCCTGAACAGCCTCTTCTGCCGCTTCCAGCCCTTCTGCTATGACAGGGTTGTTGTAGAAACGGTTTCTAAGGGTATTTTCTATCGTCTCATACATCCAGTATTTGTTCTGCTGATGCCTGCGATAGTCAAAGTAACCGTTTTCTTTCACGAAGTCAACATATTCGTATATCATGTCAAACACTTCCTTGATGCCATAACCATAGAAGCCTGAATAGGTGAGCACCTTCCTGTCCCACCCACTCTCCGGCATTGGGAAGAAATGCAGGGCGTTACGGAAGTTCTGAGCCGCCATCTTACACTTTTCCACGTTGTCACCGTCACACTTGTTGATGACGATACCGTCTGAGATTTCCATTATGCCGCGCTTGATGCCCTGAAGTTCATCTCCCGTACCGGCTACCTGTATGAGAAGGAAGAAATCGACCATGGAGTGACAGGCAGTCTCGCTCTGTCCTACGCCTACGGTCTCAATGAATATCTTGTCATATCCGGCTGCTTCGCAGAGTATTACGGTTTCGCGTGTCTTGCGGGCAACACCACCCAGAGATCCAGCCGATGGTGAAGGGCGTATGTATGCGTCAGGATGCTGGGAGAGTTTCTCCATGCGTGTCTTGTCACCCAGGATGGAGCCCTTGCTACGCTCTGACGAGGGGTCTATGGCCAGCACGGCCAGCTTGCCGCCAAAGCGGTCAAGCACATGGATGCCGAACTCATCAATACTCGTGGATTTGCCCGCTCCGGGCACTCCGCTGATGCCTATACGCACAGATTTTCCGCTATAAGGCAAACAGCGCTCTATGACCTGCTGAGCCTTCTCCTGGTGTTCGGGAATGACACTCTCAATAAGCGTCACAGCCTGAGACAGCATCGTCACATTGCCTGCCAGAATGCCATCGACCATCTCATCAACGCTATACTGTTTGCGCTGAAAACGTCTGCGGTTCAGGTAGGGGTTTATACTGGAGGGCTGCGCTACGCCATCGTTGACCTGCAGGCCTTTATATTCGTTGTCGTTCTCTGGATGATACATATTATCTTCTTACTTCAATGATTACTTTCTGATTGTCGGGATCATTTGTTATCATAAGGATACGCGGACGTGTGCGCCACTTACGCAATTCCTTTCCCTTGGCAGATACCTTGAGTTTGGTGGACATTCCGGGTTCCAGTTTTTGCTGACCTAACTCAACCTGTATGCCAGGGGAGAACAGCTGCAGTTTTGATATTTCAAGAGTCGTGCGTCCTGTATTGGTCAAGACGAGCTCATCCTTAGCCTTTGACTTTGTCTGTAGCTCCGTCAGGTTTATCTCTCTTGCCGACATTGACAGACGGGGGGCATTTGCCCGTTTCAGCCCACTACTCTTCAGCGATGGCGGCAACAGCACTACAGAGACAGGAAGCTCTTTCTCAGACGAAATCTTGTCTGCGCTGTTTTTGCCCAGATAGACGGTGGACTGTATGAGTCCGTAGTCGTGCAGATCCTTTGAGTTGAGTATTACACGCATCGTGCCTTTCTGCTTCGGGGCAAGGACGCGCGGGCTCATCTCTGTCTTCATGTAGGAAGGGAGACGCAACAGGACGGGGGTGACATTCTGACCAGAGGAATTGAAAATATGAATCTCCTTCACCAGTCGCTGTCCCTTGTTCACATCATCAAACTCCAAGGCGTCAGCATCGACATACAGAGCCCCCATTTTGTGGGGATACTCACCTGTGTAGTCTATTATCTTTGTCACAACCTGACCATGCATGAGCACCTCTGTGGGCAGTTCTGAAGAAGAGTCAAATACTCTCATCACACGGTCAAAGTGTCCCAGCTGCTTTGCGTCAAAGAGTACGGTTATCTGTGTCGTAGCTCCCGGAGCTATGGGATCTTGGGCATACTTTGCTTGAGTGCATCCACAACTTGTTTCCACGCCTGTGATACGGACCGTATCAGCACTTGCGTTTCGCATCTCTACGGTTATGGCAGTAGGTTGTTTGAACAGCATCTGTCCACATTCCATTTCGCCCTGCAGGGTCTGAAGTGACTGTGCATGAAGACTGGCAGCATGGGGCAACAGCATCATACCCCCCAGCATCAGGAAACGTGATATCTTTTTATTCTTCATATAAGTATAATAGTCTTTGTTGTTGTGTCTATGATTCTACGCGGGGTTGAGATAACCTCTCGCCCCTACTCTTTCTTGCCTTGAAGACTAACGGTGTACGTTTCGGCAGAGCCCTGAAATTCCGGTGCATAGGTGCATATCGCAGTTATATTGCCGGAAGTGAATTCGCCTTCTGTGCTGACGTAATACTTTGTCTCTATCGTATGGCGTCCTTTGCTCAGCTGATCAAATGCATAGATCGTAGCATTGTCACGGTGCTGCCTGTAGGCTCCGTCGTGATATCCAGACAACTGCTGTACAGGCTCCAGACAGGCTGGTCGATTATCCGTTATGGTGACAAAGTCATAGTCGCGGTCCGCGTCAATGGTGATTCTCACCGTGAGCAGCGATGTCGGCTTGCCGTCCCACAGTATCTCGCGTTTCACCCCGATAATCTGTTTGTAGTCAGCAGCATGTACAGTCGTTGCCTTTTTCATCTGCTCATTCTCAGCAGGACAGTCGGCAGTCTTTGTCATGAAGGCATTCACAGCGTTCACCGTGTTGTATGGGTTATCCCAGCGCTGTGTGCGCTTTGATGAGAACAGCCAGCGCTGCATCTCTCTGATGGTACAGTTGTCATTTGGCGTAATGGCCTGCATGGCCTCTATGGCTACGGCCTGTGACGGTATGCGATAGTCGCACCAAGAGTATCGGGTGCGGTAAGAGTCGAAATAACGCCCCATATCCTCACGGTAAACGGTATGTTGCTTTATGGATTCTACAAACTCTCTCGCCTTGCCGCGCTTTCCAAACCTGTCCATCACTATGGCTGCAACAGCCTTGGTCTCCATATCGGCTTTGGTGCAGTCCTCGGGAATGAGTTTACGTAGATATTTGGCAGCATCGCCACCGTCGGTACCTGTTATAGCCAGGGCGTAGAGCCAGTCGAGGGCCTGGTTGCTGAGATAGGGAGAGAGCTTTTCTTTCTTCATCTGCTCCACCCTCTCGCTCATCACGGTCTTCATATAGCTGAAGGCAGACTGCATCATACCGCTGAGCTGACTGTGCTCACCGCAGTAATGCTGGCACCTGGCAAGGGTCTTGAGAACTGCCATTGTCATATAGCTGTTCCCGTGCATGCCTTTATACCAGGAGAAGGAGCCGTCGGCGTTCTGCAGTTCCATGAGGCGGTTGATGATATTATTCCCTTTGAGATCTGGAACAGTATCCTTCAATCGTGCAGACATCATGTTAGCATAAATGGCATTTGAGAGGCTGATGGCATTGTCGTTTTCGGGAAGCTGGAGTCCTGGCAACGCAGCCATCATCATACTGTCAGGGTTAATGACATAGTCAGCAACCTCAGGCAATTGTTGCTCTAATGGCAGAATGGCTATCTGGTGTTGCTCACCATCGCTGTTGCCATTTGCCTCTACTGTGACGCGGAAAGTCCACTCACCGACAGCCGTAGCCTTGGGCAGAGAGAATGATGTCACAGCGGTGGAATTGGCTTCTACGTTTACATTATTAGATATATTGCCTATAACCTTCTGCGTCTTTGCATCAATTACCATCAATCGTGCCTTGGCCTTCATCGCCTTGTCTGAAAGGTTGGTAATATCTGCCTTTACCACAGCCCTGTCGCCTATCCTCAGGAATCGCGGCAGCTTGGGTTGAATCATGATTTTCTTCTGTGCCACACACTCTGACTCCAGGAAGCCATAGCGCATTTCCTTATCGTGAGCCATAGCGATGAAGCGCCATGTGGTGACACTCTCTGGCAATGTAAAAGAGAGGTTCACCCTACCCTCGTTATCACTCTCCAACTGAGGCATAAAGAAAGCTGTCTCACCAAAATTAGAACGCATCGGTATCGCAGGCATACCCGCAACATCTGAAGCCTTCTCGTCATCCACAGACGATCTGACTACGGCATTTACCCTCACGACATCTGCCTGTGCGGCACGCAATACGACGCCGTCCTCATCGTTACCTCTTACATCGAAAGTACCTATCGCCGTAGCCTCCATCATCGGAGCACTGGGCGTCGCCTTTGCCGACATCATACGGGTCTTGAAGAGGCGATGACCGCGGAACAAAGTGTATTTGGGATTGATGGCAGAGAAACTTGCGGCACGACTCTTCACTGTCTGCAGCTCATAGGTGACAAACCCATATTGCCTCTTAGCCACATCTGTGTAAAACCATGTGACGTAGGGGACCGTAAGGATACGACGGTCAAAGAATTGCCATTGGTGGCTCCTCACCGCATCGAGGGACTTGTCATAGAGCACCGCCATCAGCTGTGCCTTGTGACCACGTCCCTGAGGGTCAGTAATCTGGAGCGACCATTTCTCTTTCTGTCCCGGCACGGCCTTATCGCGGAAAGTGCTCCACGCTATGTTGAGCCGCTTATCGGGCAGAGTGCGCTTTATCTGTATCCTGTCCCCATAGTGCCGGCCCTGCTTTATCCAGGAGTATGTCACGGTGATGCCGTCTCCCCATTCGGGTTTATATACGAATGTCTTTGTTACAGAGTCGGCATCAAGGCGCATCACGCCCTGATCGATAACGGTTTCTCCAGCAACTACGATATACGGCGCATAGACACCCTTGAGATCTGTTCCGATGGTGAGATTCACCTCACCGCCATCTTCGGGGAATGATTCTGAAGAAAGGGTATGCCAACAATGCGGATTGCGGCGCTCCGTCTCTTCCTTTGGCGGCTCATTACCTTCGTTCATTGGAATGCTGACAAAGCCTCGCTGACTTTCACCGGAGAGGCTGGTAACAGTGGCAGACACCTCCAACGCATAATGCCATGAGACAGGTTCCTTGATGCCTTTCTTCACAGGGATGGCCACGGTAAATGTTCCGTCAGCATCTGTTATGAGCGTGTCCCTCAGTATGTCGGCATTGCTTTCCGGCTGGTATATTCGCCACCACCAGGCTCTACGCGCGGCACTGACGCACACCGTTGCTCCGGTCATGACGGCTCCGCTATAGCTCTTCACCGTTCCTTTTACACGCACGGTATCTGCCTTTGTATCAATGGTCTTTACATCCTGAAAAGTGACATCAAAAGTAGGGCGCTTATACTCCTCAACGCTAAAATCGGCAGAAGAAAGATATGAAAGCGAGTAATTCCCGCCCTCAGCATCTTCAGGCAATGGGAACGAAAGGTGAGCTGTGCCATAGGTATCGGTGACAGCCTTCTTCTTAGTTAGTTCCCTATAGTGTCCGTCACGCAGGGTCACCTCAATGGTGTCACCCTCAAGAACGGTTGTTACATTATCAGGAGAAATACGATACTTCACTATGGCAGCCTCCACTGTCTGCCCTGGGCGATAGAGCGCCCTGTCGGTGTAGATAGCTGCAGCAAAGCGTGTGTCTCTGTGCCTTTCGCGATGGAAAGCTCCTCCGATGTATTTCCATTCTGCTATGCTGTCCGTATGGGTGCTGGTATAGGCCATAGAGCTTCCGTAGCCACGGTTATGGTTAAAGCTAACCACGCACTCACCTTTTTCGTCTGTCAGGTATGTCCTCACCTTGCTATCATATCTGCCACTGCGAATGTGAAGCATACTTCCCGGTACGGGATGTCCTGAGACTGCATCCGTCACAATGCAACGCAACTGTCCTTCGGGCAATGGCACTCCCATCACCTGTAGGTGAGACACATTCAGCGTATCATACGTTTCCTCTGTCTTCTTTGTCCACAAAGGTATTACCGAAGGACTTACTTTCACGGCATAGATGCCTGGCTTCAGCACCCCGATCTTTATTGAATCCTTCTGAGTCTCCCAGTCCTTCAGAGTTTTGAAAGATTGTGTGAAGACTTTCGGCTCACCCTTCGCGCGCTTAAAAGCATCAAGTGGCGTAATGCTCACGGTCACTTTTGAGATACCGCGCACAGACATAAAATGCATCCAACGCTCTGTGGCGGCATACTCATAGCCGCTATCTATGGAGTATCTCAGCGAAGGACATGTCAGTGCTCGCCGGTAGTTCACAAGCTCCTGAACCACATTCCACTTAGGCCAGCGGTGAAGGGCACTGTCTATGAGCGCTATCTTTTCAGCCACTGAGTCGGTGTTGTATATCCTGCTCTGAAGAGTCAGATAGTCCACCATCTCGTTGTTGTCACCATAGTAATGCATGAGCAGCGAGTCTCTGTCCTCATAGTGCTGTCTCATGATGATGAGGCTGAGCAAGTCGTGATTGAAGAAACGACTGTCTGCCCCTCTCTCCACGAGCAGACCGCACTGTTCAGATGCGTTCTTACGCGTATATTCCGCAGCATCAGGCTGAGAGAGGAGTGAGTCGAGGTCTATGCGTTCCTCTGTAATAATTCTTCTTATAGTGGCCGGCACGCCCGTAATGAAACGGTTACGCAGCCTCTCAAGCGCAGGAGCCACACTGTCGGTGCTGATTTCAGCCAGCATATTATGCTCCAGCACCATTGCCGCCATCAGCTGGGGCCATGATTTCTCACGTTCCGCCTTACGCTCAATGTTGTGCAGAACTTCAATGGCATCCCGAACCATATCTCTCTCTGCTGCCTTGTCGTAATGCTTCCACATGGCCTCGTAACTCTCAGCAGAGGCAGAGAGAGAGATTACTGTTGATATGATAAGAAGGATTATCTTGTTGCGCATAGTCTTACTGTGTGGTACTAATCAATGTGTATGCACCCTCTGGGTCTTCGGAGCCTGAGCGTTACGTCTGTTTGTCACTGTTACAACGCTCTGCGCCAAAGCGAGAAAAGCCTGTCCTGTGGGTGATGCGACATCGAGTGCTGCAGGAGTGCCGTTGTCACCATTGTCACAGATGCTCTGCACCACCGGAATCTGAGCCAGCAGCGGTACGTTCATCTCCTGAGCAAGAGCCTTGCAGCCCTCTTTGCCAAAGATGTAGTACTTGTTCTCAGGCAGCTCTGCCGGTGTGAAGTAGGCCATATTCTCTACCAGACCCAGTATGGGCACATTCACCTTGTCGTTGGTGTACATGTCTATACCCTTCCTTGCATCTGCCAGTGCCACCTGCTGAGGTGTCGAGACGATTATCGCTCCGGTTATTGCAAGTGTCTGCAGGAGTGACAAGTGGATATCAGAGGTGCCAGGCGGGGTGTCAAGTATCAAGAAGTCCAGTTCGCCCCAGTCGGCATCAGCGATGAGTTGCTTCAGCGCGCTGCACGCCATACCTCCGCGCCAGAGCGTTGCGGTGCTCTTATCCACAAAGAAACCTATGCTGAGCAAACGTACTCCATACTGCTCTATGGGCACAATGAGCTGTCTGCCCTCTTTCTCTATGGCATAAGGACGAGCATCTTCCACACCAAACATCTTAGGCATTGAGGGACCGAATATGTCTGTGTCGAGCAGCCCTACAGAATATCCTAACCGAGCAAGCGAAATAGCAAGGTTGGCAGAGACGGTGCTCTTGCCTACCCCGCCTTTACCGGAACTCACGGCGATTATATTCTTCACTTGTGGCAGGAGCTTGTCATCTTCAGGGCGTGGGGCCTGCTTGAATTCATGATTCACTGTCACCGTGAAACGAGCGTCAGTGTCTCCTTGGGACTCTGCAGCTTGCCTGACATAGTAACTGATAGCTGCCTCGGCTGCCTTGACTGTAGATTTCCAAAAGGGATCCGTCTCGCGTGGGAAAGACAACACAACCTCTATAGCCCATTGTTCCTCCGGGGTACCCTGATTCTCACAGGTCACCTTCGGTTGGTCTGCAAGGAGTCCACTTGACACTATACCGGCCTTTGTTCCGGCATACGTGACAGACTCCAATGCATCAGTCACTATCTTCGGATACAATTGCATTGATTTCCTCCTCTGTCTTTGTTAGCCTCTGACGGCAGAACTTTATGAGTTTCTTAGCCGTTTCCACGTCACTTTTCATGGTTTCTATGTCATAGTCACCACGCTCCATGCGCTGAGCTATCTCCTCCAGTTCCTGCAGGGCTTCATTATAATTCTTCATTTTAAATATAGGTGGGGGTTATTCATCCCCCCACCATGATTGATAGTGTATTAACAAATCTTTTTTGAACCGTCTCCTATCTTCACATCATACACCTTAGGTGCATGGCCGTATTTCTCGGCAAAGTCTTTCTTTGCCGTAGCAATGAAGTCATCATACAGTTCGTTCTTCACCAGGTTGATTGTGCAGCCACCGAAGCCGCCTCCCATGATACGGGAACCGGTAACGCCGCATTTCTTTGCTATCTCCACAAGGAAATCCAGTTCTTCGCAGCTCACCTCATATTCCTCAGACAGACCACGGTGTGTCTTATACATCAGTTCACCTACCTTCTCGTAGTCTCCTGCCTGCAGAGCATCACAGACACCAAGGACACGGTCTTTCTCGCCCAATACAAACGTGGCTCTTTGCTTATCCTCGGCAGAGACAGTATCGGCAACCTCTTCAAGGTTCTCCCAGGTACAGTCTCGCAGGGTTTCAAACTTCCCCTCTGGGTGCTTCTCCTGAACAGCCTTTACCACACGCTCGCATGAGTTACGACGGTCATTATATGGGCTGCCTGCCAACTCATGCTTTACACAGGAGTTGAGGAGGACAAGCCTATAGCCTTCGGGATTGAAGGGGAAGTATTCAAACTCACGGCTGTTGCAGTCAAGACGCATCAACGAGCCCTCCTTGCCGAACACAGAAGCGAACTGATCCATGATACCGCAATTCGTTCCGATATATTTATGCTCAGTTGCCTGACCAGCGAGTACTATGTCCCACTTGGATATTTTATTATCTGCAAAGAGGTCGTTCAGAGCACATCCGAAACAACTCTCCATAGCAGCACTTGATGACATGCCTGCACCCAGAGGAACGTCTCCGGCAAAAGCGATATTGAAACCCTTCACATCGACTCCGAGAATCTGAAATTCCTTCACCATGCCGAAAATGAAGCGCGCCCATGTAGCACGTGGACCTTGCTCATCATTGATATCAAAATCCACACGATCCTTCAGGTCTATAGAATAAGCCCTGACCATATTGGAACCATTGGGGCGGACCTCAGCCATTACGCCGCAATCCACAGCACCTGGGAATACATAGCCGCCGTTATAGTCTGTGTGCTCACCAATCAGGTTTATACGTCCAGGAGAGAAGTATATGTTTCCTGTTTCGCCATCAAAATGCTTAATAAATCTGCTTCTTACAAATTCAATGTCCATAGTCGTAGAATGTTTAGTTTTGTTATTATTTAGTTGTTTATTTTTGTTCTGTTGAGTATGCTTCGTCCTAATGTCACTTCATCGGTGTATTGTAATTCATCTCCCACACTGATACCACGTGCTATCACCGAGAGGGTCAGATTTTGAATGCCCTGTAGCTGGCGCGTGATATAGAAGTTTGTCGTGTCCCCCTCCATTGTAGAAGCCAATGCGAAGATGACCTCACGTATAGGTGCGGAATCCTCTTTTTCATGACTCTCTTTCACCCGTTCCACCAGCGACGTTATCTCAAGGTCTTTGGGGCCTATACCATCCATTGGAGAAATGATACCGCCAAGTACGTGATACAGTCCATTGTACTGCTGCGTGTGTTCTATAGCCAACACATCTTGTATATTCTCAACAACACACACTAACCCCTCGTCACGAGACTTGTCACCGCATATCGAACACACCTCCGTATCACTGATATTGTGACACACGTGGCAGTATTTCACTTCGCGCTTGAGGGTTGTCAGAGCATCGGCAAAGGCAATGACATCCTCATCGTCCTGCCTGAGCATGTGAAGCACCAACCTCAGGGCGGTCTTTTTGCCTATCCCTGGCAGACGAGCAAATTGTGATACGGCGTTGTCAAGTAGTATAGCCATATGGCGAAGTGACGAATTAAAGCCCCACCCCTGCCCTCCACTTTGGGAGGGAGAAGGGGATAGAGGGACGAATTAACAAATTAACAAATTAACGAATTATGCATTATGCATTACTGCATTTTATTAAGTCCTTCCCACTTCACGTTCCATTTGCCATTCTGTGGGAATCCAGGATTTTTGATATTGGGGCATCCATCCCATCCTGCACACATCATTGCTACAGCGTCAAGGAGGGCACTGTTACCGGGCAGGTAGAGGCGCAGACGCTTGGGTTCCTGATAATTGTGACCAGATACGAGATACGTATTCTTTCCCTTGTCAATCAGCAATGCCCTTATAGCATTCTCTCCATCTCCAAGTCGGGCAGCACACATGGCGGTCATTCCGTAGTCCCAGCCCCATGTGGTATCCCAATTCCAATTCTCCATCACCCATGACAATGTGCGTTGCATCTCTGCACGATCATATAGGCCATAGTCAGGCAGCAAGCCACAGGCACCGAGTACGGCAGGATGGTCAGAGCGGCACTTCAGGTAGAACTCCTCCTCGGTCAGTTGTTTCTTTCCTGTATCACCGCCATAGTTGAAGGGGTCAAACGCTGTTGTAGTGCCGTCACTCTTGTCTGCAAATGGTTGTGTAGGTATTCCTGCGGTATAAATCCCGTCATGTTCGGGCAGTCCTGCCATTCTTCCAATGATGGTTTGCCATTCCTCTACTGCCGGCAGTCCTCTCCTCTCACGCCATTTCAGCGCTGTCTTAAGTCCATAGACAAAGTATGCCTGCTCAAAGGGATGACCGTACGAGAAATCTTTTGACATCGACTCCTGCATAGCTGTCTGACCGTACAGGCGAATATCCTTCCCCTGTGTCTGTGAGTTCTCCTGCGGTCCGCATGACAACGCAAAGGCTGCCAAGAACTCTGCGGTCTCATCTACATACTGTCCGTATTTTTCCAATACCGCCTTCTGCTTCGCTTTGTCATCCCCGGCACGGCGATACATCTCCTCTGCCATATATATATAATGTGGCTGCTGCCAAGTCAGGAACGAACCAACATTAGAGGGTGACTCTCCCACCCACGGGTCTGTCATCTTCATCCAACGTATGCCAGGGAAATGCTGACGTGAGGCAATCTGCTTTGCCAGAGGATAAGCCTTGTCATTGTACCACCCCAAGATGCGCTCCATATACTCCGGATGTCCCCATAGCGAGAAATCTACGGTATGCCACCATGTCATCTCAAGGTGTGGACGTCCGAACCATGAGTTGTATGTCAATCCCGTCTCCTGAGGTGGGGTATCGTTAGCACAGTTGATAAAAGTGAGATACTGTGACTGTACCACGCGGCGCTCCAGCTCCTTAGCACGACTATCTGTACACTCCGAGAAATCTACAATTCCACCTTTCTGCCACCACTCATTCCAAAAGCGACGCACACTGACAATCTCTTTCTTAAAGTCAAACGATGTCTGTAGCTCACTCTTCTCGGCTGCATATTCAACCTTAAGCTTTATATTCTCACCCTTAGGCTGCAACACGTAGCGATGAGCTGCGGGATTGCTGAACGTAGCATTGCCGCTCCATGTCAGGCGTACATAGTATTTCGTTGCATCTATCGTATGTTCTATTATTGCATACGTTCCCTTCTGTTCTATCACCGCAGAGCGATGTGCATCCTCATTTCCCCAGTCAGTAGCTGCATCAGCATGCTTTCCTGTAACGTATGGCAGAGAGAAGCAAATGGCTGCTTCTTGGCGTTTGAAAAGTTTCGTGTTAACATCCACTATCAGTGCCGAGCTTTCCGGCAACGCTGCAGTAGTTACCGTGAAAGCCTCGCCATTCACGCTGAAGCATGACACGATGTTACCGTCATACATATTCAGTGTCTGGTCAATGTCTCTCACATCGCTCAAGGTTATGCCCTCGTTCTTTGGGAAGCAGAAACCGACATTACCCAAATTCAAACGATGTGGATTGACTCTGAAGTATTCCGTAGCCTCCTTGTTTCTCCCTTCTGTCTTATACTCCACGGCATATACCTCCTGTCTGCCTCCGTGGCCCAGGTTCATCACCTTCATTGTCTCCTCTTCCTTGAGATTCTTCACGTTTGGGAAACTGTGCCATCCCCACTCGGACATAGCACACAACGGAACACCGGCTTCATATTCCTTAGGAAAAGTCTGCAGTCCTGTGACATCTACAGTAGTAGCAAAATGTCCGTTACCCACAGTCAAAGAACTGAGGGCATCTGCCTTTTTCACCACGGGGTTGTTCCTCATCACGACTTTATGTCTGTCAATCCCCTCGGCTCCAGCCACGCAGACACCGCAAAACAGGATTGTTATGGTTAGCAGTAGATTTTTCATTTTTTTGTTCGGTTGTTTTTTAGGTGTTTGTACTTGTTACATATTGGGTTTAGGTATCGCATCGTGCACGCTATCCGTCTTTACGCTGTCTTTTTTCACGATGTCTGCCTTGAGTTCATTGAGGCCATTATCGGTCTTTTGTGACTCTGAGGCGTTCTTCGTGTGTTGATGCAACAGTTTTATACTGCTTATAGCGGCAAATCTCAATGGGGGCATAGCTGTCTGTGTAGTTTCCTGTGCCAGGTTCTGCTGTAACAAGAGGAAACCTTTTATGGACTTCACGTGCAGACGGTCCTGCTCATTATTGATTGTTATCACGCAGTGCTGGTCCGAATTAACGTGTCTTACTCCCGATGCAACACTGTCATTATCGTAATACACTGCCAGACACGCTGTCAGGTCTCGATATCCGTCTTGATACATCATCTGGGCGTCAAACTGTAGTGTTATCTTATCGCCATCCACAAATGTAGAGTCAGGAGTCACCTCGAAAGTCAGTTTGTTGAATGGAGGCTGCTGCATCAGCACAAAAGCCGACTCCATGCCCCATACATTACAAGTGTCGGCATCATCGCCTTGCATACCCTCCACCTTGCCGCCAAGCATCATCACATTGTGCTCCAGTCTTTCATCTATGCGCTTATATATACCATATAGCTCATACGTATTACGACAGTAGTAGTTGAACGAAGAGTCCCACTCCTCCACCGAAACTCCGTGTTTCTTAAGCACCTCGTTTCTCAGCATTATAATATCGGCATCGCTATTCTTCACATCACCGTCATCATACATCGTCTGAGCTAAATGCATGTCATATAACACGTCTGTCATATCCTCTGGGGACAGTACCATGTTCGGACGCGATGGAGCACAGCCGAATAGCAACAATCCCAAGGGGAATAAAAGAATAAAAGAAAGAAACATACTACGCCCATCAGAGAACCTCGTGGACACAAACTGCCCACAATGTTCTCTGACAGATGTTAATATGTCTCTTACTGTAATCATTATTTGATACTACTTGGCGTCAGCTGGCTTTGCCTTCTTCCTTCGCTTCTCGGCCATGAAAGAATTTTTCTATCATTGCACTCAACTTGGCGTCAGTTGGCTTTGCCTTCTTCCTTCGCTTCTCGGCTTGGCATCGGTTCATTAATCTTCGTCAGTTCTTCGTGACAGAAGAGGAGTATTGCCACTACTCCGACCGAGATACATGCATCAGCAAAATTGAATATGGGTGAGAAGAAGATAAACTGCTCACCGCCCCAAAAGGGGAACCACTCCGGGTATGTTGTCACTATCAGGGGGAAGTAGAACATATCCACTACCCTGCCCTGAAGGAAACCGGCATATCCTGTGCCGAAAGGCACAAAGAATGATGTATAGTACGACGATGCGCCATTGAATATCAGACCATAGAACATACAGTCTATGAGGTTTCCTGCCGCGCCAGCCAGCACCAGTGATAACAGTATCGTCCACAGTGTCCGTGCACCCCGACGCAACTCCTTACTGATATACCACACCAATGCGCAGCAAGC
Organism: Prevotella sp.; assembly: GCA_017478025.1. Lineage (GTDB taxonomy): Bacteria > Bacteroidota > Bacteroidia > Bacteroidales > Bacteroidaceae > Prevotella. The sequence goes on from JAFVGZ010000003.1 coordinate 192,266, forward strand.
CACAAGGCGAAAAAGGCTCAGGGCGTACTTAGGGATAAACGTCATGCCATAAGCCATACCGTTGTTCTCTATGTACGAAAGGTAGAACCAATCTGTGATGTGACGACTCTCATGCAAACACATGTGTGTCTTCACCCACACCTTGATGGCCTGGTCAATGACCAACAGTATTATTATAAATAAGGTGTACCATACACCCTTCTTTACTGACAATGTTTTTATCAACTTCTGAGTTTTAATGATTTTTATTCATCTTTGACTCCACTGACAGCGTTGCATGAGGCACGATGCGAAGCCTTTCCTTTGGTATCAGCTCGCCTGTCATGCGGTCTATGCCATAGGTCTTGTTCTGTATGCGGATCAGTGCCGCCTCGAGACTCTTTATGAACTTCTGCTGACGCTGAGCCAATACTATCAACTCCTGCTTGTTCTGAGTAACAGAACCCTCTTCCAGAATTTTGTATGTGGGAGAGGTGTCAGCGACATCATTTCCCTCATCATTGCGCAGGGCTTTCATCATCTCTGTGTAGTCCTGACGCGCACGAGCCAACTTCTGATCAATAATCTCTTTGAATTCCATAAGCTCAGCATCGCTGTAGCGTTTCTTGATTTCTGCCATAGTTTATTAAGTTTGTTTGGTTAGTATTTCGTTTATAGGTGGGGAGTAAATAGTCCCCACCTGTTATTCTATTATTATTTCACTATCTTTATCTTCGCCTTGAAGTCACCGAAGTCCACCTCGCTACCATCTGAGGCATCACCTATGGTTAGCTCGTTGGCCAGCACCTGTGATGAGATATGCTCGCCGAATGTCTCTGCAGCTGAGCGGAGTTCTGCTCGGTCTTCTATCGTCACACTTATACGGTCAGTGATTTCAAATCCAGACTCCTTACGCATTGCCTGTATTCTCTTGATAATCAGACGTGCCATACCCTCAGTCCTCAGTTCTGGTGTAATCTCTATATCCAGAGCCACCGTCACCTTTCCTTCCTGTGCTATGGTCCATCCTGGGATATCCTCTGAGATTACCTCCACGTCAGCCAGTTCCACTACGGTAGGCTGTCCTGCCACATCGAGTGTTATGGTACCATCGTTCTCAAGCATGGCAATCTGCTCCTGAGACATCGCAATGACAGCGGCATTGACATCTTTCATCATTTTGCCATACTTCTTACCCATAGTGCGGAAATTACACTTCACCTTCTTAACAAGCTGCATGCCGGAGCCTTCTTCGATAAACTGCAGCTCCTTCACGTTTGTCTCAGCAAGGATTACGGGTGCCATTCTCTCTATGTCAGCACGCAGGCTGTCATCCCCGGCAGGGATAGAAATCATCTGCAGAGCCTGTATCACTGGTATCTTCACCTTCTTTCTCAGCGAGAGTACCATTGATGTCACCTGCATCGCCGTCTGCATTGCCGACTCCAGAGCCTTATCAATGCACTTCTCGTCAGCTTGCGGGAATTTTGCGAGGTGTACGCTGACAGCCTCGTCCTTCTTTGTCGCATCGTTGAGGTCCTTATATAGCTGGTCTGCATAGAATGGTGATACAGGGGCAATCAGTCTGGACAGCGTGTCAAGACAGGTGTAGAGTGTCTGATAAGCAGACAGTTTGTCCTGTGTCATGCCACCTCCCCAGAAGCGTTTCTTGTTCAGACGGATATACCAGTTAGACAACTTGTCTATCACGAACGTCTGTATCAGTCGCGTTGCCGGTGTCACGTCGTAGTCGGCGAGATATGCGTCCACGCTCTTCACCAATGTATTAAGCTCAGAGAGCAGCCAACGGTCAAAGTCGGGGCGGTCCTCATACTTTACATCTGCCTCCTTATACTCAAATCCGTCCACGTTGGCATATAGGGTAAAGAACGAATATGCCTGGAATAGTTTGATAAAGAAACCGGAGATGACCTCCTTTACTCCATCAGGGTCAAAGGACAGGTTGTCCCAAGGTGATGAGTTGGACACCATATACCAGCGCACAGGGTCTGTACCAAATTTTCCTATGCACTCAAACGGATTGATGACGTTGCCCAGACGCTTAGACATCTTTATGCCGTTCTTGTCCAATACGAGTCCGTTAGAGATGACATTCTTGAATGCCACGCTGTCAAACACCATTGTGGCAATAGCGTGGAGAGTGAAGAACCATCCTCGAGTCTGGTCCACACCTTCAGCAATGAAGTCTGCTGGGTATGCCTTGCCATTGTCTATCAGTTCCTTATTCTCAAACGGGTAGTGTATCTGTGCGTATGGCATTGCGCCGCTGTCAAACCACACATCTATGAGGTCAAGCTCTCTGGTGAGCACCGAACCGTCCTCGCCTACCAGCTTTATCTCGTCCACGTAGGGGCGGTGTATGTCGATGCGGTCATAGTTCTCCTGCGACATATCTCCTGGCACGAATCCCTTATCCTTCAGAGGATTTGATGCCATCACGCCAGCGCTGACAGCTTTTTCTATCTCGCTATACAGTTCCTCCAGCGAACCGATACATATCTCTTGCTTCGTGTCGCGATTACGCCATATTGGAAGAGGTGTACCCCAGTAACGTGAGCGTGACAGATTCCAGTCGTTCAGGTTCTCCAGCCACTTACCAAAACGTCCCGTGCCCGTTGACTCAGGGTGCCAGTTGATGGTCTTGTTCAACTCAAACATGCGGTCTTTCTTCGCTGTTGACCTGATGAACCATGAGTCCAGAGGGTAGTACAGCACAGGCTTGTCTGTGCGCCAGCAGTGTGGGTAGTTGTGCACATGCTTTTCAATCTTGAACGCTGTGCCCTCTTCCTTCATCTCCAGACAGAGGACTACATTCAGGTCCATATCCTTTGTGGCAGCCTTTTCGTCATACTTTCCATCCACATTGTACTTCGGGTCATAGGCATTCTTCACATAGTCTCCGGCATGCTTCCAGTATGTCTCGTTTACACACATTTCACGGAACGCCTCGTCCATGTCATCCTTTACAAAGTACTTACCCTGAAAATCGACCATTGGACGTGTGTCTCCTGCCTTGTCAATGATGAACAGTGACGGTATGCCTGCATCCTTAGCCACCTTGGCATCATCAGCACCAAAGGTTGGCGCGATGTGTACGATACCGGTACCGTCCTCAGTTGTCACGTAGTCACCGGGGATGATGCGGAATGCCTCAGCTGAACGTTCCTTGATTGTACCATCCTCCTCCAGAGAACAGGGCTTCACCCACGGCATCAGCTGCTCATAGTGCAGTCCCAGCAAATCCGTGCCCATGCCGCTCCACAGCACCTCCACGTCTTTCACCACGTTGCCTGCCTCGTCTTTCTCTGGCTGGAAGTAAGCGCTGACGCGGGCTTTAGCCATGATATACACAGCCTCTTCGCCGCTGTACGGGTTCTGACCTTTCAGCGCCACATACTCTATCTTCGGTCCCACACAGAGTGCGGTATTTGATGGCAGCGTCCACGGTGTTGTGGTCCATGCGAGGACATACGTTGGGAGGTCTGTCTTTACCGGTCCCTGGTCCTTCAGGCGGAACTGTGCCGTCACCGTCGTGTCCTTCACATCACGATAACAGCCAGGCTGGTTCAACTCATGGGATGACAGACCTGTGCCTGCAGCGGGTGAATAGGGCTGTATGGTGTAGCCCTTATACAGAAGGCCTTTGCTATAGAGCTGCTTCAACAGCCACCACAGTGATTCTATATATTTTATATCGTACGTGATGTATGGATGTTCCAAATCCACCCAATAGCCCATCTTGCTCGACAGTTGGGTCCACTCATCGGTGTACATCATCACGTTCTTGCGGCAAGCATCGTTATACTCATCCACGGAGATTTTCTTACCTATGTCCTCCTTCGTGATGCCTAGACTCTTCTCCACGCTCAGCTCCACAGGCAGGCCATGAGTATCCCATCCCGCCTTACGCTTCACCTGATAGCCTTTCATCGTCTTATAGCGCAGGAACGTATCCTTGATAGTACGTCCCATCACGTGGTGAATGCCGGGATGTCCATTAGCTGACGGGGGACCCTCGAAAAATACGAACTCCGGGCATCCCTCGCGTTCTGAAATACTCTTGTGGAACAAGTCATCCTTCTCCCACTCTGCAAGAACCTTCTCATTCGTCTCAACAAGATTGAGACTCTTATGTTCATTAAATTTCATCAGTGAATATATTTTTTCAATTTTTATTTTCAATTATCTATTCATCCCCTCATCCCTCATCTCTCATCCATTACGCATTCCCCATCACTCCATTCTCATCGTCTTTGCTGGTTTTATCGTCGAAACGAAGAAGCTCGGCAGTACCAGCGTCAGTGTAGTGAGCAGTAGCGTTGCCACGTTTAGCAGCACCACAAGTCCCCAGTTCATCTCTATCGGAACCTCCGAGACATAGTATGTTGCGGCGTCAAGTTGTATCAATCCCGTCCATTTCTGCAGCAGGCAGATACCGATGCCGAGGACATTGCCCCACATCAGGCCGCGCAGTACGATAAACGTAGCAAGCCAGAGGAACGTATGTCTCACCATACTGTTGCGTGCTCCGAGGGCTTTCAGCAGTCCTATCATCGATGTGCGCTCCAGGATGATAATCAACAGGCCGCTAATCATGGTAAATCCCGACACTGATACCATCAGTATGAGTATTATCCACACATTCAGGTCCAGCAGGTCCAGCCATGAGAAAATCTGCGGGTTCTGATCCTTCACCGTACTTGATGACAGGTAATGACCGTCAGAATCCTGTGACTTGTTAATGGTCTCTATCATCTGAGCCTCTACGCTGTCGATGCTGTCAAAATCATTCACCAGCACCTCCATTCCCGTCACCTCCATCACGTTCTTGTTCTCCACACTCCATCCGTTCAGCCTTGACATAGTATAGAGGTCTGTGAAACAGATGCTCTCATCGTAGCGTGTCAAGTTCGTCTGGTATATTCCCGCAACGGTAAACGGTCTGGCACGCACATCATCGTCTGACAGGTAATAAGCGAACACCTTGTCACCCACCTTCAGACCCAGGCGATTTGCCTGAATCCTCGACAGCAACAGCTGCTGCGTACTCTTCCACATACTCAGCTGTGGCATACGTCCCTCTACGATATTCTTCGCCAGGAACGTCGTATCGTAATCCTCTCCTATTCCTTTGAATACCACTCCGAGGAAGTCCCCATCGGTCTTCAGCACACCCTGTTTCTGCGAATAGCGTTCCACATGTCGCACCCCTTTGATGCTGCTCACCTTGCGATAGAGTGAATCGTTGGCATTGATACACTGTGACTGGTCTGTAGTCTGCAGCGTCATAAAGTTGGTCACCACAATATGGCTGCCAAACCCTACAACCTTATCTCTCACCGTGTGCTTAAATCCCAGCACCACAGCCACAGACACTATCATCACCGCAATGCCGATAGCGACACCAAGCATCGCTATACGCACAGCAGGCCTGCTGATCCTACGATCCGCATCGCTGTTGTAATATACACTACGGGCTATGTCAAATGATAGATTCATTCGTTATTCCTATTCACTCGTCCCTTCTTAACAAAAAAGCTTTATTTCGATAATTCGTTAATTTGTTAATTCGTTAATTTGTTAATTCGTTAATTCGTTAATTCGAACTCACTCTCCCCGGATACTGCTCCAGCGCTTTCTTCAGCACGACAAGAGCGCGTTCCAAATCGGGCTTCTTCAGCACGTATGCTATACGCACCTCGTTACGTCCTGCCCCGGGAGTGGTATAGAAACCTGCTCCTGGAGCCATCATCACCGTCTCGCCCTCATATTCAAACTTCTCCAGACACCAGCGGCAGAACTTCTCCGAGTCATCCACTGGCAGCTGTGCCATAGTATAGAAGGCTCCCATCGGGATTGGCGAATACACTCCGGGAATGCGGTTCAGACCGTCTATGAGCACTTTTCTGCGTTCCACATACTCGTCATAGACCTCACGCAGATACTCCTCAGGCGCATCCAGCGATGCCTCTGCCACTATCTGTCCTATCAGCGGTGGTGACAGACGAGCCTGGCAGAATTTCATCACAGCCTGACGTATCTCCTTGTTCTTTGTTATCAATGCTCCGATACGTATGCCGCACTCACTATAACGCTTTGACACCGAGTCAATGAGAACCACATTGTCCTCTATCCCCTGCAGGTGGCAAACGCTGATATACGGCGAACCCGTATAGATATACTCACGATACACCTCGTCAGAGAAGAGATAGAGATCATATTTCTTCACCAGGTCTCTGATACGGTCCATCTCCCTGCGAGTATATAGATAGCCTGTAGGGTTGTTTGGGTTACATATCATGATAGCCCTTGTACGGCTGTTTATCAGCTCCTCAAACTTCTCCACCTTAGGCAGAGCAAAGCCCTCGTCTATCGTTGTGGCTATGGTGCGTATCTTAGCACCGGCACTGATAGCGAAAGCCATATAGTTAGCGTAGGCAGGCTCCGGCACTATGATCTCGTCACCAGGGTTCAGGCATGCCAGGAAAGCGAAGAGGATTGCCTCCGAACCACCGCTGGTAATGATGATGTCATCGGCGGTGACATTGATGTCATACTTGCCATAATACCCCACCATCTTCTCTCTCAGAGACAGATAGCCCTGCGACGGTGAGTACTCCAGTATTTTTCTATCTACATTCTTCAGAGCATCAAGTCCCACCTGTGGAGTAGGCAAATCGGGCTGACCGATGTTCAGGTGATACACCTTTGTGCCACGTGCCTTGGCAGCTGCAGCCAGAGGGGCTAACTTACGTATCGGAGATTCAGGCATCTCCACGCCTCGAGTCGATATTATCGGCATAATCTATATTTTGAAGCTTTTATTCTATTATTGACAGATAGAGAGTTCATAGACTCCTCTTAAAAATTGCGTGCAAAGTTACATTATTTTTTTTTATTATACAAGCAAGGGCCGCCAAATTATACTTTTTTTTCACTTCAAGCGCACTCCTGTGCATTATACCAATCTTTTTTTGAAAAAATATTCTAACTTTGCACTCGATTTATGCCCAATTTTTTATGAAAATAGCTAAAATTACAACACTTTCACACATTGCAGTCTTCAGTTGCCTGCTGATGGCATGCTCATCAAAATCAAAAGAACAAGCCAACGACCAAACCACAAAATACGAAACCCGTATCATGAAACCGGAGTCGCGGGTCTATAACATCTATATCCCCGCCTCGCTCCACGGCATCACTGAGGTTGATGTCTATCCACAGGTTTCAGGCATCATACGCGAAGTGAACTTTACCGACGGTATTCAGGTGAAGAAAGGACAGACTCTCTTTGTCATTGACCAGACGGAGTACAAGTTGCAGGTGCAGAACGCCAAAGCAAATCTTGCAGCTGCCAAAGCCCAGATGGAAACGGTGAAGATGAAGTACGAGTCAAACATACACCTGGCAGAGAAGCACATCGTCAGTAACTATGTGATGGAAACAAGCAGAAACGCCTATAATGCCGCACTTGCAGCCGTACAGCAAGCCAAGGCCCAGTTGTCGATAGCCGAGACTCATTTGAGCTACTGCACCATAAAATCACCCATCACCGGTATCATCAAGGAAAACGGATTTAAGATTGGCGAAATAGCAGATTTGTCAAAAATGCTGTGTACCGTGAGTGATAACAGCCACATACAGGCATGGTTCTCATACACCGAGTCCGAACTGCTTGAGCTTTTGAACCGTTATGACCTGAAGCCCTCAGCCAAAGGTTTGATAGGCAAGGACGGTCAAGCGGTGAGCACCAAACTGCCTCCACTGAAACTGCAACTGAAGAACGGACAGACCTACAGCCACGAAGGTATCGTGACAGAAATCGGAGGTATCATAGATCGCAAGACCGGCACCGTGATAGGAAAGGCTACTTTCCCCAATCCCGAAGATGAATTGCGCTCAGGCCTGTCTGTCACACTGATATTCCCTACAAAGATGGACAGTGTATTCCGTGTGCCTATGACGGCAGCCATACGCCTGCAGGACCAGCTGCTGTTCTATCGTGTCAAGAAAGACGGCACGGCTGAGGGTGTCATCTGTGATGCTATCCCCTCAAATAGCGGAAACCACTTCTATGTAAAGAACGGTCTGAGGGCTGGCGATGAGGTGGTAATCAGGGGAGCCCACAAATTGTCTAACGGAGCAAAGGTAAGGTGATACGGGGATGGAGACAAACGAACAAAAGCTAAACTTCTTTGTCAGGCACTGGGTTGCAGCCGTTGCCATTGCTGTGCTGACCGTTGTCATCGGATGGGTATGCCTCAATTCACTCTCCGTGGAGCAGTATCCTGACATAGCGCCGCCAATGGTAACCATTCAAGCCACCTACGATGGTGCCGATGCGGGAACCGTGATGGAGTCTGTCGTAATGCCTCTTGAGGAGGTGGTGAACGGTGTTGAGAGGATGATGTATATGGACGCCACTGCCAGCTCCAACGGCGAGGGCGAGATAGACATATACTTTGAGCAGGGCACCGATGCCGACGAGGCTACCGTCAATGTGCAAAACCGTGTCAGCCAGGTCATGGGAGTATTGCCTGAGCAGGTCATCAAGTCCGGCGTTACCGTAACCAAGAATGTGAATGCCACACTGATGATTATGAGCCTGGAGAGCACCGACGGAAAGTTCGACCAAGAGTTCATCAGTAACTATCTGGATATAAATGTCATGCCCGTCATTAGACGCATCAATGGTGTAGGTCGTACGATGATTATGGGTGAGCAGTATGGTGTGCGCATTTGGATGAAGCCGGACCTGATGGGACTCTATGGCGTTACCCCCGATGATATCATCAGTGCCATCAACGAGCAGAACCTCGTTTCCCCCGTAGGCCGAATAGAGAGCACAGTTGAGAAGATAGACATTGAGTTCAACGGCTTGCTGGATGACATGAGCCAGTTTGAGAATATCATTATTCGTGCTTCGGATAAGGGCGAGGTACTGAGGCTGCATGACATTGCCGACGTAGAACTTGGAGCTCGCGCATACGATTTTCGCTCTAATATCAGCGGCAAGCCAGGTGTGATGTTCTATATCAAGATGGCACCCGGGGCCAATGCCACACAGGTGAACGCGCAAATCCGCAAGGTATTGGCTGAGGTGGAAGGGCGTCTGCCTGCAGGATTGGAGTTCAAACTGTTAGAGACCTCTGACGATTTCCTTTTTGCCGCCATGCACAATGTGGTGGAGACACTAATCATTGCTATCATTCTGGTGGTGTTGGTAGTTTATTTCTTCTTGCAGAGCATTCGAGCCACCATCATCCCCACCATCTCCATCCTCGTTTCCCTCATCGGCACGTTTACGTTTGTCAAACTTGCCGGTTTCTCTCTCAACTTGCTGACACTCTTTGCTCTCGTGCTGGCAATCGGAACGGTTGTTGACGATGCTATCGTCGTAGTGGAGGCTGTGATGACAAAGATGGAGAAGGGTGTCAAAAACATGAACCGCGCTGTCAGCGAAGCTATGAGCGACGTGACTGCTGCCTGTATCTCCACCACGTTGGTGTTTATGGCTGTATTCCTGCCCGTCACATTCATGTCGGGAACGGCAGGAACATTCTTCAAGCAGTTCGGCATCACGATGGCATCGGCAGTAGGACTGTCTGCCGTATCTGCCCTGACCCTCTGCCCTGCACTCTGCGCCTTTATGCTCAGCCCTAAAAGTGACGAGGAAAAGAAACGTAAGAACCTGAATTATTACATGAGGGTGGCATACAGCGCATCCTATGATGCCTTGCTGAAGAAATATATGAATGCCGTCAACCGATTCATCCACCGACAGCGCGGGGCATGGATAGCGCTGGCAATAGCCGTGCTTTCCTTAGGGTGGCTGATGACACATTCGCAGAATGACCTCGTGCCACAGGAAGACCAGGGCTTCCTGTTGGTGAACGTAGCACTCAAGCCCGGCACATACCTCAATCGCACCGAGGCCACCACCGTGCAGCTGGAGACGTATATACAGACGCTTGACGAAGTGGAGACCGTTGGAGCTCTGACGGGCTACTCCATGATGGACGATGTCACCAGTACCAACTATGCCACGCTGATGGTGAGACTCAAGAACTGGAAGGAGCGCTCGTTCTTCAGCATCGCTGACATACAGACACAGATTACCGAGTGGGCAAACATCAACCTGCCCCAGGCCGACATCACAGCCTTCCAGATGCCCCAAATTCCGGGCTATGGTAACGGTTCAAACATCAATCTGAACCTGCAGGACCGCGCACGCGGAGCTAACAAGGATGAGTTTATCGCCATGAGTCGCGAATTCATACAGAAGCTGAACGAGCGTCCTGAGATTGATGACGCGGCGTCAACATACTCCAGGACTTATCCCAAGTTCAAACTTGATGTTGACGAGATAGCCTGCAAACGCATGGATATCTCTCCTGCTACGGTCCTCCAAACCATCGGAGCATTCATGGCAGGCTCATACGTCGGCTCTTACGTGCAGTACAGCAACGTCTATCGCGTCATGATACAGGCAGGCCGCGAGTACCGCATGTCACCCAAGACCCTCAACAGCATCTTCGTACCTGTGCAGGGCAGAATGGTTCCGGTAACACAGTTCGTCACGCTGACACCCGATATGGGCTCTAATATGGAGCACCATTCCAATATGTTCCCCTCCATACCTGTCAGTTGCCAGACTGCTGCGGGGTACACCAGCGAACACGTACGCAGGGCGATTGACGAGGTGATGAACGAGGTGTTCCCCGATACCTACGGCTATGAATACACGGGAATGGCACGAGAAGAGGCAGAGAATGCCGATTCCAACGACACTTTGTTCATCTATGGCATCTGCCTGCTGCTGGTCTATCTCATCATGGCGTGTCTATATGACTCGCTGCTCATCCCGCTGGCGGTGATGCTCAGCATACCGTTCGGACTGCTGGGAGCCTATCTCATCGTGAAACCAATGGAGTCAATGGGCGTCGGCATCAATATCTATGTGCAGACGGGTATCATCATGATTATCGGACTGGTGGCCAAGACAGCCATCCTGATTACTGAGTTTGCCGTAGAGAAGCGACGCGAAGGTATGTCTATCCCCATGGCTGCCGTCAGTGCCTGCCAGGATCGTCTGCGCCCAATCATCATGACCGTGTTCGCCATGATTATGGGTATGGTACCGCTGGTATTAGGCAGCGGAGCCGGAGCAGTAGGCAATAAATCGCTGGCACTCACCGTAATAGGAGGCATGACAACGGGAACGATAGCGCTGCTTTTCGTAACCCCAGCATTCTATATCGTCTTCCAAAAACTGCACGAAAAACTTACACCCGTCAAACAAGAAGAAAAATGATAAAGCGCCTCATACATCATAAATTATGCATTCTTGCTCTGCTTCGCTACGCAAGCGTCCCTTTGGGCCGAGCGATGAATTTTGCATTATGCATTACCCTCTGTGGCTGCTCTCTCAGCAGACCGTATGTCAGCACGTCTGATGTGCCAGACAACATCATGGGCGATGTTACCGTAGCAGGAGATACCGTAAGCCTCGGAGCCATCGGCTGGAGAGAGATGTTCACCGACACGCTGCTACAGCACCTCATAATCCGCGCTCTGGAGAACAATACCGACCTGCGCAGCGCCCAGCATACCATTGAGCAAGCCCAGAACGACCTCTCCGTAGCACAGAAAGGCTGGTACCCCACCCTTTCCTTTGAACCCACAGGTGCACTCCGGCATTTCAACCATGCCACAACCTACCCTTACCTCATCCCCCTCACTGCATCGTGGCAAGTGGGTATCTTCGGACAGGTGACCACAAAAAAACGGCTGGCAAAGGCTCAACGAGAGTACTACGTGGATTATAAAAAAGCCGTGCAGACAGATCTGTCAGCCCAGGTTGCATGTACATACTACATGCTTGTGATGCTGGACCGTAAATTGCAGATACTTCAGGAGACACAGGTTGTATGGGAGAAGTCACTTGAATCCATGCGTACCCTCTATGAGGCAGGTCTATACCAAAGTCCTGCAGTACATCAGATGGAGGCCTCGCTGGAAAGTGTCAGAATCGGAATTCTGGAACTTCAAGAGGATATCCTCACCACCGAAAGCGCTCTTTGCCTGCTTCTCTCAGAGCCGCCCCATCACATCAAGCGCTCACCATACGGCACCTTCCATGTCCCCGAGCAGCTCCATGTGGGTATTCCTCTGCGCTTGCTCTCGGCACGTCCTGACGTGAGACAGGCAGAGCGGGCAATGGAGATAGCCTTCTACAACACCCAGCAGGCACGCCAGAATTTCTATCCCGACATCACCATCACAGGAACCTTAGGATGGGGCAACGACGACGGACTGGTCAACCCCAGCAAACTGCTTGCCGGAGCCGTTGCCTCTATTGTTCAGCCGCTCTTCATGCAGGGCAAGCTGCGCGCACAATACAAGAACCGGCAGATAGACCAGGAAAAGGCTTCACTTCAGTTTACGCAAACGCTATTAAATGCTGGTAATGAGATATATACCCACCTGCATACATGCATAAAATCTGAAGAGCAGATAAAGCACTATGCCATCATGATAAATGCGCTACAACAAGCGTATGATGCAACGCTTGAGCTCATGAACAACGGCACCAACACATACCTGGAAGTGCTCAAAGCGCAGGAAGATCTCCTCAGCGGTCAGCTGAGCGAAGTGGAAAACACCAACGACGAGATACAAGCATTCATAAACCTCTACACCGCCCTGGGAGGTTTCTAATCCTCCCTACCCTTCAGAGGCCTTATGAGGCGACGTGTACCCACGTCGCAATCATCAGCCATCAAGATCATCATCCATTGAAATCATCAGCCATCGCAATCATCATCCATCGAAATCATCAGCCATCGAAATCATCAGCCATCGCAATCATCATCCATCGCGCTCTGTATTATGGGGCGCTACACTTGACGTCTTTCAAAATCAAGTTCAAAATTTATCAAGAATTAGAGAATTGGAGTGTAATATGCGCAGTTCGTGGTACTTGACAGTATAGATTCAAGATTCAGGATTCAAGATTCAAGTATCCTTATTCGGGCAATTTGTGGGCATTTTATACCTTTTATTTAGTGTTGTTCACGCAATTTGTGGTCTCATTTCACCATTTCTTTAGCGTAATTCTGGCAATTTGTGATACGTTTTCAGTCTTTCATTCGTTAAATTCGGGCAATTCGTGTTCGTTTTTTAGGCTTTCCTTTGCGTCATTCACGCAATTTGTGGTCACATTTGACCATTTCATTCGTTAAATTCGGGCAATTCGTGTTCGTTTTTTAGGCTTTCCTTTGCGTCATTCACACAATTTGTGGTGCTTTTTAAGTCTTTTATTCGTTAAATTTGGGCAATTCTTCGCTCATTTCTTATTTTTTTCATTAGGTGCTCAGGCGAACAGAGCTCGAAACGTGTTCATTTCCCTTCGTCTGCATGGCAAATTATATTAAATTTTCAGTCTTTTTTTGTGTAATTCGGGGCAGTTTTCTTCATTTTTTGATGTGTTTTGAGTAGTTTTTGGGGTATTTCCTTCATTTTTTTGCGTAATTCGGGTGATTTTTGGGCCTGTTTTTTGGGCTTTTTTGCGTGTTTCGCATAATTTGTGTACTTTTTTGTCCGCTTTTCACTATGCAAGAAAGCTGGGTGAGAGGCTTTCCTTTAGCGCCAGTTTACATAAAAATTTAACAATTCATCAGCTACTTATATGCCACATCACAAATCAATGCAACCAAAGTCTTTTTCTCTTTAATTAAATGCAGTATTACATCTCAATAATATATTAATTTATAATATCTTATGACTTGTATATTGTAGTATTTGTATAATTAAAGAATATACTGCTACATCAACATCTGAAACAGAATTTCACCAGCATTTTCTGTAACAACAAAACAATCAGTGTTAACACATAAAAAGATATTTTAACTATACGGAATACATACGAAAAGTTGAAAAGTTGAAAAGTGTACAAACAGACATTAAGGTATTTGACTGGTCTATTTGACTGGACATTCTGAAGTAGTTATTTTGTTTTTCAAGCATAGAGAATTAGAGAAATAAACTGTTCAGTATGATGTGATCACTTTGTGCGGATGCTCGTTATATGCGTAAAAGTAGGTGCAACATATTGAACAACCAACTTGAGAAAATTGAAGAATTTGATATAGAGGATATAGAGAAAGAGAAAGTATTCAATTATTATATACATCTTCTCGCGCGTACCTTATATAAAGAAATTCTCTTCTTTACACTCAAAAACCCTTAATGTCTGTTTGTGTACTTTTATACTTTTATACTTTTTGGTTTTTTCTGCACATTAAAACCCTTAATGTCTGTTTGGACGTTTGGACGTTTGTCCGCTTTTTATTCATGTATCATAAGTCATTAGAAAACCGTAAACGAACCACAAAAGTTAACAAACCTTTCATCTGTTAACAACATGCTTACTTCACTAACTGTCTGGGAGCGTAGTCCGTTTAGGGGTTACTGTTCTAACTATCACATTATCAGCAGATTTCAAAGTATGTGTTTTGCAGCCCAAAAGCATTGAAATCAGGGTGTTCCGGCAAAGGAATTGCAAGGTAATTCATGTGCTTTCAGGGCCTTTTTTACCTGCCATTGCGATATGGCGCCTCAAGGATGGCGAAATGTTAAAATCCCGCGTAAACAGATGTTAAAGTGGGGCAGTTTTTTCGCAATTTTCGGAATATTATTTGATATTATTTGTAACTTTGCCGCATGAACCAACAGAAATTCACAAATGCCCCACTTGGGGCTAAAACACTTACCTTTTAAGCAATGCTCACATGAGCAACACGACAAAAAAAATGAAAAATGAACTACAGGAGAAGAAAGGCCTTCAACCTAATAACGATCCAGTCCGCACTTCTCATTCATCATCCCGCACTCCAAATCTTTCTGATTATCAAGGTATTCCGTACAGTGACATCATCCGTGAGTGGCTGAAGGAGTATCTGAGCAAAAAGCCTGGCTATACAAATTTTGATGCTCCCTGTCAGGGTGACTTTAACAATACCCTCTATGACCTGTGCAGGGATCTGAGGAACATCACCGACTACAATTTCTCAAAACTCTCTGCCCTTGTGCCCCGATGGATACTCACGGAGAGTGAGGCAGAAGGCGTCATTGCAAGTGCTATCAAGGCTGACAGAAAGACACCTCATATCCTCCACAAGGTGCTTCGCAAGCTGAAAGCCGACCAGGAGCGTGGCGAACAGGGCTTCAGGTCAGGCATGTTTTTGTTTAATGAGATGTATCTGAAACGCATGCCCAGGCTTCCTAAGCCGCTGAAGGCTTGTCTGGCAGGTGTGGAGAGCAGATACCACATGCCGATCATCGTAGGCACGCTGACGATTCTCTGTTCTTATGCCGACAAGGTGATATACCGCTACAGCGATGGCAGGCTGCGCAGACCCAACCTGCTTTCGTTTGTCCTGGGAAAGTTTGCTTCTGGCAAGAGCAGCGTGACGAGCAAGCTGAATATCCTCATGCAACCCATGATGGCGGTTGACGAAATGTCACGTGAAAGGGATGAAGAGGCACGTGAGCAGAACAAGAACCGAAAGACTACGGAGCGAGGCAAGGTAATGAGAGACTTCATAAAGAAGCTGAACATAGACACCACCGACGCTGCGCTGCTGAGGATGCAGAAGATAGCAGAAAAGCAAGGCAACTGCGTGGAGGGTCACATGTTGCCGCTGAAGAACTTTATGTTTACGGAAGAGGCCAGCTGCGTGAAGCAGGCCATGAAGAACGGCAAGCTGATGGAGGCCTGGCGACTGGCCTTTGACAACGGCGAGTGGGGCAAGGACACTGCCAGCGACGCGGCTCAGGCCGGACTGGTGAACATCTCTCTCGACCTTGTGGCAGAATGTACGCTGGAAGTGTTCTCCAAAATCATCAGCGGCGAGCACTTTGAGAACGGTACGGCATCGCGCCTGCTGCTGAGCTTTACGCCAGACGAGCAATACTCTCACATGCCAAAATTCAAGGAAGAAAACGAGCAGACACGCAAGCAGATGCTGGAGGCCGTGGAACTGTGTAAGAAGGAGATGGGCATTATAGATGACAAGCGCCTGTACGAAGCTTTCAGGGACTGGTGTAATGGCGTGGCTGACGAGTGCAGGGCAACTCAAGACGATGTGAGGGACGACTTCAGAAAACGCTCCTCGGTGATTGGTGCCACCTGTGCGGTGATATGCGCCATACTGTGGAATAAACACAAAAAGAGCGGAAAGCTGATAATAAGTAAGGATGCGATAGACTTCGGGCTGCTGATGGCAGAATACTGCATGGAG
Source organism: Prevotella sp. (assembly GCA_017478025.1). Taxonomy (GTDB): domain Bacteria; phylum Bacteroidota; class Bacteroidia; order Bacteroidales; family Bacteroidaceae; genus Prevotella. Next base: position 208,570 of record JAFVGZ010000003.1, read on the forward strand.
AGCCAGGTGGCGGTGTTCCAGCACTACTATGAGGAGAGACCCACGCAGATAAGCTTTGAGGGCACGAGGAAGCTGACAAAGAACAAGATTCTCTTTGACGAACTGCCTGATGTCTTTACAAGGGAGATGGTGAAGGAGCGGAAATGCGATATCAACAGCGAGGGCATATACAAGATTATCAGACGGTTCGAAAACGACGGTTTAATCGAAGAAATTGCAAAGAACACGTACAGAAAGAGAACGCTGAAGGAAAGGGAGGAAAGTGAGGAAATGTGGATATAAGCTATGCTTGTGCAGTTTTTTATTCTGATATTCTTGCACATCTGATTTTTTTTGTGTACCTTTGCAGCGATTTTATGATTACAAGTGATGAGTGTTGATATACGACAAGCCAATGACCGCAAGACAATGAATGATTTCATTGCCTTTCCCCGTGCGCTCTACAAGGGTTCTAAGGAGTATATCCCGGACCTGGACAGCGACGTGAGGAACTTCTTTGACCCAAAGAAGAATGACAGTTTGCGATATGCACGCATTCAGCCGTTTGTGGCTTACCGCGACGGTGTCTGCGTGGGACGCGTGGCAGCGCTCATCAGCAATCGAGCAAATACGAAGTGGAACCGCAAGTCGGTACGCTTTACCTACTTGGACTTCATCGATGACTACGAGGTGTCATCAGAACTGCTGGAGGCGGTAGAGCGCTGGGGAAAGAAACAGGGCATGAAGGTCTGCGAGGGTCCGCTGGGCATCACCGACTTTGACAAGGAGGGAATGCTGATAGAGGATTTCCACCTGGGCGGCGGCACGATGGAGTTCTGGAACTATCCGTACTACGTGGAGCACATGCGCAGAGCCGGCTATGACAAGGCTGTCGATTGGCTGCAGGTACGCGTGAAGGTGCCTCAGGAGGTGCCGGCAAAGTATGCACGTGTGGCAGCACTGTCGAAGGAGATGTTCGGGCTGCGCGTGGTGAAGGCCACAAAGAAGATGATATTGAAGGAAGGATGGGGACAGAGGCTCTTCAAACTCTTCAATGAGGCATTCGCACCGCTCTATGGCACGTCAGTATTCAGCAATGACCAGGTTGACAATTACATGAAGCAATATGTTCCGCTGCTGGACCTGGAGCTCGTGCCGTTCATTCTGAATGATAAGGATGAGATAGTAGGCGCCGCAGTAACGGTACGCGATCTGTCACCGGCACTCAATAAGACGCACGGACAGCTGCTGCCACTGGGATGGTATCACCTGGCGAAGGCGCTGATTATGAAGAAGGCCGAGAAGGCACAGCTGATGCTCATCGCCGTAAGACCCGATATGCAGGGATTAGGACTGAACGCACTGATTTTCGATGACCTGATACCGATATACAACAGAATCGGCATAAAATGGTGCGAGACGAACCCGCAGCTGGAGTCAAACGTAAAGGAGCTGTCACAGTGGAAGCCGCTGAACCCCGAAATGGTGAAGAGACGCAGATGCTGGCAGAAGGAGATGAAGTGAGGACGGGACCACGAATTTCACGAATTTCACGAAAATTGTACATGACAAAATAAAAATTGTACATTGTACATGGTAAATTGTACATGTCATAACGTTATAGAATAATGAACAGAGTAGTAATTACGGGCATGGGTATATGGTCATGCCTGGGACAGACACTTGACGAAGTATGTAAGTCGCTCTTCGATGGACGTAGCGGCATTGTTTTCTCACAGGAGCGTAAGGACTTAGGCTTCCGCTCGGCATTGTGTGCCAACGTGCCAAAGCCAGACCTGAAGCCGTTCGTGCCACGCAATATGCGACAGTTTATGCCGGAGGAGGCACAGTATGCCTACATGGCTACTAAGGACGCACTCGCAGCAGCAAAGATAGACCAGGATTTTCTGGACACCCACGAGGTGGGCATCATCTATGGCAATGACTCCGTTGCCGAGGCTACGATGCGCGCACTCGATAAGTTCCGTGAGTTTAAGGACACCGCAGCATGCGGTTCAGGAGCCATCTTCCAGTCCATGAACTCTACCATCACGATGAACCTCGCATGCCTCTTCAAGCTGCGCGGCATCAACCTGACATCGTCGGCAGCCTGCGCCTCCAGTTCGCTGGCAATAGGCAATGCCTACCTGCTGATAAAGAACGGTCTGCAGGACTGCATCATCGCCGGCGGCGGTCAGGAGGCCAATATGTATAGCATAGCATCCTTTGACGGCATCCAGGCATTCTCAACGCGTGAGGATGAGCCAACGAAGGCAAGCCGTCCGTTCGACAAGAACCGTGACGGTCTGGTGCCTGGCGGCGGTGCTGCAACGGTAATTCTGGAGAGCTATGAGCACGCCGTGAAGCGCGGTGCACCGATACTGGCAGAGGTGATAGGATGGGGCTTCTCTGGCAACGGAGACCATATCTCTACACCAAACGTGGCAGGTCCTGCACGCTCGCTGGAGCTGGCCATCAAGAATGCCGGAGTGGATGTTAGGGAGATAGGATATATCAACGCTCACGCCACCTCTACACACGCCGGAGACGGACGCGAGGCAATGGCAATAGCACAGATATTCGGTGACTATAAGGTGCCAGTGACATCTACAAAGTCACAGACAGGCCATGAGATGTGGGCTGCTGGAGCAGCAGAGTGTATCTACTCTATGCTGATGATGAAAAACGGCTTCATCGCCGGCAACATCAACTTTGAGGAGCCAGACGAGGAGACGTCCTGCATCAATATCATACCGGAGACAAAACAGGCACATTTCGATATGTTCCTGTCTAACTCATTCGGTTTCGGCGGCACGAACTCTACGCTGATAATCAAGAACCTGTAAAAGCCCAAGCCCAAGCCCAAGCCCCACCCCGGCCCTCCCCTAGGGGAGGGGGTGAAATTACAATAAACTTAAGGTGGGGAGTTAAGGTAAAGGTAAAGGTAAAAGTTAAGGTTAAACAAAAGTAAATTTACGATAAATATTCATCAAAAAAAGAAAAAGTATTATGACAAGAGAAGACATTATCGCAAAGGTAAATTCAGTATTGGCAGAGGAGTTTGAGGTTGAGGAGAGCTCAATCACTCCAGATGCGAACATCAAGAACACTTTGGCTCTGGACTCACTGTCACTGGTTGACCTGGTGGCCCTCATCCAGTACACCTACAAGGTGAAGATTCCTGCAGAGGATCTGCCAAAGATTCAGACGTTCAACGACCTCTACGATTACATCGAGTCTCACGCTGCATAAGGTGATGACAATATATGAATTGATACCCCAGCGTCCACCCATCGTAATGGTGGATGAGCTGACGCATGCTGACGGCGACGAGGCAACATGTGTGCTGACGGTAAGCCCCGACAACTTCTTCATCGGCGATGATGATCGCATGGAGGAGGTGGGACTTATTGAGCACATTGCCCAGTCGGCGTCAGCCTTTGCAGGATACAAGGCCATAGCAGAGGGTGCTACCGAACCTCCTGTGGGATATATCGGAGAGGTGAAGAATTTCCACCTTTTACATCGTCCACACGTAGGAGAACAACTGGTGACGACAATCACTATGGGTGCAACCGTCAGCGGCGTGACAATCATACAGGGCGAGACAAAGACCAGCGATGGGACACCCTGCGCCGACACGACGATGAAGATATTCATCAGAGAGTAAAAGCCCCCCACCGGCTCCCCCCAAGGGGGGAGGGACGGAAACGGTGTGAAATTGACGAATCCTATTTCTATCCCTGCATTATAACGCACCTTTTCAAGGAGCTATGAATACTCCACGGGGTTACGTCAGCGTAACAGAGGGCCGAACGACACATTAAATTGTACATTGTAAATGGTAAATTGTACATAACAATGGTAAATTGTACATAAACTGATGTTTTTAGAGAACAGATTTTATAAGATTACAAAAGAGGAACGCGCGGAGAATGAGGCACTTTTCACAGTGAGCATTCTCCCGGATTGCAATGTGTATGATGGGCATTTCCCTGGCAACCCTGTATGCCCGGGAGTGTGTAACATACAAACCATAAAGGAGTGCGCTGAGAGACTTGTGGGCCAACCACTTACGATAACGACCATAAAGCAATGCCGACTGACCGCCGTAGCGACACCACAGGTGTGTCCGGAGGTGACAGTAACGGTAAACGCAACAGAGAACGAGGGAGGATACCTCATCACTGCTATTATCAGCGATGAGAAACAAGGATACATGAGCCTTAAGGCCATAATGAAGAATTAAGAAAGTTGACTCAGTTATTCATTAACATATACCACTATTTCAGACACCATCGTGCAGCAATGTGGCTCTCGATGGTTGTTCTCTTTATTGTATCGGGATACTTCGCTTCGCAGATTCACCTGGAGGAGGATCTGAATAAGCTTATGCCATCGTCAAAGAATCCTGACGGTACGACAAAACTGGCCTTCGCCGACCTGCGTATCAAGGATAAGACCTACCTGCTCTTTGAGAGCAAGTCAACGAAGGCGACTCCCGAAGTACTGGCAAAAGTATGCGACGAGTTTGTAGATTCGCTGATGGCACGCGATGGTGCCCGCGACTCTTCGGCTCGCGTGGTGGGCGACGTGTTCTACAGCCTGCCCGAGGAGCTGGCCTTAGACGGCATCTCGTTCCTCACGGAGCATATCCCGTCATATATCGACACCACAGCATACGCCGCATTTGACACCCTCCTGGTGCCTGAGAGGATAAAGAAGCAGATGGAACAGAATGCTGCCGACTATGCCTCTGCCACAGAGGGCGGCGACGAGGAGACGGCAGGGATGATGACATCGCTGCTTGCCCTCGACCCCATAGGAATGAGAGGAGTGCTGACAAAGCAGTTTGCCCCCCTCGTAAACGCTACGGGAGGAAGCTACAAAACCATTGACGGACATTTCTTCGTGCCCGACAGCACGGTGTGCGTGGCATTCATTTCACCCAGCTTCTCAGCGACGAACACAGGTCAGGGCTCAAAGCTCTTTGAGGATCTCAACGAACTGACAGAGACATTCCTCAAGGCACACCCCGAGGTGAAGGTGAGCTATTACGGTACGCCGGCAAGCGGATACTACAACTCATCGACCATCAAGGGCGACCTCACCACAACCATCGCCGGTTCGCTCATTATTGTGCTGCTCGTCATCTGTCTGTGCATGCGCAACTGGTCCACCATCCCACTGCTCATAATTCCCGTAGCCTTCGGCACGCTCTTCGGACTGGCTCTGATGTATTTCATCAAGGGACAGTTCTCACTCCTCGCATTGGGTATAGGAGCCATCGTCTTAGGTGTCGCCATGAGCTATGTGCTGCACATCATAACACACTACAAATACACCGCTGACGGAGAAAAGGTGCTGAGGGATGAGACCGTGCCCGTATTGTTAGGATGCATCACCACCGTCGGCTCGTTCATGGGACTGATATTCATCAAGACCGACCTGCTACAGGACTTCGGACTCTTCGCCGCCTTCGCTATCGTGGGCACTACGGTATTTGCGCTGATATACCTGCCGCACCTGCTGCCTATGGAAGAGAACAAGGTCAACAAGAAGGCCTTCGCGCTGATAGACAAGGTGAACAACTACCCCTTTGAGAACAAACGCCCATTGCTGCTCGGCATCACCGCTATGGTAGTGGTGGCAATAGGATTCTATGTTGTGAAGGGTACGGACTTTGATGCCGACATGAGCAACCTGGGATACCTGGCAGACAATACGGAGTATGCCGAGAAACTCCTTCGCGACAAAACCTATACTGAGGACAAATCGAAATACTTTGCTTCTGAAGGCAAGAGCATGGAGGAAGCGCTGGAGAACTTCTCGCTATTGGAGAAGAAGCTGGACTCGCTGCAGCAACTTGGGCTGGTGAAGGACTACACTCACACAAACGCCATCTTCGTACCATTGAAGGAGCAGCAGAAGCGCATCGATGCGTGGAAGGCCTTCTGGACTCCAGAGAGAATAGCACAGGCACGACGCCTTGTGGCAGCATACGCCCCCCAAGCGTTCAGCAATGTGGAGACAGAAGAGGGAAAGCTGAACGCCATGGAGTTCTATGAGCCATTCTTTGAGATGATAGAGGCAGACTACTCTCCCACCCCACTCTATGAGGAGGGGCTGATACCACCGGGTTATCAATCTACGCTGATGGAACAGACAATGGCAGGCAACTGGCTCTGCTTCACCTCCGTGAGATGTGCCAACGACTCCATCAGAGGCGAGGACACTGACTATAACCGCATCTGCGATGCTATAGCCAACGAGCCAAACATGCTGGTGCTCGACACATATTACTACACCTCTGACGGACTGAAGGAACTGAACAGCGACTTCAACATACTGCAGTGGGTCAGCATGCTCTTCGTATTCATAGTGCTGCTGCTGTCGTTCCATTTCAACCTGCGCTACACGCTGCTGGGCTTTGCGCCCATACTGCTGTCGTGGCTCGTGGTACTCGGGGCAATGGCGATATTCAACGTGAGGTTTAACCTCATCAACATCATCATCTCCACATTCATCTTCGGTATCGGTGTAGATTACTCCATCTTTGTGATGAACGGCCTCATAAACGGCAAGAAAGAGGATAGTGACGGGGCGTCACTGCTGGCGTACCATAAGACAGCAATCTTCTTCTCGGCCTTCATACTGATAGTTACCGTAGCCTCAATGCTGGCAGCACGCCACCCGGCGATACAGTCCGTAGGCTTCGCCACCCTTGTGGGCATGATTTCAACAGTGGTACTGTCATATGTCATGCAGCCGGCAATCTTCAAGCGCTTAAAGAAATGACCCTCAGACAACACATAATACTCATGCTGTTGATGCTCATTACCATCCCCTCACAGGCGGTGATGAAGGAAGACAGCCTTGCCAGCACTCTGGCGATACTACGCAACGAACTGACGGTGTATCACAATGACTACAGCGCCCGTCAGGTCATAATGAAGCAGACGAGCCAACGCGTCTTCACACAGCTGATGCAGACCATGCAGCGCAGCAACCAGAACGCGCTGATGCTGTATTCGCAGAACGATGGGTATGTCTTTGACCTCACCTACGCCTGTCATGAAGCAATAGAGCAGTACCGCGAGTTCAAGGCTCATCTCATACCATTCCGTACCTTTGTGGAGAAGAGTGACAACGAGGTGGAACGTATGGACAGCCTCATCAACAGCCTCAAGTCGCTGCCCGTGATGATACTCGATGAGAAGGGTAAGACAGACAGAAACGTGTGTCTCGCTCTGGCTGTCAACACACGGCGTATGCTCGTGGAGGACAGAGACCAGCTGAACGAGTACATCACGTACTATAAGATGACGGAGAACAGGTTGCAGTACCTCAATGACTACGCCAACAAGAAGTACTCTGACATACAGAGCAGCATCTTCACCAACGGCAGCAACAACTATCTCGTCATCCTCTCACGGTTGCGCTCATACCTGACAGAGACTAAGGAGACAATAGGCAGGAAATACACCTTCTATAACAATGTGCGCTCTCAGTGGGACAGCAGGTGGATAGTAGGTGTCTTCATGGTCATCCTCTTCTATGGATTCATCTCCATCCTCCTCAACCAGCTGCTGGTAAGATGGCTTGCCACAAGACTCATTAAGCGAGGTGCCTTCTCTTCGTTCGCAGAGTCGTTCATGGCAAAGCGCACCATGATAATACTGGCATCAACGGCAGTCACCTTTGCCATACTGCTCGGAATAGTTCAGGCATTATCTACGCAGAACTTCCTCATCATGGCATCGTCGCTGCTTGTGCAGTTTGCATGGCTGCTCAGCGTGATAATACTATCCATCATGCTCAGGGCCAAGCCGGAGCAGTCCATCAAGACCCTCTCACTCTACATGCCGCTGCTGGTGAACGGATTTATCGTCATCAGTTTCCGCGTGGTGCTGATACCCAACGCACTCGTGAACCTCATCTTTCCACCCATACTGCTGATATGCTGCATCTGGCAATGGCACGTGACAAGGAAAATAGGAGAGAACGTGGCACGCAGCGACAAGGGATATGCGGCGTTCTCACAGATTATCTTCATCGTATCACTCGTTTGCTCGGCAATAGGCTACACCCTGTTGTCGGTACAGATACTCATCTGGTGGATAATGCAGCTCACATGCATCCTCACCATCACATGCCTGAGGGACTGGTACAAGGAGTATGCTAAGAAAAAGAAGCTCGACGAACTGCCCATCACGCAGACATGGTTGCAAAATGCTATATACCTGATAGTACTGCCCGTTGCTGCCATAGCGTCTGTAGTATTCAGCATCTATTGGGCAGCGGATGTGTTCAACCTCAGCGACATCACGCTGGACCTCTTCAAGTACAACTTCCTGAACCATCCGAACTTCAAGGCCAGCATCTTTGCCATAGCTCAGGTGACGGCACTCTACTGTGTCTTCAACTATCTGAACAAGATTGCCAAAGCTTTTGCCAAGCATTTCCTGGAGCAGCAGGACCCATCGAACGCTGCACAGCGGTTTATGATGGTCAAGAACGTGCTGCAGATACTCATCTGGGGCATCTGGTTCCTCATCTCACTCGCCATCTTCGATATCTCAAGCACATGGCTCGTTGTTATCTCGGGAGGACTATCCACAGGTATCGGTTTCGCATCAAAGGACATACTGGAGAATATCTACTACGGTATCTCGCTCATGACGGGACGCATAAAGATTGGTGACCTCATCGTGTGTGACGGCATCAGGGGAACTGTCTCAAGTATCTCTTACACCTCAACGATGATTGACACCGTGGATGGATCGGTCATAGCGTTCACCAACTCACAGCTCTTCACCAAGAACTATAAGAACATGACGCGCAACCACGGATATGAGTGTCATATCTTGGATGTCGGCGTGGCGTATGGCACAGATATCAAGCAGGCACGCCAGGTTATAGTCGATGCAGTAGGAGCTCTGCCGAACATCAACAAGAGCAGAGGAGTGAAAGTAGTGCTGAAGGAGTTTGCAGACTCGGCACTGACGCTGAAGGTTGTAGTGTGGGTCAATGTGTTCACACAGTATTCTGACGATGGCGTAATATTGGAGGCTATCTATGAGGCACTGAACGAGAACAACATTGAGATTGCATTCCCACAGCTTGACCTGCACATCAAAAGGGATAATCCCTCTACAACTCCCAACAGGGAAGATGATTTAGGGAAGATATTGGAAGAGAAATAAATTATGCATTAAAAATTGTGCATTATGCATTATGACCTATGCATTATAAAAGATTTATCATAATCTCACTATTACTCTCTGCGCTGTCTGTGGGAGCATGGAGCGAGAGTTCTGACACACTGATAGCACGCACTCTGAGACAGCAGAACATCACGTTCTCAAATAACAACAGCGTGACCCTGCTGACATGCGGACAGGAGAAATTTGATGATATGTTTGCCGCGCTGAGACAGGCCACGAGCAGCATACACATGGAGTACTTCAACTTCCGCAACGACTCCATAGGCAACGCACTCTTTGACCTGCTGGCAGTGAAAGCGAAAGAGGGCGTAGAGGTGCGTGTCATCTTTGATGCCTTTGGCAATATGTCAAACAACAGGCCGCTGAAGAAAGAACATCTCACCGCTATCAGAAACAGCGGAGTGGAGATACACATCTATGACCGCACCACATTCCCCTGGATAAACCACGTGTTTCACCGTAACCACCGCAAGATAGTGGTCATTGACGGACAGATAGCCTACACAGGAGGAATGAATGTAGCAGACTACTACATACACGGTACGGAGCAAGTGGGCTCATGGCACGACATGCATTGCAGGATAGAGGGTGACGAGGTCAGCACACTGCAGCGCATCTTCCTGCGCATGTGGAACAAGACTGCTAAGCAGAACGTGAGCGGCATAAAGTATTACCCCTCCTTTCCACCACGAACAGACTTCAAGGGGCTGAAGAAAGACACTACAGCCACAGCGGGGAGCAAGATGGTGGGAATCATAAACCGTGAGCCGAATGTGACAAACAAAATCATGAGGCAGTTCTACATAGCATGTTTTGACAATGCCCAGGACAGCATAAAACTCATAAACCCATACATGTCGCTGACACACTCCGTAAAGGTCGCTATGAAGAGAGCACTGAAAAGAGGCGTGAAGGTGGAGTTTATGATATCAGAGAAGAGCGATATACCCATGATGCCCGATGCATCGTTCTATGAGATGCACAAAATGATGAAACGCGGCGCTAAGGTGTATATCTATCAGGGAGGATTTCACCACACGAAGATTATCATGGTGGATGGAAAGACATGTACTGTAGGCAGCTGCAACCTTGATGCACGCTCGCTGAACTGGGACTACGAAGAGAATGCCGTCATACTGGACAGAAACACCACGATGGAACTTACACGACTCTTTGAAGCCGACAAGAAGAAATCATTCCTTCTGACGCCGGAGAAATGGGATGAGTGGCGCACATGCGGACAGAAAACCATTGGCTGGCTGTCACAGATACTCAGCACGTGGCTGTAAAGCCCCCAAAGCCCCCCACCAACTCCCCCCCCCCCTAAAGGAGGGAGGGACGTAAATAACAATATAACAATATAACAAAATAAAAATTGTACATTGTACATTGTAAATGGTAAATGGTAAATAGTACATCATATAATCAGCTTGTCTTAGACAATATGGGCTTCGTCGTAAGCCTTGCCGAGGAATATCATAATAAGCACCGCCAGGTGGATTTGGATGACCTGGTGAGCGAAGGTTCTCTTGCAATGCTGCGCGCAGCACGTAAATGGGATCCGGAACGCGGGGTGCGTTTCGTCAACTATGCCGTGCGTGACATACGAAAGGCAATGGAACGACTGCTGCCCGAAGAGGTGATAACGACAGAGGCGCTGCCAGAAAAACTGAAGGCAGGCAAGCCACACACCGATGATGCTGCAGAACAGGGCGACATGGAGGCATCCATCTTTCCTGCTTTGGGATTTCTCAATGAGAGGGAACAGTTTGTCATTGAGTCATATTACGGACTGAACGTGGATGACCGAATGACAATGGCAGAGATAGCACAAGAGATGCAAGTGACACGCTCAAGAGTAAGACAGATACTCAAAACGGCGCAGAGGAAGATGAGACGCATACTGAACCATAACGTATTCATATAAGTAAATATACATACATAATATATTAGGGAAATGACACACATGCGATCAATAATGACAATCATAATGATGACGCTGCTCTCTGTAGCCGCAAAGGCAGAGAATGCGTACATCTATGGCATAGCATTCTCGCCTACTGACTCCGTAATCTACATGACAGACATACGAATGCTGGAGAATGTGACAGTCAATAAGAAAACAAAATTCCTCTCGTCGCGCAATGAGTATGCTTCGCAAATGAAACGATACATGGAGGGCGAAGGAATAAACGATTATGTCTGCGCCACAGTCTTCAAGCTCACATACAACGCGATACACAAGGACTACGCGAAACTGAAGAAGCAATATGAGAAGAAAGGGATGCTGATCAAAACCATAGATCAGCTGAAGTTCCAGTTTCAACCCATCATTGAGTCAAAATGACATATCGTATAGGCGGACATATCATCGTACTACACGCTCCGGAGACTCTGCTCAGACAGTTGCTGCCCTCGTTCACACCGTTCATAGTGGATAGCAATGACAACAGCCACGAGGCAGAGGCCACTATGCAGATGTATATACACACAGCACACGTGACAAACGGGGAGGCTGATAATGGCAATACCCCAACCACTGAGAGCGCTACAGAAGTGGTTACGAGGCAATTTGTTCGCGATGTCGATACGGGCAATGGCATCACACGAGTGGAGAGATACAGCGACGGGGGGTATCGGTTCCTTATACATTCTGCTGATGGGCAGGAATGTGCCCTGCTTACCAGCTCTGCTGACTTCACCCAGTGTCACTGCACCCTTCTTGCCCGCACGGAGATTTGGCAGTCCTTCGCGCTTAACAATGTCATGATGCTCGCATACGCTTTCAGCACTGCGGAACAAGAAACGCTGCTGCTACACGCCTCGGTAGTGAGATATCAGGGAAAGGCCTATGCCTTCACCGCACCATCGGGGACAGGGAAAAGCACACAGGTGGCAAACTGGCTGAGAGCCATCGACGGGTGTGACCTGATAAATGATGACAACCCGATAATACGCATGATGCCAGATGGGAAACCCATGCTCTACGGCTCACCCTGGAGCGGAAAGACCCCATGCTACCGTAACGTGGAGGCACCACTGGGAGCAGTCATAAAGATAGAACGTGCCGACAGTGACTACACCACCCCACTCTCGCCTCTCCAGGCATTCTCAACACTCATCACCGCATGCTCGTCTATGAAATGGGATGAAGATATACACGACAAGACCTGCCAGACCATCTCAGCCATAGTGGGTAGCACAAAGATGATGACACTACATTGTACACCACACACATCGTCAGCAATAGTATGCAAAAACGCTCTCTACACATAAGCAACGACATCTTGATACCTGAGATTGCAAAACTCATCAGTCAAGGACACACCGTTACGCTACCGCTGAGAGGATATAGCATGAGACCGTGGCTGGAGGACGGGAGAGACAAAGCGCTGCTCGAACCGGTTCCGGAGACGCTGAACATCGGAGATGTGGTGCTGGCAGAAATCAGCACATCGAGGTATGCACTACACCGCATCGTAGAAATCTCTGAGCAAGGCATAACACTCTGCGGTGACGGCAATATAACCCCGGAATACATACAGCGCGCTGATGTCATAGCCATAGCAACAGGGTTCTATAGAAAAGGCAGCGACACCCTGAGTCCGGTAAAAGGCAATAGGGCATATACGCTATACTGGAAGACATGGATAGCACTGAAACCCCTGAGGAGATACCTGCTGTTCATATATAGGAAGCTTTTCAAATAAGCCCACTACTGCCCCCTTGGGAGAGAGACATAAATGACAAGATAACAATATAACAAAATATAAATCGTACATTGTACATTGTAAATAGTACATAACATGATGCAAATAAAACAAGGCTTCAAACTCAAGGAAGTGTGCGGTGAACGCATACTTGTACCAATGGGAGAAAACAATGTGGATTTCTCTAAACTCATAGCCCTCAATGACTCTTCATACCTACTGTGGAGACGCATGGAGAAAGGTCCGTTCACCACTGAGGAACTCGTCAATATACTATGCGAAGAATATGACGTGACCCCCGACGTGGCAGTGAAGGACGTGGAAAACCTCATCAAGCAATACCGCTCAGAGGGCGTCATCACAGACTGATAAGCGCCACACACCGTGCCCTGCAAGTGTCTCGCGGTTTCGTTATAACAATAAATAGCCGCATTTGCCCCGCGGTTTCCTCGCAAGAATAAATAGCCACCGTGCCCTGCGGTTCTTTGCTGCGCAAAGCGTCACAAGTGCCGAGCACTCCGCAGGGTCCTCATAAACTTTCAACTATCAACCAACAACCAATATGTACAGAACAAACACCTGCGGAGAACTCCGCATTGAAAATGTCGGCCAGACCGTCACTCTGGCAGGCTGGGTTCAGGGCATACACAATCTCGGAGCCCTCACCTTCATAGACCTGCGTGACCGATATGGCATCACACAGCTCGCATTCAACGAAGAAGCTCCCGAAGAGCTGAAGCAGCAGGCTGCATCACTCGGAAGAGAATACGTTGTTCAGGCAACAGGAACAGTAGCAGAACGCTACTCAAAGAACAAGAAGCTGCCTACAGGAGACATTGAGATTATTGTCAGCAGCCTTAGCATTCTGAGTCCAAGCGATACGCCTCCCTTCACCATCGAGGACAACACCGACGGAGGTGATGAGATACGTATGAAGTACAGATACCTGGACCTCAGACGCTCATGCGTGAGAAAGAATCTGGAGCTGAGACACAAGATGACCATCCTCATACGCAACTTCCTTGACTCACGCGACTTCATAGAGGTTGAGACACCTATCCTCATCGGCTCAACACCAGAGGGAGCACGTGACTTCGTGGTACCATCGCGCATGAACCCAGGACAGTTCTATGCTCTGCCGCAGTCACCGCAGACACTTAAGCAACTGCTCATGGTGGCAGGATTTGACCGTTACTTCCAAATAGCAAAATGTTTCCGCGATGAGGACTTGAGAGCTGACAGACAGCCAGAGTTCACTCAGATAGACTGCGAGATGTCTTTCGTGGATCAGGATGATGTCATTGATATCTTTGAAGAGATGGTACGCCACATATTCCGTGAAGTGCGCGGTGTGGAACTACCTGCAAAACTGAGACAGATGACATGGCAAGAGGCTATGAGCAAATACGGCTCTGACAAGCCTGACCTGAGATTCGGAATGGAGTTCGTAGAACTTGATGATGTGCTGAAGCTCGGAACCTTCGCAGTGTTTGACAACGCGGCATACATCGGAGGTATCTGCGCCCCTGGCTGCGCTTCATACACACGCAAACAACTGGATCAGCTCACAGACTTCGTGAAGAGCCAGCAGGTAGGAGCAAAGGGATTGGTGTATATCAAGATTAACGAAGACGGAAGCATCAAATCCTCTGTGGATAAGTTCTATACCCCTGAGCAGCTGCAGGCCGTAGCACAGAAGATGAATGCCAAGCCAGGTGACCTCATCCTCATCCTCTCCGGCGACAATGCCAACAAGACACGTGTGCAACTCTGCTCACTCAGACTGGAGATGGGACGCAGATTGGGACTCATGGACAAGGATAAGTTTGAGTGTCTGTGGATTATAGACTTCCCGCTCTTCGAATGGAGCGATGAGGAACAGCGCCTCATGTCAACCCACCATCCATTCACTATGCCTAACCCAGATGATATTCCCCTACTCGATTCTGACCCTGCACGCGTCAGAGCAAAGGCATACGATTTCGTCTGCAACGGTATAGAAGTGGGAGGCGGTTCGCTGAGAATACATGACAGCAAGCTGCAGGCCAAGATGTTTGAGGTGCTTGGATTTACCCCTGAGAGAGCTGAGGCACAGTTCGGCTTCCTCACAGGAGCATTCAAGTATGGAGCCCCACCTCATGCAGGACTTGCATTTGGTCTTGATCGCTTTGTCAGCATCATGGCTGGTCTGGATAGTATCCGTGACTGCATAGCATTCCCAAAGAACAACAGCGGCAGAGACGTGATGCTCGACGCACCGTCAGCAATCGATGACAGCCAGCTCAAAGAACTGAAAATCTCGCTGAAAGCGTAAAATTAGCAAAATATATAATGGGTTCTATTTATTCACACCGAGATGCATGCGTCTTACGAGGTGGAATAAATAGAACCCATTTTCTATTCGCATAACAATTGTGTTATGCAGACAATAAGGCAGCGGTGAGGCTCTTCATGTCAGGCAGCACCATCGCTGCCCCTTCTTTTCTCAGTGCCTCATCGGGCAAAGGACCTGTGTTCACCGCTATAGTGAAGCACCCTGCGGCAACGGCAGAGCGCACCCCAAGCGGAGCATTCTCTATCACAATTGTCTGCTCAGGCAATATCTCCTTGCCCAGCAGTTGCCCAGCCTTCCTGATGCCTTGCAGATAAGGATCAGGTGCGGGCTTGCCGTGACTGACATCACGGGCACTGACAATGAGTCCCGGAGTGAGTGTGTCACCGAAATCACTTGCCAGTCGTGACAGCAGGGTCTTCTGTCCGCTTCCTGTCACTACCCCGATGTGAATGCCAAGACTGCGCAATGCAGCATGAACATCCAGAATACCGGGTACGAAAGTAGGAGCACCTATAGCAGCATAGGCTGCAGACTTGGCGCGATACATCTCCTCGGCCTCTGACTCGGTAATCTCCCTACCCCATTGCCGCCGGGCAAGTTCCATGATTACCTCCACACCACGCATACCCTCACAGGCATAAGCCTCCTGTTCGGTCATGTTGATTCCATAGGATGACATTGACTCATGCCACGCTCGCGCATGGTTGGGCATAGAGTCGTAAAGGACGCCATCCATGTCAAAAAGTGCAAGTCGCACTTGGCTCTTTATCAATTGGCACAGCTTTTGCAAAATGTATAATAATTTTTTTAATTTACTAAAGCAACGCATTATTGCAGAAATTATTACATTAAACAAACAATAAAAATGTCAAAAGGTAACATCGGGGTTACGACAGAGAACATTTTCCCCGTCATCAAAAAGTTTCTCTACAGCGATCATGAGATCTTTGTCCGCGAGATGGTCAGCAATGCCGTTGATGCAACTCAGAAGTTGAAGGCCCTTGCCGCTACGGGCGAGTACAGCGGCAGCCTGGACAACCTGAAAGTCAGTGTAAGCATAGACAAAGAGGCAGGCACACTGACATTCTCTGACAACGGTGTCGGAATGACAGAGGAGGAAGTAGATCGCTATATCAACCAGATAGCCTTCTCAGGCGTAACGGATTTCCTTGAGAAGTACAAAGATACTGCTACGAGCATCATCGGTCACTTCGGCCTGGGATTCTACTCTTCATTCATGGTGTCAGACAAGGTAGAGATCATCACAAAATCCTACAAGGACGGTGCGCAGGCCGTGAAATGGTCATGTGACGGCTCACCGGAATATGAGATAGAGCCATGCGAAAAGGCAGAGCACGGCACTGACATCATCCTCCACATGGGCGAAGAGGGTAAGGAATTTCTTGACAACGGTAAGCTCTCCATGCTGCTCAACAAGTATTGCAAGTTCATGGCAATTCCTGTAGTGTTTGGCAAGAAGCAGGAGTGGGACAAGGATGAGAAGAAGATGAAGGACACTGACGAGGACAACGTCATCAACACCACTGCCCCATTATGGACGCAGCAGCCGTCTTCGCTGAAGGATGAGGACTACAAGAACTTCTATCGTGCCCTCTATCCTATGGGTGACGAACCTCTGTTCTGGATACACCTGAACGTGGATTTCCCGTTCCACCTCACCGGCATTCTCTACTTCCCACGCGTGCAGTCAAACATAGACCTGCAGCCGGGAAAGATACAGCTCTACTGCAATCAGGTATTTGTGACAGACCAGGTTGAGGGCATCGTGCCACAGTTCCTCACACTGCTGCACGGAGTGATTGACTCACCTGATATTCCGCTCAACGTCAGCCGTTCATACCTGCAGAGCGATGCCAATGTGAAGAAGATTTCTACCTACATCACAAAGAAGGTGGCTGACCGTCTCTCCGGCATATTCAAGAGTGACCGTGCCGACTATGAGAAGAAATGGGATGACCTGAAGATATTCATCAATTTCGGTATGCTGACCGACGAGTCTTTCTATGACCGTGCAAAGGACTTTGCCCTCGTGAAAGATGTTGACGGCAAGTACTTCACCCTCGATGAGTACAAGACCCTCATACAGAGCCAGCAGACAGACAAAGACGGCAACCTCGTTTATCTCTATGCTAACAATGCTGACGAGCAGTATGCCTACATAGAGAACGCAAAGTCAAAGGGCTACAGCGTGCTGATACTTGATGGAGGTCTCGACACATCTGTCGTATCCATGCTGGAGCAGAAGGTGGAGAAGTCTCGCTTCACACGCGTAGATGCAGACATCATAGACCGCCTCATAGTGAAAGAGGAGTCAAAGGAATCCACCCTCTCAGAAGATGAACGCAAGGGATTGACTGAGACATTCAACGCTAAGCTGCCAAGCCTCGACAAGACCACCATCACCGTTGAGGTAACACCAATGGGCGAGACAGGTGCTCCGGCTGTGCTGACACAAAACGAATACATGCGACGCATGAAGGACATCTCGCGCTATCAGAGCGGCATGGGATTCTATCAGCAAATGCCAGACACATACACCCTCGTGCTTAATAGCGACAATGAAACCATCAAAGCAATCCTTGCTGATGCCAACGGCAAAGAGGACACCATAGAGCAAATCATAGACCTGGCACTGCTGCAGACAGGCCTGCTAAAGGGTGCAGCCCTTGACAAATTCATCAAGCGTTCATATAAACTGACAAAATAAAAGGGGGCAGCAGCAACCCCTCCACACACACAAAGATACTCATCAGTATCTGCTAACATAAAAAACAAAAGGTCGGTAACCCTATATGGATTCCGACCTTTTATTTATTATATGCCATAACGACCTATATTCGAGGCCAAAGTTTGCCTGCTATTTCCCCTCCCTATCGTCACGGAGGCCTCTTCCCCACTTTGAAGGGTAGGAATTCTGGCAAGCAACTTTACTGGATAAGCCGTATGCAGGGAAGGGAGTATTCGCTACTGTAGCGCAGCATCTGTTCTGCAAGGGTCTCAGAGAAATCCAATAAGACATCCTCCACCATTCCGTCTTTGTCCGTTACGGCAGTCATGCGAGGATTGAGGAATCCTTTATAAGGTGCGATGTTAAGCGTCTCATAACGTTTCAGCACCTCTGCGTGCAGCTCTCTGTCAAGCTTCACTCCGTAGCGTTCCACAAGGTCACGTGCTGCGGCATAGTCACCCTCACTCTTGATACGCTGCACCTCAAAGAGCAGGCGGGCGAAGAGCTGACGCAGTTGTGCGTAGTCATGGATTTGCAGGTATGTCTTTCCGTCCCGCTTAACGAGCTCCACCGTACCGGCAGGTGCATTCTCGTAACACCAGTTAGCAATGAGTGCGCGGTTACGCATGTGGGCCTCCTGCAGGTCATTGCCCAACTTTATCCTGACACCCTGGGTCATCATGCCGTTGAGCATGTATGAATAGTAGTTTGACTTGTATGCCTCGCCATCGGGCAGCAGTCCCAGTTCCACCAGTTTGGAGTCTGCTATGTAGTACAGGCCAAAAAGGTCGGCACGGGCTTCCTCTATCACATTGCCATACTCCTTCAGGGCATCTGAGCTGACTCCGGGCAGCAATTGTCCGCTACCGTGACCCAAACACTCATGCAAGTCGGTATGCAACTCGTCGCAGAGGCTGCCGTATTGTCTGATCATCTGCCGCGTTGCATCATCACACACAAACTCGTCCAGGAATCCGCTCTTCTTTGCCGCTTCGTCATAGGCATGCGTGAAATTGGTTATTGTGATGCTCTTTGAACCGTAGCGCGCCCTTATCCAGTCGGCGTTTGGCAGGTTAATGCCAATGGCGGTAGAGGGATACTCGTCTCCCCCTATCATAGCTGCACAGATAGCATTGGCCACAACACCCGTGACGCGAGGTTTGCGGAAACGCGGGTCAATGGGCGAATGATCCTCAAACCACTGGGCATTGCTGCTGATGGTCTGCGTTCGGCGGGTTGCTACGGGGTCTTTATATTCCACGATGCCTTCCCACGATGCCTTATAGCCCAGCGGATCGCCATAGACCTCTATGAAGCCGTTGATGAAATCTATACGCCCTTCCGTCTCTTTCAGCCACTCTATGCTGTAAGTGTCAAAGACATGCAAATCACCCGTAGTGTAATACTCTATAAGCAAGTCTATTACGCGCTTTTGCTGTTCATTTTCTGCATACTGTTTCGCCTTCTCCAAATTGCCTATAATCTTCTGTATATAGGGCCCGTATTTACCGTTCAGAAACCACACATCCTCGCTGAGCGTACCGTCCTCATTCTTGCAAAGCGTGCTGTTGAGTCCCCACGACGGAGCACCATCATCAGCAGAGGTGGCTGACTGTGGCTGAGACTGCTGTTGCTGCTTGTAAAACGCCTCCACCTCAGCCTGTGTCACGCCGCCCTGATAGTAGTTGCATGCAGAGGTCAGCACCAGGTCATCACCCGGCGTTCTGTTGACGCGCTGAGGCAGCACATCGGGGTCAAAGATTACAGGCGCAATGATGTGGAGAAGTTCGTCAGCAGGCATAGGAAGCAGCTCTGACGGCACCTGACGCACGGCATTCTCAAAGAAATCGCGTGAGAATGCGGGCTGAAATTTCTCTGAACCATAGTGGTGGTATATTCCGTTGGAAAACCATACGCGCTTCAGATACTCCTCAAGGGCGAGGCTGTCGGCAGAATTCTTTACATCCTCGCTACATTCACTCTGCTGAAACGTCTGATAGACAGCCTCCAGTGTGCGACGGATGAGAAGATTGTATCGTCCGAACTGATCGAACGTGATGTCACGCCCCCAGAGAGTAGCCTCTGAGAGGTAGTAGATGTATGCTTTCTGGCGGGTGGTGAGTTCCTGGAATCCCGGGAGGGAATAGCGCAGCATTTGAATGTCAGCAAAACGTTCTGACATATTTTCAACCTGAGTCATTTATTTTAGTGTTAGAGATTTCTTGCCTTCTGGAGAAATGAGGATATTGACGCGATAGCTCGTCTCGCTGTCGGGAATGGCGAGAACAGCAGTAAAGGAGACGCCCTCTGAGGTAGCACGCCCGAAGAGAATGTCTGAGAGTATCGCCTGCGAGAGGAAACTCTCCGGCACAAGTGCGGAGAAGTCCTGTTTCTTTATATCCTGACCGAATATCTTTCCTTTTTCGCCGTAAACGCCGATATACACGAAGTTGTCATAGTATATCGTCTCTACTTCTAACCCGTCAAGGTTTGTCCCTTGTAAATATACCTTGTAAGTGGTAGGATTGACTTGCGAATAGACGTGATAACGCTTGCCAGATGCTATCATCACGGTATCGCGCTTGATCTTTCTGCCCTGATTTACAGCAACCTTGGAGACGTCATTCCTTATTGGAAGTACCGTTTCTTCACTCTTCACGAAAGACAGCTCTTCGCCACTGGATGATGTCATAACCAAAGAAGAATTAGTGAGTTTCTGGATGAAATAAGAAATGTCACCCTCGTTACCCACTACAAGAGTATCTCCCTTGACTGAGAAAGGTGCCGGTGCGGTGAGTGAATCATTATAGAATATGGTATCACCCAAAAAGGTAAAAACCACATTACCCATGTACTCATCTTCCCACGAACCTTGCAATTGTGCCCTTGCAATACTGTCAGATGACAGATTCTGCTCAGGGGCCGCCCCTCGCTTATCACAGGATACGGAAATGAGCATAACCGTCACAATTACAAGCGGTAAGGTGAGAAAAGATATAATTCTTCTTGAATTCATTACTATGCTTTCATATAATAATGTAGCAAAATTACAACTTTTTTTTCAAAAAAATGAAAGAAATAAAGATTTTTTCTCTTTTTACATACATTTTATAGTTCTATTTACGAAAAATTTGTACCTTTGTGCTTGGTTGTGAAAGAGCCACGTTTTAGTATTATACTTTAAGTATATAGACCTAAACTCCACTAAATGAATGAATTATCAAGACATATTGAGATTTTGCTGGTCAATAATGACTGCGTAACCGTACCAGGTTTGGGCGGTTTCGTGGCTCATTATGAACAGTCTCATTGCTCAGAAAATATCTTCTATCCTCCCTTGCGTACGCTCGGATTCAATGCGCAACTTCAGCACAATGACTACCTTCTGGCCCAGTCATATCAGGATGCCTACGATATCTCCTACCCTGAAGCGTTCCGACGCATAGAGAAGGAGGTGGAGGAAATACGCCAGACAATGGTGGTGGAAGGCAGCTACCAGTTTCACGGAATAGGTACGCTGACCCTCGACACCGATGAACACCTCACGTTTACTCCTGCCTCTGCAGGGTTACAGACTCCTTCGCTATTCGGACTTGGCACATTCAGTCTTGACGAGTTGGAGGAATTGCCATCGAGCAACACGAAGATTGTTCCTCTGATGCCGGCTATGAGAAAAGTGGCTGCTGCCATACTTGTGATGATCATCTTCACTCTGTCAATACTGCCTGCAGGCAGAGGCAGCGACAGTAACATCGTAGAGGGAATGGTGCAGAGCTCAATAGTGAATATGTCGGCCTTGACCAACATAATAAATAATGACACGAGCGCGCACGCGACGGAGCAGACCTCTGTCATTCAGACACAGCAGCAGGAAGAGGCAGTAGAAGAGACAAGAAAGGACTATACCATAGTCCTGGCAAGCAAAGTGTGTCGTGGCGGAGCTAACGACATGATAGCTGCGATGGAGCTGGAAGGCCTGAACGAGGCTCAGATACTGGAGAGCAATCCGCACAACCGGAAGGTTATCTACGGAAGCTATGCTACGGAAGCTGAGGCAGCGCAAGCACTACGCACCCTGAGAGAAGAAAGCGAACGCTTCAGCCAGGCGTGGGTAATGGATTTGAGATAATGCATAATTCATAGTGCATAATGCATCGCTCGGCCCAGTGGGATGCTTGCGTAACAAATGATGAACAAGAACTTCTTCGCTCAGCCCTATGTAACGCTTGCCTAAGCAAGAACTCTTTAACTTCTTCGGAAACTTGAAATCTTTAATTATTCTGCATGAAACGAGTAAGATGTCCGAAATGTGATAATTTCATCACGTTTGATGAAACGAGATATGAGGCTGGACAGACATTGGTTTTCTCCTGCCCACAATGTAACAAGGACTTTTCCATACGCATGGGCGTATCGAAACTACGCAAGCAACAGAAGGATGAAAATCCCACGGTAGAGTCGGAAGATGCCGGCGTAGGGGCTATTGTGGTGATAGAGAACATGTTTCACTACAAGCAGGTCTATCCCCTGCGTATGGGTGACAACGTGATAGGTCGCTATATGAAAGGCTCAAAATGTAACACTCCGATAGAGACCAATGACCCATCGATGGACATGAACCATTGCGTCATCAACGTTTCACGCGACAAACGGGGAAACCTGAAGTACGTGCTGCGTGACGGGCCGAGCTATACAGGCACCTTTGTGGATAATCAGATATTGGGGGACAATGAACGTCGCGTAATAGAAGACGGTACACTTTTCACCATTGGCGCCACAAGCATCATTCTTAAGGTAAAATAATGTACAATTTACCATGTACAATGTACAAATTTTATTTTGCCATTTCACTATTTTGCTTTTCCCCGTTTTCCCATTATCGACTCTCCCTCCTATAGGGGGGGAGTTGGAGGGAGGCCTCCTATAGAGGGGAGGTGGAGGGGGGCTAAATAAGGGTTATCTCGCTGCCATCCATTGAGAGACGTTCATCATCGCGCAGTTCTTGCAAAGTTGCTGCAAGCTGTTCTGAAGAATAACCTAATAGTTTTAACTCGCTAACATGATGAGGCTTACCATCTGACAGGAGCGTCAATACAGCTTGACGCACTTTCTCGCTTTTCGTTTCTTTGGAGTCACGTGCAGCTATCCTGCGTGCCCTGCAGACATCACATGTGCCACAATCCTCCTGAAGCTGCTCTCCGAAGTAATCAAGTATGAGCCGCTGACGGCATATACCATCCACTCCCTGCGACATATATTCTAACATCTTGTCTGCCCGCTCCCTGTAGCGCTGCTGCATGTCTTCATATACGGCACGGGGGATATTGAGATGGTCGGAATCTACTCTGTCGCGCGTGAAGGTAATTGTAGGAACACGCCTGCGAGGTACGTAATTGACAATACGTTTCTGAGATAACGACTTGAGTGTGAAGTGGAATGTGTCTTCCGTCATAGAACACTTATTGCACAGAAACGAGGTCTCTATGTATGTCATATCAGAGAAAAGCGTACCGTAGTACCGCAACAAGGTCTCTAAGAGCATGCTCTCGTTGTGCGTGAGATGAAGTATGGGATCATCCAATTGATATGGTGCCACAATAATCTTCACACGCGCGGCTTCGTCGTTTTCCGGCTGATAGACAAGGTATTCTGCATTTTGCAGCAATTTAAGCGCACTTTCCACCGAGGTGGGAAAGTGGTGGTACTTGATGCAAAAGGTGTCCATATCAAACTCTAATGTAGCGCCGTTACCGCTGTCTATTCCTATATAGAAATAGAAACAGAGATGGTCATAGACACGGCGTACGTAGTCTTTGGGCGGGAAGGCATTGGCTATACGCCTGCTGAAACTCGTGCGGTCAGAGTTATCACATAGCAATACCGCATAGCTCAGCTCTCCGTCACGCCCTGCACGCCCTGCTTCCTGATAGTACTCCTCCAGAGAATCGGGGCAATCCATGTGGACGACTAACCGCACATCAGCCTTATCAATACCCATACCAAAGGCATTTGTGGCTACCATAACATCTATCTCGCCGTCCTGCCATTGATGCTGCCGCTGCGTCTTTATGGCAGAGTCAAGCCCCGCGTGATAATAGGTGGAATTGAGTCCCTGCTGGTTAAGTTCACGCGACAACTCTTTGGTTTTCTTACGGTTGCGCGTATATACGATAGCTGTCCCTTTGACCGAACGTAGGATGCGTGCTAATTCTACGTATTTATCTTCCACGTATCGAACCACGTATGTGATGTTCCGACGCAGGAAACTCATGGAATAGACATGAGGACGGTATTCCGTTGTAGCTATGTCAGCAGGGCTATGCTTTCCGAACTCCAGTTTCTCCGTTATATCCTTAACAACAGCAGGTGTTGCCGTTGCCGTGAGCGCAAGTAACGGAACGGAGGGAAGGATGCTGCGCAATTCATTGATTTTCAAATAAGAAGGGCGAAAATCATAACCCCATTGCGAGATGCAATGTGCCTCATCCACGGTGATGAAACACACGTTCATATACGCGAGTTTGGCGAGAAAGAGTTCATTGGAGAGACGCTCAGGCGATACATAGAGAAATTTCACGGCACCGAAAATGGCATTATCCAGAATACTGATAATTTTGTTCCGGCTGATGCCAGAATGTATTGCTTCTGCCTGTATGCCTATGGCTTTCAGGTGCTCCACCTGGTCTTGCATCAAAGCGATAAGGGGCGTGATGATAATACATACGCCTTTAACTGCCAGAGCCGGAACCTGAAATGTTATGCTCTTGCCTCCACCAGTCGGCATGAGCCCCAAAGTGTCGTGTCCGGCACCGATGCTACGGATAATGTCCAGCTGAATGCTGCGAAAGGAGGTGTAGCCGTAGTATTGCTTAAGTATGTGTAGATAGTCAGGTGTCAGAGTTCCTCCCCGGCATCCTTAATATGGATGTCTTCAATCTGTAGCTGCACATTGCCCTTCTTATAGATATTCTCTTCTATGGTGTATGCAATGTCAAATGAGCGACGCGATTTGATGTATCTGGCAGCTGAGGATTGTCCGAAGGCTATACCATTGACAACTGTTGGTGAATTGGAATCTACTAACTCCAGCTTTATATGTTCCTGCTCACGTCCCACTACCTTTGATGTGCCGAAATCAAAGACTCGCTCAGTAACGAAAACTGGCTTAGGATTACCGGGACCGAATGGCGAGAAGCGCTTCAGGTCATGCAGCAGTCGTTTGTTGATGTCGCTGAAATTGATGATGGCATCAACGGAGAGTGACGGATGAAGCTTAATTCCCTCAATATGCTCATCCACATATTTACGGAAGGCCTCAGCGAAGCGCTCACGGTCTTCCCACCTGATGGTGAGGCCGCAGGCGTAGGTGTGTCCGCCAAAGTTTACTAACAAGTCACGACAGCTTTTTATGGCATCGTATATGTCAAATCCACCGACGCTACGTGCGGAGCCGGTAGCAAATTCACCGTCACGCGTGAGCACCACAGTAGGTTTGAAGTAAAGTTCCGTGAGACGTGATGCAACGATACCGATAACGCCCTTGTTCCAATCTTCATCATATATGACGATGCACGAGGACTGTCCCTTCTCACCAAGACCTGCAACGATATTGTTGGCTTCTTCGGTCATGTGTCGGTCAATGTCGCGACGCTGGTCGTTGTATGCGTCGATATGCTTCGCTATCTCCATAGCGCTGCTATAGTCCTTCTGCAACAACAGGTCAACAGACAGTCTTCCACTTTCGATACGCCCGGAAGCATTGAGGCGCGGACCTATCTTGAAGACTATATCGTTCATAGTAATCTCATGACTATGAAGGCCGCAGATGTCAATCAGAGCCTTTACTCCGACACTCGGATTCTGATTGAGTTGTTTCAGTCCGTGATACGCAAGGATGCGGTTCTCGTCTGTCACTTCCACAAGGTCTGCGGCGATGCTCAGCGCGCACAGGTCGAGAAGCGTGAGAAGACGTGAGAATGGTATGCCGTTATTCTTTGCAAATCCCTGCATGAACTTGAATCCCACTCCACAGCCGCAGAGATGCTTGAAGGGGAACGGATCGTCAGCGCGCTTGGGATTGAGAATGGCAAAGGCATCAGGCAATTCATCATCGGGAACGTGATGGTCGCAGATGATGAAATCTATTCCCAATGATTTTGCGTACGCTATCTCGTCTATAGCCTTTATGCCGCAATCGAGTATGATTATGAGCGAGATACCTTGTGCGGCTGCATAGTCGATATTGCCCTTGCTGATACCATAGCCCTCGCTATAACGATCAGGGATATGATATTCGACGTTGCTATAGAACTGATTGAGGAATTTATAGACAAGGGCTACGGCAGTACATCCGTCAACATCGTAATCGCCGAACACGAGTATGCGTTCTTTCCTACCTATAGCATCGTTGAGACGATCTACGGCCTTATCCATATCCTTCATCAGGAATGGGTTCAGCAAATCATTCAACGCAGGATGGAAGAAACATTTTGCGGCAGATTCTGTTGTGATGTTATTACGCACAAGATGAGCTGTCAACACCGGAGAGATGTTGAGCTTCTCGCTGAGTTCCTTAGCCTGAAGGTTCTGTTTCTCAGTTGTTTGGCGTATGTTCCATTCAAATGTCAAGAGTCTGTATCTGTCTATTCTGCCAATCGTTGCTTGCGCATGTTGAGGCGTGTTATTTTTCCTTCGCTTGTCACTTCTGCCGCAATGATGTACTTTCCATACTTCTCCTTTGAAGGGTCTGTACGTTCTATGCGTTGCTCAGCGCTGAACTGTGTCTTGAGAAGGGTCTCTCCCATATCGTCTTTTATCTTCTCAATCTTGAAATCATCCAAGAGATACCAGTTCATATTCTGTATATCCGGAGCAGCATAGAGTTTTCTCATGTATGTCACAACGTCATCGGATGATGCGTTCGTACGTCCCAAGAACGAGGAAAGAGTTTCTGTTACTGTCTCTGTCAGCTTGCTCTCATTCCTGGCGTTTATAGCCTGGAAAAAGTGTCGGCACGCTGTTTTTACGAGTTCTTTATCGGTGTCAGACACCTCCTTATCTTGCAGTTCCTTCAACAACTCCTGCACCTCTACGGAATGACGGCTATCTGGATGCATACGCAGGTATTCTGCATAACTCTCCTTGGTATTCAGCCTTGTGGCAGTAGCATAGTCAATGGAATCTATCTTATTCAGAGCCTCTGCCTTGTGCGGAGAGTCAGGATGCTTCTTCAGGTAGTCCTCCAAAGCTTTCTTCGTAGCACTTACTTCTGCATCATTCCAATCCAGATCATTCTGCATAAATGCCGTGAGACAGGAATCTATCTTTGCACGATGAGCTGCCGGAGCATCCTTATACTTAGCCAGATAGATTTGCATTGTCTCCTGATTGTTACTCTCAAGGGCATTCTGGAAAGCAGCCTGCTCCTTCTGTTGCTGTGCATCCAGATAGTAGTAGTACCCTACCCCACACAACGTCAGCGCTATGATGAACGAGATGAGCAATACTATCCATTTTCCCTTGCCTCCGGATTTCTTCTTCTCGTTATTAGTGCTCTTGTTGTTATCTGCAACAACCGACCTTATCGCACCACTTTGCTGCGATAAACCGTCAGGATGTGTTATATTTCCTGCTATCTGTATTCCGCAATTAGGACAGATGGCAGCTTTGTCGCTCACATCATGCCCACATTCTGGACAACGTATCAGCATATCTTTATATCTTTTTACTACATTTCGCCCCTTCGATGTCGGAAGCGAAGTTCACGCAGGCGATGGTCGCCCATGAAACGGCTCTTATCCACAAAGCCCCTAATGCCAGTCAAATGACCTTTACCCGTATATTGCCACAGAGCGATATCATGATCATCGGCCAATACAGGCGGGATGTTGTTATACTGTGCTATCATCAGCATGTAACGATCCATCTTTCCTGCCAGGTGCTTATTATAGAAGTTAGTACCCGAATAGATCAATGGGCGTTGACGGTAAACGTGCTCAACCATCTCAAGGAATTTAAATAGGGAGTCACAGAACTCTTCCGTTGGAAGACCTGAGGTGGTTTCTATATCTATCATCGGAATGAGGTCCTGTTCACTCGGTCTGCATTGCAGAATGAAGTTGTCTAACTGTTTCTCCTGCGGTGTGCGTGCCCGGTAGAAGTGGTATGACCCTACCTTCAGTCCATATTCGTGAGCATACTTGATGTTTTGCTCATAGCGCGCATCTATACGGTCGCCACCTTCAGTCGCCTTTATATAGACGTACGACATCCTTGTATTCTCGCCTACCGTTTCCCAAAACACTTCGCCCTGGTAATGTGATATGTCTATACCATGAATGTGTGTACACGTATCTTCACACTCGTATGTCTGCGCCGAAAGCGCTAACACCGACAGTGACAGGAACAGTAACATGTATAGTCTTCTCATAATTGGACGCAAAGTTAAGAAAAAATGGTGACCTATGCAAGAGTTGCAATTTATTTTATGGTATATTGTATTAGTCAGCACTAAATTCCTTTATCCTTTGTTCCTCTGAGATTTTGCATATCAGCAACCTGCCGTCTCTCTCTGCTACAATGTATCCGTCCAATCCCTGCACAACAACCTGCTTGGCTCCGTCAACATTCACGATACAGTTGGATGTCTCGAAAGTCTTGACATTAGGAGATATGAGGCTATTGCCATTACCGTCCTTGTGGGACAGTTGCGCGAGCGAACCCCACGTCCCGAGGTCGCTCCATCCGAAGTCACACGGATAGACATATATCTCTTCTGCCTTTTCCATGATGGCATAGTCGATAGAGATATTCTCGCAGTTAGGATAGTTTTGGTTTATCAGCTCCTGCTCCCGCTCTGTACCGTAGGCATCAGCGATAGACTCAAAGAGACGATTCATGGATGGTTGATACATGCGGAATGCATTGACTATCGTATTGAGATTCCAAATGAAGATACCTGCGTTCCAGAAGAAGTTATTGTTCTTCACATACTTCACCGCAGTTTCCAGGTTTGGCTTTTCCTTGAAAGTCTCAACCTCATATATCTCCTTGTTTCTGACACTCTGCAGAGCGAGATTGGCCTGTATGTAACCATATCCCGTCTCAGGGCGAGTGGGCTTTATTCCAAGTGTCACAATAGCATCTGTCTCACCGGCAAACTGTAATGCTCCGTTTATAACACGCTGAAATTCCACCGTATTGAGAACAACATGGTCAGACGGAGTTACCACGATATTTGCATCCTGGCATTCTGACTTTATGCGATGACTGACGTAAGCTATGCAGGGAGCAGTATTACGGCGACAGGGTTCGGAGAGGATGTTCTTCTCCGGTACCAGCGGTAACTGTTGATGCACCTTTTCCACGTAGTCGGCATTTGTAACTACCCAGACGTTTTCCGGTTTACAGATATTTGCAAAGCGGTCAAAGGTGAGTTGGAGCAGAGAGCGTCCCACCCCAAGCACATCAATGAACTGTTTTGGATTATCGGCAGTACTCATGGGCCAGAAACGGCTTCCTACCCCACCTGCCATTATAACTACATGTGTCATTTTTCTTTAGAATTTTAGGTAGGTTCTATTGAGTCCCACCGTTATATTTAT
This sequence comes from Prevotella sp., assembly GCA_017478025.1. GTDB lineage: Bacteria > Bacteroidota > Bacteroidia > Bacteroidales > Bacteroidaceae > Prevotella. The sequence goes on from JAFVGZ010000003.1 coordinate 238,173, forward strand.
TTTTTTGTCTTTGACGTGATGCATGTTTTCTGGAGGACTGTGACGTTTTGCCATGGTCTCCCTTAAAACACCTATTCGTTAACCTAAGTACTTCATCAGTATCTTAGCGTTTCCCGAATCACGCAATTTGGCAATAGACTTCTCACGTATCTGACGTACACGCTCACGGGTCAATCCAAGTTCGTCACCGATTTCCTCAAGTCCCTTTTCATGACATCCTATGCCGAAGCACTCGCAGATAATCGTTATCTCGCGCTCCTTCAGCACACGATTGAGTACTGCACGCAGCTCCTGTGACATAGATTCGTGGTCCACCTGCTTGTCCGTACGTGTTTCCTCGCCGCTCGCCATCACGTCAAGCATACAGTTCTCTTCTCCGTCCTGGAACGGAGCATCGATAGATACGTGATGACCGTCAGCCATAAGGCTCTGTCCTATCTTCTCCTCGTCGATGTTTGTCACCTCTGACAGCTCACCAACGCTTGGGTGACGCTGGTTCTCTTGCTCAAACTTGTTAATCTCATGGTTAATCTTGTTGAGCGAGCCAACCTGATTAAGAGGCAGACGCACGATACGGCTCTGCTCGGCTATTGCCTGAAGTATGCTCTGTCTGATCCACCATACTGCGTATGAAATGAATTTGAAGCCACGCGTTTCGTCAAACTTCTGGGCTGCCTTTATCAGGCCAATGTTACCTTCATCAATAAGGTCTGTAAGCGACAGTCCCTGATGTTGATACTGTTTTGCCACAGAAACGACAAATCGCAAGTTTGCTGTCACGAGTTTGTCCTTAGCACGTTCTCCCTCTGGGCCTCCTTTACGAATAGCCTGAGCCAACTCAATCTCTTCATCAATCGTTATCAGCGGGGCGCGACCTATCTCTACGAGATACTTATCAAGTGCCTCACTCGAACGGTTGGTAATACTCTTTTGAATTTTTAACTGTCTCATTTATCCTCTTGTTTATCTTTGCTTACTTTTTGAATTTCATTATCTTTGGCAGCTTTATCCATTTGCCTTTACCTGCTACCTTTAGTGTACTTCCTTCCTCTTGCCTCAGCGTATATGTACTGTCTGACTCATATGTCAGCGTTGCGGTAAGGTCTTCTGAGCCATAGTCGTTTATCATCTCCAGCTTGGCTGTCTTGCCGCTCTTTTCTATCTCAACGCCGGTTATTATCCATACGCGCTGGTCCGTGCTCTTCTTCAGATATCCATAGGTAGCTCCGAGTATATCCTGTCCGGGTATTGTTTCGGTCTCTTCATACAGATTTATCTTCAGGAACACGTCGTACTCCTTATTATATATACGCGCGCGGAAGACATCATCTTCTGCGATGCTGGTGACAGAGAGTGTCAGCAGCAACGTGCATATCCAGTATCTTATGTCTCTGATTGCTTTAATCATAATACTCCTTCTTACCTGCAGCCAACGTATTTTTCATCAGCGAGCAGATGGTCATTGGTCCTACACCGCCCGGGACAGGTGTGATATATGAACATTTCTCGGCAACATGCTCAAAATCCACATCTCCTGAGAGGCGGAAGCCGCTCTTGCGTGTTGCATCCGGAACGCGTGTAGTACCTACATCTACAATAACCGCGCCATCTTTCACCATGTCAGCCGTAACGAATCCGGGACGTCCTATTGCTGCGATTATTATGTCAGCCTCCCTGCACTCTTCCTTCAGCGTAGCTGAGCGTGAGTGGCAAACGGTTACGGTAGCATCACCATACTCTTTCTGCATCATCAGCTGTGCCATCGGTTTGCCCACGATGTTTGAGCGACCCAGTATAACGCACTTCTTTCCTGACGTCTCAATACCATAGCGCTTCAGGAGGGTTATGATACCCAGCGGAGTGGCAGAGATAAAGCAAGGAAGTCCTATGGCCATACGGCCCACATTGATGGGATGAAAACCATCCACATCCTTGCGATAATCTATTGCCTCTATTATCTTTTGCTCGTTAATATGCTTTGGCAGAGGCAGTTGTACGATAAAGCCATCCACATCATCATCCTTATTGAGCTTGTCAACACAGTCCAGGAGTTCCTGTTCTGTGATGTTATCCTCATAGCGTATCAGCGTGCTTTTGAAACCACAGGCTTCACACGCCAGAACCTTGTTCTTCACATACGTTTCAGAACCGCCATCATGTCCCACGAGCACCGCAGCCAGGTGTGGCTGCTTGCCGCCGTTAGAGACTATCTGTCTTACCTCTTCAGCTATCTCAGCCTTTATAGCTGTTGCTGTTGCCTTACCATCAATGAGAGTCATCAGGGTTTTGAATTAAATTTTTATTTTTATGACTATTACCTATTCTGTTACATTTTTGGCATACCGTTCATGCCTTTCATTCCTTTCATCATGCCTGCCATCTTTGCCATACCGCCACCAGAGAACATTCTCATCATCTTTCTCATCTGGTCGAACTGCTTTATGAGACGGTTTACCTCGTCTTCCGAATTGCCGGAGCCTTTGGCTATGCGCTGTCGGCGTGAGCGTCCCTTGCTGAGCAGGTCTGGGTTGGCGCGCTCCTTGGGGGTCATAGAGTGGATGATAGCCTCGATGTGCTTGAAGGCATCTTCGTCTATATCCACATCCTTGATGGCCTTGCCTACTCCAGGAATCATTCCTGCCAGGTCCTTGATGTTACCCATCTTCTTGATTTGCTGTATCTGTCCGAGGAAGTCATCAAAGTCAAACTTGTTCTTGGCAATCTTCTTTTGCAGGCGCTTAGCCTCCTCCAGGTCAAACTGCTGCTGAGCCCTCTCCACGAGTGACACCACATCACCCATACCGAGTATTCTGTCAGCCATTCTCTCAGGGTGGAACACATCAAGAGCCTCCATCTTCTCGCCCGTACCGATAAACTTTATAGGCTTGTCAACAACGCTGCGAATGGAGAGCGCAGCACCGCCACGTGTGTCGCCGTCCAGCTTTGACAGTATGACACCGTTTATCTCAAGGCGCTCATTGAATGTCTTGGCGGTGTTTACCGCATCCTGACCTGTCATCGCGTCAACGACGAGGAGCGTCTCATGCGGCTCTATGGCGTTACGTATATCCTCGGCCTGCTGCATCAGTTCCTCATCAATAGACTGACGGCCGGCTGTATCGACAATCACTACGTCGTAGCTCTTCTGCTTTGCCTCCTTGATAGCATTCAGCGCTACTGCGACAGGATCTTTTGCGCCTTCCTCCATGTAGATAGGCACATCAATCTGTTCTGCCAGCACTCGCAGCTGCTCCATAGCAGCGGGACGGAAGGTGTCACAGGCTGCCAGGAGAGGTCTCTTGTGCTTCTGCTTCTTCAGATACAGAGCCAGCTTGCCTGCCATCGTGGTCTTACCGGCACCATTGAGGCCGGCCATCATGATTATCGCAGGTCTTCCGCTGAGGTCTATGTCCGTAGCACTGCCGCCCATCAGCTGGGCCAGCTCATCATGAACGAGCTTCACCATCAGCTGTCCAGGCTTGATGGCTGTGAGCACATTCATTCCGAGAGCCTTCTGCTTTACCGTGTCGGTGAAGCTCTTCGCTACCTTATAGTTTACGTCGGCATCCAGCAGGGCACGTCTGACATCTTTCAGAGTCTCTGCAACATTAATCTCTGTAATCTTTCCTTCACCCTTGAGGATTTTGAAGGAGCGTTCTAATCTATCTGATAAATTCTCAAACATTTCCTATTATCTATTCTTATACATATTTTCGTAATACTTCTCATAGTCACCCGAAGTGACGTTCTCCAACCACTCTTCGTTGTCAAGATACCACTTGACCGTCTTCTCTATACCTTCCTCAAACTGCAGGGACGGTTCCCATCCCAGTTCCTTCTGCAATTTGGTGGAGTCGATGGCATAACGGGCATCATGTCCCAGTCGGTCTGTCACGTAGGTGATGAGATTCATGTCCTCACCCTCCGTTCTGCCTAACAGACGGTCAACAGTATTTATCACCACCTTGATGATGTCTATATTCTTCCACTCGTTGAAGCCTCCGATGTTGTAAGTCTCGGCTATCGTTCCCTTGTGGAATATCAAATCTATTGCCCTTGCATGATCCTCTACAAAGAGCCAGTCGCGTACGTTCTCTCCTTTACCATATACAGGTAACGGCTTCCTGTTCCTTATATTATTTATAAAGAGAGGTATCAACTTCTCCGGAAACTGATAAGGACCATAGTTGTTTGAGCAGTTGGTCACGATTGTCGGCATTCCATACGTGTCGTGGAATGCGCGCACGAAATGGTCGCTGCTTGCCTTGCTTGCCGAATATGGAGAGTGCGGCTGATACTTGGTGTCCTCATAGAAGAAATCCTCTCCGTATGCCAGGTGATGCTCCTGACTTGATGCCGTAGTGGTGAACGGTGGCTCTATGCCCTCTGGATGTGTCATCTTCAGGGCACCATAGACCTCATCCGTAGAGATGTGGTAGAATCGCTTGCCTTCAAATTTCTCTGGCAGAGATTCCCAATACAGTTTTGCTGCCTGCAACAGGGACAACGTACCCATTACGTTGGTCTTAGCAAAAGTGAAAGGATCCTTGATGCTGCGATCCACGTGGCTCTCTGCGGCAAGGTGAATGATACCATCTATCTGCTCATCCTGCATCAGCTGATAAAAGCTGTCAAAGTCACAGATGTCCATCCTCACGAACTTGTAGTTCGGCTTGTCTTCTATATCCTTCAGGTTAGCCAGGTTTCCTGCGTATGTCAACTTGTCCAGATTGATTATCTTATAATCCGGATATTTGTTCACAAACAGCCTCACTACGTGAGAGCCTATGAAGCCTGCGCCTCCTGTTATTACTATATTCTTCATCTTTTGTTATGTATGATTTCCGGGGTTATTCTATTCCTGGGCCAAAGTTCTTTACTTCGTCAATGACCTTCAGCAGATATTGTCCATACTGGTTTTTCAGCATCGGCTCTGCCAGCTCTCTCATTTTCTTCTCGTCTATCCAGCCCTTACGGTATGCTATACCCTCCAGGCATGCCACCTTCAGTCCCTGACGTTTCTCGAGTACCTCAATGTATGTAGAAGCCTCAGACAGGGAATCATGCGTACCCGTATCGAGCCAAGCGAAGCCGCGTCCTAAGGTCTGCACCTTCAGCTCACCATCCTCAAGGAAACGCTGATTGACTGTGGTTATCTCGTATTCCCCACGTGCCGAAGGCTTAATGCTCTCAGCCACAGACACAACCTTGTTGGGATAGAAGTAAAGTCCCACTACAGCGTAATTGCTCTTTGGCTTAGCAGGTTTCTCCTCTATTGAGAGGCAGTTGCCGCTCTTGTCAAACTCTGCCACTCCATAGCGCTCCGGGTCATTCACCCAATAGCCAAAGACCGTAGCCTTCTTCTCTTCCTCGGCAGTTCTTACCGCCTCTCTGAGCATCCTGCTGAAGCCGTTGCCCTGAAAGATGTTGTCACCCAGAACGAGGCAAACGCTATCATCTCCGATGAAATCCTTTCCTATGGTGAAAGCCTGAGCCAGACCGTCAGGTGATGGCTGTTCAGCATATTCGAAGTGTACGCCGTAATCGGAACCGTCTCCGAGCAGACGCTTGAAGCCGGGCAGGTCATAAGGAGTGGATATCACCAATATCTCCCTGATGCCTGAGAGCATCAGCACAGAGATGGGATAGTATATCATCGGTTTGTCATAAATAGGCATGAGTTGCTTGGATATCCCCTTGGTGATGGGATATAGACGTGTGCCAGAGCCGCCTGCTAATACGATTCCTTTCATTATTTTCTTTTTGATTTGGGATTCTAACTTTTAATATTGCTGATACACTTCTTCAGCGAATCAGTCCAGTAAGGTATTTCTATTCCGAACGTTTCCTTGACTTTTGTCTTGTCAAGGACGCTGTATGAGGGTCTCTTGACCGGTGAGGGGAACTCGTCAGAGTGGCACGGACGTATGTCACATGCGTTGTGCCCTGAGTATTCAGCTATCATCTTTGTGAAATCATACCATGAGCACACTCCCTCGTTGGAGTAATGGTAGATGCCCGTGTTGCCTTCATACATCTCGCCGTCCACGATACGGCATATCGCTTTGGCAAGGTCCAGGGCGTATGTCGGGGTGCCGCATTGGTCGAACACTACGTTGAGACGCTCCTTTGTTGCCGTAAGGTTGAGCATCGTCTTGCAGAAGTTCTTGCCAAACTCCGAGTAGAGCCACGAGGTGCGCAGTATGATGTACTTGCAACCAGCGGCAATGATACTTTGCTCACCTTCTTTCTTCGTGCGGCCATAGACTCCTATGGGTGTGCCCTGCTGGTCCTCTCTGCAAGGGGTGTTGTATGGTTCCTTGCCAAACACGTAGTCGGTGCTGACATGGACCAGAAGTCCATCTCTTTCCGCCATCACCTGTGCCAGCAGTCCTGGGGCAACAGCATTTATCTTGCTGCATATAGCTTCATCGTCAGTTTCGGCTTTATCTACATTGGTATATGCAGCACAGTTGATGATGCACTTCACATCATTGGCATTTGCTATCGCGCGTATTGCGTCAATATCAGTAATGTCAAGATGTGTGGTCTCACATCCTTCCTGACTGGTGACATCCGTGAAGATATAGCGGTTCTTGCTGCCCGCTGTCACCAGTCGCATCTCATTGCCCAACTGTCCGTTGGCTCCCGTTACGAGTATTGTCATACAGCCTTGAAACTCATGTCCAATCCCTTCACGCTATGTGTCAGCGCACCGAAGGAGATGAAATCCACACCTGCCTTTGCGTAAGGAATCATGTTGTCAAACGTAATACCGCCACTTGACTCTGTCTCACATTGATGGTTGACTATCTGCACGGCCTTCACGGTATCCTCTGGTGTGAAGTTGTCAAACATTATGCGGTCAGGCTGCTCCTGAAGTGCTTCCTCCAGTTCCTTGAAGTTGCGCACCTCTATCTCAATCTTCAGATTCTTGCCTTTCTCCTTGCAATACTGCTTCGCACGCGATATGGCATTGTGTATTCCTCCTGCGAAATCCACGTGGTTGTCCTTCAGCAGGATCATGTCAAAGAGTCCAATGCGATGGTTCATGCCTCCACCAATCTTCACAGCCTCCTTCTCCAGCATACGCATTCCGGGGGTTGTCTTTCTGGTGTCGAGCACGCGTGTCTTGGTTCCTGCGTCTATGAGGGCCTGCTGGTAGCGGTGGGTCATGGTGGCGATACCGCTCATGCGCTGCATGATGTTTAGCATCAGGCGCTCTGTCTGGAGCAGGCTCTGCACCTTGCCCGTCACTATCATTGCCACATCACCTTTCTTCACCTGGGCTCCGTCGCCTATCAGCACCTCTACCTGCAGGGTGTCATCAAAACGGCGGAACACCTCTTTTGCCACTTCCACTCCGGCGAGGATGCCGTCTTCCTTTATGATAAGACGACTCTTGCCCATAGCATCTGCGGGGATGCAACAGAGGGTGGTGTGATCACCGTCACCTATATCCTCTGCAAAACTCAGGTCTATCAAACGGTCTGTAAGTTCTTCTACGCTCAGCATATTTATAAATTAATTTATTTCTATCAGAAGTACAAGCCGGCACCAATCTTTAGACCTACAGTAGAGTAATTCTTATGATCTGACAGACTCTGGTCATAATATACAGCCGGCTCAATGGCAACCTTGTCATTTACGAAGAATGTGTAACCTATCTCTACGCCTGGCATGAAATCGTTATGACCTTTCTCAAACACGCCTTTCACATTCACGCCGCCATACAAGCCATTCTCTATGATATAGTAGCGACCACCTGCACCAATGGTGAATATATTGCGGCTCTCAGCATAGTGAGCATAGCCTATCAGCGCATTAAGCTGCCATTGGTTCTGGACGAAGTAACCGGCTTTCGCCTGAACGCCGAAGTTAAACTTACTTCCTCCGTTGTAGGACAATCCGAGACCTGTCAAAGCGGCCTCAACAGTCTTTGTACCTTTTTCAAATTGTGCATTTGCTCCTATCGCCATAGTCAGCATGGCAAGCATTACGATAAATTTTCTCATGATTTTATTGTTGACTTAATGATTTACAAATTACGCTTTATGACTTATGAATTACGAATTACTTATGAACCAGATTCTCGCCATACTTGTTCGTTCTGAAAGTCTCCTGGAACTTCTTCCCATGCCATCTGAAGAAGAGGAACAGGCAAGTAGCTGACACAAGTATTCCGATGAGATAGCCTACAGACGTTGACATACCTAATGTTATTTTGCTGATGCACAGGAAACTGGTGCACACACTTGTCATAAATATTGCAGGCACGAGCGTAATGACATAGAAGCGTTTCTTTAGGGCCAGATATACCGTTATAGCCCACAGAGTAAACACAGAAAGCGTCTGATTAGCCCAACCGAAGTAACTCCATATCACATTAAAACTGTCAGGGTTATCCATCTGCCACACCAGCATTGCTATGGATGCCGCAAACAGCACACAGCTCACCATCAGACGATTCTTGACCGGTTTCTGATCTATTTTAATGGCATCTGCTACTATCAAACGTGCAGAACGCAGAGCTGTATCGCCACTCGTAATAGGTGCCGCAACCACTCCGAGAATTGCAAGAACACCACCGAATGCTCCAAGCCAACCCTCGCATACCGTCATCACCACCTTCGGAGCGGTAAAGAACTGAGTAACAGTATTCTCTGACTGTCCGGTAAACTGTGCTATCATCTCAGGAGAACATACTTCGCGCCAACCCTCTGCAAAGAAGAACCAGCTGCTCACCGTTGCCCATATCAGCGCAACGATACCTTCTGTTATCATTGAGCCATAGAACACGGGCCTTCCCAGTTTCTCTGACTTCAGACAGCGACCCATCAGAGGGCTCTGCGTAGCATGGAAGCCTGATATGGCACCACAGGCAATAGTGATGAACAGAGCCGGGAAAACAGGCTCGGTATTGGTTATGCCCAGCTGAGACTGCATATTGTCAAGGCCATCCCACACCTCAGGCAGCGTGGGCCATTTGACAAGCAGCACTACCATCAGCGCTGCAGCCATAAAAAGCAGCGAAAAAGCAAAGATAGGATATATCTTGCCTATTATTTTGTCTATCGGCATCATGGTTGCCACGAAGTAGTAGGCAAAGATGATGAGAATCCACATCAGCAGGTTGTCATAGCCGCTTGATTGTATCACCAGATTGTTAATCAGCTGAGCTGGGGCGCTCACAAATACACATCCCACAAGTACCAGCAGCAATACAGCGAAGCAAAGCATCAGCTTGCGCATATTCTTACCGAGATACTGTCCCACGATATCCGGCAGCCCGATACCGCCCTTGCGCATACTTATCATACCGGACATGTAATCATGTGTGGCACCGGCAAAGATACAGCCGAGAACTATCCACAGATATGCGGAAGGACCGAACCACATACCCATGATAGCACCAAAAATTGGTCCCGTCCCGGCAATGTTCAGAAACTGTATCATGAACACCTTCCATGTAGGCAGAACAATGAAATCCACTCCGTCGGCCTTACGGATAGCAGGAGCGACACGCTTCTCGTCAACACCAAAAACACTTTCTACGAACTTGCCGTAGATGATATAGCCGAGTACGAGCGCAATCAAACTAAGTAAAAACGTTAACATAATTCCTATTTTTCGGTATAAAATCGCGCGCAAAATTACTAAAATTATTTGGAATAACCAAAAAAAAGAACTAACTTTGCACCCTAAATGAAGAAAATTACACATTTTTATATTACAATCGCAGTATTTCTTGCCTCATTGCTACCCATTTCCGGCAATGCGACACCATTCTCCCCCACCCCTCTCCGCGAGACGCGCGCCGTTTGGATTACCACCATCGGAGGCATCGACTGGCCACGTACATACGCCCATTCACGAGCTACTATGCTCGGACAGCAGGAAGAGCTCTGCAACATTTTGGACCAATTGCAGAAGGCAAACATAAACACCATTCTCTTGCAGACACGTATTCGCGCCACCACCATCTTTCCTTCACAGACGGAACCCTGGGACGCATGCCTCACCGGACACGCCGGAGCGACTCCCGGATACGACCCTTTGGCCTTCGCCATTGAGGAGTGTCACAAGCGCGGAATGCAGCTCCACGCATGGATTGTCACAATACCCATAGGCAAGTGGAACGGAGCAGGATGCCAGGCTTTAAGGAAAGCTTATCCGAAAATGGTGAAAAAGATTGGAGATGAGGGATTTATCAACCCTGAGGTTAGTGAGTCCTCCAACTATCTCGCGGCCTATTGCCGTGACCTTGCCTTGCGTTATGATATTGACGGCATACACCTCGACTACATACGCTATCCTGACCAATGGAAGAGCACACGCAATCGCCACCAAGCCAGGGAGAATATCACACGCATTGTGAGGGCCATAAACAGCGAGGTAAGAAGGGTGAAGCCCTGGGTTGTACTCTCCTGCTCGCCTGTAGGTAAATATGCCGACACTCGCCGCGCAAGCAGTCATGGATGGAACGCACGCGACATTGTCTGCCAGGATGCCGCACAATGGATGCGCGAAGGGCTGATGGACGCTATCTTCCCCATGATGTATTTCCGTGACAACAACTTCTATCCCTTTGCCATTGACTGGCAGGAACGCTCGGCTGGCTCTGTCGTAGCACCAGGACTGGGCATCTATTTCATGCATCCGCGTGAGGGCAACTGGAAACTCTCGGACATTACACAGGAGCTGCAGGTCCTGCGTGCTTACGGCATGGGCAACTGTCTGTTCCGCTCTAAGTTCTTCACAGACAACACCAAGGGTATCTATTCTTACTATAAGAACTTCTATGCTCCCCTTCCGTCGCTGCCGCAGGTTGCTCGGTCACAACAGAGACAACAGCCTCCTGCGCCATCATCTCTCAGCATCGATCAAAAGAATGATGGGAGCATAGCACTTTCATGGGGTAATGCAAACATGAGCTATAGCCTCAACAGTAATCCCGTTACATCTTATAATATATATGGTTCTTCCACATATCCCGTAGATACAAGAAAGGCAGACAATCTTCTTGCTGCCAATTATCGTGGCAACACACTCAATATCCCCAATCACGGCAGCATCATATACTATGCCGTAACGGCAGTAGATCGTTATGGCAACGAATCTTCTGCCAGCCAGACGCACAACGAAAACATTGGCTCTGGCAGAAGTTGGAACTCCAATTCCCGCCGTGTGCCGCTGCCTATCGTAAACGGTAGCACCATATACCTCAATAGTAATGACGCTCCCGCAGGCGCGCTAATACATATCTCATCCGTTATGGGTAACGATGTCGCATCCTGCATAGCCAGAAAAGCCCCGCAAGGCAATACTGCACAGGGAAAAACATGCGTAGAGATAAGCAAACTACCTGCCGGACACTACGCCCTTTACATCATTAACAAGAAAGGATATCGCCATCATCTCGGATATTTCTCTATACCGATTAAATAAGGTAAGGACACAAAAATACATGACTTTTGTCTATACTTACGGGGCAACGAAGCAAAAAAAAAGAAAAAAATTTGGCTAATTCACAAATTATTACTACCTTTGCGCCCGCAAACTTATAATATCCAAACCAAGCATGACCTATTTGCGGCATGCGCTAAAAAGAAAACAAAGAAATGAAAAAGAATCTGCATCCGGAAAATTATCGTCCAGTAGTGTTCAAAGACATGTCTAACGGCGATATGTTCCTGACAAAGTCCACTTGTAAGACTAACGACACAGTTGAATTTGAGGGTGAAACTTACCCTGTAGTAAAGGTCGAGATTTCAAACACCTCTCACCCATTCTATACCGGTAAGAGCAAGCTCGTTGATACCGCAGGTCGCGTTGATCGCTTCCAGCAGCGTTACGGTAACATCAAGAAGTAAGCTTAGAATACTCACATTATCATATAAAGAATCCCCAATTATACCTTCGTATAGTTGGGGATTTTTTTGTTCTATTGCAACAAGGAGAAGGTGCATCGCATTAGAAAGACTTTATGAAATGGTGCTGTTTGCAAAGGCATCTGCGCCTTAATGTTAAACATATTTTAACACGCACCATTTGGGGGGCATTCTCGAGGCAGGTATTTCTCGCGGTAATAGAGTAACTTTTAGAGGGTAATAGAGTAACTTTTAGGAGGTAAAAGACCTACTTTTACGGGGTAAAAGACCTGCTTTTGCAACGGCCTATAAATTAGATAGTTACAAAGGGGCAAAACGGGCTCTTTGCAACAAAGAATAACAAAATGAGCTAAAACACCTTTAACTCATATTAACACTGAATGGTTAAAATCTGTAAACATTCAAAACTTGGAGAATGTACAGTTTTAACGACCAAGTGACCTTATTTTCTCAAACATCCTCTTGCCGAGCAGTTCTGCTCCGGCAGCATCGAAATGTATCTGGTCACGGCCCAAGGTTGCGTCGCTCACATCCACCACATGGAAGTCAGGATCTTCCTTTTGCAACTGATACATAGCAGCTGTCACCTTGGGCGAGCCTTGCCTGCTGGCCTTTGAGAACGTGCCGCAGATGAATGGCAGGTGTGCATACTTCTGCTGTCCCGTCTTGTTTACCAGGTAGTTACGCACATAATCCACCACAACCTTCAGGTTATCGTGATAGCTGTCTGTCTGACTCCTGTCCCCCTCACCTTGATGCCAGAGCATGAATTTGATGTCATAACCCTCAGGCAACTTAGAGAGCTGATAGTCTATCGCGGCTCCGATATTCTCGGTAAATGCCTTCAGCAACGATAGGCCGCCCTTGTCTGATGCCGCTGTACTGTCAAGATATTCAGGATCTGCACTCCAATGCATATCGCCGTTGCTCTTGCAGCGCGGGTCTATGGAAGTATCGCCCAGGCTCTCCTTTATAACATAGAAAGGCTGCTGCCACAGGCGTTCCAACTCGTAATACACCACAGCATCGTATGCCTAGCGCTCCGGCTTCTGGCTATAGTTACGAGGTGTAAACGGCTCAAAGCGCCCTTCACCCGAATGTACGCCGCTGCCATAGCTCCACTGGCAATAGCGGTAACCGTCACGCTTGATATACTCTGGCAGCTCAGCATTATCCACCCTGCCGTCAGTATTGCTCTGTCCAGCCACCAGCACCACAGGCACCTGAGCCTTCACAGCCAGCGCCAGAACAAAGATATATATGCTTAAAATTATTTTTCTCATACCCTTATATTATTTCCCACCTGCAAAGTTACAAATAAAAATTGAAATAAAACGGAAATCCCGATTTTTTTATAAGGATAGCGTATCTCTGTGGAGAATTTGCCATTAGGCTGACAGCATAAAAAATCTTCCCTCCCGTCATTGGCGAGAAGGAAGATTTGCTCTTCTTATCAACATTCAGTTTAGTTCTTCTTGCACTTGTCCTTGCAGGTGCAGTCTTTGCAGGTGCAGTCTTTGCAACCAGACTTGCAACAGTCCCCCTTGCACCCGCCGCAATTTTTGCAGCCGTCAGAGCAGCAGGCCTCGCCTTTCTTGTCACAGCACTTCTCATTCTTGTCGCAAGCCTTGTCTTTCTTGCACTCTCCCTGTTGCTTCTTGTCGCAGCACTCCTTCTGGGCTTTCTGGCCGTTATCTTGGGCTGTTACTGTGGTTGTTACACACGTCATCGCCATCATCATGATGGCAACCATAATCATTTTTTTCATTGTAAATATAGTGTTTGAGTTGAAAACTGACGCAAAGGTACTCCTATTTATTGAAATCCACAAGGTAATTCCTATTTTTTAACAAAAACACGCATACTTTTTCGTCTGTGGCGGAATATGCACAAATCATGCGCATCAGACGGACATTTATATCGTTTCATTCTGAGTTTTTGCAGAAAACAGTTGTCGGAATGACAAATTATTTGTACCTTTGCGCTCGCAAATTATTAAGAGGTACGCGAAATCATAAACAAATAAACATATAAATACTCAAAACTACTTATGAACATTTCGTATAAATGGCTTAAGGAATATGTAGATTTTGACCTTACCCCGGAGGAGGTGTGCGCTGCGCTGACCTCTACGGGTCTTGAGGTTGACTCTTTGGAAGAAGTACAAACAATAAAGGGCGGCCTGAAGGGTCTCTTCGTCGGCGAGGTGCTGACATGTGAGCCTCACCCCGACTCTGACCACATGCACGTCTGCACGGTTGACCTGGGGCATGAGACACCCTCCCAGATTGTCTGCGGCGCACCTAATGTGGCAGCAGGACAGAAGGTGATTGTTGCCGACCTGGGATGTGTGCTCTATGACGGCGACAAGGAATTTAAGATTAAGAAGTCAAAGCTTCGCGGCGTGGAGTCTTGCGGCATGATATGCGCTGAGGACGAGATTGGCGTGGGCCATGACCATTCCGGCATCATCGTGTTGCCACAGGATGCCAAGGTTGGCACACCGGCAGCAGAGTATTACAACCTGGAGAGCGACTGGCTGATAGAGATTGACATTACCGCCAACCGTGCCGATGCCCTGTCACACTACGGCGTGGCACGCGACCTGTACGCATGGCTGAAGGCTAACGGCAAGGAGACATCGCTCCACAAGCCCGGCTGCGAGGCGTTCGGCGTGGATAACCACTACCTGCCAATAGAGGTTGAGATAGAAAACCCAGAGGCGTGCCGCCGCTATGCCTGCCTCAGCATCACGGATTGCGAGGTGAAGGAGTCACCAGACTGGCTGAAGAACAAGCTGACAGTCATTGGACTGCGTCCTATCAACAACATCGTGGATATTACGAACTACGTCATGATGGCCTATGGTCAGCCGATGCATTGCTTTGACGCAGACATGGTGAAGGGCAACAAAATCGTGGTGAAGGATCAGAACGAGGGCAAGAAGTTCATTACCCTCGACGGCGAGGAGCACATCCTGGGAGAGCACGACCTGGCCATCTGCAACGCAGAGGAGCCGATGTGTATCGCAGGCGTCTTTGGCGGTAAGGGCTCAGGCACTTACGAGACAACAAAGAACGTAGTGCTGGAGTCAGCCTATTTCCACCCTACATGGATACGTAAGTCTGCCCGCAGACACGGACTTTCTACCGACGCTTCGTTCCGTTTTGAGCGCGGCATAGACCCCAACATCACCATCTATGCCCTCCAACAGGCTGCCATTCTGTGCAAGGAGCTGGCTGGCGGCAAGGTGTCTATGGAGATAAAGGATGTTTATCCTAACCCGATAGAGAATCCGCAGATGAGATTGGACTTCGCATACGTTGACAATCTCATCGGCAAGAAGATTGGCAACGATACAATCAAAAACATACTTACATCACTCGAGGTGGAGATACGCAGCGAGGATGCCGAGGGTCTGGACATTACCGTTCCCGCATACCGCGTTGACGTGCAGAGACCATGTGACGTAGTGGAGGACATTCTTCGCATATACGGATATAATAATGTGGAGATACCTTCTACGCTCAAATCCACTCTGACCGTGAAGGATTTCGAGGATCAGCGCCACAAGCTGATGAACCTCGTGGCTGAGCAGCTCGTGGGTGCAGGATTTAACGAGATTCTTAACAACTCCCTGACCAAGGGCGCCTACTACGCCGACCTGAAGGCTTATCCTGCAGAGAGGTGTGTCACAATCGTTAACCCACTTTCATCTGACCTGAACGTGATGCGCCAGACGCTGCTCTTCGGAGGCCTGGAGAGCATCATGCGCAACGCGAACCGCCGTATGCCTAACCTGAGGTTCTTTGAGTTTGGCAACTGCTACCAGCACTTCAATGAGAAGCGCGACGATGAGAACCCAATGAAGGCTTACGCGGAGGAGTCGCACTTAGGATTGTGGCTCACGGGCAAGCGCGTGGAGGGCTCATGGATGCATGCTGACGAAGACACATCGTTCTATGAGCTGAAGGCACACGTGGATAACATCATGCGCCGCATCGGAATGCCTCAGGGCATGCTGGTGACAGAGCCTACAGACAACGACATCTTCTCTGCAGGCCTGCGCATGAAGCTGCGCAGCGGCAAGGTGATGGTTGAGATGGGTATCGTGAGCGGCAGCATACAGAAGAAGGCAGACATCAACGCTCCTGTATATTTCGCGGACATCAACTGGACAGCCGTAACGAACGCGGTGAAGAAGAGCGAGGTGCACTTCACGGAGGTGCCTAAGTATCCTGCAGTATCGCGTGACCTGGCTCTGCTGCTCGACAAGAGCGTAGATTTCGCACAGGTAGAACAGGTGGCACGCCAGACAGAAAAGAAACTGCTGAAGAAGGTGGAGCTGTTTGATGTCTATGAAGGCAAGAACCTGCCCGAGGGCAAGAAGTCGTATGCCGTGAACTTCATACTGCAGGATGCAGAGAAGACCATGAACGACAAGGCCATCGACGCCATCATGAACAAACTGATAGCAAACCTCAAGAAGCAACTGAACTGCGAACTGAGGTAATTCAAGAATAATTAGGAGTTAAGGAGATAAGAAGTTAAGACAAATGTCTTGACTCCTGTCCGAAGGACGAGCGGAGTGATAACTCCTTAACTCCTGACTACTACTTACCAAATTCAAATAATCAATAATTCAAAATTAATATTTATCCAATGGGAAGAGCATTTGAATATCGCAAGGCCACCAAGATGAAGCGTTGGGGCCACATGGCAAAAACATTTACACGTCTGGGCAAGCAGATCGCCATAGCTGTTAAGGCTGGCGGTCCTGATCCCGACACTAACCCTACTCTGCGTTCTATCATCGCTACATGTAAGCGTGAGAACATGCCGAAGGACAATATCGAGCGTGCCATCAAGAACGCTATGGGCAAGGACCAGTCAGAATACAAGGAGGTGACATACGAGGGATATGGCCCTCACGGCATCGCTGTCTTTGTAGATACCCTGACCGACAACACTACACGTACCGTAGCCGACGTGCGTTCAGTCTTCAACAAGTTCTCAGGCAACCTCGGCACAACCGGCTCGCTGAGCTTCCTCTTCGACCACAAGTGTGTGTTCACCTTCAAGAAGCCTGCCGACCTCGATATGGACGACCTGATTCTGGAGCTGATAGACCTGAATGTGGATGACGAGTTCGATGAGAACTATGACGAGGAGAAGGACGAGACAACAATCTCCGTCTATGGCGATCCAAAATCTTACGCACAGATACAGAAGTTCCTTGAGGAGAAGGGCTTTGAGGAGATTGGCGGTGAGTTCACCTATATCCCCAACGACCTGAAGGATGTGGATGACGAGCAGCGCGCCACAATCGACAAGATGATTGAGAAGCTGGAAGAGTTTGACGATGTTCAGACTGTTTACACAAACATGAAGCCAGAATAATTACTAATCGAGAATCGGAACGGGTGTTCCGGTTCTCGCTATACCCACCTATTCTATTATATCTATTATGAAAAGACTATTTCTACTAACCCTATTCTCAGCTTTCGTGTCCCTATATGCCAGCGCCGACGGCTGGGACGAGGCGCTTTACAGGCAGATTGAGAGCCGCATCGTTGCTCCTACATTTAAGGACAAAGAGTACAAAATCACAAAGTTCGGAGCCTCCACAAAAGCTTCAGCAGCAAAGAATCAGGAGGCCATCAACAAAGCCATCGCCAAGTGTTCGGCAAAGGGTGGCGGCAAGGTCATCGTTCCTGCAGGAACATACCTGACCGGAGCCATTCGCATGCAGTCAAACGTGAACCTGGTGATAGAGAAAGATGCCACCATACTCTTTGCCTATCAGCCCGAACTCTATCCACTCGTAAAGACCCGTTGGGAGGGCCTGAATCTGATGAACTACTCCCCATGCATCTACGCATATCAGGCTCAGAACATAGCCATCAGCGGCGAGGGAACCATTGACGGCAACGGCGAGAATGCCTCTTGGTGGCAATGGTGCGGAGCCGTGAAGTTCGGATTTGAGAAGGGCAAGACTCCGCAGGCACAGAACATGCCATTCTATAACGATGGCGACACACGCGACCCCGAGATGCTGCCTTATGTCACAGACTCTCTGGGCAATATGCTCACTAACCGTAACGCCCTGCTCAAGATGAGCGACATGGGGCTGGACACGGAGAAGCGTATCTTCGGCACAGGTCACGGCATGCGCCCCCAGCTGGTCAATTTCTATGAGTGTCAGAACATTCTCATCGAAGATGTCACCATGCTGCGTTCCCCGTTCTGGGTTATCACGCCTACCTTCTCAAAGAATATCACCGTAAGGCGCGTGAAGGTAATCAACGAAGGTCCTAACGGCGACGGCTGCGACCCAGAGTCATGCGAGGACGTGCTCATAGAGGACTGTATCTTCCATACCGGCGATGACTGTATCGCCATCAAGTCGGGACGTAATGCCGACGGTCGTAAGGACAACGTGCCTTCTCAGAATATCATCATCCGCGGCTGCACCATGGAGGACGGTCACGGTGGCGTAGTGCTCGGCTCTGAGATTTCTGCAGGCGTGAAGAACGTCTTTGCCGAGAACTGTAAGATGGACTCCCCTAACCTTGACCGCGTTCTGCGCATCAAGACCAACACCTGTCGCGGCGGCGTGACGGAGAATGTCTTCATGCGCAACATCGAGGTGGGCCAGTGCCGTGAGGCTGTGCTGCGCATCAACCTCGTCTATGAGCCACGCGAGCAGGCCAAGCGCGGATTCATACCAACGGTTCGCAACGTCTATATGGAGAATGTCACATGTCAGAAGTCCAAGTACGGCATACTGCTCAACGGACTTGAGGATCATGACAACATCTACAACATCAACGTGAAGAACTGCACCTTCAACGGCGTGACAAACGAGAAGGTACGCAAGACCGGCAAGTGTCACGACATCAACTTCGACAACCTGAGAATCAACGGCGAGCTGGTGCTCTCCAATCCTCCCTTCCCCCACTACTCTGAGTGGATGTCGTGGAGCGAGATGCAGCGCGTCGATAACCCTATCTACCTTGACTTTACCGACAAGGCAAAGCGTCCCAACGGCAAGTGGTCATACGTGATGGGCATAGAGCTGGAGGGCATACTGGACACCTATCTGGCTTACGGCAACCCCATCTTCCGTGACTACGTGAAGCGCTATCCCGAGCAGATGATCGACAAGACCGGCAAGACCGTGGGCTATGACATCAAGGCCTATAACCTCGACAACATACGTCCTGCCCGCCTCATCCTGCGTGCTAACCGTCTGTGGCCCCATGAAGGCTCTGACAAGGCTCTGCAGACATTCTTCAGACAACTCATAGAACAGCCGCGCACCAAGGAAGGCGTATGGTGGCACAAGGAGATATACCATTGGCAGGTGTGGCTCGACGGTATCTATATGGGACTGCCGTTCTACACCATGTCAGCCGAAGAGCTGAAGGGCAAGAAGGCCGCACAGAAGTACTATGACGATGCCTACGACCAGATCAGCAAGACCTTCCATCGCACATTCGACGAGAAGACCGGCCTTTGGAAGCACGCATGGGACGAGACACACACCATATTCTGGGCCGACAAAGAGACCGGCCTGAGCCAGCACACATGGGCACGCGCACAGGGCTGGTTCTGCATGGCAATGATAGAGATACTTGACGCCCTGCCCGAGAACTACGCTCATCGTCAGGACATAGTGAACATGCTCCAGCAGGTTATGACCGCCACCCTGAACTATCAGGACAAGAAGAGCGGCTCATGGTTTGACGTTCTGGATGTTAACGACCCACAGAACTACATCGAATCCACGGCATCATCCATGTTCACCTACGTATTGCTCAAGGGTGCACGCCTCGGCTACCTGCCCACCAAGCAGCAGATGTCTGTAGGCAACACGGCATATCCTCTCTGCGAGGAGGCCAAGAAGATGGGCGGCGAGAAATATGACTTCAAGGCAGAAGGTGTGAAGGCATATCAGGCCCTGCTCAACAACTTCATCAAGACCAACGACGACAAGACCATCAGCCTCACCCAATGCTGCTCTGTCAGCGGCCTTGGCCCTGAAAAGTCACCCAACCGCGACGGCTCCTTCAAGTACTACATGAGCGAGCCCATCCGCGACAACGACGCCAAGGGCATAGGCCCATTTATCTGGGCATCACTCGAAATGGAGCGTGACGGCTTCAAGGCTGGGTTCTAATCCCCCACCCCATTTACCCGGAAAGACAGAAAAACAAAGGAAACGATAGGTGTCAGTCACCTGTCTCCTGGGACATAAAGAAAGATGCAGGACTATTGAGCCCTGCATCTTTCTTTATATATATAAGGTGAACTATTTGTCCCCAGTGGCATCTTGACCGCAAAGACAAACAGATATACACAAACAACACTTGAGTTAAGTTACTCAGGAGCACGACTTAAGTTACTTAGGAGCACAGCTTAAGTTACTTAGGATAACAGTTTAAGAATCACTAGTGACATCGTAACAGGCAAGCAAACAGACCTCAGAGTTTTAATTTTAACGTTTTTTCTTGCATATTAAATAAATAATGTGTAATTTTGCAGCCGCATTTCAGGTGATGCCTTTGGTTTGTGACCAAAAGGCAGAGAGGGAATCGGGTGAAAATCCCGAACAGTACCCGCTACTGTAGATGCCCTTTTTCGGAATGTGCTATAGAAAGCCACTGTCAAAAAGAGACGTTTGATGGGAAGGCGCACATTCGGGGCAAAGTCAGGAAACCTGCCTGGAAGGAAAAAACATAAAAGAGAATAAAGGATCTGCTACGGGATTATGGCGGACGACAGTCAGGTAAGAAAAAATAAGATGTATCATTATTATGCGATGCAGCTTGCTTTGGTAGCAGGTCTGTTTTGCTGTACGGTTGCCTCTGCTCAGAAGGTGACCGGTGACAGTATTGTACGCAATCAGGAGCTGTCACAGGTCGTTGTGACTGGTACGGGCACGCACAACAGGGCCCGCAATGCCGTTGTGCCGGTTCAGGTCATCACCTCTGAGGAGCTTCAGCGGATGCAAGTCACAAACCTTGAGGATGCCCTGAAGCAGCTGACCTCGAGCGTCACCACGATGACCAACGGCATGGGTACGACGATGATGATGAACGGCCTGAACGAGGACTATATCCTGATACTGGAGAATGGTAAGCGATTGACGGGCGATGACCGCTATACGCGCATCAATATGGCCAACGTGAAGCGTATCGAGGTGCTCTCCGGCGCCTGTTCGGCCCTGTATGGCAGCGAGGCGATAGGCGGCGTCATCAACATCATCACCACGGCACCCTCTATGACGGCTCCCTCGGCAGAGAAGCACAGAGAAGCGAGGGTTGACGTGACGAACAATACCTCATACACCAGCAAGGGGCGCTTTGCGGAAAGCATCTCGGCAAATATTGAGAAAGGACGGCTGAGCAGCAGCAGCTCCTTCCAGCACCAGCAGGCAGACAACTGGCAGGTGAACGGGACGGAAGAGGTGATGGGCCAGCTGATGCCTACGGGGAGAGTGATGAGCCAGGGCTATCACAGCAATCTGTTGAACCAACGCCTGACATGGGATATGGGCAAGGGCGTAACGGTCTATCTGAAGGGCAGTTTCTATGACTACCTAACGGAACGCCCGCAAATGGCGCGTTACTATAAAGGCTCCACGAAGAACGGCGAGACCGTCTATACGGAGAAAGAGGCCTACAGCTATGACCTGCATCGGCAGGACTATATGTACGGAGTGGGTGCCACGTGGAAGGTCAGCAGCAAGACCTATCTGGAGGCAGACTTCTATAGCGACAACCTGACGAGCGAGCGCGACTCCTTTGACACCACGCGTCCCGGAGGCACGCAGCTCACCAAGCGCACACATTATTATAACGGCACGCTGAGGGGAATCTTCCGTCTTGGCAGCTGGAACAAGCTGTCAGCCGGAGCGGAGTACGTGCATGAGACGTACAAGAGCTACAACTTCTCATTTCGCTCGATGTACACGCTATCCCTCTATGCTCAGGACGAGGTGCGCATCTGCAAGAACCTGCAGGGCGTATTGGGACTTCGCTATATCAACAACCGCTTCTTCGGCAGCTATGCCACACCCAGCGTTGGCCTGATGTACCGTCTCGGCGGGTTCAGCTTCCGTGCCGGATATAGCGCCGGCTATCGCACGCCGACTCTGGTGCAGATATACTATGAGAACGACGAGACAAAGAACGTCACCATAGGCAATCAGGATCTGAAGCCCGAGAAGAGCAACTACTATAACGTGAGCGTAGATTACAACAACAACTGGCTGAGCCTGAAGGTGGGCGGCTTCATCAACGATGTGCGCGACATGATATCCTATCGTGTCCTGACCGATGAAGAGGTAGCTGTGAGGGGGCTGGATGTGAAATATCCTACTGCCACGAAATATCAGCAACGTGACAACATAGACCGCTCTAAGGTCAAGGGTCTGCATGTGAGTGCCACGCTATACCTGCCATACTATATACGCCTGGGAGGAGCCTACACCCTGACAGATGCTAAGGCTGAGACCGTGAAGCTCAACAGCAAGACTCAGGAGTATGAGACCACGTCAGAGCCTACCGACCGTAGCGTGAAGCACACGGGGCGCGTCTTTGCCGGATGGGAACACACGTGGGGCAACTACAGGCTCAACATAGACCTGAACGGCCACCTGCAAGGCCGCCGCTGGAGCACCAGCTACGGATGGGCTCCCGCGTTCACGCAGTTTGACCTTCACACGACCCACACCTTCTACCTGAACAAAGTGGAGCTGATACCCGGTCTTGGTATAGAGAACATCTTTAACAAGCGCGACACCCGTCCGTGGAACAGCAATTTCTCAACCCTGCATCCCGGACGCTGCATATTCGTTTCCTTTAAGTTGAGAGCAAGAAACTAAAAATGACTTTGCGTTACACCTTATTATATATTATACTTTGCCTCCCTTTGCTCATGTTTGGACAAAGCAAGGAGAAGGAGCTGCAGCTGCAGGAGGTTGTGGTCACGGCTACGGGTACCCAGCACACGCTAAAGGATGTGCCCGTACAGACAGAGGTCATCAACCGCAAGATGCTGGACAGTTTCGGCGGCAAGAGCATCGAGGAGATTCTCGGTTCACTGACGGCCTCCTTTGCCTTCAACGAGGGAGACATGGGCAGCCAGATGCAGCTCAACGGACTGGGCAACAGCTATATCCTGATACTCATAGACGGCAAGCGCATTCATGGCGACGTGGGAGGCGAGAACGACCTGGGGCTGATAGACCCTCAGAACATAGAGCGCATCGAGATAGTGAAAGGTGCGCAAAGTGCCCTGTATGGCAGCGATGCTATGGCAGGTGTCATCAATATCATCACAAAGAAACACATGGAAGCGGGCATATATGCCGACAACAGCACGCGCTACGGAATGCACAACGACCTGAGGCAGCACAACACGATATCCCTGAACATCGGCAAGTTCGGCAGCCAGACAAACTTCCAGCTGCAACGCAACGACGGATGGCAGAACACGGCAGAGGAATATGCTGAGGGAATGGTGCTGACAGACAGCAAGAACAAGACCGTAAACGAGTTTCGCAACTGGCAGATAGCAGAACATCTGACCTATCGGCCATTGGAAAACCTTGAGCTCTATGCCGACGGCATGTACTACCGCAAGAATATCTACCGCCCCAAGAACGGCAATCATCCCAGCTGCGATGTCTATACATACGACCTGCGTTACAACAACGCTTCGGCATCAGTAGGAGGCAAATGGAACTTCGGGGCAGCCAGGAAGAACAGCCTCACGCTCGATGTGGATTGGAACAAACATGCTTATTACTATGACTATACGGCCCACACGTACGAATACGTCCTGCTGAAGGGCGAGGAATACGGAGACCTTGACGGCGAGTGGTATTCCGTGCCCTACCTGCCCGGTCAGAGCAAGCTGCAGAGCGACCAGCAACGGGTTATGGCCCAGTTGAAAGGTATTTTCTATCTGCCACAGGCAAACACCCTGCACGCGGGAACTGAATACCGTTATGACTATCTGAACGCTCCCGACAGAACCGAGACGGGTACGGCAAGCGACTGGACCACGGCTCTCTACGTGCAGGATGAGTTTGACAAGCTGGAGTGGCTGAACCTGACAGCCGGCCTAAGACTGGTGCGCAATCAGAACTTCGGAGTCAGAGTGACACCCAAGGTGAGTGCTATGTTCTCAGCAGGTGACTTCCGGTTCCGTTTAGGATGGAGCCAGGGATTCAAGACCCCTACCGTCAAGGAGTTGCATTATCGCTACCTGCACGTGATGGGCAGCAGCACGTTCTTCAATATAGGCAACACGGGCCTTAACCCTCAGACGAGTAATTACTTCTCGGGCAACGTAGAGTATCGCGGGGAAAAGCTAACCGTTGCTGTCAGCGGCTACCTGAACGAGCTCGACAATATGATAGCCTTGGTCAATGTCCCCGTAGGCGAGATTCCTGCAGGCATCACTACCGCCTATCTTGGAGACGGCAGCACAGGCGTGCAGGCGCGCATGTATAAGAATATGGAAGACGCGCGCACGTATGGAATAGATTTCACGCTTTCATATCAGATAATCAAAGGCCTTACGTTGAACACGGCATACAGTTGGCTGAACACGGAGGCCCATCTGTATGACGCGGAGAAAGACAGAATGATATCTGTGACCATCGACGGAACGGCACACCATAAGTGGAGCGCCTCGGCTATGTACAGCCACACGTTCAGTCCCCTCTACAAGCTTGGCATCAACCTCTCGACACGTGGCAGTAGCACACGCCTCTATCAGAACAACAGAAACGGTAAGGCCTTCCAGATATGGAGGATAAACACGACACACGACTTTGGCAAGCGCGACAAGATGCTGGCATACAGAGTGGAGCTGGGAGTGGATAACATTTTCAATTACGTTGACCGCACCATGCATCCATATCATCTGGGCAACAATACATCCGGGACAACGGTATATGGCACCTTCGGCATAAAGTTCAATTACGGAAAGAAAGTCAAAAACAATACATTATCAACCAAACAAAATTTTAATGACTATGAAGATTAAATCATTTATTCTCGCTGCCATGATGTTTGCTCTGGCAGCCCCGATGTTTGTATCATGCGGTAGTGACGACAATGACGACAACGGCGGTCAGATTGTAGAAAACATTGTGTCTGAGTACACGGTCAACGACAAGATGGTAGCTGACCAGAAGAAGAAATCAGGCAAGGACGTAGCAGTCCTGTTGGTAGCCTTCGGCTCCACATGGAATAACGCCTTCCTCGCCTTTGACGCCACTAAGGCAGCCTACGAGAAGGCATTCCCTGAGGCTGATGTCTATATGAGTTTCTCAAGTGACATCTGCATCAATCGTGCAAGCGTAGGTGAGAACACGGACGACAACGGTAACATCGTAAAGCGTGACTACTATGAGCCCCGTTACCTGCTTCATGCCATCGGCGCGTCTAAGTATAGCAAGATTTATGTGCAGTCCCTGCAGGTTATTCCGGGCGAGGAATTTGCTGCTGTAGTAGCAAGCGTGAAGAAGTTTATGAACAACGGCTATCTCAAGGACGCGCATCTTGATGACGAATACCTTGCAAAGTTGCAGGATGATGAGGCAATCTTCCTCGGTATGCCTCTGCTCAGCGACCCGGATGTTGACGTTCCTCTGGTCGCTTCTGAGCTTAACGCGTTTTGCAAGGACGAAGCCGCTCAGGGCGTTGTAGCCTTCATGGGTCACGGTAACCCAGACAGCTATGACACCTTCAAGGCCAACATTCGCTATACCCAGCTTGAGAAGGCCCTGCAGACCTATAGCAAGAAATACTTCGTTGGAACTGTTGATATGCCTGACAACTATAAGCAGGACGTGCTGGCCCGCATGAAGGAGCAGGGCATCACGGAAGGCAAGCTCTATCTGCACGCTCTCATGTCTATCGCCGGTGACCACGCTCACAATGACATGGCTGGAGCCGGTAAAGAGTATTGGGACGCAGAGGATGAAGAGTCTGAGGACAACAGCTGGTTTGAGTTCTTCGGTCACAAGGGCTTTAGTCCTATCGTTGTCAAGGCTGGCAATCATCCACAGGGTCTCCTTGAGCATCAGGGAGTGCTGAATGTGTGGATAAAGCATACGAAAGAGGCTGAGTTCCTTGAGGATGCTTACCATAGCATGTATCCAGAAGAGTAAAAAAAAGGAGTTAAGAAGTTAAGGAGTTAAGATGTTAAGACAATAGTATGGCTGTTTGCCACTAATTGTCAAGTATCGTTACTGTAGTTCTTTGTATTGTCTTATCTCCTTAACTACTTAACTAAAAAAATGTCAGCAGTCATGATTGCAGCACCCACCAGCGGCTCGGGCAAGACAACAATTGCCCGAGGGCTGATGGGATTGCTCGTAAAAAAAGGATATAGCGTACAGCCGTTCAAGTGCGGGCCTGACTATATCGACACAAAGTTCCACGAAGCCGTATGCGGGCATCCAAGCATCAATCTGGACACCTTTATGGCTTCGCCCGAACATGTGCGGGAGCTGTTTGCCCATTATGGAGCAGGTGCTGACGTGTGTATAGTAGAGGGAATGATGGGACTCTTTGACGGTTATGACAGAGAGCGCGGCTCGTCTTACGAAATAGCCCGCGAACTCGGAATACCCGTCGTGCTGGTGGTGGATGCAAAGAGTGCTGCCTACTCAATGGCAGCGTTGCTCTCAGGCTTCATCAACTTCAGGAAGGATATACACATCGCCGGAGTGATATTCAATAAAGTAGGGTCTGAGAAGCACTATAGAATGCTTCGTCAGGTATGCGAGGATTTGGATGTAGAATGTATGGGCTACCTGCCCAAGAATGCATCCCTTGAACAAGGCTCACGCTATCTGGGGCTGGACTTCTCCCAGGAGCATGACAGTCAGGAGTTGATACATCTGCTGGAAGAACATGTGGAATGGGAACGGCTGTTAACCCTGACGCCATCCATCCCGATTCTTCAATCTTCACTCTTCACTCCTCACTCTTCCGCCCTGATAGCACGTAATAGCGAGTCGTTTTCGTTCCTATATCAGGAGATGATAGACAGCTTTGGCAAAGTAAACTTCTTTGATCCTGAGCGGGATGTGCCGGATTTGAATGATATAGACCTGCTTTACCTCTCTGGAGGCTATCCGGAGAAGCATCTTGAGGCTTTGGTAAGCAATGAGGCCTGTCGCAGGGCAATCAGGACATTTGCCGAAACAGGCGGCCGTATCGTTGCCGAATGTGGAGGGATGATGTATCTCTGCAAGAGTATCGTAACCGATGAGGGTGAGTTTCCCATGTGTGGTGTCCTGCCATACAGCATTACGGCACGCAGGACAGACCGCAGATTGTCATTGGGTTATCGTCGGTTCATTCTTGACGGGAAAGAGTATCGTGGGCATGAATTCCACTATACTCAGTTCTTTGGCGAAGTGCCCGAAAGCATCACCCAGGTCTATGATGCCAAAGGTAATCCTGTACCGACACCTGTTTTCAGGTATAAGAATGTTTTAGCCAGTTATACGCATTTGTATGGAGGAGGGATGAGAGAGGAATGATGAGAGAGAAGGGATGAGAGAGGAAAGACGAACGAATAAGAACGAGTGCCTTACGGTTTCCCCGCAAGGACAACTGTTAAGACCACGTGAAAAAGATTTACACAAAGACAGGCGATGAGGGAATGACCAGCTTGCGCGATGGTGTGCGCGTTTGCAAGGATGATCCGCGCATTGAGGCGAATGGGGAGATTGATATGCTCAATTCGCTATTAGGACTGTTTGCTGAAAAGAGTCCGCTTTTGGCAGACATACAACGCGAACTGATGGTGGTGATGAGTCATGTAGCGACTCCTGAGGGTAAGGATAATCCGCGTCAGCTGCATTGTGATGAACTCACGGAGCAAATGGAGCGCGCCATAGATGCCGCTAGTATCTCGACAGGCTTTGTAGTTCCTCATGGCATCGTTCATGTGGCACGTGCGCAATGCCGAACAGCTGAGCGCCGCCTGTGGACCGTTCATCGCCTTTATCCCCTCAACGAAAGCATCCTCAAAATGATAAACCGCCTGTCTGACTATCTCTTTGTCTTAGGACAGGGTGAGGAGTGAGGAATTAAAAATTAAGAATTCAAAATTCAAAATCAAAGTTCCACCCCGGCCCTCCCTTGTAGGAGAGGAAGAAGGGACAATAGCAACAGCATCAAAATTGTAAATGGTAAATGGTCAATGGTAAATGGTCAATGGTAAAGAGTAAACAGTAAATAGTACATTGTAAATTGTAAATTGTACATGAAAAATGTTCTCCATCCAATCATGTTCGCGGGAACGGGTAGCAATGTTGGCAAGAGCATTGTTGCTACGGCTTTCTGTCGCATCTTCCGTCTGGATGGCTATATGCCTGCTCCTTTCAAGGCACAGAATATGGCCCTTAACAGTTATGCCACCCCTGACGGTCTGGAGATAGGGCGTGCTCAGGCGGTACAGGCCGAGGCTGCCGGCATCCCATGCCATACTGACATGAACCCTCTGCTCCTAAAGCCTCAGAGCGACCATACGAGTCAGGTGGTGCTGCACGGTAAGCCCATCGGCAACCGCGATGCCTACGAATACTGGCGCCGCCCCTCCCCTTCGAGTGCTTCGCGGTTTCCCCGCGAAGACTGCCCCTCCCCCATTGACTTCCGAAAAGAAGTCTGCGATGCCTTTGACCGCCTTGCTTCATGCTATAATCCGATTGTTATGGAGGGTGCCGGCAGCATATCCGAGCTGAACCTCCGCGATACAGACCTTGTGAACCTACCGATGGCGCGGCATGCAGGGGCCGATGTCATTCTTGTGGGCGATATAGACAGGGGCGGTGTCTTTGCCTCCGTATATGGCAGTATCATGCTGCAGACCCCTGAGGACAGGAAGTTCATCAAGGGCATCATCATCAATAAGTTTCGCGGCGACATGCGACTCTTTGACGAGGGGCGCAGCATGCTTGAGGATATCTGCGGCGTTCCTGTGCTGGGAGTCATACCTTATTATAAAGACATCTACATAGATGAAGAAGATAGCGTCAGCCTTGAGCAAAAACGCAGACAACTGGCAGAAGGAAAGGTGAATGTTGCCGTGGTTCTGTTGAGACACATCAGCAACTTTACTGACTTTGACACCCTAGAGCGTGACTCGCGCGTCAACCTCTTTTACACCAACAACACCTCAGACATCAGTCATGCAGACATCATTATCCTGCCCGGCACGAAGCAGACTTTGGAAGACCTGTTGGAGTTGCGCCGCAATGGATGTGCCCAGGCTATCATGCGTGCCCATCGTGATGGGAAGAAGGTTGTAGGCATTTGTGGGGGCTATCAGATGTTGGGGCAGACCATCAGCGACCCTGAAGGCATAGAGGGCAATATCGCCACCCTGCCCGGGCTGGGGCTGCTGCCAATCTATACCACGATGACAAGAGAGAAGACAACGAGGCAAGTTACCTTTGATTTCAACGGTCAGGAGTGCAGGGGTTACGAGATACACCAAGGTGTAAGCGATACTGATGAAGCCATAATTCAGTCAGAAAGGTGCATCGGTACATACATTCATGGTTTCCTTGACAATCAACCGGTTATAGAACACCTGCTTAAAGACCACCTCAGTCCTTTGACCTCAGACCTCAGCCCTTTGACCTCCGACTTTAAGGACGAACAATACAATAGGCTTGCCGATCATGTTCGCCGACACGTTGACATGGAACGAATCTACAAAATACTGACAGACAATGATTGAGGGACACGGCGACGACGCATATAAATATAAAGACATCAGGAGCGACTTCTCCTCTAATATCTGCGCTCACGGCAGTCATCATGGCCTGCTGAACCATCTTGCGGCCCATCCTGAGCTGATAGACCATTATCCTGAGCCTGAGGCGTGGTCGTTGGAAAAGATGTTGGCAGCAAAACATGACATAGACCCCAGGCAGGTCATCGTGACAAGCGGCGCGACAGAGGCCATTTACCTCATAGCCCAGACGTTTCGCCTGAATGCCATAATCCCAGAACCGACATTTAGCGAATATGCCGAAGCCTGTATGATGTACAATTTACCATGTACAATGTACAATTTTCGTGACGGAAAGCAAACAAACGCTCACCCCTCGTCCCTCATCCCTGCCACCGTGTCCTGCGGTTCTTTGCTAAGCAAAGCGTCACAAGTGCCGAGCGCTCCGCAGGGTCTACTATGGCTCTGCAACCCTAATAACCCAACGGGCGAGGTCTATGACAGACGCAACATAGAAAGGATGATCGCAGAGCACGAGATTGTGGTAATAGACCAGAGCTACGCTAACTATACAGATGCTTCTGTGATGTCACCGCAAGAGGGGTGCATGGCGCAGAATGTCATTCAGATTCACTCCATAACAAAAGACTACGGCGTACCTGGTCTGAGGCTTGGGTATATCACGGCTCATGACAGGCTGACCGAGCAGATTCGTCAGTACATGCGTCCATGGAGTGTCTCGGCATTGGCTATAGAGGCAGGCAAGTATCTGTTGCAGCATGACGAGCTGATATGCCGCCCTGACTTGCAGGAGGCGCAACGCCTTCGCGAGAAACTTAATCAGATAAAGGGCATAGAGGTTATGCCTACAAAGACCAACTTTATGCTTTGCAGGCTGGAGCATCATACAGCAGCAGAACTGAAGGAATACCTTGCATGTGAACATCACATTCTCATCCGCGACGCCTCGAATTTCAAAGGCCTTACTCCTCACCATTTCCGCGTAGCCTCTCAGACAGCAGAAGAAAATGATGCCCTGGTCAGAGCGATAGAGGGCTTTATGGATGAAGGAGGATGGATGAGGGTTTATGGATGAGGGAGGAGGGATGAGTGTTTGCTACAATAAATGTTCAATGTTCAATGGTCAATCCTCAATGTTCAATGGTCAATGTTCAATGGTCAATGGTAAATATTACATCATTATTGGTAGGCTGGTTGCTTGACCTCCTGTTGGGTGACCCTGTTTGGTTGCCGCATCCTGTGGTGGGGTTTGGCAAGGCTATTGCCTTTGGCGAGCATCATTTCAACAGAGGCTCCTTTCGCAAAATAAAGGGTGCAATAATGGCTGTCGTTCTTATTATTGCCACCTATGCCGTTGGGCTGGTTATCAATTCTCACCTGCCTATTTTCAATTTCCTCATAGTGTTCTTCTGTCTTGCCGGCACAACGCTCATTCGGGAAGTGCGTGCCGTTTTCCTTGCCCTTGACCGTAGCCTTGACGAGGGACGCAGGCAGGTGGCTCGCATCGTGGGGCGTGACACATCTGAGCTCTCTGCTCAGGAGGTACGTACCGCCGCCCTTGAAACCCTTGCCGAGAACCTCAGCGACGGCGTCATAGCTCCGCTCTTCTGGTTTGCCGTGCTTGGGGTACCGGGGATGCTTACTTATAAGATGATTAACACTCTCGACTCAATGATAGGTTACAGAACGGAGCGCTACCGTGACTTCGGTTGCTGGGCTGCCCGTATCGATGACATCGCCAACTATATCCCGGCTCGCCTCACGGCCATGCTGATGGTGATAGCTGCAGGGAAACCGCAACTCTCTCGGTTTGTCTGGCAGAACGGGCGCAAGCATGCCTCGCCCAACAGCGGCTATCCCGAGGCTGCTCTGGCAGGTATCCTGAACTGTCGCTTCGGAGGACCGCACTACTACTTCGGCGAAATCTTTGACAAGCCTTACATCGGGGTGAACGAGCGTCCGCTTTCAACGTCTGACATGCAGACCGCAATCCGTGTCAACAGAATAGCAGAAGTCTTGATGCTTGCTGCCGTTTGTTGTTGGCTTGTGGCTAAAAGTCTTTGCTAAAAGTCTTTTCTAAAGATGTTTGCTATAGGTATTAGCTAAAAGTATTTCGTAATCCGGGCGTTGTCAAAATTGTTCATCTCGTTGACCATGCGGACAGCAGAATCTATGATGGGGAAAGCGCATAGTGCACCTGTCCCCTCGCCTAACCGCAGTCCCAGATGCAGGAGCGGCTTTGCATCCACAATGTCGAGCATCATCTTGTGTCCGCTCTCATCCCCGCAATGGGTGAATATCATGTAGTCCTGTGAGGCGGGGTAAAGGCGAATGGCAGCCAGGGCGCATGCTGTCATGATGAACCCGTCTATCAAGATGACAACGTGTTGCTCAGCAGCGCGTAGCATGGCACCAATGGCGGCAACCATCTCAAAGCCGCCGAAATAGCGAATAGGAGTAACAGGACTGACGGAGGCCACGTCTTTGCCGTAAAACTCGTGATACCTCTCCATAGACCTTGAGAGCACCTCATACTTATGTCGGATGCCATCGTTGTCAAGACCTGCACCGGCACCTATACAGTCCTTCAGAGGGATATCCCCAAAGAGGCTCATCCAAATGCTTGACGGCGAGGTGTTGCCTATGCCCATCTCACCAACAGACAGGATGCGACACCCTTCGGCAACGCAGCTGTCCACCAGGTCAATACCTACGGACAAGGTGCGGTCAAACTCTTCCTCGCTCATGGCGGGCTCATAAAGGAAGTTCCCGGTGCCTCGGGCAATCTTACGATCGATGATACCACTCACGCCAGACAGGTCATAATCCACGCCGACATCGACAATGCGGAGCGTGAAGCCGTGCTGACGGCAAAACATATTGACTCCTCCACCACCACGGGTGAAATTGATCATCTGCTGCCACGTGACCTCTCGCGGAGAGATGCTGACACCCTCGCGCTCTATGCCGTGGTCGCCGCCCAAAAGCAAGTGGCAGGGATGGGCAACGCTGGGAGAGAGTGTCTGCTGAATGAGACAGACCTGCATGGCAATCTCCTCCAGGCGTCCCAAGGAGCCCTTAGGCTTATTCAGGTTATCTATCTTGGCCTGTATAGCAGACAGAAGTGATTGGTCTGTAGAATGAATGTCGAATGTTCTCATTTGATTTTTAGTTCTATTCCTGACACCATGAGTATTACCTCGTCGGCTTTCATGGCGATATATTGGTTCATCCAGCCTTCCAGGTCTGTGAACTTACGTTGCAATGCGTTGTCAGAGACCCCTCCAAGGCCTATTTCGTTGGTAACGAAGATGTAGGTGGCATCCTGATGGGTGAAGGCATCAAACTCTCTCTTAGCTATCTCAAGCACCTTGTCCGTGTCAGAGTCATTAGCAAAGAAGAAATTGGTGAGCCACAATGTCACGCAGTCTATTACGACCACACGCCCCGTAAGATTGTGACGGCTCAGGTGCATCTCCTCCTCAATGTTGGTCCATTGCGGCCCTCGGCGCTCTTGGTGGCTGCGCACACGTTCTTGAAACTCATCATCCCAGATGTGGGCTGTGGCAAGATATACCGGACTGTCTGACAGGCTCAATGCCAAGGCCTCGGCCCTCTGGCTCTTGCCTGAACGCTGACCGCCTGTGATAAGAATAATCTTTTTCATCGGGTTATAAGGGTAATAGAGAACAGATTACGAGTAGTGTGGCTAATTCTACCATCAGGCAGACAGCACCGCAACAGTCGCCGGTATAGCCTTGCAGTCGATGTCGGATGTATCGGTAGAGCAGTAGCATCACAAGTGAGGGCACCAGCAGAATGGGTATCGCCTCGTATATCGTACAATGCAGGTTGTACATCAGCAACGCCATAGGGAGCAGCCCCTGCATGGCGAGGCCAATAACGGCTTTCCACCCCAGACGGCGATATACTGTCTTGGCCTTCGCTTCCTCCTCGCTCCGGGCGTAAGGGAGCGTTATCAGTCCTGCTGACAGCATTTTGGCATAGGGGTCGGCAGCGATGATGGCAAGACAGGCAAGCATGGGAGGCATCGAGAAGAGTGTTGCCGCAAGCAAGAAGGCATACAGGATAAGTGCAAGCACGCCAAAGGTGCCGATGTGAGAGTCCTTCATGATGGCGAGGATGCGTCCCCGGTCTGTGCCCCCGCCAAAGCCGTCAAAGAAATCTGCCAGCCCGTCTTCATGCAGAGCTCCCGTTACGAGCAGTCGGACTGTTATGGCCATCAGCACGGCAATGATATAGGGAAAGCACATGCTGCCCATATAGAGCGCCGATGCCATCAGACCCCCTGTGAGCCATCCCGTCAGGGGCCAGAACTCAACAACGGCCTTATAGCTGTCTTTGGAAGGTTGGTAAATACGCCAAAAAGGAAGACGGGTGAAGAATATAAACGCTCCCCACATGCGGTCATACCACGGACTTTGATTAGTATCTATATACATATAATTTTAATTTGTCTGCAAAATTACGAAAAAAAAATGTACTTTTGCAGTCGTAAACAGAATAATAACAAAAAAAATGATGAAAACATTCCTATGCTTTTGCATCGCAGCACTACTCTGCGCCTGTTCTGGAAAGAATGGCGGAGTAAAAGAAGCCGATGCCACGTCTTCGGGTGACTCAGCCAGCTCCGTCCACGTCAAGTATGCCACAGAGTTCTCTGTGCGTGATTCGGCAGATGTGCGAATCGTCAATGTCGGCAAGAAAGACCGCTTTGCCTTGGTCAGATCAGACGATGTGCAGGTACCCGAAGGATATACAAAGGTACGGGTGCCTATCAGTCGCACCATCTGCATGACTGCCCTGCAGCTGTCAAACTTCACGGCACTCGATGCCCATGATGTGGTAAAGGGTATTACCGGTACCAAGAACCTCTTCAACCAGGACATCAAGAAGCGTGTCAGCGATGGGCGTATCGTAAAGATAGGCATGGAGGGAGAGTTTGATACAGAACTCATCCTGGCAGCCAATCCCGATGTCATCTTTATCTCGCCATTCAAGCGTGGAGGCTACGAGCCTATCAAAGATACCGGTATCACACTCGTTCCCCACTTAGGCTACAAGGAGCTTGATCCGTTGGGACAGGCGGAATGGATAAAGTTTATAGGCATGTTCATAGGCAAGGAGCGTGAGGCTAACGAAGTCTTTGCAGGCATCGAGCAGCGCTACAACATGCTTAAGGCGAAAGTGAAGGATGCGAATTTCAAGGTGCTCCCCACCATTACCAGCGGCGAAATGCACTACGGAACGTGGCATGCCGTCGGAGGAAAGAACTATCTGGCACAGATATTCCGCGATGCAGGGGCGGAGTATGTGGTGAAGGATGATGAAACAGCCGGCGAGGACATGGAGTTTGAGAAGATGTATTCTCTTGCCGCCAATGCTGACTATTGGCGCATCCTGAACAGTTTCCCCGGCGAGTTCAGCTATGAGGCGCTGAAGGCATCAGAACCTCGCAACGAGCTGTTCAAAGCGTTCAGGGAGAGGAAGGTCATCTATTGCAACATGAAACAGACCCCTTACTATGAGATCTCACCCGTAATGCCCGACGTGCTGCTGAAGGATTTCATCGCCATTTTCCACCCCGAACTCGTAGAAGCCGATTATCAGCCCAGATTCTATAAACTGCTTCCCTAAAAATTGTACATTGTACATGGCAAATAGTACATTGTACATGGTAAATTGTACATATGAAAAAAGTCTCAGTCTTCGTCCTCTTGTTTGCAAGCATCATCATCCTGCTTGTAGCCAATCTCCTCATCGGTACAGTAAGGATACCTGTGATGGAGGTATGCCGCATTCTCCTTGGAGATGACAGCAATGAGATTTGGACCAATATCATTTTCAATAGCCGCTTGCCCCAGGAGCTGACAGCTATTGTTGCAGGAGCCGGCCTTGCCGTCAGCGGCCTGCAGATGCAGACCGTCTTTCGCAATCCCCTTGCCGGTCCCTCCGTGCTTGGCATCAGCAATGGGGCAGCCCTCGGTGTTGCATTCGTGGTGCTGCTGTCCGGGCGCATCGGCGGCGTAGCGCTGAGTCGGCTGGGATACCTCGGCGATGCCGCCATGAGCGTGGCAGCCATCGTGGGAGCCTTAGCTGTGCTGATGCTTATACTCTGGGTCTCCCAGAAGGTGAGCGGCAGCGTCACCCTGCTCATCATCGGCGTGATGATAGGCTATCTGGCTAATGCCATCATCGGAGTGCTGAAATTCCTTTCGCCCGAAGAAGATGTGAAGGCTTTCGTGGTATGGGGACTCGGCTCGTTCTCACGCGTCAGCGGAGATGAGATGGTGCTCTTCGTCACGCTGATGTGCATCCTCCTGCCTCTCACCTTCCTGTTGGTAAAGCCCCTGAACCTGCTTCTCCTTGGCGACCATTATGCCGCAAACCTTGGGCTCAACGTGCGCAAGGCACGCATGCTCGTCATCGTCAGCTCCGGCGTGCTCGTAGCTATCGTCACCGCCTACTGCGGCCCTATCATGTTCATCGGTCTGGCCGTCCCTCATCTGGCTCGCGCTTTCTTTCAGACCAGCGAACATCTCATTCTCCTCCCCGCCACAGCCCTTTGCGGCTCCGTCCTTGCCCTGATATGCAATCTCATAGCCCGTATGCCAGGCTTCGAAGGGGCCTTGCCCGTCAATAGCGTTACGGCCCTTGTCGGAGCCCCCGTCATCGCAATGGTGCTCTTCAGCCGTAGAAAGAACGAGACATTATAGGTAAAAATCAATAGCCCCGCCCTATAATATTTCCATAATCTCGCGCAATGTCGTAACGGTGTGGGTGGGGATTGGTGTCGGCTCTATGTGCCAACGATTGAAGAGTATGGTGTCGAGGCCTGCATTGTGTGCACCGATGATGTCGGTCTGTAGGTTGTCACCTATCATTATGGTCGTTTGGGTGTTGGCTCCTGATGCGTTGAGAGCGTAGTTGAAAAACTCCTTTGACGGTTTGTTGGCTCCGGCATCCTCGCTGAGGATAATGGTGTCAAAGTAGCTGCGCAGGCCGCAAGATGCGAGTTTCTTGTACTGCACTTCGTGGAAACCGTTGCTGCACATGTGCATCCTGTAGCCCTTGCCGCGTAGGTAGTCCATCAGTTCGTGAGCACCATCCACTACCCCTGGCTGACTTGAGCAGGCATCCAGGAACATATCGTTTATCTGCATGCAGTATTCTATGAACGAGGAGGCTGATTCCTCATGCTGCGCTCTCAGCTCGTCACTCATGCAGAGGGGTCGGCGGAAGCGCTCCAAAATCAGATGTGGGCGGTCTATCTCTCCTTTGGCATAGCGGCCCCAGAGGTCTATGTTGGCAGTCCAATAGGCATCGTAAAACACCTGAGGGTCAGGGAAGTAACGCCCCAGTCTGAATGCCTCAAAGGTTTCACGCAAGGCAATGACGGCATTACCGTAAGTGTCATAGAGCGTATCGTCAAAATCTATGAACAAATCTTTATATTTCATATATCGTTCCGTTGTCATCAATGAGTAATATGGTCAGTCTCCCGTTTTCTAACAATGGGACGCAATAGTCATAGCAATGTGCAATGACTACTCTGGAGAAGGGAGACAGTTTCTCTGCGGGCAGCCTTTCCCATAGTTCGCGTGCCAAAGTGATGTCATCGATGTTGATGTGACAGTCAGCCTCATCAAGCATTTCGGCGATAAACACTTTGTCCATCACAGTCTTGCGATTGTGGGTGTCAAGATGGCCCTGTGCAAGCTTCACCGCCTTGCCGAGCATCACCCCAAGCGTCACATTCTTGATGTTCAGCTCATTGGCTATCTTGAGCGTCTCGCCGATATAGTTGCCATATTGCACAAAGGCCTGAGACGGCAGGTCTGGATAAAGGGCTTTCAGATATCGCTCACTCTTAAATCCGCTGTTGATTACCACTCGGTCTGTTCCGCTTGCCTTAGCCACCTCCATACACTTTCTGATGGAGTGGATAAACGCCTGCTCGCTGAAAGGCTTCACGATGCCCGACACGCCAATGATAGATATCCCTCCCTCTATGCCAAGACGCAGATTGAACGTCCTGCGAGCTATCTCCTCTCCATCGGGCACGCTGATAGTAATCCTCACATCTGCCTTTATGTTAGCGCGAAGCATCTCGCGAGGTGCCTTGTTGATGGCCGCCTCCCCGGGAGGAAAGTCAAATCCCGGCAAGGTAAAGGTACCTACACCCGTGCCGCCAATTATCTGAAATGTGTCTGATGGTTCTACTGATGCCCTTATCTCTATACCGTTAGTGACATCGGGGTCATCGCCGGCATCCTTTGTGACTGAGGCGTAGTCCGCTCCGTATGCTACTGCCACATGTATCGTCTCGCCGTCTGGCAAGAGCACAGGCACCTCGCTGGGTGTTCTCCCCTCAATGAGGCGAATGGTAGCAGCAATGGCAGCGGCTGTGGCACATGTGCCGGTGGTGAGGCCGCTGTGAAGAGGATAGAACTCAGGCAGCAACTTTTCTACAGCCCTGCGAAGACCATAGGGACCATTGACCGTTGAACATTCTTGCTCCGTTATACTACGCAAGCGTCCCATAGGGCCGAGCGGAACATTGAACATTGAACATTGACCATTAACCGTTACACCCCCACCCTCGTATATCGTCTCTGTGGGGCGCTTGATGGCAATGATGCGCATTCCTTTCTTCCTTGCCGCTTCGGTCTTTTCGGTAAAGCCTCCGGAAAGACCACTCTCTTTTAGCAGTATCGCCTCCGCATCGGGCATGTCATTATCCTCATAAAAGCACAGTTGCTCGTCTGTGGCTCCCTGCTGATGTGCCAGCAGGATGCTGCTTTCCCTGTTCAGTATTCTGTATGTCACCTTCACCCCTTCCTTCTCCAGCCATTTCAGCTTTTCGATGCTCTGCACTCCGGTAGTGGCAAGCAGCGAATGTAGATCTGTAGGAACGTGGGCGTAGTCATCAATCCATGTGATGTCTTTATCCCTTGGAGGGTAGATACGCTCATAGCGAATGACGGGCACTTGCAGCGCGGCACACACGGTGGCGATAGTGTGATGCAGCTGCACAGCAAACGGATGAGCGGCATCAATGACAAGCCTTATCCCGTGCTCCAGACAAAACGCCCTCATCGCCTCACGGTCCAGGGCACCGCTGATGACCGTGCCGTGATGCAGCTTTATGTCCTGCTCACCTGTCTTTGTGCTGTAGAAGTATGGTGTCCCCGCCTCTTCCAGCACTTCGGCAGCCTTGCGACCCTCTGTCGTTCCTCCGAATACAAGAATCATTCTTTTCCTTTTCTATACAGATGTGTGAAGTGTTTGTTGTAAAGTTCCGAAAGCCCTTGACGGTTGTCTATTGCCTCGCCTACCACAAGCATGGTGGTAAGTGTCAGCCTGTTATCGTGAACTATTCTGCTGAGGTCTTTCAACTTGCCCCGATATATCTTCTGGTCCGGCCACGTGAGGTGATAGCAGGCGGCAACGGGCGTGTCTTCAGGATATTCCAACAAGAGCTCCCTCTGCACATCGTCCACGATAGCTGCGGAGAGGAATATGCACATCGTGCTCTGGCTACGTGCCAGCAGGTGCAGCTGTTCTTTCTCCGGCATGGGTGTACGCCCTTCGCCGCGGGTGAGGATAATGGTCTGTGTATGCTCCGGAATGGTGAACTGACTCCTCAGCTCTGCCGCTGCCGCAAGAAATGAGGATATGCCCGGAGTGATGTGATAGGACATTCCGTGCTTGTCAAAGAACGCCATCTGTTCCTGTATGGCTCCAAAGATGCAGGGGTCGCCTGTGTGCAGACGTACTATGAAGAGCCCCCTGTCATAGAAACTCTTCATGTACTCACATTGCTCTTCGAGCGCCATGTCTGCCGAGGAGCGCACTACTGCCCCTGGCTTATGGCATTCGGTCAGGGCCTTGGGCACCAGAGAACCAGCATAGAGTATCAGGTCAGCCTTTTCAAGCATCTTGCGCCCTCTCACCGAAATCAAGTCGGGATCGCCTGGGCCTGATCCAACAATCTCTATATGACCGTGCGTGTTTTCTTCCTTTGAACAGAGCAGATGCCCTGGGCGAAGATTGCGAGGGCTTATGGCAATGGCCAATGTCCAATCCTTGCCCTTCATCTTCTCCACAAGCAGCTGTCCCTCTCCGGCTCCGAGGATGGCAGCGGCCTCACTTACGCTGGGCGTGCCGACATGTCGCTCTACCGTCTCACTTGGATTGGGAACCGAGACAGAAGCAAGCTCCTGGGCGGTAAAGAACTGGATATTCGCACCGATTCCTGCACTCCTGAGGCTGCGTACAACGGGCTCATCCTTCTTTACGTCAATGGAGCACCAGGACTGATGCTCACAGCAATAGCCTGCATCGGTGATGGCTGCCTGCATCTCTCGCAGAATCCTTGCTGCCGGCGTAGCCTGATGAGCAAGTCCGAAGCCTATGTATAGACAGCGTGGTAAGAACTGAATCCAGTCCCCTTTATAGTTCTCTATAGCGGCATGAATGCGCGGGGAGACAATGATGATGAGCGCAAAGTCCCTGCTGACGGCTTCTTCCAGGCTGTCTATGACGGTGACATGTTCAGGCAGGGTGCTCTCCAGATAGTCCGTGCCCTCATCGCGAATGTCCATGAAGAGGGCTGTGGGGCGTTGGTTCACAAAGCTGTATATGCAACGGTTCATGCTGGTTGAAAACCGTTCACGCCAACCGAAGCGTTTCGCCAGCGTGTCTAACGCCCAGAGTCCTGCCATATCGCTCTGTGTGGTAATCACGGCATGGCCCTTCAGAATATCTGACAGGTAGCGCGTCAGTTCGTTGGCACCGCCTATGTGTCCGCTGAGTACGCTGATAACGTGCTTGCCGAAACTGTCTATGCAGATGACTGCAGGGTCGGTGTACTTGTCCTCTATGAGCGGGGCGATGGTGCGTACACAGATGCCCAATGCTCCGATAAAGACGAAGGCATCAAAGTCCTTCCAATGTTCTTTGACCGAACTGCGATCAAGAAGCGTGAACCTGCGCTTTTCGCGAGACTGTGGTGAGTGTTCCCCATCAATCTCAGACTTCAGGCGAGCAACGACTGTGCGCCCTGCTTCGCCTATGGGTATGATGGCTATTTCCTGCATTTCAGTATCGTTATGGGATGGTTGTCATTCAGTTGAATATGAAGTGGTTGTTCTTGATGGAGCCCTAGCTCCGTGCAGGCATTTTCCCAAAGCTGACGGCTGTCTGTGAGCACTTTCGGGGCTACTACGCTATTGAATACTATCACCCCTTCGTTTGTCAGGACTGTCAGGACCTTTGCCATGATTTCCTTCAGGCACCCTCCATGACCTCCAATGAAGACGGCATCTGGACGGGGAAGCATGGATATATCTTCCTTTAGGAAGTCGCCGATGTGAACCCCTATGCCCGGAGCCCCGTGCCTTTTGGTGTTCTCATCGATAATGGCCTCGCATTCGGGCCTTATCTCGAAAGCCTCAATCCGCAGATGCGGAAACTGCAGCCGTGCCTCTATCGATACGCTTCCGGTGCAGAAGCCGATGTCCCAGAATACTTGCCGCTTGGGCAGCTCAAGGGCTTGAAGCGTGAGCAGACGGACGGGCATCTTGGTTATCATCTTCTCCCTGCCGTCAAGCAAAGCGAACTCAGAGTCAGGAATGCCAAACCGCGATATGCGTTTGCGATTAGCGACAAGCATCAGGCAGTTAGGCATAGAGAAATTCCTCTCTGACGCTTCTTCTAAGGACAACGAGGTTACTCGCTCTGTTTCAGGATTGCCTAAGTGTTCGCCCACATACATGTCATAGTGGGTGTAGCCGTATTCCATCATTCGCCGTGCTATGCTGGCGGGATTGTGCTCCTTGTCGGTCAGCACGCCTATCTTCTCAGCACCCTCTATCAGAGCTTTATCAAATTCCTGCCAGGGACGCCCCGTGAGCGAAACAATCCTCATGTCGTGATAAGGCATCACCAGTCTGTGGGCCAGTATCTGAAGCGAGTTGAAGGTTGGATAGACCACAACCTCTGCCTCTGGCATCAAGCGCTTGATGGTGTTGGCAAAGCCGAAAAACAAAGGGTCGCCGCTGACAAATGTGACAATCGTAAGCGGAGAACTTCCCTCATCTCTCATCCCTCTTCCCTCATCTCTCATCCCTCTTCCCTCATCCATCTCCCTATACTCCCCTATGACCCTGTCTATCGGTACCGTGATATCTATCCATCTGGCCCCTCTTGGCAGCAACGCAGCAACAATCTCATGATGCCGCCTGCCACCAGAGAACACCCTGCCGTTCCTGATAATCTCCAACACCTCAGGAGCAAAAAACGGCTCCGGATTGTCAGTAATTCCTATGAATATAAATCTAATCACAATATTGCATTAAAAATTCTGCATTCTGAATTATGAATTCTGCATTATTAATTCTACACGTCTCTCCCCGGTTTCAGTTGCTCTGCATCATCAAAGGTCAGGATCGCATTACACAGCGTGGCTGCGAGATTGCTGCCGCCCTTGCGTCCCTCAACGATAATCTTGGGAATATCCCTGAATGGCTTCACCATGTGCTTGGACTCCCTGACATGAACAAATCCCACAGGCGCGGCAATGATACCGGCAGGCCGGGCCTTGCCCTTGCGAATCAGGGCACACAGCTCCATCAGCGCCGTAGGGGCATTGCCAAAGGCAAACAGGGCATCAGGATGTTCCTCTACAGCCAAACGTATGCCTGCCTGAGTGCGGGTGATGCCCTCTGATGCTGCCATCTCTGCCACACGGGGATCTGCGAGATAGCACTTCGCCTCTACGCCCAGCCGCGCAAGGGCTCCCTTGCGAATGCCGCTCGTCACCATCGTCACATCGGTCACAATGGTACGCAGGGTTCCTTCGCGTACCTTGTTATATAGTGTCTCTACAGCTCCCGGGTCGGTATAGAGAATGCTCTCCATGTCAAAGTCGGCAGTAGTATGAATGGCATGCAGCAATGCCCACTTATGATCCAGGGGATAGTCCTTTCTGCTAAGCTCACCTTCAATGGTGCGGAACGATTCTATCATGATGTTCTGCCCCACTTTGTCAGCCTCGCCCGTCCTGTCACGATAGTACCCTCGCGGCGTGATGAATGTCGGGCTGCATCCCTCAGCGGAGCCAGAGGCGGGCTGCCATATATACGACTGTGAGTTGCCTATTAGGATGACCGTGAACATATCCACATCCTCTGGGTCAAACTCGGCAAGCGTCGTCACTTTCACCTCCTGGT
This sequence comes from Prevotella sp., assembly GCA_017478025.1. Taxonomy (GTDB): domain Bacteria; phylum Bacteroidota; class Bacteroidia; order Bacteroidales; family Bacteroidaceae; genus Prevotella. Next base: position 281,119 of record JAFVGZ010000003.1, read on the forward strand.
CCTCCCGCCCTGCCTGGCGCACATAGCCCACAGGCGTCTCGCCCTTTGCGTGGCTGAGGAACAGTTCCTGCAAACGGTACAGTTGCCAATAGCGCCCATGCGACTTGGGGTTGTAGATGGCCGTCACGAAGTCGCCCATTATTGCCGCCTTGATTCTGCGCTCTATCACCTCCCAGGGGGTCATAAGGTCAGAGAGGGAGATTATGCAGATGTCGTGACCTATGGGAGCACCAAGCAAAGACGCAGCCTTTTGGAAAGCAGAGATGCCTGGCAGGGAAACAACCTCGACATCAGACTTGCGCTCGGCTCTCATCTCATAGACCAATGGCGCCATACCGAATATCCCCGCGTCGCCACTTGAGATAACAACAACCGTCTTGCCCGCTTCGGCCAGAAGAAAAGCCAGCTCTGCACGCTCACTCTCCTTCTTCATTCCTGTATCTACACACTCGCAACCCTCCTTCATGAAGGGCTCCACAAATTGGAAATAATACTTATATCCCACGACAACATCTGCCTGCTGAACAGCCTCCAGCACAGCAGGCGTGATATCCTCCTTACCTCCGGGACCTATACCCGCCACGATGATTTTTCCCATTCTCTATATATAGTACGCGATTCGTGATTTTAAGTTAGTAGTTCGTAACTGAATGCAAATTTACAAAAAAAAACTGAGACTAAAGAAAACTTGGAAAAAAAACTAAACTCACAATACCTTTTGTCCAACTGCTATTCCAATATTTTTCTTTATATTTCCGTTGAAAATAATGCATTCATAACTCTGATAGCGTGTTATGATACAAAGAACTGTGACTATGCTGCATGAAAACAATCTCAGTTCATCGTTACTCGCGTTTTACTTCGCTATAAGTTAAGTTACTCAGGAGCACGACTTAAGTTACTCAGGAACACAACGGAAGTTACTCAGGAGCACGACTTAAGTTAATAACGTGCAACAAAAAAAAGTGACGTGTACACACATCGCCTACTAATCAATTTTTATATTCTTTACTATGACAAAATGGCAGTAGAACTATTGCGTTCTAATAGCAGGTCTTTTACCGCCTAATAGTAGGTCTTTTACCCGGTAATAGCAGGTCTTTTACCGCCTAAAAGACCTACTATTACAACGCTCTGATTATCAGTTTGTTTGGGACTGTCATTTTGGCAGATACATGCTAAGGGTCAGTCTGCGTCTTGGAGGACGGGGAATTTCTTTCGGAAGGCGCGAAGCTTCTCCATGTCAAGGTGACAGGAGATGATATCCTGAGTGTTGTCACGAGCCTGGATGACAGTTCTGCCATAGGCGTCGATGACTGCGGTGCCACCATCGTAATGGCAGACGGGATCATCACCCACACGGTTGACGCCAATGACATAGCACTGGTTCTCTATGGCACGGGCGCGCAACAGTACATCCCAGACGCTGCGACGCGACGCAGGCCAGTTGGCAACGTACAATAAACAGTCATATGGGATGAAGGATGAAGGAGGAGGGGTGAAGGATGAGGGAGGAGGGGTGAAGGATGAGGGAGGAGGGGTGAGGGATGACACGGGAACATTGCGACTGAAGCAGGGGAAGCGCAGGTCGTAGCATATCTGAAGACAGAACCTTACCCCACCCCACTCTACGATGGTTCGCTCATTGCCTGGGGTGTAGCAACGGTTCTCGCCGCCGTAAGTAAAGAGATGGCGCTTGTCATAATGAGCAACGCTACCGTCGGGCTTGACAAAGTAGAGGCGGTTGTAGTAGTTCCCCCCCTCACGGACCGCTACGCTACCGGCTATGGCAGCATCGAGCTTTACAGACATCTTCTTCATCCACGTCAGCGCATCGTCAACAGATGACACCACACCCTCTGGCTTCATCAGGAAGCCTGTGGTGAACATCTCTGGCAATACATAGACATCCGACTGCGGAGCAGACAACAGGGCCTCTTCACTCATGGTGAGGTTGGCGTTGGTGTCTGCCCACACAAGCGGTATCTGAAGGAGAGTTATTTTCATTTGTTGTTCTGATGGAACAGCTCTATGCGCTCACGGAATATGTCATGCTGGTTGTCAGAGAAGAATGATGTGCAGATACGCACGCCCTGCTCCAATGAGCCCATAGTGTCGAGGGGGAATACGGCAATGCCGTAATACATCAGCTCGCGCGTGAGCTGCAGGCCTGTCATGCCGGGATAGATGACGGTGAAGTAGAATCCGTCGGCAAGGGGTGAACCCATGTCGTTGTCATATACCAGTTCAAAACCTGCTGCGAGCAACACGTCCTTCATGAACTTGGCGCGACGACCGTATTCCTTCACGTCGTCAAGGAAATTGTATGAGCCGTCGCAGGCAGCCTCCATGAGTGCTGACATAGCACATTGTACAGAGTGTGTGGTACCGCTGGAGAGGGTGTACATGAGGCGGTTGGTGAAGAAGTCGCCAAAGGTGGCAACACCGAAGTTATCTTTCAGGGGTGCATACTCCCTGTGATAGAGCTTGTTGCTGATGCAGGTGACGCCGATGCGCTGACCTGCGTATGAGAAAGCCTTTGAGCCGCTGATCCACAGGACGTAGTTGTCCGTGTAGCGAGCCACAGTAGCCTGATAAGGTGCCTGGAAGGGGTGTGACAGGTCACGACGGAAGTCCATAGCGAAGTATGCCAGGTCCTCGAGCACTATGACATCATACTTTGTGGCCAGCATGCCGATGCCCTTGAGCTCCTCCTCGGTGAAGCAGACCCATGATGGGTTGTTGGGGTTGGAATAGACGATGCTGCTGATGTTGCCGGCAGAAAGGATTTCCTCCAACTTAGCAATGAGCTTCTCGCCGCGATAGTCATAGATGTCGAGTGCCTGATGCTTGAGTCCGATGACGTCACATTGTGTTGTCTGCACAGGGAAGCCCGGCTGAATGAGCAGTACTGTATCCTTGGTTATGGCATGACGTATGGCTGTGAAGGTGGCAAAGGTTCCCTGCATAGAGCCCGTGGTGGGTATGCAGCAGAGCGGGTCGATGTCAACGCCGATGAAAGCCTTGACAAACTGGCTTGCAGCCTGCTTGATGCGGGGAATGCCGCCATTGGGGGGATACTGCGTGGCGGCGCCCTTGGCGAGAGCCTCGGCCTCGGCACGCAGAGCTATCTCTGAGGGTTTGAGTCCCGGTACACCCATCTCAAGATGTATGACGGGCTGTCCCGTCTTCTCTTCAAGTGTACGTGAAAGTGTCTGCAGGTCACGAATGGTTGCCTGAGAGAAATCACCGAGGTTCATCGCGTCGATAACCTCGGTGACTGTCTTGTTGTCTAATGGAGTTGTCATTATGATTATTATAGTTATTTCCAATCTGTCAGGAGTGTTCTCTTGTCGAGCACGTGTTTAGCCTTACCGGTAGAACGCTCGATGTTGCCTGGCTCCTTGATGTGAATGTTTGGCTTGATGCCCACGAGGGAAACGATGCGGTCGTAGAGCGGCTTGATGAACGGCATCTGCTTGGCCGGGTTTGGAGAGAAGTACTCTGCACGCAGCTCTACGTCGAGGTCGAAGGTGTCCTCGTTGTTCTTACGGTCAACCGTGATGAAGTATTGCGGTGTGAAGACAGGGAACTCTGTCAGCACGGTCTCTATCTGTGACGGGAAGACATTGACACCACGGATGATAAGCATGTCATCGCTGCGTCCCAGGATCTTTCCGAGACGAACGGTGGTACGTCCGCATTCGCACTTCTCGTAGATGAGGTGTGTGAGGTCGCGGGTACGGTAGCGCAGGATTGGCATAGCCTCCTTGCAGAGTGAGGTGAAGACGAGCTCGCCCTCTTCGCCCGGTGCGACGGGCTCAAGGGTCTCAGGATTGATGATTTCGGGATAGAAGAAATCCTCGGCCACGTGGGTACCGTTCTGGTACTGACACTCACCGCCTACGCCAGGACCGCACATCTCTGTGAGTCCGTAGATGTCGATAGCCTTGATGTGGAGCTTCTTCTCCAACTCGCGGCGTATGCCCCATGTCCAGGGCTCTGCTCCGAAGAATCCCACTCTGAGTTTCAAGTCCTCCACATTAACATTAGGACTGTTCTCTATCACCTCAGCCAAACGGAGGGCATAGGAAGGTGTGCAGCAAAGGGCTGTGGTGCCGAAGTCTTTCATCAGCATGATCTGCTTCTCTGAGTTGCCTGCCGAGATAGGCAGCTGTATTGCTCCAAGTGCGAGTGCACCATCATGTGCGCCCAGACCGCCTGTGAACAGTCCATAGCCGTAAGCCACCTGAACGACATCGCCAGGACCTACGTCGCCTACTGCCATTACGCGTGCCACGCATTCTGCCCACATCTCAAGGTCGTTCTTGGTGTATGTGCCTACGACGGGTTTGCCGGTAGTACCTGATGAGGCGTGGATACGGACAATCTCACTCTGAGGCACAGCATTGAGTCCGAAGGGGTACTCATCGCGCAGGTCGTGCTTGGTGGTGAACGGCAACTTGTAGATGTCGTCTATACTGCGGATATCTTCGGGCTTTACACCCATCTTGTCCATCTTTCTGCGATAGAAAGGTACTTTCTCATAACATGTCTTGACAGTCTTGATGAGACGCTCGGACTGTAACTTACGCATAGACTCACGGTCCATGCACTCCATTTCTCTGTTTAGAATCATATTGGTTCGAATTGACGAATTAACGAATTAACAAATTATCGAATTAACGATATCGACATATCGAGATGTCGTAATAACGAGATATCGAATTATCGGGATATTGAATTATCGAGGCCAGATGGCTCTCACATCAAGCTGTCAAAGGGGAAAAGCTCTTTCTTGCGATAGGCTGACCCTGTGACGATGCAAAGGAGTTCGTTGTTCTGATTGGTGATACGCGTCTCGCAGAATGGCAGCCTGTGGTGGTTGCACACCTCGACGGTTTCTGCTGTCAGTTTGTCACCCAGCTTTGCAGACTTCAGGAATGTAATGCTGTTCTGCACACCAACGGTCACGGGACCGTGAGAATTGGTGACGGCAGCAAAGGTGATGTCAGCAAGGGTGAAATATACCCCACCCTGACATAAGCCGGCAGCATTGAGATGTTGCTCCTCTACGGTCAGCTCAGCACGCGCCACACCTTCTTCTATCGTGGTAAGGCGGGCTCCAATGCCAGAGGCAAAGTGGTCACCATTAGTGAGGATTTCCTTGAGTGTCATTATATTTTATTATAACGATATGTCGAAATTATGAATTATGCTCGTAGCATTGGAAGATATGCTCTACCTGCTGAGTAGGCATCTTTGGTGTGAAGATGCTTACCAGAGCAACGACTATAAAGCCTCCGAGCATTGCGATAGCACCACAATCAATAGGATTGATAGGATTACCTATGAGCATGTTGACAACCGTAAGTCCCACACCCCAAATGAAGCAAGCCCACACGGAGAGACGTGTGACACCCTTCCAATAGAGTCCCAGCATGAATGGTGCGAGGAATGCTCCTGCAAGTGCTCCCCATGAGATGCCCATCAGCTGGGCAATGAACTGTGGCGGATTGAGTGCTATCATCAGCGATATGACGATGAAGAAGACGATGAGCACGCGCATCACAACGACCTTGCGACGCTCTATCTTCTCTACCACGATGTCGTCCATCTCGCCACCTGTCACCTCACCCTCTGTACTCTTCTTGTCACGATAGATAAGGTCAAGGGTCATAGTGGATGACGATGTAAGCACAAGTCCTGCAAGCGTTGACATAGAGGCCGAGAGCACCAGAAGTACTACAAGGGCAATGAGTATGTCAGGCAGGGTCTGGAGCATCATAGGTACTATATTATCATAGACAAACTTGCCCTTCTCCTCATAGAAGGCAGAAGCGAGGTAGAGGCGTCCGAATCCTCCGAGGAAGTAGCATCCACCTGCAACGATAAAGGCGAAGATGGTGGAAATGATTGTGCCGCGCTTAATGGCAGACTCATCTGTGATGGAATAGAACTTGCCTACCATCTGTGGCAGTCCCCATGTGCCTAAGGAGGTGAGTATGACAACTCCGAGCAAACTCATGGGATTAGGACCGAACCATGAAGCGAAGTCACCCGGCTGGAAGTTTGCGTACAATCCCGCTTTGTCGTGTGCCAGGTCATCGGCATTAGGCACAACCTTTGCCATCTCCTGTATGGCGTTTGTCAGACCGCCCTGAGCATTGAGCACTACGGCGATAACGGTAGTGATGCCGAAGAGCATGATGATGCCCTGAATGAAGTCATTAATGGCTGTGGCCTTGTATCCACCAAGAATGACATATACGGCTGTAAGGAGAGCCATTATTACAGCGCAATACTCGTAAGGAATACCAAAGCCCATCTCAAAGAGCTTGGAGATACCCATATATACACCTGCGGTATAGGGGATGAGGAATACGAAGACTATAATAGAAGCAATAACGCGAAGCGACTCGTCACCATATCGTGTGCCGAAGAAATCGGGCATAGTGCGGCTCTGGATAAACCGCGTCATGAGGCGTGTTCGCTTGCCCAGCAGTATCCACGCCAGCAACGAACCTATTACGGCATTGCCAACGCCTATCCAAGAGGCAGACATACCATATTTCCATCCGAACTGACCTGCGTAACCTACAAACACTACTGCAGAGAAATAAGAGGTGCCATAGGCGAAGGCTGTAAGCCATCCACCCACGTTGCGACCACCAAGGACAAAGCCCTCTACGCTGTTGGCCTGTTTGCGAGAATAAATTCCTACTGCTACTGTGACACAAAGGAATATTACTGTCAGTAATACTTTGATAAACATAGTGTTATACTTTTGGATTATTTGGTTTGTGTATGTGTCAGAATGATACCTGTACCTGAGTCAGAATCTGGCTGTAGTTGCCGCCTGTCAGAGCCTTCATCTCGTGGCTCTTTATGCTGTAGGCATACTGCGCCTGAAGGCGGCACTTAGTGTGTATCCAGTACTGGAAACCCAGGGTAAGGTTTGTCTGCCTGAGGTGCATGTCTGTGTTCTTGTTGAAATAGTCGGCAACGGCAACAACATCCAGCTGCTTATAGAGAGGAATAGTCGTGGCACCATAGACACCGAAGCTACCTACATCGCCGTCCTTACCTCCGAGAGCCTCGCAGCGCACATATGGGCAACGGTTGCGCCAGAAGTCACGACCAGCGCGAGAACCTGTCCATTCGAAACCTGCTGCGTAACGGTTCTGACGGTAGGTGTCTCCAAGCTTGATGCCAGGATTGAAAGGAGACGTGGCTACGGCATAGCCATAGCCCTTTTGACCAGAGACGGAGAGCTTCAGCGTAGGCAGAACCTTGTACTCCAATTTCGCAATGATATTCTTCTGGGTGTTCTTGTCATTGGTGTTTATCTGACCGCCATTGACAACTTCTACAACGTAGTGTAACTTGCTGTTGAAGAGGTCACCATACATCATAATACCCAAGTCACGACCTGAGCCATTGTTGACCAGAGGGTCAGCACCGCAAAGCCATGCTACTGACTGTGAGCTGCAGCTGATGCTCTCTAAAACGGTCGGCGAGAGAGGGTTCTCTATAGAGAGTTCGTTCTTTGACTGACCCAGACGGAAGTTCAGGGCCTTGAAGGGACGATACTCCAGATAGTACTCCTGCACGGCGCCGCTCTTGAACTCATGCATGAAGAAGGCATAGAAATGGGGTGCGATGTCTGCACCTACCATCAGTACTATTCGCTTCAGGTCAAAGGTATTTGAGTTCTTACCTTCATTCTGAAACGTAGCGGTATAGCCTCCCTGAGCGTATGCCCTCACCTTGACACGTGACAGCACGGCTTGTGACCAGTACTTAAAATCCTTGTCTGACGCATCAGAGGCAGGCGGAGACATAAGGGGCTTCTTACGCTCAAGAATACCGATGTCGGTACCGGCATTAAATTCGCTACGCGGTTGAGACTTGGACGCAGATACGGAATCGACCTGCGTATCCTGAATGACATCTTCTGTACACCATGCTGTGCTTGCTAATTGTACAAGCACAGCAAGAAGGAATAGTTTTTTCTTCATATCATGTGTATATATATTGTCGTGTCTGTGTTGTCCTGAAGACTAATCTTGCATCAGGCGTTGTCCCGAAGACTACGCCTGTTTCAGGTCATCTTCGAAAACGGGTTGAAGTTTCTTGATGGTTATTATCTCATTCGTTTTATTAGGGTCAGATGTGCGGAATATAAGCACTCCCTTGCCCTTGAGCAGGAATGAATACATATAGGCTATATGTATGTCGCTGTCAGAGAACATTTTCATCACTCTTGCAGCCTCTCCCGACACGTTGTCAACGTATATTGCGTTAACGTCAGTCAACTGGAGGTTTACACCTTCTTCTTTCAAGAGAAGGTATGCGCGCGCGGGATTATCGCATATCACTCTGTATATGCCATAGTCTTTTGTGTCGGCTATCGTTGAAGCAAGAATCTGTATGTCATTCTTCCCCAGCAGTTCCAGCGCACGTATCAGGGCGCCACCTTTGTTCTCTATAAATATAGACAGTTGTTTTATAGTCATAACATTATGTTTTTTTGATTTCAGGAGTTAAACAGTTAAGACATTATGCATTATGCATTCTTAATTCTTAATTCCTAATTCTGCATTATGCATTCTTAATTCTGCATTATTTATACACCGTTCTCTTATCGACCACTCTGACGGCCTTACCCTCGCTGACGGGCAATGTTCCCTTTGGCACCAGCTTCACGTGAGGTGTGAGGAGAATCTCGTCCTTCAGGGCGCGCTTCACATCTTTCTGAAGCTGTATGAGGCGCTGATAATCATCAGTAAACAGGTCTTCCAACTCTACCTCTACGGTCATGTTATCATTATCCTCATCGGTTGTGAGGGTTATGAGATAGTTGCTTGCCAGCTCTTTGAACTGCATCAGTATCTTCTCAATCTGAATCGGGAAGATGTTAACGCCTCTCAATACCATCATATCGTCAGAACGTCCCTTCATTCTGTCTATCCTTACGTGGTTACGGCCACATGGGCAGCCGCGTCCCAATACACGCGTAAGGTCACGCGTACGGTAGCGCAGAAGCGGCATCGCCTCACGCTTGATGGATGTAAGTATCAGCTCGCCTATCTCACCGTCAGGAACTGGCTCTAAGGTCTCAGGGTCAACGATTTCCACGATATAATAGTCCTCCCAGAAGTGGAGGCCGTTCTGCTCCTTACACTCAAAGCCGACACCAGGGCCGCACATCTCAGACATACCGAAAGAGTTGTAGGCCTTAACGCCAAGCATATTCTGTATGCGCTGACGCTGCTCCTCTGAGTGAGGCTCAGCACCGATGGCAAGCACCTTCAGCTTCGTATCCTTGCGAGGATCAACGCCCTGCTCTTGCATCACCTCATAAAGACGGGTGACGTAAGACGGTACAGCATGTACGGCTGTGGTACCGAAGTCCTTCATGAACTTTATCTGACGGAGCGAGTTGCCCGCAGCTGCCGGAACGGTAAGCATTCCCAGACGCTCGGCACCATACTGGAATCCGAGACCTCCGGTAAACATACCATAACCTGAGGAGTTCTGGAATACGTCATTGGGGCGCAGCCCTACCATCCAGAGGTTACGTGCAACCTGATTGGCCCATTCGTCCAGATCGTTCTGTGTGTGAAGTATCACAGTCGGGTTGCCCGTAGTACCTGAAGAGCTGTGCAAACGAACACATTCCTCCAGGGGAGCGCTGGCCAATCCGAACGGATAGTTGTTGCGCAGGTCTTCCTTGGTTGTGAACGGAATGCGGCGAATGTCGCTGACACTTGTTATATTGTCAGCAGATACGCCTGCCTCCTCAAGTCTTTTCCTATATACAGGATTATTCATACAGCGTGAAACGGTCTCTCTCAGACGCTCCACTTGAAGTTTCTCTATCTCTTCCCGAGACATCGTCTCCAATTCCGGGTCCAGATACTCTGAACTCCAGTCAGGTAATTCTCTTCTGTATGCCATTTTCTTATTTAGCTGCTTCGGCACCCATGTCGAAAGCTTTTAGGTTAGATTCTACTACTTGTTCTCCTTTGCGCGCAAAAATTGTTGCGACAGCATTTCTCAATGCCTCATCAGACACTATTTCGATATACTTGGATGCCATACCGAGCAGCACTACGTTAGCAGAGCGTGCCGAACCGGCATCCTTTGCCACCTGCTCGATGTCCAACTGTACGACATTGGGCAGAGCAGACAGTTCAGCAAACAGGGCTTCCTCCTCAGGATAGTTAGGGATGTTGACAAATGGTTTGTTACTGGTCACGATGACGCCGTCCTTTGACAGATACGGCAGATAGCGCAATGCCTCCATCGGCTCCATTGATATTATCACGTCTGCCTCTCCCAATGAGATGAGGTCACTGTAGATGGGATCTGTGGAGAGTCGCAGGTTTGACTGTACATCGCCGCCGCGCTGAGACATTCCATGAACCTCCGCCTGCTTCAGGTTTACGTTTGCCTGAGTAGCAGCTTGTCCTATTATTGTGGCGATGCTCAGTATTCCCTGACCGCCGACGCCACAAAGTATTATATCTTTTTTCATTTTGACTTATGCCTCCTTCTTAGCTTTTGCTTTCTCTCGTGCATGACGAGAAGCTGTTTGAATACATTCTCTTCTGGGGATTATTACCGATACGCCCTCATAGGCTATCTCGTCGCGTATCAGCTGAGCTATCGCAGGAATGTTCTTCGGTAGCGGTGTCACAACATGGAGATGCTCCGGATCCATTCCCAATCCCAGGCAGATTGCCTCATACTTGTTCAGGCCGGCACTGTCCTGACCACCTGTCATACCTGTGGTGAGGTTGTCGGAAATGATGACCGTGATAGGAGCATTCTCGTTGATAGCGTCCAGGAGGCCTGTCATACCTGAGTGTGTGAACGTAGAGTCGCCGATAACTGCTATCGCTGGGCGCAATCCTGCATCAGCGGCACCCTTGGCCATTGTTATAGAGGCACCCATATCAACGCATGATGCCAGAGCCTTGAATGGAGGCAGCGCTCCGAGGGTGTAGCATCCTATATCGCCGAACACGCGTGCATTAGGATACTCCTCGATAATCTTTACCAACGCTCCATAGACATCTCTGTGACCGCATCCCTGACACAGCTGTGGCGGACGTGCTGCAAGGTTCTTTGCAGCAGGCATAATCTGCGGAGCCTCTACACCCATTGCCGCAGCAACGCTGTCGGGAGTCAGTTCTCCCGTGCGTGGCAGAGCGCCGGTCAAGCGACCTGTAACGGTATAGCCTGTTCCCAGAATACCCTTCACTTCCTGCTCTACTACGGGCTGTCCGTCTTCCACAACGAGCAGCTTGCCACTCTCTTTGGCCAGCATCTCTATGCGCTGCACAGGCAGAGGATACTGTGACACCTTTTCTATATTATATAGGGCCTGCTTCTCGGCAGGGAGTTTTGACAATGCTTCCTTTACATAGTTATATCCTATGCCGCATGCCACAACGCCGATTTTCTCTTTCTTGTCGGCAGATGCTCCATACTCGGAGAGGTTGAACTGTGACTTGTTGCTCTCCAGCAGCATCTTGTCCTGCTTGTCCAGCAGCCCTGCATATTTCTTCTTTGCGATACCCGGCAGCAATACCCATTGGTCCGTTGACGGGCACAGGGCATTCTGCTCTATCGGCTCCTTTACCGTTACGCCTGCGCGAGAGTGAGCCAGACGGGTCACGATGCGCAGCAATACCGGCTCCTTGATGGCCTCTGAAAGGCTGAATGCCACAGACATCATGTCGTATGCCTCCTGCTGGTTGCTTGGCTCAAAGATAGGGATGAGCGCAAACTTACCATAGAAGCGGGAATCCTGCTCGTTCTGTGATGAGTGCATCGACGGGTCATCGGCAGCAAGAACCACGAGGCCTCCGCCAACGCCGGTAATGGCACTATTGATAAATGCGTCGGCACAGACATTCATGCCGACATGCTTCATGCATACCAAGGCACGCTTGCCCGCGTATGACATACCGAGAGCTGCCTCCATAGCAGTCTTCTCATTCGTGCACCAGCGAGAATGTATGCCTCGCTCACGGGCCAGTGCATTGCCCTGAATAAACTCTGTAATCTCAGTTGATGGGGTTCCGGGATAGGCGTACACACCGCTCAATCCCGCGTGAATGGCACCGAGAGCTATTGCCTCATCACCGAGAAGTAATTTCTTTTCCATTGTTTTTATTATGTGTTATTTCTCTTTGCGTTACCGTTGAGTTTTCTTTTCCCAGATGGCATTAACCTGCTTGGCTATGCTGTCAAGCAGCTTATCCATGATTATTGGTTTCGTGATAAAATCATTGGCACCGAGGTCAAAGCCCCTCTTCACGTCATCGTTTGAATTGAGTGCAGAGAGTATCACAACAGGCAGTTCTTTTGTCTCGTCATTTGCACGGAGGTGTTCCAACACCTCATAACCGTCCATTACGGGCATCATGAGATCAAGCAAAACCAAATCCACTTCCTCACGACTGATGGTGTCTAATGCAGCCTTGCCATCATTCGCGGTAAGAAGTTTGTAATGATATTTACCTAACATCTTCTGTATCAGAAGCACATTTAGGGGAATGTCATCTACGATAAGGATTGTAATCTTACTCTGGTCAATGTTTGGATTGAGTTCAGCCATTTGGATTTATTCTTTAGTAGGTTTTTATATTATAGATTCTGGTTAAATCATCTCATTCTATATTCTGCATTCTGAAGACTATCTGAATGAGTCTGTCAGCAGTTTTATCTCTACCTGAGGTGATATTCGTTCATACAGGATGTTGTACATTGCATCGAGTATAGGCATGTTCACGTGCATGTGCCGGTTTATCTCTTTCATGCACTTGGTGCCGAAATAGCCCTCTGCTATCATCTCCATCTCTATCTGTGCGGATTTTACGGAGTATCCCTTGCCTATCATAGTGCCGAACGTCCTGTTGCGTGAGAAGTTGGAGTAGCCCGTCACGAGCAGGTCACCTATGTATGCGCTGTCCTCCATCTTGCGGTCAGAGGGATAGACAGACGTCAGGAACCTCGACATCTCCTGAAGGGCGTTGCTCATCAGCACAGCCTGAAAATTGTCGCCGTATTTCAATCCGGCACAGATACCGGCAGCTATGGCATATACGTTCTTCAATACAGAGCCGTACTCTATGCCTATCACGTCACTCGATACCTTCGTCTTTATATATTTGCCCGCGAGTACCTTAGTAAAGCTCTGGGCTTTCTCTGTGTCTGAACATGCTACGGTCAGATATGACAGCCTCTCCATCGCCACTTCCTCTGCGTGTGAAGGGCCTCCGATGCAGGCAAGGTTGGAATAGGGCACGTCAAACACCTCATGGAAGTATTCAGAGCATACGAGGTTATCGTCTGGTACAACACCCTTTATGGCTGCAACGATAAACTTGTCGCGTATCGGATACTTCAGCTTCTTCAGGTGATTCTTCAAGTATGGAGAAGGGGTCACAAACACCAGTGTGTCATATTCCTTCACCACCTTGTTTATATCAGACGTAAACTCCACCTCATCCAGGTTGAAATGTACAGAGGTAAGGTAAGCCGGATTGTGTCCCATACGCTTAAACTCCACAATGCGATCATCGCGACGCATGTACCAGCCTATGTGATGCGTATTCGACACAACAATCTTGGCAATAGCCGTCGCCCAGCTACCACCACCGATTATTGCTATCTTACCACAGTTGAACATTTTTTTTACTTTCTTCTATATACTCTCATCTCTCTAAGCCACCGTGCCCTGCGGTTCTTTGCTAAGCAAAGCGTCACAAGTGCCAAGCGCTCCGCAGGGTTCTTGCGGCCACTCATCTCTCAACCCGCCGTTTACGTCCCTCCCCCTTGGGGGAGCCGGAGGGGGCTTTACTCCACCTTATCCAGTATTGCCTGGAACTCCTCCACCTTAGGATTCTCAAGACCAAGCTTATACTTCTTGTTTACTCCGCAGACATCCTGCTGCAGCTTCTGTGCCTTCACATCCTTCAGGTCGGATATCTGATAGTATCCCGCCTTATTATAGAGCGGTATCCACTCTTCCGGCACACCTATGCTACCCCACTCTGCCTTGCTTGACCTCGGCTGCTTTGCCTCTGGCTTCATCTGCGGGAACAGCATCACCTCGCCTATGGCAAACTTACCCGTCATAAGCATCACCAGACGGTCTATGCCGATACCGATACCGAAGGTTGGAGGCATACCGTACTGCAACGCACGCAGGAAGTCCTGATCGATTATCATCGCCTCATCGTCGCCCTTGTCGGCAAGTTTCATCTGCTCTATGAAGCGCTCCTCCTGATCTATCGGGTCGTTCAGCTCCGAATAGGCGTTAGCCAGCTCCTTGCCGTTCACCATCAGCTCAAAGCGCTCCGTAAGTCCGGGCTTAGAGCGGTGCATCTTTGTCAACGGTGACATCTCCACAGGATAATCCGTGATAAAGGTCGGCTGGATGAACGTGCCTTCACATGTCTCGCCGAATATCTCGTCTATCAGCTTGCCCTTACCCATCGTCTCGTCAACCTCTATGTCGAGCTTCTTTGCCACTTCGCGAATCTCATCCTCGCTCATGGGGTAAAGGTCATAGCCGGTCTTTTCCTTTATCGCATCAAGGATAGGCAAGCGGCGGAACGGAGCCTTGAATGAGATGACCTTACCGTCAATCTCCACCTCCGGCTTTCCGTTTACGGCTGTGCATATCTTCTCCAGCATCTGCTCCGTGAAGGTCATACCCCAAAGCAGGTCCTTATAGCTTACGTAGAGCTCCATGCACGTAAACTCCGGATTGTGAGTCTTGTCCATACCCTCGTTCCTGAAGTTCTTGCCCATCTCATACACGCCCTCAAAGCCGCCCACGATGAGGCGCTTCAGGTACAGCTCCGTAGCGATACGCATATACATATCCTGATTCAGGGCATTGAAATGAGTCATGAACGGACGTGCGCTCGCACCGCCTGGGATATTCTGCAGTATCGGGGTGTCAACCTCAGTATATCCGGCTTCATCAAGGATGTTTCTGATGGTACGTACGATTGTGGCACGCTTCAGGAATGTCTCCTTCACGCCTTCGTTTACCACCAGATCCACGTAGCGCTGACGGTATCTCAGCTCTGGGTCATCAAACTTATCATATGCTACGCCATCCTTGTACTTCACTATCGGCAATGGCTTCAGCGACTTGCTCAGCAGGGTGATTTCCTGTGCATGAACGGAAATCTCGCCTGTCTTGGTCCTAAAAACAAAACCCTTGACACCGATGAAGTCACCGATATCAAGCAGTTTCTTGAAGACCTTGTTGTAGAGGTCCTTATTCTCTCCCGGACAGATCTCGTCACGCTGAACATACACCTGAACGCGTCCCTTTGAGTCCTGCAGCTCAGCAAATCCGGCCTTACCCATTATGCGGCGAGACATCATTCTGCCCGCAATCACTACGTTGCGAGAGTTCTCCGCTGTAGCCTTCTGGCGTACTGCATTGCCTTCCTCATCTACGATATTCTGGCCGTTCTCATCGGTCTCAAAGGGTAAATCCTCAAAGTTCTCTATGATATCGACGGAGAAAGCATTGGTTGCAAACTCGGCTGCAGGATATGGATCAATTCCCATGTTCCTCAGCTCCTGAAGGCTCTCTCTACGCCCTATTTCCTGTTCGGATAATTCAAGTATGTTCATTTGTTAAACTGTTATTTTGCGTGCAAAGTTACAAAAAAACAAGTGAAGCACAAAAGAAAATACAAACTTTTTTGAGCAAAACCAATAGGATTTTTAGCTTATGGACACAAAACAAAAGACAATCAGCGTCAACACTATGACAATGGGAACGATTATACACTCCCTGAAATTCTCTTTTCGGGGGATATTGAAAGGGCATTTTTCGCTGCCGTTTTTCTCTCTTTCTGCAGAGGCATACGACTCAGAAACAGAGGCATACAGCTTACCGTCTGAGGCATACGGCTCGGAAACAGAGGCATACAGCTTACCGTCTGAGGCATACGACTTGTTGACCGGTGCATATATGCGATGTCCGTAGCGCTGTTGCAGCCTTATAGCCGCCCAAGCTACTATTGCAGCAAGAACAAAGCCGCCCAATATGTCGCCGGGATAGTGAAAGCCAAGATAAACGCGGGAGTAACATACTAATAGAGCCACAAGCGGCATAGTTATCATTATCAGCCTGTTACGCAACCAATAGCATATCACGAATGTCAATAGCCAGATATTAGCAGAATGTGCAGACGGGAAACCGCACCCTGCGCCTCTTCTGTCATTCACTATATGAACCATCGATGAAATGGGGTTTTCTGGGTTGCTGGGACGCAGTCGGCCTATCCAGGGACGCAGCAAATGGGCGTTCCCCCAATCGGTGATGAGCATACCGCAGCCTATCATCAGCAATACTACCGCCAACACCTTCCACGAATAGTTGCGCAAGATGACGTAAATTACTGACAGATAAAAAGGTATCCACACCGTCTTCTGACTGATGCAATACATCATGGAATCCCAGAAGGCGGTGTGGTTTGAGTTTATCAGAAAGAACAGTTGTTCGTCCATTTAGAACAGTTGTTCGTCCGTTTAGAATTATTAGAACAGGTAAGTCTTCTCCAGCCAGTAGCAGATGATGCCTGCTACATAGCCCACGAAGGCAATCCATGTGACATTCTTCATGTACCAGCCGAATGTGAGCTTCTCCAGGCCCATTACGACTACGCCTGCGGCAGAACCGATGATGAGCATTGAGCCACCGACACCGGCACAGTAAGCAAGCAGCTGCCAGAAGATACCGTCAACACCGAAGTCAGTACCGGCAGCTCCCATTGGGTACATCTTCATAGCACCTGCAACGAGAGGCACATTGTCAACAATTGAAGAGAGAACACCGATGGCGCCTGTCACGAGGTAGTGGTTGCCAATCTCCTTGTCAAGCAGCTCCCCAAGTTGACGCAGCACACCAATCTCTGAGAGAGTAGCCACAGCCATCAGAATGCCGAGGAAGAAGAGGATGGTTGACATATCGATGCGGGTGAGCATCTTGGTAACACGCTTGGCCATCGGATCGTGCTCGTCATTGCGACGATAGATAATCTCCGTAACGGTCCAGAGAATAGCGAGAACGAGCAGGATGCCCATGAATGGAGGCAGCTCCGTAAGTGAGTGGAACACAGGCACTGAGCACAAACCACCTACACCAAGGATGAAGATAATATTACGCTCCATTTTTGTGATATTGCTTATCTCTGCCTCGCGCTTATCCACTACCTTTGGCAGCTCACCATGCAGGTGCATCTGCATAACTGCCGTAGGCACGATGAAGGCGATGAAGGAAGGCACGATAATCTCAGAGATTACGCCCAGGGCTGTAATCATCTTACCGTTCCAAAGCATGATGGTGGTAACGTCGCCGATAGGTGAGAATGCACCGCCAGCGTTAGCTGCGATAATCACACATACTGCAAACCACATACGGTCGTTCTTGTCCTGCACCAGCTTGCGCAGAATCATAATCATCACGATAGATGTGGTGAGGTTGTCGAGCACGGCAGAGAGGATAGCCGTCATGAAGGCAATCTTCCACAACAGAGAGCGCTTTGTGTGAGAAGCCAGGGCTCCGCGCACCCAGTTGAAGCCCCCGTGCTGATCTACTATCTCCACGATAGTCATAGCACCCATGAGGAAGAACAGAGTGGTGCCGGCCTCACCGAGGTTTCTCTCGATTGCTTCACCCAGCTCCCAGCCCGCAGGCAAAGAAATACCCAGCATGTCTGCATGACCTACAGCTAAGAGAGTCCAGCAAACAACACACATCAAGATAGCAATAGCTGCCTTGTTGATTTTTGTCACACTCTCTACAGCTATAAAGAAATAGCCAATGACGAAAGCGGTAACAATAATAGTAATTGTTGACATGATTTTGATTTAGTTTTTATAATTAAATTTTGTTCGCTTGCCTTTTTACGGTTGCTCGGTTTCAAGCTGCAAAGTTACAAAAAAAAATCCATTCCCACAAACCCTACGGAAAAAGACAAAAACAAAGCTAAAGATTTTAACACGTTTTGACAATTCGCACCACCCTATATGATGTGATAAACGGCAAGATAGTGATTTGGGGAACTTTTACAAGCCGACTCACATCATCCCAACGCGGCATTACGGCAGAATGTGAAATTATCAACAAAAACAGATGAAAAGTAAACAATATCCGTACGAAGTCTACGTTCTTAGGAAAAGAGTCAACCCTTCCAGTGAAAGTAGTCAACTGATCTCAGACGAGACAGTCAACCAAATCCGTACGGGTAGGCAAATGTTAAAGAAAAAGGCCTAAAAAGAGTCAACCGTATTCAGGAAAAGACACATATCGTCTGTTGCAGCGTTGCAGCGTTGCAGTGTTGCAGTTCCAAAATAGGTTCTGCAAAAAGTCAAAAAGTAGCTCTATATTTATATATATTAATATATATATAAATATAGAATTTTTCTTAGGGTTAGGGAATACCTTTTCGAGAACTGCAACACTGCAACACTGCAACAGAGTGTGTACTCTGAAAAGAGAGGGCATAGTCAAGCCTGCTTGAACTTTTGCCGAGCACCAATCGATGCCAGCCAGCGCTGCAACACATCAGAGAAAAATTTTTCAAAAAAGTTGCACAAGTATTCGTAAACCGCAATGGGATTGTCGTAACTTTGCAGCATGAAAAATGAGACCTCCTCCTGCACAAGACATCTACCGCGCCACCTCCGGCTCCTCCGGCGAAAAAAGAAGAAAAGTAGGCCGACACAAGGAGATAAGTAACTTAACGCTGGGAGATGAGTAACTTAACGCTGGGAGATAAGTAACTTAACGCTGGGAGATGAGTAATTTTAATCAAAGAGATGAGTAACTTAAACTTAGGCCCTCGAACAATGCTTCTTGAAGCAAAAACAACAAAAAAGACTATAAAAATGTTAATTTTCTTGTTTCACAACACCAACTTTCGAGATTTCTTACTACCTTTGCCACACTTATACCTAAGTGAGTTCTATCTATTCGCTTTATCAGATTATATCAAACTAAACAATACAACGGGAGTTATTGAACCCGTTTTACAAAAACTATCAACTAGCCAAACTATGAGAAAATACTTCTTTGCCGTGGACTTGGGAGCCACGAGCGGACGTACCATCGTGGGAAGTCTGAATGAAGGTAAGATTGAGCTGGAGGAACTGACACGTTTCCCGAACAATCTCATTGAAGTAAACGGACATTTCTATTGGGACATCTATGCCCTTTATTTTGAGGTCATTAAGGGACTGAAGGCCGCTAAGCAGCGTAATCTGGATATTACATCTATCGGCATCGATACGTGGGGTGTGGATTTCGTCTGTGTAGCTCCCGATGGCACTATCAGCCAGCCTCTTGCATACAGAGACCCGCATACCTTTGACGCAATGAACGATTACCTGGAGAACGTGATTTCACGCGACAAGGTGTATGACGTCACCGGCATACAGTTCCTCAACTTCAACAGTATCTTCCAGCTCTACGCCATGAGGCGTGCAGGCAACAGCGCGCTGAAGAATGCCCAGAAGATTCTGTTCATCCCTGATGCGCTGAGCTACATGCTGACAGGCAATATGGTGTGTGAATATACCATCGCCTCTACCTCGCAGCTCTTAGACCCTCGCACGGGGCAGCTTGACCCACGCCTGCTGGCATCGCTGCAGCTCACCCAGAGTCATTTCGGACGCATGGTGAACCCGGGAGACCTGGTGGGAACACTCACCTCTGCCGTGCAGAAGGAGACGGGCCTGGGAGCCATCCCTGTTGTGGCCGTTGCAGGTCATGATACAGGCTCTGCCGTTGCTGCCGTGCCTGCTTCCAACGAGAATTTCGCATACCTCTCATCAGGCACATGGAGCCTTATGGGCATAGAGTCAAAGGAGGCTATTATAAATAAGGTGTCATACGAGCGCAACTTCACCAACGAAGGCGGCATAGAGGGCACCACACGTTTCCTGAAGAATATCTGTGGCATGTGGCTCTATGAGCGTTGCCGCAAAGAGTGGACCGATGCGCCGCAGTCACACGCAGAACTGCAGGCAGAGGCCATCAAGCAGCCGGCATTCCAGAGCCTCATAAATCCTGACGACGAGATGTTTGCCAACCCATCGTCTATGGTTGAGGCAATACAGGCATACTGCCAGAAGACCGATCAGCATGTGCCCGAGGGCTATGCGGAGATCTGCCGTTGCATCTTCGACTCTCTCGCCCTGCGCTACAGGCAGGTATTCACCTATCTCACCGAGATGGCATCGTTCCCCATCAACGTGCTTCACATCATCGGCGGCGGTTCGCTGAACAACTATCTCAACCAGTTCACAGCCAACTCATGCGGAGTGGAGGTGCTGGCAGGCCCACAGGAGGGTACCGCCCTGGGCAACATCATGGTGCAGGCAAAGGCCGCCAATGTGGTGAAAGACCTCTGGGATATGCGCCGCGTCATAGCCAACAGCCTGGAGCTGAAGCGCTTCACACCTGCTGACAAGACAGAATGGGACGCAGCTTACAAGAAGTTTGAGGAGATCATCGCAAAGAAGGGCTGATATAGAACAACTCGCAATTCATAAGGCGCAAACTCACATATATTTTTAACGATAAACAAAATCAATAATTCTCTAAAAAACCAAAACAATGAAAACAGAACTTATTTCTAAGGCTTATGAGGTAGCCAAGGAGCGCTACGCTGAGATTGGTATCGATACCGAAAAAGTACTCAAGCAGTTGCAGGACTTCCACCTGTCACTCCATTGCTGGCAGGCAGACGACGTAAAGGGCTTTGAGGTACAGGCAGGCGCAATGTCGGGCGGTATCCAGTCAACCGGTGACTTCCCTGGTGCAGCACGCAATATCGACGAACTCCGTCAGGACATTCTCAAGGCAAAGTCTCTCATCCCAGGTAACCACCGTCTGAACCTCCACGAGATTTACGGTGACTTCAAGGGCAAGGTTGTTGACCGCGACGAGGTAACAGTAGAGTACTTCCAGTCTTGGATTGACTGGGCAAAGGAGAATAACACCAAGCTCGACTTCAACTCTTCTTCTTTCTCTCACCCAAAGTCCGGCTCTCTGTCATTGGCCAACCCAGACGAGAGCATCCGCAAGTTCTGGGTAGAGCACACAAAGCGTTGCCGTGACATCGCCAATGCTATGGGTGAGGCACAGAATGACCCATGTATCATGAACCTCTGGGTGCACGACGGTTGCAAGGACGTATCCGTGAACCACGCTCTCTATCGCAACACCCTGAAGAAGTCTCTTGACGAGGTATTCGAGAAGAAGCAGCCAATGATGAAGGATTGTATCGAGGGTAAGGTATTCGGTATCGGTCTTGAGTCATTCACCGTCGGTTCACACGACTTCTACACAGCATACGCAGCACAGAACGATAAGATTCTGACCATCGACACAGGTCACTATCACCCAACAGAGTCTCCTGCCGACAAGGTTTCTGCCGTTCTGCCATTCATCAAGGAGCTGATGCTTCACGTATCACGCCCAGTACGTTGGGACTCTGACCACGTAACCATCATGGACGACCCAACACAGGAGCTGTTCTTTGAGATTGTACGTGCCGGCGCACTTGACCGCGTACACTACGGTCTTGACTTCTTCGACGGCTCAATCAACCGTATCGGTGCATACGTTATCGGTTCTCGCTCTGCACAGAAGTGCATGCTGCGCGCTCTGCTCGAGCCAAAGGAGTGCATCTCTCAGCTTGAGCTCGCCGGTGAGGGATACAAGGTGCTCGCACTCATCGAGGAGCAGAAGGCTATGCCTTGGCAGGCAGTATATGACGAGTTCTGCGTACGCAACAACGTTCCTGTAGGTGCTGACTTCATTGCCGACATTGACAAGTACGTAGCCGACGTAACAAGCAAGAGATAATGCTTCGCTACGCACACAGAGTGAATAACCAATAGTGAAAAGTGAATAATACAGATTGCCTGCCTGAATGACAGAAATCATCAAGTGGTGACTTGTATTATTCACTATTCGTTATTTTTGAAAAACAATGGAATTAATAATAGGATTACTTATCATCGCCATCGGAGCCTTCTGCCAATCCAGCTGCTACGTGCCTATCAACAAGATCAAGAACTGGTCCTGGGAGTCGTACTGGATAGTGCAGGGAGTCTTCGCCTGGCTGGTACTACCCTTCCTGGGTGCTCTGCTGGCCGTTCCTGCCGGTGAGTCGTTGTTCGGACTCTTTGCCGGTGCACCCACGTTTAATCTCTGGATGACAATACTCTTCGGTGTCCTGTGGGGTGTGGGCGGCCTTACCTTCGGCCTCTCTATGCGCTATCTGGGCGTAGCTCTCGGACAGAGTATCGCCCTCGGCACATGTGCCGGCCTGGGTACGATAATGGGACCTGTGCTGCTCAATATCTTCTTCCCTGAGCTCAATGCGCTTGAGTCACTCACCTTCGCCGTAATACTCGGTGTGGTTGTGACGCTGCTCGGTATCGCCATCATCGGTGTTGCGGGCTCTATGAAGAGCGCGGCACTCTCTGAGGAGGAAAAGAAAGCTGCGGTAAAGGACTTCAACTTCCCAAAGGGATTGGCTATAGCTCTGCTTGCCGGATTCATGAGCGGTTGCTTCAACGTAGGCCTTGAGTTTGGTAAGGATATCAACTTCGGCGAGCTGACCGACCCGATGTTCCGCACATTGCCCGCTACGTTCCTGGTTACATTTGGAGGCTTCATAACAAATATGATATACTGCTTCTATCAGAACCATGTGAACAACACCTGGGGTGACTATAAGAAGGGTGACGTGTGGTTCAACAATCTCTTCTTCTGCCTTCTGGCCGGTGCGCTGTGGTACTCACAGTTCTTCGGATTGGCACTCGGCAAGGGATTCCTCGCATCATCGCCAACGCTGATGACACTCTCCTTCTGTATCCTCATGGCACTCAACGTGGTGTTCTCTAACGTATGGGGAATCATACTGAAAGAGTGGAAGGGCTGTTCACCAAAGACCATAGCAGTATTAATCTGCGGCATCATAGTACTGGTAATATCATGCTTCCTGCCACAGCTAATCTAAGGTGAGACAATGTATTACAAATGTCTTACATATGTCTTAACTCCTAATCTTCTTAACTCCTTAACTTCAAAACAAACTATGAACAAAAGTATATTAGAAGGACGTCCAGAACTGAAAGCCGTCATCGATCAGATTGCAGAGGTGACGGGATACCTTTGGCAAAAAGGCTGGGCAGAACGTAACGGCGGCAACATAACAGTCAACGTTACAGAGTATATGGACGATGAATGCAAGGCTATGCCTGCCATTGCTCCGGTAAAACAGATCGGTATGGTGCTGCCTCAGCTGAAAGGCAAATACTTCTACTGCAAAGGCACAGGCAAGCGTATGCGCGACTTGGCACGCTGGCCAATGCAGAACGGCTCCATCGTGCGCATCTGTGATGACTGCGCATCATACGAAATCATTGCCGATGAGCCCGTAGCTCCGACATCAGAGCTGCCTACACACCTCGCTCTGCAGAACTATCTCCTTGAGACCGGTTCGTGCTATAAGGCTACACTCCACACCCACCCCATCGAGCTCGTTGCAATGAGCCACATCAAGCGATTCCTCAAGGGCGACGAGATGACAAAGGTGCTGTGGTCAATGATACCAGAGACACTTGCATTTGCTCCTCTTGGCATCGGCATCATACCTTACGACCTGCCATCATCCGTAGCACTCGCAGAGGCAACTCTAGAGGGCATCAAGAAGCACGACGTAGTGATGTGGGAGAAGCACGGCACCGTAGCCGTAGGTCAGGACATCATGGATGCCTTTGACCAGACAGACGTGCTCTGCAAGGCCGCAAACATCTACATGTGCGCAAAGTCAATGGGCTCAGAACCAGACGGCATGACCGACGCCCAGATGAAAGAAGTGCAGGACGTCTTCAACCTGCCAAAGACCCGTCCCTGCTAAACACAAGAACTGTCTTTGCAGATTAAGAGCTGTTCTGCGAATCAAGAACAACCACAGGAGATAATGATATCTTCTGCCTAATACAATACTAATTCCCGTCGTGACCTCAACACTCACGGCGGGGATTTTTTTAAGGCTCTTATATGACTGAAGTTTCGGATGTAGGTGTTACTCCAATTGCTCTTGCCATATCTGCATCTTCTTTTTATTATCTCTTTAACTGAAGTTTCGGGAGTGCGCCCTGCAAGGGCAAAAAGCTTATAGCCCAGGGCCGCTCGGCGACGTAGGAGACACTTGCGGAGCAAAGTGGAGCAAGAACGCCTTGGGTTTGTTTACTACTTACGAAACTAAAGTTTCCCACCCTATGAAAGTATGTTATATACGGACGCTGAAGGCGTCACCGCTCAGGACTCGCGCTCGGCTTTGCCACTTTGCCCCGCAAAGAACTTGTTCGAGTCTTGAGAGGAGACGCTTCTAGCGTCTCGGGCCCAATGATGTTGTAAATGTGGGAAACTTTAGTTACGAAACTTGAAAGACTTATATTTATGTCTGCTTATTCCATCAGCGAGCATCCACAGGGGTTTCTGTCCCCCGGGAAACGGGGGCTCCGAACTATGTTCGTCTGAGCTCCGCTAAAACATATATAATGTGCGAAGAACCGAAGGGGATGAAGGCGTCCTCGCCCGCGATGTCGCGTAAGCGGCAATAACACGGTTAGGGAGGAGAGGATAATGCATAATGCATAATGTGTGGGGCAGAGAGGTCAAACTCCCCTCTTGATATTCCTTTTTCGCTTTGACCTCCCCGCAGGGGCAACATCGGTCAGCGAAAATAGTTATCTCTGCGAGATTTCTTTCTCTGTTTTCACTCCGAAAGCGTCGCTTCGCGCCGAGCGTCGCGGGCGAGGACGCCCACGTCCCTGGCTTCGGTGCTCGTAATCTGTAAAAGTGAGCACATCATATTCAACAGCCTATTTGGGTATGCGAAATAGAAATGCGTTTTTATTTGTATTTCTCATAACTTAATCGTACCTTTGCAAGCAGAAAGAAATCATCATTACATACGTGCTTTCTGCTTGTCTCCTGCGCCGGAGCCGCGATACTTTGAGCGAGCCTCATTGAATTTCCACGTCAGGTCTAGCATAAAGGTGCGGCGAGCAGGATTGCTGGTTGTCAGTTCGCGATAGCCGTATATGGTGGCCTCGGTCTTATTGGTGTTCAGTGGGTCCATGCAACGCAGGTCTGCTGTCAGCGTACCGGCACGGCGAAGGCTGAAGTCACGCTGCACGCCTATGCCGGTGTAGAGACGGGGGGCGGTCATGCGATAGTTTCTCTGGTCTCCCTTTGATGTCCATTGTGCCGAAACATTGAGACGGAAACCGTGAGGCAGTTCAAAGTCGTTCTGCCAGCCTATGAACAGCCACGGATGGTTGAGGGTGATGCCCTTGCCGTCTGCCGTAGGCGACTGGTAGTCCTGCACCTGAAGGGCAATGGACCAGGCGGGATGCCAGCAGCCGATTACAGGACGGGCAGAGTATTGTATATTGAACTGGTTGAAATCCTTCTGACTGTTGATGGGGCGCACGAGGCTCACAAAAGGATCTGTGGAACCGGGGAAGGGTTCGGTGGACAGGATTACGGCATCTCTCACGCGTCCATAAATCATCGTCAGGTTCATCCACTTGTAGGCAGTATTCAGCACGAGGTTGTGGGTGTATGTAGGGCGCAGGTATGGATTGCCGCTCTGATAGGTGTAGCGGTTGATGTAAACCGTTGAACTCGTGAGGTTTGAGTAATTCGGGCGTTCGATGTCCCTGCGATAGGACAACGAGAGCTGCACCTTGCCGATGGGAGCTGATATGACGGCTGTGGGGAACCAGTCACCGTAGTCGCGGCACACCTCGTCCTCTCGCTTGCCGAAATTGAAGTAGTCATTCGTCAGGTGTTCATAGCGCAACCCCAGCTGGCCAAACACCTTGCCGAACTGACGGCCGTACTCCATAAAGACAGAGGTGGATTTCTCTTTGGTCTTCGTGTCGGTAGTCTTTACGGGGACGGCATCGGTAGCCATGAAGTCATAGGCATCCGTACGGTGGTTGTTGCTGTATTCCCCGCCAAGCGAGAAATTGCCCTTCCAGATGGGATAGGACAGGATGAGCTTCATGGCCCAGAAGTTATTGCTGCTTATAGTGTTGCTCTCTATGTGACGGCTGACAGGACAGCCTCCTGCCTCTGTTGTCAGTTCGCTGGTCTCGCCAGGTGACTGGGTATCGTCAAAGAGACCGTCAATGTTCAGATCGATGCTCAGTTTGCGTATCTTGCCGTTGTAGTAGGCGTTGAAGATGTGTTTCTTGAACTCATCCTCCTGAATGATGTCGCTCTCTGAGCGCTCCTTGAAGATGCCGTTCTCATAACTGTCCGTGTGGAACCATCCGTTGAAACTGCCGTTGGGGTGACGGTCATACTTGTAGTATGCCCCGAAGCTGTGGTTTTCATTCACCATATAGTTGATCTGCACCTGTGGAGACCATCCTTTCCAGATGCTCTTAGACTCCTGCGTGCTGACTCCCTCGATACGGTCTGTTCCTGCGTAATAGGTCAGCGTATTGTCCTGCAATGATTTCCTGTGACCATAGCGGCCTGCCCAGAATGAGACGGTAACGTCAAGCCCGCCCGTACGATAGTTCACATCGAGGTTGTTGGTCAGCGTATGACCGTACTGGTACATACCGTCAAAATACTCCTGGAACGAGAATCCCTCGCCCTGTGCCTTTTTCAGGGTGATGCGCACAACGGCCTTCGTCGATGCTGCATAGCGCGCACCGGGATTGTGCACCACATCCACATACTGTATCTGGTCGGAACGAAGCCGGGACAGCTCTTTAATGTCCAGCACGCGGCGCCCATTGATATACACCTCTGCCTCGCCGCGTCCATACACCTTTACGGCTTCGTCTCGCTCTGCCTCCAGGGACGGTATCTTTCCAAGGGCATCGCTGATGGTTCCGGCTTTTTCCAATATCGTGCCAGCTACAGTAGTGCGCATAGCGTCGCCCTTCACGCGCGTCTTGGGCAGACGGCCTTTCACCACTATGCCGTCCAGTTGCTGCGACTGGTTGTACCATAGTGCAGAGTCGGTTGAGATACTGTCGCTTTGAGCAATAGCCGTTACACTCATCATTACGGCTACAGAAAATGTTGCAAGTTTAATACAATTGTTTTTCATACTCGGATGTATTTTTCTTGGTGCAAAATTAGGCAAAAAGGCCGGTTTCAACAAGTTTCTGGGATAATCTGCACGTTTTTGTGACGAACAGCAGGGGGTGTTTTCTGGTTACTCAAGTATCGTAAGTGCGCCCTGAAGGGGCAAAAGCATATAGCCCAGGGCAGCGCCCTGGGTTTTAATGTGATGTGTAAACACGCCCTGTAGGGGCAGCAGAAGCAATTTACGAGAATGCCCCATTCGCTTAGGGTTGACGTCTCTGTTGCCCCTTCAGGGCGTTAATTCTATCTGCCTTTATACCCAGGGCGCTGCCCTGGGCTATAAGCTTTTGCCCTTTCAGGGCGCGAAACTTGAGTAAGACAAAAGGAGTCAAAGCAGTAAAAAAACATTCCATTTTATGCAGTTCATGCTTTGTATTGCATAAAATAGTATGTTTTTTGTGCAATACGCTTGCAAAATTGAATAAAAAGATAAGTCCCATAAGAAATTATTGGTGTCCGGTAAAACAATAAGCCCCAGAAGCGTTTTGTATTATACTTCTGGGGCTTACTTTAGGTCTGGCACATTCTTTTACGAAAGAGGAATGGCACCTCTGCGGTCATAATGATGCTTTTAGAATGGCAGGTCGTCACCATCGTCTGGTGTTGCTGCTGCGGGGGCTGCCGTTGGTGCTGCTGCAGGTGCTGCAGGAGCATCAACTACCGGTGCGGAAACGGGAGCTGCCGTTGGTGCTGCGGCAGGTGCGGGAGCTGCTGAGAGATCTACCTGACGAACGTCATAGGCACGAATGGAGTTGTACCAACGTCCGTTATATTCGCGTGCATCAATGTCGAATGCTACGTTGACTGTCTGTCCCACCTGAACGTTGAAACGCTGAAGACGATCGGCTCCGAAGACATCGAACACCATCTTGCGGGGATATTGGGAGTCAACGGTTTCGAGAACGAATTCCTGTACTTTCCACTCACCACGCTGGCTGGTGCCGCTGCGCTCAGGAAGGGCTGCAATAATTTTTCCTTGTAGTTCCATTTAAGTTTATGTTTTATGTTTAGTTTATAGTGTTTCTTTTTATACGGCATCATATAGCCACTCCTTTGCCAAGGTATGCAAATTCTGCTGCGAAATTACAAAAAATGTTGTAAAGTAAGAAATTTTTGAATGTTTTTTTTGTCATGTCGTGGGATTTTTGTATTTTTGCATGAAGTAATCTAAACAACTACTAATACATCATACATTATTATAATAAGGGATATGAGATTTACATTATCATCTTCTACTTTGGCCAGCAAGCTGGGTACGCTTGCTAAAGTTATTAATTCAAAGAACTCTCTGTCCATATTGGACTGTTTCCTGTTTGAAATAGGTGACGGACAGATGACCGTAACTGCAAGTGACAACGCCAACATGATGAAGTGCTTCTTGCCACTTTACGAGTGTGACGGCGCAGGCGCATTCTGCCTCACAAGTCGCCTGATTTTGGATGCCATGAAGGACCTGCCTGAGCAGCCGCTGACATTTGAGATTGACGAAACGACAAATAGCCTTCGCATACTCTATCAGGGCGGTTCGTTCAGACTTACGGCACAGAGTGCAGATGAATATCCACGCATGCACGCGCTGGAGGGAGGCTATACAGAGACAACGCTGACAGCAGGTTGTGTTGCTGAGAACATTCAGCGCACACTCTTTGCCACAGCCAACGAAGAACTGAGAATGGTGATGAACGGTATCTTCTTTGACCTGCGCGAGGACTCGCTGAATATCGTTGCCAGCGACGGTCACAAGATGGTGCGCAACATGATTCTGACATCCAAGTCGGAGGTCGGAGCGTCATTCATCCTGCCAAAGAAACCGGCAGGACTGCTGCGCAGCGTTCTGTCAACAGATGATGAGACACCCGTGACGATAAAGTTTGACACCCAGAACGCAGAGATACAGTTTGCTGACGGCGTGCTGATTTGTCGTCTGATAGAGGGCCGCTACCCTAACTACGCTTCGGTTATCCCTGCAGACAATCCAAACATCGTTACCATAGACCGCAAGGGACTGATTAACGCCCTGCGCCGCGTGCTGCACTTTGCAAGTGAGAGCACCATGCTGGTAAAGATACGCATGACGCAGAACAATATGGAGCTGAACGCCCAGGACATCGACTTCTCTACTGAGGCTAAGGAGGATGTGGTGTGCGAATATGGCGGAGTGCCTATGACAATAGGCTTCAAAGGCTCCGTGCTGGTGGATATCCTGAACAACCTGAACAGCGATGAGGTAATCATAGAGCTCGGAGACCCCAGCAGAGCAGGTGTGATACGCCCAGAAGAGCAGCCTGACGGAACAGATGTGCTGATGCTCATCATGCCAATGCTGATTAATGACTAATGAAACTTCGACATGTCGATATATCGAAATAACGATATGACGACATGTCGAAATAACGAAACCTCGAAATAAAATAACAATTTACCACATTGAAACTGAATTTGACTAAGCCCCTTATCATCTTTGATCTTGAGACGACGGGGCTGGACATAGCGCGCGACAGAATCATTCAGATTAGCTATATCAAAGTGACACCTGAGGGTGAGGAGGTGCGCAAGAACTATTACGTAAATCCTGGAATAGCAATACCCAAGGAGGTGATCGAGCTGACACACATCACCAACGAGATGGTAGCAAATGCGCCAACCTTTAAGGAGCTCGCGCCGACGCTGGCAGCAGACTTTGAGGGATGTGACTTTGCCGGATATAACTCAAACTTCTTCGACATCCCCCTGCTGTCTGATGAGATGCTGCGCGCAGGAATCGGCTTTGACTTCACCAAATGCCGCATGATAGACGCCTGCACCATCTTCAAGAAGATGGAGAGGCGCAACCTTGCAGCTGCATACAAGTTCTACTGTGGCCGCAAGATGGAGGACGATTTCCAAGCCCACAACGCTATGGGCGATACGGAGGCGACCTACAGAGTGCTGATGGGTGAGCTGGATATGTATGCTCCAGGAAGGCACGAGGATCCCGAGAAACAGTTGAACAACGACATGGACGAGCTGCATGCCCTGTGCAACCAGAATGGTTTTGTTGACTTTGCTGGACGCATGGTCTGGGGACCCATAAAAGGCCCAGACGGCAATCCTCTGCTTGATGCAGACGGAAAGGAGCGCCGACAGGAATACTTCAACTTCGGTAAATATAAGGGAATGGCAGTCGTTGACGTGATACACAGAGACCCAGGATACGTAAGCTGGATACTCGGAGGTGACTTCACACTCGACACGAAACAGGCTATTACACGCATCCGGCTGAGAGAGGCAAGGAAGTAGAGCCCCACCCCGGCCCTCTCAAGCCCCACCCCGGCCCTCCCCTAGGGGAGGGAGGGAAATTACAAAATGTCGGTGTATCGGAATAGCGGAATATCGACATATCGGCATATCGACATATCGGCATATCGGCATATCGGAATATCGGCATATCGGCATATCGGAATATCGGCATATCGGCATATCGGAATATCGGCATATCGGCATATCGACATATCAACATATCGGCATATCGGAATATCGGAATATCGGAATATCGACATATCAACATCTCGGAATATCGGCATATCGACATATCGACATCTCGGCATATCGACATATCGACATATCGACATAACGAAATTATGAATTATGAATTATGAATTATTCATTAAAAAACTACTCCTGACGATGCTCTTTGGGCTGATGTTTATTACCTCATCGGCTCAGGAGCTGAACGCGAAGGTCAACATCAACCACTCTCAGATACAGGGAACCGAAGAAAGTATCTTTGACGAGTTGCGCGACAGGCTGGAGGAGTTTATAAACGCTCAGCGCTGGACATCCCTGCAGTTCCTTGACCAGGAGCGCATATCATGCAGCTTCAACCTGACGGTAAAGGAGCTGAAACGCGAGGAAGGAACATGGGGATGCTCATGCATGATACAGGCCAACAGGCCCGTGTTTAACGCATCCTACACAACGACCATCTTTCAGTATCAGGATAACGAATTCACATTTACATATCATCAGTTTGACCGACTGGAGTATAATCCCGACGTGATAGACAATCAGCTCATTGCGCTGATAGCCTATTACGCCTATCTCATCATAGGAATGGATCTGGACACCTTCTCCCTGAAGGGCGGCGAGGATGTGCTGCAAACGTGCATGAACCTAACCAACAATGCCCAGAACCTGGATTATCCCGGGTGGAAAGCCTTTGAGAGCTCAAAGAACCGTTTCTCCATCATCAACGACTATCTGGAAGGCTCGATGGAACCGTTGAGGCAACTGCAGTATGACTATTACCGCAAGGGACTTGACGAGATGGCCAACAACGCAGAACGTGGACGCACGGAAATCAGTACCTCTATAGAGGAGAACCTGAAGAAGGCACACGAGAACAAGCCTCTGTCTCTGCTGCCGCAGTTGTGGACGGAGTATAAGCGCGACGAGCTGGCTAATATATATAAAGGTAAAGGAACATCAAAAGAGAAAGAGACTGTTTACGACATACTGTTCAACATCAATCCCTCGCTATCATCTACGTGGGAAAAGATTAAGCAATAGAAGAAGAAGATGCTGAAACATCTGAATATAAGCAATTACGCTCTCATCGACACGCTCGACATAGACCTGCATCGCGGCTTCTCGGTCATAACAGGCGAGACGGGAGCCGGCAAGAGTATCATTCTGGGGGCCATAGGACTGCTGCTGGGGCAGCGTGCTGACGGCAAGGCGCTGAGAGACGCAAGCAAGAAATGTGTCATCGAGGCCAATTTTGACATCTCCCGATATGACTTGCAGGCGTGGTTTGACGAGCAGGAACTGGAATATGACGACGAAGACTGCATCATACGGCGCGAGTTATCCCCACAGGGAAAGAGCCGGGGATTCATAAACGATACTCCCGTGACACTCACGCAGATGCGCGAACTGGGTGAAAAGCTCATCGACGTACACTCCCAGCACCAGAATCTGCTGCTGCGCAAGGAGAACTTCCAGCTCAATGTGGTAGATATCATGGCCTCTAACGACAAAGAGCGCAACGAATATGCCGTAGCTTATAACAGGCTGAAGGAAGCCGAGCACGAGTTGGAGGAGCTGAAGAAGTCCATTGAGGCATCACGCAACGATGAGGAATACATGCGTCATCAGCTCAACGAACTGCAGACGGCTGCACTTCGTGAGGATGAGCAGGAGGAACTGGAACAAGAGCAGGAAACCGCCTCGCATACCGAAGATATAAAGGCAGCACTCTATGAGGTCACCACTCTGCTGCTGGGTGAAAACGGAGCCGCCGTAGAGCAGATAAGACAGGCAGAGGGAAGGCTGGGCTCCGCTGCTGCGATTTATCCCAAGGTAACGGAACTCTCTGAGAGACTGGAGTCGCTATATGTGGAACTGAAGGATATTGCTACCGACATCGAATCTGAGACAGAGAACATAGACTTCAATCCGGAGCGGCTGGCTTACGTCACAGAGCGCCTCAACACGATATACTCGTTAGAGCATAAGTATCACACAGACAGCATCGCAGACCTGCTACGCGAACAGGAACGACTTCAGACCCTGCTGAACGGCATAGACAATAGCGACGAAATGCTGCAGGAGAAGCAGGAAACCGTAAGGCAACTTACTGACATAGCCAATGAGAAAGCCGCAAAACTCTCTGCTACACGCAAGCAGGCAGCCAAGAAGATAGAGGCAGAGACGAAACGCAGCCTTGAGGCTCTCGGAATGCCAGGAGTAGAGTTTTGCATCGACATCAAATCGACCTCTCTCTCCCCTGACGGTCAAGACAAAGTGGCCTACCTCTTCTCTGCCAACAAGGGTATGGCGCTGCGGCCTGTTGCCGAGGTAGCATCAGGAGGCGAGATAGCACGACTCATGCTCTCGCTGAAAGCCATGATAAGCGGAGCCGTGAAGTTGCCGACTATCATATTCGACGAGATAGACACGGGCGTAAGTGGCCGCATAGCCGAGCAGATGGGCAACATCATGCACCAGATGGGCCAGGCAGAGAGACAAGTGATCAGCATCACGCACCTGCCACAGATAGCGGCAAGAGGTACATACCACTACAAGGTGGAAAAGAGGAACCTGTCTGACAGCACCAGCACCATGATGCGACAACTGACTACAGAAGAGCGCATAGACGAGATAGCGCAGATGCTGAGCGGAGCCGACATAACTGATGCCGCAAGGCGAAATGCCAAGATGCTGCTTGGGAATTAATAATTAATAATTCATAATTCGCCACTCACGTCCCTCCCTCCAAGGGGGGGAGCTGGAGGGGGGCTTTAATTCGATAGAATTTGACTGTTTGTATTGCTGAGAAACCCGCAGTAGCGCGAGAGATAGCAAGTGTCCTCGGAGCTACAGCACAACATACTGGCTATTACGAAGGTAATGGCTATCAGGTGACGTGGACCTATGGACACCTGTGTACGCTCAAAGAGCCCAACGATTATCAGGAGATGTGGAAGCGCTGGACCCTGGGCATGCTGCCGATGATTCCGCAGCGCTTCCAGATAAAGCTGATTGAGATGGACCACATCAAGAAGCAGTATGCCATCGTGGAGAAACTTTACCAGAATGCCGACATGATTATAAACTGCGGCGATGCCGGGCAGGAAGGTGAACTGATACAGCGATGGGTGATGCAAAAGGCGCGAGTGAAGTGTCCCGTGAAGCGATTGTGGATTTCATCTTTGACAGAGGAGGCCATCAGGGAAGGCTTCAACAACCTGAGAGACCAGAAGGAGTTTGAGCCTCTCTATCTTGCGGGCTTATCACGTGCCATAGGTGACTGGCTCCTGGGAATGAATGCCACGAGGCTCTATACAATAAAGTATAAGGACAACAACCGTCAGGACAAGCAACCACTCTCCATAGGACGTGTGCAGACACCCACGTTGGCGATGATTGTGAACAGGCAACGGGAGATAGAGAACTTCGTGCCCAAGCAGTCGTGGGTGCTCTCCACTATCTATCGCAACACAAAATTCAACGCTATTGCGCACGATGAAGAAGCAGAGGCTGAAGATGCCGCAGAAGTAGAAAAGGCCAAGAAAGAGGGAAAGACGATAAAGTCAAAGGGGGATATATATAAGCCTTTAGAGTTTCTGACCAAAGAGGAGGGCGAGAAGGTGGTTGAGGAGATAAAGGACCAGCCGCTGCGCGTCATATCCGTGACAAAGAAGAAAGGAACGGAGAAGCCCCCACAGCTCTTTGACCTCACAACCCTGCAGGTGGAATGCAACAAGAAATTCGCCTATACGGCAGAGCAGACGCTGAACCTGATACAGTCCCTCTACGAGAAGAAGTTTACGACCTATCCGCGTGTTGATACCCAGTACCTGACTGATGACATTTACAAGAAGTGTCCACAGACGCTCAATGGTGTCTATCAGGTGAAGTTCAACGGCACGGCTCCCTACGCAGACCTTATACGCCCCCTTGGTGGCGGTAAGGCGTTGCGCAAAGACAAGAAGGTCTTTGACAATAGCAAGGTGACTGACCACCACGCCATCATACCGACAGGAGTCATACCCAAGGGACTCTCGGATGCTGAGAGAAATGTGTATGACCTCATAGCAAGACGGTTCATTGCGGTATTCTATGATGACTGCAAATTTGAAACAACTACGGTTATGGCTGAGGTTAAGCCTACAGCAGAAGATGCATCACCAATACTGTTCCGCACCTCAGGAAAGGTAATTACCGACGAAGGCTGGAAAGTGGTATTCAAGAAAGAAACCCAAACGCAGGCCGAGAATGCCGATGGTGAGAACGGCGAGGCTGCTACAGACAACAGCGGAGATGAAAAACTGCTGCCTACATTCAATAAAGGCGAGGAAGGTCCTCATGAGCCCCAGCTCGCAGAGAAGTGGACCACGCCCCCACCCTACTATACTGAGGCGACATTGCTCCGGGCAATGGAAACTGCCGGCAAGTTCGTGGATAACGACGAGCTGCGTGCAGCAATGAAGGAGAATGGCATAGGCAGACCGTCATCAAGGGCAAACATCATCGAGACCCTTTTCAAAAGGCAGTACATCAAGCGTGAACGCAAGCGCATCGTGGCTACGCCGACAGGAAAGGCACTCATAGACGTCATCCACGAAGAGCTGCTGAAGTCGCCTGAGCTCACAGGTATATGGGAAAAGAAACTGCGCGACATCGAAGCAAGAAAATACGATGCCGCAACATTCATTAATGAACTGAAGCAACAGATAACTGACATAGTAAATCAAGTATTATCCGATAACTCTAACCGAAAACTATTATGAACAATAAGATCCTAATCTATCAGGTCTTTACTCGCCTCTACGGCAATCGTAATGAAACACGCAACCAATGGGGCTCGTATTCAGAAAACGGTTCGGGCAAGTTCAACGACTTTGACCGAGCTACGCTCAAGCATATCAAAGACATGGGCTTCTCCCATATCTGGTTTACCGGCGTGCTGCGTCATGCAACACAGACGGATTATTCCAAATACAACATCCCCCGTCAGCATCCCGCTGTGGTGAAAGGCAAGGCCGGCTCACCCTATGCCGTCTGCGACTACTATGACGTAGATCCCGACCTGGCTGTCAATGTGGACAAGCGCATGCAGGAGTTTGAAAGCCTCGTAAACCGGGCACACAAACTGGGACTGAAGGTCATCATAGACTTCGTGCCCAATCACGTGGCAAGACAATATGAATCCATAGCAAAGCCTGAGGGGGTGAAGGATTTAGGAAGCGACGACAATATCTCAGACGGTTTCAATCCCCAGAACAACTTCTACTATTGCCCGGGACAACACTTTGACCCATACTTCGACCTGCACTACGGTCCCTGCGGGGCAGAACATTGTGAAGATGCCGCAAGCCTGAAGCCCTACAAAGAGTATCCCGCAAAATCTACTGGCAACGACCACTTCGACTCCAGCCCTCATGCCAATGACTGGTACGAGACGGTAAAGCTGAACTATGGCGTAGATTACTGGACACATGTAGGACATTTCAACCCTATTCCAGACACTTGGAACAAGATGACAGACATCCTGCTCTTCTGGGCAAAGAAAGGTGTTGACGGTTTCCGTTGCGATATGGCAGAGATGGTACCTGCCGCTTTCTGGTCTTGGGCTATAGACAAGGTAAAATTCCTTAATCAGGAAATCATCTTCGTCGGTGAGGTCTATGACCCCAACCAGTACCGCAACTACCTCAACTCGGGCTTCGACTATCTCTATGACAAAGTGGGAATGTATGACACCATGCGCTCCGTCATTTGCAACACCGGTTCTGCCTCATACATCACAGGAGCCTGGCAAGCCACGGATGACATCAAGGACCACATGCTCTACTTCCTTGAAAACCATGATGAGCAACGCATCGCATCTGATTTCTTTGCTGCCTCGGCACGCAAGGGCATCCCAGGACTCGTGGCCTCCGTACTGATGCAGTCCAATCCGTTCATGCTCTATGCCGGCGAGGAATACGGAGAAAGAGGAATGGACGCAGAAGGCTTCTCTGGCGTTGACGGACGTACCACCATCTTCGACTATTGGTCAATCGGCACACTCTGCAGGGCAGCAAACGGCACACTCACCCCGGAGGAGCAGAATATATATGACACACACCTCAAGGTATTGCAGATAGCACGAAACGAGAAAGCCATCGATGGAGATTTCTATGACCTGATGTACGTAAATCCTGCGTCAGAGGTCTTCGACAACTACAACCAATATGCGTTCTTGCGCAAGAAGGACAATGTCACCCTGCTCATCGTCTGCAACTTCAGCGACGCCCAAGCCGAGGTAAGCGTCAAGATTCCCCAACATGCCATTGAATTCCTCAACATAAAGGAAAAGAAATACAACACGACCGACCTTCTCACAGGCGAGAAAATGCAGATGACCGTCAAGGGAGACCAAAGCATCGCCATGACCGTCGCCGCCAACTCAGCCCGCGTATGGAAACTGGCAGTCGCTGCCCCTCGAAAGAAAAAGACAGAAGAATAAGCAGAATAAACAGCCCCTCCCCCACAGTACCCTCCAGCTCCCCCCCAAGGGGGAGGGACGTAAGCTACGGACTATGCATTATGAATTTAGCATTATGAATTAAAAGCCCCCTCCGGCTCCCCCAAGGGGGAGAGACGTAAGCAACGAACTATGCATTATGAATTTTGCATTATGAATTACTCAAGTTTCGCGCCCTGAAGGGGCAAAAGCATATAGCCCAGGGCAGCGCCCTGGGTTTTTACGCGGTGTGTAGTCACGCCCTGTAAGGGCAGCAGAGTCATTTGCCTGTTGTTCTGCTGCCCTTACAGGGCGTAATTTCTATTTGCCTTTATACCCAGGGCGCTGCCCTGGACTATATGCTTTTGCCCTTTCTTGCTCCACGTTGTTACGCAAGCGTCCTTTTGGGCCGAGCGGCAAATCCGCCTGAGCGGGGAACGGGGCGGCGATGTTGCATAAGTCCTATGCATGATTTTGTATCAACTCCCTATAAAAAAACCTCTAAAAAATCGCGAAAAACCTTTCTCAGGAGCTAAAATGATGCTTTATCTGGTCGCGAAGTAACTTTAAGGGGGTTAAAGTTACTCAGCGACACCCATAAAGTTACTCGGCGACACCCTTAAAGTTACTCGCGGATAACGCCAAAATTCGCCTATCGTGCGGTTCTGTTGTTCCATATTCACCCTTCGAAAGCCCGTATTTTTGACCCTTTAAGCGGTAACAGTCACTATGACAGAGAGTTACGCAAATCGCAAATTTTTGCGAATATACGCGATCAGCAGATTTTTCGTGGAAAATATGCGACTGTAGAGCACGAATAATTATGCAAAATCTGCATAAATGTCGTTTCTGTCCTATTGCCATGTAAGTAGGTGTTCAAAATGATGTACTCATTTTTACGCATGCATCCACATGGGATTTCTTTCCTCTGGGAAACTGGGCAACAGAAAAACCATGTGGATGCTCGCTGATACGGTGGGGTTACTTTACGATAATTTGGGTGGTGCAAAGTTACTAATTACATCAGGTCATCGCCATTTCGTACCGGCCATAGTCTGACTGAGTCAATTAATAGAGCCCGCCTTTATTTCAAAGCAAATGGTCTTACCAGTATTCTCTACATCCGGCATTGTTATTGTGAGGTTTTCGTTCGTCTGTCTGAAGTTTACCTTCTGGGACGTGCCGAGCATACGGACGTTTCTCACCCTTTTGCCGTTCATTTGCGGAGACTTCTTGCCTAACGCCTTTATCACGACCTCTTTTGTAGAAGGGAAGCCAAGCACGAAGGCATAGAGCTTGCCATTCTTCTGTGTGAAGCGGATGTCCTTCTCACCGAGTGCGCTCTGCAATTTCTCGTTGGCATGAAAGTCACCATTGGTCGTAACAACATCTCCCTCGCCGTATATCTTCCAGGGACGAGAACCGAAGATGGCCTCTCTGTGAACGTCAAGCCACGCCTTGAACTCTGTAAGGAATGCTCTCTCTTTCTCGTCTATGCTGCCGTCACCCCTGACGGGGATGCTGAGTAGCAGGTTGCCGTTCTTTGATACGATATCAACAAAAGTCTTTACTATTCGCTCAACGGTCTTATAGCCATTCTTCTCGTAAAGGCTACGGCTGTAATGCCAGCTGCCGATGCACATACATGTCTGCCAGGGACGAGGCGAGATGTCAGAGAATGCTCCACGCTCACAATCCATCACCACGCCTTTCTGCTTCTCCTCTGAGAGGCGCTTGGCATTCACCACAGCCTCATTATGACCTTTCTCTTTTATGCTCTTGTTATACATGTGGGCGGTAATCTCTAAACCGTAATGACCGAGAGGCAGATCTATTTCATCATCGAAATAGAGAAGATCAGGACTGTAGTCGTCTATAAGTTGCTTGCAACGGTTGAACCATGTCTTGGCGAACTGCGGATTCATCTCAGGGATGCGCTCCGTCCAGACACGGTCATTTGCCTCATGCCACTGGGCCATGGAATCCAGACTGGTGAAACCGTCGGGAATAACGATGTTGTAACCACCATAGAACTGCTGCGGGTCATAGCCTTCCCACCATTTCCCCTTGCCGTCCTCTTTGGTCAGGTTGTAGGCATCGTAGCGAACACCAGCCTTGTCGCCAATAGCATCATATCCGTATGCCGTCTGAAACCAATGCCAGGCGTGAGAAGAGTGATTGCTCACGCCAAAGCGAAGTCCATTGGCACGTGCTGCCTTGGCAAAGTCACCCACGATGTCACGCTTAGGGCCCATGTTCACAGAGTTCCACGGCTGGTACTTTGAGTTGTAGTTGTCGAAATTATCATGATGGTTGGCCATACATACGAAGTATCGTGCGCCAACACTTTTGTACAGGCTTACCAACTCTTCAGGATTGAATTTCTCTGCCTTCCACATCGGAATGAAATCTTTCATGCCAAACTCAGAAGGGTGACCGAATCTCTTGACGTGCTCACGATATTTTCCCTGCTCCTGCTGATACATACTGCGTGCATACCAATCGCCAGCCTCTGGTACACATTGTATTCCCCAATGTGCCCAGATGCCGAGTTTTGCATCGGCAAACCAATCAGGTGCCTGATAATTCCGGGATAGAGATTCCCATGTAGGTTCGAAAACGCCTGTTTCAATCTGCTCCTGGGAATTAGCCACATTGCCTGTGAAAAACAACAAACAGAATGTCGTAATGAATGAAGTGATATTATTCTTCATAATTGTAGTAATATATTCAGGTTTCGCTTTGTGCTCAACTATTGGAGTTTGAAGGAGTTCTTGTTTAGGAAAGCGGCACGAGTGCCGAGTGGGAAATCCGACCGAGCAAGAAAATCCGACCGAGCGTGAGAGCAGGCTCTGAGCGTGAGAGCAGACTCGGAGCATGGTCCTGTTTACTCTCCCTAAGTGGGTGCTTATTTTTTCCGGATCTTCAGGGCTCTGAGGACTTTTGCAGTAAGGGATCGGTTTTTGCGGTCGATATGCGTTTCGAGGATACGCGTGTTGGGATGACAGGGGATGAGGTCGTAGTCAGCCAGGCATGCGGGAATAAGACAGGCATGACCTTCGCGAAGATAGACCTCCTCTTGTCCGGGCATGAGGTTCTCGTTGGGACGGATGATGAGGCGACAGCTGCCGGTGATGCATACGGAGATTACGAAAGAGTCGTACTTGATGAGGTTGCGATGGAAGGTCTTACCTCTTCCGTTGCGGCGCTTTGCCGACTGAGGGCTCAGGAAGGACTGCCTGTGAAGGTCTATGATGCGCACATCAAAGAAGGGAGTGTCTATGACGCGTGCAGCATGGTTCAGGGTGGAGCCGTAGTAGGTCTTGTAGTGTGGTGAGACGGAGAAGTCTATGGCATCGAGCGCCAGTTCCGTGTGCAGCTGTCTGGGCTTTCCGTCGAGGCCGGGACGGTTGTAGTCGAAGATGCGATAGGTGACGTCGCTTGTCTGCTGCACTTCGGCAAGCGTTATGCCCCCGCCTATGGCATGCACTCTGCCTGCGGGGATGTAGAAGACATCTCCGGGATGCACCTCGTGGCGTGCCAGGACATCGCAGATGGTGCCGTCCTTTACGCGGCGACAGTATTCGTCTCTGGAGATGTGGTGGCTGAAACCGGAGAAGAGCGTCGCTCCGGGCTCGGCATCTATGATGTACCACATTTCCGTCTTGCCGAAGGTGTTGTGGCGCTCTGCCGCGAGGGTGTCGTTGGGGTGAACCTGTATGGAGAGGTCGCGATTGGCCTGAATGAACTTTACGAAGAGGGGCATCTTGCCGCCATACTCATTGTAAACGGCTTCGCCCAGAAGAGAGGCTCCCTCCTGAGAGATGATGCTTGCAAGGTCTTTGCCTGCAAGAGGTCCGTTGGACACAACAGAGACGCTGGAAGGCACCGTAGATGCCTCCCAACGTTCCGTTCCCCACACAAGGGTGTGAAGGTTTGTTTCAAATAGTAGGGGGTAGAGCAAATTAACGAATTAACGAATTAATAAGTTAACGAATTAACGAATTATCAGAGGGCAGCTTTGATTTTTTCTATCATGTCCTGATATTCTGCATCAGAGAGATATACCTCTCCTGGATTCATGCGGAACAGTCCGGGGTAGTCAGGGCCGCCCTTGTATTTTGGTACGAGGTGGAAATGCAGGTGTGAGAGAGTGTCAGAGAAAGCGCCATAGTTGATTTTCTCTGGGTTGAACACTTTCTGCATAGCACGTGTAGCCTGAGCCACATCGGCCATGAAGTTATTGCGTTCCTCATCGGAGAGCTCGTTGAGGTCGTTGACGTGCTCGTCATAAGACACGAGGCAACGGCCGTGATAGGTCTGCTCCTTGAAGAGGAAGAGGCGTGAAACACGAAGATGACAGATTTCAATCATCAGGTTGTGAAGGGTCTCATTGTTGGTGCAATAGAGACAGTCTTTTGGATCGCTGTACATAACAAATTAACAAATTAACGAATTAACAAATTAACGAATTAACAAATTAACGAATTAACGAGTTAACGAATTAACAAATTCTTGCTCCACCTTGTTACGCAAGCGTCACAGAGTGCCGAGCGAACAAGTTAACAAATTATCTCATCAGTTCGAGAGATTCTTTGAGTTCTTTGAGCTGGGAGCGTATCTCATAGAGTCGCTCCAATACCTGGGTTGTCTTATCTACTCCTGAGGGGTTCAGGCGCATCATCTTTCTCGCAGATTCTATTTTGAATCCACGCACCTTTACAAGGCTATAGATGAGGCGGATGGTTGCAATATCGGATTCCGTGTACATGCGTTTCTTATTGCCAAGGGTTCTTGGACGCAACATAGGGAACTGCTTTTCCCAAAAACGCAATGTTGTGGCATTGATGTCAAACATTTCTG
Source organism: Prevotella sp. (assembly GCA_017478025.1). Lineage (GTDB taxonomy): Bacteria > Bacteroidota > Bacteroidia > Bacteroidales > Bacteroidaceae > Prevotella. Next base: position 323,226 of record JAFVGZ010000003.1, read on the forward strand.
CTACCTCAGTTATGGAGTAGTATGCCTTGAGGTTTTTATTGAGATTAAGAGACATATGTATATGGGGTTAAAGGGTTTAAGAAGTTCAAGGGGTTAAAGGGTTTTAGATCAAACTATATCTCGGTGGCTAGACGTTTCACATCACGTTCCTCTCCTACTATCCACAGGATATCTCCCACGCAGAAGTTGTATCTTGGATTGACTTTGGAAAGGTTCTCATCGCCCTCTTCCAGTCCTACAAGCATACAGTTGTAAATGTCTCGCAGACGAAGAGTTATGAGAGAGTTGCCAATGAATGGGCTATCAGGACGCAGGACAAAGCGCCGCAGCTTCATATCGCGGCCTTCATAGTCTTCCACCTCGGGATAGACCTCCTGTTTCATCACATTATTCAGGTTCTGCAGTTGCTCGTCGTTACCGATGACATTGAGCTGGTCAAGCGGGAAGATGACATCGCTGCCAGAAGGTATATTTATCTTACGGTCGCCACGCATGATGCTGCTGACGTGGACATTGAAGCGGCTGCCCAAGTCAAGCTCCTTCAGCGTCTTGCCAGCCCACAGGGACCTCTGTGGCACCTCGATGAGTGAGATGTGTATGTCTCGGTCCAAGAGATGTCCCTCAAACAATGGGCGACGCTTTCCTGATGCGCGCTCAGCATAGTCCTTGGAGCGCAGGTTCTGGATGAAGAGACGCTCCAGGCGTATGGAGATGTATTTGATGAAGTCAGACTTGTATATGAGATGATTGATAATGAACGCCAGAACTACCGCCACGATTACAGGCAGCTGGGTAGTGGTGGATATTGCCGCAAAGATAAAGGCTATGGAAAGGATGTCACGGGCTATTATCGTGGCTATCAGAGGTGCTCTGTTGCCGCGACTCTTGAGCCAAAGGTGTTTGAACTCATCGCTTTTATTCTTCTTCATCAAGATGGCACGCAGGAAGGGTGACATCAGGAGTATTGTGACAATAGCACATCCGTATTGTACCCATTGCCGGGCCTCTGGCACAGACATATCGATGATTGCCGGATTGACAAACGACACCATTATTACTAATACCGCAGTTGTGAGGCAGGAGTAAATGAGCACATTGACCAGCATTTCGATCAGCAACGGCTTCCAATACTCCTTTGACTCATCATCTTCAGAGGTATCAAGGCTTCCTGTCATGCGGTCAATACGACGTATGACGGAGCGAGGTATCACTTTCTCCACAAATCCATAGGCCGGAACGGCTCCGCGTATCATGTAGGGCGTAAGGAAGGTGGTGATGACAGAAACGGTAACAACGACGGGATAAAGGAAGTCACTTATCACGCCCAGTTCCAGTCCGAGAGTGGCGATGATAAAGGAGAACTCGCCTATCTGAGCCATCGAGAATCCGCAACGCATTGCCGCCTTCAGCGACTGGCCGGAAATGAGATAGCCGAACGTGCCGAACAGACTCTGTCCGATGAGGATGGCGAGCGTGAGGACAACGATAGCAAGCCATTGCTCTGCTATGATGCTCACGTCCACCAGCATGCCTACAGACACGAAGAAGATTGCGCCGAAGAGATCTTTTACCGGCTTGACAATCTTTTCTATGCGCTTTGCATCGACGGTCTCAGCAAGTATGCTACCCATGACGAATGCCCCGAAGGCGCTACTGAAGCCTACAAGCGTGGCAAAGACGGCCATGAAGCAGCAAAGACCGAGGGAGAAGATGAGCAACACCTCGTCATTCATCAGTTTGCGGGTCTCGCGAAGGATTGTGGGAACAAGGAACAGGCCTACGACAAACCAAAGAATGAGGAAGAAGCCGATGGACATTACGGAACTGAAGAGCTGGCTGTTGTCCGAGTTGCCTCCCTTGCCTATGGTGCCGAGCATCACCATCAGCACGATGGCGAGAATGTCCTCCAGTATGAGCACACTCATGACGAGCGAAGTGAATTTCTGCTGCATGAGCCCCAAGTCATCAAAGGCCTTATATATGATTGTGGTAGAGGACATTGCGAGCATTCCCGCAAGGAAAAGTCCATTCATCTCTGACCAGCCGAACGACATGGCAACGCTATAGCCTATCACCATCATACAGAAGACGATGGTGAGGGCTGCCACAATAGGCGCAAAGCCCATCTTCAGGATTTTCTTAAAGGAGAAATCCAAGCCAAGCGTAAAGAGAAGGAACATCACGCCAAGTGACGACCATGTTTCTATGTCCTCATGATCTACGACAGACATAGTTATGGGCAGGTTGGGCGACACGATGACGCCAGCCATGATGTAACCCAACACAAGCGGCTGTTTGAGTTTCTTGAAAATCAACGTCACAACACCCGCCACCATAAGGATGAGCGCAAGGTCTTGTATAAGTGAAGGAATACCCATTTATATCTTTATATCTGAAGAAGTTAAGGAGTCTTTACTATATTTACGATTGTCATCATAGCCTTTTGCATGACGGATATGGCTACGTGCTCATCAGGTCCGTGGAAGTCGATGGCTCCAGTAAAGATATTGGGACACGGAAGTCCCTTGAACGACAGTTGTGCCCCGTCTGTACCGCCACGAATGGGCTGCACCTTGGGGGTCACGCCGGCATCGCGCATCGCTTTCTTGGCACGCTCCACGATGTGCATCACGGGCTCTATCTTGTTGAGCATGTTGTAATACTGGTCACGTATCTCAATACTGCATGTGCCGGCACCATACTTGTCATTTATCCTCTGTACCATAGAGCGCATGAAGGCCTTGCGTTGCTCAAAGAGCTTGCTGTCGTGGTCGCGTATGATATAGGTAAGCTGTGCCGACTCGCAGGTTCCGCTAAGTGACGTGAGGTGATAGAAGCCCTCATAGCCCTCCGTTGTCTCCGGTGTCTCGTCTTCAGGCATCATGCGTGAGAACTCCGCAGCTATGCGAGCAGCATTCAGCATCCTGTCTTTGGCGTATCCGGGATGGATGACAAAGCCCTTAATCTTGATCTGTGCTGAGGCGGCATTGAAGTTCTCATATTCCAACTCGCCCTCGTCACCTCCGTCTATGGTGTAAGCGAAATCACACCCGAAGCGCTCCACGTCAAAATTGTCGGCTCCGCGACCTATCTCCTCATCAGGATTGAAGGCTACTCTGACGGTACCATGCTGTATCTCAGGATGGTCGCGGAGATAGCACATCGCCTGCATTATCTCGGCTATGCCCGCCTTATCGTCTGCCCCGAGAAGGGTCGTGCCGTCGGTTTTAATGATGCGCTCCCCACCCTGCTCCACTATCTGTGCCTTGATGTTGGCTCCGGAACAGTCGGGCGAGGTGTCATAATGCGATATAAATCCTATGACCGGCTGGCTGGCGGCATCGACGCCGTTGGCTGGCATAGTGGCATAGAGATACCCCTGTTCGGTCAAAACGACATCTTGCAGCCCCTCTTCTATCATCTCATCCCGCAGGAAGCGGGCAAAGACGAGTTGCTTGGCCGTAGAAGGAACAGTATCTGACTCATCGCATGACTGGGTGTCAAACTGAGTGTAGCGTATGAACCTATCCTCTATCTTCATTTATCTTTTCGCGCACCTTGGTCTCTATTTCCTCAAGAAGCTCCTGATTATCTTTCAGCAGAGTCAGTACGGCATCACGTCCCTGTGCCAGTTTCGTGCTTTCGTAAGAGAACCATGAGCCGCTCTTCTTGACAATCTCCATACTGACAGCCAAATCAAGAATCTCACCTATCTTTGAGATACCCGTGCCGAACATGATGTCAAACTCGCACTTGCGGAACGGAGGTGCCACCTTGTTCTTCACAACCTTCACCTTTGTGAGCTTGCCCAATATCTCTTCACCATTCTTGATAGGAGTGGAAGGTCTTACGTCAATACGTACGGAGGCATAGTATTTCAGGGCATTACCACCTGTCGTTGTCTCAGGATTGCCAAACATGACGCCTATCTTCTCACGCATCTGGTTGATGAAGATACAGGTCGTATTGGTCTTGGAGATAGTAGAGGTGAGTTTTCTCAGAGCCTGCGACATGAGGCGTGCCTGCAAGCCCACCTTGTTCTCGCCCATATCTCCTTCTATCTCCGCCTTTGGCGTAAGCGCGGCAACGGAGTCGATAACGATGATGTCAATGGCTGCTGATGAAATCAGCTGCTCTGCTATGGCCAGGGCCTGCTCACCATTGTCAGGCTGCGAGATGAGGAGATCGTCGATGTCCACCCCGAGGTTCTCGGCATAGAAACGGTCAAACGCATGCTCGGCATCGATAAAGGCTGCTATGCCTCCCATCTTCTGCGCTTCGGCTATGGCATGAAGGGCAAGGGTCGTCTTACCTGATGACTCAGGGCCGTAAATCTCGATGATACGTCCGCGGGGATATCCTCCTACGCCAAGAGCCAGGTCAAGTCCCAGGGAGCCTGTGGGGATTACCTCCACATTGTCCACCTTGTCGTCACCGAGCTTCATGATGGAGCCCTTACCGTAATCTTTCTCTATCTTTTGCATCGCCATCTGAAGGGCTTTCGCCTTCGCGGCTTTTTCTTCTGCTGTCATTTATTCTGAGTATTATGAGATTAAAAAATTGTGTCTCGTTTTGTTGCTCTTTATTTCTTTTAAGGGGGTAAACTTTTAATGGGGTAGAAATCATGGAAAACCGTACTACAGCTCCAGGTCTTCGTTGAACACTTCTACCCAAGGTAAGCCCTGCTTGTTCAGCTGCTCCATGAACGGATCGGGATCAAAGTTCTCCACGTTCCAGACGCCTGGCTTTCGCCACAGTCCTTTCACGAACATCATAGCGCCGATCATAGCCGGAACACCTGTGGTGTAAGACACGCCCTGCATGCCCGTTTCCTTATAGGCCTCCTGGTGCTTGCAGTTGTTATATACGTAGTATGTCTTCTCCTTACCGTCTTTCACACCCCTGATGCGGCATCCTATGGATGTCTCGCCGTCATAGTTCTCGCCGAGGTCTTGCGGATTGGGCAGTACGGCCTTCAGGAACTGAAGCGGAACAATCTTCACCTTTGCGGTTGTTGGGTGTCCCGGCGGGAGAGTCTTTCCCTCTTCTATGACCAACGGAGCCTCATACTCTATCTCGTCGATGCGGCTCATGCCGATATTCTGTATCACATCAAGGTAGGTGAGATATTGCTGTCCGAAGGTCATCCAGAAGCGAGCCTGACGTATGGTGGGATAGTTCTTGACAAGAGACTCCAGCTCCTCATGATGCATCAGGTAAGACTCACGTGGGCCTATCTCCGGATATGTCAGAGATTTATGTATCTCCAAGGGCTCCGTCTCTATCCACTTGCCATCCTTATAATATAGTCCCTTCTGCGTTATCTCGCGGATGTTTATCTCAGGGTTGAAGTTTGTTGCGAATGCCTTATGGTGATTTCCTCCGTTACAATCCACGATGTCCAGATTGTGTATCTCGTCAAAGTGGTGCTTAGCAGCGTACGCGGTATAGATGCCGCTCACTCCCGGGTCAAAGCCGCAGCCGAGGATTGCCGTGAGTCCTGCCTCGCGGAAACGGTCAGCATATGCCCATTGCCATGAGTACTCGAAGTGTGCCTCGTCGCGCGGCTCATAGTTGGCTGTGTCCAGATAGTTCACGCCACAAGCCAGGCAGGCATCCATTATCGTCAGGTCCTGATAAGGCAGCGCAAGATTGATGCACAGCTCAGGACGGAAGTCGCTGAACAGGGCCTTCAGCTGCTCTACGTCATCAGCATCCACCTGTGCCGTAGAGATATTCATGTGCTGGCCTATGCCTTTGGCATTCAGGCTTTTTACGATTTCGTCACACTTCTCCTTACGACGGCTTGCTATCATGAAGTCGCTGAACACGTCTTCGTTCTGTGCTATCTTGTGAGCACATACGGTGGCAACACCACCTGCTCCTATCATTATTATTCTTGCCATTTTACTCTTTATTTGTTTTGTTCTTTTGTTCGTCTATCTTAGCTTGGGCTTTCGCAGCTGCGGCATTTGCCACAATAGCGTTAGCTTTTCTATGAAAACCGTATGTCGTTCCATTAAGAGACATTATGAGCGAGTCATCATCCAGGTGCACGAAGTTCATCGTATCTACCTCTACGACAGGCTTCGCCGTAACGTCTGGATTGTTGCCTCCCGATGCGGGACGCTTGGCACTCACAAGGAGCAGATGTCCGTTCCACACATGCCACTTCACGTAGTTCTTCACTTCTGGGTAAACTACGGGAGAATCATCCTCCAGCGTGTTGTTGCGCATCACTCGTCCTACCGCTTGCGCCTGACTTGACCTCTTCAACGTGAAACCATACTCTCTCGGCACAAAGAAGGTCTGCTTGATAGAGTCAGACATAGAGGCCATCATGCGTCGCTGCATGCGCCGGCTCATGTTCTGCAACTCTTTCATCACGGGCAAAACAGGATATGTCCACGTACCTTTGAGCAGATCAAGGTTGATGATGAACGTTGCCTCAAGCGTGTCACTCGGATTTCTCATCACAGCAATCCAGTCGCCTATCTGAGGTTTTCCTATGATGTTCCCCTGCTGCTTGGCATCAATACAGTTCAGCGTTATAGGGTCGCCGCTGAAAGGCCAGATGATTACGGTAGAATCACCTGTACCGTCACACGTCAGACCATAGAGCATCGAGTCACCCTTCAACTCTATATCCACATCATAGGAAGAGGCATGACTGGCAGCCTGTTCCGCTTCTCCGCCGCGCTTGCCGCATCCGCAGACAAGCATCGCAGAGAGCAACATCATCATACATCTTCCAAGCATCTTTATAATCTTATAGTTCTGCAATTTTCCTTATATCTTATTTTGATACGTTCAGACCCTTGTAGGTAAATCCCTCCACAACCTCAGGATGGAATGATGTGTCAGAGGCCTTGATGTTCAGGTTCTCAAAATGGAAATTAGACAGATGATACACTTCCTCCTGCTGCTTTACGTTGAAGAAGGTGTTGCACTCCACATTACAGTTCTTCATCGTGATATGGTCAGAGTATGACAAAGGACTGTCCTGACGTCCCTTCAGATCATAGAACTGTTTCCATGGAGCCACGAGGATGAAGTTCTTCACCTTACCGCGTATATCCTCTACCGTAATATACTCATACAACTGCGGAGTATCTGGACGCATCTTGAGCCACAGAAGATTGTTGCCCTGACGCGAAATGTTTATCCTGCGCAGAATGACGTTGCGTGTATGTACAGACTCCGAACCAATCGTGAGGCATCCGTGTGAGAAGCCATACTCGCAATCCTCTATCAGTACGCGCTCGTTCATACCGTTACCCACGCTCTCATCGGGGATTTTCACTCCGGGATAGTCCTTCTCAAATGCGTCGGCATAAGGACCTTTACCGCCCTTCAGCACTACGGCATCATCGTTTACCGCCATAAAGCAGTCCTTCACCAGCACATCCTTTACCACGTCAAGGTCTATGGCATCGGTGGAAGGTCCCTTGCTGTCATCGGGCTTGGCGAGCGAGCAGATATGCAGGCCTATCAGCTTCACGCGCTCTGAGTTATAGAAATGTGTTGTCCAGAAGGCAGAGTTCTGAAGGTTCACACCCTCCACCTGCACATTCTTACAGTTGGAGACGTACAGTAGGCGTGGACGCTGCTCATCCTTGTTCGTACATTGGCGGTTCCACTTTCTGCGCAGCCAGAACTGCTTGTGATACTTCAAGCCGTTGCCATCGATAGTGCCGCTTCCGGAGATAGTAAATCCATCAAGGCCGTCAGCATTTATCAGAGCGCCAAAGTATGTGCATGTCTCACCCTCTATTCGCGTCTTGCCCAAAGGATAGTCGCCGATAAAGTCTGAGCCCATAAGTATAGCACCCTCTTCGAGATGCAGGTGAGTGCCCTGCTTGAATATCAGGCCGCCCGTCATGTATATGCCCTGAGGCACCACGATCACGCCGCCGCCCTCCTGAGCCGCACGGTCTATAAGTGCCTGTATCTCAGCCGTATGAACACGACCGTCTGCAAAGATGTTGTAATCTGTCAGACGATACTGCTTGCCCAGACTGCTCACATCTACCGGCTTTACTTCCTTAAACCATGCAGACATTTCGGTACCGTCTGGCCAAAATTCCTTCACTTCCTTCTTCTTTGCTGCAGAGCCTTGCAGCATTCCCAATGTCAAAAGTAATGACATTACAAGAAATTTTCTCATAGTGCGTGCTGTTATATTTCAAAAAAGTTCATTCTGATTGCAAAATTACGAAAACTTTTCCGTTTGCGCAATAGCATAACAGATTAAATTTCATTTATTTTCGCATAAAGAAAGTGAAGGTTCCTGTTACAGACCTATCAATGGGGTCTGTCTAACTGTTTGCTTAGCGCAGGATAATGTCGGAAATGATGAAAGCCCCTACCCTTTTATTCAGGGCATCCTTCAGGGCTGTCCTCTTCATCTGGAGGTCTGCACGTAAGGCAGAATTGCTAATCTTTACTATCAGTTTCTGATTCTTGACAGTCTTTTCCTCGGTATATTTCGCAACGGTATCGCCGGCTACCTCCTCCCAGACGTTCAGCAAGCGCTGCTGCAACATGGGAGTCTCTAAGCAGTTGTCACGGAGAAACTGCTGCAATAAAACTGATATGTCTTTCGGTCGATTGCGAAACATGGTAGCTGTATGTTAATGTCCCCTACTGAGCGCTCGGCACTTGTGACGCTTTGCTCAGCAAAGAACGACAGGACACAGGGGCGGCATTATGAATTATGAATTATGAATTATACATTATACATTATACATTATGCATTATGCATTATGAATTAAGAACTTACCGTCTTTTACGTGATATAACCTATAATCTGTATTTGCCGTAGAAAGGATCCTGTCCAGGTGCTCGCGATTGGTGTCAGTTATGAATATCTGTCCATAGTCATCTCCGGCTACGATGTTTACTATGTTCTCCACTCTGTCGGCATCCAGTTTGTCAAAGATGTCATCGAGCAACAGTATGGGCGTGGAGGAATGTTTTTTTAATAGCTCAAAGAGGGCCAGCCGTAGTGCTATGACGAATGTCTTTGACTGTCCCTGCGAGGCTTCCCGCTTCATGGGATAGTTGCCTATGAGCATTTCCATATCATCCCTGTGAACACCATGCAGAGAATATCCCACAGCAAAGTCCTTTGCCCTGTCTCGCTGTATGACATCAAGCAGAGGGCCGCGGCTGCAATGCGACACGTACCGGAGAGACACCTCTTCCTTCTCTCCTGATATCCTGCGATTTATCTCGCTGAATATCGGTATTATCTCGTCCACAAAGTCCTTGCGCCTTCTATACAATTCCTCGCCGCTGCGCGCCATTTCCTCTTCCCACAACTCCATGAGGCTCATATCAACCTCCCCGCCGTTCTCCGCCATCTTCAGCAGGGCGTTGCGCGACTGCAGAGCCCGGTTATAGCGGTTCAGGTGATTGATATACGTGTTGTCATATTGCGAGATACCGATGTCCAGAAACCTCCGCCTGTCCTCCGAACCGCCCGTGATAAGCACCACATCCCCAGGCGACACTATTATAAGAGGTATCAATCCGATATGCTCGGAGAGCCGTGTGTAGGCTTTGCCGTTCTTTCGGAATATCTTCTTGTTGCCTCGCTTCATGCTGGCATTGACAGAGATTTCCTGAGATGTCACATCATCCAGAAATTCGCCGCCTATCATGAAGAAGTCAGCATCATGGCGTATGGCAAGGGAATCCATCGTGGAGCTTGCCGAATGGCAGAAGGACAGAAAATAAACTGCGTCGAGCAAGTTTGTCTTACCCTCGCCGTTATTACCGATAAAGCAGTTGACCTTGGGCGAAAACTCAAGGTCAGCTGCTTCTATGTTCTTATAATTCAGTATGGATAAAGACTGCAGGATCATTCCTCACCCATGAGAATCTTCATCATTTCAACGGCAGACTTGGCTACCGGTGTTCCAGGGCCGAAGATGGCGGCCACGCCGGCCTTGTAGAGGAAGTCATAATCCTGAGCCGGTATCACACCACCGGCTATCACCATGATGTCCTCACGTCCCAGTTTCTTCAGTTCCTCGAAGAGCTGTGGTATGAGGGTCTTATGACCTGCTGCGAGTGACGATACGCCTACGATGTGCACATCGTTCTCCACGGCCTCGCGTGCTGCCTCTGCCGGTGTCTGGAACAGAGGTCCCATATCCACGTCATATCCACAGTCAGCATAGCCTGTGGCTACCACCTTTGCTCCACGGTCGTGACCGTCCTGACCCATCTTGGCAATGAAGATACGCGGACGGCGGCCTTCCTTCTTAGCGAACTTCTCTGTCAGTCGGCAAGCCTCCTTGAAGAGCTCGTCGTTCTTTGCTTCTGCGCTATACACTCCTGATATTGTTCTGATTACTGCTTTATAACGTCCTACTACTTTCTCGCACGCGTCTGAGATTTCTCCCAACGTGCAGCGCACCTTGGCGCACTCTACGGCTGCTGCCAGCAGATTACCCTCGCCTGTTTCCACAACGCGTGTCAGAGCGTCGAGCGTCTCCTTCACCTTTGCTTCGTCACGGTTAGCCCTGAGCTCTGCGAGAGCCTCCTGCTGCTGCTTGCGAACGGCTGAGTTATCTACCTCAAGGATATCAATCGGGTCCTCATGATCCAGACGATACTTGTTGGTACCGACAATGGTCTGCTGACCTGAGTCGATACGTGCCTGAGTACGTGCTGCTGCCTCCTCGATACGCATCTTGGGCACACCGGTCTCAATGGCCTTTGCCATTCCGCCGAGGCTTTCTATCTCCTGAATGAGTGCCCAAGCCTTGTGTACCAGTTCGTTGGTCAGAGTCTCTACATAGTATGAGCCTGCCCAAGGGTCTATCTGCTTGCATACCTTCGTCTCGTTCTGTATGTAAATCTGCGTGTTACGCGCAATACGTGCAGAAAAATCGGTAGGCAGGGCGATAGCCTCATCAAGCGAGTTGGTGTGCAGAGACTGCGTGTGACCCAGTACGGCTGCCATAGCCTCTATCGCCGTGCGGCCCACATTGTTGAATGGATCCTGCTCCGTCAGAGACCATCCGGATGTCTGAGAGTGGGTACGCAGAGCCATTGACTTAGGATTCTTCGCTCCGAAACTCTTCACTATCTTTGCCCACAGCAGACGGCCTGCACGCATCTTTGCTATCTCCATGAAGTGATTGGTACCTATAGCCCAGAAGAATGACAGGCGTGGTGCGAAGGCATCAATATCGATGCCTGCATTCACGCCGGCACGGAGGTACTCCAGACCGTCAGCAAGAGTATAAGCAAGCTCGATATCTGCCGTAGCACCAGCCTCTTGCATGTGATAGCCTGAGATGGAGATTGAATTGAACTTAGGCATGTTCTGTGAGGTGTACTCAAAGATGTCTGCGATAATCTTCATAGAGAAGGCAGGTGGGTAGATATACGTGTTACGCACCATGAACTCCTTCAGGATATCGTTCTGAATCGTTCCTGCCATCTCCTCCAGCTTGGCACCCTGCTCCAAGCCTGCCACGATATAGAAGGCCATGATAGGCAGCACGGCACCGTTCATCGTCATTGAGACAGACATCTTATTAAGAGGTATGCCGTCAAAGAGCACCTTCATGTTCTCAACCGAGCAGATTGAAACACCAGCCTTACCCACATCACCTACCACACGCAGGTTGTCCGGGTCGTATCCGCGGTGTGTTGGCAGGTCAAAGGCTACTGAAAGACCTTTCTGACCCGATGCCAGGTTGCGGCGATAGAACGCGTTTGACTCCTCTGCCGTCGAGAAGCCCGCATACTGACGGATGGTCCAAGGGCGGAATGGGTACATCATGGAGTAAGGGCCACGCAGGAACGGAGGAATACCAGCGGTAAAGTCCAGGTGTTCCATACCCTCAAGGTCTTCCTTCGTATATACAGGCTTTACCTCTATATGCTCAGGGGTCTTCCAAACATACTGTATGTTATTCTCTTTCTGCCAAGCAGAACCGTCTTTCTTCTCTATGCCAGAGAAGATGTTGATATTGTTGAAATCTTTTCTAGCCATAGTATTACTTTATTCCGAGTTTTTCGTTATACTCCTTCAATGTCTCCAACTGATTTACCTTCACGTGGATGAAATTCTCTATGCCTTCCTTCTTCAGGTCTTCGGCACATGCTGGAGCTCCTGCCACGACAAACATTGCACGTCCGTTGAGGTACTTGTAAGCCGGAATAGCATACTCTGCATATTCGTCATCTGATGAGCATATCACCACGATGTCGGCACCTGCCTCAAGTGCAGCATCTACACCCTCCTCTACTGTCTGGAATCCGAGGTTATCAATAACCTTATATCCTGCAGATGCGAGGAAGTTACAAGAGAATTGTGCACGTGCCTGACGCCATACGAGGTTACCGATGGTCAGCATGAACGCAACAGGCTGCTTCTCTGCCTGCTCGGTAGCTATGCGCAGCAGCTCAAAGTCCTCTGCCATGCGTGTAGCATGAATGGCCTTCAGCTCGCCCTGCTCCTCCTCAGCCTTCTTGCCACAGCAGCAGCACTTGTCAAGAGGACGCTTGCCCTCGCTCTTCTCGTTGAAGTTCGGGAACTGGTTGGTACCCAGTATGAACTCCCTACGCTGGGCAGCCAGCGTGTGGCGCTTCTCGTTGGTAGCGTTTACCGCATCCTGCACGGAACCTGCCTTTACGGCTGCGAGGAAACCGCCCTCACCCTCTACTGAGAGGAACAGCTGCCAAGCCTGCTGAGCGAGGCTCTCGGTCAGAGTCTCTATGTAGTAAGAGCCGGCAGATGGATCCACGATGGTATTGAAGTGACACTCCTCCTTCAGCAGCAACTGCTGATTGCGTGCTATGCGCTCTGAGAAGTCATCAGGAGTCTCGTATGCAGCATCAAACGGAGTCACAACGATAGAGTGCACACCGCCCAGGGATGCCGACATCGTCTCTGTCTGAGAGCGCAGCAGGTTCACATGAGCATCAAAGAGTGTCATGTTGTATGTAGAAGTGACAGCATTGACGCACATCTGGCAAGACTTGTCGTCCTTAGGCCCGTACTGCTTCACCACATGAGCCCACAGCATTCTTCCGGCACGGAACTTGGCTATCTCCATGAAGTAGTTCTCTGAGATACCCATATTGAACTTTATCTTGCTTGCAGCCAGGTCAGCATCCACGCCGGCATCTGTCAGCAGCTGCATATACTCGTTGCCCCATGCCAGAGCGTAACCCAGTTCCTGCATGCAGTAGGTGCCCGAATTGCTCAGCGAGAGCGCGTTGACCGCGATGCAACGGAAGTGAGGATAGTCCTTCAGCGTGTTCACCAGAGCCGGAGCGAAGGCCAGCAGCGGCTCTACGTTCTTGCCGTCCATCACCATCTTCTCCATCGGGTCCCAGTCAATGGAACCCACAACCTTCGACTTGTCGTAGCCCTTCTTCTCAAAGTACTCCACCAATATCTCTGCCAGCTCGAGCGAATGCCTCTTGCAGGTGCTGAAGTTTACCTCCACGATGTCGCAGTATATACCGTCGAGCAGCTGCTCTACGAACTCCTTGGACACCGCCTTTCCGGGTATCTTGAATGACAGCGAGTCGATGCCCTTGTTGAGCACATCCAAGGCTTTCTTGTTTGCCTCAGCAGCATCGTCGGCCATGATCTCCTGACGTATGTACCAGGTGTTGTCATCTTTCTTGTTGCCCCTCACAAACGGGTACTCACCCGGCAGGGCATTAGGGGTTGAAAGCTTTTCCACATCCTCTCGCATGTAGAAAGGCTGCACACTGAAACCCTCGGGCGTTTTCCACACCAAGCGCTTCTGGAAGTCTGCTCCCTTCAGGTCCACCTCAATCTTGTCGAGCCATTCCTGACGGCTTGGAGCCTTAAATTCCTCGAAGAGTTTTTCTTTCGTGTTACTCATAATTTAGTTCTTGTATCGTATGATTAGTTCTTGTATTGTCTAAGTAATCGTATCTGCAATGCCGGTAAAGATGCCTGCATCTGCTGTGGTTTACAAATTTTGCACAAAGGTATGAAAAATTCGTGACATGCACAAGCTATTTATACTTATTAACAAATAGTCATCTCTCAAATATGCCAACCATTACCTCCCTGCGTTTGAAAAAGTGCCCAAGGACCCAATAGTATATTGAACACCTTATTATATACATGCTCGCGCGTACATTAATACAGAAGAATTCTTAATTCTACATTATGCACTCTTAATTTTGCATTACGCACTCTTAATTTTGCATTTTGCATTCTTAATTATGCATTATGCATTTTGCATTCATAATTATGCATTATGCATTTTGCATTCTTAATTCTTAATTAAACCTCTCTCCCCAAAGGCGTAGCATCTGCTGGTAGAGTTTTTCTTCTGCGGGGGTATGTTGTGGATGCCACAGTCTTTGGTCTGTGAGCGCATCGGGCATGTACTGCTGCTGACAGAAGTTTCCGTCGTAGTCGTGAGGGTATTTGTAGCCATCGCTATATCCCAGCTGTTTCATCAGCTCCGTAGGCGCGTTCCTCAAGTGCAGGGGCACGGGTTGGTTGCCAGTAGCTTTGACCGTCTCTAATGCGGCACCGATGCCCATGTAGGCAGAGTTGCTCTTGGGCGATGCAGCCAGATAGACACAGGCCTCGGCCAATGCTATGCGTGCCTCGGGCCATCCTATCTTCATCACGGTATCAAAGGCGGCGTTGGCCAGCAATAAGGCATTTGGGTTAGCCAGACCGATGTCCTCAGAGGCACTGATGACGAGTCGGCGAGCGATGAATTCAGGGTCCTCCCCTCCCTCTATCATGCGAGCCATCCAGTAAAGAGCAGCATCGGGGTCGCTGCCGCGAATGCTTTTGATGAAGGCAGAGATGATGTCATAGTGCATCTCACCCTGCTTGTCGTATGCCAACGGGTTCTGCTGTATGCGCTCTGCCACGAGGGTGTCTGTTATCTCTATGGGGTCAGAGGAGGATGATTCTACTACAAGCTGCAGAATGTTGAGCAGTTTTCGGGCATCACCGCCAGAGTATCTCAAAAGGGCATCTGTCTCTTTCAGCCTGATATCGTGTGCTTTCAGCTCTGCATCGGTAGCGATGGCTCGCTTGAGCAGCTGTTCAAGGTCATCCTTCTCGAGGCTTTTCAGCGTAAACAGCTGACAGCGAGAGAGCAATGGTCGAATGACCTCAAAGGAGGGGTTTTCGGTGGTTGCACCAATGAGCGTCACAATGCCTCGCTCTACAGCCCCGAGGAGGGAGTCTTGTTGCGACTTGGAGAAACGGTGTATCTCGTCTATAAACAGTATAGGTGACACTTGGTTTCTTGTCTGTGTCTCTGTATTACCTCCATTAGCAGCAGAGAAAAGGTTACCGCTGTGCATGGCTGTATATTGCCGCGCTTTCTCGATGACATCTCTCACATCCTTCACTCCGCTGGTTACGGCAGAAAGAGTGTAGAACGGAGTCTCAAGTCGGTGAGCAATGATTTGTGCCAGAGTAGTCTTGCCCACCCCGGGAGGTCCCCACAGAATAAAGGAGGTGATGTTGCCCGAGTCTATCATCTTGCGCAGCACAGCACCCTCGCCGACAAGGTGGCGCTGACCGATGTAATCATCCAGCGTCGTGGGGCGTAATCGTTCTGCTAATGGCTTGTTCATTTCTTTCTGCGTTTCGGAGGGTTAGAGTTGTTATTTGAATGCTTTGATTTGGGGGCGTTATATGGGGCTGAATGCTTTGATTTGGAAGCGTCGTATGGGTTTGAACGCTTTTGTTTGTTGGTATTGTATGGGTTGCCCGGTCTTGGCGGAGTGGACGCGGGAGTGTCCTTGTACCAGAAGAAGTGCCGGTTTTGTGCTAACTTCTCTTCGGGTGTCTTTGCCGTGAATACCGGCTCCATCGTGTAAGGGTCAAGGCCTGTGTAGAACATCTCCGTCGCCGTTGTCATAGGTGTGGGAGTAAAGTCCTGCACCTGTTCCAGCTTATACCCCATCCTCTTCGTTATGTCAGCTAAGTTTATCATGTCTGCCTCAGTACATCCCGGATGCGAAGAGATAAAGTAAGGTATCAATTGCTGCCTCAGTCCGCACTCTCTGTTGACACGGTCAAAGATTTTCTTGAAATCAAAGAACAGTTGGAATGACGGCTTACGCATATAGTTCAGAACCTTGTCTGAAGTATGCTCGGGAGCAACCTTCAGTCTGCCTGACACGTGACGGGAAATCAGTTCCCGGGCATAGTCGTATGCTGCAGCCTGTTCCTGCTGAGAACCGCTCCTCATAGAGTGAAGCAGTAGGTCATATCTGACACCGGAGCCGATGAAACTCTTCTTTATCTCAGGAAGGGCATCAACGGCGTGATAGATTTCCAGCAGAGACGAGTGGTCAGTATTCAGGTTTGCACATATCTTTGGGTGCAGACATGATGGTCTCTTGCACACGCTGCAGGCCTTGGGGTTCTTGCCATGCATGCCATACATGTTTGCCGAAGGTCCGCCAAGGTCAGACAAATAACCTTTGAAGTCATCGAGCTTTACGATTTCGCGGACTTCTCGCAGTATGCTTTCCTTAGACCTGCAGGAGATGAACTTACCCTGATGGGCTGAGATGGTACAGAAGGCACATCCCCCGAAACAGCCTCGGTGAATGTTGACCGAGAATTTTATCATGTCATAAGCCGGTATGCGCTTGCCTTTATACTTTGGATGAGGTACGCGCTGATACGGCAAATCAAAGGAGGCGTCTATCTCGGCTGTGGTGGGTGGAGGATATGGCGGATTGACCACGATGCACCTGTTGCCGACATTTTGCAACAGACGTGAGGCGTGGAGTTTGTTTGACTCTTCCTCGATGTGGCGGAAATTCTCAGCCTGTGAGCGCTTGCTCTGCAGGCATTCCTCATGCGAGTGCAGCAAGATATCATCTGAGGTGGGGCTTAGCGATGCCTTGTCGGCAAGATATACTATCTGAGGAATGTCGTACAAATCACTCAGCGCTTTACCCTCTGCCAGCCTCTTGGCTATCTCTATTGTTACCTTTTCACCCATGCCGTAGGTTATCATGTCGGCTCCTGAGGAAACGAGGATGGAGGGCATGAGTTTGTCCTGCCAATAGTCGTAATGGGTAAGCCTTCTCAACGATGCTTCGATGCCTCCCAGAATGACGGGGACATCAGGGAACAGCTGCTTCAGAATGTGGGTGTAAACAATCGTGGGATATTCCGGCCTGCAATCGTGGCGCCCATCGGGGGAATAGGCATCTTCGGAACGCAGTCGCTTGCGAGCCGTATATTTGTTGACCATTGAGTCCATGCACCCTGGCGAGATACCGAAGAAGAGCCGGGGGCGTCCCAACTTCTTAAAGTCTCTGTAGTCCCCGTGCCAGTCCGGTTGTGGCACGATGGCAACCCTAAAGCCCGCAGCCTCCAGGGTACGACCAATGACAGCGGCGCCGAATGAAGGATGATCCACATAGGCATCGCCGGAAAAGAGAATGACATCGAGCTCATCCCAGCCGCGGAGCTCGCACTCTTTTTTGGTTGTTGGAAGGAAGTCTGTGAGCAATGGTTACAGTATTTCGGTTTAATATGTTGTACTCAATTTTACGCATAATACGCGCATCTGAGGCCGGGGACGTCTTCAGGTTTATCTTACCAGGAATGCCATAATGCCCTGCATGATCAGTTCTCGCTGCGAGGGGCTATTGATACATTCCAACGGGAATCCCATCGAGAAGGTTCTGAATCCACTGTCCCATGCTACGGCAGCAGGTCGTTTGTCTGCATATTGCATGGCGACAAAGGCACTGCCTATAGGCATGAGGACATCACTCTGGACGGTAGCATAGTGCTCATCGTTCAGGGTGTTGGTGAGGCTGACGTTTTGCTGCAGGCCTGAAGCGGCATAGTTGTATTGGCGTATCGTGCCGCCCCATTGCAAGTGTAGCAATCTCTCAAGGAATGACACCTCTTTCGGCTCCCGCATATCCTGTGCTATGTATGAGCCGCTGACGAGCAATGCCCCTCTGCCGCCGCGCTGATAGTCGAGCAAACGCTTCTGCATGGAGGTCGAGAATGTCTTGTAGGGCTTCAGGGAGTGACGGTCATCACGCTCATTTCCCAGCAGGAGGTCAACGGCATCAAAGTCTGTAAGGTTATAACCACCCCACTCCACTATGGATTTTGTTGTGCTGACAACATTATACCGACCTGCTGACAGGAGTGCCCGTGCATGTTCGGCGACATAGTCAAAGGTGTTGCCAGAGATAAACCGTCCCGCCAACGAACCGTCCTGTCCTGCCCATCCGGCTGTCAGTCCGTATGTCAGTCCTGGATCTTCGTTAAGGTCAAAGGTGCAGCCCCCGAGAGAGTCTGTCCTCACGATGGCAGGAGATGAGAGTCGCTGAAAACCGTTGATGATGAGAACCGTTGGCGCATCCTCACCGTGCCATATCACGCAGAGCTCCTCTGTGGGGAAGCTCTCGCCTCCGGCATTGACTGCCGTGATGCGAAAACGATATAGCAAGTCGGGAATCAGCCTAACAGAGTGGAAGGTGTGATTGGTGTTTGTTCCGTTGTCATATCCCACTGCTCCCATAGCGGTATATATATTATAAGAGGTGGGAGTGGCAGTTGATTCCAGTTCGTCTTTCTGTGGCATCCATCCCAGGTCGGCACGCCCGTCCTTTGTCAGCATGATATGGAAGCCCTGCGGAGCCAAAGGCTGAACGACAGCCTTTTCTCCATGGGCTTCAGCCTCAAAACGCAGTATCGTTTTATATATGGAACGCGCGAGGTTGAACTGGAAATTCGGGTCTTGTCCCATGCGCATATCCGGGAAGCTCTGATGTGACATCGTCTCAAAGATAGCAGACGGAACGGCGGGGAGTCGTGTCTCAGAGTAGTTACGGTCCCACAGATACCTCCAGTTCCACTCTCCATACAGGCGCGTGATGTCTTTCTTTGAGTTTTCAAGCAGCGATCTTGCGAAAGTCGTAGAGTGCTGTCGTGAGGGACCTGCAGCAAGTTTCCCGTTGTTATAGTCTGTGGTGCTTATGGCTAACGAGCCATAGATGCTCTTCATATCGGGATTGAAGCCGGCATCAGAGTGTATGGCTAATGAGAGGTCTATAGGTACGCGTTTGCCCGTAGCGCTCTCTTCTGCCGTTTGCGCGGGATTGTAAGGAGATCCCTTGCTGAGCCAGTTGGTCATGAGCGAGCGTACGTTGATATCGTCCTTGTAATCATCCTCGCCGCCATATCCGCCATAGATATTGTATGGCGCACCTGCCCATTGCGCATAGTATCGTGCTCCCTCCAGACATCGGGGCATACCGCTGGTGGTGCCGCCGCGGACTATGTTGCCCATGCCGCCACCGAAACGCACGGCATCGGTGGTTATTATCCCCTTGCTGCCCGAACCGGCAGACACGATGACTCTGTTTTGGTCAGAGTTGCCCGCATCAAAGTTGAATGTTCCAAGATAGACCCATGTACCGCCACCCATTTGCTGATTTACGAGGATATTGGTACGCACGCCCTGATGCACCACGCTATAGACCACACCGTCGGAGCTGCCGGGCAGAGTGGCATAGCTGACATACACGGCATATCGGCCAGACTTTCTCAATGTGGGCTGATAGACAGCCTGTCCCGCCATACCGCTACGCTCTGCCATTATCTGCCTCACCGTTCCGGCCTCAAAGGGATTATAATTATCATAGATAGCCCCTCGTGGCATAGCAAATCCCCTGACGGGCGCGGTGGTCCAAGATGTGGAGCCGTTGGTCTCTTGGTAACCGTTGCCGCCATTGTCTATTATGACCTCCTCGGTCTGCCAGTCACGCTCACGCGGAGTGAACACCACGGCGCCTGAGTTCTCAAGCATCGGGATGAGATATGGCACCACGATAGTCTGGGTAAACAAATCCTCTGTGGTAGAGAAGAGCAGTGGTCGCTGCCATTTCCAGAACCCCTTGGCTCCGTCATAATATCTGCCGTGACTCTGCCATAGAGCGATATGTTTTCCGTTGAGGGCGCTGACGGGCTGCACAGGGCGCGAGATATTGGATGTCCAGGGCTGGCCGTCATAGGCAATGCTCCCCCACCATCCTCCATGATGCTTCTCTTTCTTCTTTGCTATGATTATTTCTTCACGCTCACGCTTCTCCTGCTCTCCCACGGTCTCGAGCAGACCCTCTATGGGCAGACCGTTGACATAGATTCTTACCTCGTACTTGCGATATTCCTTGGGCAATGCCTTGCGCACTCCCTTGGTGGTCTGTTTATAGATTTTGCGGATAGACTTCTCTGTAAACTTTTCCTGGGTTACTGCTTCGTCCATTACGACGGTGATAGTATGAGAACTGTCATCTATCTTCATCTCCCTGACATAATCATCATAGCGACCTGCAGAGACATACGCAACATTGCACCACAAGAGTAGTGCAATGACAATGCGGGGAATAAGTATAAAGTTTTTCACTTTGGAATCTCGAAATTATCTGGGTGTTTGCCTTTGTAATCTTTGAAATACTGCTGTATCTCGGGCAGGTGCTTGTCAATATCGCCCGATGGTTCAATGACTTTCGTGCATTCTATCAGCTTTCGCTCATAGTCCAGTCCATAGAGCAGGATGGGAATGCCAGCCTTCTGGGCAATGAAATAGAATCCCTTCTTCCACTGCGAATTGGCCTTTCGGGTCCCCTCCGGAGTCACACAGAGCCTGAAAGACGGGCTCGATGCGGCACTCTCGGCCAACGTGTCTGTCAGATTGGTGTTCTTGTCGCGGAACACAGGAATTCCTCCTGTCTTATGAAAGAAATACTTGAGCGGCCAGAAGAACCACTCCTTTTTCATAAGATAGTTTATGCGCACCCCCTCCGCGCGCGAATAGAGCAGACCCATGATGAAATCCCAGTTGCTGGTGTGCGGAGCCAGGCAGATGATACACTTATCAGGTATCGATACGGTGATATGTTTCTTATAACCCATAACACCGTACAAAATCCAGTTGCAAAACCGTTGTAACATTTAGTGCAAGTTCTTGATGGCATCAACGAGTTCATTGACGTCATCGTTAAAACTGGATATGAGAATCTGATAATACTTCTTCGCCTTCAACCCGGGTTCGGGGTGAGAGATGCGCATGATGTAGTCTGAATGGGTGTGCAGTATGCTCTTCAGCAATGTGTCAACATTCTGCATGTCGCAGTTGTTGCTATATGCGCTGGCTGCTATACACTCCGCAAACAATTCGCTGCAGATGTAATTGACGCCACGTTTTAAGCTACGTTTATTTGCCATAGGTTATGATTTTTGTTATTGTGTGTCAGAGGTTAATTCTGTTAAATCCCAACTTTTTGCGTGAAATGCAAGTAAATTGAAATGCAAGGTCAAAGGTATATAAAAAAATAGGAACACGCAAAGGATTTAGCATTTTTTTTGTTTTTCTTTGGTTGTTAATCAAAAATTATGTAATTTTGCATCGCAGAAAAAACAGTTTCAACAAAGTATTAAATGGCAAAAGAACTAAAAGAACTGACAAAACGTGCTGACAATTACAGTCAGTGGTATAATGACCTCGTAGTAAAGGCAGACCTGGCAGAACAGTCTGCTGTGCGCGGATGTATGGTGATAAAGCCGTATGGCTATGCTATATGGGAGAAGATGCAGCGCGAGCTGGACCGCATGTTCAAGGAGACAGGTGCGCAGAATGCATATTTCCCTCTTCTTATCCCAAAGAGCTTCCTGTCCCGTGAGGCAGAGCATGTGGAGGGCTTCGCAAAGGAGTGTGCCGTTGTTACACACTACCGTCTGAAGACCAATGACACCCACGACGGCGTTGTTGTTGATCCATCAGCAAAGCTCGAGGAAGAGCTGATTATACGTCCTACATCTGAGACAATCATCTGGAACACCTACAAGAACTGGATACACTCATGGCGCGACCTGCCTTTGATGTGCAACCAGTGGTGCAACGTGATGCGCTGGGAAATGCGCACCCGTCCATTCCTTCGCACCTCAGAGTTCCTGTGGCAGGAGGGTCACACCGCTCATGCTACCCGTGAGGAGGCAGAGGCAGAGGCACAGAAGATGCTGAAGGTTTATGCCACATTCGCAGAGGAATGGATGGCTGTCCCTGTGATGCAGGGCGTGAAGAGCGAAACAGAGCGTTTTGCCGGAGCATTAGACACTTACACCATCGAGGCCATGATGCAGGACGGCAAGTCGCTGCAGGCTGGCACATCGCATTTCCTCGGCCAGAACTTTGCCAAGGCTTTTGATGTGACCTATCTCACCAAAGAGAACAAGCAGGAGTATGTATGGGCTACATCATGGGGCGTTTCAACCCGACTGATAGGTGCCCTCATCATGACCCATTCTGACGACAACGGCCTCGTGCTGCCACCGCGCCTGGCTCCGCTCCAGGTTGTCATCATCCCTATAGGAAAAGGCGACCAGCAGTCACAGATAGCAGAGAAGTTCCAGCCTGTCATCGAGGGGCTCAGACAGAAGGGCATCAGCGTGAAATATGACGATGCCGACAACAAGCGCCCTGGCTTCAAGTTTGCTGACTACGAGCTGAAGGGTGTGCCTGTGCGTATCGTTATGGGCGGACGTGACCTGGAGGCCGGCACAGTGGAAATCATGCGTCGTGATACGCTCGAGAAAGAGACAGTAAGCTTCGACGGACTGGTAGAGCGTGTGGAGAACCTTTTGGAGGATATACAGAGCAATATCTTCAAGAAAGCCAAGGACTTCCGCGATGCTCATATCTACGAGTGCGAGTCGTACGACGAGTTCAAGGAGCGCGTGAAGGACGGAGGCTTCTTCCTCTGCCATTGGGACGGCACAGCCGAGACCGAGGCAAAGATCAAGGAGGAGACACAGGCCACCATTCGCTGCGTGCCGTTTGCCTTTGAGCAGACCCCTGGCGTAGATATGGTCACAGGCAAGCCTGCAAAGCATCGTGTGCTCATTGCAAGAAGCTATTAATCCAAACCCCTAACACCTAAGAATATGAAAAACGAGGAGCAACATAACACGGAACACCACCACCATCACCATCATCATCACCACCACTCAGATGAAGAAAAGGTGACGTGGAAAGACTTGTTTTCTAAACCTAAGTACTCTGACGATACATCTCAGATGCGTTTCTACATGGAGAAGAATCGTAAGCTGCGAGGGTTCAAACAACGCATCATATTTTCGTGCGTGGCGACTGCTGCCCTCGTGGTCTTAGCGTGTGTATTCTTTGCCTATTTCATAGACAGGTAAATACTGGAACTTCACAAACTCAACAATAAAGGACTGACAAACAGTAAGTCCCGTAGAACTAAAAAACTAAAGAATTATGAAAAAGTATTTTGCTGAAGCTATCGGCACCTTCGTGCTGACATTTCTTGGTTGCGGCGCTGCCGTATCTCTTGGCTGCGCTGAGTCTAACACCGCAGCAGTTGTAGGAACAGCAATCGCTTTTGGTCTTGCTGTCGTTGCAATGGCCTACACCATCGGTGGCGTCTCCGGCTGTCACATCAATCCAGCCATCACGCTGGGCTGCCTGCTCGACAAGCGCATGACCGTTAAGGATGCTTGCGGCTATTGGTGTGGCCAGATTGTTGGCGGCATCATCGCAGGTGCCCTCCTCGTTGCCATCTACGGTTGCGAGTCAGGCCTCGGAGCCAATGGTCTTGGCGGCGTTGACGGCAGTGCCACCTGTGGTCTCATCGTAGAGGCAGTCCTGACCGCTCTCTTCGTACTCGTAGTGCTCGGTACCACCGACGCCAAGGTAGGTGCAGGCAACTTTGCAGGCCTTGCCATCGGTCTGTCTCTCATCCTCATCCACCTCGTAGGAATCCACTTCACCGGCACCTCCGTCAACCCGGCACGCTCCATCGGCCCAGCACTCTTCTCTGCCAACGCCGATGCACTCAGCAGCCTCTGGGTATTCATCGTAGGTCCGCTCATCGGCTCAGTCATCGCTGTCATCCTTTGGAAGATAGCAGGCCCATGCGGATGCGACAACTGCGAAAAGTAATAATAACGGATTGACATACATTAAGAAATTTATCGCTTTCGCTTTATAGCCTTATAATAAAGGCGGTGTAAAGTTTGCTAATTAAAAGAATATTAGTACCTTTGCACCGCTTTTTGCGTTATTTTATGCCGCAATGAGCTACACATTATTAATTATTTACTATTATTCATTCACAAAACAATGATGAATCATTACGAAACCGTTTTCATTTTGACTCCCGTTTTGTCTGATGATCAGGCAAAGGAAACGGTCGCTAAGTTCACAAAGGTACTGAAAGACAACGGTGCCGAAATCTTGAACGAGGAGGCTTGGGGACTCAAGAAGATGGCTTATGCTATTGACAAGAAGTCCACAGGTTTTTACAACCTCGTTGAGTTCAAGGCTGAGCCAACAGTTATTGACAAGCTCGAGACTGCTTATCGTCGCGAGGAGAAAGTAATCCGTTTTATGACCGTCAAGCTCGACAAGTATGCATCTGCCTACGCAGAGAAGCGTCGCAACAAGCTTGCTAAAAAAGAAGAGGAGGCTTAAGACATGGCAGAGAATACAGAAATCCGTTTCCTGAACGCACCGAGCATCGACACTCGCAAGAAGAAGTATTGCCGTTTCAAGAAGAGTGGCATCAAGTACATTGACTATAAGGATCCAGAGTTCCTGAAGAAGTTCCTCAACGAGCAGGGTAAGATTCTCCCACGCCGTATCACCGGAACATCTCTGAAGTATCAGCGCCGCGTCGCACAGGCTGTTAAGCGTGCACGCCAGATTGCGCTCCTTCCTTATGTAACCGACATGATGAAGTAATTTAAAGAAAGGAGGATTACACAATGGAAATCATACTGAAAGAAGATATCATTGGTCTTGGATTCAAGAACGATATAGTAAACGTAAAGTCTGGCTACGGTCGTAACTACCTCATCCCTTCTGGTAAGGGTGTTATAGCATCTGAGTCAGCAAAGAAAGTATTGGCAGAGAACCTGAAGCAGCAGGCTCACAAGCTGGCAGCTATCCTTGCTGCAGCTGAGAAGGAGGCTGAGGCACTCAACGGCGTAAGCCTTGAGATTCCTGCTAAGGTCAGCGCTACAGGCGTCCTCTACGGCTCAGTAAACGCAGGCATCGTTGCCGAGGAACTGGCTAAGAAGGGCATCAACGTAGATCGCAAGCAGATCCTCATGAAGGATATCAAGACCGTTGGCGAGTATGTTGCAACAGTCGTATATCACAAAGAGGTAAAGGTAGAGATACCTGTAACCGTTCTTGCTGAGAACGACAGCGCTGCTGAGAAGCCAGCAGAAGAGGTAAAGGCAGAGGCTGAAAGCGCTGCTGAGGCTTTTGACTCTCAGGCTTCTACCGTAGAGGCAGTAGTAGAGGAAGAAACAGAAACACCCGCTGCAGAGTAAATCGTAATATAATTAGCAAATTAGCGAATTAACAATCAAACCTTGTTAGTTCGCTAATTTGCTGATTTGCAATTTGTAAATAGGTAAATTTGCTCTCTCACGTCCCTCATCCTCTTCAGGGGGGGGAGCTGGTGGGGGGCTTAATTTTGCATTTTGAATTCTTAATTTTTAATTTCCCCTCAGGGGGCTTTTAATTCGTCAGACATGAAAGCATTTGTATTCCCCGGTCAGGGAGCCCAGTTCCCCGGAATGGGCAAAGACCTTTACGATACCAATCCTAAAGCAAAAGAACTGTTTGACAAAGCCAACGAAATCCTTGGCTTTGAGATAACCAAGATAATGTTCGAAGGAACAGCCGAAGAGCTGAAGCAGACCAAGGTCACTCAGCCCGCTGTGTTCCTCCACTCTGTCATCAAGGCAATCTGCCTGGGTGATGAGTTTGACGCCGAGATGACTGCTGGTCACTCCCTCGGTGAGTTCTCCGCACTCGTAGCAGCTGGTGCGCTGTCCTTCGAGGACGGTCTGAAGCTTGTCAGCAAGCGTGCTATGGCCATGCAGAAAGCATGTGAGGCAGCACCATCAACAATGGCAGCCATCATCGGACTCAAGGACGAGCAGATAGAAGAGATCTGCGCCGGTATCAACAAGCCCGGACACGTCGTTGTCTGCGCTAACTACAACAACCCCGGACAGCTCGTCATCTCAGGAAACGTAGAGGCCATCAACGAAGCCTGTGAGGCCATGAAAGAGGCAGGTGCCAAGCGTGCCCTCGTGCTCCCCGTAGGCGGTGCCTTCCACTCACCCCTCATGCAGCCCGCAAAAGACGAGCTGCAGGCAGCAATAGAGGCAACAGAGTTCCACACACCACGCATCCCTGTATATCAGAACGTAGATGCAAAGGCCCACACCGATGCGGCAGAGATAAAGCAGAACCTTATAGCTCAGCTCACCGCTCCGGTACGTTGGACCTATGAGGTACAGCAGATGATGGCAGACGGTGCCACCCACTTCACAGAGTGCGGCCCCGGCAAAGCCCTTCAGGGCATGATACTCAAGATTGCCAAAGGCATCGAGGGCATCACCATCGAAGGAATACAGTAATAGAAGGAGTTAACGCTTCGCTCGAAGTTAGAGAAGTTAGCGAAGTTAGAGAAGTTAGAGAAGTTAGAGAAGTTAGCGAAGTTAGCTTCTAAAAAGAACAATCCCGAAAACCTCCGTGGCTTTCGGGATTATTCTTTTTATTCCCCTCCCTCCCCTACAGGGCGTTAATTTTGCATTTTGAATTTTGAATTTTGCATTTTGAATTTTGAATTTTGCATTTTGAATTTTGCATTTTGAATTCTCAACTCTCAATGGTCAATCGTCAATGGTCCGCTCGGCCCTATGGGACGCTTGCGTAGTATAACGGAGCAAGAATGTTCAATCCTCAATGCTCAATGGTCCGCTCGGCCCTATGGGACGCTTGCGTAACAAAGTGGAGCAAGAATTTTCAATTTACAATTTTCGTTGCCGTTTCGGAAATAAATTCGCGGGGTGTTTTTTTGAAAGAAATTGGCATAATTAGAATAATTTTCGTTGTCAGACAGCCCAACTGCGCGAGCCTATTATTCCTATTCTTCGCTCATTTCTTTCTTTTCATAGGTGCTCAGGCGCTTCGCGGAGTCTTCCAATTTCTTTCAATCCCTCCTCCGATTTCTTTCCGTAGGAGGGGCTGATTCTTCGCTCTTCTCTTCACTCTTCACTTTTCACTCTTCCATAATTCTGCATTTTGAATTATTGGTGTCCGGTAAAAAGCCCTAAAGGGGCGAAAGACCACAGACGGGGGTATTAGCCCCCGTATCATTATGATTGCGTATTACGCAGAAGCCCTAAAGGGGCGACAGACCACAGGCGGGGGTGAAAGACCTGCTATTAGGGTCTAATAGAGTAACTTTTAGAGGGTAAAAGACCTACTATTAGGAGGTAAAAGACCTGCTATTACAACACGCTGATTATCTGACGATTACGAGGTATACAATCGGCACCTTTCTTAATGCAAAGGTACTAAATTATTCTGAATAATTCGTGATTTTGAAAAATAATTTTGCATTTTTCAAAATATATACACCTATTTTGACTTATATCATTGTAATTCAGCTGTTTAAGCCTTTTTAGATATACACCTATAACTACACTAGATATACACTAGATATACACTAAAAGTACACCTGGTCAAAGCCCTTGCCCAGAGGGCATCTCTCCCCCTAAGAGGAAAGAGGGAAGCCCCACCCCGTCCCTCCCCTGGGGAGGGGGAAGGGGCATTACAGGACACCTATCAGATTGAAGATTAAACTGTACTAGTGAGCCACTTTGGTCGCGCGTGCAAGTAACTTAGCTTACGCATGTGAGTAATTTCCGTTACGCTTGTAAGTAACTTCGCTTATGCTTGTGAGTAACTTCGCCTACGCTTGTGAGTAACTTCGCCTGTAGCCAGACAAGACACGAGAGGCAATTCGTTCGCTCGGCACTTTGTGACGCTTGCGTAAAGTATTGGAGCATTTAGAGCCCCTTGATAAGGGGCGGCTATAATGCAGGGTTAAAACGTAATTTGTCAATTTGTTCGCTCGGCTCTTAAAGAGACGCTTTTTTCTAAAGA
This sequence comes from Prevotella sp., assembly GCA_017478025.1. Classification (GTDB taxonomy): domain Bacteria; phylum Bacteroidota; class Bacteroidia; order Bacteroidales; family Bacteroidaceae; genus Prevotella. The sequence goes on from JAFVGZ010000003.1 coordinate 351,257, forward strand.
TAAAAAGAATTCGCTCAGGTGTATATTTGGTGTATATTTAGTGTATATTTAGTGTATATTTAGTGTAGTTATAGGTGTATATTAAAAATGGGTTAATCCGTTTATTTTCTTGCAGTTACGGTATTGTTTGTGTATATATTTAAAAAAAACTATGCCAAAATTATTTGAAAACAACGAGGAAAACTCTGTTCCAAACAGAGGAGCAGAAAAGAATCCAACCGCTTTTCGACTTGGAGAAACTCGTGAGGTGTATTGGGTGACGCATCGACAAGGTCAGGAAAAGGACAAGGACGACGAGAAAATAGAAGTATAAGAATTTTAATTTAAGAATATCAATACACATCAACTAACGAAACTCGCCAGCATGACCATTTTATCCCCTTCACTTAAAGCCTTCCACCTTCGTTATACATTAAAATAGGTAAAAATCGCGTTAAAGTATTACATGTTTCGATTTTTTTTGTTACCTTTGCTCCCGCATTGTGGCTATTGCCTGAGTTTTTTTGACGAAAGGTGATGTAGATTGCTGCGATGTGAAGTATTTTATTGGCAAAGTTGATAGTATCAACTATCTGACAAGGTTCCATACTGCAAAGTCCTGGAAAAACTTTATTGGAACGAACCTTCGAGGAAGTTCGGTACGCCGTAATAGGCGTACCCTTTCTCTGTATTTCGTTCCAGCCTATTTTTCCAGGACAGGCGCAGTAAGGAAGTACGGTAAGAAGAGGGTACGTTCTTTTTTGCCTATTACGGAACTTAAATCAATGAAGAAGATAAATAAGTACACATTTTCTGGGCACGAGTCATTTCCCTGCAAGTCATTGTGGCTGAAAAAGGGTTATGATTTTATAGTTGCTGGCAACGAGTTTAACAAACCTGATGCCGTAATAGGTTTGGGAGTTGGTAAAAACATGGTATCATCCATTCGTTATTGGCTGAAAGTTTTCGGAATAACAGAAAATGATGAGATTACTTGGATGGGTAGCTACCTATTCAATGAAAATGGCGGAAAGGACCAGTACCTTGAAGATATTGCTACGTTATGGTTATTGCACTTTACATTAGCATTCTCAGCCGAGGCAAGTCTATACAACATGTTCTTTTGCGGATTGCAAAGAGAAAGAGCGCGTTTCGATAGAGAGCAAGTTGTAAATTATGTAAAACGAAAAATGATAGAGGCTGGAAAGGCTACAATGTTTAATGCGAATACTGTCAAAAAGGATGTAGCAGTATTGTTACAGAATTACGCATTACCCCGTAAACCTCAATCAAACGAAGATTACTCTTCTCTGCTGATAGATCTTGACTTGATAAGACAAGACCCTGAAGGAAAATCTTATTACTTCAATGTTGATGGAAAAAGGAAGGTCACGAATGAAATCTTTCTCTATGCTCTTTTAAAGTTAAGAGAACAAGAGCAAGATAACACCATTTCATATGAGACTATACAAGACAAAATAGGACTGATATTCTGCATGCAAGACTATGAGACAATAGAAATGCTTAAGGCATTGTCTGATAAGTATAAGAAATACTTTACCTATAGTGATGTTGCAGGCATAAAACAAGTTCAGTTTACAGCAGACTTGGATAGTAAGAAAATTTTAGACAAATATTATGGTACGGACATTTAGTTTATCCGCAAATATAGAAAATGGTTTTGCTGAGGGTACACATTATCTTGTAACGCCCAATGCCCAAAAAGCAATACACAACATAGTAAATGATTTCCAATCCGGAATACATGCATTTACTATTATAGGTTCATATGGCACAGGTAAATCAAGTTTTCTTCTGGCATTAGAGGAAGATTTGAAGAAATCAAGCAAGAAGAAGATACTGTTTGACTCTAAAAACCTATCAAAGGCTAAAGACTATGAAATACTGAATATTGTAGGTGACTATTCGGAGTTATCTTCTTTGCTAAGCAAGGCATTAAATGTAGAAGGAAGTTCAACAAGCATACTTGATGAACTGAAAGCCTATTACAATAAATGTCAAAAGAAAGGGAAATTTTGCGTTATTGTTATAGACGAGTTTGGCAAAGTGCTGGAGCATGCAGCCAAGAACAATCCAGAGAAGGAGCTATACTTCTTGCAGAAGCTTGCGGAATACATTAATCTTCCATCACGCAATATTCTTCTTCTTACCACCTTGCATCAGAATTTTAGTGCTTATGCAAAAGGACTTACAGAAGAACAAGCAAACGAATGGACTAAAGTTAAGGGGCGTTTCAAAGAGATTACTTTCGTAGAACCTGTAGAGCAGCTTCTGCATCTTGCATCTATTCAACTTCAGGAAGGTAATAACAAACCAAATTTGGAGGATATTGATACCTTGTATGATTTGGCAAAAGATACTCAATTCGTATCTTCTACATTCTCCAAAGAAACAGCTCAGCAGCTTTATCCGTTAGACTTGTTTGCTGCATACTCTATTACAACAGCAATACAACGGTATGGTCAAAATGAGCGTTCACTCTTTACTTTTCTCGCATCAAAGGGAAGTAACTCAATAAGCGAATTTGAACCGGCAGAGCACCTTACTTATAATTTGTCAAAAGTCTATGACTATGTTCTGTATAATTTCTATTCATACCTGAAAGATGCGAATGCTGACTCTTTGAGTTGGAGCACAATGCAGCTTTCTATAGAAAGAGTAGAAGGTCAAAGCTGGGATAGCAAGGAAGAAATGTATCAGGCTGTAAACATCATAAAAGCCATAGGACTGCTTAATCTTTTCGGTACGGCATCCTTCAAGCTGACAGCTGAGCAATTGGCAACGTATGCTAAGAATGCTATGACAATTGCCAACCCGGAATCTGTCATACAGAAACTTGTTTCCAAAAAGATTATAAGGTTTGCTGTCTATAAAGAGCGACTGATGTTGTTTGAGGGTACAGATGTTGACCTTGAGGCAGAAATCCGTGAGGCAGGAATGATGGTTGCCCGTCCTGTTGCCTTTGTTGACGAACTGAACTTATTCTTTAACAAGAGAATCTCTCCAGTTAAAGCTCATTTCTATCAAAAAGGCACGCCAAGATTCTTTGATTATATGATAAGAGAAGAGGCTTTGGACGCAGTTCCTACAGGAGACACAGATGGATTTATTGAATTGATATTCTCAACACGAAAAAATGCTTTAGCAGAAATAAAGAAGGTAAGTGCTGAATGGGAACACGCATTAGTATTTGCTTACTTTACAAATACTGAAGACATAATAGATCACCTATACAACATCAAGAAGTATATGTATCTATTAGACAAGGTAATAGATAAGAATGATAAGGTTGCAGTCAATGAGATAAAGAAACTGAGGGAATATGAAGAGGATTTGCTGAACAAAGCGATAAGTGATAACTTGTTTGCATATAAGAATAGAGTCGTTTGGGTTTACAACGGCAAGGAGCAGAAGGTTGAGTCACATCGTGATTTCAACAAACTGCTTTCAAGAGTATGTAATGAGGTGTATCATAAAACGCCTGTAATGAACAACGAACTGTTCAATAAGCACAAACTTAGCGGAACTATCTCATCTGCAAAAAAGAGCTATCTTACAAATCTAATAGAAAAATATACAGATGAAGGACTTGGTTTCCCCGCAGATAAGTTTCCTCCAGAGAAGACAATCTATTCCTCTCTGTTATTGAATACTGGCTTGCATCGTGATGGAGAATTTTCAGATGCCCCTACAGATAAAGGCTTTATGCCTCTTTGGGATGCTTGTGAAGAATTCTTGAAGAGTACAGAAAATAAAGCTAGAAAGATATCTGAACTGATTAAGATACTTTCTGCACAACCATATAAGATAAAACAAGGTTTCCTTGACTTCTGGATACCAACATACCTTTTTATCAAACGTCAGGATTTTGCGCTATATGATGCATCAAAGAAAGCATTCATGCCCAACGTGAATATGGAGTTCTTTGAGTTGCTGCAAAAACACCCATCAGATTTCGAAATTAAGAAGTTTGCAGTAGATGGCGTAAAACTTGGATTCTTCAATCAATATCGCAAATTTATAAACTTAGGTGATGAGTTTACTATCACTAGTGCAAGTTTTATTGAGACAATAAAACCTTTCCTTAGTTTCTATCTACGTCTTGATGAATATACGAAGAATACGAGGAAGTTTGATCACGAATCTACTATGAGGTTCCGTGATGTTCTTGCTAAGGCTAAAGACCCAGAGAAGGCTTTCTTTGAAGATTTGCCTGAAGCACTCGGTTTTGATAAAGCAAAACTTAAGGAAGAGGCATTCATTAACGAGTATGGCCAGATTATCCAAAGAGCCATTAGAGAATTGCGTTCCTGCTATTCACAACTGATAGACAGGATAGAAGCAAGACTCGTGGAAGAGTTTGGCTTGAACAGTTATGACTATAACGAGTATATACTGGAGATAAGACAAAGGTTGTCTAATGTGAAGTCATACCTCTTGACGGGCAAACAACGTGAGTTCTATCATCATGTAATGACAGAATATGATAATAGGACACAATGGTATCAATCTATCTGTTATACCATCCTTGAACAACGCTTGGATTCTCTTCGTGACGAACAAGAAGATAAACTTGCTGATGACTTAGTTTATCTCTTTAGAGAGTGTGAGAAGTATTCTTCTATCTCTGCAAAAGAAGGTGCCTCAAGCAATAATGAGGCATATTCGTTTGACATGGTTACGAATAGAGGAACTAATGTAAGGACGCAAACCTATGTGCTTCCAGAAAAGGATAAGTCAAAGGCAGACGAACTGGAGAAGAAGATTAGCAAACTGCTCTCTGGAGACAATAATGTTGATGTTTGCACTCTCTTGTCAATATTAAATAAGAAGATAAACAAATGAAAGTTAGACACATATTAGGTATCTCTGGCGGTAAAGATAGCGCAGCTTTAGCCATCTATCTGAAGAAAACATACCCTTCGCTAAAGATTGAGTATTACAATTCAGATACTGGATGTGAATTGGCTGAGACCGAAACACTCATCAATCGTCTTGAGGCATACTTAGGAAAGATAGAACGCTTGAGGGCTGCCGAAGGTAGTCCTGAGCCAACTCCATTCCATCATTTCCTTAAAGCTATGGGTGGTTTCTTGCCATCTCCACAAGCAAGGTGGTGCACAAAGAAGATGAAGCTGGATAAGTTTGAGGAATATGTTGGTGATGACTATGCCGTTTCATACGTAGGTATAAGAGGTGACGAGGATAGAGATGGATACATTTCATCAAAGCCAAATATACAAGCGGTATTCCCATTCCGAAAAAACATATGGAGTATAGATGTCATCAACAAGTTTCTTCATAAAGAAAATCTTGATCAGATAGTCAGCATCTATGAAAAACTTTGTCCAGAAGGTTTCCTGCGTGATGAGATTATAGAAGCCGTGAAGAAGCCTATCACGAAGCAGTTCTATTATTCAAAGAAACTGAATATGCTGCTCGATTATGATATTAAGTTGTTTAATCATGCGGTATTCGAGTTTCTGAAAACAACAGATTATCCTGTCGGGAAACTCGATGATTTCCCCTTACTGGATAATACAGATGTTCTCGTAAAGGAAGATATATTCAGACTTCTCCGAGAAAGTGGTGTGGGCGTTCCAGCTTATTACGAAGAGATTCCTTTCGAGGTTGATGGTGAGACAGGAACATACTGCAGAAGTCGCTCTGGTTGCTATTTCTGTTTCTTCCAGCAAAAGATAGAATGGATATGGCTCTACGAACAACACCCAGACCTTTATGAGAAGGCTATGGAGTTTGAGAAAGATGGTTATACATGGAACCAAAGCGAGAGTCTTGCTGACTTGATAAAACCTGAACGTGTACGCCAAATAAAGTTGGATATAATTCGCCGCCAAAAGGAGAGTCAGAAGAACAATAAGGGTACAACCCTTGTTGACATCCTTGGTGACGATATAATGTGTACGAACTGTTTTATATAAGAAATGAGGTATGCTATACGAAGTAGAATGGGCACTTGATGGAACTTACAGGCCTGGCGAGGAAAACTCACCAGAGAAGTTCTTTAACGACTGTCTGGAAAATAGTAAAGAATTTGATTTGCAGTTGGGCTATTTTAGTTCAGCAACGATAAGCGTGCTTGCTGATGGATTTGCTTCGTTCATAGCAAAAGGAGGAAAGATGCGATTGGTTATTAACCATATCGTTTCAGATAAGGACAAAGATGCTATAAGTAAAGGTGTTAATGGTGGGTATATTGATTGTTTTGATTTGACTGATTTTGAATCATTAAAGAACACCTTTGATGAATATCAGCAACAATTCTTTGATTGCCTTGCTTTCCTGATATACGAAAAACGAATAGAAATACGCATAATAAAACCTCGGAACAAAAAGGGTATTGCCCATACTAAATCTGGGCAGTTCCGTGATGGTGACAGCACTACATCTTTTACGGGGTCTGCCAACTTTACCATAAACGGTCTTTTCAATAATCTTGAAGAAATAAAGATTGACAGAAGCGATTCTGTTGATAAGATGGTTCAGAACCGGATAAAGAGCCAAAAGGAGGATTTTGACTCCATCATGATGTGTAAGAAACGCAATATTGAATACCTGTCACCAGATAATTTGGTTTCTGCTATTACCACCAATTTTGGAGATAAGGACATAGAAGAGCTGCTTGATGTAGAGAACAAACTTCGTGAGATAAAGAGACGCAAGCAAGCAGAAGCAAAAGAGCGTGAAGGTCTTGTAACCGAACCTTGGGAAGATATAGAGCCACATTTCCCTTATCCATCTGGACCTCGTGAATACCAGAAGAAAGCCTTTGAGAATTGGAAAAACAATGGGCAGAGAGGCTTGTTTGCTATGGCTACTGGTACAGGTAAGACAATAACATCCTTGAATTGCCTTTACGAAATTTACAAACGCAAAGGATATTATAAGGCTATAATACTTGTTCCTACCATCACCCTTGTCAACCAATGGGAGCAAGAATGTAGGAAATTTCAGTTCACGAATATCACAAAGGTATATTCGAAGAATCCTAATTGGCGTGACGAGGTGGAACAAATAAGCTTTAAGGAGAAATATAAAAGTCCTAAAGAACCAGAGGTTTCATATATTATTATTTCTACTTACGCATCCTATACGAGAGAAAAGGTCTTTAAGATTCTTAACAGCTTTGATAAGAAACGCCTGCTAATGATTGCAGACGAATGCCACAATATGGCTTCAGGCTCATTAAGAAAGCGTCTCAAAGACATTCCATATCTAAGAAGGATAGGACTTTCTGCAACTCCAGAACGTCAGTTTGATGAAGAAGGTAATAAAAAATTGCGATATTTCTTCGGTTCAGAAGACCACTACACATATGAGTATAGTATGGAGGAAGCAATACATAATGGAGTCCTCTGTAAATATATGTATTACCCACATTTGGTAAAGTTAATGCCGGAAGAGATGGATGAGTATGTGCGGTTATCAAATAAAATTGCGAGGTACTATAACTTTAATAAAGAGTGCTTTGATAATATTGATGAAGAACTTAAGAAATTATTATTAATAAGGAAGAAGATTGTTCATAAAGCTGCCCGAAAACTTGAAGCCTTCAAAGATATTGTAGAAAAGCGGTACCAAGAGAAAGGAAATTTGAAATTTACTCTAGTATATGTGCCAGAGGGCAATAAGCCTGACTATTTGGGTGAAAATGATGAGTTTGACGAATATGAAGATATTAAAGATGACAAAGAAGCAGAACACCTGATAGATCAATTTACCCAAGTCGTTGCGGACGTTGATGATCATATCACAGTCAGGAAATTCGTGTCCGGTCAAAAAGACAGAGAAGAAATTCTTGGTGATTTCGCTAGCGGAAAGCTCCAAGTACTCACTTCTATGAAATGTTTGGATGAAGGCGTAGATGTTCCAAGGAGTGAACTTGCAATCTTTTGTTCTAGTACAGGTAATCCGCGCCAATTTATTCAGCGAAGAGGTCGTGTATTAAGGACACATCCTGACAAGAACATGGCGGAACTCCATGACCTCGTAGTAGTTCCAGAAGTTAATCCTTATAGCGACTGTTACAGAATGGAACAATCATTGTTAAAAGGAGAACTCGCTCGTGTAAATAATTTTGCTCAACTATCAGAGAATCCTTCTTATTCAGAAATAGAGTTACGAGAAGTGTTAGATCATTATGGCCTAAATTTATAAAAAAACAAATAAACTATGACAAACAAAGAAAGAATGTTGCATATGGTTCTTGACGATCCGAAATTGCAAGAACTATACGATTATGACAAATCTGAATACGAGGACTTATATCAGGCCCTAAATTCAGAAAATGTCGTCGTTGTTGCAGTAGCTCGTATTATAAAAGATTTAAACGGTTCTACAGAAGATAGCGACCAGAAGAAAGTTTATATGACCGTGTTTAACTACATAAATGAGAATTACATACTATGATTATACAAAAGATTGATATAGAGAATTTTCGAAGTTATTATAAAAAAAACACTTTCGAATTTATCAATGGACTCAACCTCATCATTGGATCAAATGGTGATGGTAAGACTACATTCTATGAAGCTCTTGAATGGTTATTCCGTACCGATGGTACAAATAGAATGGATACCAAATTTATATCAAAGAAAAGAATAGATGAACTATTTGCCAATGAATCAGATGATGTTAGGGTATCAATGACATATGAGCATAAAGGTAAAACAAAGATTCTTGAGAAAATGTTCCACTTCACAAAGTCTTTTGATGGAGAAGTGAGTACATCTAATTATACCTTTAACCTTTTTGAAGATAATGGAGTAGAAAGAATTGCGAAAGATGGAATCCGTTTTGATTATGACTTACCCTCCGAAATCAGAAAATTCACGATGTTCAAAGGAGAAAGCGATCTTGATGTATTTCAAAATAGCAATTCCTTAAAATTACTTGTTGAAACCTTTAGTGATGTAAAAGACTTTGAGGCGTATTTCTCTTTCATGAAATATGCTTCAGAAAAGGCAGAACAAGCTCGCGAAAACGCTCAAAGATTAGACAAGAAAAATTCTGATAAAATTAAACAACTCAACAGAACAATTGAATTAGAAGTTGGTGCTCTGTCAGATATTGAGCGCGAATTAAAGATAAAAGAAAATGAGGTTGTGAATTTTGAAAGTTTAATCAAAAACATTGAACAAAGTAAAGAAGCATCAAAACTTCTTAATGCTGTTAATCGTAGAATTGAGACTATATCCAATAAACGTACGCAGACACAATCAAAAATAGACGAGAATTACACAATCAATTTATTAGACGATATGTGGATTCTTATGGGTTTTAGTGATATTGCAGAAGAGTATTCAACTAAAGTTAACGATATTGATAAGAAACGAAGAAAGTTAGAGCAGAATTATCTTTATACTGCTGGCCAGGAAAAAGCCATCAAGAAAATGCAAACTGACTTTGTTCCACTACCTGTACATATTCCAGGACAGAAGATAATGCAGGAAATGCTAGATGAGGAAGTTTGTAAAATATGTGGACGTCCCGCAAAAAAACATTCTGAGGCATGGGAATTCATGCAGCACCGCTTGGAAGAATATAAAGAATCACTTAAGGTTCCTGAGGAGGATGAAATAGCTCCGTATTATGTTAATAATTATGTAGTGGAACTTCAAAAGCGTGATACAACTCTGAATGACAACTTATCAGAAATCACGAAACTTCGTCATAAGATTCAGGAGGTTATGGCGTTTAACAACCGTATGCATAATGAGGTAAAGAAAATAGATACTAATCTAAATATTGAACTCGAACATAAAAAAAGAATATTAGCTCAAGCCGATGGTCTTTCAGAAGAACAACTCTTAGCTAATTTTGAGAACATTTCTAACTGGTTTGATCAAAAAAGTAATGCAGAAAACAGAATCGGAACATTAAAACGTAAGAGAGAAGAGCATCGAGCTACTCTTGAAGAAGCTCAAGAGGCGCGTACAAAGTTAGCAGAAGGCACTTCTGCTGCTATATATGCGAAGACTGCTATGATAATTGGTCACATATCAGATGCTTTCAAGAATGCAAAAGAAACAAACAAGAAGAATCTCCTTCATGCCATTGAAGATGAATCTAATATCTTCCTTGAAAAATTGAATACCAATGATTTCAAGGGTACAATTAGAATACTGGAGAAGCCTAATGGACAGGGAGAAGCTGTATTGATGAATAGTGATAATACTAGAATCTTTACGCCCAATACTGCATTACGTACAACTTATTTGATGTCTGTTCTATTTGCTATTGGAAAACTTTCAAGCGAAAGAGACGAAACTGAGTTCCCCCTTTTATTTGATGCTCCAACATCTTCGTTTACAGATGCAAAGGAGAGTGAGTTCTTTAATGTAATAGGCAAACTTAACAAACAAGTTGTTATTGTAACAAAGAGTTTCCTGAAAGAAAAAAATGGGGAAGTTATACTTGATACAGAAAAGACAGATGGCATTAAAGGTCGTGTATTCCGCATAGAAAAAAAGAAACCTTTTGATGACAAAAATCTGGCTACAATTCAAACTACAATTACTAAAATTAAGTAACTATGACTGATATTCTAAATAATATAGAGGAACGTATTGAAAAAGACGAAAAGCTTATTGACATCTGGGGACGCAGGAATCCAAGGCTTGAGAAAAAATACGAACAGAGTGTCATTAGAGTTATATCAGACTATGGTGTTGGTGCCTCTAAATACACTAATGCCAAAGGTAAAATCTTAGGTGCAGGGTATGAACCATATATTATGGCTTTTTTTATTGGTTTATATGCTAATAAAAGATTGCCATTGACAGATGAAAACGAAGAATTAAAAGTATTAGGGCAACCTATACAGTATTGGGGAAACCTTGATTCAAAAAAATCCAGAAAGGCCTATTCAGGTTTGAGGTCATATATATTCATTGCTCTTGTAGCAAAAACGGATATAGACTGGATTGCACTTGACAAGGGCGAAATAAAAGTAAGTACTGTCATAACTAGTCTAATTGAAACGATGGAAGAGTATGCAAATTATGGTTTCTCTATAATGGAAGAGAAATTAAAAGAAGATCCTGGATATTTCTTTTCTCATCGATCCTTCCTTGATATATTTCTACAATTAACAGATAAACAAACTATAGAAGATAATTCAGAAGAACTCGAGGACTTATAATATATAGGGTATGGACTACATCGAAACTTTCAAAAATTTACGAACAAATAATAAATATGGACGCAAATCGCCCCATAAGGCGGTTTTAATGCTGACTGTCATAGAGCTCTATGAGCAAAACATATTGACAGAGAATGAAATATGTTACGATGATAAGTTAAAAAAAATGTTTTTGAAAGTATGGAATAAAGTTCTGCCCTATGAGCAGAAATTTCATCCTGATGCATATTTACCTTATTGGTATCTACAGAATGATAGTTTCTGGCATATTGTACCTAAAAGAGATAAGGAAGCAATTCTTTCATCAATGCGTGACAATAGAGTAAAGCCTTCGGAAACGAGCCTGTATGATTCTGTAAAATATGCAGAACTTGATGAAGATTTGTATTTTCTAATGACTTTATCTTCCGGTCGTTCATCTTTGAAAAGAGTTTTGCTTGAAACTTATTTTGACTTGACAGATGAACAGATAGATAAATTATCAGAAAGCGTGGATAATTCGGTAGATTATTCTCTTTCTGCTATTGCTGATTACGAACAAATACTTTCAAAAAAGCAAGACGAGACGAAGGTATATATTAACGAACCAGATAAAGAACTTACACGTCAATTCCATAGCTTTAATGAAGACATACAGATTGTCCTTAATATACAATATTACACTTTCTTAAAGTCTCATCGCAATGAAAGGGAAGTATTCAAAGAACTCTTTCCAACAGTTTATGACTTGCTTGATAAGATAATAAACGAACCCATTAAGCAAAGAGATATCTCACCATCATTTGCTTTTGTGTACGATAATTTCCTGTCAGATTTGAAGATATCCTTGATGTCTGAAGATGATGCTATGTGTATAATTGATAAGATTACAGAAGCTATTGATTTATTGCGTGGCAATAATATTAAAGAAGTTAATTTAGGAACTGTAGATGTAGCATCTAAAGACTCTTATTCAGATTCAAATCTTGATAACAACATCATATCTACTTCACAAAATGTCATTTTAGAAGAGGATTCTACAGAAACCAGGAAAGGTCAACCTTGGACGCAATACGAGGAGGAATTGATTTCTCTATATTATAATAAAGGTATGGATGTAAAATCAATTGCCGAAAGACAGGGACGTACTGAAATCGCAATAAAATCACGTCTGGCTAAACTTGGCTTAATCGAATATACTTATCAAGCGGAAGAAGAAACAAATCATAATAATGATAACGAGTATGAAATAAAGAATTATTCAACGAAATGCTTTATTCTTAATCAAGAGGGGAATATAGTATTTTCAGATGAGGGCATATTAATCAAAATAAATGGGGAGATTTACAGATGTAAGTTGCAAAAAGTGTGTTTCACTATCAAGAAACTATTTGAAAAAGATGGTAACTGGTCAAAGGGGGGAAAGGTGATTGTTGCGTATTCTTCATCTGATTTGTATCCGGTTATTGACAATGACTCTATTGAAAAAATAGAAGATATTGTTTATACGCCAAATTTTGTTGGTAGTAAAATTAAAGTTGATGGTATATGGTATAATAATGAAGGTAATAGAATTTTTGTAGAAGATGAAGATAAGGGTTATTCCGAAGAAAACTCTTCATACAGGACAGAAAGAACTTCAGAGATCTATGTGCCCAAAGGCAAACTCAAGGCAATATCAGATATAGCAGAATGTTCATATGACTTTTTGTGGGTTATGGCTATCGTTGAATTTATGCAATTAAAACCACAACCTTCGGTACTTACATATGATAGAATGGCCTGCATGATGATTGCTATCGCATGGGAGCTAATGAATAACGAGGTAATAATAAAAGATACTGAAGATGAATTGTTGAAATGTGTCGAATTCTTGATAGAAGAGAATAAAGATAAACTTTCATGGAATTCGTCTCGTAGAGAAGTGTACAAAGCTATTGAGAAGTTTCCTATGTATGATGTCTTTGAGGATACTGTAGATAGCATTCTTGAAGTGTCTCCGTTAAATGTATTGAGAGCATGGTTTAAAGATGAAAACAAAGAGGAGATTATAGAGCTTTCTAAAGATTTTGAGAAGGCTTGTCTCTATGCGATTTATTCAGACAAGCGTGAACCTTATATAGTGGTTAATAAAAAATGGCAACGCTCTTTGTTTCTTGAATATGACAATCTAATGAATTATTTTAAGAATGAGTATCTGGATTTCCTTGAAAATTGCTGAATTGTTACAAGAACGAAAATGAATTGATAATTTAATGAATTAGGTGATATGAATATGAAGTCTTTTCTTTTGGGTGTTGTTGAGTTTCCTGGGGTCGCCAGTCCTTATTGCTATCATACTGCTGATTGTGGGCAATAACGAGAAGGGGACATTGACCATTGACGATTGAACATGCCACAGGGGACAGCCCCTTGTTATACAGAGTTGGTTAGTGCCACTAACCAACTGAAATGGAGTGCTGCCCTTGAAGCCAAGATAGACCAGACGCTTTCGGAAACATTGACAATTGAACATTGAGCATTGACCATTGACGATTGACCATTGAGGATTGACCATTGATTAAGATTATGGCAGAGAAAGAAAATAAGATTATACTTTATAAGGATGAAGAGGGGAAATTGAGTATAAACACCCTGTTCGCCGACGAAGATGTATGACTGACACAAGAGCAACTTGCAGCTGTTTACCAGACTACTCAGGAAAATGTATCTATGCATCTCTCCAACATCTATAAGGATGGAGAACTTGATATAGGTGGAACTTATAAGAAATTCTTATTAGTTCGTCAGATGATGCCACAGGGACGGGGTTCCGGGCATGATAGAGCTCACTCTTCGCGAGTGGGCTTTTTTTTGCTTGTTTTTTGGCGATAAGGATTTTTATTCGTAATTTTGCCGAAAGAACTCTAAACCCTAAAGATATGAAGAAACTTATTACAATACTTATTATTGTTGTTGTTTTAGCTACGTTGGTGTTGACATGTCCTGATAAGCAGAGGCATGTGGAGGCTATTAATGATGAGTTTATTACTGCTGTTGACCACCAGATGAATGAATCGTATTCATCTGAAGAAGATGGTGATGAGGAGGATGGTAGTTTTGAGGAGGGGATGAGGCTTGTGACGTCTTCCGTTGTTGGTGGGCTTTTCAAAGGGGTGATGGAGCAGCAACTCATGGTGAAGAATTATGCCGTTTTCAGTTTAGGACAGATACTGTTTTAAAAACCAAACTTTTTGGATTAAAAGTGAGGCATTTTAACAATTCTTGTCTATTGATTGCATTTACACGCAGCATTCATGCCCTGTTTTCAATGTAAATTGCGACAGGGCTCTGCTGTGATGTGA
>JAFVGZ010000004.1 GCA_017478025.1 Prevotella sp.
CCTGGCCGATGCGGTTCTTGCTGCGTCCGAAGCCCAGGGGTTCGTCCTTGTCGGTGAAGCCGCCGTTGATACGTCCCGTGACATTCACCAATGTGGAGTCGATGAAGTCCACCGTCTCGTCCTTCCTGAACTCATAGGTATTCTCTTTCTCCATTGGGAACGCCGACAGCAGATGCCCATCACGATAAGCCTCTATGCGGTGGTTGCCGTTAGACACGCTGATGCGGTATTTTCCCTCAGAGTTGCTATAGATGATGCCGTGTGCATCCGTCATCACCTGTCCGTCCACCTTGAACATGACGCTATCCACGGGGATATTCGTGTTCTTATAGGTCACCTTGCCCGTCACGATGAAAGACGACATATCGTTGAAATTGTAGTTGCCAAAAACCAATGAGCTGGCACTGATGACGGCGCTGCGCGATGCTGGCGAGAAAGCGTGTATGCCGTAACTGGGCGTAACGGTATATCTGGTGTCGGTACCCGCAAAGGGAACATTTCGAATGGTGTACTCGCCGCGCGCATTGGTCAGCACATAGCGGGACATCTTGGCTGCTTCGGGCGCAAGGGGTGACACCTTGATGTTAGTACCCACGCTGCCATTGCGCACATTGGGAACGTCGTTGGTGCAGGAAGCGTCAAGGGCAATCTGGTCAGAGAACTCAGACAGCGGCCAGTAAATCCGAAGTCCCTGCTCACTGCCGCTCAGAATGCGGTCGTTGTTGTCGGTCTCCTCTTGTGTGCTCAGTACATGATCCCACACACGCACCTCGGAGAGGTTACCGTAGAAGGCTGTCTCCGTAGTCACGTCATAGCTGCCACCAACCGCAAACGGAAGGCTAAAGTCATCGTACACACCGTTCCCCTCAGGTATTGATACCACCTCCGTAGCCAGTACTTTTTCCAGGTTTCTCCATTGGTCCAGTAAAACCGTTCCATCGTCGCTTTTCAAATAAGCCTCATCAATCAATGAAGCAGGATCCACATCAAACGGAACACGATTCAGTGCTGTGGTTTCCTCGCTCGAACCGAATGTTGATTCTACGCCGACAGACGTTTTCGACGTTGAGGTCTGTTCTCCTACCTTAACGGTCAGATGACCTTGGTCATCTTTCATTAGGTTGAGCAGTGAGAACTCGTCGGCAGGAAGCGTGATGCCTAAGTCGTACTTTTCGCGTCCATGCATCGTATGGTATGACTTTATTAAGGAATGATCGGTGACAGGCTGCTTTTTGACAAAGAAGACAATCGCTATTTCACCATGTCCTAAACCATACGTATCAAACTGAAACACCTCGGTGAAGCCTTCTTCCTTCCATTGTCTGGTCAAGTCCCAGTAGTCATTCATAATATCGTCATAATTATAAACGGTATATGTATGACCGTCAATATACGCGGAAGACGTAGTATGTTGATAATAATTATAATGTGCCAGCACCGCCCTGACTAATGGCTTTTCAGTATAGCAGGTAGCCACCTTATAGGTATTGGCATGCTCTGACTTCATCTGCAACCTGAATGTTTTGCTGTCAGCAGCATCGGCATCCTTCTCCAACAGGAAATGTCCCATGCCAGGCACCGATGCCAACACACCCTTGGTCATCGACGATTCAGGGCGCACCAGCATCTGCACAGTGTTGGCCTTTCTGAACATGTTGGCAGTGGCAATCCTATCGGCCTTCCAGACAATACCGTTTGATGGGCCTACCACTTGCTTAGAGCTGGCATTATTGTCTTGGGCATCCAGTGTCACGCGCACGTTCTCAACGCCATTGTCGCCGTTTTTGAAACTGACACGTCCAGTGATAATGCCCGTGGTCTGACAGAATCCTACGGCAGTGAACTCGCTCATGGGTTTCTTATCGTCAGACAGCTCGCCATGATAGGCCTGAAGCAGATAATCATAGAGAAAGCCCGGACTCACTGTGCGGTCTTCGAAGATGTAAGTCGAGCTGGTTCCGCTGGTGGTGTATATGACATTATACGCCTCATTATCTCCGCCCGCTATGCGACGCAAGACCCGATAGCGAGTGTCCTCCGTTCCCGACTGTTTGGCGGTCCATCTCAACATGACACTATGCTCATAGTTACCCTGCGAGGCAATAAGCGTGTCGATGGAGGTGCCGGCGAGCAAGCCGGCATTGATGATATCACTCTCCCACTCGTTTCCGTCTTGGAGAGTCAACTTCACCTTATACTCATGGCGAGTATCTATGTTCTCAACAGCCTCGTCGGTGAAGGTGGCAAAGAAATCGGGCGAAGGATTGCTGGTAGCACCGACAGTGCCTATTTCAGCCCAATTATTTTTTCCGGTATTGGCACGTAGCACAGAGAAATGCACAGTCCCGGATGTGGTTGGGACGCGGTCGTACTGCCATTTGAGTTTCACCTTGGTCTTCTCTGTCTTATCCTGAATGAGGCTTTTGAAACTCATGGTAGGTTTTGTGCTGATGGCATTGTTCATGATGCTGCTGCCAAGCACATTCAGGACATCCTCTTTGATGTTCGTCGGATTCAATTCCTGTGCCCAAACATCGGGGATATTGACTACCATGTACTTATAGTAACGATTATACTGAATGCCTTCGTTGTCGGTAAAGTTCATCGTACCCTCCGTGGCATGTGTGCTGAGCATGCCACGATATACCCACTTGGCACCGTTCAGCACTGTACCGGCAGCATTGGTCTCGATGCGGTAAATGTAAGGCTTCGTCTCTTTGAAATATCCATTGTCGTTGCTCTCCGTCGATGACTTGTCCAAGCCCGTCCAGCTCAACTCTATCTTCCTGCCGTATTGGTCATATTTCCCCGTTACATCGCTGGGATATGGAACACTGAGCAACTTCGTGGTAGGCGTGATAGAGATGACATTATCGTAGAAGTAGCCTTTATTTTTGGCATCCTTGAAACCATCCTTGACGGACTTATATGCATCATGCACCTCCAATTCCAGATGCATTCTCTTGAAATTGCCGGCACTGGCAGGGATGTTCAGCATATGAGGGACCTCTGCGCTGGGCAAGCAGGCCACAGAGTCGCGCTTTGAGATAACCGTTTTGTTATCCTGGAGGGTGTAGGTTGACTTCAGTATATACCACGCCTGATGTTGCTGATAACTCTTCAGCTCATCCCTGCAGTTGTTGTCTGGTAGTGGCGGCGTTGTGAAACGGAACTTCAGCGGGCCCGTTCGCTCAATCTTATATTGATTGACTTTGAGCACATTACGTCCCATATTCACATATTCACCGCAATTCACTGAGCCCATCCTGTGAGAATGCTCATCATCGTCCTCATCCTTAAACTCAAAATATATAAACCACTCACGGTTCGTCATCTCAGGCCCCCAATAGACTTCCAAAAAAACCTGCGGCAGGTCAAAATTGGATTTCTTGTTGATGACGTAGTCCTTCTCCTCCGCCTGCAACATCTGATTGAAAGCATTACTAATGAAGATACAAGCACCCTCCATCAAGTTCCTGCCCTTGATGAAATGCACAGATTGATCGTTGCCATCCTGATCCCAGGTGTGGAGCTCGCAGATTTCTATCCTCTTCCCTTTTCGGTAATCTCTCTCGTAAGCCACGAGTTTACCCTCCTTCACGTATGTGTCGCCGTAAAGCAAGTCAGCCATCAGTATTTTTGCCGTGAAGTGGTCTGCCCCCGTCTCATCCTCAACTACTTTGTAATAGTACGATTCTTTTATCCTGTCAGCCTTCACTTGTTGCGGCGATGACAGCAACGCTGCAATCATCACAAATAAAGATACTACCTTCTTCATTCAAATATGTGGTTTAGTTATAATTATGGTTTTGTTTGGATACTGAGGCGCCTTGATTATGCGATTCTTTACCAGGCCTCTGTGACCTCTTCTTGCTGCTGCAGCACCTTTTTCATGCCGTAATTATCCTTGACCTCGCTTCCTGTCAGGATGAATGCAGACTGCTGCAGCTGGATTACCTTCATATTGGGTTTCAAATATGCCTTTTTCTTCATAGTTTTATTATCCTTTGTTTTACTCTACCATTACCTTCTTACCATTCACAATGTACAGGCCCTTGCCGGGCTGTGCCACCATACGACCCTGCAGGTCAAAATAATGGTTGTCAGCCGTTGGCTCTTGGCTATTGGCTATTGTTTTGATACCAGTAATTTCTTCGAAGCTGAAGAATTCGCGGGCAGCGGCACCGCTATAACTCAGGTAAGCCTTATGGGCACCGATAGTTCCCGAAGAACTTAACTTATAGAAGCCTATACCCGCAGAACCTTTGCTCAGCACGTAGGCATAGCCGGGATTGGTGATGGTGGTCATAGTACCAACCAGACTATTGCTGTCGTAGGACTGAACAACTTCCTGACTGGATGTTGTTGATGTCAAGAGGTAATTGGGGGACGTACTCTTCAATACCACGCCCTCATCGCTGTTCACGATGCCGCTTTCAATCTTGCCCAACGTCAGCATTGAGCCATCGAGCATGGCTTTAAACACCTGTGTTCCTGATGGGGCCTGATAGTGGTTCATATTGCTATAGTACGTTGTCCAATAGTTACCATTGCCATCGGCATTGGCCTTCAGATAAACAAGCGAGTTACACTTGAGATATTTTTCACCGTCGTTATTGTACATCCAGCCATAGCCTTCATACCAACCCCAACACTCGGTGCCACCGATGGTGACTTCACCACAATAAGCAACTCCTGCTCCCTTACCAATACAGTCGCAGGCGCCAACACCTTTTGTAGCGGTCACATTAGTAACAGTGTTCGCTATGGTAATATCTCCACAGCTTTCCTCGTTTCCACTACCGATGCCCGCAGCGTTTGTTCCACCTGTAGCAGTAACGGTACCGCCATTGATTGTGATAGCGTGGCAACTACCACCGATGCCTGCACCGCCAGTTCCACCTATAGCGTTGATAGTACCACCATTGATTGTAATGTCGTAGCAATGACTGCCGATGCCTGCAGCATTATTTCCACCAATAGCGTTGATGATACCACTGTTGATTACAATGTTATCACAGCCGCTACCGATACCTGCACCGCTACCATTGCTGCTGGCGTTGAGTGAGCCGTTGCCTTCAATGGTCAGTGTGTACCTGTCGTCCCCACCGCGCTTTGCTGGTTGGATGCCAGGATAGCTCGCATTGAAACCCTTCACGCTGTTCTCTCCTTTAAGAATGAGTGTAGCATTCCCCAAACAGGTTATGCCAGCGTAATCGCCAGAGGTCCAACTGCCGGTAGCATTGATGCTCACATCCCTCAGCGTCACCGTAGCATTGTCGGCTATCGAAATCTTCACATTGTTTGCCAGAGTGCCGCTCAGCATAGTGCCGTTTACAGCCGTTAGGCTCGATGTAACATTCGGCAGTGGAATAAAGGTAAAGGAGCTTGTGCTGATACCATCAGGATAAACAACACCGCCAATGGTCACCGTGCCACAGTTCTTGTCCGATCCAATGCTCTTGGTAGCACCAGCACCCATTGTGGCAGACACACTCGTAACATCCATCGTAATCGTGATGTCACCGCAATCACCATAAGAGGAACTACCACCGATACCAGAAGCATTATTACCGCCTGTAGCCGAAACCGTCCCTCCAGTAATAGTGATGTTGCCGCAGGTGCTTCGGATGCCAGATATGCCATATCCAGCTCCTATACCAGCAGCAAACTCGCCGCCTGTAGCAGTGACGTTACCTCCGCTAATGGTGATATTGCCACAAGAGGATGGGTAATTTTCTGAACCGGAACCAGTCGCAGCCGGGCCACAACCGATACCCGCAGAGCTTCTGCCTCCGGTAGCCGTGATGTTACCACCTTGAATTTCGATGTTACCGCAAGAGCCGAAAGCGGGACCGCCAATACCTGGAGCTATAGCAGAAACATTATTACTGCTTACATTGAGCGTACCTGTGCCCTTGATAGTAAGTGTATATTCAGCGCCCACACCAGAAACGTTCTTTGCAGCCAGAATGCCAGGATATTCTCTGTAGAATCCCTTCACGGTATTCGTTGTCCCGTCATGCAAGATAATAGTGGCATCACCCAAGCAGGTTATACCAGCATATTCGCCTGTAGTAACCGCGCCGTCACCATTGATATTAATACTGCTCAACGTCACCGTAGCACCATGCTCAAGGGTGATTCTGTGACTGCTCACCAGGCCATGGCCATAAATAAACCAATGCTTGCCAGACGGTACAACCAAATCTTCATTGCGCAAAGAGAAGTCTATCTCACTGTCATATTCTTCTGCCAATGCCCCCTGTGCGACCATGCACAGAAGAGCAAAAATATATAGTAATTTCTTTTTCATATCTTTATTGTTTTATTTGCTTTTTATAATCTCACACCTGCAGACGCATTTACGTACCAGTCGTTCAGGTATCCATGCATCGCATTATGCCTGTAGTTGAAGTTATTGAATTGCCCATTGACATTGACAAAGTATCGGTCCCAGTTGTAGGTGATGGAAAGCCGTGCGGTGAAGTTCAGCGCCACGCGGTTGTTGCGCGAGTATGCACCTGTGCTTTGTATTTCGTAATTGTCAGCGAACTTGTAATCCTCCACAGAGATTCCTTGAGCGGCTAATGCCTGAAGTATAGCATACTCTAATAAATTTGTATTTACTACCTCCTTGAAATTAGTGGAGTAAGTATTGATGCGGGTTCGGTTCACCAGCGTCACCATCGGCATGGCCATAGCACTGATGAGCCAGCCCTTGGCAGGCACGAAGTTGTAGGCATAGCCACCGCCCAGAGCCAGCTGATACTGACGCAAGCGACCGATGCCGTCCATCCAATAGATGGTTTCGGCATTCTGTTTGTCTGCATAGTCGAAATCAGCGTAATAGCCCATCAATCCGACAAGCGGCGAGCCCGCCGAAAGAACCTGGATAGTCTTCTGGTTGTATGCGGCAGCATAGGAGAATTTCTTGTGGTTGAAAATGTAGAAGCCGTCGAAAATCAAGGTTTTGATAGATATGGGCGAGGCGAGATTTTCAGTGAACGACTCTTCCCATTGTTGTGTCTCTCCCCAATCTGTGTAAGTGATTTCATTCGTCTCCTCATCATAATGCTCTATCGACCTGATTTTTGCCGCCCCCGAAAAGTGGTTCTCCATGGTGCTTGACTTGAACTTGTGCCAACGCAGGTTCAGGCTATACCACTTGCCCACACCTCTCAGCGTCAGGTTTTGACTCTTGTCGCCACCGACAGGAAACGAATAGCTGACACTCAAGCCCTTGTAACCCACTTTAACACCTATCGATGTAGATACCTTTGTCCTGATATGCGGGTCCATCTCCATGTCGCCCACACCCTTGACAAACGGCATGATACCCTCTCCGTCAAACAGTTCTCCCCCGTCTATCGTGGAGTGCATCTGCAAGTTTGTCTGCGCCACGCGGCTCTTGATGCTCACTTGCCAAGGCTGCTTCGGAGCCTTCACGTAATTCGTGTCAACCCCATTAACGACATTCCTGTTCACAATGGCCTTAACCTTTGTAAGCAGATTACTTTTACTTTTATCG
Source organism: Prevotella sp. (assembly GCA_017478025.1). Classification (GTDB taxonomy): domain Bacteria; phylum Bacteroidota; class Bacteroidia; order Bacteroidales; family Bacteroidaceae; genus Prevotella. The sequence goes on from JAFVGZ010000004.1 coordinate 7,532, forward strand.
TTTTCGGTTTGAGCTGCACCGATGCCCGCCACCATCAACAAACAGCAGCAGACAACGATCTTCAGGTTCAAAACTCTTATTATCATACTTTGCTTTTTTAGTTGTTACCGCCGGGGGTTTGACACCCTCGGCGGTATAAGAGGGGGATATAACATAGCGCGCCCGGACGCTTGTTTAGAGCGAAAACTTTCTAACCCCGTGAATCTTGAACAGGTCACTACGCGCCGTGATGCCGTTGTCTGACTTGTTCGTTTTTTTAAACTCCAAATTGTAACGGAGACCTACAACAAAATCACTAAACTCGCATGAAACGCCAATGGGGATAGAATGCTATGTATATATGAGATTAATTATTCTACTTTGTATCCATCGTCTTTGACATAAATGGTTTTTTGATAAACCTGACTTTTGGAGGCATCAAATAACAGGTAAAAAACCTTGTATTCGCAACCGTCAGCATACAAAGGAATGTTCTTCATAGCTGAAAGAGACTTATTGACAACCACATCAACGCTGGACTTGGCATCATAAAAATCTACGAACTTGTCTGTGACCTCCTGTTCGAATTCTCTATTCAGATAATCCAAAGCGTCCTTTGAAAGATTTCCCTCACTAATCATTTGTAAGGATACTTTCAGTGTGTATACTTTGTTGACTGGAGAGTCATCGTCATCATTGCCACAAGAAGTAAAGACTACATTTGTTACTACCATGCAGATTAATGCAACTGCGGCCATCAGATACTTTTTCATTATTGTTAATTTTTAATGTTTTTTTATGTTAATATTGGTTTGTAATTATTTGTAAAAGTTTTTCATATAGTTTGCAAAGGTATTCAAAAAAAATGAGGCATACAAAGTCAAAAACGCTGCGAGCGAAGATTTTGCATTAGCTGAGACTTTTTTTGCATTAACTGAGAGTTGCCCCACACCCACAGATTTGCTCATTGAAGCATTCTCACCTCAATTCACACACATCTTCACTATCGGTAATCACCGATGAAATGGCAAAAAAATAAAACTACAGAGCTAATCTCCCGATGTCTCGGCGGGGGATGATATAATTTTGGCCACAATCTGGCTGTAAAGATATATTTTTTTTGAAAACTCGCCCGATTTAACCGAAAAATTAGTAATTTTGCAGCGTAAATAAAAACGATATGCCCGAACAGATAACTCCATTGTCGATACTGTATCTCCTGCTCCATGGGGCAGGAACTGCTATGTCCGTCACGTTGTTCCTCTACCTGCTGCTGTGTCGGGGGAAGGCTATCGCGCCCGACATCACGCCGCCCGCACAACTGCGCCGTTGGGCAGCCGCATTATTCGGCATCATGGCCATGGTCCACGTCTGGTGGATTCTGTTCTACACATACTCGGACGACACCAGCTCGGTGATTTACGGACTGCTCGTCGCCGGCGACTGCATGGTACTGCCCCCCGTCTTCGTCGGCACTCTGCTGACCATGTTGCAGGATCGCCACCGACCACTGTGGCCCATTTTCGTATTCATGACGCCCTGCGCGGTGATGGCAGTGCTGCAGACAGCCCTGCCATCCATCAACCTCACGTCCCCGAACAAGATCTATGGGCAGATTCTCGTCGTGACCTTCATTACATATATGGTGGTAGCCGTGAGGCAATATGGGCAATGGCTGCGAGACAACTACGCCGACCTGGAGCACAAGGAGGTGTGGCTCAGCCTTACGCTGCTCATCAGCCTCATGCTACTGCTCGTGAGTTATGAATATACCGACAACTATGTGATGTGTACCATCGCCCACATCATCGGATTCCCACTGGGGGGCCTCCTGCTGTGGCGCGTGGAGACACTGAAAGACCTGAGCACCGACAGCCTCAGCCCTACCCCAACCCAAAGGGACGCTTACCTAAGCAAGCACCCCTCTCCCAAGGGCGATGTCTCCCATATCGGCCAACTGCTGGCGAAGCACTGCGAGGACACGCAGCTCTACCTGCAGACAGACCTGACTCTATCGCAACTCTCGGCAGCCGTCGGCGTGAACCGCTACTACCTCAGCCTGTATTTCGCCAACCAGAATACAAGTTACTATGAATACATCCACGACCTTCGCGTCGCTCACTTCATAGCCCGCTACAGCGAGCTTGCCGCTGCACATGAGCCAATCATCGCCCAGCAGCTGGCCCTTGAGAGCGGCTACCATAGCTACAGCACCTTCAGCACCGCCTTCAAGCGGCGCATGCACAAAAGCGTCTCCGCTTGGATGCACGAAGAGGCATAAATATGAAACCATGAGGTTCCCCCACGAAGTGAAACAACATATCCACCGTTGTCCACAATTTTTACTGCATCAGCATCTACGGACAACTGTTTTCCCTTAAAAACAGACTGACGACATCTTATATCTAAAATATCACCTTCTATATTATATATAAGGTACAGGCGCGCAATGGGGGTGTTCCGCCTCTATTATCGTTTCGGTTAACGAGTGTGAAAAAGTACAGCTGAACTGTCCGTTCGGCTGACATATATCAACAAAATGACGTTGTGTACGCACACAATTACAGAAAAACTTGCAGGAATGAGGGAACAAACGTACCTTTGCATCAGAAATCAGAGAGATACTTAAAGCGGGTCTCGAAGATTGAGAACGGGCAATACGAAGCCCAAGTAGAGTTAAATTGATTTGATTAAAAGGAAAAAAAGATTGTAAAGGAGATAAAGTTATGATCAAGAAAGTATTAGTATGGATGGTTTGTCATACTCCAGTAGTTGACCCATCGTATTATGCTAGAGCTTAGCCGAAAGGCAATTCTCTTAAGCAACCAAAAGAAAAGGAAAAAGGTTTTTTCAGGATTAGTTAGAAATTGTTTAGGTTAGTTAGTTGAGCAAAAGCTCGGGCCCCGAATGCATAAATCCGTGAGGACAGGCATTCGGGGCCTCTTTTTTTGTGCCTATACGTATGATTGGATTCGCTTTTCTTCCCACATTGAAGAAGAAAAGAGGCTATATCGACTTTATTTTGTCCTCTGACGGACGGCTTCGAACATCAGGATGGCGGCACTGACAGAGACATTGAGTGAGTCCAGGGCGCCGAGCATGGGTATGCGGATGTGGGCATCGGCGGCTTTGCGCCACTGGGTGGTAAGTCCGGTAGATTCCGTTCCCATTACTATTGCAGTGCCGCAGGTCATGTCTGTGGCATAGTAAAGCTCAGAATCCTGCAGCTGCGCAGTAAGTATCTTGATGCCTTTCGACTTCAGAAAGGCTATGCACTCCTCTGAACTGCACGCCACTACGGGCACCGTGAAGACGGCACCGATGGAACTTCTGATGAGGTTGGGGTTATATAAATCGGTCAAAGGGTCGCAAACTATCACGGCATCCACCCCTGCGGCATCGGCGCTCCTTAGTACGGCACCGAGGTTTCCCGGCTTTTCCACGCTCTCCAGCACCACTATCAGCGGCTCCTGCGGCAGGGACAAGTCGCTGAGTGACTGCTTCTTAGCCCTGACGATGGCTATGGCACCCTCCGTACTTTCACGATATGCCACCTTCTCATATACGTTCGGCGTCAGGGTAAACGACCTTTCCGCTGGCATTGGCTTACCAATCACATTGGCAGCATTGGCCTCCTGCCCCTTGGGAGCGAGCATAAACAGGCTGTCTATATCGTAGCCGGCCTCTATGCAATGGCCTATCTCGCGCCGGCCTTCTACTACGAACAGTCCCTCTTCGCGCCGCAGGGAGGATTTCTGCTGTAGCGCGAGGAGGTGCTTTATCTTTGGATTTTGTGTACTTGAGATTATCAAAATGAATAGAAAAGTGATAATTGAAACAACGCCCCTCGCCCTTGGTGTAGGCCTGGAGGGGGCTCTTATTGCAACTTTATGAGTCCATAGATGCCCAGAAGCGCCACCATGAGTGTCTGTACGCTATGCACGATGATGACAAACAGGAGTGCGGTCTCGTCTGTCACACCATAGAGGATGAGCATTGTCTTGACTGCAAAGTGCCACGGACCGGCACCGTTTGGCGTGGGAACCAGCACCGCAACACATCCTACGATGAAGCAGACGATGGCGCAGGTGAGGCTAAGCCCCGACGTAGCCTCAAAGCAGAAGAACGTGATATAGAAGTGCAGGAAGTATGCCACCCATATTCCGAAGCTATAGAAGAGGAACAACGGCACGTTGCTTACGCTTCTCAGCGATGTGATGCCGGACATGATGCCACATGCCGTAGCCTTCACCTTATCATAGAAAGCCAGCTTCTTTCTGAAGATATACGCCCCCATCAGCGTGGCAACCATACACGCCGCGATGACAAGATAGCCCATGGACGAGAACTGTGACAGTATCGCCGTGAGATCATCGAACCTTGTTCCCGTCTTGCTAAAGAAACTCAGGAACACCGGCACCTGCAGCAGAAACACCATCCCCACGATGAGCATGATGATGAGAGAATCTACAACACGTTCTGTCACAACCGTTCCGAGCGCCTTAGCGAAGCTGACGCCGTCTTTCTTTGCCAGCACTCCGCAGCGGGTGAACTCACCTACGCGGGGCACAAGGAGCGATGCAGCGTATGAGACGTATATGGATCGGATGCACGTAGAGGTGTGGGGCTTCTCCCCAAGCGGCTCCAGTAGCTGCTTCCACCGCAATCCGCGAAACGCCTGGGCAATAACACAGAACGGGAACGATGCCAGCATCCACCACCAATTCATCTCATGCAGGAGCGTATGCTGCACCATGCGGAAATCGAAGTCACGATACATCCAATAGAGTATCGCAACGCCGAGCATGAGCGACATTGACACATTCAACGTCTTGCGTATGTAAGGGTGTTTCTTAAGCATTCCCGTAAAATCTCGGCAAAGGTACGATTAAGTTATGAGATACGCAAGATTTAGAGCCCCTTTTTTAAGGGGCGGCTATAATGCGGGGATTCCACATCCATGACGAAGTACTTTCTTTCAGTCGCTACGCTTGATGAAAGCGTCACAGAGTGCCGAGCGCGGCGCAGCCAAAAGTACGATTAAGTTATGAGATAAGCAAGAAATCAAACCACGCTCCGAGCTTTGCTCGCCTGAGCACCGCTAAAGATAAACAATGCGCGAAGAATTACGCGAATTACACGAATGATTATATGATCAGTTTCACACGGAAGCCGCGCTTGGTCTCTTCCTCTATCACCTGGCGGCACTGCCCGGAGAGCTCGCTGCGATGGGCATCGTTCAGCGGCGGGGCAGTCATTTTCCCCACCATGAAGTCGAGGGCCGTGACGAGCGACTGCTCGCTGTGCGTGATTCGCACGATGATGGGGCGGTAGGGTGCCATCGCGCCGTCGAGCATCTTGCCGATCAGCTGCCGGGCCTTCTCTTCCTTCTCAGGGATGCCGTACTTGTGGCAGAAGGCGCTGACAGCCGAGTACATACCGAGGAAGTCGAAGTCGGGGCCCTCAATCTTAAACACCTCCTTGCGGATGCGCTGGATGAAGGCCTTGGTGGCACTATGGACGGGCGACTCGAAGATCTGCCGGGGCGTGCCGTCCTCGTGGATATAGCCGTCGTACATGAAGAATATACGGGTGCTTACATCGTGGGCAAACTTCATCTCGTGGGTGACGATGAGCATCGTCATGCCCTCCTTGGCCAACTGACGGATAACGCTGAGCACCTCGCCCACCATCGTCGGGTCGAG
>JAFVGZ010000029.1 GCA_017478025.1 Prevotella sp.
GGGTAAGGGGATGGTGGCTACATATTGATGTTGTGCTGTTGCTTTTTACTGAAAGCTGCTACTAACGACTCATAAATCTACCCTTAATCGTGTATTGGATGATAGTTGCGGATTTTAGGTTTTCATAAAAAGCATTGGTGAAAATGCATTTTCCGGAAAAGGGATTGGTGCTCTTCGTATTTCTGAAGGTATAACGGCTATTTATAAAGATGCATTTTCAGACTGTACAGAACTAACTACTGTAACATTGCCTAAAAGTATTACCTATATGGCAGATGCTTTCAAATATTGCAGCAATCTACAATCATTAACTGTGTTTTGGAGAAATCCATCTGATATTCAGATGGACATAAGGATTTTTGAATATATTACTTCAAATTCAGTATTGTTAGTACCTGCAGGTACAAAAAGTCGTTATGAGGAAATAGACATTTGGCAGAAATTTTCACAAATAGTTGAAGTTAGTCCAATCTCTGTTGGTGATGTCACAACAAGTTATGGCTCACAAGCTGATTTGCCGATTATTTTGAACAATGCAGAAGTGATATCTGGTATTCAATATAAGTTAACATTACCAGAGGGAGTGTCTTTGGCAGAAGAGGATGGAGAACCCATTGTTTCATTGACAAACAGGACGGATGGTTTTACAGCTATGGGGCGAAAGGATCCTGATACAAAGAATAGTTATCTTTTTGTAATGTTTTCTTTGGGAGGGAATTCCATCACAGGTAACGAAGGTGCCATTATGAATGTCAAACTGAATATTTCTTCAGATGTGAAAGTCGGCAGATACGACATAATTATTGAGGATGTTACTTTAGCAACGTCAGCATTTAATACTTTATATCCAGCTGCGGCAAGTTCTGAATTGTTAATAGATTCTAATGTAAAGAAAATAGACTTTAAGGACGCAAATGTAAAGGCTATCTGTATAGATAACTGGGATACTAATGGAGATAAAGAACTTGATATAAGTGAGGCGTCAGAAGTAAATGATTTGGGAAATGTTTTTAGAGGAAATGCGGAGATTATATCATTCGATGAGTTGCAATATTTTACCGGACTAAAATCCATTGGGGAACTGGCTTTTGATGGATGTTCTGCTTTGACCTCAATTGAGATTCCAAAGTCCGTGACTTCTATCGGGGGAAACGCGTTTTCCGGGTGTAACTTGGTAAGTATTTCCGTTGAAGAAGGAAATAGTATCTACGATTCCCGTGAAAAATGTAATGCCATAATAGAAACCAATTCTAACGTGCTAATAATAGGTTGTAAAAATACTAAAATCCCTAATTCCGTGACTTCTATCGGAGACCGGGCTTTCAAAAAGTGTTCTGCTTTGACCTCAATTGAAATCCCTAATTCCGTAACAAGCATTGGAGAGGAAGCTTTTGGGTACTGTAATGGCTTGACATCTGTAACAGTGAACTGGGAACATCCCATAAATATAAGTAAAGACGTATTCACTAATCGTGCAAATGCAACCTTGACGGTGCCATCTGGAAGTAAATCATTGTATAAGGCGGCAGATTATTGGAAAGAGTTTAAAGAGATAATAGACCCTGTTTCGCAGCCAATGATAGATGACTATTTGTCTGCTGTTGCTGTAAAGATGCGAGGCGGTGAGACTAAGACCGTCGATATTCTGCTGAACAACGAGGTTGCCGACTATACAGCCTATCAGTTCGATCTTACACTGCCAGAGGGCTTTACTGTAGCCAAGAACAAGAAAGACAAGTGGGATGTCACCAAGGGCGAACGTTATGAGGACGATAACCAGCAACTGACTGTAGAAATGCTGGATGAATCAACAAACACGTATCGCATTCTCTGCTTCTCTCTGTCGAATGATGTTATTGAGAATACAGAAGGCTGTATCATGAAGGTTGCAGTTAAGGCAGGAGACGACTTGGAAGACGGCGATTATCTTATCAGGCTAAAGAACGTCACCTTTACCCGTGTTGACGGTACAGACTATATCCTTTCGGATGCAGAATTTAAGATTACTATCAATAATGTGGTTCCAGGCGATACTAACGGTGACGGAACAGTGAACGTGACAGACATCGTGGAGATGGTGAACTACATTTTGAACAAGCCTTCTGCCTCATTCATATGGTCTGCTGCCGATGTAAACGGTGATGAGCAGGTGAACGTGACGGATATCGTATGTACAGTAAATATTATAATGTCATCAGGATACAGAAATACTGCATTATGTCGGGGCCGAATGGCAAGTACATACCGCGACCTGCTTACAATGAACACCACATCTCATGACAAAGAAATTTCATTAGTTATGAATAACGAGAGTGATTTCGTTGCAGCCCAATTCGATGTACTATTATCTAACGGTCTGCAAATTAAGAATATCCACTTGAATAACAAACGCAGCAACGGCCATAATTTAGTCTGGTCAATGGTAAACGAAAACACATGTCGCGTTGTGGTATACTCTTTATCAAATAATACCTTCTGTGAAAATGACGGAGAACTGTTACAAATGGAATTGATGGGAAATGGAGGTACAGTGGTTGTTTGCAATACCACATTTGTAAACTCTGAAATGGAGGCCAAATCGTTTGATACGGTCTATGGAGTTACTACAGGCATCCAAACACAAAAGAGTGATGAAACTGAGGATTTTAACTATGACATGAATGGACGCAGGTTGAACCAACGTCCTTCAATGAAGGGAATATATATTAAGAATGGAAAAAAATATATTGTGAAATGAAAAAACTATTATTTATCAGCGTCCTACTCGCCATTGTGGGCAGGATGCAAGCAGACAATCTGGCAGTGTCTGACTTTAATTTAACTGCTGGTGAAGAAAAGCGGTTTTCAATTGAACTGAATAACCCAGATAGAAACTATGTGGCTTTTCAGATTGATCTGACCTTGCCAGAAGGCATGACGATAGCAGTCAACAAGAAAGGTAAGTTAATGGCTACACTGAATGAAGATCGTTTAGACGACCATACGATGACAGTAGAAAACATCGGTAATAATGTCTATCGCTTTATTTCTTTTTCAATGTCTAATTCAGAGTATTATGAAACGAGTGGAGAATTGATTAGTGTTACGGTAAGAGCTGCTGACAATATTACAGGAGGAACCAAGACGGCTACGATAACTGGTCAGACGTTTACTGAGAAGAGTGGTGTACAGCATAATCTTCAGAATACTTCATTCAGCATTACACTACCGGCTACAGTAGTACCAAAGGTGAAGGTTGACGATAAGTCTCGACAATATGGTGAGGATAACCCGCAGTTTACCTATACAGTAACAGAGGGTACGTTGACAGGTGTTCCAGAATTAACAACTACAGCAACCAAGACCTCGTCTGTAGGTACGTACCATATTACTGTAAATCAGGGAACCATAGAGGGAAGCTATGAGGCAACGGAGGGTAAGCTGACCATCACTAAAGCTCCGCTGACCGTTACCGCCAAGAGCTATACCATAAAGCAGGGTGATGCCCTGCCAACATTCGAGGCTGAGTATAGCGGCTTCAAGAACAATGAGACTGCCAGCGTACTGACTACACAGCCTACGATTACCACCACTGCCACTTCTGCCAGTGCCCCTGGTACCTATGACATCATCGTGTCAGGAGCCTTTGCCGGCAACTATGACATCACTTGCGTCAAGGGCACATTGACTATCACGGCAGCAGCCCCCGTAACTGTTGCTACAAAGAGCTATAGCCGTAAGTATGGTGAGGCTAATCCTACGTTTGAATATACCACCTCAGGTGCAGCACTGAGTGGCACGCCAAGCATCACTTGTGAAGCTACTGCAACCTCACCAGTCGGTGAATATGAAATCGTGGCAAGCAAGGGAACGGTTACGAACTATAACGTAACTTACGTGAACGGTAAGCTGACTATCACTAAGGCTCCGCTGACCATTACCGCCAAGAGCTATACCATCAAGCAAGGTGATGCCCTGCCAACGTTTGAGGCTGAGTATAGCGGATTTAAGAACAATGAGACTGCCAGCGTGCTGAGCACACAGCCGACTGTCGGGACTACGGCAACATCAGCAAGCGAACCTGGAACATACGACATAATTGTCAGCGGTGCAAGTGCAACTAATTATGATATCACTTACGTCAAGGGTACACTGACGATTACGCAGGCAGATCCTGTTACAGTGGCAGCCAAGAGCTACAGCCGTCAGTATGGTGAAGCAAATCCTACGTTTGAATATACCACCTCAGGTGCAACACTGAGTGGTACACCAAGTATCACTTGTGCAGCAACAGCCACTTCGCCGGTAGGAGAATATGACATTGCGGCAAGCAAGGGAACGGTTACGAACTATAACGTAACTTACGTAAATGGTAAGCTGACAATCATCAAGGCTCCGCTGACCGTTACCGCTAAGAGCTATACCATAAAGCAAGGCGATGCCCTGCCAACGTTTGAGGCAGAGTATAGTGGCTTCAAGAATAATGAGACGAAGGCAGTATTGACTACTCAGCCGACTATCAAGACTACGGCAACATCAGCAAGCGAGCCTGGAACATACGACATCATAGTCAGCGGTGCTGCTGCCAACAATTATGACATCTCGTATGTGAAGGGAACGCTGACGATTACTAAGGCTGACGAAGTTGTAGTAACGGCTAAGAGCTACAGCCGTCAGTACGGTGAGGCAAATCCGAACTTTGAATATACCACAGCCGGTGCAACACTTAGCGGTACACCTACTGTCTCATGTTCTGCAACTGTTGCATCTCCTGTAGGTGAATATGACATTGTAGCAAGTAAGGGTAGCGTTACAAACTACAACGTGACCTACGTGAACGGTAAGCTGACCATCACTAAGGCTCCGCTGACCGTTACCGCTAAGAGCTATACCATAAAGCAAGGCGATGCCCTGCCAACGTTTGAGGCTGAGTATAGCGGATTTAAGAACAATGAGACTGCCAGCGTGCTGAGCACACAGCCAACTATCAGGACTACGGCCACATCGGCAAGTGAGCCAGGAACATACGACATCATAGTCAGCGGTGCTGCTGCCAACAATTATGACATCTCGTATGTGAAGGGAACGCTGACGATTATTGCTGTCGATGTGGATCCAGTCACTGAGAAAACGAACATATTCAGTGAGTCTGTCAGTGTCGATACGGATTTGTCGAATACTGTTATCGACAACACTTATTACACATTGAATAACGAAAACGGTGATGGATATGATACTGCAGAACAGGCAATTGTACTGAATTCAACGACTACAGAAAGTCAGATGAAGAGTATCGTGAATGCTGAGATAGGAGATGCTGCCATACGACAAAACTATAATGGTATCATTTTCGAGGTGGCAGCAGGCAGTGGTACCATTACTATAGACGCAAAGACGAACGGCACTCATGTGCTGAATGTCCAGATAGGAAAAGCCAAGCCCAGTCAGATTACACGCTCTACACGCGGCACAGCAGATGTGACATACAGCGTCACCGTACCAACCTACATCTATCTATATGCCTCCACCGCATCAGCGAATGCGGTTCAGACGCGTGCAATTAGTGCCAACAGCGTATTGCTATATAGCTATAAGGTTACGCCCGGCACTACGGGGATACAAAACGTAAGCATGGACAATCCCGTTGATGTTTACGATATGCGAGGCATCCTGGTCCGCACAAAGGTGACAACGCTAAATGGTCTTGCCAAAGGCATTTACATTGTGAATGGACGTAAGGTCATTGTGGAATAATGACATCGTGAAGCAAAAAACATAAAAGAGGTCTGCATCGGGATTTGATGCAGGCCTCTTTTTGTAGGTGGTTTCAATTTATTCCGAATGCTTGCGATTGGTTGACTCAATTTCGGGTTTACCTGCATTATCCGTCGCAACACATTATGGTGCAGGGCGTTACCCCCATGTAGGTTACCTACATCAACCTACATTCACCTGCACCGAATTGAAAAGATCCCTTTTTTTCACGCAAAACACCCATGCTGACTGATTATTTATTCAGGTTCCAACCCAACAAAGATAGTAGATAGCTTTTTCCGTATGAGTCAGTTGGAAAACAGGTCATCCAGAACCACCGAGGCATGGATGGAGTCTGCATACATTCCCCTTGACAGACCAAAGGTGGTGATGAGCGTAGGGACGATGCCGTAATGCGCTATAAGGGTACACATAAATCTTCAATTATCACAACTTTTTATCCCACTTGATTGCATTTTTAGGCAAAATTTGCTTAAATTACGCGCGAGACGGTGATTTTTGGCCTTCTTCTCAAGAAAAAAGTGTACCTTTGCAAGATAATAAACGAGAATTTATATAGAATGGAACTAAAGACTCTGATAGCTGAATGTACAGCATACGACTTCAAGGTGATGCTTGAAGAGAAGAAACCTAAGAGTTGGCTGAAAAGCGTAAGCGCTTTTGCCAATGGCTTGGGTGGTTCTCTTTTCTTTGGCATTGATAATGACGGCGTCGTCAAAGGACTTGAAGATGTGCAGCATGTTTGTGAAGCTATCAGTGGTAAGATTCGTGACTATATGGATCCCCTGCCAGATGTGGAAATGATTCCCCATGATATAGATGGTCTGCACATCTTGCAACTCAAAGTCAATGCAGGGCATTATACCCCATATTACTACATTGGAGATGGTCAGCGCATTGCATTTGTCCGAGTTGGTGATGAAAGTCTTCCAGCCACGGCAGAACAGATGGTTCGCTTAGTACTGAAAGGCTCCAACAAAACTTTTGATTCCCTTCGCACAGACTATAAAGCAGAGGACTATTCCTTTACGATATTGGCGAACTCGTTCAAAGACCGCACCAAACAAGAATGGGACAAGAAATACCTTTTGTCGTTTGGGCTGGTAGCAGGTACAGGGAACCTTACGAATGCAGGTGCTCTGTTTGCCGATGATTGCCCATTGTGGCAATCACGCCTCTATTGTACACGATGGGATGGAACGGAAAAGGGCGACGCCATAAACGATGCAGAGTTTACAGGTAATGTCCTCATGCTACTTCGCGAAGCCATGAACTTTGTGAAGTCAAACACCAAGAGAGGCTGGGAGAAACTGCCTGATGGACGAAAGAACAAACCTGAATATGCGGAACGTGCCGTTCTGGAGGCAATGGTTAATCATTTCATCCATCGTGACTACACCGTAATGGGTAGTGAAGTTCATCTGGACATCTATAATGACCGCCTCACTGTAACATCCCCTGGAGGAATGTACAATGGTATGCTGATACAGGATTTGGACATCAAAGATGTGTCTTCTGAAAGGCGCAATCCAATACTTGCGAATGTCATGGCTCAGCTTGACTATATGGAGAAACGAGGCAGTGGACTCACACGCATCTGTAATGAGACCAAAGCATTGGATGGATATAAAGACGAACTAAAACCCAAGTTCAAATCAACTCCGACCCAATTCCAGACCATTATCTTCGCCTCCTCCGACACCTCTAATGTCGGAGACCATGACGGAGACATGTCGGAGACGAAACTCACTGAGCGTCAGCAGAAAATGCTCAATCTCATCAAAGAATCTCCGACAATCACCGGCAAACAAATGTCGGAGATGCTGTCGGTGAGCCAACGCACCATCGAACGCGACCTCTCTGCAATGCAGAAGCTTGGTGTTTTGAAGCGTGAAGGTAAGGATAATGATGGTTTGTGGATAATAAAAAAACACTAATATGGACTTAGAAATTAAATTATTTTCAGAACTGAACTTAGAAGACACTTTTTTTGATACACTCAAAGAAAGTTATCCAGAGTTTTCAGATTGGTTTAATAGAAAGGCCGAGAATGGTGAGACGGCATACGTATTCTTCGATGAGAAAGGCAAAATTCTCGATTTTCTCTATTTAAAAATAGAGGAAGATGCTATAGAAGATGTTACCCCAGTATTACCAGCGAAGAAGAGATTAAAAGTGGGGACATTCAAAATTAAGCCTCGCCATTCTAGACGTGGGGAGCGATTTATGAAAAAGATTATGGATCATGCTATCTCTGAAAATGTGGATGAAGTGTATGTAACTATTTATCCTAAACCTGAACTAGAGTATCTTATTAGTTCTTTTGAAAAATATGGCTTTCACCATATTGCAAATAAGAATCATGGTGATCAAGGTAGTGAATATGTTTTAGTAAAGGACATGAGGACTTTTGAAGGAGATATAGTCAAAGATTATCCGTTTGTATCAAAAGCCGAAACAGAGAAAAGAATATTAGCAATAAAGCCAGATTATCACACGGCTTTATTCCCGGATTCTATTTTGAACAATGAAGATCCATACGATTTGGTACAAGATGTTAGTTCTACAAATTCAATCCATAAGATTTACATTTGTTGGATGAAAGATGTAGATAAGCTGAAACAAGGGGATCTAATACTCATCTATAGAACTAATGATGGGAAAGGATATGCTAATTATCGTAGTGTAATAACTTCAGTTTGTACCGTCCATGAAGTTAAAACATTCAAAGATTTTAAGGATGAGGATGATTTTATTAAGTATACAAATCAATATTCCATATTCTCATTAAAGGAACTAAGCAGATGGTATAAATATAAGAATAATTTCACTGTCATAAAAATGCTTTATAACGTTGCTTTTACGAGGAAAGTAATCAGAAAGAAACTTTTGGAAGATGTTGGTTTGGATGGAAGTGCTTATTGGGGATTTTTATCAGTAACAGATGAACAGTTTAACCAAATAGTTGAATTAGGACAAGCAGATGGACGCTATTTTATCGATTAAACCACAATTCGTCGAAGAAATTATTGCAGGGCGAAAGACATATGAGTTCCGTAAAAAGGGCTTCAAGGAGCGTGTTAGGAAGGTATATGTATATGCTTCCAGCCCTGTTTGCCGTATCATTGGAGAATTTACGTTAGGACAAATATTAGAAGGTCACCCCGATTTTATTTGGTCAAAAACAAGTAATCATGCTGGTATAACAAGAGAGTTTTTTGACGAATATTATGAAAAGAAAAAGATTGCATATGCCCTAGAAATAAAACATTTCAAGGTTTATGATAAACCGATAAATCCGCTGGTTATTCTTGAGCGATTTACACCTCCCCAGTCTTTTTGCTATGTACGTTCAGGTTTGTTTAGTAAAAAAGTAGAGAATCCGTCTTTTCTATAACTTGTTGTGAATTATGGCTAGGCTTAAAATATTTGTGGGTGGAGTACATGGCGCAGGTAAGGGCATATTTTGCCGACAACTTGTTAATCATTTAATTGGAGAATATGTGTCTGCCAGCCAATTGTTGAACTGGAATTCAAAATTCAAACAGGTAAAGAATGTTTCTCACAATCAAGAACTACTTACAGAACTTCTCTTGAAGCATACTCAGCAGGATGCTACTTATGTAATTGATGGGCATTTTGCTTTGTGGAACAAAAATAACGAATGTGAAGTAGTCCCTATTAAGACATTTGCATCTCTAAATTTGAACATTATTATAATTATCTCATCTGCAAGTGAAATAATTCAGAAACGCTTAGAACGCAGAGATGGTGTTAGCTACAAATTGAAAGATATTATTGAACTTCAATCAGCGGAAATCAATCAAGCCAAACTTGTTGCAGATAAGCTGAAAATTCCACTAATGATTTATGAGCCGACGAGGCCTATTTTTTTTAATATAATTGAACAAATTGAAATGATGAAAAATTATACAAGAAATAACATCTTGTCGCAGATGCTCAAAACAGCTATAATTCGTATAGACTTCACAGGTCTAACGAATTTACGTTCATTCGTAAATCGGATAAAATCGAGTGAAAAGATACAGAAGGCTTTTGGGAAAATGGTTCTAATCCCCAAACAGAATATGAGTGTTAGTTTTCGGCCAAAAGATATAGAGGACGGGCAATTACCTTATACTGAAACACAAAAAAGTATTTTGTATCGATTCTATGAATGCAAGATGGGAGGAGATTCTAATGTTACACTCGATGTCGAGCCACAATCCATAACTTTAGCCGTAGATTGTCAAAGAAAATATGAAGGAAGCAGGGAGTATTCATATTTTATGGGATGGGTAATTGATGAACTATTGGCTTTTGATCAATACGTTACAATCAATCGTATTGGGGTTAGAAAGATTGATGTACAAGTATTAGAAGCGGACGAACCGATTGAAAAGTATTTCAATGAAAGGTTTGTAGTGGCTCATAGTTGGAAATCCTCGCCTCCCAAAACAAAATCTATATTAACAGAATTGTTGGAGATAGACAATATTAATTTTAATGTAACTCAATATATTGACTATACTAATGATGGACGTGTACGCTTAATATATGATGTGGATTCTTTTCTCAGTGGTGACATCCTTGAGAAGGCATTGGAATCTGGAAATTCTTCAGATTTGTTGTATCATGAAATGCAAGATCGGATGTTTGATTTGTTTGTTAGTGTAGCTAGTGTCGATTATTTAGAATTCTGCAAGCGATTAAAGACAGAGCAAAATGGACAGTAATATTGAGGAGTATCTCAGTACTTGTAAAAACAAGGAAAGGTCGTTGTTGGACGAAACAAATATAAAATACTTTTATGAACGTAAAGTGTCCATATATCGTTCAAGCACAGTGATGGTAAGCAAGTCATGGGGGGATACTCTAGTCATTTGTGGAGAAGAACATCATTATGAAGAATTTATATAAAAGAATATTTAAGGTATCTTCCTTCGAAAACTTAATAGTAAGTATATTCGTTATTGGTTATAAGAACATTGGTGAATCAATTGTTGTATTGTTTCGTGATATTTGTGATGGTTCTGAAAAAATAATCATGTCTATGGTTATTGATAGTTATGAGAAAGAGGATTTCAATATGATTAGAAAAGTATTATCAAAATATCATGTTGACAAACTGGATTTTGTATGTTGGACCCATCCCCACTGTGACCATTCTCCTGGTATTGACTCTTTAATAAGGGATATGTTTAATGAGAACATGGTCATTTTTTCTCCTAAATTCTACTATGGTAATCTTATGCCAGATCTGCTTAAATCAGAGAGTTCAAAAACACCTGAGATATTCAATAATATATGGAATCAAGTTAAAGACCATCCCAGTTTCTCAGAAATTTGGAGAACAATATCCGCAAATGGAGACGCTACTCATCCATACCTATTGCAACTTTTAACAGAAGATGGTACCTCATATAAAGATGTTTGCTTCTTTTTCTTAACGCCAATAGGTTCTAGAACAGATGTGTTTGCAACAAAAAGCAAACAATTTGAAAAGCCAAACGAATTATCAGTATCTTTCATCTTGTCGGTTGATGGATATGATTTCTTTTTTGGAGGTGATACGGAAAACGAACATGCTGCTGGTATTAGCAAAGAAATAGTACGAGGTATGCGATGGATAAAAGTTCCACATCATTGTTCTCTGGGGGCTAAGTGTATTGCTGATAGTATTGGACCACAATTTGATTATGCTGCTTCAACAGTATTCAAATCATCTAATCTTCCCCAAGAAGAAATTCAAATTATATACGCAAAAAAAGGAACTCTACACATGACTCAACTTGAAGAGAATGATGAATATCAACCTTTGTATGAATATGGTATTATTCAGTACGATTATCAATTTTCAAATGATGAAACGATAGTAAATATAAATACCTTTGGGAATGCTGGTCAATATTTCGTTAGTAAGACAAGAAGTAGCGATTCTGATGAATGAGTGTTTTGTCCGTTATAGAAAGTTAAATGTGTTAATATTTTGTTCATTATCACCATTAATAGAATCCGCGCAGTCACTTTTCTACCGTTTTAACTAAAATCTCTTGATATACAAATAGTTGCAAATTCTACAGGTGTAGTGGTTTGACTTCCGTCACCTGTCTGGCTGAGGATGTGCCAACTACCGACTATTACAGCTTTTATGCTTCCCCTATCAGCTCTGCTACGTT
The DNA here is from genome assembly GCA_017478025.1 of Prevotella sp. GTDB lineage: Bacteria > Bacteroidota > Bacteroidia > Bacteroidales > Bacteroidaceae > Prevotella. The sequence goes on from JAFVGZ010000029.1 coordinate 11,934, forward strand.
ATATGTGCCCAATGGTTGTAAAGCTGCATACGAAGCTGCTGCCATACAACAAAACTATAATAGCATCATTTTCGAGGTGGCAGCAGGCAGTGGTACCATTACTATAGACGCAAAGACGAACGGCACTCATGTGCTGAATGTTCAGATAGGAAAAGCCAAGCCCAGCCAGATTACACGCTCTACACGCGGCACAGCAGATGTGACATACAGCGTCACCGTACCAACCTACATCTACCTATATGCCTCCACCGCATCAGCGAATGCGGTTCAGACGCGTGCAATTAGTGCCAACAGCGTATTGCTATATAGCTATAAGGTTACGCCCGGCACTACGGGGATACAAAACGTAAGCATGGACAACCCCGTTAATGTTTACGATATGCGAGGCATCCTGGTCCGCACAAAGGTGACAACACTAAATGGTCTTGCCAAAGGCATTTACATAGTGAATGGACGTAAGGTCATTGTGGAATAATGACATCGTGAAGCAAAAAACCATAAGAGAGGTCTGCACCGGGATTTGATGCAGACCTCTTTTTCTGTCAGCATCTCAAGAGTTAATATGTACTTTGGCTGCTGCCCCCACACTACGCTTGCGGATGCACAATAAACATATTTTAACAGTCGCTATTTAGGGGGTGATTCTGGAGGCAGGTCTTTCACGCGGTAAAAGACCTACTATTAGGCGGTAAAAGACCTGCTATTACCGAGTAAAAGACCTACTATTAGGGGGTAAAAGACCTGCTTTTGCAACGGTCTCAAAATAAGATAGTTACAAAGGGGCAAAACGTGCCGTTTGCAACGAAGACTTACAAAATGAGCCAAAGTTCCTTTAACTCATGTTAACACCTGATAGTTAAAATATGTAAACACTCTCATCTTGGCTGCTGTTTACAATCACCCTCAGACGGTACGGTATCATCAACCCAGCTGTCAGCATTGCTGCTGGGTGATTCCGTACAGAGTGCAAAGTTACAAAAAATATTTGAAAAAAAACAGAAAAGGCGTTTTTATTTTTGCCCTATTTTCGCTAATTGCTCTTTTTCACGTAAGCATTCGCTTGATTACTGACTACAATTACTACTGTCCGCAAAAAAGGGCTTTCATTTTCTGACTCTGCAGAGTACTGAGATAAACGGATATTTTTTAGGGTATTCGCTTGTAATATTCAAGAAAAGTTCGTATCTTTGCGGCGTGAAACTGATTATATCTTAGGATTATGTGCATGTACAACATTTCTTTGAACGATGAACTGGTACGGCAGACGCGCCAGTCGTTCGCCAGCGAGGCGCTGATGACCGCATGGATTCAGCAACAATTGGAGGCCCTGCTTACTGACTTCAATGCCCGCCAAAAGGCTACACGACAGAAAGTCCGTCAGGCAATAGAAGCCATGCGCATGCAGAGTGAACAGAACGGTAACGACACCATGACGCTTGATGACATCAACGAAGAAATCCGTCAGGCAAGGGCAACACGCAAGGCAACAGTATGACAAAAACATTCTATGCCGTGTTCGACACCAACGTTCTTGTGTCTGCTCTAATGTCACGACGGTCAGACTCACCGACAGTTGTCCTGCTTGACTATGTGCTCGACGGTCGCATCGTGCTACTCTATAACGAAGATATCCTGAGCGAATACGATGAAGTACTACACCGCACGAAGTTCGATTTCAGCGACGAGCGCATACAGGCCGTCATCGACTTGGTGAAGACAGGCATGCAGCTCGACCCGACAGTAAGTTGCGAGGATTTTCCCGACCCCGATGACCGCGTGTTCTACGAGGTGGCACTGACAAAGGACGGTGCCTACATGGTGACGGGCAATCAGAAGCACTTCCCAAAGAGTCCAATCGTCGTGACTCCTGCCGAGATGATAAGGATTATGGAAGACGGTCAATAGGCTTCCCATACCCAGTTTCGTGCACCCTGCTACGAGCTTGCGAGAACTTAACTAACTACAATACATTTATGAACAGAATTATCTACTCAGTGCTTTTGTCACTGACATGCGTTGTCATGATGGCTCAGAATGCTGTCAAGGCAACGTGGGAGATGTCGGACAAAGGCAATCCTTCTGCTGTAAGTATCACCGGTGCAGGCAGTTCGCTGTGCACAGGAAACTACGTGCAGGGCAGCAACTTTGCAGCAGAAAACATGGGCACGCTGACGAAGAGCGGTGCCGACACGGGCTTTGAGGCCGTGGACTACAACCCTGCGTTTACCACTTTCACCGCTACCACCACCGTGTCATCGGCTACAGGCACCAGCACTCTGGCCTTTGGACTGACTCCTGCCAGCGGACATAAGCTGAAGGTGACGAAGATTTCCTTTGACCTTGTGAAGGTAGGCACCGACGGCGGCAACGTGGAGGTGAGGTATAAGGAGAGCGGCGGCACAGAGACTGCCGTGGAAGGCGTCGCCATGCTGCGCAACAAGATAGCAGCAGGCAACAGCCTGGGTTATGGCCACAACGAGATAACGCTGCCCGATATGCTGGTGGATGGCAAGATGTTCGTGCTCACGTTCTATGCCTACAACTTCAACGGCAAGGACAAGGAGTCCTCGAAGTCCTTCGGCATACGCAATGTCATCATTGAGGGTGCGCTGGACGAGGAGGTCTATGACGTGTCACACTACCTGTCTGCCTTCACCTGTAGCGGCGCTACCGGCTCTGCAGGCAGCAGCACCATCAATCTCTACAGCCTCGTGAAGGGTCTGAAGAACGGTGAGAATGCGCGCTATTCCACTAAGCTCTATGGCGACCCGGGCAACTTCAGCACTACCGTGCAGTCATCATTGTCGGGCACCTATAGCGCTACGACATCATACGACAGCAACAGCCACATTGCCAGGACCAGCATCAAGAAGGGCGGCACGGAGGAATTCTATTTCACCACCACCTTCAGCGTCAGCAATCTGGAGCCCAAGGGCGACGCAAAGCCATTGTCGCGCGGCCTGATGGCAGTGAACTCCATCAACGGCAGCAACACCAAGGGCGGCGGCAACGGCAACCTCGTGTCATGGCGCTCACGCAAGACCGACGAGACGGGATATAAGTTCAAGCTCTACCGCGGCTCTTCGGCATCTTCGCAGACCGTTCCGATGAACAGCGGCAACTTCATCACCGGCAAAACAAACTATGCCGATGCCACGGGTACCAATGCCCACTACTACCGTCTGGAGGTGTATGACGCCAGCGGCAAGCTGATAGAGGAGGAGGTGAGCGAGAAGACCTGGACCCAGCAGACGAAGTATATCTCGCTGGAAGGCGGTGCACCCACCGACCCCACCAACCGCGGTGCGACCTATACGCCTAACGATGCGTCATACTGCGACATGGACGGCGACGGCGAATATGAGATAATCCTGAAGTGGAGACCGTCAAACGAGAAGGATGCAGCCAGCAGCGGCAACACATCGCCGGCCTTCTATAGCTGCTACAAGCTCAACGGCAAGCGTCTGTGGATGCTCCATACGGGCCCGAACATGTTCAACTCTGCCCACACCTCACAGTTCATAGCATGGGACTTTGACGGCGACGGCTTCGGAGAGTTTATGGTAAAGACCGGTCCGGGCGCTGTCGATGGTGAGGGTAATTACCTCTCATTGGATACCAACCCAACTGGCAACTACCTCGGCAGCAACGGCAAGCAGGTGAGCGGACCGGAGTGGATCACCGTCTTTGACGGTCGCAACGGTGCCGAGCTGAAGACTATTCCTTATCACACCGACTACAATGCCGGTTCAAACTATTGGGGCGACAGCAAGCAGAACCGCTCGGAGCGCTACCTCGCAGCCATCGCCTGGCTGGACGGAGAGGACAGAAACCCCAGCCCCATCTTCGCGCGTGGATATTATAATGGTGCATTCATCGGCGCATACGACTGGGACGGCACAGACCTGACGCTGCGCTGGAAGCATAGCGCATTCTCTGCCACTAACGGAAAGGTGGAGTATGCCAACGGCTCATCAAAGACGCTGAGCAAGACAATGTATGGCGAGGGCTGCCACTGGATTTCCGTTGCCGACGTGGACCGCGACGGCAAGCAGGAGATTGTCTATGGCTCCGGAGCCATGAAGCCCGACGGCACCACGCTCTATCGCACCGGTCTGGGCCACGGCGATGCCCTGCACACGGGTGACTTTGACGTGAACCGCCCAGGCCTGGAGACCTTCATGGCTCATGAGGAGAAGCCTTACGGCATGGACTATCGCGACGGCACCACCGGCGAACTGCTGCTGCATGTCACTGCCGGCGGCGACACCGGACGCGGCATCATGGCAAACTTCAACGTAAACAGCAACGAACCACTGTGGCAGTATAGTGCCGACACCTACGGCTCCCTCTACGACACGAAGGGCAACGCCGTAGCATCAGGACTCATTCATGGCGGCGGCGGCGCTTGCAACATGCGCATTTATTGGAACGGAACACTCTCTGACCAGTTCTTCGACAAGAGCGTCATAGAGGGTTTCAGCGGTACGGGATACAGCAGAATACTGCCATTGGTCAACGGTACGAACTACACTATAGGCCACTTGAACAACGATTCAAAGAATAACCCCTGCGTGCAGGGCGACCTCCTAGGCGACTGGCGCGAGGAGATAGTGACCTGGACCGAGGGCGGCAGCACGGGCTACCAGCTCATCATCAATGCAACCAACTACAAGACCGACTACATGCTGCCTCACCTGATGGATGACTTCGACTATCGCGCACAGGTAATCAACCAGAACTGCGCCTACAATCAGCCTCCACACCTGGGCTATAACCCACGCGCCACCTATCCTTATCCATATCCGGAGTCACAGGTTGACCCACAGCCGGATCCGGATCCAGTTTCTGCAGACCTGTCGTTCAGCGCTGCTGAGGCATCTGTAGTTCTCGGCGAGACATTCACAGCGCCTACACTCTCTAACCCGCACAAGGTTACAGTGACTTACTCAAGCAGCAATACCTCTGTGGCTACAGTCAACAGCCAGGGCACAGTGACCGTAGTGGGAGCAGGCAATACCACCATCACCGCATCATTTGCGGGCAACAAGGAATACTTAGCAGGCAGCGCAAGCTATAAGCTGACCGTGACGGAGCCGGAGCCAGTTGCGGCAGACCTGTCGTTCAGCGCTGCTGAGGCATCTGTGGTTCTTGGCGAGACATTCACAGCGCCTACACTCTCTAACCCGCACGACCTACCTCTGACATGGAGCAGCAGCAAAACCACTGTTGCCACCGTCAACGGACAGGGCACAGTGACCGTGGTGGGGGCTGGCAATACCACTATCACCGCATCATTTGCGGGCAGCAAGGAATATCTTGCAGGCAACGCAAGCTATAAGCTGACTGTGACGGAGCCGGAGCCAGACCCGACAGGCATCACTAACCACACTATGGATGCCAACGAGAACGCCGTGATATACAACAGTCAGGGTGTTCGACTGACTAAGATCCCAGCAAACGGCATCTATTTCATAGACCGCAAGAAGTATGTGGCACAATAAGCCGCTGCCCTTTCTCATCCTCGGCATAGTGGCGGAGCAGCAGTGCCTCGTCCACTATGCCGACCTCTCTGCGGCCAGCCACGGTCTCTTGCCATTGGGCTTCACGGCCTTGGCTGCCGCCACATTGCTACTCCTGCTACTCTCTGCGCTGCTGCGGCGGCAACGACGGGTGGCAGGAGTAGCCGTTTTATTGGCCATAGCAAGCATCGGCATGCTCGCGATGGAGCATCAGAGCCACTCCCTGAGATACTCTCACGCCACGCACCGCTACTATGAGCAGCAGGACAAGGTGGGCCTGACAGCGCAGATTTCTGCCCACGCAGCGGCGGTGAGGACGAGGTTGCTGGAGGGATATAAGCGTTACGGACTGGAGGGTGAGGCCTACGCCATCGTTGCCGCCATGACCCTTGGCGACAGGAGCAGCGTGACAACAGAGCTGCGCGAGGTGTATAATGTCACCGGCGGGGCACACATCTTTGCCCTCTCAGGCCTGCATCTCACCATCATCTTCATGCTGCTGACATTGCTGATGCCCACGTTCCGGCATCCTAAGATCAGCACCGCCGTGTCGCTGACGTTAGTGTGGGCCTACGTAATGCTTGTGGGTGCCCATGCCTCGGTGGTACGCGCCGCAGTGATGATGATGCTATATGGCACGGGGCGCATGCTGGCACACCACTCACGTCCCATTGATGTCATCTCCACAGCTGCCCTGCTGATGCTCATCGTGAAGCCCCACTGGCTCTTCGACGCAGGTTTTCAGATGTCATGTCTCGCCGTTATCAGCATCTGTTTGTTCTACAATGGCATCTTCAATACACTCTTCAACCTCATCAGATACCGCAGCCTGAGGGGGGACAGGCAGGAGGATCTGCTGCTCCAGGACCCGATGAAGGAGCGCCGAAACCCTTGGCGAATACGCCTTCTGCGCTTTGTCATTGGGCTGTTCTCCGTCTCGCTCGCCGCACAGATAGGCACGGCACCGCTCATAGCATTCTATTTCCACCGCTTCGCCTGCTACTTCTGGCTCACAAACCTATTCATATCACCCTTGGCAATAGTCATCATCGCGCTCTCGCTGCTGCTCATCATCACCTCGCTGCTGCTGCCTGCGGCGCTGGCAGCGGTGTCGGGAGCGATAGCATGGACGCTGAAATGGACCGTGACAATGCAGAACATGCTCCTGGAACAGGTTGCCGACATGCCCGGCGCGAGCATCGAAAACATCCACATCAGCCCCTGGCAGTTGCTGCTCATATACATCGTCATTGGTGCCACAGCGATGCTCATAAGGCGGGCATACAATGTTTTTTTATGTGAAAAACTTTGCAAAGTAAATTAAAATGAGTAATTTTGCGGCGGATAAGGCCTATTGCCGCGCTGTTCCATACAGCCCATCAGGACAGGCCGGGATAAATAAAGGACTATAAAACTCAAAAAATTACAGACTATGAACATTAAGACAATCATCGCCGCATTAGCCATTTCACTGGCACCGGCACTTTCTTTTGCACAGTCACTGGAGGCTCACAAGGCTCAGAGTGACAATCTTGACAAGAAGATTGACATAGTGGAGGCTGAGATAAAGACCTTGAAAGCCAAGAAGAAGGCAGAGCCGTCAAACCTGCAACACGAGGCAGACTTGGCAGCAAAGCAGGTTGAGCTGAAGAAGCTGAAGCAGGAGAAGAAAGTCTATGACAAGGCTGTGAAGGCCGAAAAGAAGGCTAACAAAGAGACCAAACAGGCAGAAAAGGCCAATAAGAAGCTGGTGAAGGCACAGGAGATGGCCAACAGCCTGAAGACCGGAGCAAATGCCGGTAAGAGCGATGAGGTGCTCGCTGCTGAGCTGGAAGGCAAGATAGAAATCGTGGAGGGCGAGATAAAGACCCTGAAAGCCAAGAAGAAAGCAGAGCCATCAGTGATAGCACACGCCTCAAACCTCGCTTCAAAGCAGGCTGAACTGAAGGAACTGAAGCGCCAGAAGAAGATTATAGACGGCGCTATCAAGGCCCAGAAGAAAGCTAATGAGGAGGCTAAGGAAGCACAGAAAGCTACCAGCAAGCACGAGAACGCCACTCAGGACGTAAAGCAGATGCAGGAGCAGAAGGCAAAGGAAAAGGAGAAAGAGAATAACTAACGGCGTATAGGTCTGACAAACTCAGTCTGACAGGTCATAAACAAAAGAAGAGGATGTGTCAAAATAGGCACATCCTCTTTTCTTTTTGCAGTTCGTAATTGCACCCTATGCAGCTCGTAATTGCGCCCTGTGAGGGCTTTCGGAGAATTGTCAGCTATCAATTCTCTTCATTTTTCTTTCCGAATGACGGGTCTATCTTCAGCAATGCGGACATGATGAATGTGACGCTGCAGAATGCCATGACGATGATGAAGAACATTCTGTAGCCTACCATCTCCTGCAGTGCACCGGCGAAGAGGCCCGGTATCATCATGCTCAGCGCCATGAAGGCGGTGCAGAGAGCATAGTGCGAGGTCTTGTATTCACCCTGACTATAATATATAAGGTATAGCATGTAGGCCGTGAAACCGAATCCGTAACCGAACTGCTCGATGAAGATGCAGACGTTGATGAGCAGCAGGCTGTGCGGCAATGCGTATGCCATGAAGACATAAACGATGTCGGGCAGCGTGATGGCGCATACCATTGGCCACAGCCAGCGCTTCAGTCCGTCCTTGCCTGCCACAATGCCGCCGAGGATTCCGCCGAGGGTGAGGCCTATAACACCGACTGTTCCCTGCACGAAGCCCAGCTCCTGAGGTGACAGTCCCAGACCTCCGCTGCCCGTGCTGTCAATGAGAAACAGCGTGGAAACCTTTACGAGCAGGCCCTCCGGCATGCGATAGAGCAGCATGAAGAGTATGCCCACCAGCACCTGTTCCTTGTGGAAGAACGTCCTGATGACCTCGCCGAGTTCGTGTGTTATGTCGCTAACCGTCCTGAGTCTCTGCGGCTCATCGGCGCTGGTAGCATCCTCCGGGCGTGGCAGGATATAGGAATGCCACAGCCACAGAGCAAGGAAAAGACCGCCACAACCGTAGAAGAGCAGGCTCCAGGAGTATGGGATATCGTTGCGGAAAATCACCTGCAGGTTGCCTGCAATCATGATAAGCACGCCCTGACCCACTATCATTGCGAGCCTGTAGAAGGTGGAGCGTATGCCCACGAACCATGACTGGTCGTGCTCTGAGAGCCCCAGCATGTAGAAACCGTCGGCTGCGATGTCGTGTGTGGCACTGGAAAAAGCCATGAGCCAGAAGAAGCACAGCGTGCCCTGCAGCCAGAAAGAAGTGGGGATGGTGAAGGCCACACCGCCGAAGGCAGCACCGATGAGCAGCTGCATGGCAGTAATCCACCAGCGCTTGGTGCGGATGATATCCACGAAGGGACTCCACAGGGGCTTTATAACCCACGGCAGGTAGAGCCACGAGGTGTAATAGGTAATCTCTGTGTTTGACAGCCCCAGCTGCTTATAGAGCACCAAGGCGATTGTCATCACAGCTACGTAGGGTATTCCCTCAGCAAAATACAGCGTGGGAACCCATGACCAGGGAGAGGACTTAATGTTGTGATTCATATTCTTGAGTTGATTATAGGACGTTAAGGAGTTAAGAAATCAGGAGTTAAGACAATTGTAATTGAAGTTCTCTGTATTGTCTGACTACTTTATTTCTTATTTTACTGAAGTATCGGATGTGCGCCCTGAAAGGGCAAAAGCATATAGCCCAGGGCAGCGCCCTGGGTTTTGAAGCGATTGGTAGGTGCGCCCTGTAAGGGCAAAAGAAGTTCATTCATGTTGTTCTGCTGCCCTTACAGGGCGTGATTACTGCTTGCCTTTATACCCAGGGCGCTGCCCTGGGCTATATGCTTTTGCCCTTTCAGGGCGTTTTTCTACTTGCAATAGTCGAGTTATTTTGTTTTGTTTCTTGGATGATGGTTTATTATTTCGCTTCTCAGCATCGACATGTCGATGTGTGTATATATCTCTGTTGTACCTATGCTCTCGTGGCCCAGCATGGCCTGTATAGCCCTGAGCGATGCCCCGCCTTCGAGCAATGCCGTAGCAAAGGAGTGGCGCAGGGTGTGGGGGGAGATGGGCTTCTTGATGCCTGCAGCGGCTGCATATTGCTTTATCATGATGTGTATCATGGTGCGCGTGAGGTGTGAGCCGCGCCGGTTGAGGAATACATAGTCCTCCTCGCCGGCCTTTATCTCCATCCCGTTGCGGTCCATGTACCACAGATGCAACTGATGCAGGGCGCTCTCTGAGATGGGTACGAGGCGCTCCTTGTTGCCTTTGCCGGTGATTCTGACGTACCCCTCATCCTCATATATCTGCGAAAGCTTCAGGCCGACCAGCTCTGACACGCGCAGTCCGCAGGCGAAGAGCACCTCGATGATGGCCTTATTGCGCTGCCCCTCCCACTTTGAGAGGTCTATGGCAGCCTCCAGCATATCTACCTCGTGGGTAGAGAGCACCTCGGGCAGGTGCTTGTCCTGGGTCGGCGACTCTAAGAGCTCAGTGGGATCCTGCTCCAGATATCCGTCTAAGACGAGGAAATGATAGAACGCCCTGACGCCGCAGAGGATGCGTGCGTGGGTGGAGGAGGCGATGCCCAGGTCGTGGAGCGAGGCCGAGAAGGTGTGCAGGTCATTGAGAGTGAGCGTCAGAGGCTCCTTCCCCTCCTCTTCACACCAGGCGAGAAGCTTGCCCACATCATGCAGGTAAGCCTCAAGAGTATTTGCCGACAGCCCCCGCAAAAGCCGCAAATGACGCCGGAAAGGATTGATTAATGCAGAATTCATAATGCAGAATGCATAATTATTTCACAATGCATAATTAGCTATGCAGTATCTTTTGATTGTCTATTCTATCAGTCGTACAGTATTAATTCTGCATTTTGCATTATTAATTATTAATTAATTCTGCATTATTGATTGAATCAGCGGCAGCACAACCTTCTTCAGCGCCTTCTCGTTGAGCTGGTGCTCGCCCTCGAAGCGCTGGCACTGTGGGTAGTGTTTATGGAATGCGTCGTAGGTGTTGCAGGTCTTGTCATTGATACCGAAGAGTCCCCAGACGTGTTCGCGGTCCTCGTCGGTGAGGTTCTTGAACTGCTGACGCTCTATCTGGTTGTGGTGCTGTATGATGTCGCGGGTGATGCGGAAGGTCTTCTGGTTGTCCTTACGGCCATTGAAGAACTTATGCTCGCCTGTCTTCAGCACGCTGCTCATGGTTGACATATTGATGGCGGGGTTCACACAGATGCGCTTGAAGCCGTGCATCTGGTGGGCATACATGCCTCCCATACTGGTGCCGAGGATGATGTCGGGCTGCTCCTTCTCACACAACTCACGCAGGAATGGCAGAGCCTCCAGCGGTTCCACAGGTATATCGGGGGCTATCACCTCATCATCGGGCAAGAGTTTGCGCAGCAACTGCACCGTACCGCTCGCACCTGACGAGCCAAAGCCATGGAAATAAATCAGTTTCATACTGTCGTTCCTCATAGTCCCCTCACCACGGAGGGGAGTGTTAATGCTTCGTTTTTCATTGTTATGCTATACTGAGGAGCTAAGACTTTACGTTCTCCACACACCATGTGTCAAACCTTTGCCTTAACTCCTCAGTCTCTAATCAGTCATGTATTCTGCGAAGTCATCGCAGATATCCCTCAGCTTGGTCCAATATTCTGCGATGCCATCGCAGAAACATCCGGCCTTACTTTGAGTACTTCTTACCGTCCTTTATCAAGATGCCCGGGGTGTTCTTACCCACCTTCTGTCCTGATGTGTTGTAGAACACCTCGTCAGCATCGGCATCGGCATTGACATTGTTGATACCTACAGGCATTGTCACAACAATATCATAGCTTGCGCTGCCTGCCAGATACTCATCGTTTCCGGCAAATGTAGCGGTGATCTTAGTCTCACCTGCACCCACGATGGTCACTGCGCCCTGCTGGTTGACGGTTGCCACAGAGGTGTTGCTGCTGCTATAGGTCACTGAAACATTGTGAGGATTGGTCAGCGTGCGTGCGGTATAAGCCTCGCCAAGCACTACGTTGTCAGCCTCACTGCTGCCGTATGACAGGTCTGCGCTGACTGGTTCTGGGTCTTCACCCACGTGATACTCCAACACAATGATGACCTTCTGCTGTTCACCGGTGTTGGTGAAGGTAAGTTCATTCTGCACATTGTTCAGGTTGAAGACAGCCTTGTTAGGTGCCGATGCGGTAGCAGTGTGTGACATAATCTGCCCATCAGCCTCGGTATAGGTCTGTCCGGCAACTTCCTTCCAATAGCTTACACGGTCAGAGGTGTTGGTGCCCGTAACACTCCAGAATGTCACCTTGGTGACCTTGTAGCCTGCAGGAATCACTATTGAGTTCTGTGCACCGTTGGAGAGTGCAATACCCGTGCGCTGTACTCCGTCAAAGTCGTATGTCATCTTGTCGCCCTTAGTGTAGTATTTGTCTGTCACGGTGGTGTAGTGCATACTGAAACCGATGTTGTTTGACGGTGAAGCCTCATTGCCCACCAGCTCTGTGCAGCTGCTGTCGCCGCCTGTGCGTATGCAGTTACCCCATGCTATGCAGACCTGCTGAGTGCCCTGGGGCTGTGGCTCGGGCTCTGTTACGGTCAGCTTATAGCTTGCAGAGCCTGCCAGATAGCTGGCATTACCTGCGAAAGAAGCTGTAATAGTTGTCTCACCGGCGCCCACCAGCGTCACTGCGCCCTCGTTGTTGACGGTTGCTACAGAGGTGTTGCTGCTGCTATAGGTCACATCAACCTTATAAGGATTGGTCAGTGTGGGTGCTGTATAAGCCTCACCCATCACTGCGCTTGATGTGGTCTGGCCGCCAAATGACAACTCTGCGCTGACTGGATCAGGGTCGGTACCGGGGTCTGTGCCGCCGCTCTTCACCTTCAGCACGCCTGACGTATAGAGGGCAGAGGTATCCCATGACAGGCCTTCGCCCGGTGTAGCAGGTATGATTTCAGCGAATGTACCGCTGCTGACGCTGCCCGTAAATGCCTGGACGGTAGATGAAGTGGAGTACTTTTTAGCTGCCATAGCATCGTTGAGCTTCAACTTTGCAGCGCTGCCCAGCTTCAGAGTCCCGCTGAATGTGAGGCCCTTGTCACTTGCTCCATCATCGCCTACCATAAGAGTACCGTTGACAGTAGTGGCTCCAGCCAGCGTGCCCTTACCTGCCAGCGTGCCTGCAGCGGCCACTGTTATGGCTCCGGTGCCCGAATGCTTACCGTTGACGATGAGTGTGCCGGCATTGACAGCAGTCGCACCACTGTAGGTATTGTTGCCCGTCAGGCGCCAATAGCCCGTGCCGGCCTTGGTGATAGCAGTCTTGCCCTTATGACTGTGATCCTGAGCATAGTCATCGATGATACCCTTGAAGGTCTCGTCGGTGTTGGCACCGCCTACCACCCAGGTTCCGTTACCGTTCTGCTTCACATTGAAACCAGAAAGGGCAGTAGAGGATTCGCCTGACAGACCGCCGAGATAATTGGTTTCAGCATTCTTGCCACCCGTGATGGAGGCAGTACCCTTCAACTCTATAGTAGCGTTCTTAACGCCATTGTTCTTGATAGCAAACTGGCTCTCTTTGGCTTTACCCGTACCATTGATGATAAGCTTTCCGGTGAATCCGTCCCAGTTTCCTTCTATATATTCACGCAGGTAGTGTACGTTCCAGATGAGAGTTCCCGAACCCGTGACCTTACATTTATTGCTGTTCCACAGGTCGAAATCCACTGTTGATGCATTGCCTTCAGCCACCTCAATCGGGAAATTGTAGGTGACGTTTGCCTCATTCTTACCCACGGTGGTAAATGTGCCGCCCTGCAGGACGAGCTTTGATGATGTACCGATGCCTGCATCTGATACCGCCTTTGAGCCCAGTCTCACCTCGCCGCCTTTCAGGATAAGGCTGCCGGTGTTCTTGAATGCCGCTGCATTGTTGATGAGCAGCAGGCCTGCACCGTCAACAATCAGGTCGCCGGCGCCCTCAAATGAGCCGTTCATCGTAATCTTCTTGCCGCTCTGAGCTATGCTGAGGGTAGTGGGGCTGAGCAGTTGTGCACTGCGGTCTGTGGCTACATCGCCGCCGGTATATTTGTATGTACCGCCGTCGAATACCCAGTTCTGTGCGTCGGCAACAGATGAACCGAGTGAAGAAGCCTCGCCGCCGTTGGCGAGTTTGCCGATTTCTATAGTTCCCTCATGGAGCACCGTAGCGCCCTTGTAGGTGTTATTATTGTCAAGAACGAGGGTACCGGTGCCTGCCTTGTTCATCGAACCGCTGCCCATAACGGCACCGCTGATGGTGAGATTGCCCGTACCCTTAACCACTACAGCGCCTGGCTGAACGTCGCCGCTGATGGCCAGGGTCTTGTCGGTATTGGTAGCGAGGAGCACATTGTCATTGTCCTTGAAGCTCTTCTGCTCTTTCCACTCAGTGGTGTTATAGTCCCATGCGGTCTGATTGTCGCCCAGGGTCACATCGGGCTCAAAGGTGTCGATGTCTATTATGCCCTGCTGCTCCTGTCGTGTAGAGAAGGAACCGGTAGTATAATCGGAGAATGTCTCACCGCCGTTGCTGCCCACGGCACGTACGCGTACATTATACTTAGTAGCCTGCTGCAGGCCCTCGATGGTATAAGTCATCACGTTGGCAGCTGTGCGGCCTACCTCTGACCATGTGTTACCGTTCTGCAGCTCTACCGCGAAGCCCGTCTCATTGTCGCTGAAGTCGCTCCAGCCAATGGTGAGGGTGGTGGTGGTGCGGTCTTCCAAAGTCACATTATATGGCGCACGCAAGAAATAGTCGCGGTCAGCCTTGGTGATACCGTTGATATAGTTCTCTATGTTTGCATATCCATTGGCTGCTATCACCATCGCATCGTCGCTGTTGGGATTGGTGCCGTTGGCTGTCTCCCATGCATCGGGCATGCCGTCGCCGTCGCTATCGGTCTTCTTAGTGCCTGCAAAGACAGTCCATGTGTCGGGTGTTCCGTAAGGCAGATCCTTCTCGCTGGTTATCAGGTTGCCCTTCAGACCGAATGAAAGTACCTCGTTCACCATGTAGGCGTCGGTCAGATCGCGGTAAGGCAATGTGGCACCAACGTCTGGCAGCAGGTTGTCGATAAGCGTGTTGCCGGCATAAAGCTCCAGCTCAGGATAGTTATAAGGCGTGCTCTGACGGTCACCGCCGCCATCGCCGGTGAATTCTGTGGGGTTGAATACACCGTCCTTGTTGCGGTCCTGCCAGTTGTCAGCACCATAGAAGTGGAAGCCGGAGTTGCCGCCTGAGAAGCCGTTGGCCGATGTGCTGGTGCTGTTACCGTTGATAAAGAGGTTGCCCACAGCGTTGGCGTATGACTCACCGGACGACTCTCCGCCCATCTCGTAGGCGTATGTGCTCCAGTTATACACGATGTTGTTGCAATACTGGTGCTTGCCCTTCACCTTGAAGTTACGCGTCTTGTTGTCGCAGAGCAGCGTGCGGTACATCGTGATGTTGTCTGCCTGAATAAGGCCGCCGGCTGAATGGACCATCAATCCCTGGCCCACGATACAGTTCTGCAGCGTCACGTCATGCGGTGCCGTGCCTTTATTGTCCCAGTTGATGGAGAAGTTCTCGTCCTGTCCCCATGCAAATGAGCAGTGGTCAAAGATCATGTTGCCACCGTTTGCCAGTCCGGCACAGTCGCCGTCCTTCGTTCCGTTCACGCCCATACGGAAGCGTACGTAGCGCATGATGACGTTAGTAGCGCCTGAGCATGACATACCGTCACCGTAAATAGTGATGCCCTCACCCGGTGCTGTCTGGCCTGCGATGGTCTGATTGCTCTTGAACACAAGGCGACCCGAAATCTTTATGACACCCGATACATCGAAGACAATAATGCGGTTAGGCTGGCTTATCGCATCGCGGAACGAGCCAGTACCCGAGTCTTTGAGGTTAGTCACATGATAAACGGTGCCGCCGCGACCGCCTGTTGCAAGGCGTCCGAAGCCCTGTGCTCCCGGGAATGCCACGAGTTCGTCGGCACTTGCAGTGCATACCATCAGCATGCACGCCAGAAGCATCATTGAAAAGCGTTTGAGTTGTTTCATATTGTTGGTTAGTTTAATTAATTTATCGTTATTAGCAGTCAGACAGTTTAAGACATTTGTCCTCTATCTCCTTCTATCTCCATCCTACTTCTTCCTACTCCTTAGCAAGTAAAACCAAACCTGAGTTACCAGACTTCTCCGCTTTCGTTAAAGAAGTAGCACACTGCGTTATATCTCTTATAGTCCTTTTTCACGCTGATGTCAGACCAGTCGCATGCACCGTCAGAGAGACGCACTGCCCAGCGTTTACTAAACATATATACGTAATTATCCTCTCCGGCCCAGCAGTATTGGCTCAGGTCACTATGGATGTTTGCTTCCTTCAGCATCTTCTCCACCAGTATCTTCACCAGTGTCTCCTGTTTCTGTTTCGTCGCCACCTTCTTCTTCCGATTCACCACCTTACATACAAGGTAAGTTTTCTGCAAAATTAACTATTTTTCATTAAGAAACAGTCTTTCACACAGTTAAAGTAGGTTAAATGGGCAAATATTTCAGAAAAGAGTAACCCGCTAATACATAATCGCGCACTTCCCGTTATAACTCTCCGCAACGTCGGCACGCTGCTGTTGCAAGG
This sequence comes from Prevotella sp., assembly GCA_017478025.1. Classification (GTDB taxonomy): domain Bacteria; phylum Bacteroidota; class Bacteroidia; order Bacteroidales; family Bacteroidaceae; genus Prevotella. The sequence continues at coordinate 28,172 of JAFVGZ010000029.1, forward strand.
ACACTACGGCCTGAGCCTATGGTGGAAATCCACCATTTAATATACGGGGAAGTGGGAATTGCCGGTGTTTCTATTTGTGAGATACAAAAAAAAATCATATCTTTGCACTTTGCTATTGCATCCCGAAAGCTAAACCAGGACTTACAAATATCATTATTACTAACCAACAAACAGAATTCTACTATGAAAGAAATCAGACTTCGACTCATGGCCATTGCGCTGATGGCAATGTGTCAGGGCGGTATGGTCATGGCACAGAGTATCCTTGACAACCTTACATTCCCCGCCCCATCGCAATGGATACGCCCAGTGGGCACCAATGTGAACATGCGTAAGAGCCCCGCAGCAAAGGCTGAAAAGTTGTGCACCATTGATAAGTCGTGCCTCTACCCCGTCATGGGAGAGCAGGGGCAGTGGTACAAGACTCGCGACTCATGGGAGCAGGGGCTGTGGATACCCCAAGGATGGGTGAGCAAACAGGTGGCGGCAGAAGCCACGCCCGAGCCTATCAAGCCCGAGATGCTGGACCGCTACTTCGGATGGTGCAAGACATACGAGGACTGGTCGGAGTGGATAGTATCGCCACCGGTGGGGAAACACGGCCTCACGCTGATGTATATCACAGGCAGCAATGCACCACACTACGATGAACTGTGGCTTGGTAAGCAGGTGGGCAACGTGTTTGTGTTCAAATACATGGTGCACCTCACCATCTATCCCGATGCCGACGGACCGGAAAAGAATAAGCTGAGTCTGGAGAAGGAGACCGTTGACGGTGAACTGAGATATAACCTCTATGTGGGAGCAAACTATCTGAAGGAGCAGATGCACGGCACGTTTACGGAGATGTCGCTAGACCTGACAAAGTTCAACGACAAGATGATAGAGGCTATCTTCGGCGACGAGATACGCGCCGGACGGACCAATTGGATTGCTGTCACCGCTGACCGCCTGTCCGGACGCTTCACAAAATACGAATTAGGATGATTACCTGTCAGATGTTTAAGCTGCGGCACCATATCGTTCCTTGCCTGCTCATGCTACTCCTCTTGCTGCCCAGCACGGCACAGGGGGAGAAGGTGAGGAAGTCGTTTGAGACATACGTAGAGTTCGTGGAAAGCATCAGGGAGTATCACAACCTGTTCCCGCATGTGGAGTTTGTGTATGGCAACCCAAATGCCACCACCTCCGGCTTCCTCATTGTTGTGACGCCCCACCCGGAGTGCGCCTCAACGTCACCGATAAAATTCAATGCTGTATCGTCAAGCCTCTTCAGGGTGTGGATATGGGCGCTTGCAGGTAACACAGGGAGCAACAGAAAGACTTTCGGACTCTTTGCCAAGAACAACCAGACGCTGCAGTATCTCGACGTGACACGCAACAACACCAAGGCCTTCGCCATCTTCATCAGCGGCAAGGAGATGGAGGAGAGAGTGGCGACCTTGCCCACCGACCCATCCAAGCGCACCTTCTACCTGAGGCTGGCCTTTGCAAAGAACATGATGGCAACATGGCCTTCAGAGACTGCCTACAACAGCTACTACCCCGGCAAGGTGGATGAACTGACGCTTAACTATCTGAAGAGTCCGCAGAACCCGGTAGATCTGACGCTGACTGCGAAGGAGGTGGAGGGCACATGGACACCAGATGGTGACAACGACTTTCGTGATAGGCAGGAGCGGCATATCCACGGCGTGAGCAGCCACGGACACGCAGGCTATTTCATCAAGACATCCTTCACGCGAACCTATCAGCACGCTAGGATGCCCATCAGCATCGCCTTCTCTTTCTCGATAGAAAAGGATGCGGGCAACCCCATCTATCCCATCGGGGGCGGAGGGAAGTTCATAAAATGGAATGACCTCGTGCCGCTACGGTTCAAGGTGAACGGGCAGAACGAGATTGACTACTCATGGAGCGAGAACGATGATGCGCTGCCACACTACACGCAATATATCGTGAAGCGAAACAACTGGAGGGACTTTGAGATCTTCGTGCCCTGGGAGTTGTTCCACCTATGGGACATAAGGCAGGACATCAAAGACCTGCAGGCCAACGTGTTCCTCCACGCAGAGGTGTATGATGCCACCGGACAGTGGCTGGGCGAGAACTCGAATATACCTATCTACGTATATAAGCGCACGTGGGCCAAAACACCGGACATACAGAACCTCGGCACAATGGACCTCAGCTCACTGACCGACGATGACACACCGCCGACGGGCACAGCAAGCAGCCCTGTTATAACATATACACCGCCGTCAAAGCGAGAAGAGCCGTCTGGGACTGGGGATGAGCCGACACCCGATACGCCGACACCGCCGACAGAACCTAACCCAAACGGAGGATTTACACCGCCGACAAAACCGAACCCATTTACACCGCCAATACCGGAGCCTAAGCCTAAACGCACAAACCCCGTACTGTGGCATAATTTCCCGCAGCAGTTACCATCGCCAGAAGACCTGGTGATACTGGCAGACTCCATCTTGGACCTTGACAACATAGACGACGCCGTGAAGCTGATAGCAAGCGTAACGGGTGTCACGGAAAGTTATGGAGATGACTCTAAGTTGTTCCACCTGCCTGACAATAATGGAGCAACGAACGATCTGATGATAACGCCGAAGCAGACGGAAGGCGATGAGACAGAAACACCGACGCATGAAGGAGTCCATGAGATAAAGAACGTGGGTCTCACGATAAACAAGATGACCATAGAAAAACTGCGCCGCATACTCAAAAAGCGCGGATATGACAGGGAACTCCCGATGGATGAACGGCAGGAGGACGGCAAAACCACACTGACGTACTACTTCGTAAACCTCAGCAAGAAGCGCACGGTGGCCTTAAGCATTGAGAAGGGAGCGGAGAAAGGCTTCCTGTTTTTCGGTCGCATCTCGCCCATGTAGTAATGCAAGCATTGCTTCAGATACATGACTTATCTGTCATCCCCCATACGTTAGTGCCCCTCTTTCCATGCGGAAGGAGGGGCATTTCCCTATGGAAGGACGGCCATTTTCCTATGCTCGATTTGTCCCATCTCCTCAAAATCGCCCCTCTTACCGTCCCAACGCCAAACAGCCGAAAAACATCCCTTGTAACCATCTCATTGCCAGAGCGTTGCAAAAGCAGGTCTTTTAGGCGCTAAAAGACCTACTATTACCGAGTAAAAGACCTACTATTACCGGGTAAAAGACCTACTTTCAGAACATAAAAGACCTGCCATCAGAATGCACACCAGCATCACGCACCTTGCGATGTGCGAAATGTCCTATTGCAAAACCATGCTACAGATACGTGGGACCATAGCCTTAATACGACAGCACCCCGCTTCTGATGGTCAGAAACGAGGTGCTGCATTGTTGTATGTCGGTATGTTTACTTCACCTCCCAGATGTCGTTGGTCTCTAAAAGCTCAGCGAAGTTGTGGTATTTCTTCTGTGCCTTTACCTCTTCTATCTGTGCTATTATGGAGTCGTCGTAGGTCGGAGCGTCAACGTCGCGTATGACACCGAGGGCTACAGGGAAGCCGTCGCCGTTGCCCATGAGGGCGAGCTTCAGCTGCAGGGTGTTGTCCTGACAGTGTGCGTCGTGCACGAGGATGTCCTTCTCCGTGATGCCGTTCTCGCCGATGCGAACCTTCTTCAGACCGAAACCGTCCTGCACGAGGCCGAACTCATTGTCCTTACCGAAGATGAGCGGCTTGCCGTGCTCCACGTAGATAGCGTTCTCAGCGCGTCCGGCCTTGTTATACACTGCCTCGTGGGTGCCGTCATTGAAGATGACACAGTTCTGCAGTACCTCTGTCACGCTTGTTCCCTTGTGGGCGTCGGCTGCCTTGAGGACCTCTACGGTGTGTGCGCCGTCGGTTGCTACGGTGCGGGCGAAGAAGTGTCCGCGTGCGCCGAAACACAGCTCAGCAGGGCGGAAGGGGTCTTCCACAGTGCCGTAAGGGCTTGACTTTGACACGAAACCGCGTGGAGAGGTAGGTGAATACTGTCCCTTTGTGAGGCCGTAGATACGGTTGTTGAGCAGTATGATGTTGAGATTGATGTTACGACGGTTGGCATGTATGAAGTGGTTGCCGCCGATAGCGAGGCCGTCACCGTCGCCTGAGATCTGCCATACGGTGAGGTCAGGGTTGACAATCTTGCAGCCTGTAGCGATTGCGGCAGCGCGACCGTGGATGGTGTTCATGCCGTAAGTGGCCATATAGTGTGGCAAACGAGAAGAGCAACCGATACCAGAGATAACGGCATTGCGCCAAGGCTCTTTGCCTATCTCAGCCATTGCCTTGTGCAGTGATGCAAGGAAGAAGTGGTCTCCACATCCAGGACACCAACGAGGTTGACCTTTCTTGAAGTCGTTACTAGTAAATTCCATATCTAATGTCCTTTCCTTTTTACTTGTTAATGATTTCAGTAAAGGCTTCTACCAGTTCGTTTACAACGAATGGCTGACCCTTGACCTGATTGAACTGTGCGGGTACGAAGTTATCAACCTTCATGCGCAGGTAGCCTGCCAGCTGGCCCATGTTCTGCTCGGCCACTACCACCTTGGGGTATTTCTTCAGTACCTCAGCGGTGTTCTTAGGCAGCGGGTTGATGTAGCGGAACTGTGTCATGGCTACTTTCTTGCCCTGGGCACGCAGCTCGTCCATAGCGGCACGCAGGTGTCCGTATGTAGAACCGAAGCCTACGATGAGCAGCTCAGCGTCGTCAACGTCGCCCAGCACCTCCAGGTCTGGCACCACAATGTTGTCTATCTTCGCCTGACGCTTGCGGGTCATCAGGTCATGGTTCTCCGGTGCCGTTGAGATAGCGCCGGTCTTGTCGTCCTTCTCCAGGCCGCCCAGGATGTGCTGGAAGCCCTCGCGACCAGGCACGGCCCAATAGCGGGTGCCGTTCTCAGCACGCATATACGGCGTCCAGGTGCCCTTCATCTCTTCTGGAACGTATGGAGGATTGATGGCCGGCATATTGTTCAGGTCAGGAAGCTTGAACGCTCCTGAGCCGTTGGCAATGTATGCATCGGTCATCAGCACAACAGGCGTCATGTGTTCCAGCGCCATCTTTGCTGCGTCAAAGGCTGCATAGAAGCAGTCCGTAGGGCTGGTGGCAGCGATGACAGGCATCGGAGACTCACCGTTACGGCCGTAGAGACACTGCAACAGGTCTGTCTGCTCTGACTTTGTGGGCAGGCCGGTGGCAGGACCGCCGCGCTGAACATCGAGCACCACGATAGGCAGCTCCATGATGACAGCGAGGTTCATGGCCTCAGACTTCAGGCAAATGCCGGGGCCGGAGGTTGATGTCACAGCTAGCGCGCCGCCGAAAGAGGCTCCGACAGCAGATGCGCAGCCGGCAATCTCGTCTTCACACTGCACGGTGGTAACGCCCAGCGACTTGTGCTTGGACAGCTCGTGGAGCACGTCGGTAGCGGGAGTGATGGGGTAAGAGCCCAGATAGAGCTTCAGTCCGGCCTTCTCTGCTGCGGCAATGAAGCCGTAAGCGGTGGCCTTGTTGCCCGTGATGTCCATGTAACGGCCAGGGGTCTTCACCTTTGACTCAATGCGATAGACGTTTGTAGCATTAGAGTGGGTATTGTGACCGTAGTCATATCCCGCCTGGATAACCTTGATGTTAGCCTCAGCAATGGCTGGCTTCTTGGCGAACTTATCGCGCAGGAAGTTTGCCACCAGGTTGAGGTCACGTGAGAAAAGCCAGCATACGAGGCCGAGGGCGAACATGTTGCGGCACTTCAGCATGGCCTTGTTGTCCATGCCTGTGTCTGCCAAGGCATCCTTCACCATCGTGGTGATAGGGCACTGGATAACGCGATCAGCGTCAACGTTCATCTCTTTCAGGTAGTCCTGGGTCTGGAACTGTGCCTTGCTGAGGTCTGACTCCTTGAACGAATCAGTGTCGATGATAATCGTGGCGTTAGGCTTAGCATACTTCAGCTGCGTCTTGAAGGCGGCAGCATTCATTGCTACCAGCACGTCACACTGGTCACCCGGGGTATAGACCTGACCTGCACCGATGTGCACCTGGAAGCCTGAGACACCCGTCAGCGAACCTTGCGGGGCGCGGATGTCAGCGGGATAGTCCGGGAATGTAGAGATACTGTTGCCCACGGTGGCGCTGACCGTGGAGAAAATGTTACCGGCAAGCTGCATGCCGTCGCCGGAATCGCCTGAGAAACGGACCACTACCTGGTCCAGTTCCTTTATGTCTAATTCTTCTGCCATAATCGGAATTATTGAGAATTAAGAGTTAGGGATTATGTTTTTTTATAATTATTATGCTTCTTTCCTAAAATGCAAAATTACATTTTTTATTCGATTTATCGGTCATTTTGGCTGAAAAATTGCCCTTTTTCAGTGCAATTTGTTATTTTATGATAACTTTCAGCGGATTTTCTTTCTGCTTGGCGAATGCGAAAATGTAGTCCTTCCACTGCTGCATGGAGGTGATTTTGTCGCCGTCATACTGTGTCCAGGCAGAGCCGAAATAGTATGTCATCTCCCCCGGCACAGCCTTCTCGCCCTTGCCTGCGGACTTCTTCGCATAGCGTTTCTTTGCCATCGGAGCCAGCATGACGTGACCAGTCGCTCCGCTGGTGACCTTGGCGAGCGGTGCGTAACAGGCTTTACCGCCCGGCATGTAGCACCCTATCAGCATGCCACCCGCATCTTCGTAGGCTGTAGAGGCTCCGTCGATGCTGTATTCTTTGCCGTCCTGGTGTATAGCGATACCTGCAACGGGGGTCAGTCCCGCTGTTGTCTCATTGGGAATGACGGTGCTCTTCACCATGTTGCTGTGGGCATCAATGGTCAGCAGACGCGTGTCACTGCCGTATGTGAGGCGCACTGTGAGCCGCAAAGGGCCGCTGTCAACCACCTCCGCACTTGTGAAGGGACCGGTGTAGTGCAGGCGCGGAGCCTTGGAAGCACTCTTTTCGCCGCCCTGAGCCACGGATGTAGCAGCGTTGCCGGCACTCTTTTCATCCCCATTTGCCGCTTGTGTTGCAGAGTTTTTGCTGCCTTTGGGGGCTTTGACAGCACAGTTTTTATCGTCACAAGGCGTCATATATGCCACCGCTCCGGCGCCCATTGTGGAGCCTACGCTGTATTGATCCATGCCTTCACCGTGATCTACATGATAGGAAAAGACGCTGTTATACATCTCTTCAGCCAGCTTCTTGTGACCGGCACGCGTCATCTTGCGGTATGTTGCCCACATCTGCTCGTCGCACTGCATGGCATACCAGCGCTGCAATACCAGCATCGGGGTCTTCTTGCAGAACATATCATAGCCATAGATACCCTTCGTTCCGGGCCCGTAGAGGCGATATGCCACGCGGTCGTTCTCAAAAGAGAAGTCGTTTTCACGCTCTGGGAAGTTGCGTCCGAAGACCTGAGACGCCGCTGCTTGCCGCGTAGTGCACACCTTCAGGCGCACCGTCTCCTTGCCCTTCAGCGGCGGACATGGGAAGATAAGCTTGCCGTCGTGGGTCTGTTGAGTGGTCAGAGTGTCGCCCTGAGGCGTCACTACACACAAAAAAAGGGCATCCTGGTTGCTGCCCGTGATGCCCGAAAAGGCATCCGCAGGTACCTCCACCATCTCTGGTACAGTGCGTGGAGTGCTCTGCGGATTGCTTATTATGATGTCCTTTGCATCTGCCCGGACCGCTGAAAGCAATGCCAACAGACCCGGAAGGATGCTACGAGTGATGATGTTCATAATGTTGATATGCCCAGAAGAATATTACGCATGATGATGTTCACAATGCCAACAGACCCGGAAGGGTGTTACGCATGATGATGTTCACAATGCCAACAGGCCCGGAAGGGTGTCATGCATGATGACACTCACAATGCTAATTTCTCCGGAAGGATGCTTTGTGTTATGCTGTTCTTTACTGTTTCCAGGTGTCCGGGCTCTTGCGCCACTCTGCCAACACAGCAAGATCTTCCTCTTTTATATATCCCGTCTTGGCTGCTATGGCTGTGGTGTGCTCATAGTCAGACAGTGTGACGAGGCGCACATTGGCTGCCTTGAACGCCTCTTCAGCCACGGGGAAGCCGTAAGTGTAGCTGGCAACCATGCCTACAACCTCATAACCGGCCTGGCGCAGAGCATCTACAGCCTTCAGCGATGAGCCTCCGGTGGAGATAAGGTCTTCTACGACAACCACCTTCGCACCGTCGGGAATGGTGCCTTCTATCTGGTTTCCCATGCCGTGATCTTTGGGTTTAGGGCGCACATAGCAGTATGGCAGCTGCAATTGGTCTGCCACCAGGGCACCCTGTGCGATGGCTCCCGTTGCTACGCCGGCTACGGCAGTGGCCTCGGGGAACTCTGTGTTGATGAGGTGCACCAACTCATTCTTCACGAAAGAGCGCAACTCAGGGTATGCCAGAGTCTTGCGGTTGTCGGTATAGATAGGGGATTTCCAGCCGCTGGCCCATGTGAACGGGTCATTGGGCTGCAGTTTGATGGCCTTCACAGCCAACAGCTTTTCAGCAAATGCGTTGTTTATTTCCATTGTTATTGATGGGATTATGGTTATTTATAGGGTGAATGGGGTAAGTGGGGTGAATGGGGATTAACGGGGAGAATGGGCTATATGGGGTGAATGGGCATTATGGGCATTATGAATTTTGCATTATTAATTATTCATTATAAACTGTATCAGCTTCTCCACCGCTTCTGCTTCGGGTATTGCTTTCTCTACGCACACCTTGCCTTTGTAGAGGGATATCTTTCCGGGACCGGCTCCTACGTAGCCGAAATCCGCGTCTGCCATCTCTCCCGGACCGTTGACTATGCAGCCCATGATGCCGATTTTCAGGGTATTGAAGCGGGGATTGTCCTTTGCTGCCTCCTTTACGGCGGCCTTGATGCGGGCTATTGTGCCCTGAAGGTCATAGAGAGTGCGGCCACATCCGGGGCAGGATATGTACTCCGTCTTGGTGAATTTCACCCTTGCGGCCTGCAGGATAGCGTCTGCAAGGTCTGTCTGCTGCACTCCGTCGCAGGTGATTGTCAGCTCATGCGCCTTGCCGTCGATGAGTATTGCGCCTGCGGTCATGGCCGCCTTGAGTTGCAGGTCGGCTGCGTTCTCATTATTATATATAAGGTACAGGATGTCGTTGGCAATGTATGCACGCTGCCCTGCGGCGACTGCGGCGGCTGTGACGGTGGTTACTGATGGCTCTGCTGCGGCACTGTTCTCTGCTTCATAGCGCATGGCGGCACACTCATCAATGAAGCTGACTAGGCTCTTGGCAACGGGAATCTCGCACTCCGGCTCCTCAGAGAGGCTGACACGGATGGTGTCTCCCAATCCCTCAGTGAGCAGGGCGCCGATGCCTACGGCTGACTTTATGCGTCCGTCCTCGCCCTCTCCGGCCTCGGTGACGCCCAGATGAAGCGGGTAATGCATGTCTTCGCGGTCCATAGCCTGCACCAGAAGACGCACGCTGCGCACCATCACGACGGTATTGCTGGCCTTGATGGAGAGTACGACATCATTGAAATCCTCTCTGCGGCAAATGCGCAGGAACTCCATGCACGACTCCACGATGCCCTCGGGCGTGTCGCCATAACGCGACATGATGCGGTCAGAGAGCGACCCGTGGTTCACGCCGATGCGCACGGCGGTGTGGTGATCCTTGCAAATGTTGAGGAAAGGGACCAAGCGGTCCTCAATCTTCTGCAGTTCGGCAGCATACTCCTCATCTGTGTATTCCAGCTTCTTGAAGGTCCTGGCGGGGTCAACATAGTTGCCCGGATTGATGCGCACCTTCTCGCAGCAGCGCGCTGCCACATCGGCCACGTTGGCATTGAAGTGCACATCGGCCACGAGCGGGGTCATAATGCCCTCGCTTTTCAGTGCCGCGCTGATGTTTGCCATGTTCTCTGCCTCGCGGCGGCCTTGGGTAGTGAGGCGCACCAGCTCACCGCCGGCACTGATGATGCGCTTGGCCTGGGCCACGCAAGCCGCGGTGTCATTGGTATCGGTGGTGGTCATGGACTGCACACGGATGGGTGCACCGCCGCCAATCTGTATGTTTCCAACCCGCACGGGGGTGGTATTACGTCGTTTTATCATAATCTATGTACCATGTACCATTTACAATTTACAATTTTCATTGGGTCATTTAGGTATTTGAGTCCCAATCACATCAGATATATCGTACATTGCAAATTGTACATTCTACATTGCAAATTGTACATTGTAAATGGTAAATGGTAAATTGTAAATGGTTCAGTTGCACTTGAAGGCGTACTGCACCTCAGCCAGATCTTTGTTGGCTTTCTCTATCTTCTTGCCCAGACCGGCCTTGTATGTCTTCAGTCTCTGGGCTATCGTTTCGTCAGAGAGTGCGAGCATCTCCATTGCGAGGATGGCGGCATTCATTGCACCGTTCACTCCAACGGTTGCTACGGGTATTCCCGGTGGCATCTGAATGATAGAGAGCATCGCGTCCAGACCGTCGAGCATACCCTTGATGGGCACGCCGATGACGGGCAGCGTGGTGCTTGCGGCAATGACTCCGGGCAGCGCTGCAGCCATTCCCGCAGCGGCAATGATGACCTTTATGCCGCGTCCCTCAGCCTGACGTGCGAAGGCCTCGACTGCGTCGGGGGTGCGATGGGCTGACAGAGCATTGACCTCGAAGGGTATCTCCTGGTCGTTAAGAAACTGCATTGCTTTCTCCATAACGGGCAAATCACTCGTGCTGCCCATGATAATGCTTACTATTGGAACCATATTTTTCGAATTAACAAATTAACGAATTGACGAATTAACAAATTGAACCGGCTTAGACAGGTGCGCCTTGTCGTTTAGTTCACCCTCCCCCAGGGGAGGGCTGGGGTGGGGCTTTAGGGTGGGGTCTGGGGTGGGGCTTTAACTATATATCACCGCAAGGTAGCCCGCGAAGACTCCTATTACGAAGCCGCCTACGACCTCTCCGAGGGTGTGGAGCCTCAGCAGCATACGCCCTGTGCCCACTACGCCGGCCAGTATGAACAATGTGCAGAGCCACCAGAGGGGATTGAAGGAGAAGAGGAGCGCGAAGGCCGCCACTGCTCCCGTGGTGCCGCCGATGGCTGCCATGTGGGTGGAGATCTTCCAACGGTTGTTTATTATGGCGCAGATAATCTGTATCGCTATTGCCGCTACCACGATTGATGACATGAAATGCGGTATGTGGAGCACGTTCATCAGGTAGAAGCACGTGAAGTAGCAGATGATGGAGATGATGTAAGGCACCACGCGTCCCTCACGCGTCAGCAGCTTCAGCACCGGCCAGCCCTGATAGTGGCGGTAGAGGCGTATCAGCCATACGGGCAGCAGGCAGGTGAATATCCATACGAGCAGCAGCACCATGCCCTTGTATGCCCACGGCAGGAAGGCGAGATAGCTGAACATAAACAACGCTATCAGCCCCATTATCGGCAGATAAAAGGGCGTGAAGGCGATGCTGATGTAGCGGGCCATGACTAATATGATGCGATTGTCGGACAATGTTGGGATGAGGGTTGAGGGTTTGCGTGGTGAGGGTCCCTGCGGGAAAACCGCAGGGCACTGTGGCTAAGGGGGGCGAGGGGTTGTTATTCTGGGCGTATGTCACCGCGTCTGAGGTTGCTGGTAGGGATGCCGAGCTGTTCGCGATACTTCGCTACGGTGCGGCGCGCTATGGGATAGCCTTGCTTTTTGAGTTCGGCGGCCAGCTTTATGTCGCTCAGCGGCTTGCCTTTCGGTTCGCTATCTACCAGCTCGCGGAGTGCTCTCTTAATCTCGCGGGTTGACACCTCTTCGCCGTTACCGGTGTCATAACGGTCTGAGAAGAAGCTTTTGAGCGGCATTATGCCCCATTCCGTCTCTGCGTACTTGCTGCTGCAGACGCGGGAGATGGTCGAGATGTCGAGGTGTACCATGTCCGCCACATCCTTCAGTATCATGGGCTTGAGGTCACTCTCGTCGCCGCTGAGTATGTATGGCTTCTGAAGCTTTATGATAGCAGCCATCGTCTGGGTCATGGTGTGACGTCGCTGGCGTATGGCATCGATGAACGAGCGCGCCTTGTTCACCTTCTGCTGAGCATAGAGGAGCGCCTCTTTGTCGCGCCGCGTCATGGACGAGGGGTTCTGACGGTAGGCATCTATCATCTCCACAAAGTCATTGGAAACGCACAGCTGCGGCACCTTGCCGCGGTTCAGGGTGAATGACACGTTGCCGTCATCGTCAGAGGTGATGATGAAATCAGGCGTCACCTGCCCTGTAGCATGTCCCATTGTCTCGCCCAGTGCCGCCCCGGGCCGCGGGTTCAGCTTGCGCAGGGCATCGAAGACCTCCTCGGCAGTCTCGGGGGTCATGTGCATGCGTGACTGTATCTTCTGCCAACGCTTGTGGGTGAAGTCGTCGTAATGCTCATTGATGACTGTGTGCATCAGCTTGGTCAGCGGCGTGGGCTTCTTGCGGAATATCTGTATCAGCAGGCATTGCTGCAGCGACTGTGCTCCTATGCCGGCGGGGTCAAAGGACTGCAAGACGCTGAGCACGCGCTCTATCTCGTCCTCCGAGGCGTCGATGTACTCGCTTATGGCTATCTCGTCGCTCAGCGTCGTGAGGTCTTTGCGCAGCAATCCGTCGCTGTCCAGCGAGCCTATGAGGTAATCCATGATGAGCTGCTGCCGCTCCGTGAGGTCATGCTCATGCACCTGTGCGCTCAGAGAGTCGTAGAAGGAGTCCGTATCGGCATAGACCCTCTCCTGCCTGTCATCATCGGCGGCGCTATTGGAGGAGCCCTCATATGTGCCGCCCTCCATGCGGTCATCGCTGTCTATGCGGTCCAGCACGCTGTCCAGCTCATCGCGCTTCTCCTCCTCCTCGCGCTGATGCTCATAGCTGTCATCGTCAGAGAGGGCCTCTCCCTGCGCCGAACCGTCATCGTCGGCAGAGGATGCCCGCTCCTGTCCGGCGTCTGACTCGCCTGAGAGGGAAGCGAAGTCCTCGATGTTGTCATCATCGCGCTCACTCTCCAGTGCCGGATTCTCGTCCATCTCAGCCTGCACCCGCTGCTCAATCTGAGCCAATGGCATCTCCAACAGATGCACCAGAAGCACCTGCTGGGCATTCATGCGCTGCTGCTGCACCTGCTGTTGCTCCTGCAACTGTTCCTGTCGCTGTTCCTGTATGTTAGTAAGCTCCTGCGCCATACGTACCTCTTATTTTGGTGCAAAGTTACGATTAAGTCTTGAGATATGCAAGAGAAAAGCTTGTTTTTCTGCTTGTATATCCAAGGCGGAGTAACTTGGACCGCAGGTCAAAGTTACGATTAAGTCTTGAGATACACAAGAAAGAACCCCGTTTTTTTTCTTGTATATCCAAGACGGAGGAACTTGGACCGAAGGTCAGAGTTACGATTAAGTCTTGAGATACACAAGAAATCTAATTGAAAATTGAGAATTGAGAATTGAAAATTATGATTACACCAGCCCCAAGAATGGACGGAGTGTAACAACACAGTCATCATCGCGGCTTTTACTGATATGGAGGAGGGGGGAATGTTAAAAAACATTTCAAGCGGAAAGATATTTTGGCGTTTTCCCAAAGTTTTGAAATTATTTTGTAATTTTGCAGGTGCTTCACAGGTTTGGAAAGTGTGCCAGGCCGGGGTGAGGCGCATTTTTGGAGACTGACAAAATGGCAGTTCCAAACAGTCTGATAATCAAGGCGTTGCAATAGTAGGTCTTTTAGGCGGTAAAAGACCTACTATTACCGTGTAAAAGACCTGCTATTAGAGGGTAAAAGACCTGCTATTAGAACGTTATAGTTCAACTGACATTTTGTCAGTATTATCCAGGGCAGAAAAAAAGCCGTAAGAACAGCGGGGAAATGGGGGATGGGCGGTGGTGATGAAAGCGGGGAAACCGCTTGCCACTCTATGAAAACGGCGGGGAAAAGAGAGGGGCGATGGGCGTAACGAGGCAGCGAGCCGCGATGATGAAAGCGGGGAAACCGCTTGCCACTGTATAAGGAGAAAGGGGCTCTTATTTGTTAAATTCTCTAAAATATATACGCCGATATGCAAAAAAAGACTATCTTTGCAATGATTTTCCAAAAATCTGAATATTTGATAACATAATAACACAATTAACAGTTAATTCGCTAAGACCTTGTACAAGATATTTTTCCTCTATGCCTCAATAGTGCTGATGCTGCTCAGCTCATGCACGGGCAAGGCTCCACGATACCACATCGGTGTCTCGCAATGCAGTGAAGACATCTGGCGCGACAAGCTGAATGAAGAGCTCAGCATGGGTACTTATTTCTATGATGACGTAGAGTTCAGCTTTGCCTCAGCCGATGACAGCGATGAGAAGCAGATAGAACAGATTGAGGAGTTCATACGTCAGGACGTTGACCTGCTCATCGTTGCCCCAAACCAGATGTCCACCGTCTCGCCCGTCATAGACAGCGCATACGACAAGGGCATCCCCGTCATCGTCTTTGACCGCAAGACCATCTCCAAGAAATACACCGCGTACATCGGTGCGGACAACTATGACATGGGTCGCCAGATGGGTCGCTACATAGCCGCGCAGCTGGGCGGTCACGGCACCGTCATGGAGGTGATGGGATTGAAAGGCTCATCACCGGCCATAGACCGCCACAACGGGTTCGTAGAGGCGCTGAAGGAGTATCCCGACATCAAGCTTGCCGCCTCGCTGCAGGGCGACTGGACAGAGGAGAGTGCCGTGCGCGCGCTACAGGAATACAAGGGTGACCTGAAGGAGATAGACTACGTTTTCGGCCAGAACGACCGTATGGCCATCGGAGCACGCAAGGTGATAGCGCAGAAGCAGAAGCCCCTCACAGCCAAGTTCTGCGGCATCGATGCCCTGCCCGGCAAGGGTGGCGGCATAGACTGCGTGCAGCGCAAGCTGCTGGAGGCAAGCTATGTCTATCCCACTCGCGGTGACCTAGTGGTGCAACTGGCAATGGCCATCCTCACAGGGCAGCCATACAAGAAGGAAAACCCGATGAAATCGGCAATTGTTAACAAAGACAACGCCACGGTGATGCTGATGCAGGTGGAGGAGATGAACACCCAGAACAGCCTGCTGAAGGAGCTGCACGGACGCGTTGACAGCTACCTCTCGCAGTATCACCACCAGCAGGTCTATACCCTCCTGGCTGCCATCATAGCCATCATAGTCATCGCGGCATCGCTATACATCATCATCACCATGCGCCGCCAGCATGAGATGGAGCACGAAGCATACGAGATGGTGACGAGCTCAAGCCCCTCTCCGCAGGAATCCATTGCTGTGGCAGGCCCTCAGCAGCCCTCGCCAAACACCTCAGGCCCAGCCCCTTACACCCAGCAGCAGAGTCCCGATTCCGGCTATCTGCACCAGGCATACATGGGAGAGATGGAGAACGACCAGCAGCCTGAGGGCGTAAGGCTGCCATTCCTTGAGCAGCTGAGACTGCAGATACACGAAAACCTCAATGACAGCGACTACAGCGTAGAGCAGCTGGCAGCCGATATGGGCCTGAGCCGCGCGCAGCTATACCGCAAGGTAAAGGTGCTGACAGGACGCACACCCGTGGATATCATAAGGCTGAACCGCCTGAACCGCGCAAAATATCTGCTTGCATCAACCGACATGTCAATATCAGAAATAGCCTACGCCGTAGGTTTCACAGCACCGAGCTACTTCACAAAATGCTTCAAGGACGAGTTCGGCGTAAGCCCCACAGCCAGCATCCAGCGCAGCGTAAACGCCTAAGATCCTAAGTTCTAACCTATAACAAAACCTATAAAAATCGCTCATTTTATCGCAAAAATGTTGCAGTGCAACAAATTTTTGCCTCAAAGAGAGATTTTTTACACCCTTATGAAATAACGAGACCTATCTTTGCATCAGAAAAAATCAATTCTTTGTATTAACTAACCAAAACAACAACCACAATGAAAAAAGCAAAGAGAATTCTGATGCTATTAGTGGCCATGCTGTCCTCTACGCTACTTTATGCGCAGACAGACATCACGGGCACTGTGGTCGATGAGACCGGTGAAGGTGTCATCGGCGCCACAGTCAAAGAGAAAGGTACCGCGAACGGTACGGTTACAGATTTTGACGGCAACTTCAAACTGAAAGTTGCTGCGGGTAAGACGCTTGTCATCTCATACGTAGGCTATGAGAACATAGAGGTGGCAGCTGCCAACGGCATGAAGGTGACGATGAAAGAGAACGCCAGCGAGCTGGCCGAAGTAGTTGTCACAGGTTACCAGGTGCAGCGCAAGGCTGACTTGACAGGCGCCATCAGCGTTGTCAGCGTCGAGGAGTTGCAGAAGCAGAATGAGAACAACCCCATGAAGGCTCTGCAGGGCCGTGTGCCGGGCATGAACATCCAGGCCGACGGTAACCCCGCAGGTGCTGCAACAGTGCGCATCCGCGGTGTGGGAACCCTGAATGACAACGACCCGCTCTACATCATCGACGGCGTGCCTACAAAGTCCGGCATGCACGAACTCAACGGTAACGACATCGAGTCAATACAGGTTCTGAAGGATGCCGCATCAGCATCTATCTATGGTTCTCGCGCTGCCAACGGTGTCATCATCATCACTACCAAGAAGGGTAAGAGCGGACAGGTAAAGGTAAATCTGGATGCCAGCATCGCTGCCTCTATGTATGCACACCGCATTGAGGTGCTGAACGCAGAGGAGTGGGGACGCGCTTTCTGGCAGGCAAACGTGAACGACGGCGTGAATCCTAACGACAATGCTCTGGGATACCATTTTGACTGGGGCTATGACATGAACGGCAACCCACAGCTGAACAGAGTCACTATGCAGAAGTATCTGGACGAAGCCAATACCATCCCGGCTTCAGACACTGACTGGTTTAACGAGACCACACGCACAGGTGTCATACAGAACTATAACGTCAGCGTGAGCAACGGCTCAGAGCGCGGCTCCGCATACCTGTCACTGGGTTACTATAAGAACCTGGGCGTCATCAAGGAGACCGACTTCGAGCGCTTCTCCGTACGTATGAACTCTGACTACAAGCTCTTCAAGGACGTGCTCACCATCGGCGAGCATTTCACCCTGAACCGCACAAGCGAGGTGGGAGCACCCGGCGGATTCCTGGGCAACGTGCTGCAGTACAACCCGTCATTCCCTATATATAACATAAAAGGTGAGTATGCCAACCTTACCGGCAGCTACTCTGACCGTGAGAACCCTGTTGAGGTGCTCAATCGCAATAAAGACAACCGCTACACCTATTGGCGCACATTCGGCGATGTATTCATCACCCTGCAGCCCATCAAGAACCTGACCCTGAAGACAACCTTCGGTATAGACTACAGCCAGAAGAAACAACGCTTCTTCACTTATCCTATCCTCAATGGCAACGTGGCCAACAGCGACAACGCAGTGGAGGCTAAGCAGGAGCACTGGTTCAAGTGGATGTGGAACGCTGTGGCTACCTACAACCTTGAGATTGGCAAGCATCGCGGTGACGCACTGCTGGGTATAGAGCTCAACCGTCAGGACAACGAGTACTTCTCAGGCAAGCGCTACGACTACGCCGTGCTCACTCCAGACTATATGTGGCCCGATGCAGGCTCAGGCCGCCAGCAGGCCTTCGGTTCAGGCGACGGCTTCTCACTCGTATCTTACTTCGGTAAGGTCAACTATACATACGCCGACAGATACCTGGCCAGCGTGACAGTACGTCGCGACGGTTCAAGCCGCTTCGGTAAGAACAACAAGTACGGTACCTTCCCATCAGTCAGTGCAGGCTGGCGTATCACAGAGGAGAAGTTCATGGGAGGAACCAAGAAGTGGCTTGACAACTTGAAGCTGCGCTTCTCATGGGGACAGACAGGTAACCAGGAGATATCAAACATAGCCCGCTACACCATCTACAAGGCAAACTATGGCGAGGCCGGATTTGGCGGACAGAGCTATGGCACCAGCTATGACATACAGGGAACCAACGGCGGACACACCCTTGACTCAGGCTTCAAGCGTGACCAGATAGGCAACGACGACATCAAATGGGAAACAACGACACAGACCAACGTAGGTTTTGACTTCGGTCTGTTCGGCAATTCACTCTACGGTTCGTTTGAGTGGTACTACAAGAAGACCAAGGACATCCTCGTCTATATGCCTGGTATAGGCATCATGGGTGAGGGCAGCTCAAAGTGGATCAACGCCGGCGAGGTGGAAAACAAGGGTATAGAGCTCAACATCGGATACCGCGGCAAGGCTGGCGACTTCAGCTATGACATTGCCGGTAACCTCAGCACCAACCGCAACAAGGTCACCAAACTGCCTGAGACCATCGCCTCAAAGGGCACATTCGGAGGCAGCGGCGTGAAGAGCGTTGTGGGTCATCCCATCAACTCTTACGTGGGATACGTATATGACGGCCTGTTCAAGAGTCAGGAAGAGGTTGATAATCACGCCATTCAGGAAGGCGCCGGCATAGGACGCATGCGCTTCAAGGACCTCGATGGCAACGGTATCATCAATGAGGCAGACCAGGATTGGATCTATGACCCGACACCGGCATTCAGCTATGGTATCAATGTTTACCTGCAATATAAGGACTTTGACTTCACAATGTTCTGGCAGGGCGTGCAGGGCGTGGATGCTCTGACAACCGTAAAGCCGGGTGACGACACCAATGGTGGCTACAAAGTGCAGACAGACCTGTGGGCAGGAGTCAACGTGGCATACCTGAACAAGGGTAACCGCGTGCTCGATGCATGGACTCCGCAGAACTACAATTCCAACATTCCGGCACTCTCACTCTACGACAATAACAACGAGAAACGCTTCTCATCATACTACGTGGAGAACGGCTCATTCCTGAAGCTGCGCACCATACAGTTCGGATATAACCTGCCGAAGTCAGTAGTAGAGAAGCTGCGCATGTCGAAAATACGCACATACATCTCTGCACAGAACCTGCTGACCATCAAGAGCAGCAAGTTCACAGGAGTAGATCCAGAGAACACACTCTTCGGATATCCTATTCCTCTCAACTTAACATTTGGACTTAATGTATCATTCTAAAAAACGAAAGCCATCATGAAAAAGATATTAAACATCATCTGTACCGTCTGCGTGGCGGGCGTTCTTGCCGCTTGCTCCGACTTCCTTGATGAGCAGAAGCCGCAGGGTACACTGTCTGAGAACGAGGTGAACACCCCGGACAAGGTTGACAACCTCGTCATCTCAGCCTATGCTATCTTCACCACTGCCGAAGACATCAACTCGTCATTCTCCATGTGGAACTTTGATGTGCGCAGCGACGACGCATACAAGGGAGGCTCATCAACCAACGACGGCGACGTCTTCCACCAACTGGAGGTAGAAAAAGGTGTACTCACCACCAACTGGAACATCAACGATATGTGGGTACGTCTCTATAATGCACTCTCACGTGTCAACTCCGCCATCGCCGTATTGGAAAAGTGCAGCGACAGTTATACGCTGAAAGCAGAGCGCATGGCAGAGATGAAGTTCCTGCGTGCATACGGTCACTTCCTCCTGAAGAGACTGTATAAGAACATACCATTCGTCATGGATGCCAACATGACCGAAGAACAGTACAACACACTCTCTAACCGCGAGTACTCAAACGACGAAGGTTGGGCGCTGATAGCAAAGGAACTGGAAGAGGCTTATGCCGTATTGCCAGTGAAACAGGCCGACAAGGGACGCCCCACAAAGTCCGCAGCAGCTGCTTTCCTGGCTAAGGTTTATCTCTATAAGGCCTATCGCCAGGGCAACGAGAACAGCAATCAGGTGACTGAAATCAACAAGGAAGACCTGCAGAAAGTCGTCCAATACACCGACCCGGCAATCTATGCAGCCGGTGGATATGACCTGGAGAAGGATTTCCACAATAACTTCAGACCTGAGACAGAGTATGAAAACGGCGTGGAAAGCATCTGGGCTATACAGTATTCCATCAATGACGGTTCTACCTACGGCAACCTCAACTGGAGCTACGGCCTCATCGTTCCGAACATCCCAGACGTTACCGACGGCGGTTGTGACTTCTACAAGCCAACGCAGAACCTTGTCAACTCCTTCAAAACCAACGTTGACGGACTGCCAATGGACAACTATAACGATGCCAATTACGACATGACCGTTGACAATGCCGACCCAAGACTGTTCCTCACAGTAGGCATCACAGGGCTGCCATACATGTTCAACAAGAAGTTTATCATGGACCACTCATCGGCATGGAGCCGCTCCGGAGGTACCTATGGATACTACGTAACACTAAAACACAACGTGGATCCAGACCTCATCGGCACTTATCTCATTCGCGGCTCTTACTGGGCAAGCCCTATGAACCGCATCGTGTTCCGCTATGCCGACGTGCTGCTGAC
This sequence comes from Prevotella sp., assembly GCA_017478025.1. Lineage (GTDB taxonomy): Bacteria > Bacteroidota > Bacteroidia > Bacteroidales > Bacteroidaceae > Prevotella. Next base: position 48,632 of record JAFVGZ010000029.1, read on the forward strand.
ACGCGCCGAGGCACTTGCACAGCTCGGACAGAGCGCAGAGGCCATCACTCTCGTAAACAAAATACGTGAGCGCGCAGCCCAGAGCACACAGATGATTGCCGACTATCAGAGCCGCTACGGAGTACATCCTTACTGCAAACCATACACCGGAACATACTCCAAGGACCAGACAGTGAAGATTGTAAAGACCGAACGCCGACTGGAAATGGCTCTGGAGAGCGAGCGTTTCTTTGATCTCGTACGCTGGGGTGAAGCATCATCAACCATCATCAACTACCTCACAAAGGAGAAAGAGCGCGTATCATACCTCGACGAGGCACAGTTCACGCAAGACCGCGACGAGTACCTCCCGATACCTCATGAGCAGATTTCATCATCTAACGGACACTATATCCAGAACATAAACTGGGGAAAGTAAACGTTTTCGCTAATCCGAATGAACAAAGCCAAACGAACAAAGCCAACCCCGTTTAAGCTTTGGCATGGCGGAAAAGGTGCATGAAAATGAACTTTTACAGACAATCGATAACCGATAATTGAACAATAACAGATATGAAAACAAAGATAATCTCTGCATTCGCAACACTTGTGGCAGCCTTGGCATTTACCGCATGCTCAAGTGACAATGTCAGCGACCTCGCCCTGTCAGGCGACTGCATGGTGGAATCGTTTGAACTCAACAACACCTACAAAGGTGTCGTTGACCTCTCTAAACGTAACATCAAAGTGAAAGTGCCGGTACAATTCAACGAGAAGTCACAGATGAAAATCACAGACCTCGATATCTCTGCCGGTGCAACAGCAAATATGAAGGAAGGCGATGTAGTCAACTTCTCTTCCGCCCAGGTGCTGCACATCACCAACGGCGACCTCTTCCTGGACTGGACCGTGTCCGTGAAAAACGATGAGGCACGCATCAATTCCTTTATCATCAACGATACCTACAAGGCTACCGTCAATGAGAATGACCACACTATCACTGCCTTCTTGCCCGCATCTGTCGATGTGACCAAGATTATTCCTACCATCACGCTGAGCGACGATGCCACCATATCACCTATGGGAGGCGTTATGACCGACTTCACATCGCCCGTCACCTACACCGTGACAGACAATACAGCAACTGCCACATACACCGTTATCATACAGACTGTGAAGGCTCCAAAGGCCATCTTCCTCGGCAGTAGCAAGGCAACAAAGATGGAAGAACTCGAAGGCGAAGAGCTGGAGGCATGCAAATGGATGCTCTCCAATGTTGAGCAGTCAATGTTCGTCTCTTGGGGCGACATGGGCAACATGGACCTCTCAGAGTGCGAAGTCATCTTCTGGCACTGGCAGCACCAGCCGTCAGAGACCCTCTCTGACTTTGAGAGCGGCGCTACATCAGCTGCTATGGCATACCGCAACAAGCTGCAGGAGTACTACAAAAATGGTGGTGCATTCATCCTCGGACGCGCTGCCGTGAACTATGCGGCATCTCTCGGAGCCGTCAAGGATCAGCTTTGCGCAAACAATTGCTGGGGTGCCAGCGATGACGGAGGCGACATCATCAGTCCTGGAGGCGAGTGGAGCTTCCTGCCTAACGATGCGTCACATCCTATATGGCAGAACCTCGTAGGTGGAAACGAGAAGATTATCACCACCGACGGAGGCTATCAGATATCCAACTGCGTATCACAGTGGGGCGCTTGGAGCTTCGACGGCTTTGCCGACTGGGAGAACAAGACCGGCTGCAAGGCTCTGGGACACGGTGGCGACGGTGCTGTCGTTGTCTGGGAGGCACCTGCCAGCAACGGTAACTTCGGCAAGGGAGGCATCATCTGCTTCGGCTCAGGATGCTATGACTGGTACTCACCCAACCCATACACTCCATTCTATCACGACAATGTGGGCATCATGACAGGCAACGCATTCAAGTATCTCTCTGGAAAATAAGACAAATAAACACGCCACACCCTTCTCCCCTCACGACGAAAGACGAAAGTCCGGGGGGAGACGGGGAGGTCTTAAAAAACATTGACAGTTATGAAAACAAACATATTTATAGCAATAGCAGCCATGCTATCCTCATCATTCTTGATGGCATGCAGCGATGACGTCTTCACGCCAGACCCCGCGAAGGACTGGGCAGGAACCACTACCTTCTTCAATCCTACCGAGGATGCCGGCTACAACACATATTTCAATCCTTCCATAGGACGTGTGGGCGACCCCATGCCGTTCTTTGATCCTATCGAAGAAGAGTTCAAAGTCCTCTATCTGCAGGAGTATGACAAGAACCCGCCGTACCGCTTCCACCCCATCTGGGGAGTCGCCACTACCGACGGATGCAACTATGAATCCATGGGAGAGGTGCTGCCTACATCAACAAGCGACTATGCTCAGGACGCAGCGCTGGGTACAGGATGTGCCGTTTTCAATGATAAGGACGGAAAATACTACATCTATTACACCGGCCACAACGGCAATTGCGAGAACCGCGAGGTGGTGCTTCGCGCCACATCCGAGGACTTTGTGACCTGGGAGAAGGACCTTGCATGGTCTCTCAAGGGCACAGACTATGACTACTCAGCCAATGACTTCCGCGACCCGCAGGTCTTCACCACCGAGGATGGCATCCACCACATGGTCATCTCCACTTATCCCTCATGGGGAGGAGACCCTGTTTTCGCCGAGTTCACATCGACAGACATGAAGAACTGGCAGCACGTTGGACGCTTCAAGATGATATGGGACCGCATGCTGGAGTGCCCGGACATCTTCAAGATGGGTGACTACTGGTACCTTGTATATAGCGAGAGCCTTAAGCGCAGCTGGAGCCGTAAGGTGAAATATATGATGGCAAAGAGCTTCGAAGAGCTGAAGAGCTGCTTCAACGACGGTCCCAAGTGGCCTGCCGACGGTCATGAGGGCGTGCTCGACAGCCGTGCCTTCTATGCCGGCAAGACTGCTTCCAACGGTACAGACCGCTACATCTGGGGCTGGTGCCCATTCCGTTCCGGTGCAAACGTCGATGAGAAGAACACCAGCGTGGGAGGCGGCGACGGTAATGAGCCTAACTGGAGCGGCGCTCTCGTGTGCCACAAGATTATACAGCATGCTGACGGCACGCTGACATTAGGTGCCGTGCCTGCTATGGCTGCAAAGTACAACAAGCAGCAGGAGGTGAAGGTGATGGCAAGCAACGGCTTCGCAAACAACGTCCTGAGCGGTGATGACGCATACGTGCTATTCAGCAGACTGGGCACTTGCAACCACCTCTCGTTCACCGTTACGACTTCTAACAACTGGGACAAGTTCGGCATCTCTGTTGTACGCAGCACCGACCCCCATTACTACTACACGATGGTAGTGAATCCAGAGGATGAGAACCACCGCAAAGTGAACTTCGAGCAGGAAGGCTACATCATTGAGAAGGTGTGGAACGAGGAGAAAAAAGAGTTCGAGGACGTGAAGGTATTCGGCAAGGGCTTCATCGATGGCATTGACGGCTATGGGTTTGAGCGCCCAGCAGACAACGTTTACCACATTGATATATACACCGACAACTCCGTTCTGACGCTCTACATCAACGATGTCTGCGCCTATACTCAGCGCATCTACGGCATGCAGAAGAACTGCTGGAGCATAAACAACTATGGCGGTTCTGTTACCATAAGCGATATTAAAATCAGTCAGCAATAATCAAAAGCGATAATCTTATGAGAAAGCTATTTGTTTTAACCACACTGCTGATGGCATCCACGGCTTCCGTGACAGTCGCCAAGCCCGCTTCTTCGGCTACTGTGCCCAGCGGTTCAGTAGCTGTGTCCAACTGTGCTCCGCAGGGTAAACCCGCAGTCACAAAGGGAGGTTTGCTCCGTTTGGCTGACAATCACGTCATGCTTCGCGTAGGAAATACACAGTCTAAGTATGTGCTCCTGCCTGTACAGGAGGCTGAGGAGATTGCTGCCATCGCCGTAATCGACGGCAGCAACAACACTGTGCAGCGCATGAACGTGAAGCTGGCAGTCGATAGAGTGGACTACTGGGTGCCTTACGAGCTGAAGAATGCACAGCTGCTGGACATCGTGTTTCATGGTGACCGCAGGCTGAAGGGCGCCATTGCCGACTTCGTCTGCTGGAAGGAGATGAAGTTGTCAGACTGTTTTGACACTACAAACACTGAGAAGTACCGCCCCATGTACCACCATACTCCGCAGTATGGCTGGATGAACGACCCTAACGGCATGTTCTACAAGGACGGCGTGTGGCACCTGTACTATCAGTTCAACCCCTACGGCTCTCAGTGGGAGAACATGACATGGGGCCACTCCTCTTCAAAGGATCTCATCCACTGGGAGGCACAGCCCACAGCCATTGAGCCCGATGCACTGGGTGACATCTTCTCCGGCTCGGCAATTGTGGATAAGGACAACACTGCCGGCTTTGGTGCCGGAGCCATCATCGCCATGTACACCTCTGCCGGCAAGAACCAGACGCAGAGCATTGCATACAGCACCGACGGCGGCAAGACGTTCACAAAGTATGCCGGCAACCCCGTCATAACATATCCCGCACCTGATTTCCGCGACCCGAAGGTCTTCTGGCATGAGGGTACGAAGCGTTGGATTGTGGTGCTGGCAGCCGGTCAGGAGGTGCAGTTCTATAGCTCTCCGAACATGAAGGACTGGACCTACGAGAGCTCCTTCGGCAAGGAGTACGGCAACCACGACGGCGTGTGGGAGTGTCCGGACATGCTGAGCTTTGGCTGGGACTGGGTGCTTCTGCTGAATATCAACCCGGGCGGACCGTTCGGAGGCAGCGCTACGCAGTATTTCACCGGCTCCTTTGACGGCCACAAGTTCACTTGCAACTCAAAGCCTTCCACCACCAAGTGGATGGATTACGGCAAGGATCACTATGCCACTGTTACCTTCAGCAATGCCCCCGGCGGCCGTCAGGTGGCGCTGGCGTGGATGTCTAACTGGCAGTATGCCAACCAGGTGCCCACAAAGCAGTTCCGCTCTGCCAACAGCATACCCCGCGACCTGAACATATTCACCGATGGCGGCGAGACATATCTGGCCAGCAAGCCATCGCCTGAGATGGATGCCCTGCGCAAGAGCTCAGGCGCAAAGAAGGCCAAGAAGCCTACTGAGACCTGCGAGATCGTTGTCGATCTGAAGGGTAGCGCAAGCGTAGTGCTCTCCAATAGCAAGGGCGAGAAGGTGACAATGGCATACGACGAGGGTCAGCGCACACTGACAATGGACAGAAGCAAGTCAGGACTCTCTGACTTCAGCGAGGCCTTTGCAGCCGAGACGGTAGGTCCGACCCACGGTGTCATACGCCAGCTGCGCATCTTCATAGACCGCAGCAGCATCGAGGTATTTGATGCAGAAGGAAAGATCGTGATGACAAACCTCGTCTTCCCCACCGAGCCTTATAATAATATAAAGGTAAAGGGCGGCAAGGCTACCATCTATGAAATAAAGAACTAAAGCCCCACCCCACCCCTCCCCCAGGGGAGGGACCGCCCCAACCCGTTCAGTATGTTGCGTTGCAACGCATCAACCACTGCGCAACAACAATCGCAACAACAATCGCAACAACAATTTTCACGCACAAAAAGAATTATGAGTAATAATAAGAAACTGGCCCTTCTGCCTCTGATGCTCTGCTTCTTTGCAATGGGCTTTGTAGATTTGGTAGGCATCGCCTCCAACTATGTGAAGGAAGACCTGGCACTGAGCGACTCTGTTGCCAACATCCTGCCGTCGCTCGTGTTCTTCTGGTTCCTCATCTTCAGCGTCCCCACCGGCATGCTGATGAACAAGATCGGCAAGAAGAACACCGTGCTGCTCTCTCTCGTTGTCACCGTAGTGTCTCTGCTCATGCCTCTGCTTGGCCAGAGCTTCACCGTCATGCTGCTGTCATTCTCACTGCTTGGCATCGGCAACGCACTGATGCAGACGTCGCTCAACCCGCTCATGGCGCTGGTGACAGGCGGCGAAAACCTCGCCGCACAGCTCACCTTCGGACAGTTCGTCAAGGCTATAGCATCGTTCATGGCACCCTATCTGGCCATGTGGGGCGCTACGGCAGCCATCCCAACCTTCGGGCTGGACTGGCGCGTACTGTTCCTCATCTACTTCGTAGTAGGCTGCGTGGCTACGCTGATGCTGTGGAGCGCACCTATTCACGAGGAAATCATCAAGGGCAAGACCTCTTCGTTCGCTGACTGCTTCAAGCTTCTCGGCACTCCCGTAGTGCTGCTGAGCTTCCTCGGCATCATGTGTCACGTGGGTGTCGATGTGGGTACCAACACCACAGCGCCCAAGATACTGATAGAGCGACTCGGCATGACGCTCAACGAGGCCGCCTTCGCCACATCGCTCTACTTCATCTTCCGTACCATAGGATGTCTGACAGGCTCTTACTTCCTGCGCATTATGAAGACGCGCACCTTCTTTATCATCTCCGTATGCATGATGGCAGCGTCAATGGTGCTGCTCGCAGTGGGACAGACACAGTGGGCTCTCTACTGCGGCATTGCTCTCGTGGGCTACGGCAACTCCAACGTCTTCTCCATGTGCTTTGCACAAGCACTCACCGCAATGCCCGGCAAGCAGAACGAGGTATCAGGCCTTATGATTATGGGACTCTTCGGCGGCACCATCTTCCCGCTCTTCATGGGTATAGCCAGCGATGCAGCAGGCCAGGTAGGTGCAGTTGCAGTCATGGCAATAGGCGTCGTTTACCTCTTCTCTTATATCAAGCAACTTAAAAACTAACCCCCTCCATCTAATGCATAATTAATAATGCATAATTAATAATGCATAATTAATAATTAATAACTTATAAAAATATCTCTATGAAACAATATGTAATAGGACTGGGTGAGGTTTTGTGGGACTGCCTCCCCGAGGGAAAGAAACTGGGCGGCGCTCCGGCTAACTTCGCCTATCATGCCGGACAGTTCCTGGGCTGTGAGAACACTGTAGCCATCAGCGCACTGGGCGAGGATGCCCTTGCCGACGAGACAGAGGAGGCGCTCAATCAGCACAACCTCAACTATCTGATGCCCCGTGTGCCCTATCCTACCGGCACCGTGCAGGTGACACTCTCAGGCGACGGCATACCGACATACGACATCAAGGAGAACGTGGCATGGGACAATATCCCCTTCACACCCGAGATAGAGGAGATTGCCGCCAACGCCCGTGCCGTCTGCTTCGGTTCGCTGGCACAGCGCAACATCGTGTCGCGCGACAACATACACCGTTTCCTCGACATGACACCCAAAGGCTGCATGAAGATTTTTGACATCAACCTGCGCCAGCAGTTCTACAGCAAAGAGGTGATACGCGAAAGCCTGCGCCGCTGCAATGTGCTCAAGATCAACGATGAGGAGCTCGTCATCCTGGGCCGCATGTTCGGCTATCCGGGCCTCGACATAGAAAACAAATGCTGGCTCATTCTGGGCAAGTACAACCTCGACATGCTCGTGCTCACCTGCGGCACCAACGGCTCATACGTCTTCTCACCCGGACAAATGTCATTCCAGGAGACCCCGAAGGTGACCGTAGCCGATACTGTCGGTGCCGGTGACTCGTTCACAGGCTCATTCTGTGCAGCCATCCTCAACGGAAAGAGCATACCCGAGGCACACAAGATTGCCGTCAATGTCAGCGCATTCGTATGCACACAAAACGGCGCAATGCCTCAACTACCAAAAGAAATGAAAGAATAGCATAGATTTCCATACCACTGAAAATTCACAGTAATGAGATGCACAAGAGTGAAAAAGCGTTTTCCTCTTGTGCATCTCTCTTTTTTATCATAGCCGCCCATCCCTGTTTCCCCGCTTCCCCATCCACGTTTCCCATCCCCCTAATAGAGTGGAAAGCGGTTTCCCCGCTTTCTTCACCACCACGCCCATCCCCGTTTCATCAAAATTTCAATTCGTTTTCTTGCATATCTCAATTCTTAATCGTAACTTTGGCTACGCCTAAGGTACTCCGTCTTGGATATGCAAGAAAAATTACAAGCACTTTTTCTTGCATATCTCAATTCTTAATCGTACCTTTGCACTCGTATAACTATAAAAAACAAAGAGAAACACATGCTTTTAGGACTTACCATCTATGCCTGGATTACCGTTTTCGTAGTGATAACGATTTTCAGCCTGTTGATATTCACAAAGCTACCGGCAGAGTTCGTCTTCCTTGCCGGCATCGGAGTCTTTCTGCTCACGGGTGTACTTGACGCCGAGGCAGCACTGGCCGGCTTCAGCTCCACATCTGTGGTGGTCATCGGAGTGCTCTTCGTCGTCGTGGCGGGAATGGAGCACACCGGCTTCCTGCAGTGGATAATGAGATATGTGCTCGGCACACCGTCATCACTCAACAAGGCCATAGTGAAACTGATGCTTACCGTGGCATCACTCAGTTCCATACTGAGCAACACAACGGTAGTGGCAATGTTTGTCAACGTAGTGAAGATGTGGGGCAAGCGCCTGAACATCCCGCCGTCCAAGCTCCTCATACCGCTGAGCTATGCATCGGGCATGGGCGGCATCTGCACCATCCTGGGCACGCCGCCAAACCTTATCATCAGCGGCATGTATGCTGAGCAGACGGGCGAGCACATGAATATCTTCGTCACCACCATACCCGGACTGTTCTGCCTCGCCGTGGGCATCCTCAGCATCCTTGCCATGCAACGGCTGCTGCCCGAGCGCAAGGCGCCGGAGGAAGTGTTTGCCAATACCGAAGACTATACGATGGAGTTCCTCGTACCGTCAGACAGCAAATACATCGGTTCCACACTGGGCGATGCCGGCCTGATAAAGGTACAGGGCGGACAGTTGTTGGAGGTCATAGGCTTTGACAAAGAGGTGGTGTCGCCCGTCACAAAGGATATGGTCGTCATGGGAGGTGACCGGCTGGTCTATTGCGGACAAATCAACGACCTGATAGCACTGCGGGAGAGTCACGGACTGATGAGTACTGTCAACAAGGTGTTCGCCTTCAGCAAGGACAAGAAGGACCGCCAGCTACATACCGCCAACGTGCGCTTCAACAGCCCGCTGGTCAACTGCCGATGGAACGAGGCAAAAATCAAAGGCACCGAAGACGTGTCGCTGGTGGCTGTCAGCCGTCACGGCGAACGACTCTGTGAGGTGCCGGCAGAAATAGAGCTGCACGCAGGCGACACCGTGCTGCTGGAATACTCACCCAAGGCTAAGTATATAGAAAGAAACCTGCAGAGGTCACTGGAGTTCTTTGATGATGAAGAAGTGCTGACACGCACGGGATGGCCCACAGTCGTCTCGTCGCTCATCATGCTGGGAATGATACTGCTGTCATCGCTCAACATTATGACGCTCCTGCAGAGCTCGGTTCTCGCAGCACTGTTGATGGTTATCTTCAGATGCTGCACTCCACAGCAAGCCATGAGGAGCATCAACTGGAACATACTGATGATCTTTGCCAGCTCCGTGGTGCTCGGTTCGGCCATACAGAATACCGGCCTTGCAGAGATGCTTGCCAACGTTGTGGTGGGCTTCTGTGACTCCAATCCGCTGCTGCTGATGTTCGCCGTGTGTCTTGTTGCCACGTTCACCACAGAGTTTGTGTCCAACGCCGCCGCCGGCGCCATGTTCTACCCTATCGTCTATCAGGCCGCCACATCAATGGGTTGCGACCCCTTCCCGTTCCTCATAGCACTGATGATATCCGTCAGCAGCAGCTTCGCCACGCCCATAGGCTCACCGACACACATGCTCGTCTATGGCCCCGGAGGATACCGCTTCACAGACTTCGTGCGCATAGGCTTCTGGATGAACCTCATCATCCTCGCCGCAAACATATTCATAGTGAACGTGCTGTGGCCGGTGATATAATGCATAATGCATAATTCATAATGCATAATGCATCGCTCGGCATCCCGAAGGGTGACGCTTTCTTCGCACATCTTTTATAGATAGCGGAACTCAGGCGAGCAAGCTCGGAACATAGCGAAGCTGAGAAAGAATGCATAATTAGCCCCCCTGTGGCTGTCATCCCCTTGAGGGGGAGGGACGAGCTGCAGGGGGGCTGCAAGTGTGCTGCAATGACATTGCAGCAAAATAAACGAAAGGAGATCTACTTTACATGTACATTGTAAATTGTAAATTGTACATTGTAAATTGTACATTGTACATAGCTATATGCTTTTGTCCCTACAGGGCGCGCTTGCGAAAGTCAAGTTCCTTATTATTTAATACTATTTCTGTGCATTATCCTCGTGAGCACTCATGTTCTTGATAAACAGATTGACGAGATGCTTGAGGAAGAAGGTATGCCTTACGGAATGGCGCGCCTTGTCTGCCATTGATTTCTCTTTGCCGGATGGATTAGCCGACTTTGTCTCTGCCGCTACCACTTCCTGCTCGCGCTGGTCTATCTTAGCGCGGAAGCTCTCTGAAGAGTGATTGTAGAGGAACGAGTAGCATGGCATTGCTGCCTTCATAATATAAGGTGTGAGGAAGGTGGTCACTACACTGGATGCCACGATGATAGGATAAACGATAGGATTGAGGACGCCCAGGCTGGAACCCAATCCAGCGATGATGAAAGAGAACTCACCAATCTGCACGAATGAGAAACTGGTCAGCATGGAGTCGCGCATTGTCTGTCCGCCCCACCAGCAACCCAGTGTACCGAAGACAATCATTCCGATGATGATGATCAGGCTGACATAGACGATGCTCATCCAGTACTGTGCCACAGAAGCCGGGTCTATCAGCATGCCCACAGAGATGAAGAAGATAGCCGCAAAGACGTTCTTCAGCGGTGACATGAGTTTCTCTATACGATGTGACTCCACTGTCTCTGCAAGGATAGAACCCATCACGAATGCGCCGAGCGCACTGCTGAATCCTGCTTCCTCTGCTGTCAGCACCATACCCAGACACAGGCCCAGGGCGAGGATAATCAGCGTCTCGTCATTGAGATGGTGCTTTATTTTGCGTATCAGCGTCGGGATAACCAGTATTCCGCATACGAACCATGCCGCGAGCGTGATTGCCAGATCGAAGACCTTGCCTGCCAGCTCGGCACCCTCGAACTGATGACGGATGGCTATACTGGAGAGCAATACCATCAATACCACAGCCACCACATCCTCTACGATAAGGATACTGGTCGCTCCCTTGACAAAACGCTCCTTGCTCATGCCTGCCTCGTCAATGGCCTTCATCACGATAGTGGTGCTCGACATACAGAGCATGCCCGCCAGGAACAGGGAGTTGATCATGTCAAATCCGGCATCCACTCCCACGACATAGCCGAAGAGCATCATGCCGCCGATGATTGTCAACGCACCTATCGCCGCCACCTTGCCGCTGCTGATGAGGTTCTTCAGGCGGAACTCCAGACCGATGCAGAACAATACGAACAGCACACCGATGTCGCCCCACTGCATCACATTGTCCGCATTCACAAACTTCTCGCCTGAAAGATGAGGACCGATCAGCACACCTGCAACGATGTAACCCAGCACCACCGGCTGCTTCAGAAACTTAAACAAAATACTGACTACAGCAGCTGTAATCATCAAAACATATAAATCTTGTACCATAAGTTGATATTATTATATTAAAAATGTTTATGCCTTGAATACCTCCTCTCCGTCAACGATGGTGGCAACGACATTCGCCTTGCCTACCTTCTCTATGTCGTCGTGCAGGAAGTCGCAGTCAAATACCGTCATGTTGGCAATCTTGCCGAACTCAATGGAGCCCATGCGGTGCTCCTGATGGAACAGTCGTGCCACGTTGATAGTCATGGCGCGCAGTGACTGCTCGCGCGTTATCACCTCCTTGAGGTTACGCGGTTTATCTACGCCGCCGAATGCCTCAAGCGGGTATGAGCGTTTCTCTGCCGAATAGAAACTGAGCTTGACGTCCATCATCGGCGAAACCGGATAGTCGGAATGGAACACCACGTTGGCGCCTGCGTCGAAGAATGACTTGATGGGGTAAGCATCATCAGCCAGCTCCTGGCCCATGTAGGCTACTTCCTGTTCGTACACGCCGGGAACCTTAGGCGTCCACAGCGGCGGCACTGCCGGTACTGAGTTGGTTGCAGCCATGCGGTGTATGTCCTCATCGGTCACGAAGTGCAGGTGTGCCAGCACGTTGCGCTGGTCCATGTCGCCCGTTATCTTCTCGGCATCCTCTATGCAGCCCAGCATGAAGTGTGTCGCACCGCCGCCCTCAGAGTGTACGTGTACTGACATGCCCTCCTTGTCGGCCTCTGCTATGAGCTGCACCATCTTGTCATGGTCATTGAAACGCTCTGCACCGTGATAGCCGGGAGAGTCAAGGTAATCCTGGTTCTGCCAGCCGGTATGCGCCTCGGTCACGCCGTCCAGGAATGCCTTTGCGCCGATGATGTTGAAGTACTCACCGCCCAGCTCGGCACGCTGAGCCGCAATGCGGGCAATCTCTGCCTTCGGGTCGGCGATATTGTCCGTCACATATATCCAGGCGTATGTGCGCAGCTTCAGCTTGCCTTCCCGCTCCAACTCGTAATAGGCCTGAGGGGAATTGCCCCAAGCGACATTCGCTCCGGCATCGCCCACGGCAGTAAAGCCGCCCTTTAAGGCGAAGTCCTGCCATGCAAGCAGGTAGTTCTTGGCATCCTCCAGCGTGGTAGGCAGTTTAGGTACTATCTCAAACACAGGCCCCTCACAAATGTATCCGTCAGGCTCACCGTCCTTATCCACGTGCACAAGGTCATATCCCCACTTCTTAGCGCACTCTGCGTCTATGCCGGCCCATTCCAGTGCCTTCGTATTGAGCAGCATGGAGTGACCGCCGCCGGTGTGCATGAACAACGGTTTGTCAGAGCATATCTCGTCCAGATAGGCCTTGGTGACATACTCATCGTTCTCCACCCATCCGGAGGCCAAGTAGAAGTTGCGATTAGGGTTCTTGGCTATGAACTCCTTAATGATTTCGCGGTATTTAGGATAGTTGGTAAAGCCTGCCTGCATCAGGTTTGCCTGACCTATAAAGCGGTCTCCGGCCAGATGTCCGTGGCTGTGAGACTCGATGAAACCCGGATAGATGAAGTTCTCGCCATAGTCCAGCACCTGCGCGTCCTCACCGGCGAGTCTCTTAGCCTCCTCGGCGTTGCCCACGTATGCAAACAAGCCATCCTTAACTACTGCAGCCTTGGCAAAGGGCTTCTTTTCATCTACGGTAATGATGTTGCCGAGAACAAGTGTTTTGGTCATAATTCTTTAATAAGTTGTTGTATCTTGTTTAAGTTAATAAAAGCAGTTCGGGCACCCCAACGAGCCATACGAATTTCTCTCTCTGTTTTACATAGATTTGGCAAAGATAGTAATTTCTTTTGGAAACGGCAACACTTGAGCCGGTTTTATTGTTGATTTTACAACCTTTTTTGCGTATTTTGCCACTTTATGACTGCCCACCATGCTAATCTGCAGCCCTCATCCAACAAAAAAACAGCATGCCCATAAAGTGAGCATGCTGCAAAAGGGATTATCTTATTGTACGAACAACTTATCGTTTGATGAACTCTACGCGGCGGTTCTTGGCACGGCCTGCATCGGTGTTGTTGTCGGCAACGGGCTCATGAGAACCCTTGCCCACGGCCTTGAGGTTGAAACCGTCCACGCCTAATCCTTCGAGAGCTTTCACCACAGCCTCTGCGCGCTTTTGCGACAGCGGGTCATTGATGGCGTCAGAGCCCTGGTTGTCGGTATGGCCCTGCACCTCAAAGCGAGCCGTAGGGTTCTTCTTCATATAGTCGGCCACCTTCTGAATCTCTGTCATCGACTCAGGCAGCAGGTCGGCCTTGCCCGTCTTGAAGAGAATGTTGTTGGTCACAAACTTACCTGTCTCCTGAATAGCCTTCTCAACGGCGGTCATCGACTGCTCATTACGGTCATAGAGGGCTACGGCACCCTTGGCAATCACCACGTTGCGGATGAAGGTGAGATCCTTGTATTCAAACGGTACCTGGAAGCACATCCATGTGGGCTGGTTGACACGTGGCAGGTTCACCACGCGCTTGTCATTGAAATATACCTTCAGCGCTCGCTTGTTGAACGACAGCGCTACATGGTTCCAGCCCTTCTTGAAGTTATATTCAAAATTACCACCGTGGTTTCCATTGAACATGTAGCCGTGCTCATAGCTATCACATACACCATGCCTCAGTACGAAGGCTGTCATATCACCTTCATCATGTCCCTCGCCGGGAAACTCTGAGCGCTCCTTGGTAACGGCAAGAATCAGCTTCAGATCGTTCAATCCCACATCATCCTTCTGGGGCCAATAGTAGAAGTCATACTCAATGGTGAACTCCTCAGGCAGATAGGCCCCCTGCTCCTTGATGAGCGGCTGTATCTGCGCATTGTCAGTAGGATTGATTGCCTTTACCCCACCCACGGTCTTGGTCTCTGTCGTGCCACTGAACATATCCCACTTCGATGGGAACTCGCCTACCTGCTCAGCAGTAACGTCATCCTGAAACATAATGGCAGAGCCGCGCTTAAAATCAGATGAGGTAGCGACAGCAGGAGCATCATCCCCCGCGTCAGCAACATCGGCAGCCTGAGAGCCTTTCCCTCCTTTCACCGCGCCGGTTGCCTCGCCGACAACCGTGTCAACACCCCTATCGACAGCCTTGTCAATAGCATTGTCAACAGTGCTCCCCACCTTGCTGGCGACCTTGTCTTTCACCCTGTTCAACCAACCTTGCGCACCGGCATTTGCTGCAAATGCAAAGAGCACCACTAGCATCAGTAATAGTTTCTTCATCATAGTCATAATGTTTAGATAGTAAAAGTCGGGGACAAAGATACAAATAATTTATAAAACACCAAAAGAAATGCAAAGAAAATAACTGGGACGAATTAATGAATGCATGCAAAGCGGCCCTATTCCGACTACTACATGCCGACATTCCTACAGAAAGTACCCTTTAAGGTCATTCTTCTATTTGAAGGTATCAATAAATTCTACTTTACTTGCGCCATTCAAAACTTCTCCTTATCTGTGCAACCGAAAAGTTATTAAATTCATGACCATACTCCCGATTTTCATATAAAATTCAGGAGTACACTCCTATATTTTATTGATTGTATGTATAAGATCCGGCTACGAAGAATTGTTTTTCGTTCAGGATTTCCTGAATATGCTTTGGGGCGGTGAGATATTCTAATCTGCAATCACCGTTGACAAAGAAAAAATGCCCAAATAAAAGAACCCTCACGAGGTGAGAGTTCCTGCTGCGTAACGTAAGTGGAGATGGAGGGAATAGACCAATCATTTGCTCTAAGCCTCACAAAATTCCAATTCGTTTATATTCAGCCATTTGTGAAAACTCCGATTTTCACCTAAGCCTCACTACATGGCGTTAATAATCTCGTTTTGGGGGAGGTTTTTGCCCTTGACCTCCCCCCAGTCTTTCAAACAACGCTCGACCTTTTAGGGGGCAATGTTTTCTGATAGGGCGATGCAAAATTACAACTTTTTTTCGAGACTATCATCTTTTACGGGCAGCAATTAACATTCTTTCGCATCAAAACGCATCAATCATTGTCATTTTAGGGAATTACACATCACGAAATCTCACAAAAAATCATTTTTCACAGATTTGATTTTTCCTGAAAATGAAGTATGTTAAACTTCTGAAACACCTTCAAATAAAGGGATTTCCGCTTGTTTATTCCAAATAATTTTCATACCTTCGCGCCATGAAATCAAAGTTTGAGATAAAATACAACACAAGGGTATTCATCCAGATACCAAAGGCCGACAGAAATAAGGTTGATGCTGTTGGCCCCGTCATGTGTCGTGTCCGTTGGAACTCTAAGAAGAACGAGGTGGGGCTTCGATGTGGTGTATGTGCAAGCATTGATAAATGGAATGAACAGTCATCTACTGTCAAACGTAACACCACACATATTTATAAAGGACGAACCTATTATGCCTCAGACATCAATTTCGCCATTGCACACCTACTCGACTGTGTATCGGACGTGTTCAAGTCGTTTGAAGTAAAACAGGCTATACCGACACAGGAAGAGTTTAAAGAAGCAGTCTACAAAAAAATGGATCTAGACAACCTTGACGTTATGACCAGGAAACGTCAGGCGGGAGAAAATATTGATTTGGAGAAAATAAAAAAGGAGGAAAACAAAACCTTCTGGGATGTATATGATGAGTGGCTTGCAGATGGGCTTGCTACAAAACATTGGTCACATGGCACGCACAAAAAGTACATGACCCTGAAATATAGGCTCGTTGGATTTGACAAGAATCTCCTTCTTGAAGATATAACGGAAAAGAAGATTGCTGCTTTTGAGAACTACCTATTAGATCAACGAGATTACAAGAACTCTTCGGTCAAACGTCATATCAAGACCATACATGGTATTCTGAGTTGGTGTAAAAAGAAAGGTTATAAAGTAGAAGAAAAGGCTGTTGAGTATAAGAGCAGCCTTCGGGAAGTCTTTGACCCAGAGATTATATTCCTAAACTGGGACGAATTTAAGACCCTCTACGACTATGAGATACCCGTGCAAAAACAGTATCTCCAAAGGGTGAAAGATGTTTTCATCTTTGCCTGTGTAACTGGACTTCGTTTCTCTGATGTTGAAAAGCTCCATAAAGACCATATTCATTGGAAAGAGGACGAGTTTATAAGCGTATCAAAGAAAACGTCAAACAATACACATATAGGACTGAACAAGTATTCCAGAGAGATTCTGGAGAAATATAAACATATCAACTTTCCTGGTGGAATGGCACTTCCCGTTATCTCCAACCAGAAAACCAATACCTACTTGAAAGAATTGTGTCATCTGGCTGGTTTAACAAGCCATATAACCATTGCTAGTGAGAAAGGATCTGAAACGATAGAACAGACATTTGAGAAATGGGAAAAAATCTCATTTCACTGTGCCAGAAGAACCTATGTTTCTATTGCCCTATCACTGGGTGCGACTCCAGAAGAGGTTTCAAGAGTGAGCGGACATCATAGCTACAAAGTGATGAAACGCTATATAGGACTTGATGAAAAGCAACGACGACATGCTACAGATGTCTTTGACGAGAAAACAGAAAGAGAAGAGCTATACAGCATGTTCGACCAAATGAGTGTCAAAGACCTAAGAACGATGCTATATACCTTCAAAAAGGCTGCAAACATATAGTTTGTGGCCTTTATTTTCTATCCTTTGTACTTGTTTTGCTGCTCAAATTCGCAATAATAGTTAATTATTGTCGGTTTTGAAAGGCATTTGTCTTAATTTTGACTAAAAATGCCTACCTTTGCACTAACTTGGGATAATATGCTCTTATCGGAAGTATGAAACCAGGCCATGTGTAACAATAAAACGCTTTCAGTATGGCACCAGAAGAAAAGGCAAGACAGGTAATAGACAAGAAACTTGAAGATGCTGGTTGGGTAATCCAGGATCGTCAGGAGTTCAACCCTATTGCGTCTCTTGGAGTCGCAGTCCGGGAACATCTCACAAAGGACAATAAGGAGGTCGATTACGCCCTTTTCATTGAAGGCCATCCTGTAGGTGTAATTGAAGCAAAACCCGATGACGAGGGTGTTCACCTTGTGACTGCGGCACATGAGCAGAATGAAGAATATGTCAACTCGGGATTGAAGTGGGCAAACTATTCCAAGACCGATATGCGCTTCATCTATGAGGCTACAGGCATATTGACGCATTTCACAGACCTACTTGACCCCAAGCCCAGAGTTCGTAAGATATTCTCCTTTCACAGACCCGAACAACTGCTTTATTGGATAAAGGACTACAAATTTAATGGGAAGAAAACGCTGCGTGGTCGATTACAAGATTTTCC
Source organism: Prevotella sp. (assembly GCA_017478025.1). GTDB lineage: Bacteria > Bacteroidota > Bacteroidia > Bacteroidales > Bacteroidaceae > Prevotella. The sequence goes on from JAFVGZ010000029.1 coordinate 66,522, forward strand.
CGAATTACCAAAAGAAGGATTCCGTGAATGTCAGATAAAGGCTATACTAAACCTTGAAAAGTCTTTCGGTAACAACAAGCCTCGTTCTTTGGTTCAGATGGCAACTGGCGCAGGAAAGACCTATACTGCCATCACCAACTCATATCGACTGTTGAAGTTTGCCAAGGCAAAACGAATACTGTTTCTTGTTGATACGAAGAACCTCGGAATGCAAGCCGAAACAGAATACAAGAACTATCAGCCTTACGATAGCACTGAGAAGCTGAACACCCTATATAACATTCAGCGCATTCAGACATCGAACATTCCTCAAAGCACTCAAATCTGCATAAGTACCATACAGCGTGTATATTCTATGCTGACAGGAAACCTCTCCTCCATGCCCGATGACGTGGACGATGAACCTGGCACGACAACAGGAACAGAGCGAGAGGTGAAATATAATTCTGAATATCCACCAGAGTTCTTCGATTTTATCATCATTGACGAGTGCCACCGTTCCATTTACAACCAATGGCGGCAAGTGCTGGAATATTTTGATGCTTTCCTTATTGGACTGACAGCGACTCCGAACCAACACACCTTTGCTTTCTTTGACGAGAATGTTGTAAGCGAATACACCCATGAGGAAGCAGTTTCCGATGGTGTTAACGTGGGCGCACTTGGTACTTTCAGCATAGAAACAGAAAAGACCAAACAGGGCGGCATCGTTGCAAAGATTAACCAGCAGATAGAGATTCGTGACAAGCGTACCAGAAAACAGCGTTGGGAGTCAACAGATGAAGATATAGCTTACGATGGGAAAGACCTTGACAACTCCGTAGTCAATAAATCGCAAATCAGGGTAATCCTACAGACTTTCAAGGATAACTGGAAGAAATGGGAATACTACAAGGACAGGAAGGAATTGCCAAAGACGCTCATATTTGCCAAGAACGACAGTCATGCAGACGATATTGTTGCTTTGGTGAAAGAGGTATTCAATGAAGGTAACGACTTCTGCAAGAAGATAACTTTCAAGTCCGAAGAAAACGAAACCTCACTACTCTATGCTTTCCGCAATGAATTCTATCCCCGTGTGGCTGTAACAGTGAACAAGATAGCAACTGGTACTGATGTAAAAGCCATCGAGATATTGCTCTTTATGCGTGACATCCGCAGTGAGAACTACTATGAGCAGATGCTTGGGAGAGCAAGAAGAACGATGGATTTGGAAAGTCTGAAACAGGCTTCTCCGTCAGCAACTACCCCTAAATTAGGGTATGTGATTGTAGATGCTGTGGGTGTAACCAAATCTGACAAGTGTGCTGCCAAGAAGAAATGTGGTGGTGATGTGAAACCAACCGTCTCTTTCAAGTCGCTGCTTGATGCTGTGGTGACTGGGGATATTTCGGAAGAAACCTTCAGCACCCTTGGTACACGACTTGAACATATTGACAAGGTGCTTACCGACAAGGAGCGTGAGGAATTCAAGAAGGTATCAGGAGGAACGTCACTTCGACAGCTTTCTACTAATATCAAGAACGTACATGATGTTGATAGGATAGAAGAGACAATAAAGACTGACCATCCTGATTATCCTACTCTTTCGCCCGTTGATAAGGAAGAAGTAAGAAAAGAAGTTATCAAGAAACGTTGCCTTGAAGCAGCAAAACCCATCTATGAGCCGAAAGTCCGTGATTTCCTGATGAACGTCCGTAACTCTAACGACCAGACCATTGATCCAGCATTGGATCATCTGACATACGCAGGTTTTGAAACCGACGTGGCGGAGACCAAAGCTAAGGTTCGTGAGACCCTGAAAGAGTTTATTGAGACCAATAAAGACGAGATAACAGCTCTCAACATCATATATCATCAGGACTATCGAAACCGCCACATCACCGAAGCTATGATCCATGAGCTTTACGACAAGATGCAGCGTTACAACAATATTCTCAATGGTAGCTTGATATTCTCGGCATACTCAGATATGACCCGCAAGAAAACTGTTCTGAAGGAACTGGTAGACATCATCCAGATAATCAAGTATGAGTGGGGACAGATACCAGAGATATACCCCTTTGCAGATATGGTGAAAACACGCTACAAGGAATGGATCTTCGAGCGTAATGCCAACAAGGGAGGTGTCCGTGGTGCAGGAACAGCCCCGTTTACAGAAGAACAGATGAAGTGGCTGGAAATGATACGCGACTATATTGCCATCAATGCCAGTTTCCACGTTGATGCTCTAAAGAGCGGTGAGTTTAACAAGCTCGGAGGAACGGCAAAATACTACAGCCTCTTTGGTAGTCAGTGGAAAGACATCATTATTGAGTTAAACCAGAAATTAGCAGCATAAGACCCCAAATGGCAGATTCTACAATAAGCAACAAAGTATGGAATATCGCTGGCATCCTGTTTGATGGCGGCGTTTCAAATAGTGACTACTTGGAGCAGATAACCTATCTCCTTTTCCTTAAAATGGTGGATGAGGATATGAAAATGCCCGAAGAACTCCGGTGGAACAACTGGCGCGACTTGGAACTTCCTGCCGATTGTGACTGGTCACTACTCATGTCGAAGTCAGGCGAGGAACTGAAGGAGCACTATGGAAAGATTCTCTCCCTTCTTTCCAAGAAAACAGGTATGATTGGCGAGATTTACCGTGGCGCACAGAATAAGATTCAGACTCCTGAGCATCTGCGTAAGGTTATCCAGATGATTGACGGTACACAATGGAACTCCCTGAGTGAAGACGTGAAAGGCGACATCTATGAAAGCCTGTTGGAACGTATTGCTCAGGACACAAAGTCTGGTGCTGGTCAGTATTTCACCCCTCGCGCCCTGATTAAGACCATTGTGAAATGCGTCAACCCCGAACTTGGAAAGGTCATTGTTGATCCTTGCTGCGGTTCTGGAGGTTTCTTACTTGCTGCTAAAGATTTCTTGCAGGGGAAATATACAACGATGACAGGTCAGCAGACAGATGACTTGAAACTGCATACCTTTTACGGAACTGAGATTGTTCCTAATACCTATCGTCTTTGTCTGATGAACTTGCTGTTGCATGGTATCGGTGAGTTTGGCGGTGTGCCTCCCATCAAGTGTGCAGATTCGCTTGCTTCTGCTCCTAGTGACAATGATCTTTGCGAATATGTGATGACCAATCCTCCTTTCGGAAAGAAGTCATCAACGACGATTGAGGTACAGGAAGAGGACAAGGAAACGGGTGAGGTGGTCACAAAGATCAAGAAAGCACAAGACAACTATGTACGGGCAGACTTTATAGCTACCACTTCCAATAAGCAGCTTAACTTCTTACAGCACATCAAATCGTTGCTGAAAGTCGGTGGAACTGCTGCCGTCGTGCTTCCAGATAATGTGCTGTTTGAGGGTGGCGCTGGTGAAACTATCCGCAAGAATATCTTAAAGACCTGCGACCTGCATACCATTCTCCGTCTACCAACAGGATTGTTTTATGCCCAGGGTGTAAAGGCTAATGTGCTATTCTTTGAGAAGAAACCCACCTCAGAGAATGCCCAGACTAAAGAGGTCTGGATTTACGACTATCGTACCAATGTCAAGCATACGCTGAAACAAAATCCTTTGCGCGAGACTGACCTTCAGGATTTTGTGGATTGCTATCGTCCCGATGACCGTCACCATCGTCAGGAAACCTATCATGCAGAGAGCAATCCAGATGGTCGTTGGCGTAAGTTCACATACGACGAGGTGCTGGGACGTGACAAGACCAGTCTTGATATTACTTGGATAAAACAAGGTGAAGAGAGCGAAGATCTCTCGTTGCCAGAGCTTATCAGTATCATCAAAGAGAAAAGCAACAACATCACTGAGGCTGTTGCAGAACTGGAGAAACTTCTTGAAAATCTTGAAAGCTAATGGACACAAAGAAACTTCGCCAAAAGATACTCGACCTTGCCATTCGTGGTAAGTTGGTTCCACAAGACCCTAATGACGAGCCTGCATCTGTACTATTGGAACGAATCAAGGCAGAAAAAGAACGCTTAATCAAGGAAGGGAAGATTAAGCGTTCCAAGAAGTCTGCTTCCGATACGTCCCATTATGAGAACTGGCCATTTGAGATACCAGAGAATTGGACTTGGTGTAGAGTTGATGATTTTGCTTATGTTGCTTCTGGTAGCACTCCAAGTAAGGATGCTTTTGTAGAAAAAGGAATCCCATATATAAAGATGTATAATCTGCGAAATCAACAAATTGACTTCTTCTTTCATCCACAATACATAAAGCCAGAGGTGCATAATGGCAAACTACAAAGATCAAGGACTGAGGTAGGTGACTTGATTATGAATATTGTTGGGCCTCCCCTTGGTAAACTTGCAATTATTCCATCTGATTTACCAGAAAGCAACTTCAACCAAGCCGCTGTGTTGATTCGGCCATATATGTACAAAGAGATTTTGGTTAATTATCTCTTTTACTATCTATCTGAAATGTCAGAAATCAATTCCATTTCGACAAAGGGATCTGCTGGTCAGGTAAATATATCATTGACACAATCCCAGAATATGCGTATTGCCCTCCCGCCATTAAATGAACAAGTAAGGATTGTTAAGGAAGTCAGAAAATGGTTTACCTATGTTGATTCTATTGACAGCAATGCTTGTGAGTTGGAAGAATTGATCGACAATACAAAACAAAGCATATTAAGAATGGCAATTCAAGGGAAACTGGTTAAGCAGAATCCTTCAGACGAACCAGCCATAGACTTATTGAAACGTATCAATCCCAACATTCAGATTCCTTGTGATAACCCCCATTATCAGAAGTTACCTAATGGATGGGCTATGACATCAATGCAAAATATCTGTCAACTTCGAGACGGAGAGAAGCGAAGTGATATTCCGAGGATTAACCTTGATGTTAAATACTTGCGTGGTAAAAGCGAAGG
>JAFVGZ010000030.1 GCA_017478025.1 Prevotella sp.
GTAACATCATGTGGAACAAAGGTTTAGAAAGGTGAAGGTGAGAAAGTTCACATTCACTTCACCTTCACTGCCTTCATAACCAAAACAACTTATTTTGGTCTCTAAAAGAGCCTCTATTACATCGTGATAGCATAGCATTCACGCCTCAAAATAACTTGTTTTGTTTTTCCTACTTCGCAAAAAAGTGAAGGTCAAGTGAAGGTGCCTTAGTCCACCTTCACGCGTGATATTCACTGTAAGACAATAAGTTACGTATAAAAAGTGAAGGTGAAGGTAGATTTCTAAAATTTGGAAATTCTACGACAATTTGGGTGATGTAACGGCCTACGCAAGCGTCCCTTAGGGCCGAGCGCAGGGCGTTTTCTACTTGCGAAAGTCGAGAGCCTAATCCAAGCAAAAAAGGAGCCGCCGCATCGATGCGACAGCTCCTCATAATTAAAGCTATAACTATAATTTGAATATGATGCCTTACTCAGACACTATTCTTCGTAATCTTCATAATCTTCATAGGCAAAGTCGTCGTCACTCCAGAGCATGCTGCCGCCTTTGCTAAGAACTGGCGTATTAGTGTATCCAGTACCTTCTGGTAAGCTGGCATTATTTAGCAAATAGGGATTGTTCATTATAACCACTGTCAGTTCAGGTTTCATATATTTTGTTTTCATCTCTTTTGTTCCTTTCTTTTTTAGTGAGACATTTTATTAACAAGCACTTTCTTGCCTTCTACCACGTAGATACCTTCCTTTGGCTCGCTTACGCGCTGTCCTTGCAAGTTGTAGTAAATCTTGCCAGTCTGTGGCTCTGTATTGCTTACTTCGCTGATGCCTGTAACATCATCTGCAAATGACAGAGTTAGTGCATGAGCACCAGCATTAGCAGATGGAATCCATAATGCTGCTTGCCCCGCTTTCACCGAAGCCTTATGCTCATTATCGACAATAGGTGCAAATACAACCTGTTCGTTCTGAACCGTCAGCACATAGTTGGTGCCATTGCCAGATGTCCCAAGGTCATAGTTGTGGTCAATGTTAAACAGATAATTCAGGGTGGGAGATTGTGAATTATAGACAGTACCCTCATCCGTAACTGGGATAGTTACATTGGCTGCACCGCCATCATTGCTCTTCAAGATTAATCCTGTGTTTGCTGCCACTTTACCTGTGACTTCCTGTAGTTTAATACTATTACCGCTCTTTTCTGTAACAATGTAAGCTTCGGCGTTTTCAATATTATCTAAGTCAAGTGCATATGTGCTGGAGAATGTAGCGTAACCGTAGGCGCTGATATTAGCGGAAACAGTAGGATTGAACTTCACATATACAGGATATACGCTACCCGCCGTTGTACCACCACCTGCTAGCTTAATAGTCGTTTCCGCAGACGGATCCGCAATGGTGAATATGCCTGAAGATTCAACGCCTGAACCTCCATGAGTCACCTCTTCAACGTCTGCATCTCCGACTTTAACAGTATATGTTCTTCCTGCAGTACCATTTTGAACATAAACTTCAAATGTACTAGCACCAGTGACCTTAATAGTAATATATCGATCTGCTTTCGACATGTTTTCGAAATCACCTGTATGACCCGCATATGTTTTGCCTGTAGTCCAGTTATCGGTTGCAGACAGATAGTCATTACTTTCAATATTTGCCCTTGTTAAAACTGCTTCTGTGTTATTGGAAGTAACATTTAGCACTGCAGTCTCACTTGGGTAAGTTACAGAAACATATCTGGAATAGCTCTGGTCTCCTATGACAATTTCTAGATCTCCATCAGCTGTTGCAGTGTATGAATAAATGTTAGAATCATACGTTCCTGCATTACCTCCAAAAGTAACTGGAGATTCACCTTTTTGATAGACATAGAGCTTAACCTCTGCACCATCAAGGACAGGCACTGTCAGTTTTGTACCTGATGTGGTTTGAGCCCAGTCATCATGGCTTGCATTGTTGAATTTACCTGATGTGGCATCAATGTGCAATTTGGCATCTATCGAACTGCCACCAACCGTAGTTTGTGCAATTTGAACAGCTGTTTTACCAGCTCCTTCAAGCTGCCATGTAGGAGCTCCATTCTTTGTTTGGAAATCCCAAGTTACAGTCGTGGCATTGTAACCAAGATGTGCGTTTTCTCCATTAAGTGTGAAGACAGGAGTCAACGTGGTGTTAGCAGTTACAGTCATATTGCTGCCAATAGCATGGTCGGCAGAACCATCATTCCAAGCTGTTAATGTATAACCATCCTTATAGAGTGTTTGATTAACAGGAATGGTCAATGATGATTCAACTTGTACAGATGCTGGAAGTATTCCTTCCGTACCTGTCACTTCCCCTAAAGAATAGGTTATAGTATAAAGTGGATTAACAGTCAGTGTGATTACATCAGAGGATGCTGAACCCTGGCTATTTGTTGCAATAGCATAGAAGTAATAAGACCCCGGAGTTGCAGTAGAAGGAGAATATGTAGTGCTCGTTGCACCGTCAATAGAAACAGGATTTGTCTTTATAGCATCGTCGCAGCTGTACCATTGTATGGTTGGTTCAGGAATCCCACCAATGGTGGCTGTCAAGTTTATTGACGTATTTGGGAATACTGATGTAGATGTCGGTTCTACCGAAATCGTAGGAGCAGTTGCATCGTCAATTGTGATTGTTGCTACATTGGAATCAGAGGAGCCATTATCGTCAGTAACGCGACAGAAATAATAGAATGTACCTTTAGAAGTAGTGGATGGAATGTATGAAGCATTTGTCGCTCCATTGATAGAAGATGCATTAGTCTTATTGGCATCATCACAACTGTACCACTGATAACTTAAATTACCTTTTGAAGCAGTAGCAACCACAGTCAGAGCTGATGCAGTTGCATCTTTCGGATAAGATGTTGAAACAGGTTGAGTTGTTATATCAGGTTTGGGAAAAGTCACTTTAAAGCCAGCGAAATAAAAGTCTCCGTTATAAGATGACAGATAAACTACACCAGCAGCTGTGATATTACAAGACCATTCTTCAGTGCTTGCAGTCTGTGAACCATATTGCGTACCACCTGCCGAAGATCCAACTTGGATACCGCGACTGCTGTGTGATTGGGTGTAAAAAGTGACGGTACAATTTCCTGAAACTTTAAAACACAGTTGATCTTGAGTATTCTTGAGTCTAAGAGAATTCAAGTGAGAACCTCCTGCAAAAGTAACACTTCCCTTATTGTCAGCAACCGTGTTTGCTGTTGGTGCGAAAATACGCCCATCATCATATAAGGTATTCGCTGTCAATTTCACTGTTCCATTGCTAGTAATGTCGTCAGCAATAAATGTGTAATTGCTGGAAATTGCGGTTAGATCATCGACCGTTGGCGTTTCATTTTCCGCCCACGCCCCGGTGCACACGCACAACACGAGCGTCAATAAAGTAAATAGCTTTTTCATAAGTGTAGTAGTTTTTAATTTTAATTATTGATTGATTTTTGTAGATTCAGGCGATGTGTGCGTGCTGGTGCACGTGTGGGGATGAGATTAAGGTGACATGAGCACGAGGCTTCGTTTTCCCCACGATGGAATGGACAGCGAACGGCACTCCGAAACACTACCTGAGGGCAAAGGTACGATTAAGTTTTGAGATATGCAAGAAAATGCATGTATTTTTTTGCATATCCAAGACGGAGTACCTAAGACGCAGTCAAAGTACGGATTAAGTTTTGAGATATGCAAGAAAAACTACCACGAATTTCACGAAAAGAAAGAAATTAGGGGAGTGTGTGTGTTGAAAGAAATTAGAAGACTCCGCGAAGCGCCTGAGCACCGCTATATATAAACAATGTGCGAAGAATTAGGATAATTAAGCTGGCGCGGTTGGGATTTTTGGAAAGAAATTAGAAGACTCCGCGAAGCGCCTGAGCACCGCTATATATAAACAATGTGCGAAGAATTAGGAGACTCCGCGAAGCGCCTGAGCACCTACTGGAGCGCAAGAATTAACCATGCGGACGAAGGGACAGGGAACCACGAATTACACTAATTTCACGAAAGGGGTGGTCACACGGATAGTACGGATAAAGGGTAGAACCACGAATTACACACGCTCGGCCCTAAAGGACGCTTGCGTAACAACGTGGAGCAAGTGCTCGGCCCTAAAGGGACGCTTGCGTAACAACGTGGAGCAAGAATTTCACGAAAAGAAAGAAAAGAGCGGAGAAAAAGGGATCTGCTGACGCAGAGAAATCATTCATACATTTACTGACCGTAATCCCTAAATTCGGCGTAATTTACGGATTGTAATCCTTAAAATCGGCCATTTTTGTGGATTTGTTCCTGAAAAATTTCGTACTGTGCGGTTGAAATGACGCTGAAGGCGTCACCGCTCAGGACTCGCGCTCGGCTTTGCCGCTTTGCCTCGCAAAGAACTTGTTCGCTTGGCTTGTCCAAGAACCGCAGTGTCCGAAGGACCTGCGGAAGCAAGAACTTGTGGAACGCACTCTGAAAGAGTGCCCCAACAAGCAGGTGGGCGACCCCTCCAGGGTCGATGCCCTTACATCACCTCTCCGGGGGTACTACGCACCCCCGGCTATTGAGCGGAGACGCTTTCAGCGTCTTGTGCCCATCCTATGACAGTATGTTATATACGGACGCTTCCAGCGTCTTGTGCCCAATGATGTTGTAAATGTGGGAAACTTTAGTTAAATATAATTCATATTCCGCAAGTGCGCCCTGAAAGGGCAACCTGCTTATAGCCCAGGGCAACGCCCTGGGTTTTTACGCGATTGGTAGGTGCGCCCTGTAAGGGCAAAAGAAGTTCATTCATGTCGTTCTGCTGCCCCTACAGGGCGTGGTTACTATTCGTTTTCATACCCAGGGCGCTGCCCTGGGCTATATGCTTTTGCCCTTTCAGGGCGTTTTCCGACTTGCGGAATATGAATTAAATATAATCTGTGCCATCTGTGCGACAAGCCCCCCCTGAGCAAGTCCTTTCGCAGTTTACGTCTCCCTCCCCTTGGGAGAGGGTCGGGGAGAGGTTCCGGGGAGAGGGTCGGTGAGAGGTCCGCCGTTTACGTCTCCCTCCCCTTGGGGGAGGGGCGGGGAGAGGTTCCGGGGAGAGGTTTTTACAGGCTTTTATGTTAGAAAAGTTTGCTTGGTTGGTGTTTATGTCGCGTTTTTTGTTTAACTTTGCACCGGATTTTAGGATAGATAACATTTTTACAACATAGAAACAGTAATGGAAATAATGAAAAGAGGAAAGATTTTATTGGTGGTGATGGTGTGTCTTGTGGCTATGGCGGCGCAGGCACAGGTGAAGGTTTGCATGAGCTATGGTGACCTTATGGCTAACATGTGGAAGGCATACGAGGATCTGATGCCGGGCAAGGAGCCTGACTCGGTGCGCGTGACGTATGACGGGCAGGACTTCAGCATCAAGACGGCTGACAAGGAGTGTAACAGCGTGATAAAGAAGGAAGTGTTTATGATGTCCATAGACAAGCAGCTGTTCGTGAACCAGCGTATGCTGCGTGACCAGGATGGCGTGATACTGCCGGTGAACAACTACCTGCGCGTGCTGCCATACAGCGGCGACAAGTATCTGGTGGTGTGCTATCATGCCACGATGGGCGATGCGCTGACTTTGCTGAACATAGGTCTCGACATAGCGCTGCTTGCCACGGGCCACACCACGATGGGCTCTATATTCCTTGCCACAGACCTGCTGCTGGGTAATAGTGAGCTGATGGAGAAGCAGGTGCTGTACCTGATGGACAAGGGTCCGAACGAGAAGGGCAAGATACTGCTGACGTTTGTGGGCGACCAGTTTATGGAGAAGCTGCTGCGCGATGACCCCGTGACATTCTCTACATACTATGGTGCGGGCAGCAAGAGCAAACGCCAGTCAGCATCGAATATCCTGCCAATCCTGGTGAAGAAAGGCCTGATACAGGATTATCACCACAAGAAGTGAAGAGTGAAAAGTGAAGAGTGAAAAGTGAAGAGTGAAGAATTGGCTCCGCTATTCTCTCGCCAATACAGTTCGTTAATTCGTTAATTTGTTAATTCTATAATGAGAAGAATTAGTCTTTTTTTCGCCGTCATTGTCTTTGCAGCGGCTAATGTCATGGCGCAGGATGCTGCTGTGACACCTTTTATTTCATTGGAGCAGATGCCTAAGCTTGTCAATATCATGCCTGCACCGCCGGCTTTTGACAGCCCGGAGTTTGCCAATGACGTGGTGCGCTATGGCTGGGGCAAGCAGCAGAGGCAGGACTCTGTGCGCGTGGCACTGGCTATTGCCGATGCTGAGTGGGATGACCATGCTAAGCTTTACCTGCAATGGAAGGATGCCTTCGGGCTGGCTATCAATGCGGAGGAGACTCCGGAGATATGGAAGTTGATGGAGACGAGCCTTGCTACTACCGACCCTATGCGCAAGGAGGTGAAGGCGTTCTATGGCAGGCAGCGCCCCTTTGAGCGCTTCAATGACTCTATGCCCTCTCACGAGGAGGATGACCTGAGAGGTGAGGGTAGCTATCCTTCCGGTCACAGCCTGCGCGGATGGGGCATCTCGCTGCTGCTGGCACAGATAGCACCTGAGCGTGCCGCAGAGATCTTCAGCCGCGGATGGGACTATTGCAACAGCCGCGTCATAGTGGGGGCACACTGGCAGAGCGACGTCGATGCCAGCCGCACCGCCGCAAGCATCGGCTTCTGTGCGCTGCAGGGATGCCCGGAGTTTATCAAGCAGATGAAAAAGGCGCAGAAAGAATACAATCGTTTAATGCACGATTGATAATGCGGAAAAGAGCGGAGTCGCTCGCTAATTCGTTTCGGCTAAATGAGACGGCATAAGCTTTGTTTAAATGTTGGCAAGATACTCCTCTTCGGTTATCTTGCTGGAGAGGACAGCATCTGCGATGGCCTTTTCCATCACCAGCGAGGCCAGCACACCAATGGTGTTGACATCTGACTGGACAACACCGCCGCTGAGGGATACGGCATAGACGGTGTCGCCATCGGCCATGGTGAACACAGGACGTATGCAGCGCGCCATGCCAGTAGAGGCGATGTTTGCCACCTTCTGCAGGTCTGACACGCCCAGACTGGCATTGGTAAACACAGCCGCGATGGTCGTATTACCCACTATCAGGTCGGAATACTGGTTCTTGAGCAACGCATGTTCGGCACTCACGAAGCCCTTGCGATCTGCGGTGGTCATGCCTGCTATCTTCTCACCGTCTTGAAAGATGTCGCCCAGGGCATTGACCACGACGGCTACACCCACCTCCAGCTTTCCGAGTCGCGCTGCGGCATACCCTATGCCGCTTTTCTGAGCCAGGGCCATACCGCCGGGCTTGCCCACCGTGGCTCCCGTACCGGCACCTACATTACCGCTGAGCGGGGAGTTGCCCTCGATGGCTCTCAGGCAGGCCTCATAGCCCATTTCGCGGTCGGGGCGAACGTTACCCTTTCCGTATGACAAATCGAAGATGCAGCTTTGGCACACGATGGGCACCAGCCCGAAACCTGTATCGTAGCCTTTGCCATGCTCCTCCAGACAGCGCGCCACACCATCGGAGGCAGCCAGGCCGTAAGCCGAACCGCCGCTGAAGACCAGCGCGTTGAGAGGCTGCGTATTGCGCAGTGGATCCAGAAGAGGCACCTCGCGCGATGCAGGCCCGCCACCAAGCACTACAGCAGAGGCCATAGAGGCATTGGGAAAGAAGAACACCGTCACGCCCGTCTTGGCGTTATTGTCCTGTGCATTGCCTACGTTGACTCCCTGAAGTCGGGAGAATGACATCGGGGCTATCAAATTGTCCATATCCTTGTATATTTACAATGTACTATTTATCGTTCTCCTCCCTCATCCTTAATGAATTATATAACTACTGCTGTTCCGCTGGTGGCTACCATGAGCATTGAATTGTTGGCTCCGATAGTCTCATAGTCAATATCGATGCCTACGATGGCATTGGCCCCAAGAGCCTCTGCACGCTGCATCATCTCCTGCATGGAGGTGTCTTTGGCCTCAGCAAGCACCTTCTCATAACTGCCTGCACGACCGCCTACGATGTCGCGGATGCCTGCAAAGAAGTCCTTGAACATGTTAGCGCCAATAATGGTTTCACCTGTCACAATACCCTTATACTCACGGATGGTGTGACCTTCAATCTGTGGAGTTGTTGAGAGTGTCATAATCGTTTCGTTTTTTGATGTGTTCATACTGGTTGTTGTACCGAGTCGCAAAGTTACGACTTTTTTGCGAATAACAATCGTTTTGGCTTCACCTTTTGATATTTTAAGCAAAAAAAAGGATATTGGAGATGTGCTGCTACCGTTTTAGGGCACATTATTCATAACGTCCGCATGACCGTTAATTGCATATTTTAGGGTACAGGAAAAAAATTTTCCACTTTTTTCTTGCTATATCAACTATTTTTTGTACCTTTGCCGCTCTTTTTCTAAAACATGAATATGAAATAACAAAGAAAGACATCAAAAACAACAATCGTGTGCATTGACAGAAGGGATGCCTCTGTGGCTCTCTTTATTTCCCAAAACATTATTTTATTCAACTTTCTCAAGTAGTAAAACGCCCTGCGCTCGGCATCCCGAAGGGTGACGCTTGCGTAGCAAAGCGGAGCAAGCGCTCGGCGACGTAGGAGACGCTTGCGTAACAACGTGGAGCAAGAAAGGGCGCACTTACAAAACTTGAATTATTTTACAACGGATTATTATGGTCATGAATAACGACATGAGTAGCTTTGACGACGAGGAACTACTCCAAAAACTGCAAGAACTGATAGAGAAAAACAGTTCTACCGAGGATGACACTGACTCTGATGATGAACTCTTTGATGACGATCCTATTACCACCACTCCGCAGGCTATCGAGACAGTCCTGCTTTCGCTACCGGCAGATGACGCGGCTGCCTACACTGACGGGGAGATTACGGTGAACATCCGGACTGGTGACAGCACCCTGATTAAGGAAGACCGTTTCACCTGCTATGTCTATACCGATGACTATTCGCCAATGTGCAACAGTTATGTCATCAGCTATTTCCGTCGCAATGCCGACAACGATGTCAACATCATCATACACTCTTTCCGCATCTGGCTGCCAGGCAAATACTTCCTGCTGGTGCGCGATAAGTCTAACGGCTCTCTCCTGCGCATGGACTTCGAAATCGGTCAGTCCATGAATATCACGCAGCAGCCACCGGAGACGCGCCCCACCTGCAGCATCGAGGATATCCTTACCACAAGTGTGGAAAACGCCGAACCGGGCTGGAATATCCTCTCTACGACTCCCGGCACCTGTGAGTTAAGGCGCTATGCCTTGGAAAGCAGACGGCTGAAGATATACAATGAGTTCAGGAAGGGACTGAGGGGCAGGGAGCTGAAACAGAATCAGAACCTCCTGATCCAGACCACCAACAGGGATTGGGACGCAAGAATCCTACGGTCATTTCAGAATATCGTCATGCCCGGCTACGACTTCACGCAAGCAGACTGCAACAGCCTTTACAATGCGGCCCTTCAGAATCCCTATGAGCCGCTGTATGAGAAGCTGGCAAATACCGCCAGGCAGGTCATTTGCCTCATGAACCCCGGTGCCCTGCTCAACACGGGAGGCAAGGTGGTGGTACGCCAGGTGGTGGAGAAAGTCTGTGAGGACAAGGAGAAGTATAAGCTCTGGCTCTGTGGCGGGAAACAGGAGATTGAGAGCGTGCTGGATGTCTATCCCTCGCTGAAGGATTTCTTCCTGAGCGGGAACGTCTTGACTCAACAGCCATACAGCGGCTTCGAACTCGTTCAGGCGTTCTTCAAAGAGTTGGACAATGAGCACCTTGACCCCTCAACGCCCACAATGGATGCGCTGGCAAGAGCCGTTCTGCGGCATCACGAAAAGGGCAGCTTCTCCACATGGTCGCTGAGCAGCATACGCAGGTTCGTGGCCGAGGAAGTGTCTCCGCGATATCTCCGCCGTGCCATTGACGCGATGATGTCTAAAAAGAAGACCCTGCCCGAGCTGCCCATTGAGGATATTCCCTTCACTCACCTGCCCAACTCCACCTCTGAGTTTGAGGACAGCATCCGTGAGCTCAATGAGATGGTGGGGCTTGACAACATCAAGAAGAGCATCATCACGATGGCCAACCAGTCACGCTTCTTCATGGAGCGCAAGAAGGCGGGGCTGCGCACATCGAACATTGCGGCCCAGCATGCCGTCTTCACAGGCAGTCCCGGCACAGGCAAGACAACCGTTGCGCGAATGCTTGGCAAGATATACCACTCCATAGGCCTGCTCTCAAAGGGCGATGTCATCTGTGCAGACCGCACAAGACTCGTTGGCCGCTTTATCGGCGAGACCGAGGAGAACATGAAAGCCATACTGGATGAAGCCAGGGGAAACGTGCTCTTCATCGACGAGGCCTACACCCTCTACGAAGGTGCTACTGACCGCAGAGACTATGGCGCGAAGGTCATCGACAGCCTGCTCACGGTTCTCTCACAGCCCGCCCCCGATATGGTCATCATCTTTGCCGGCTATGAGAAGGAGATGGATGCCATGCTGAATGCCAATCCCGGCCTCATGGGGCGCTTCCCCTACAAGTATCACTTCAGCGACTATGACGCAGAGCAGCTGCTGGAGATTGCCCTCCATCTGTTTGCCAAGGATGACTATCTGCTGGGCGAAGAGGCGAAGGAGGTGCTACGCCAGAAGATAGGCTACACCCTCTCACAGCGCACCAAGAATTTCGGCAATGCCCGCTGGGTGGAGCAGTTTATACGCAATGGTGTGATACCCGCAATGGCAAACCGCGTCACGATGGATGACGTGAAGGATTACCGCCACATCCTGCCTTCTGATGTGGAGGAGGGATATAAGAAGTTCAACCCACGCATGACCGAGCTGCTGCCCCACCGTCAAGTGGGTTTCAACTCATAAACCCCTCCCGACATGATAAAAGAACTACCCACATACGCTGAAGCGCAAAAGGCTATCTGCGGCGGCAAAGACCCTATGGCGTTCCTGCACCTGGGCATCATATATGCTCAGGGCGTAGGAACCGAGCAGAGTGACATACTGGCATCCTATTTCATCAAGAAAGCCATTGACATGGGATGCAAGGAGGCAGAAGAGTATCTCAACATCGGATATGAGACGGGGGATAAGGATTTCGCATCAGAGATAGAAGCCTTCATCGGTGACGGCGGCTCAATGTCTCGCGAGACGTTTGCCTGGCTTAAGGCCAAAGTGGAAGCAGAACGTAGGGCCAAAAACTACGGCAACCTTTCAAATATGCAAGGCGACTTGATGCTGTTCTATCCTGAATACGACCGCGACAAGGCGATTGGTGATATCCTGAACAACCGCGATACCGTTGATGCCGACATACTTCTCGCTACATGCACCTCAAACAACAGGTTTGAACTCTACGCCAGCCAACAGGACAAGCTTCTTAGCCAGCTACATGCCCCAATAGAAAAACTCGACGTGGATTGGAAGAACCTGAAGTGTGACTTCTTAGGGCATGATGAGGGGGAATTGGCCCAGTGCATTGTAAACTTCACCTGTTCCTATAAGGAAATCTGCCGCCATTATCATGTGGAGCAGGAAGACATCTTCACCCTGGACACGCTAAGGTTGTTTCCCTACGTCAGAATGACGGATTTACTGCTACTGAGGCGCCAGGCCCTCAGATGTTTGCTGTCTGTCAAGGATGTCAATCCCAACATCACCGAGAGATATCTGAAGCGTCTGCGTGACGATAGCGAATTGCTCAACATTGCCGAGGAAGTCAGAGACCAGAACTTGCAGCTGTTACTCATATCGTTCGTCGAAATGAACATCGACATCAACGCGCTGCAACTCCATTCCATCCGGCTCTTCAGGGCATACAAATACAACGACCTCTCACCCCTTGCCGACCACCTGAACACCCTGGTAAGCAGGCTCACCGAAATCAGAGTCAAACACGACCTACCCACCTACACCGCCGACACCCTTCCCCCGATAGCCCTTTGAGCCAACGGGAGAAGGGTGCAGGGATAGCTACCCCCGTTCCTTTATCCAATACGTCATGCCGCTTGTTTTCCGTTCGCTGTCAAACCTATATTCCGGACGGTTGAGCAGACGGCCTATCTTCTCAAATGTTCCCGTGTCTTCCTGGTAGGCACCACGGAAGACTTGCTTCAGGCGGGCAGAGATTTCTGCTATCGTCAGCCATTGACCGGCCTCACCCTCCATCGGTTTCTCAAAGAGCGAGAGAAGCATCTCGCCCAGCCCGCTCACGGGCTGGTAGCGCAGGTTGTGCTGCATCAGTTCGCGCTCCTCGTCCTTTGTCAGATAGTAACGCTCGCGCTGCTCATCTACCTCGTACTTCAGTTGGGCATAGAGCTGGTCATATTCTATCGGGGTCTCAAAGTCGATATTGTTCTCCACCGTCACGCATACGAAGCGACGACTGCCCGTGGGGTCATCCAGCGGCATCGGCTCATTGGTGGTACCGATGAACGAGGCATAGCGGCGATGACTGGAATAGGCCTTGCCATACGGAGGGCGGTACTTCAGGTCGGAGGTTGACACGAGGTATTTCAGCACTATCTGCTGTCGCTGCGTTATCTTGTCAAACTCATCAAGGTTGATCAGCGCAAAGGAGGTGAGCCCCAGGTTCAGGTCGGCCTCGTTCTTGAAGTTGATGCGGTCATTATAATACTCACGCAGGTCACGCGGCAGCAGTATGCGACAGAAGCTTGACTTGCCGCAGCCCTGACGTCCTATCAGTATCGGTACTAGCGCATTGCCCGTCAGCTGTCCCTTGCCCTTCCACATCGCCACCATCGAGCGCAATCGCTACTACGAATACCACAACGGCACCACCCCCATGACCCCCGACGTAGAGCAGCTCGTCCGCCAGACCTTCATCGACCACGGCTGGACAGAAGAACCACACTTCATGAAATACGTGGAAGAATATGATTGGTGATGACAAATCTGCAAATTAGCATTCTTTTTTCAAAAAAAAGAGATTTTGCAGGGATAAATTTGTATAAATGTAATACAATATTATTACTTTTGCGGAAGATTTGATATTGTTTGATTATGGCAGACGTAATGAACAGGAAAAAGAATGTGGCTTTGGTGTTGTCAAGTGGCGGTGCCAGGGGATTGGCTCATATAGGTGCTATAGAGGAGCTGCTGGCGCGAGGGTATCGCATCACTTCTATTGCAGGAAGTTCGATGGGGGCTCTCGTCGGCGGTGTCTTTGCCGCAGGGAAGTTGGAGGCGTTCCGCGAGTGGGTAAAGACTATCGACAAGAAGAGGATGCTGGAGCTGATAGACTTTTCACTGTCTATAAACCATCTGGCGAAGGGGGATCGCATCATTGAGGCTATCATGGAGTTTGTGCCGGATGTGGCTATCGAGGATTTGCCTATCCCTTATTGTGCTGTGGCTACTGATTTGACTTCCGGGCGTGAGGTGCTGTTCAACAAGGGCAGCCTGTTTAAGGCTATCCGCGCGAGCATTACCCTGCCGACATTCTATAAACCCGTGGAGCGTGACGGAATGGTGCTGATAGACGGCGGGGTGATAAACCCCATTCCGCTGAACCGTGTCAAGAGGCAGGAGGGGGACATCTTGGTGGGGGTGGATGTTAATGTGCATGATTTCAAGTCTCAGTGGGAGGAGATGCACAAGTCGCCGGAACCGAAAAAAGACGACACATCGCTGAAGACAAAGATCCTCGATATGATAACACCTGACGATATCAATTTGAACTATTACACAGTACTATCACGTGCCAGCAGGATGATGATACACCAGAATTCCATATTGATGGCAGAACTGATGAAGCCGGACATTCTTGTGGATATCCAGATGGACAAGTATGGGGTCTTTGATTTCTACAAATCAGAAAAGATTGTTGCCTTAGGCCAAAAGAAGATGTCGCAGGCAATCAACAGGTACGAGTCAAGGGGATGAAGCCGAGCGGACCATTGACCATTGAACATTGACCGTTGACCATTGACCATTGACTATTGACCGTTGAACATTCTTGCTCCGTTATACTACGCAAGCGTCCCATAGGGCCGAGCGGACCATTGAACATTCTTGCTCCGTTATACTACGCAAGCGTCCCATAGGGCCGAGCGGACCATTGAACATTGACCATTAGCATTGAACATTGAGAGTCGGGGGGATTGAAAAATTAAGAATTCAAAATTCAAAATTATTGAAACTTGACTATCTTACATAAATCTTGATTCTCTTCTTGCCGGCCTCGCCGTTGGTCTCGAGGATATAGACATCGTTCGGCAACTGGAACTGCGTGCTGTTTCCACAGTCTGTTGCCTGATATACCGTTGCGCCACTGATGTTCACGGCACGTACCGAGCCCAGGTTTCTGGCTGCTGATACCGTCACCATGCCTTCGCGAACGCTCACCCTGATGCTATTGGAGAGACCCTCCAATTCATTCAGGCCTGTCGCAAAGCCGCGCACAAGGAAGTAGCGACCGTATTCATTAGGCGTAACTGTCACGCTACTGCCCTCTGTCACTTCTGTCTTCATACCGTTTACGGCATCCACCACATAGAGCCCGCCCTCTACGTTATCAACGCCTGTCAGGGTAACCTCTACGTCATCCTGACTGTTGCACACCACGCCGAAAGGAAGTGAAGAGGGAAGATATGTACTATTTACCATGTACCATGTACAATTTTGAGGGAAGGGTGAAGAGTGGTTGATGCTCAGCGCCTGTCCGTCTGCTACGGTATATACCATAGGCACATTGGCCAGGTTAGAGTCAAAGAGTGTCTCTACGTTCTGTCCCTCGTCCATCACCACGCTGGCCTTTGACAGTCCTTGCTCGTTCTCAGCCGTCAGCATCAGTGCCGGAGCTTCCTTTGCCGGTGTAGCAGGTGGCCAGCCCGGAGGAGTTGGGAAGTTGCCGTCTATCTGCATCTCCTTATTGAAGGTCAGCTTAGTTGCCGTGCCTTTCTTGACGAAGAATGCCTGCATAGGCTTGATGACGGTGGTCTTTGCCGTTGCCGGTATGGCATGTGCCTCAGCCACACCACCCTCGTATGTCCAGTAGCCCTCTGTGCTCAAGTCTGTATTGGTATCAAAGAACTTCTTCATGTCGATAGACACCATGAACGGATTGCCCACCAGAACATAATCGCCCTGCTGCTGCATGGCGCTGATATTGAACTCCAATGGTGATGTCTCGGTATCGGTATCGTCCTGATAATCACTCACCAGCTGATAGATACTTACCTTGTCAACACTCTTGATGCCTGCACCAGCTGCCGGTGTGGAAGCGGTACCCGTCCAATCATAGTATTCATAGGAGAGATCAGCCTTGGGCAGGCGGATAAGGGTCTTGTCTGCCTGATCCTTCTTATGAGCACGGATAGCAAAGGCGGTCAGGGTGTTGTATGGCACCTGCACATCGTTGAACGTGTGTCCCCACTCGGCAATATTCGTAGTTACCGTGCTATAATTCAGATTTGCCGAATAGCTGTTGGCACGTATATCATTCTGCTTCACATGGACGGTGCCGTTGTTCATGCCCCATGACCGCTGGTAGATAGGATATCGCGTGCGGCTGTAAGTCGTAGTATTGAACGTAATAGGCTGGAATGCCTCTGTGACCTGGCGACCGCTGACAGTGTTTCCGCTAGCCACATCAGTCATCAACGTTGGCACATACATATCGCCGGCGTATGTGTTCTTCATCGGTACGGAAACGAGGTACCACTTGTTGGCATCCAGTTCCTTCTCCACCCATGCCTTCTCATACTGCAGACGATGCGGACGAAGCAACTCTGCTCCCGGCTTGAAGTATATCTCGCGGCAGATATTACCCTGGAATTTCTCAACATCGAACACCTTGGCAGTCAGGTCCTGCACGCCCTGGTCATCCCAAGTGCCGTCATCCTTCTGGTAGCGGTGCCCGAAGCAACCCTCGCCGTAATGCTCGTCTGGATCATCACCTGTGTGGAACTCACCATAGCGCACCAGCATGTCGTAGTAGATATTCTCCGTTGGCTTACTGTTGTGTCTCTCTTCTGTCATGCCTTCGTAATTGTAGTTAGGGCTGCGGTCGGTGAGCAGGGTGGTTCTCGTGAGGTCGAGGAAACCGCCACCTTGGCGACGAGCACCCTTTCCTACACCCACCACTCTCGGCTCGTTGATAAGGCTTGGGGCATGGTTGTCAGTAGGCAGCGTGACGTAGGTGAACTTCATGGGCACAAAGCCTGGGCGCTCAGTAGTAAGACCACTTATCTCCTCGTTATTTTCATATCCATCAGGGTGACCGGCAGTAGCAGTGTTCTGTGCTGATGCTGGGCCTTTAGTGTCCTTATAAAGTTCTGCACGTGTAGAGCGATGCCAGTTGCCGTCGTTATACCAGTTGGCACTCCAGTAGTCGGTTGTGGATGTTGTTGGTTTTCCATCATTGTCCACATTCTGCGCTTCCCAGGTGACAAACTCCGGCACCACCTTGATGACCATGAATAGGTCACCGATACAGGCAGTTCCAAGACTGCCTTCGTCCTCGGCATCATAGAAGATGGTGCCTACCTCATACTGATAGCCCTCATGGAAGTTGATGGCGCAGTTGCTGCCTGACAGGTCAAGAGCCAAGTACATGTGGTCCTTATCTACCCACGGACGCAGATCGGTACCGTTGACAGGGACGATCTTGGCAAACCTTGTTCCCACAGCAGGCAGCGTCGGGTCAGTGGTGGCGGGGTCATCTGGGTACAGGTCCTTGTCCACTGCCGAGATGGTGAGATAGGAGTCCGATGGGAAATAGACCTTTCCTGCGGTCGTACCATATTTATCCTTAAACATATTCACCGGCACGTGGAGGATGTATCCTTGTGTGCGCATCTTGTTCAGCTGCTCCAGTCCTACCCTGAGCACGCGCTTCGTTCCTGCCGTCTCGTAGTTCACATCGTCGAAACCAAGGATCAGTTCAGGTCCGCTGGAACTGCTGTTCAGGATGAAGGTGAATGGGATATAGCTGCAGACGGAATAGACCGTGGCATCAAAGGTGTAGTCGTTGTTGACCGGAATGGCCCATAGTGACGTGGTAGCCTCTGTCAGCTCATACTCAAACTTGCCTGAAGCCCTCAGTAATAGCAGATTGTTATCAATAGCATCCTTGAGGATGTTGTAGCCTTCAGCATTTACAGAAGCATAAGCATCTCGCAGCGCGGTGGAATAATTCTCCGTCGGGGTGGTACGTTCATACGCCCTGTAATCCTGCAATGCCTTCAGCAGCGGCTTGTCATAGCCGGGATAGTTCTCATTCAACTGCGCCTTGGTGCCCAGGAAGAAATCGAAGAGCACGCCATCGTCGGCGAGGCTACCGTCCGTACCGTAAGGCAGCGACTTGAAGCCTGAGGGCTCGTTGTCATCAGGATAGTTTGCCTGTATGTAGTATTCTATCTGCGCCGTTGCCTCGCCACATGCAGCCTGAACCGTCTGGCTCGCCACATCATGGTCGCCGTCGAGGGAAAGGAAGTGGACATAGATCTTGCGTGGCTTGAAGAAGTTACTATATACCTCGCAGGCGTAGTTGGGATCGGCCCACTTGCTCAGGTCAGGCGATTGCAGGTTCTTCGGCATAGCGATGAAATACTCGTATCCCTGAGGCAGATTCAGCACCTTATCGTCTAACAGTTTCAGGTAAAGGATACCGTCTATAAATTCGTAGTTGGAATTTATGGCTTGGATCTCAGGGGTACTGTCGTCAAGAGTACCATCTGCCTTTAGCACGTATTTCTTGACATCTATCTGGCCGTATGCGTTCTCACCATTATCATATACAGATGTGTCATCAACAGGTTCGAATGTAATGACCCCAGTATCGCTCTTGCCTTTTATCTTGAAGATCTTGTAGTAGAAGGTTGTCGGAGTACTCTCACTAAGCGTCACCATATTCTCCAGATTCTCCACATCCATATAGGCTGTGGCCTCCAGATCAACATCTTCACACATACCGCCCGTCTGCTCCACCTGTATCTTGCCTGTGCTGGTATAGAACACAATGTTGTCAACACAGAAGTCGGCACCTTCGGTATTCTTGGAATAGTTGTCTATCTCCACCGTGAAGTCGGTGAAGTTGGTGATATCGATGTTTTCGGGGATATTACCATAACCATATACCTGATACCACTTATTGTATGTATAAGAACCACCGTCACCAGTGTTTACCGTGTTCAGCACACAGGTCAGGAAGGACATGACGTGTGTTCTGTCGCCGAACTCATTCTTGGCAAACACATTCGCCATCAGCTGGGGACTGGTCTTACCGCCCTCTGTCACATCGGCTATAGCTGCCGTGAAGTATATCTGTGAGCCGGCACACAGGCTGGCAGAGAAGTCGAGGGTCGCTATATTACGTGACTCGTCAGAGGCATCGACGTAGATATAACCGCCGAATTTGGCGTTATCATTCAGGTGCGTGTAGTCATAGAGTGCTGTTGCGGGTTCATTATACCACCAATAGACATACTTACAGCCAGCGGCAGGCGACTCGTCGCCAAGACCCTTTTTCGACACGCCTTCTCGTCCCATAGACTTCAACAGCATATAGTCACCGTGAATAGGCGTCAGTCCTGAGTAACCTGTACGAATGCGGTACTTGTCTATCTTTGGATAGCAGAAGCCATACTGCGCCTTGTCCCATTCCAACGGTGAATAGAGCATATTCGCTTCTTCGGTGGTAGGCTCTGACAGGTCATCGAAGTAGTTGTCGAAATTAACAATGCCGCCTTGGAGATAATGCAGATTCAGATACTCATTGGTACGCTTCACGTTCGTAGAGGCAAGGTTTTCTGCCAGTATAGCAGGTGCATCGAGGAACTGCAGCTCATAATGAATGGCCGGTGCCTCATATCCACCGCCACCGATATAGCCAATAATATGGAAACGCATACCGGGAGCAGCAGTGACATCCTTGCTTCCCAGACTGCCGGTGAGATGATTGTAGGTGCCGTTGAAGTTACTAAGGTTGAAACTGTGTATTCTCTCCGCATTGTCCGTGAGGTTATCTGTCTTCTCCCACAGTCCGTTCTCATCCTCTAAGTAGGATGTCCAGCGGATTTGGCTGCATTGTACGCCTTCATCCGTTCCGTTATACACATAATATTCGTCAAGGGTCTGCAACTGGGCGCGAACGGCAAAATCACCAACGCTGCCGTTCAGCGATACTACCACACGACCGTTGTTCTCGTAAAGGTTGAACATTGTCCTCTTACGCTCAGCAAAATTATCGCTGGTCAAGTCTGACAGAGCAGCCTCAAAGCGGTCGGCACCTTCCTTGATGTCTTTGACAATGACCGATGATGGGAATACGTGGAACAGGTATCGAGTGCTAAGTGTCGGCTCATGCACTAAATGAGGATACTTCAAACCTTCGAAACCGGTGCGGTCATCATCCTCGCTCCCGGGATAGAGGCCGTCGTAATACTTACTTACATCACAGGCAATGATGTCGCCATCCATAGTCAAACCGGCTGGATTATAAGTGACACCGACAGTAGAATGAGTAGGTTGCAGCCCCGACTTGCTATTGTTCAGCATGAAAAAGCCGCGATTGCCAGCAACATCAGTGAGTTCCTTAAGCAAAGTTCCCACTTTTGTCAAACGCTTGGAACTGAGGTCGGCAGTCCAGTCGTACCAACGAATGTATGCCATAGGCTCCAATTTATTACCTGTTCCGGTGTACCACTGGAAAGGCAGCCGCAGCATCTTCGCCCCCTCCGTAGGCTTGATATACATATAGTAGTGAACCGTGTGCACACCCTGGCGTATGTCAGGGCGCTCTGCCACGTTCACTCTGCTATTGTCGTTGTCCCAGGAATACTGGACTAACTGCGTCGGAACATACACTATAGGCTCTGTGCCGTCTTTCACAAAGCGAACACCCAGGAGACTCATATCGCCCCCATTCTCCTTGCCGGTCTCACGGGAGTCACTGAAATCTACAACATATTCTTTCGCCGGGTCAAGGGTCAGCGTTATGACTGCAGTCATTCCCTCATGATCGCTGGTACCGTCTGCGGCCACGACAGCGCTGCCATCGGTAGGTGTGGCTGTGGCAAAGCAAGTGCGTGACTTGCTCTTGTTGGTAGAGGTAAGATAGGCCACGACGCTATTGACACCTGAAATCTGGAACCTGGCAGTCTTTATCGGGTTGTCCTTCTTCACAGTGAGACCGCCGAACTTCGGATATACTCCTTCGCCGTTTGGCGATAAAGGATCTCCCGTAGCAGGGTCTATATTGCTTTGCTTGGCAGAACCCAGGGTGTATCTATCAGAGGTGAAGAAACCGTCACCGCGACCACCTATCACGTTGATGTCTGAAGGGAGGAAGATGGTCGTCTGATCCATTGTGTAGTCACCGGACTGGGCAGTGATGTTCACATCATCATCGTGTGTGAAGTAGTCGCGCCCAGAAGCACCCTTGTGATGCACAAACTTGAACTCGCTGTCTATCATGCTGAATATATACTGCACATTCAGCACTTGCGGCTCCTTGATCAGTTCGTCGCCACTAACCTCCTGTCCGCTGAGGTCTTTTGTAAGCACGGCAATAACCTTATAGTTCTCCCAGAGCTTATCATTAACGGGAATGGTGAACTTCACATTCAGTTTACCATCCAGCGCAGGTTCTACAATGCCACAAGTAGCTGTATTCCAATACAGACTTCCGTTCTTAGGCTCCGTAGAGCTGGAAACACCTGTATGTATTTTATAGCCTATATCATCGTGAACAGGCAGCAGCTGCAGGTCGGAACGCACATAGCGCTCATCGCCGTGCTGTATATACCAGCGGATGTGCAGGCTCTTGCCGAGGTCTTCTGCTGTCGTGCCCAAATCAGTAAGTATCTCGTCGAAGTAGGTGTCAAGGGGTATTTCCTTATCGGTTTCCGCAGAGTGGACGATGATTTCCTTAGTATGGGTGATAACAGAAGGTGACACTTTGCCCTCAAACGGGCTCTCGAAATTGTATATGTATTTAGCCTTCAGCGGTGACGGCTCTGCGGTGTAGCCATCATCAGCATATCCCAGCGCGCAGACCACCTGATATTCATCCAGGTCTATATCGCCGTCCGTCACCTCTACATTCATCTGAAGCATTTCTTCAGTAACCACAGCGCCGGCATTGCCCAGATGCAGCACCTTACCAAAGTTCGTACCGCTTACTATCTTGTCAGCATAACCGGCATCCACAGGACTAAGCACCACACCGGCAGGTGTCTCTACAAAATTGCCGCTCTTGTCGGCCAAGTACCAGCGAATGTACAGTTTTTCAACATTACTGTCATCATTCAGATGGTTACCAAACTGTGCGTTTACATCATCAAAGTGCTCACTGGTAGCGAGGTCGAGTGTTGCCGTTATCTTGCTGTTATGATCACGGTTGACAGTCATGCCTGTAGTCAGCTCGGCAGACTTGGCAGAATAACCATCATCAAAATGAAATACATAGCGTATTTTAATCTTGGATGCAGAAACATCTGAAACATCACAAACTACCGTATAATTCTTATAATCTTCAAAGGTCTTTGTGGTATAGTCAATTACACGTAATGTTGGTTTTCCTATACGGTAAGTCTCCCAATTAGCAACCAAATCGGTTTGTCCAGTAGAAACTGATATCTCAATCGCATCTTGGTTATTTGGTGTATATGGTCCTGCCATATTTCCTGTAGTCCATAATGACCATTTATTACCATTATATGAGGAAGCATGGAAACTTTGTTTTGTTATTCCGTCATCTTGCAGAATATACCATTTTATATAATAAGAGGTATTAAGTTGTTCCAACGTCTTTCCCAAATCAGTTGGTATAGCATCTGACAAATCAAGTTCAGACTGAGAAAGATTCCACGAAATATATTTATCTTTAATTATTATAGGGTATGTGAAGTCATACACATACTTCACATCCAAGTCGGCTGGTTCTTGTGTTACAGTTGTTCCCGAAGCTGCACGTGGATCATCATCGGAGAATACCGCAACAAGCTGATAGTCCTCGTAAGTTCCTTCATCAAGTGAGACCGTTATAGAAGACAAATCACTTTCTGTCAATACAGAACCAGTATAAAGGTAAGCGCCACGACTTGCCTTGTCCGTAGTCTGGCTGCCGGCAAATGTTATAGCAGTAGAACTGATACTCTGCGCCTCACCATTCTTCTCTAAATAGAAGCGGGCATACTGTACATCTGGCAGCTCAGACAAAATACCAGATAAATCTAATACCTTTGAGGTCGTAGCCTTTGGTATTTCCACAGGTGTTACCGCTGGTTCTGCACCTGCATATGTACCTACAAAATCATCAGGCTCTATACCTGTTTCATTGAAGTGGAAAATGTATCTTAATCCTACTTCGGTAGGTGTCGTTTCTGCAGAAACTTCACATATAACCGTATAATCTTTATACGTTTCAAAGGTTCCACTTGAAGGAGCGTAAATCGTTGGTTTACTCAGATTCCAATCTGTCCATGCAGATTCCAAATCACCAGTGCCCCAATAATTTGTATTGTTATCCAAGTACACATTTGTATTGCTATTTTCACCTGTATAAGGCCAAAACTCCCAACCATGATACGAATAAAATGTCCAAACCCCGCTATTTTGAGAAGAACCGGCTTGCAATGTTTGCTTCGCTGAACTTTCATTCAATACATACCAATCTATCCTATGAGCAGTCTTTAGCACTGAAAGAGATTTTCCTAATTGAGTATAAGCATCAGATACATTAAAAACGGCAGAAGTCTGATCCCATTTGATATATTTATGTATTTCCTTTGTTGCACCCCACGCACTTCCTATACTCATGACCATCATGAGCATGAGAAGGAGTAACCGTTGGGTGAAGGATCTGTATGCTGATTGTGTCATCACTTTCGTATCTTGTTGTTTCATTGTTTTTCTTCAATTCACGTCTCTCCCCCTTGGGGGAGTTGGAGGAGGCTTTAGCTCTTAAAAGTGCGAGCGGCGTTGGGTGGAGAGTCCTTTGGCAGGGGCCGCATACAGCATCTGCTCCGCAGAGAGGGTCATATAGAAGCGGTAGAGCATCTGGCGGTATGCCGTAGTGCCGTTATACACTTGTATCTTCATCTCGTGATATATCTTCTTCTCTGTAGCAGAGCCCGGGTCGGCGATGTATCCGAAGATAAATGGACGGTAGGTTGCTGCATCAGGAGCCCACTGTGGACCTGTCGTGCCGTCATTAGCGTACCAATAAGGCTCGCCACCCACTTCGTCACCATCAGCCGTTGCAGTTTGGTTGCGATAGAAGCCCGTCGCAGTCACCTGCGAAGGCGTCATCCAGGAAGCGGCCCCATAAGCTGTTGCCGTGAACCACGACTTGCTGAAATCATTGTCTATAAGCGTCCACTTATAGTCGCTGCCTGATGTCGGCGTTGTTGCAGAGAAAGCTACCGCAGCGCCGCCCTTGGTAACGGTAGGCAACAGGTGGAAATGTCCGTAGTCATGGAACTGGAAGTCATAGATATGGTTCACATTATCCACCTCCTTCACCGAGCAGGGATAGACACCTATAGGCGGGAAGTCGTATGGAATGATCTCAAACTTCATGTCATCGAGCACAACGGGAATCTTACGATAGTCATTGCGTGCTATGTAGTTCCACTCGTTAGCATCGTTGCTGATGAGGGCATAGCGATATTCGCTGGTGCCGCTGTTGTCCATCTCCAGCGTCAGGTAGAACAGTCCCTCTGCATTCGCGGGCGTACCACTCTCATTGACATAGAAAGTGACCGTCTCTGTAGCATTGACGGCGACATCCTTATTCACCGCAACCGTTACATTGTCCTGTGCCGCGGTGCCAAGGTTTGGCTGTATGTCCTTGTGCGTAGGCTCCATGGTGTCATGGTTGGTAAGCGCGGGCAGCAGTTTCAGGTTTCCGTTATCGTTCTGTGTCACATTGGATAATGTTGCCGACTTAATAGTCACCGCAGCGCCTGTCTCATTCTTTATCTGCAGTTCCATCTTTGCCATCATGCGCACCACGATGAGGTCAAACGTAGTACTGCTGGTTATCTCCTTCGTCTGCACATTGCACATAGGAATACCCATAGCACCAAAACCGTTTTCTGCTGCAGTTGGGTCAAAGTTATTACCATCTACGCCCACCTTCACTTCTTCAGGAGTTACCATAATCTTGGCATTGGCATCAAAGGCTATCTCATACACGGTGTCATCTTCCTTCGAAGCTATATCATCCTGATTAGACTTCGACGGATTGGCATCTTCCTCATTACCTCCCTGCGTAGGATCTTCATTATTATCACCCTGTGTAGGACTGTCATTGCCGCGGGTCACGGTGGAGCCCGTTGCTCCCGTACCGCTGATGCCCAACAGCTGCATCACTACCGACGGAGCCATATTGGCAAACGAATAGAAGGTGTAGGTGCCTGGTGTAAGATTGACATAATCATCCACCTCAGGTCTTGTATCTCCCGTAGGCTTGCAGGCATGGATAGCCTGGACATTGCCTGCAGCATCTGCCACTACCACTGTCCACAGATTCATCATCTCGTTGTCTGTAGCGTTCTCAGAGTCTTGCCAAGCGCGGGTTGAGCCGCCCTCCGACTTCCCCCCAGGATGGACAGACGTGATGCGAAGCCCTACTGTCACCATGCCGTCAGCATCACTCCAGTCTGCACCGCCCGTACCAACATCGTCAGACGAACATGCAGCCATCAGCACCGCCAATAGTATTAATATATAAAGTCTATGTACCATTTACCATTTACAATGTACAATTTACTATTTACAATGTACCATTTACAATTTACAATGTACAATTTCCTTCGTGTCAATTCGCGAAATTCGTGGTCGTTATTGTCACATATAGATATAGCTATGCGTATATGGGTCCCACTTCTTTACCTTAATTAACAAAATCAGAGACTCTGGTGTGATGCCGCTGATGCTTACGCGATAGATGTTGTTGCGTACAATGCCTAAGTTCATTGCAGGTCCTGCGCCTATTGTCGCCGCTGTGGACAGCGTTGCGGGTGTCCATGCCTGATAGGCTGCTTCTGACTCTCCCTGATGGCGTATGAAATGATAGTAGAGGTGACGCTCACCGCCTGTTGTCTCTCCGTTTTTATAGTAATAGCCTTCAAAGGCAAGCCCTGTGGCATAATAGTAGTATGGTGTGGTTGACGTAACAGTATTCTCCTTGGGGTAACAGATGATAATGTTATCTTGGCTGCTGACGGTTATCTTGGCTGACTGTTGATTTTCCATCGTAACATTATAGCCATCGGCGGTCATACTTGACAAGACACTTGTCAGCGTGCTTGACAGATTGGCTGGATGGGAAGCATCAGTCTTTGCGGGATAGGGGTCAAGGACATTGTTCGTGGTTGTCTCGTCATGCAGGTAAGGGTTTGTTGCGTCGTCGGTGCGCTTGATGAGATATTCGTTACCCGTATTGAGGTTGAACGGTGTTATACTGGTCAATACAAAATGGTCTGTAGTTGAACCCACTTGATAGACGTATCCACTGTGGTCGTATGCGGTGGAGTATTCAGCACCATTTGCCCAGTAGTCTATACGCGCCGCCATGCGTTCCACATGGATATTGTCAAAGATGAAGGTGCGCTTGTTTAGGGCTGGTTCGTATGTGGAATAAGTGAAGTCAATGACATTGTCCTCTTCCGATGTCATAACAAACTTAGTGGCATCTGTTGCTTTACCCGTGCCGGTATATACCGCCGCCTGTACCTGCTCGCGGACATCGGCAAGGGTGGATGAGGTAGTGATTGAACTGGTCAGGTCTGCATTTGCCACCACTATGACATGATATGTCTTTTCCATATCCAATGTCGTTGTGCTTAACTCTTGTTCGCCTGTAGTGTAGTATATCTCGCCTGGATAATGACTTCCGGTTTTGGGGGTGTAGGCATCATCGCGTGTCGTCGTATAGTAGGCAACGAAATCCATTGTCGTAGCAGCTGCCGACTCGGCTGTAGCATTGATACCCGCAGCATTTTGGTAGAAGATTACTGTCACGCCGTCAACCTCATTCTCGCGTGTGTCAATGCCGTTCTCGCGTCCATCACCCTCCTCACCGCCTGCTGGCGCATTGGCACGGGTTAATTGTTCGTTGCCTGCGCTGACTGACAGCGTGATATTAATATAATTGACAGCATCCGCTCTGTTCTGCCACTCATCATCGCCAGACGTGCTGCACGAGGCCAAAGGCAGCAGCAGGAGCAATAGTAAGGGACAGCCCACCACCTTCCCCCAGGAGGGGAAAGATTGGAATAGAGATATGTGATGGGAGAACATGGATTGAGGGATGAAGGGGATTAGTCGAGTGTTACGTTTTGGATACGGATAGCGTATGGCAATAAATGGATATGCATACTGACATACTGCCAGCTGTCGCCCTTGAGGAAGAACTCTAAACGGTAGTCATATTCACGATCCAGATACTCCTGCGGCATGTAGCTCTGACCTTCAAAGTAGGTGCGGGCGTTGCACAGCAAGCTGGGCAGATTGATCATTACGACATCTTTGCCCGTTGACTTTTTGCGGACGCACAGCACTGCGTTCTCTTTCATCGTGGTGCTGTACATCAGGCGGTTGAACATCAGATCGTAGTGGGCTGACTGTTGGTTTTGTATCTCGCCGTTGCCATCATAGTTAGTTGTCCAACTGGCATAAGGGCGATATATCAGGGTTTTGCCGGGTGTCACGACTTGGTTGTCACAGTTCACTGTGGCATTACGGTCAAGGATAAACACCTCATAGTCCTCATCATTCACATCGGCAAAACTGTTGTCGCCATTCAGTTCATATAGTGACAGGTTCAGGTGGTTGGTGTCGCGGATCAGGCTGACGGTGGCATAGGTAGGCTCGCCACTTACCAGACTGACACGTTCCACGCCATTGGTTCTTACCGAACCGTCGCTGTTCAGATGATAATTGGTTGCGGCAGGACGGTCTGCTGCTGTTGCCTGCAGAGTGGCGAGCGTATGCCAGAGTGTGTCCAGGGGTGCTGTGGCAGGCACTTCATAGTAATCAGAGGCGGCAATCGGTTGGTGGTCGAGGGTGACGGAGAGCTTCTCGCGCTCATCGCCTGCCTTCATTTCCGGGTGGCGATACTTGGCACCAGCCTTACTCAACTGCTGATCCCAGTCGTTCTGCAGGGCAATTGCCGTCAGTCGGTACTGATGACCGGGAGCCAGTTCTTCCTCTGTGAAATGTATGTTGTACCCATACACCGAGAGCTGGCTGCCGCTGACCGTACGCTGGGCAACAAGACGATCCGACTCATCATACACATAGAGTGTCACCGAGCCTACATGATCCTTAAACATGTCTGCATGGTCGATGTTGTAATCATAGACAAAATTGACATAGAGCCCCGTAGGACAGTCGCTCAGGTCATCGGTCACTAACTTGCAGCTGTTCAAAAACAATACGCTGACTATCAGCAACAGACTATTGTATATGATGTGTCGGATTTTCATTGTCGTCTATAGAATCTTAAAACAATCTATCGTTATTTTGTTTAGAAGTTTATGCTCTGGGTGCGAATAACCCAAGGCAGGATATGAACGTGAGCAGAGATATAGTACTCCTGTTCAATTTCATCGTCCGGTGTTGGGTCGCCTGTCACATTAGGAGGCGTTGCTGAACCTAACTTGGTGATGCCGTCGATGCTCAGCTTGTACCAGTTGTCACGGACGATACCGTAACGTCCAAGGAAGTAATTGTCACCGTAGGTTGCGTTGGACACCTTGTAGATTTGCTCTGTTGTGGTGCCAGGCTTTGTCACGTATGCGCCAGAAGGGGACCAAGGAGTCTCCACGTCACCGAAATGCTTGATGCGAACATTATAGTATGCATAGCCGCCCTTGTAGAGGGTCACAGTATAATCGGCCTTGGCTGTGTTAATAGCAGTAGTAACGGCACTACTTACGGTTCCATCAGTGATGTCGGCTAAGGTATAATCGACAGATGCCCCATCAGTAAATGAAGGCGTTACCGTATAGGCTACCTCGCCGGCAGCTGTTCCGGTAATCTCTACCGTCAACGAGCCAGTCACAGGAGCTGTCACACCTGTTTGTCCTGCAAGCGATGTTGCTGCAGCTGTCATTTTCTGATTCACTTCATAATCAGCCATTAACTTGGCAGCTACTTTGTTTTGTGCATTAGCCTTGGTGTAGTACAGAGCATCATTGCTGATGGTATAGAAGTCTGTACCGTTGTTGAACTTCACACGGATAGTAGCCTGTGTGGTGTTCTGGCGGGTCTGATACTGTGTGGGGAATGTGTTCTCAGGAACGTATGCGCGCTTGCCTGCCTCTTCTGCTGTATAAGGTGAGAGCCATTTTTCAGCAGCGTCAGTTGCTACAGGCTTGTTTAGCGTCAGAGCAGCTGATGCTCCGGTATAATCTGTAGTATAAGCAGGATCCATAGCAAAATAGGTGCGATAGCCTGCCGTATGGTCTCCTGTGCCGACCTGTGGCGAGAAGAGATCGTTGGACACAAAGCGATACTTTGAGTTCGCATTGGTTGCATTGTCGTTGATATAAGGCAGCCAAGTGCTCACGTTAGCCTGACGTCCGTTATAGAAATTACTCTCAGTGTTTATAATCTGCCATTTTATGTCACTGGTGCTGAGCTTCAGTTTAGTGTCGCTTCCATCCACCATATCGATGTCTGTGGCTGTAGCTGTCACTTCGAGTGTCACCTTCGCTGCAGCACGCTCCACATATACACAACCCGCTGGAGCAGCCTCTGCCTCGCTCTGAGTTGGCTTGATGAGACTATTGTTGAGTACTGCTGCCAAAGTGATGTTTGCACCTTCAGGCTTAACAGAGCCACCCTGTTTATCGGAAATAGGAGCATTTGTCATCAGCAGACCGTTTGATGAAATCGCACCTTCCAATGAGCCACCAGTCTGTGCAGCAGCAAGTACCTGCTTGCTATAATCTTCAAAAGGAGTGTTTGCAGCTGGATTGGTTGCCAGGGCTGTGCCCTCGTAGTTCAGCACTACGTATGCGTAAAGTTGGTCTGTAGGAGAAAATGTTACTTTGTCCAACTTTGCCACTGCCGTCTTGGTTGAGGTTACCTTGGTAGAACCGTCATTATTCCAACCCGTTGTTGGGTCAATGATGTTCTGAGCCTGAATGAATTTAGCTGTTGCCTCACTTGCTCCCTTGAAGAACAGAACCTTACCTGTCTTAACAGCATACTCCGTTGCATCACCGTCATGGTAAGTGTCATTACTACGAGTAGGCAGCGAAGGGGTTGTCGCATTTGGAAGCTGCACTGAGAATCCGATGTAGCCTACAGTACCGTAGCTACCAGAATCCACACCACCACCTGCTGCGCCATCATCCGACGAACAAGAAGCTAATAGCAGACCTGCTGCCATTGCTAAAAAACTTAATTTCTTCATAAGATTAAAAATTGTGGGTTATTGAGTTAATAAATTTAGATTTGTTATATTGTTATGTCGGTATGTCGTTATGTCGTCATGTCGGTATGTCGTCATGTCGTTATGTCGATATGTCGTCATGTCGATATGTCGATAATTCGTTGATTCGCGCTCCCTGTTTACGTCCCCCTCCCTTAGGGGGAGGGCTGGGGTGGGGCTACTGTCCCTGTTTACGTCCCCCTCCCTTAGGGGGAGGGCTGGGGTGGGGCTTTAATTCGTCATTTCCTTTATCGCTTCGCGGTTCTTGCTTACGTTCACGCCCTTCTGTTCTGCCTTGTCCAGCAGGGCTGCGGCATCTGCGTAGCGCTCCTGCAAGATTGCCAGCACGGCGCGCGACTGATATGCCTCTCCCGACTCGCCGGCCTTCTCAAGCAGCGACGCGGCCTTCTGCAGGTCCTTCTGGCGGATGGCGACATTGGCAAGATTGAGGTTCGCCACAGGGTCATCGGGATAGACATTGACTGCCGTCTGCAACACCTTATTATATTCGGGACTGCCCGGCTGCATCGTGTGAGCCACGTCCCACATCTCCCTGACAGACAACTGATATGGGCGCGTCTTGTATATCTCCTTAGCCTGCTCGAGCGTGAAGTCGCTGAAATTGAACGATATATCATAATCCGAACGGCGCAGCGCTGGATATACCTCACGCAACAGGTAGCGGTACTCCTCGGCATAGCGCGTCTTGATGCGCTGCTCCTTTGGGTCGGGAGCCAGCGATCCGTCGTCTATGATGTCAAGTATCTCTGCCTTATGGGGCAGCACGCTCTCGCCCAGCTCTGCGACTGCCTTGCGCAGACCCTCCCAGTTCTCAGCCGTGGCCTCTGCCGGAGCAAAGACATTTGCCGGCAGGCTGTACTGCTGTCTCAGCCAGTCAGTCAGCGACTTGGCGCGGTTCGTAGCCAGCATCTTGTTGTGCGCGTATGGGCTCTCCGGTGAGGCATAACCGTGTATCTTTATCTCGCGTACGCTGACGTTAGGATCTTGAGCCATCACGGAGAGCGTATCGGTTATCTTGCGCAGCTCGGCGCGGTTGTTCATGTAGTCGGGCTTCATCTCCCATTTGTTCACCACAAACGTGATATATGCTGAGCCGTGCAGGTTCCGTTCTTTCTTCACCGCAGCCGGCACCACGTCCGTCAGCGCTATCAGTTCGTATGGATCAGGAGGCAGCAGGGATGTCAGGAAGGTCTCCTGGTTCTTCATCCTGTCGCCGCAGCCACATAGGTCACTCTCCATATATACATCAGCAGCCCGATGCCAGGGCTGGCTCTCTATGACATCGCTATATGCATACTGCTGCGCCTCGCCGTTATGACGGCGCACATTGTCGCAGTTGCCGGCATAGAGCGGGTCTATGCCATCACGCTGGAACACGATATTCTGCCTGCGACCGCTCACGATGAGGGTCTTCAGGCGCTGTGACTGCTGGCCGTCCTTGCTCTTGATGACAGGCGTGAAGGCACGGTAACGATTGGAGGGCACCCTGAGCGAGTCCAACACAAAGTCCATCGAGACGACGGTCTTGGCTTGCGCACGATCCACCTGAACGTTCTTCACGCTCAGTTGACTGTCGCTGCCCTCCTTCTCACCGGTAAGACGTATTACCTCCTGAGCCGTCACAGCAGGGGCGAAGACCATCAGGACTAATAATATAATAAGGTATCGTTTCATACGAATTAACGAATTAACAAATTAACAAATTTTGTTCTTATCCCTGCATTACAGCCGCCCCTTATCAAGGGGCTCTAAATGCTCCACGATGTTACGCAAGCGTCACAAAGTGCCGAGCGAGCGAATTAACGAAATGTCGAGATATCGAGATGTCGGTATGTCGAATTTTGAATTTTGAATTTTGAATTATGCATTCTGCATTAAAACAAGTACATCATGCTGACGGCAAGCTTCGTCGGCCCGATATAGAACTTATTGCCATCGTCCAACTTCTTGCCGCACTCGCCGCATCCATATTTATCATACCTGATATAGGCGGCACCTACACCGACGGCAGCCTCCAGGTTCCAATGGCGGGCAAGGACCCATTGGTATCCGTAGCTCACACCGCCACCTATGAACCAACCCTCAAAGCGGTTGTCCTCCAGCTCCTTCCACCAGCCAAAGGGCATCTTTATCTTTGCCGCATTATACTGACCGCCAAAGGCATGAATGCCAAGGAAGGAACCGTTGAAGCGATGGCAGAACCAGTGACGCCACTCCGGGTTCACCACCCAGTGCTTCAAAAACTTCACGTCTTCACCATGCCCGAACTTCCAGGGATTCAGCCCATAGAACACCTGCACAGAGTGCTTCTCCCCAACCCCAATCTCTATACCGAGGTTTGGAGTGGTAGCAGCATCATATAGCAGGTTGGTCTTTAACGCAACCTGCTGAGCATGACATGATATACAGCCCCAAAAAGCCATGACAGCAACGGCTGCCAACAGTTTTAGTCTTATCCGCATTTTTGCTAAAAGTATTAGTAGAAATCTAAGTTGTGCAAAGTTAACAATTTTGTCCGGAAATTATCCATAAACAGAATATTTTTAACATAATTTATATCCAAGATTTATCCATAAACAGAACATTATTAACATGATTCTACAAACAAACCCATAGGTTGGTTCTCTTTTTAAACCGTGTCATGGATGCAAATGAAGCCCCCGGGCTATAGGCAGATCCCTGTAATGCAAACGCCCTGTGCTCGGCCCTCTGGGACGCTTGCGTAACAACCGTGGATCAAGAAAGGGCAAAAGCATATAGCCCAGGGCAGCTCGGCATCCCGAGGGGTGACGCTTGCGTAGAGAAACGGAACAAGAACGCCCTGGGCTATATGCTTTTGCCCTTGCAGGGCATTTTTCTACTTGTGAAAATTGAATGCATAATGCACTATAAATTCTGCATTATGAATTCTGCATTATGCATTAAGATCTACTTTCCGAAATACTTCTTGCCGTCCTGTATGTAGAGTCCGTTCTGTGCATTACCGTTCATGCGAACGCCAAATACGGAGTACCTCTCACCCTTTTTTCCATTCAGGCTACTGTTCTGCTTTACAGTCAGGATTCCGGTCGTCTCCGTTACAATGACAATGTTGGGGCACTTTGCTTTAATGACATTCAGATCCTCATCCCAGCGTCCTGCGCCACTGATGTCCAGCTTTGTAGCCGTAGGAGCCAGCTTGGCAGCCAGCAACGCCCAGTCATCATAAGCCTCAGTATGCCAGTCACCGCTCCACGTATTCTGATATGTTCCCTTACCAATGACACCGGTCACTACCACCTCACCGGTCAGAGAGTTGTCAGGCAGCGCACGCACAGCACGGTCGTTCACCATCGGGCCCTCTACCTTTATGTCATCAATATACACGGTCTTGCCCTCGCCCTGGGCTGTCTCCTCATACGGCCAGATAGCCAACACATTACTACCTGTTTCGGTAATCTTCTCACTCTCTGGGCCTAAGGCAAACTCATAAACCATCACCTGCCATTCGTTCGGGGTGTCATACCAGAAAATGCGCTTCGCATTGTATGCACCGTCCTTACCCTCCAGCTGCACCATCACATTGTGCGTGTCAGCCATTTTCAGGCGGAATGTCACGCGACGCAGGCCTTTGATGTCAGCATCACCGATAGGCAGCGCAGCATTGTGATGCTCCTGATCCCAGCCGCCCGGGTTGCCCCTCAGAGTCACCTTCAGACATTTGTTGCCGTCATCCTCCACAACCGTCGGATCGGCACGGTTCCAGAAACCACCGTCACTATTCAATTCTTTGTCATCTCCGTTCCAGAGGACTACCTGTGCATTACAAATTGTTGCAGCAAACAACATTCCGAGTAAAGATAATTTTTTCATAAGCGTTTGTTAGAATTGTTATTATTAAGATGATAATTTGAAAGCGAGTATTGTTTCGCAAAGATATACATTATATCCTATCTGGAATTAAAAAAATCGTTCAATGCCTTTACATATAGAAAATTTACATGCTTTTGCATCAAATTTGATAGAAAATGACTTAGCATCTAACAGCGAAGAAGAGGATTTCCGCATATCTCACACAAAAAACAAAAGACCATAGTGAGATATTCAGAAAGTCTTTGTATCTTTGCACTCAGGTATTATAAATGGCAACAAAACGTCAAAGACACATAAAGAAATAAATATCACGGTGGGAATTAACAGAACCCACTTAAACAATTATTATTCAATCATTATGGCACACAATTGTGAAACATGCAAATTCAGGGCTCATTACGACAAGAAGCCCGATTCTTTGTTAGGTAAGTTCTGGCGTTGGCACATCAACTTCTGCCCAGGCTGGAAGGGTTACTTCACGTCTCAGAGCGAGGAGAAGAAAGCAGAGCTCAGGGAAAAGTACAACTTCACCAAGTACTAACCCCTATGGCACATTTCGAACAATCAGAAGCCTATCGTCGAGAGGAGTTGATACGCATCATCGAGCGCTCTGTGGAGAAACTGACTCTGCAGGAGCTCGAGGCCTTGTATTACGACATGTCAACAAGGAGCTATATAAATGATTAGGAAGAAGTACCCACCACAAGGCTGCATATCATGGCAAAAAGGATGAAAGACCTGAAAAGGGATAGTATAGACTTTGGCAAGACAAAGATTGAGCCGCTATTTCACAGCATCTTCTTCCCCACGCTGTTGTCAATGGTGTTCGCCTCGCTGTTTACTGTGGCCGACGGCATCTTCGTGGGTCAGGGTGTGGGCAGCGATGCGCTGGCAGCTATCAATATCGTCGCACCGCTGTTCCTGATGACCACAGGCATCTCGCTGATGTTTGGCGTGGGTGTGTCTGTCGTGGCAAGCATTCACCTCTCGCAGGGCAACACCAAAGCGGCAGACATCAATATCACCCAAGCCATTGAGGTAGCTTCGCTGCTGATGGTCATCGTCGCGGTGGCGATATATCTCTTCCGCGTACCGTTCCTGCGACTGCTGGGGTGCAGCGATGCTCTCATGCCGTTAGCCCTGGAGTATCTCATCTTGATACTCCCAGGTTGCGTCTTCATTATCAGCCAATTGGTGGGCACCTTTGTCATACGTCTCGACGGATCGCCTAAGTATGCCGCTTCATTGGAGATTATCCCGGGCTTGATGAATATCTTCCTCGACTGGCTCTTTGTCTTTCCCATGCAGATGGGCATTGGCGGCAGTGCCCTGGCGTCAACACTCAGTTGCGCCGCAGCCTCAGCTATGGCAATGTGGTATATGTTCTTCCGCACCAACACGGTTCATCTCCGTCGCCTGAAGCTCAGCCTCACCAGCCTCTACCTCACTGGGCGAAACATCTACTACATGGCTCGCAACGGTTTCTCCTCCATGCTGGGCGAGTTAGCGATGTCGATGGTTCTGCTTGCAGGCAACTATGTCTTCATACGCGAACTGGGCGAGGACGGTGTAGCGGCCTTCAGCGTGGCGTGCTATCTCTACCCTATAGTGTTCATGGTCAACAATGCCGTAGCCCAGTCAGCCCAGCCCATCATCAGCTTCAACTACGGTGCCGGCAATCAGAAGCGCGTTAGCGAAGCCTTCAGGCTCAGCCTACGCACCGCCACCATCTGCGGAGTGTTGGCAACACTCGTGCTCACACTTGGGGCAAAGCCTCTCATTGGACTATTCCTTCATGCAGGCACACGAGCCCATGAGATTGCCACAGCGGGACTGCCGCTCTTTGCCGTCTCCGCCATATTCTTTGCTTTGAATGTTGCTATCATAGGCTATTATCAGTCCATTGAGCAGAACACCCGCGCCACGGTATATATGCTCCTTCGCGGTCTGATATTCCTCATTCCGGCATTCATCCTCATGCCCATGCTCATCCTGCCGCAAGGCATGTGGCTCGCAGTCCCCGTGTCAGAGGGCCTGACACTCGCGGTGATACTACTGACAAAGAAACAAAAATAAGCGAAGCGGCCTTGACTTCTCGTGAGTCAAGGCCGCTTTTTCGTTGGGGAGGCGCCGTTTCCTTTTCGACATGTCGATATGTCGATATGTCGAGACAGCTCCCTGGCCGCCACTAATCGGGACGGCCAGCCACCGCCATCACTTCCCTACATAAACCTTCTTTCCTCCTATGATATAGAGGCCCGGTGCCACGTTATTCCTCCATGAACCGTCAAGCACATCTTCACCAATGGCGATGCATCTGCCCTGCACGTCATAGACCTTGTCGGCACTCACATCAACAGTCTGCGGCTTAGCCTTCATCTCCTCTTCTTCCTCCATATCCTCATCGAAATCGAAGATGAGAGGCACGAACTCCGCAGCCCCGCCCTTGGCACTACCGCTACCGCTTTCTCTATAGTAAATCTTGTTGTGCAGCACATAGCGGTTGTTTCTGTACCATAATGATTGCGAAGGACTATTTTCTTTGTTAGGATTAGCATTGATGTAGAATCCTAAACCGTTCTTCGCTTTTTCTGGTAACTCTGCTGTAACAGCACCTGTAGCTCTATCTATAGTTACGGGAGTCGTAAACGGAAGTCCCATCGTATATACATCGCGAGACGCATCTGCTTCAAGCATCTGCTCCAGATATTTTCCAGAGAAGATGTTATTTTCCAATGGATTTTCTTCTGGTCCATTGCTTGGCAGAGCCAACTTCATGCTACCACTTTCGTCAGAAGTACGGATAATGACAGGAGTTCCTGCTGGCACGAACTTGCCTTCTTTATAAGTGCTGACTGCAGGCACAGGAACTGGGTTGACGCCCTCGTTGTACCACTTTTTACAGATGTAAGCATTATATGTTTTGGGGGATGCATCATTAGGCAATAACACATCAAATGGAGCATAGAAAGTAGCGTAGTAGTAATCATCACCACCTTTGTTTGTCTTAATCGTCAGCGGCATCTCACCAGCTCCTGCTGTGTTACCCTTCTGCACAGGCTGCATACACCACTTAGCATCGTCGGTCGGACTGTCGTGGTAATATTTCAAATCGTAAATATCTGCAGCTTTTTTCCATTCTGTCTCATCGGAAGATTCAGCTACGCCATCTAAAGTAGCATCCGTTTCAGATGATGCATCATAGCCTGAAGTAACTGTAAGTTTCTTGTATGTACCATCATCTAACTTGAAGTAATATGTTCCTTTTGACGTAAGCTTTAAAGCTTTAGCATTCATATCAGTCTCATCTGTTGCCGTCCTTTGGAAGAAATTACTCTGGTCGAAGTTGAGGTATCTTCTTTGAGCAGGATCTTCACCATCGTGTATCAGCAAAACTGCCCCACCAATATCCATTAAAGTGAAAGTGATGGCATCTTCAGAATCCTCTGACATAACAGCCCTTTGCAACCTGTTGGTTCCTTTTCCATCTTTTTCATTATCTGTTCCTGTTGTGTCTCCATTCGGATTAGCAGCGACATATAGTCCCTGTGTTTGCATAGTTGAACAAGGATTGCCATCTAAAGTCGTAGTACCATTGAAATAGAATATCGTTGATGGATCTTGTTCTGTAGGAGCAATAGGAATCGCGCCTCGAGTGGCAGCAGAAATTGTATAACCAGATTCCAAACTGCCTTCACCAGCAAACGTTGTACTTACTCCATACTTGCTATAGAAGTGCATTGGGATACCACCACTAACCGCAGTCTTCTCAATTTCGTGCAGATAGCCGCTGGCATAGCGTACAGGGGCGATATCCGACACATCAGGTTGGTTGTGCAAACGGTAGTAACCTGGCTCGTATTTCACGATATTATCATCATTATAGACAATTCCCTGAACTGTTCTCATTTCGTCATAGCTGGCGGTACCATTCTTTACCTTATCCAAGAGAGCCTTTCGAAACTTATATTCAGTTTCCTTCAAACCTCCCACATAACCTACACGCTCAACGTAAGGAGCCAACAGGGTTGCGTCCAAGCCAAAGGTCCACTCAGAATAGCTTGTACTGAGTTTTGCATAGTCGTCACTTGGGTCTTTCCTGATGTAGTACTGAGTTCCCGTATTATTGATGACAGGATGGATACGGAAGTAACCTGGATTATTAGAGCCCAACAGTTCATATACTTCATTACCTTCATTACCACTGTCTGGTACCGCCATCTTCAGATTCCGTCCGTCAGAAATATCATCAGTTGTCATCACATTCTCCACGCCTCCGCTATTCTTAATCATGTAGCGATTGTACATTCTGAATCCATAGACGTCACCGAGCGGAGTCCAAAGATAATCGTTGGTATAGCGTGTCTCACGTCCTTCCATCGACTGCAGTCCCCCTGCATTGGTATAGTGAGCCAAATATGGTGTCGCAACATCTTGTGTCTCGAAGGTGTACCACAGATTCTGGCCTACACTTGTAACGAAGCCCTCACCGGCATTGGTCTCCAAGCCAGTTTGGAATGCGTATGCCACATTCACCTTTACAACACTGCCAATGAGTTCTGAATCAGACATCAATTTTGTAATTTCAAGACCTTTATATTTATTGTTCAGACTTTCGCTATCTTGCCATACATTCGTCCAGTCGTCATTAGTACAATCAACAACAGTATATGTTACAGGAGATACTGCCGTTACTTGAACTCTCTTATATAAATCTATAGTACCTATCTTATAGAAGTAATCTCCCGTAGCAGTTTTAGCATTTGCGGATGTAATCATAGCGCTTCCGGTAGTCACTTCTTCTTTGGAAGTTCCTTCACTGTAGGTTGCTTCTGTAATTGCAGAAATCTCATAGGCCGCATCTTTTGCTCCATCATTAGCTTCTGCCACGTGTACCTTTCTATATATATACTGTTCCGTAATCTTATAGTAATAATTACCCACAGCAGCAAGCGATGAAACATCTGAGTTCATTGCATCTTCACTGGCTACCGTTTTCTGATGGGGATCAGCAGTTCCGCCTGTCTGGATATCATCTACAT
Source organism: Prevotella sp. (assembly GCA_017478025.1). Lineage (GTDB taxonomy): Bacteria > Bacteroidota > Bacteroidia > Bacteroidales > Bacteroidaceae > Prevotella. The sequence goes on from JAFVGZ010000030.1 coordinate 38,403, forward strand.
AGAAGAAGAAGTTACAGTTTGGTCTGTTGAATACTGTTGGCACCTTCAATACATCACCGATGCTGACCTCACCTGCGTCATAGCAGTAGGTCTGACCCCAAATAGTTGTGCCCAACTGGTATCTGTCACCTGCAACACCCATAGTAGCATCAGTCAGATTACGTTGCGTAGTGCCTGGAATATCTTTTTTATCAGAATCCTTCCATGTGTAACTTGTTCCATATGTAGTTTCATTTCCTTCACGATAAGGAATACTTACGTTATCACCTGTTGCGGCAATCACCAGATGATAAATCAATTTATGCGTAGACAGACCGAAGATGATGAAATATTTAGGTGTAGCATCTGTTGTCAGTGTTTCGCCATAGTCTGTCAGTTTATTACCACTGGCATCACCTGTTACCTGCAATACTCCATATTCACAGTCGGCATGTCTGAGCAACATAAAGGTATTTGTTGGTGTTTCACTTAACGTTTCAGTACCATCAACATATCTTCCATTGCTTCCATTTCTAATTTCGATAGCGTATGGATCATTGCCATAGAACCTCCAAACATATTCTTTTGCGCCTTCAAGGGGTTTACTACCACCATCAGCAATCTGGTCATCAACCCCATCAGCATTGGTATCTATAGCCTTCATCATGTGGTCACCTTCCCATATGATGTTATAAGGCAATTTACCACTTATATTTAGGGCTGCAACTTTCGCATCATCTGCTTTCGTTCCTGAGGCATTACGCTTATTAGGCACCGCATACTCCGTATTATCTTCATTGTATGCGTTATAGCGCACATACACTTTATCATCGTAAAGACCATACAGGGTGAAGAGCTTAGTCAAATCGACAACGGTATAAGTATCATCGCTTGGGTCATCCGGTGTCGAATTGTTGTTTACGGTTGCACTACCATAATACAGATAGTCGGTCATATTCAGCAATGGTGACTGAATGTTATAAGGCAACGTCGGCGTAAAACCATATTCTGTAGCTTCCGCGTTTGTCTGCGTGCCGCTGATGGCCTGTTTCTTGGCGTTATTAATGACGTAATAAGTGTATTCATGTGTCACATCGTCATTTATGATAAGTTGGGCGCCTGCGGAGATTGTACCCGTCTTGATCTTGAAGTCCGCCTCTGTAACAGTAGTAGCAGGATAATCATCGTCCATACTTGCTCCATTAAGGAAGTCATAGGAATACGTGCCCAAACCATTCACAGCAAGAGCATAGCCACCATCAGGATGAGACAACAGGGAGAAACAATCGTGGGTATTTACCTTGATAGGTATTCTCATCGGATTGGGTTCTCGCATGTCTTCACAGTAGTTAGCCTGACGATTAAACAACTGTATTGCATACGGGTCTGGAGACTCATGCAACTCAGATGATTGGTCTATGGGCGCTACCAAGAACTTCCATTGCCACTTTCTGTTACCATCAGTAGTACCATCTACAGTCGGAGTAGGCTTACCTGTTCCTTGCAAGAGCGATACGCCCATGCCAGTTGTAGTGTTAATTGCATCGCTATCACCACACTTCACATCCTTACCTGCCAGATTGACGGTGAACCACTTGCCTTGCAGTATTCCGAGTTCGTCAGCACTTGAGTCGTAGCTATAGCGCACATAGACTTTATTGGTCATTCCTGTGAGATCTGCGTCAGCAAACGAACCAGTAATCTCTCTGTCTGAGATGTCATTACCTGCAGCAATGTCTGCAGACAAAGTCGCATTACTGCCACTCACAACTACTTTCTGATAGTTGTATAATGGACCAACTTTATAATAATAGTCCCCATCGCTTGAGAGTGCCTTAGCTTTCTCGTCAAGGTCTTTCTCATCAGTTGCAGTTAGCGAAGAACCAGAAGTTGTGTAGTCTGATTCGGTACATATTCTGATTGTATTTTTTCCATCTTCTCTTTTTACTTTCTTATAAGCATAGTGCGCTGAACCTAACTGATAGTAGTAAGTACCTTCGGTAAGACTCAAGATGGCAGTTTGCATTGTAGCTTCATCTGCTGCACTTCTCGGAGATGCTGACGCATTTTCCCAATCTGCCTGCTTACAGTCTGTCGTAGTATATGTAGCATTTGTCGTACCCGAATGAGCTTTAGTCACTGTTACCTTCATGTATTCATAAGGTTCGCTTCCACCTATTCTGAAGTAATAGTCATCCAGTACAGTCAGTGCGTTTGCTGCAGTTGTCATATCACTCTCACTGGCAACGCTCTTCTTGAAGTAATCAGAAGTTGCCGCAGCATTGTAAGATTCCTTATTACTTGCAGAAGTCGTTGATGCAGCGTGGTCAAAATAGTACTTGAAGTCAGTAGCCAACGGACTCTTGAAGTGCTCGGTAATAGCCGGGAAGTATTCACCTGCTCTCTTATAGCGCAAAGCCTCCTGTCCATTGTTGTCTAAGATATGATATTCAATCACCTGCGGGCGTACAAAGAAAGTAGTTTGCGGACCCATAGAAGAATTGTTGTCAACACTTGCTTTAGCATGATCTTTAGGATTCTCTAATGTTGTATTATATGAACTTGCATCGGCATTTATACGCATGCTATGGTCGAAACGGGGCATCAGTTGCATATTGCCATTGGCATCAGATACCGCCATGAAAGTTTGGTTGGTCATCTTAATATTCGAGTGGTCATGACCTTCATCAACGATTTTACCACCTATTACTATGGGTTCATCAGTATTTACATCTTTTCTGTCAACCCAGGTCTCCAAAGTAATATTTGTATTGCCATCCGTACCTGAATAATCGCCCACCATAACACCTCCGCTCAATGCTGTAGTAGTCATGTGGGAGGTCAAATACTTACCTGTGTCAGCATTCTTCAGCTGAATGTTATAAGGGTCAAAACCAGTTTTTTCCTTATAGCCTTTCTTTGTCTCATATTCTGTCCATGGTTCTCCAGTGTTTCCTCCTTTCTCAGCCCACCTGATACCCATCTCCTTGTCGATATTCAGGTTAGGCTGAATATACCATAAATGTAAATCATCTATTATGCCATCTCCATCCTTATCAGGAGCAAGATATCCCTGGTCTGGATAACCATTTTGGCTTGGTGAGAGTATCATGTCATATACATTACCCCCAGTTGGTTCGGTTGCTTCAGAAATAGGTTTACTAAGATAACTGGTTACCTTATCATCGTTTTCAACTTTTCTAAAGTATCGTCCATTCTGCAATATCAGGAACTTTGATGGAGTTCCAGACTCCGTATAGGTAGAGTCTTCCTCGTGCAGTTCCAGGTGATATTTATAACTGTTCTCGTATTCCTCTTTTACGGTATAGGTGACATACAGGTCCTGAACGGCTCCACCGCTGATGACACCAGATGCCGCACGAGGAGGCAGCACCGCCAGCGATGAGGAGGTATAGTGCTTCCCATTGTATTTTATCTGGTCTCGTTCTGCTCCATTCTGCATTCTGAGTGAATACTTATGGCAACCAGATGCCTTTGATGCATTGTTGTAGAACTTATATTCCTTCACCAACGGGCTGTCGTAAACCTTTAGTGCTGTCAGTTCGTCACCGTAAGGATATGTCGCCAACTTAGGCAGGGGCTTACGCATAATCTCCCAGCCGTGACGGTCGAGCAACACGAGTACAGGCGGAATGTCAGCACTCTCTATTTCGAAGGAGCCGTCGCCCATTTCGAAGGTCTGGAACCAGTGCTCCAGTTTCTCTACCACCTTCTTCTCGTGACCACCTGACTTATCGTTGTATCCGTTCCAACGTGTTGCATTGGCAATAGCATCGTAGCTGTGCCATGCTCCACTGCCTATGCCTAATTCCTGCAGTTTCGTATTCAACTCATCCCTTTTTTCTGCAGGAACTACCCATGTATCTTCATCATTATCGAACTTATCCGTTGATTTTGATATTCCAAGCACATGCAACTTTACCATGTTATAGGTCTTCCAATACTGCTCGAAGGAAGTTACATCCTGACGCACATTCTCTTCTGCATCATCCGTATCCTCATCACCATTAAGGTCAACAGGCACAGGATTGGTGGTTCGCAACTTGTAGTTTCCTATGGTACCAAGTATCATGTATTCGGTCGGATCAGTTGATGCAATACCTGGCAAAGCTCCACCTGTGACTACACGTTGTTTTTTTGCGTCTGCTCCTGTATCTTGATTGAAGTGCACAGCGTATGTCTGCAGATAAGTGGGGTGCTGAACACCATCATACGTTATATTACTCTTAGAGTGTATCGTGACATGGTATGGGTCATCGTTATCGCTGTCGAAGTACCATATCCAGCGCGGACGGGCGCTGGAGCCACCATTCATCTGCTCCGCGTTCAAATCCTCTCCATAGATGTTGAGGTTACCGTCACCGTTGGTATATGGATACATCGCTTTGATTGGATCACTTGTCAACTTGTCACTACCATCCTCCAACTTGTAGCTGCTACCGTTCTTAAACCTCAGCATATAGGGACTGTTGTCATCGTTGAACTTCACGAGGTTGTTCACAGTATATGTGACATATACCTCAAAAGGTCCATTTTCCGGATTAATCTCTGTGATGTTGCCTGTATGCAATCCATCATCTACATCATCTTTTGCCAATGCTTCTGTCGGAAAATAATAATAAGTATCTACCAGTGGACTGACAAATTCAGCGGGCAATGCAAGACGTGGGTTGTTTGATGAAACTTGTAGTAAATCAACTTTAGCCTTGTCTATCAAATGATAAGTAATGGCTTTTTTGCCAGACAACTCAAAGCGTAAAGTGGGGTCTCCATGTGCATAGCCAGCGGTATTAACACTATATACCTTTGTTTCAGCATTTTCTGTCGAAGGGCGACCTATGTGATAGTAATCTGTAGTACCAGTTGCAGCCAAGACCTCATAAACACCGATGGTGATGCTATTACTCAGCATGGCTACAAAACGTGAAGCGGCCTCTCTGTCGTTGACAAATGTCAAAGCCTTGTCATTATCCCAAGTGCCACCATCTACCTGAACAAACATTCCATTATCGACTTGTTCTGTAGTGTTAGTACCGTCGCCTTTGGTATCATAGACATTGATTGTTATTCGCGGCTCTGTATGCCCAAAACTCGCTCCAACGTTATCTATACGCATAGCATAAGGGTCGCGGCCTCTCAGGTGCCAGAGGTACTGATCTTTTGCAAGATCATCTGTCGTAGCACTTACATTACTCATAATTTTTCCGGATGAACTATCCCAATAAATGTACTCGCCGTTCAGCTTGACATTAAACTGTTGACTATAAATCAACTTAATACCCTTGCTCGTCAGAGTCGATGTAGTATATGCCACAAAGATGTCTGCGTTATTCGTAGCAGGAGTTTGTGTGAGAGGTGTCTGTTCATAAGACGAATAGGTAGATGTACCGGAATCATAATTATAATGCCAGTCTCTACGGTCTCTATATCCATCTCCATTTATGTCCGTATAACTGTCATAGAAAGTAATCTCCTCGTCTGCCAGGAACGGGCTGCGAATTACCTCAGGAATGCTGGTATAACCCGTAAGATTCGAGAAGATAGTCTGAGTGGCAGTTGCTTTTATAGCAATATTACCCGCCAAGTCAACGACATTATAAGTGTAAGTGAATTCCGGCAGTTCCATCACCTTGATGCGGGTAGGATCTGCATCACCAAGGGCTACATTGTGGCCAGCAGATGTAGCATCCCACTTCCAATAACTGGATGTAGTGCAAAGATTACTTCCATATTGTTGCAGCACAAAACTGCCGTCTGTTTCATCTACAGGTATTTCCCAACTGTAGGCATTAGCCAACTGATTGATAGTAATTACAGTAGGTGTTCCTGAAGGAGTCGTGCCGTCACTTTCGTACTCCTGCACGGTAATAGTCATTGTCTTTGCTGTACCGTCATTGGCATTTAGGGTAACAGTTATGGTTTCTATTGTACCTATTTCGTCTGTAGCTGTATCAAGCGTTGGAGTAGTTGATTCAACTTGAGCTGTGCCATCGGTGCCTCCTTTTGTGACTTTTATCTTTTTCTCACCATTTAATCCACTGATAGTGAATGTCAGAGTCTTTTGCCCCGAAGCAAGGTTTTCTGTATCAAATGTATAGCTTGTGCCATACGTAAAATTAGAAGTATTATTGGGGGTATAGGCAGACCCTGCTATACCTAAGGTGTAAGAACCTCCGACATAGCGATTCCTTTCTGCCGTTTCTGCCGTTTCTGTTGCGTTGCGGTAAAGCACTCTCAGCTCGTAAGGGTCACCAACAAAGGCGAACTCACTCAGTTTATTATATTCAGCATTGCCGCCATTGTTCTTGAAGGCGGAACTTCCGTCCCATTTTAACTTCTTTCCGCTACTTTGGTCGCTTTCTGCATCTGTCAATTCATACCAAGTAGCTGTGGTGTATGATTCCGCAGGCTTTATGGTTTTGAATGGTAAAGTGATAGACACTTCATAGCCTACATAGATAGTATTCCCTTCTGCCTCAGAATATTTGGTGATTTCCTCCGTGAGAGCAGCATCCTTATAGAACTTACCAGTATAGTTGATGTATTTTCTGTCTAACGCAGAAGGTATGTCCTCAACTTTTATCTCATCATGCTCTATGGTGTATCTACTACGTTTGATAGAAGACGTAACATTGCTACCAAACGGAGTAACAACCTTGAAATAGACATCCTCAGGTTCATACATCTCATCGTCAGTAGCATAATTATTTGCGGCAGTTTCAACAGGCATGGCCACAAACTTAACTACTGCATAGTTGTTTTGAAGGAAGAAATATTGTTGATTGTTTGCAGGAACTTCAATATCTCCGTTACTTTTAACGTTTTTACTTGCCATGAAGACATACTTGTTATTTTTGTCTTTCGCGTTCAGCAAGGCAAACGAGTTCCAAACAGGAACAGCGAGATTACGGAAGTAATCTTCCTTGGCCTCAAAGCCAACAGGCCACTTAGGATCAGAGGTGTTTGTGTATATTACATTATATTTTTTGTCGTCGTCACTAGCTATAAGCATCTCGTCGGTTGATTTTGAAAAAATACGAGCTTCCTTATAATACTTGTTTACTTGCCCAATATCATTGGCATATTTTTCTATGTAATGTGTGTCCTTATTGTAAGCAGTACGTATGGTAATATTGTATGGGTCATTTCCCTCATATTTAAAGAGAAAATGAAATTGAGAAGCTACATCTTCTCTCTTGTTTTTGTTATTTGTGGCATCATTCCAATATGTCTTATCCTTAAGATTTTGAACATTGGAAACATTTACATAGACAAAGTCTTCGCTGACGAGTTGTTCTGCTGAAACATGATCTTTTGGAACGACAGCTACACGGTTGTTACGACCTCGGTTAAACGCGAGGAAGCCATCGCCCATTGAGATGTTATAAGTCATACCTCCATTGAGGTCAATTGGACTGGTAGCATTATCGTAAGAGTAGGTAACATAGATGTCGCAGTCCTCGGATATAGAAGATCCTGACGTCAAAGGCGTGGCTCCATCATTAATTGTATAGGTGTAATACTTGGTACCGTGGTTTTTATAAATAGCCTGTGCAGAACCGCTTTTGGTAATATCCTTTTTTGCATAGTATGTGTAATCAGTAGCCAATGGACTTTTGAACTGATCAGGCAATTCTACTGCATAACCATTCGTCACAAAAACTCTGATGGCCTCCGTACGTATATCAGATACATTGGGAGTAGTTCCATCATCCTGATACGTTGTAAACGGCAACGTCAGCACATGGTATGTTACTTTATGTGCCCACGCCTTATTCGCCGCGCCGCAGAGGAGCAGCAGGGTCAGGAGAAAAGTGTATATTCGGGTATGTTTGAACAATATCTTCATGATGCTATTGATTTCCTGTATCATCTTGATTTCCATTCGGATATATTTCGTTCGTCTGTACTGAATGCTATTCCTATCTTTGTGACGGGACGTCCGTCGAGGGGTGGCGCCTTTTTCTCTTTCGACATGTCGTTATGTCGTTATGTCAGTATGGCGAGGGGTGGCGCCGATTCCTCTTTCGACATGTCGTTATGTCGTTATGTCGATATGGCGAGGGGTGGCGCCGATTCTTCCCTCTTCCCTCATCAAATTGTACATTGTAAATTGTAAATTGTACATCTTCCCTTACCATTGCTCGGTGAACTTGCTGATATTTACCTTTAGTCCGTACTTGTCGAGGGTCAGGTTGTAGGTGTAGATGTATCCTGGTTCCCAGTTGAAGTCCACATTGGTGCCGTAGTCGCTGATTGTTACGTCGCTCCAGTCGTCCCAAGTGGCGTTGACGGTGAGGTATTTCGAGCCGTAGTTGTAGGGGATTACAAGGAAAGGAGTGGATTCTGTAGTTCCACCGTTTTTCAGCACTTGAGCTATCGTCATTGTGGCGCTGCCGGAGTATGAGCCCCACGTCATTGTACTACCATTATAGGTGCATGTGCCGCTGGTTTTCAGGTCGCTAATGCTGATACTGTTTATCTGGACATGTGTGCCGCTGGCAGCAGTAATGGTAAACTTGATGAGGGCAAGCGGGTGCTTGAATACCATCGGCAAAGCGCCTCCAGCTGCTGTCTGTGTGGCAAGGGTTTGGTTGGTCAGCACAGATACCAGGAATTCCTCCATGTTTGCCTGCTGAGCGAGAGTCATATAGCTACTCATGTCACAGGTGAAGGATACAGCCCCTGTGCTATGGTCGTATGTTGGAGCACCGATATATGATGGCTTTGTGTAAGGGCAGAAGCCCACGAAGTCGAGAGCTGACGCTGTTGTTGGTTCACCAGCTATTGTTACTGTAGAGCCTTCGAAGGGCCAGTAGTAATGAGTCTGAGCGCCAGCAGCCCAGAACACCCAAGCCGGATCGCCGCCGGTGTAATGCAGCATACTGCCATCAAAGTACTTTTCATTTGTACCGCGATAGTATGCATCTATCTTTAGGTCCTTTGTCTGCAGTGAGGCAATGTTATCGACAGTAGCGGCGCGAGTCTGCATTGTTGCCAGGTTGGTCCGGACACATATTTCCGTCGGAATCAGATTCTGCTGACTACCTTCGCCGCCGTCGTCAGAGCCGCCGCATGCTGCCAGCAGCATTGCTGCGAGCATCATTATTCCTTTTATATATATATAGTGTTTCATTTCGTTATGTCGATATGTCGGTATGACGGTATGTCGAGGGGTGGCGCCTTTTTCTCTTTCGACATGTCGAGATGTCGTTATGTCGGTATGTCGAGGGTGGCGCCGAAGTCCTTTTTCGACATGTCGAGATGTCGTTATGACGGTATGTCGAGGGGTGGGGCCGGGGTCCTTTTTCGACATGTCGAGATGTCGTTATGACGGTATGTCGAGGGGTGGCGCCGGGCTTTTTTCGAGCGGCGCGGGGCAGGGCGCCGCTAGGTTATTCTCCTGGTCCCTGTGCATTCTGGGTATCTGCTGCAGCTCCAGAATTCCTTGCCTGAGTTGATGCCTTTCTTTGCCACCCTCTTTATCATGGGTTTGCCGCAGATGGGGCATGTCGGTGCATCGTTGGTGATGCTCTGCTGCGTGCGGTGTGCCAGTCGCTCAGCTGTGAGGCCTTCGGTGAAGCCGCCTGCTTCTCTGAACTGTTGCAGCTGGCGCTCCATCTGACGGTTAAGCATCAGCACGAGGCGGTGGCAGAGTATCAGCAGGCAGTTGGCTGCCGTTATGGAGTCATCGCCATTGAGCCAGGCGTCGAACTTCTCTTTCTGTTTCAGTATGTGGATGCTGCATTGGTGCAGCACATCGTCCTTATAGTCGGGTCGGTCCAGCTGTATGCTGTTTACGGTCTTATATTCCGCATCGTTCACGGACCAGGGTATGCTCTTCTGTCGCAGCAACCAGTTCAGGTAGTCGTTACCCAGTTCTGAGAGTGTTGCCCTTGCCACATCGGTCAGCTTCATCTCCGTCTCCTTCGATGTGGAGTGCCGTGAGCTTCCCTCTGCGATATTCGCAGGTGCTGAGCGTGCTGCCTGCGTCATCTGGTCATATTGTCTGCCGCCGGGATCATTACTATGGTTCAGATAGCGGAGGCAGAAGTCCTGCGTCGCCAGCTGTATCACATTGGCCATCACCCATGTGTCCAGCCAATAATATCCGAAGCGGCTGATTTCTATCATAGTTTCTTTTCGTTAGGTCGTTATGCCGAGGAGCGGCACTGAGGCTTTTTTTCGACATGTCGGTATGTCGGTATGTCGAGGATGGCGCCGATTCTTCACTCTTCACTCTTCACTTATCACTCTTCACTTATCACTCTTCACTTATCACTCTTCACTCATAATTCTTCACTCTTCACTCTTCTCTCTTCACTTATATAGTGTGGCTTTTTCTTTTTTTTATAAGCCAGGTGGGGAGTCGTCATCGACTCTGTCACTTGCCTGAGCAAGTGCCCCACCTGGCTTGTTAGGTTATACTAGGATGGTTGTCCTATAAGATAATCAGAGCTATTAGTGAGCCTGAGTAACTGTAATTGTATTAACATTACCAGTACCATCATCACCATTATCTGTTACTGTAATCTTGTATGTCTTATCTGCATCGGTCGTGTTGGCAGGAATCTCGAAAGAAACCACTGCTACACCACCGCTATAGGATTCAAGGCTAGGATCGGTTTCGAAGTCTGCAGATGGAGATCCTTTAGCTACAGTAGGATTGGTTGTACTGTCCATTCCAGTTATAGCAAAAGTATAGATTCCAGCACCTGCTCCTGCACTAATAGCATTTTCTGCTGCTGCTGCACTTGCAAATGATGTCTGTGGAATGTTTACATAGCTTGTAGCAGCTTCTGTCCATGCAGCAACAGTAGGCTGAATGAGAATCTCTGTCAGGGTGATGCTAATGTCAAAGGTGTACTTCTTACGCTGTTTGAATGCCTTCTCCAAGTCTGAGAATGTATAAGTATATTCGTATGTTGTTTCCTTACCATTCAAAGAGATTGTGTAATTGATAGTGAAGCCATCAGCCTCACCATCAGGGATAATAAGTATACCTGAACCAAAGTCTTGAGCTGAGGTTGTCAACGTAATAGTACCCTGTGCAGCAGTGCGACCTGCATTAGGAACAAGCCTATTCGTTTTAGAACCACTGTATCCAGTCCAAGCACCTACAAGATTTGCCCATTGCTCTTGCGTCACTGCATCGGCTGCTACTTTTTGATAACCACCAACGTAATCATTACCATCATAACCTGTGCCTGTTCCAGGTACATTGTTGATTGTGTAGGTACCATTGTAGCACGCATTGTTCAATGTTATGCTATTTACTTTAATTACTAAATCACCAGAAAGATCATTGGTAGTCTTAACTTTGAAATTAATCCAAGCAAGTGCGTGCTGGAATTGAAGAGGGACGTTATTGCCATAAGACAATGTGTTACCTGCCTGTGAAACTTTACCCTGGCCAGCTGCATACATCAAATCTGCCTGGTCGAATACAGCATTGTCGCTCAGAGTAACAACAGCTTTACTTGCATAGTTAGCACCTGCATCGCCAAAATCTGTTGCAACTTTTCCTGCTACATTTCCAGACTTTTTTGTAACAGCCAAGAAATTAAGCGTAGAGGCAGATAAAGGCCAATAACGAGGAGTACTACCATGCCAAATTGCGCCACTTTGGTTTACAAAATTGGTAGAAGCGAAGTAATCACCTGCTGCTGAACCACCTTCTGCAAGATAAGCTACTACATCAAAATTATCATTAGTATTGAATGTAGGACCTACCTGAGGAGCACGTGTAGCAACCTGGCTAACTGGATTAAGCGCAATTTCCATTGGCTGTCCGCCCTTGGCTGCGGCGTTCTCAGAGATGAGGTCGTCGCTGCTGCAGGAAGCAAGCGCAACGGCTGCTGCTGCAAGGATAAATAAATTCTTTTTCATAATTTGATTTGTTTTAAAGATTAATAAAATAGTTTGTTCGTTTTTTGTTTTGGCGGCCATTGCTTTTTATCGCAATATGTCGTCGTGACTATATGTAGATATCTCTCTCCGGTCCGCCCATCTGGTTGATTGAGTTCTTAATGTTAATGTACTGTCTGTTTCGTATCGGGTCCTTTCTTTGTTAGTGGGTTGGTAATTATCTTAACTCACTCTTTTGTTTTTTTTCTAGGGAATTTAGGAATTTAGGAGTTTTCCTTCTCTGAAACTTCTTCCTTAGTTCCTTGATTCCTTAGACTTATCATATCGGGAGTTCACCACTGGGTGGATTTCCTCTTTTATGTTTTCTGTATTGAAGTTTATGACATATCCCATTTCGCAGTTCGTCAGCCTCAGGTAGGTGAGCAGCTGTTTCTCAAACAGTTTGCGGTATTCCACAACCGACTTCAGTTCCAAGATGAGCCGGTCATCCACGATGAGGTCGAGTCTTAGGTCAGGGCAGATCAGCTCTCCTTTGTAATAGACGGGGACCGGCACTTGGTTCCTGACCTTGAAGCCCTGATGTGTCAGCTCACGGATCATGGCTTGCTCGTATATTGATTCGAGCAGTCCCGGCCCGAGGGTCTTGTAAACCTCGTACACGCATCCGAGTACCTTGTATGTGTAGTCTCTGTCCATTTTTTTTCTAGGGAATTTAGGAATTTAGGAGTTTATTTTCAACGGTTGATTGGACTTAGTCTAGGGAATTTGGGAATTTAGGAGTATTTTTTTTCTCTGAAACCTCTTCCTTAGTTCCTAGGTTCCTTAGACTTGGTTTCTTAGACTTAGCCTATCGGGACGTCTGTGCGTTCCTCTTCCCATTGTTCCACCGTGGGGGCTATGCCGGCACCGCCTTCTGGCTTTGGAACGTTTATCGGGGTCTTGATGTGTATGTGGTGGTCAGGGTTGATGAAATCATCTGTTATGTCCTCGGTGATCAGTATCTCCTCGCCTCCGGTGCTGGTTATCAGGATGTGGAGGAAGGCGCGGCTCTCGCCAGGCAGCTTGCCGAAGGTGTTGAAGGTGGTGCTGATGCCTATCGTGTTCGGCTTCACCTCTATGGGGAAATAGATGGTGGCCGGCTCCGTGTTCTTCTCTCCGCGACCGAAGAAGTTGCTGCGGGCCTGATTGGTGACAAACGCCTCGATGCTTTGTATGTACTGTATGCCCGTGATGTTATGGATAGAGAAGTCATAGGTCTCTATGATGGTCCTCATCTGCGCATCTATGACATATATGCCGCTCTCCACCTGCTTAGGTATCTCCACCTGTTTGCGCACCACCAGCAGGTGGTCGGGGGTGTAGATGATAGGCCCGGGTGCCTCAGACTCTCCGCCTCGGGTGAAGCGGCTCAGCGCGCTGGCCTTCTGTCTGGTGATGTCGCTGGTGAACGCCTCGAGGGTGTTGATGTCGCCCTCGCCGCGCACCTGTGTCCACTCCGTGCCGAAGGAGTATGCCACCATGTCGTATGTGCCGGGACTGATGTATATCGGACCGCGGTCGCCCTTGACAAACTCCGATCTGTTCAGCGTGCCGCTCTCCGGGTTGTAGAAGTTCGCCTTCGTGTATTCCGGGATGTCGATCTTCGTATGCGTCTCGTCGTCAACGGGGAAGTCATAGTCCGTGTCGATCTCGAAATGCAGCTGGAGGATCAGGTCATAGTCCGTGCCGTGAGTGTGGTCGTAACACAGGTCCTTGTACTGGCAGGAGGTGAGGAGGACGGCGGTGATCGACATAACGGCATATCGGCATATCGAGGCGAGGCGCCAACTGTCGGCATATCGGCATATCGGCATATCGACATATCGACGACCCACGGCGCCTATCGACATGACGACATATCGACATATCGACATAACGACAAGGAAAAAGGCGCTTCTTCTCATTTCCTGCCTCCTTTCTTCTTGCGGGCCGGGCCCAGTATCCATTTCAGCGTCACCTCTGCCTTGGTGGGGCCCCACCAGTGGCGTTTCTTTGTTGCCAGCCAGACGTAGTGGCCGCTATCATCGTCGGCAGGCTCATACTCCTTGTACTCACCGTCCTGAAAGCCTACGCCCAGGGAGAAGTCGAGGTCCAGACGCTTGCCGATGCGCTTGGAGTAGCCGTACTCTATGCCGCCACCGAAGCCGAACTTGGCTGCCTGATAGCCCTTGCCGCCCCATTCCACGTCGTATGTAACGCCAGTCATATACACGCCCAGATGGTGTCCGGTGGGGAACGGAGAACATTGACCATTGACCGTTGACCGTTGACCATTGACCGTTGACCGTTGACCATTGACCGTTGACCGTTGACCATTGGCCTGTTTTCCGAAGTATTTTCTGACGCCGAGGTAACCGCCATAGCCCTGCCAATAGCGGTGGCGCGAGTCGTTCTTGAACCATGTATAGAGCCAGTCGAGGCCCACGGTCCATCGCTTGCCGAGGTTCACCTCAATGCCCACATTCGGCACCAGTACGGCATCATAGAGCAGATTGGTCTTGAGGGCTATCCTATTTGGCTTTGGTTTATCAGATTTATCCTTCCCGTAACTCTCACTGTCATAAACAGATACGCCCTTCTGTCCGGTGTCCTCAGCACTCGTTGACTGAGCCATCGCCGTGCCTGCTAAGCTTACCGTAAGCAGGGCAACCATCAAGCATATCTTTATGTTTTCGATGAGGTTCATCTGTTTCTTTTGCTGTTAATATAGTATTATAGAAGGCAAAGTTACAAAAAAATCTGAAATGTGCAAACTTTTTACCGGAAAAATAACAAAGCAATCCCCCAGAAGACATAAATCAGACTGGAAAATGAAAGAAAGCAAAGGAAGTCTGGAGGAAATTAGAGGGGATTGAAAGAAATTGGCAATAATAAGAATAACGCAAGCGTCCCTTAGGGCCGAGCGCAGGCCGTTACATCACCCAATTTGACGTAGAATTTCCAAATTTTAAAAATCTACCTTCACCTTCACTTTTTATACGTAACTTATTGTCTTACAGTGAATATCACGCGTGAAGGTGGACAAAGGCACCTTCACTTGACCTTCACTTTTTTGCGAAGCAGGAAAAACAAAACAAGTTGTTTTGAGGCGTGAATGCTATGCTATCACGATGTAATAGAGGCTCTTTTAGAGACCAAAACAAGTTGTTTTGGTTATGAAGGCAGTGAAGGTGAAGTGAATGTGAACTTTCCCACCTTCACCTTTCTAAACCTTTGTTCCACATGATGTTACGAGCATTTAGTGAAGGTGAAGGTGATTTCTTAAAGTTTCGCATGTGCGCCCTGGGCTATAAGCAGGCTGCCCCTTCTTGATCCACATTGTTACGCAAGCGTCCCTATGGGCCGAGCGCAGGGCGCACAAGCGAAACTTCCCTTTTTTGTCTAAACACATTCTCATTTATTACCGTATAATTCACACTTTTTACTACCAAAACGCATTAAAAGTGTTAACCTTTGTGAAATGCCCCCCCTAATAGTCAAGGAATTTATTTTTTTTTATAACTTTGCAATCTCAGATAAACACTAATTAAGTAAATTTCTGTTCAGGAAACGCACACACGGTACAGTGAGAAACGTTACGAGAGATAGATAGACAGAATAAGAACTTAACTTTACACAATAAGAAATGTTGAGAATCCAGAGAGTATCGATATTATTATTTGTAAGTTTGTTTTGCGTAACAATAGTTCGCAGCCAACGAGTTGCAGTACGAAACAATCTTATGTATGACGCAGCATTGTCGCCAAACTTTGGCATGGAGTTGCGACTAGACTCAACATGGACAGTTGGAATGAACGTAGGCTTCAACCTGTGGGACTATAATAAGGCCAAGAACCAGAAGTGGCGTCACATCATGGTGTCGCCCAACCTGCGTCACTACAACAAGGAGCTGTTCCGCAAGTCCTTCTGGGGCATCCACGCCGTATATAGCCACTACAACGTGGGCAACGTGAAGTTTCCGTTCGGCCTGTATAAAGAGGTGCGCGACAAGCGTCGTCAGGGTGACCTCGTTGCCATTGGCGGCAGCTGGGGCTACAACTGGTGGCTCACGGGGCGCCTGCACATAGAGGCGGAGATCGGCATGGCGCTGGGTTACACATGGTACAAGGAATATGAATGTGCCACCTGCGGCACCTTCCTGGGCAAAGAATGTAAGTTCATCCCACTGCCAAAGTTAGGAATAAACCTGGTATGGACGATAGGGCCTAAGAGGTAAGGAGTTAAAAAGTTAAGGAGTTAAGAAGTCTTGCTACGCAAGTGGCTTATAGGATGTATGTCTAAAACATCAACTCAATTATAGATAAAAAACAACAGTATTAACAAAAACCAATAGAACTATGAAGAAAAAGACAATCACCAACGCGCTATTCGGTACAATGATTACCGTTAGTGCCATGTTGTTCGCAGGATGTTCCTCTGACGATGGTCTGAGCGGAACAACCAACGGTGGAAGCGGCGCAAAGGCTTCTGAAGTAGCTGTTGACCTCGTTCTCAACGTAGCAACAGGAAACACCGCAACAACACGTATGACAGCTGCCAACACTCAGGCTACAGAAGATCAGGTATTCCGTGGCATTGAGAATGCAGTAGTAGTAGCATTTACGCAGAAAAATGGCGACGCCCTGCAAGACGGCAAGCACATCTCTTCTCCTGTTGTAGCCAACAAGGTTTACGACATGGGTACCATCATGAATGCAGGTGAGATTGCCCCCAACTCTACTGGTGCGACTCCAAAGTCACGCCGTGTCATTGAGCTGTCACTGCCTACAGAGACCAACACGCTGATGTTCTGGGGTAAGGCTATCAAGACTGCCGCTGACACCCACATGGGCAACAACCAGCAGGGTGCTGTGGACTGGACAATGGACAAGGACCTCAACAACATCCGATTTACACTTAAGAAGCGTATCCCAGTAAGCACAACAGACCCTGCAGGAGATACTGCATTCAAGCAATATGAGAACCTGATTGCTGATGTTCTGACCCAGCTGCTGGACAAGGAATATGAATGCCAGGCAGATTATCAAAATGTGACTTATTCTGAGACCAGAGCATGGAAGGACTATATTACTTGGGATGCAGGGAACAACAAGATGGTACCTAAAGCAAACCTCAGCACATTGGGTGGCATCGTTGCTGGCGCATTCATATCCATGAATACCTTCCAGCCAAACGAGGTGCGTGCCGGTTCCGGCCCTTCTGTTGCCATGATGCTTAGCGACCTGTGTGAGGTCATTGATAAGTGTAAAGGCGCAGTCCCCACATCTTCAGGAGAAGCCATCACCAAAGCTTTTGCCGGTCACCTGAGAGCCGACCTGGGCATATTAGTTGACCCTTCCAGCAAGAAGTGGGTAACTACCATTAACAACATCAAAGAGAAGACAGGCAAAACTTCTGAACAGATTGCTCAAGACTATAGCTTAGTAACAAAGGACTTGAACGATTTCCCACGCGGTATCTTTAACGTACCACAGGGTGCTACCATACTGGATTTAACCATCCAGAATTCGACTGATGACGACGCAAGAAATTTCGTTTATTCTTATAAGACAGAAATTCCTACATACGCTATGGACGGTGGCACTGGCGGCTCATTCAACCCACTGAACTACCGCTACCCTGCAGAGCTTTGCTACTTTGGCAACAGCCCTATTCGCGTAACAGACGACACTCACCAGACAGCCGAGTATCCTGACGGTACAACCAATTGGGATACGGACGCATCATGGGCAGCAGGAGCTACCGGCACCGGCTCAAAAGCATGGACAAAGAACGCTCACGTGCTCTCTTCTACTCGTAGTGTAGCTATGCAGGAGAACATCAACTATGGTACAGCCCTGCTGAAATCCACCGTACGCTATGGAGCAGCCCAGCTCAAGGACAACAATAAAGCTATCCAGCAGCGTAATGGTGCCACCGAGGAGGACAACACCATTGATGTCGGCCCAGGTTCATTCACCCTGACAGGAGTCCTGATTGGTGGCGTAGAGCCAACTGTAGGTTGGAACTATGTACCTGTTGCAGCAAATCCTGACTACAAGTCATTTGTATATGACACCGACCTGCCCAGCACAGCTATACCTGATTACTCTTCCAATGAAGGTGGAAACAAGAGCGTACCAAACTACACTCTATTGTGGGACAACTGGAACAAAGTAAACCAGGGCTCAAAGCAGAATGTCGTGTACATAGCACTTGAGTTCGTAAACAATACAGGCAAGAACTTCTGGGGTATGAACAACATGATCCGTAACGGTGCTACATTCTATATCGCCGGTAAGCTGGATCCAGATGAGGGTCATAGCACGACAGACCGGAGCGATGGCATCACCTGGCCTCTGGCAACAGGCGAAGCAAAGGTTGACGGAAAATCATACTATGCCCTGCCTCCATACAACGCCGATGGCACAACCATCAAGGAACGTCGCGTATTCATTCAGGACTTCATGACTACCGCTGACTTCGTTATCGGTGCGAACTCTCTGAAGTATGCAATCGTTGAGGTACCAGACCTCCGCTCTTCACAGATCTCACTCGGACTGAGTGTTGACCTCAAGTGGCAGACTGGTCTGAACTTTAACAATATCATCCTCGGAGAATAAAGTACTTTCCGAAGTAGTCATAAAGGACTTGGACTATTAATATAATAAGGTATAGCGTAATAGATGAAACAGTTGAAGAGTCATATTGCCGTTGTAGCGAGTCTGTTGCTATGTGCTGTTGTCCTGTCGTCGTGCTCTATGATAGACGACGACCTGGAGAACTGCGGCAACGACTATGAGCTGAACTATGAGCTGCGCCTTGTCACCAACATGACAACGGAGCTTCAGACACAGCTGACCACAGAGACAGAAGCCGCTGTGGCACAGGCTCTGCAGCAATTCCTTCAGAACATCTTCAGCGACTATGCCCATGACGTGGACCTTTCATTCTATGATACTGGCGTAAACGACATACGCCAGTATCATGAAGCGCCCACGATGAACGCAAACCAACGCAGCTATACTATCTATTTGCCCGTTCAGAAGTACATGCACTTGGCTGCTGCCAACCTGAAGGACAATAGCATAGTATCGCTGAGTGGTGACGAGTACTGTCACTCCTCACACCTGAGTCAGACGGAGGCCGGGGCGGACAATATCCTGCCGTCACACACCACGGGACTGTTCACAGCCCGCCAGCCGATGGAGGTGCTGTCAGGACAGGACCAGACATTCAACGTAAGGCTATATATGGCCAACTGCGCCGTTGCCCTGGTGCTGGAGCCACGTGAACATCAGACGAAGGACATCCAGGTATTTGCCACCGGTTTTGCCACAAGTTTCAATGTCAAGGACAGCACCTACGTCTATAGCGACAACCCGCCGCTGATAAGGGCGGAGAAGGTGCCCACGCCGGAGAGCGACCTGCTGACGTTCTGCTCCGTGAACTTCCCATCGCGTGACACGGAGACGCGCGTCGTCATAGAGACCGAGGACCCCTTCGTGGCCAAGGAAGCAGAGGAGAAGATATGGGAGTTTCAGGTCTTGGTAACCAACGACGACAACACCGTGACAAAGACCGTACTTGGTATCAGAAAGCCTTTACGCGCTGGACAGCTGATGATTATCAAGGGCTTCATTGATGACGATGGCGCCGTTCGCTCATTAGACAACACAGTAGGCGTCAGTGTGATGCTGGACTGGAGCGAGGGTGAACATCATGATGTGGAACTGTAAGGAGCGGTGCCACGCTCGACATAACGACATGTCGAAAAAAGATAGAAGCGGCGCCACACTCGACATAACGACATATCGACATAACAACATGTCGAAAAATGATAACAATAATAAACAAATAATATAAGGTATGCGCGCGAGGAATGATATCATATACATCCTGTTTTATCTGCTGCCGGGCATGACTGTTGTGTCGTGTTCGTCGTCAGACGACATGGGTTATGATGTCGTGGACTCAGCGGTGGCGACAGCACAGCCCATAGACCTGCTGGTCAGCGTCGGCGAAAGGGCTATGAAGAACAGCCAGGCAACACCCGTCACACGCAGCGGAACGTCAACATTCCCAGGCATAGAGCTGATGGTGGCGATACCTTTCCACACCAACGGCAACAACACAAAGGTAGCGGTGACCGACGAACCGCTGATAGACCTTGTGGGAGCAGATGAGGGAGACATAGCAAAAGAGTACGAGACAGAAAAATATAACACTTACTACGTGGACCGCTGCCACCTGATGACCGGCACGAACCGCATGCTGGTCTATGGCAAAGCGAAACCCGCACACACCGACCAAGCATACAACCCCGCCGTCCACGGTAAGTTGAGCAACCTGCCCACCATTCGCACTAAGACAGAGAACATCACATTCAGCCTGTCATCGATACGCGAATCAACGGAGGCACACGCTGATGCCAAAGCATTGGCAAGCTATATGACCACAATTGCCAACACCACGGGGTGGAGCATGACGGAAGACCCCACGCTGCTGAGCCACTATAAGCACTTCATCAATGCCGACAATGAGGGGGGCAGCGGACTGATGAGCGGTGCGGCAGCAAACATCAAGGCCTTCGTGGCAGAGCTGAAAACAAAGCTGCTGGAAAGACAGGCTACTGCTGACAGCGAGCTCAGCACATTAATCAGCGCCATCATCACAAATATAGGCGACGGTACAGCCATCAGCAGCAACACCTACCCACGCTCTATCGGGCTGCCTGACGGAGCAGCAGTCATGAGATGGACAATAGACCAGAATACAGGAAATGGCAAGTTTGAGGTAAGAACCACAACGACACACCTTGACAACATCAACGGCATCAACCGCTATACCTATCCCGCCGAGATGATGTTCTTTACCGACAGCCCCATACGCACATCAGCAGAGGAAGTGCAGAAGGCTACCTATCAGAATAATACGGACAAGTTGTGGCCCGCCTTCCTCGATACATATTACAAAGGCCCCACAGCCGTCAATACGAATACGAAGGCCGTAGCAGTGGAGAATCCCCTGCAGTACGGCGTTGCACAACTGAAGCTGACGCTGACAACCATGAGCTCACCGCTGAAGGATGCGAAAGACGAGACAGTGACCGATGCCAGCATGACAACGCTGCCCATGACGGGGCTTATCATAGGCGGACAGCACACCGTGGGTCACGACATGAAGCCGCGTGGAGCTCAGACCGATGTCGATGGGCGCTTCATATATGAGTCAACCGTAGATGGCACGAACTATTCGACAGAAGGTTACAAGACCAGCACGCTGGTGCTGCAGTCATACGACGGCGAGAAAGTGCCGGTCATACTGGAGTTTGAGAACAATACAGGCCACGCCTTCACCGGCAAGGACGGCACCGTCTATCCCGGAACGCGCTTCTACCTCATCGGTATGACAGACCCTGCCGACCCCACCGTAACAGGTTCGGGCGAATGTGCCGGCCGCGTGTTCACACAGGACTACACAACCACCATGACGATGAAAGTGACATCGCTCGCCAAGGCCTATACGTGCATGCCCGACCTGCTGGCACCACGCCTGGAAGTAGGCGTACAGGTGGTGACGAAATGGATACAGGCAACAGCTGTAAACGTACCATTATAGAAAAAACATAATATTGAAGAACAGAACACTAACATACCCGCTATGGCTCCTGACCTGCATGCTGGTGCTGATGCTGGCAGCCTGCAGTTCCTCAGACGGGGGAGAGCTGGGTGGCGGCACGGAGAGACAGTCCGCCAAGCTGGCGATATATGTCTATGCTCCTGAGCAGGCCTCAGCACATACCCGTGCCGACGAGGGAGAAGTGGACCCTGTCAACAACACCGCCAACGAGGGCATCATCAAGAGCCTGAAGCTGTGGATATATGAAACGGAAACGGGAAACAAAGTAGGCTATTTCAATACTGAGGATGTGGAAGCGCTGAATGAAGGTCAGGGAGCTACGTACCAGATACCCGTCAGCGATGAGTTTGCTGCCAACAAGCCCGAAGTGGATGTCTATGTGATGGCTAATGTGACAGAGAGCAACTGCGGCGTAGGCACGCTGAACGAAAACACCAGCCGCGCAGACCTGATAGAAGGTGCCAAGATATCCGGGCACTTCGGACTGGGTGACAGAGTGAAAAGTGTTCCCGCAGACGGACTGCCGTTTGCAGGAAAGCTGACAACACAGTCGGTGGTGGGCGATGCCCCGGCATTGCGTGTGGGAACAGAAGCGGAGCCATCTACTGTAGAGCTGACCCGCGCCGTATCAAAGCTGCGCTTCGTCTTTTCAAAGGCGACAGGCTCACCGGAGGTCAGAATTACCGGCATCAAGATAGATGCCGAGATGATACCCAATGAGGAGTATCTGTTCAAGGCACCGGAAACTGTGATCTATAATGCTTCGGAGTCTGAGCTGCTGTCATCTGCCATTGCCGACGTTGCAGAGACAGCAGACCCGTTAGTGTATAGCTATGATAGCCAGGACGCTCAGGACTATGAAGACCTGATAAACGGAGCGGCAAGTAAACAACCCGATCCTGAGGTGACAGTATATGGGCCCATCTACCTGCGCGAGAGCGACAAAAAGCTGACAGGCACCATTACATACAGTCTTGACGGCGGCAGCGAACAGAGCCAGCCGTTTGAGATGAATCTGGCAGGCGACTTCAAACGCAACCACACATGGATAGTCTATGCCTACTATGCCGGCAGCGGCGACCTGAAGGTGCAGACCATCTACGTCAAAAACTGGAAGGGCAGAGAAGTCAATCGGGACTTTTATAATTGGTAATGATTAATGCAAAATGCAAAATGCTTAACGAATGAATAAAATGAGAGTAAATAAAGACGTTATCAGCATCCTGCTTATGGCTATGGCCATGTTGCTGAATGCCTGTTCATCGGATGATTCCGATGCAGGGGCAGACGCTACGATGACACAGGTGCAGGTGATGGCCTATGCTCCCCAATATATAGACAAAGAGGCATCCACCCGTGCCGTGCCTTCAGGCTTCAGCGCCTACACGCCTGACAGGGGTACGACCATGAGCATGTATATGCTACAGGCGGGAGACACGGCACCATACGCGGAGAAACGACTGAGATACAACTCCAGTTGGAGTGCCTACTTTGACGTATTGAATAACACAGACTATACCGTCTATGGCTTTATGCCCAAAGCAGAGGGTATGACAAGCAGTCTCACAGGCGTCACCGCAAACGGCGCCACCCTGACCATCACCGGCGTCAAGCCCGTGACCACCGATGACATCTGCGTAATAACAGGTGTAAATGATACTGAGGCAAACCTGAAGGAAGGCATCTTCAATTGGTATCATGATGTCAATAACGCTAACTTCTACATGTATCTGCTGATGGATCATGTCTTTGCCTCGGTAAAGTTCAGTATGAAAATAGATGCCAACTTCGCCAAGATACGCAGCATCAAGCTGAAGACCATGACGCTGAGCGTCAACAAAGGAAGCGTCAGCGTCACCGTGCCTCTGACCCACAACACAACAGGTGCGAGTCCTGTGGGCGACGTCACGTACGCTTCTTCCGGCACAAGCTATCAGTCGGAGATATTCAACAATACAGAGGGTCTGCAGCTGAGCAGCACGCCCACCGACATAACGGCCTGCTTCGCCCCCACCCTGTCCGATGAACTGACACTGGTCAGCACATACGACGTGTATGACAGCAAGGGAAACCTGATACGTCAGAACTGCACGGCAACAAACAAGCTTCCCAACCTGAACGCACAACGCGGTGAGAGGGTACAGCTAAACATAACAGTCAACCCGACCTATCTGTATGTGATGTCAGACAAGGATTTAGACAACCTGTTTGTCATTCAGTAGATAGACGCGACTTTGGGCGGGGCTCTGTTAATTCCCGCCTTTAGAACGAAACAGAATCAGAAAAAGAAAAGATTGATGAAGAGAATAACAACCATACTACTGCTGCTTTGTCTGTCTGCATCGCTGATGCAGGCGCAGATACTCATTGGCGGCAACGTGTATGGTGGTGGAAATGCCGGAAATACGGGGGGCAGCTCAAAGGTAAATATCTATTCCGGCAACCTGCATGCTGTTTTTGCCGGTGCCCGCATGGCTGATGTCGGCGGTTCTTCCTTCGTACACCTTGACGGTGAACACGCCTCTGACTATATCCTCATAGATTACGTCTATGGCGGTAACGATATCGCCGGAACCATCGGCACTTCTGACGAAATACCAACAGAACTGACGAAAGTAGGCAAAACAGCAGGCCTTAATAACATTGACAACACCTGGAACGCCTTTGTGCGCATATCCACCAAGATGGATGGTGATGCCGAGGCTGCTGATGCCCAGAAGATTTATGTAGGCCAGCTCTTCGGTGGCGGTAACGGCTACTATACCTACGAGCCACAGCCCTCTGGACCTGGTACGGTTGTCAAGAATGTGGATACGGGTGAAGTGGAAGTTTCCAGTACGAATGAATTGTCATCACCGAAACTCGGTAAGACCTACCTGGAACTTCTTGGCGGCTCTATCGTCTATGCCTATGGTGGAGGTAATGATGCCACTATCACCGACAAGACGGTCATTTGCCTCGACAACCCAAGCGAGGTGGTCAATAGCATCAAGGACACTCGCGTAACGACAGAGGGGGGAGGTGAACTGCTTACCGAAGAGCGCTTCCAAACAATGAGAATCAATACCACCCTCTCCTATCCAAGCAGTGATGCCTTCCAGATAGGTCGTTTCTTTGGCGGAAACAACAAGGCAGATATGGCTATCCGTCCCCGATGGAACCTGCAAAGGGGTAAAATCCGTAACCTCTACGGCGGCGGTAACGAGGGACGCATGACCAGTCCTGAGGGTCTGCTGCTACAGGTAGAAGGTGCCGGAATGGTAGTCGATAATGTCTTTGGCGGTTGTCGTAAGGCAGATGTGAAGCCTCTCTATAATAACGACGATGATACCCCCGTGCCTTACAACGAGGTGGCATTGGATCCTGAGGATAACCCGAACAACATTCCGGCAGGCTATGCAGCCCGCGTCAGAGTGCTGGCAGGTCACGTAAACAATGTCTATGGCGGTAACGATATCTCAGGCAACGTATATGCCGGTAACACCGTAGGTATCCGTACCCGCATCTACGGCGATGTATATGGCGGCGGTAACGGCTCGTATGCCTATACTGACAACCCTGAGCTGAAGAATGATCCACGTTGGAGCGACTTATACTACAATCCTGATGAGGTTCTTACGGCAGCAGGCATAACAGGAGTTCCAAATGATCTCAAGTCAGTCACAGCCCTCAACCTTATCCGTCCTAACGCGGAGAAGGTGTCTATCCTCGTCAGAGGTGATGACGAAGACCATCTTGCCATCGTGGATGGCGGTCTCTATGTGGGTGGTAACAGCGCCTCACTGCGACAGAATGTTGAAGGCATTCCAGCGGCTGACCAGACGCACATCAAGATCGGTTCATACTCCATCATCGACAACGTGTTCCTCGGCAACAACGGTGAGAACATGATCAAGTACGGTCCGGCTGACGCATCTGGTCATAACGAAGGTGTGCTGCGTACAATGAAGAAGCAACTCAATGAAGTAGATCCAGATAAGTATGCAGGCAACACCAGTTCATTCAGCTCCATAAATTTGCTGGACGAGGATGTCTTTGCCAAATACATGGAAGGCTGCGCCATGAAGGTGAAATCAACCGTTGTCTTCGAGAGCAGAGCTAACGGAGACGCAGTCGATTACATACCTTATACCACCATGTTCGGATCTTTCGTCTGCGGCGGTAACGTGGGAAGCATGATTACTGAGGGTAAGACGACTATCAACTTTAACGACGAGGTGGTTATATATAACAGAGTTGTAGGCGGCTGTAACAACGCTTTGGTGAAACCTACATCATATAATGCCATCTATGAAGGCGGACTGTTAGGCGCCCCCGACCCGGCACCGACAGGTTCACCTAATGGAGCTATCGGCGACAAACTGGAGCTGAACTTCGCAGGTCTGAAGATACAGCCCAAGCGTTGGAATACTGATCACACAAAACTGATATGGAACACCATCAGTTCTTCAACAGAAGAGCCTGTCACTCCCGTAACAGAAGGCCCGGCAACCATCAGTAGCGATGAGGACCTTGACCGTCGTTTCGATGGTGGTAATATCTATGGCGGTTGCTACACCAGCGGTATCGTAAACGGTAACGTCGTAATAAACATCAACAGTGATATCGTTGACCGCGATATTCTCTTCGACAAAGTGGAAGAGGACGATACCGGTGAGGACAAGCTCTATGGTAACGACCAGTATCACATACAGGAGCGACGCAGCGGCGTCATACTTTCCGAGCAAGGTATGGATGTGTTAGGTAAAGCGCTCAATGTCTTTGGCGGCGGCAAGGGTATAGATACCGAGATATGGGGTTCTACCACCATCAACCTGAATCGTGGCTATATGTTCCAGATATTCGGTGGCAGCGAGGAAGGCGCCATCGGTAAGGGAGTACACAGCGGGACGGAGAGGAGTTACACCTATGACTCAAGGTACAGCACCTACATCAACCTGAAGGGCCCTATTGCCGGTGACTCAAGAAAAAACAAGAAAAGTGAGGACATCGCTGAATGCGAGTTTATGTATGGCGGCGGTTTCTTAGGTCTTACAGCGGGTAACTGTATCATCAACCTGGGCAACGGACGTATCTTCGACTCCTTCGCCGGAGCATGTAATGCCGACGTCCTCGGACATACAGAGACATACGTCGGCACCAACGGTTTCCCATACGTCCGTGACTTCGTATATGGCGGTAACGACCTCGGTGGAAAAATCCAGGGAACAGCCAACTTTGACAGCCGCCTGCGCAATGCGACAGTTCGCAGCAAGGTGTATAATACCGATATGCTCAACGCCTCTGCATATATAGAATATGTACAGGGACGCGTGGAAAAGATATTCGGTGGCGCATACGGTGTGTATGACTATAAGGACACTCACTTCCGTACATACTTCGACGAGGACGGTCACGCAAAGACCGGCTACCATAAGCCATTCCTTGAGAGGGCCTTTATCAACTTCCGTCCTAACGAGTCGAACAACTCACTGAATACCGTAAAGCAGATATACGGTGCCGGTCAGGGATACCTCGGTGAGGAAGAGGAGGACCTGATGCAGAACAGCAGCTATATCCTCATCGACGTGCCACAGACCATGGGGACCTATCATGACACCGAGATATTCGGTGCCGGAGAGAGTGGTGGTGTAGGTATGGGTGTAGAAAAAGCCACTGCTGACGCACCAGCAACAGCACATAAGGCATCAGCAATCATCGACCTGCTGAGCGGACAGTTCAAGGCGGTCTATGGCGGTAGTTATCAGGAGGGTGTGACACGACGTACGGTGGTAAATGTGCCTGCGGGTTCTACATTCAAGGCAGAGGCTATCTTCGGCGGCGCTTACGGCCTGTATAACGAATATCCGTGCGACGTATATGAGGCAAATGTCAACTGGAACAGTAGCGATGCCATCGTGGGTGGCTACCGCACGGGGCTCTATGGCGGCAACAACAACTGCCGCCGCACATTCTATGGCCGTGTGAACGTCAATGCTCCGGTATATTATGACAAGGAAAATGAATACTACGCAACCGTCTATGGTGCCGGTTTCGGTAAGGACACCTGGTCACAATACACAGAGGTGAACCTGAACAACACCGCTCGCGTATATGAGGTATATGGTGGCGGTCAGCTTGGGCGCGTGATGAACAAGAAGTCCGTTGATGAATGGGCAGCAGAAGCTGATGCGGCAGCCGCAGCAGCCAGCACTACAGCCCAACACATTGACCTCTCTCTCGGTACAGGCTATACCGACACTGGTTTGGATAATCCTTTGGCAACAGCCAGAAACGGCAAGAAATACAACACCAACGTAATCATCAACCAAGGTGCTGATGTCTGTGGATATATGTATCAGGGGAGCCTCAGCGGTGCCTACGCATACGGTGGCGGATTAGGTGACGAGAAAACTCCGAATACCGGTGACGTTCACGGAACAACCTACATAGCTCTGCTTGGCGGTAAGGTAACAAAGGACCTCTACGCCGCAGGAACCGTGGGTTCGGTGAACAATAAGTATTCAGTAGCTACTGATGACTTTGATCAGACATTTATCGCCTCAACCAATGCCTATATCGAGGGCGGCACGGCGCGTAACGTCTATGGCGGCGGCTGGAAGGGTAGCGTAGGCTATCATGTGGGCGCTATCAGCGACACCCCAACAGGTGATGTCCTTGGTGAGACACACGTCGTCATCGGCAAGAAAGACGGTGACAGCTTTATCAACGGCATCCCTGCCATCGAACGTAATGCATACGGCGGAGGCGAGGGAGGTGCTGTCTTCGGTACTGCAAATATCACCATGAACAAGGGCTTTATAGGCTATCGTCGCTTCTCAAGCACACCGACAACGGATACAGACCTTGACTATATACAGGTAGGCTCTGACTACTATCAAGAGAAGCTGCACGACGAGACATGGTCTGGCGATGGCACAAACCGCCTTTATGACAGTGGATGCATCTTCGGCGGCGGATATATCGACAACAGTAGTGTTGACCGGACCAAAGTCAAGATGTATGGCGGTCACGTGCGCAACGCTCTCTTCGGCGGCGGAGAGATTGCCGCTGTAGGCCGTGGTGTCATTCTTGCTACCGGCCAGGACAACAGCATTCGCACCCTGAAGGGTATCTATAAAGCTGGCAAGTCGTCAGTAGAACTCTTTGAGGGCAACGTACACCGCAACGTATTCGGTGGCGGCCGCGGATATAACAACCTCGGTGAGGGCGGCACACTCTACTCTGACGGTTACGTATTCGGACAGACAGAGGTGCACGTGCACGGCGGTACTATTGGTACAGCCAAGGAACTGGCACGCGAGAACGGCAACGTCTTCGGTGGCGGCGATATCGGTTATGTGTATAGCGCATACGAGGAAAACGGTAAGCTCTTTGTCGGCATCAAGGACGGTAAACGTTACGACAACAAATATGAGGGCTACTATTATGCCTATGATTTGGAGCAAGGTCTATCCCCTGAGAATTATAAACCTTACATTCCAGCTGATTTCGTCTATGACGAGCACGACCAAAAATGGGTTATGGATAATGGCGAGTATGTGCTTACCGAGGACTGCAAGGTGCTGATTGAGCCTTATTGTAGGGCAACGTCTGCCGTTACCATCAATGGTCATAACTATGCCGTAGGTGACTATGTCCCTACTACCGACCTTCATTACTTAGGCAACAAGAACGATGATAAAACCCGTTGGGAGAGTTTGGATGATACAGGTATCACCATCTTCAACGCTGTATTTGCCGGTGGTAACACATCTTCGGGTTCTTCTACCGTCTATGCCAACACCACTACGGTATTCGGCAACGCTACGGCATCTATACACGACGTATATCACCGCGACCTGATAACGCTTGGTACAGGACATACGGGTGGCCTGTATGGCGATGGTAACCTCACCTTCGTGGATGGCTATCGTGGTCTGAACATTACAAACTATGGTACAGACTATTATAACATTTCCAAAGAGATTACGTATAACCAATATAAACTCCTTCCTGAACGCGAGGCAGACTACTATCAGCTGAAGTATAAGTGTATCCTGCAGTGTCAGGATAAGGATGGTACATACTACTATCCGGCAGGTGGTGAGCACAGTAAGGCTTCTACGCTGACCATTGACGACTTGCTGACGTTGTTTGAGGGAGTCAAGGACGGCAGTGTCGATCTCCTTCTTACTAATACAACAACGGGTGAGAAGTATCCTAACCCCGCCTATTGGGAGCAAAACGGTGTTGTTCCTGTCTATGCTGGCCGTCTGATGAACACCATCCAGCGTGCAGACTTCTGTGGCGTCTTCGGTAGCCGTATGGTGATGCAGGGAGCACAGGATCGTGTGCCAGAGATAGTGGATCACACCAACTACACCATCAACCGTGTGCGTGAGGTATCACTCAACCATAAAACATCCGTTATCGAAAGCGACAAGGCTTTGAAGGAAGGCAAAAGTGAGGCAGCTGACATCATGGACCAGAATCCTGAGGATTTCGTGGATAAGGACAAGGCTATTCACGGCAACTACTTCGGCATCTACAGCATCGTGAACTACTTAGGAGCCCTCACCAGTGACGCATTTTTCCTGCCTGAGAAGAATATACGCTACACCGAAAACGCCTCGAATGACGACTACAAGACAGATTCCAAGGCATACAACAATGGTGGTACAGCAGTCGCTGCTAAGCAATACGGCACAGCATCCTTCTATGACTGGAAGGCAGGCTTCGTCAATGACCGCAAGCGCAACAACGGTACCAGTCATAACAAGGTGGCGTTGGCATCAGGTGTATATCTGGAGCTGACGACAGAAAAGAGTACGGGCAATGAACTGTATGAGAAAGACTGGGGCTACATCACTGGTGTCGTAGAGCTCGACCTTATCAACGTGCAGCCAGGTATGGGTGGCGGCTTCGTATATGCAAAGAACGTACACAAGGTAGGTTCATATACAAAGCATAGCCACAACACACTGACAAAGCTGAATGCTGATGCTGTCACCCGACGCGACTTTACATTTGATGGTGCTGAGGTGGAATGGGAGACCTCCGGTAACTTCATCCACAGTACGCAGACCATTATCGACGACTGCTACAACGTCAGCGGTAAATATAAAGGTAGTGATGCCGTTCCTGCACACTACTGGTTCATCAAGGGTTCGGTATATGTCTATGACCAGTATATCTCAGCATACACCGGAGCGCCTAACGCATACAGCGAGACCGTTGACATCCCGCTGACCATCACCGCTGCCTCACACGGTACGATGAAGCTGCTCAACGTGATGCCAAACAAGTATGCATACTACTCTACTCCTGGCACGAAACTGGAGGAGGGCAAGAAGATGGTCATCAACGATGTGGAGTATCAGCTGAACGATCCTATCAACTACTGGGATTGGTACTTGCTGACTCCAACAGAGAGGAGCCTGTTTGTGAATGAAACATACGTCACCACCGCAGACTGCAAGTACAGCAGCGAGGATGCTACTGTCATCCCTGCTGGTACAGTAATGTTGCCTTCTGAATACACTGAAGCAAAGGCAGCGCACCCAGATGGTGTTTACCATGTGGAGAAGCAGCAGATGGTGGACTTCGACTTCGTATATCGCTCTTCCAACAACATGAGCCACGATATGGGTTACATGCTGACATATAAGGTGAACAACCCGACAGACTGGAACACATGGTACACCCTGGCAGAGAGCGCTACTGCAGAAAAGAACCAGACGGGAGGTACAGGCTATGAAGACGGTCCTACCTATCATCTGAAGAACAACAGTACAGGCGGCATCCTCGGACAGCGTGAATATGTGGTGAGCAACCTAATCCCTCAGGGTATTTAC
Source organism: Prevotella sp. (assembly GCA_017478025.1). Classification (GTDB taxonomy): domain Bacteria; phylum Bacteroidota; class Bacteroidia; order Bacteroidales; family Bacteroidaceae; genus Prevotella. Next base: position 69,767 of record JAFVGZ010000030.1, read on the forward strand.
AACACTTACCAGACGATGAAGTCGAATCATTCTTCTGCTATCCCTGCTACCGGACAGGCAGAGTTTGAACAAGCATATATAGTCACAAAGGAATATACCAGTGGTGATGTTCATCTGAATGTCGGTAGCACAGTACCAGAAAACAAGAAGGATGCAATGACCGGCTATGTGGAGCCTGCGTATATCTGCACAGGTACCATACAGCTCAGCAAGACAGAGTTCATCTATGTGGGCAATCGCATGACGGAGGCAGATAAAGAATCATACAAGACAGCTTATCCTTCGTTGGCTTCTATAATCGAGTCGGATATCGTGCCTGCCTACTACTGTACTAAGGACGGTAAGTATGGCGGTAACTACTATGAACCGAACAAGAACTATCGTGGATTGGAGGTATGGAGCTCTATGTCGAAAAGTGACCGCGAGCAGTTTGAATTCAACTATGATGCGTTCGATGTGCTCATTGATCCTCAGTACAGTAACGATGAGAGGAAGAAATACCAGTATGACTCTGCCGCAGGCACAGAGGCAGCCGCTAAACTGAATCCTGCCGGTTACTCACTTGAAAAGCCTGTTGACTACCAGGCAACATATAATGGTAGTGAAACATCTAAGCATAACGGTGTAAAGTTGGAAAATGGTAAGACATATACACGCACAGATTTCGAGAAGCTGCCTAACGAGAAGCGCCACTACACTACTATTGACGTGAAGGAGGCAGGCGATGTATATGTTGTCAACGAGACATTCCAGGTGGGCAGCACGATATACGTTGTGGGCACCGTAATCTCTGCAAGCACGTATAGCAGTTTGGGTGACTCTGATAAGGAAAATATCACCACCCTGAAATTTGACACTACGGAGACGGGCACATATCACTACTGCCGCGAGAACTACACCGTAGGTGAAAATACAGAGGGTGTCACTGTTACAGGCGTTGAAGGTATTAATGCTAAAAAAGTTGGCACCTACAGCGATGGTGCTAGTGTCCCTGTAGGTCTCGTTATCACAGATAACAACTACACTGCTCTTAAGAACTGGCAGACGGACTTCACCATCCACGGTATAGCTCCTACGGAGACCAGTACGCTCTATGTGAGCCGCTTCTCTGACATCTTCGACCTCTCGAAGGAGAAGATTATCACCGTAATATATGAGTACAACTATGAGGAGACCAACTTATCTGGTACGACCGTTACTCCTGTCACTGAGCGCCACGTGGTGAATATCCACGTGCTGTTCAAGAGCGGTATCCCAACCGTTGAGGACATCAAGGCTCCGCAGATTGTGCTGCCGGGTACATTTGTCGGCGTACGTGAGCCACACGTCACACCGGGTGCTTACGAGGTGACAGGCGGTGGATGGAAACTCTTTGAGAAAGCCAGTGATGCAGAGAGCCATATCAACGGTATAGAATACACACCTACCGCTGACCCACTCTACTGGTATCAGCACGGCTATTATCTGGCATACTATGCCAAGACATATCTCGGTGAGACATACTCTAACACCGTTCAGGTGAGTGTGGCTAACTACCACGACCTGACAAAGGTGCTTGACGATACCGAACACTACTACTATGTGGACAATCCTACCGTCAAGCGTAACTCTAAGATATACATCACCGACGCTACCAACGGCGCTTCGCAGCTGAAGCAGTTCTATGACCTCACCGTGCCAAGCGGTACACCAGCTACAACGGTTCTCGACGAGCACGTCAAAGACTGTCAGAACCTCGAGTTCATCATGCACACCAACGTCACAGTGCCAAGCGGTTCACCCGCTTGGACCCCAATCGGCACTGCAGGCCACTGCTTCGCCGGCAACTTCCACGGTGACGGCTACCGCATCGACGGCCTCGACAACTCTCTCTTCGGTCACCTCTGCGGCAACGTCTATAACCTCGGTGTAACAGGCTCGTTCACCTCTGCCGGTATTGCCGACACGGGTTCCGGCTATGTAGAGAACTGTTGGATCAATACCACAGGCACACCTGCAAATGGTGTAAGGGCTGTCTTCGGTACGCCTACAGCCACTGGCTACAAGCGTGTCAACTGCTACTATCCAAATACATTGGCATACAACACCACAGACGACAACCACGGCATGGCTCGTCCTATGCCAGCGGATGCGTTCTATAACGGTACGGTGGCTTACGACCTGAACGGCTTCTACCTGTTCAAGCGTTACAACGACCACATCGGCGGTTCGGCCAATGAGTATCAGTATTACGGCATCAAGGATGACGGCACACTGACCGATCCTCAGACACAGCACTATAGCAGCCATCCAGAGTACTGCTCATCAGGCTACGACAACAAGTATGCTAACGCAGGCTATGTTGAGGATCGCTATGGAGACGGAGACTTCCGCTACGCCGACGGTGTGATACCAGAGAGCGAGGATGAGCGTACGCTTGTTGATGCTAACGGTGTGAGTCATTTCTATCCTATCTGGCCGGATGACTACATCTACTTCGGACAGATGCTGACATACGGCTGGAACGGCCAGCGTCCGCATGAGGATGTGCCTTCACACATCGCGAAGAACAGCAGCCGTCTGCCAAATACTGATGAGAGCAACCGTGTATATCGTGCTCCGGCTTACTATCAGTCGAAGGAGATGAATGTGGCTCACTTCAATCCGGCTGTGAACCTCGTGGCTTACTCTAAGCCAAAGAATGCCAATGACACGGACCTCAATCCGGCTTATCCAGGCATGACAGCCATTGACTTTGCTGGTCATAACGATACCGAGTGGAAACTCGGCAGAGTGCCCAGCGGTTCACCCGCTGGAGTGGATAAGTTCTACCAGCCACTGCTCGATGATGACGGCATCATCAGCATAACCAACCGCGATGAGACATCCAACCTCTTGGCCTATGCTCCTTCTGAAGAGAACAACAAGAAGACCAACGGTGTGCTGACCAGTGCATTCACTGAGCCGGAATATAAAGACTACTACAACGCCAGCGATCCATATCGCCGCGTTGAAGCAGCAGAATACTGGACCGTATTCGGCCACCTGGTACAGAGCACCCTCAAGGCTACCAACGACCACTTGCTCGTGGATAAGCAGGACTTCAACTGTCCTATCAGCTACCAGTTCACAGATGGTATGCGTATGTGGTATCAGCGTCAGCCAGACCTCTTCGTTGACCTTACACAGGGTTGGGAGACTGTCAGCCTGCCATTCACTGCCGAGCTCGTCTCTACTCAGGACAAGGGTGAGATAACCCATTTCTACAGCAAGAGTAAGACCGCTGACGGTACAGAGAACGGTGCAAAGATAGGCCATGAGTACTGGCTGCGTGAATATAAGGGCATCGGTACTGCTACCAGCACTTTGCCTGCTGGTGTCAAAGCCACCTTCGACTATCCTAACGCAACAGGCAGCAACAGAACTGTTGACAACACCTTCCTCTGGGATTACTACTACAGCCAGAATAATCAGTGGGATGCCAACAAGGATACCTATCAGACCTACTATCAGACATCTCGCCTGTTAGAGCAATATCCATTGCTGACAACCGCAAAGCCGTATATCATCGGCTTCCCGGGCAAGACATTCTACGAGTTTGACCTCAGCGGTGAGTGGACACCACAGAATACGGCACCTGTCACACCTGCTAAACTGGACAAGCAGACCATCAGCTTCGTCTCTGTTCCTGGCATCACTATTGGCGTCAGCGACGATGAGTTGACAGCTTCCACCGCTAACGGCTACAGCTTCATGCCTAACTACATGAGCAAGAAGGTGAACGGCTATCTGATGAATGCTACGGGCAGCGAATTCGATAAGACTCCTGAAGGAGGCTCGGCTACAGTACCGTTCCGTCCGTACTTCGTCGCTGGTTCTCCAAGTTCTTCGGCAAAGGCCAAGGAAACTGTTCAGTACATCATCTTCGATGACAGCGACTCCCCGTTCGCCTTCAGCGACCAAGATCCGTCAAAGGGCGCTGCAAGAGGCACACTGACATTCAGCACCAGGGGCAAGGCCATCGTCACAACATCATCACTCGGTGAGGATGTCGATGTACAGATCGTCAATGCCGGCGGACAGCTCATAGCCACCTTCACCATCCAGCCCGACGAGACCATCGTGACACCTGTCAACAACGGTGGAGTCTATATCATCAGCGCAGCCGGCCGCCGCTACACCAAGAAGCTGGTAATAAGATAAAAGCCCCACACCGGCTCAAATCAGTGCCCACCACCCCAGCAGCGGCAGCGATGCCTTGAAGAGGCCGCACGTGGCACCATCCTCGTATCGCCGCGCATCGCCGCAGGCGAACAGGAAATCATCAACGAAGCCGTGAATCACGGTCTCCCCGTGATTACCATCTCAGACAACGGCTTCCCCTAACGCTACCACCCCTCCACGACGCGCCTCGACCTATGCGCCGCAGGCCGTCTGCTACTGGTCACCCCGTGGCAATACCAATACCGCGGCAAGAACGAGCAGGTCACCATCCCCCTCTGCAAGGCGATGAACTGCGTAGCGCAAGCCCTATGCCGCCAAAAAGACGATTGGTGGAAAAACAGCGAATAACGTGTTCAATGGTTTCCCCATTGATAATCGGCAACCCGCGTTCAATGGTTTCCCCATTGAACAATCGGCAACCCGCGTTCAATGGTCTCCCCATTGAACAATCGGCAACCCGCGTTCAATGGTTTCCCCATTGATAATCAGCAAACAGTGTCCAGCGGTCCATCCGCTGCTAAAATAAAACCGTGTCCAGCGGTCCATCCGCTAAAAAACCCAAAAAGAAGAAAACCCACACCTCAATGGCTCCCCCATTGAAAAATACAAATAGAATATGAACAACAAAATGACATATCGCCTCCCCTCTCGCCTCCTGGCCCTCCTCCTACTGCTCATCACATTAGGAACCGTCGGTGTGTGGGGACAAAGCCCTGTTGAAATAACAACTGATACTAACGGGAATAGTACTATCGAAGATAGCGAGAAGAAATTCTATCTGATTCAAACGAATGCGTTCCCAAGTTTCTACATAGCGCCTCATTATAAAAGTAATAATTGGACTATTACGACCAATAATATACTTGGTGATTATATGTTGTGGTATTTCTTGGATGCAGGTGAAGATGGTGGTACTCAATATTACTATATTGTTAGTGAATCCGAGAATAAATATATATGTCATGCTGGTGGTACAGATAACAACAAAAGAACTGTTACATTGGTAGATAAAACTTCAGATAACGAGGAGAGGTGTAAGTTCAAGGTCGTTTTGGACGAATCAAATGGAACAACTGGCTTTTATAATATTGATGCTAAAGGGAATCTGGCCTATTATGGTTTGAACAAGCAAAATGGTAGTGAGGCTAATGCCAATCCTATTAGATTGACAAATGATGCTTATATCAATGATGTCAACTCTAAGTGGAAGTTTGTACCCTTTAATGGAACATATGTCTGGCCAACCCCTCCTTTTACGCCATCAACTGATTCAGACCGAAGTTTTTACAAGATTCGTAATATACAAAACAACACATTTTATTTATCAACTGACGAAACGCCAGACAAAGTAACCTATGCAAGTACCGAAACTGACCGCATGGTATGGTATCTTAAAGAGGCTTCATCAGATTCATGGTTTAAATACTATTACATTATTAATCCTTCAACAGGAGGCCGTTACATGTATTATAACGGTACTGCTACCAATGGAAGTAACCAAACAAATGCTGTCAGTGTAAAAGAGTATAATTCCGAAAATGAAGAAGACCGTTATCAATTTGTTGTAGTAAGGACAGCAAAAGGTGACTGGCCTATCGGTAAATCTGATGGCCGTGTTGAATGTTATGCCATCATACCAAAACTACTCAAAGAACAATTTTGGGGAAGTAATAGCATAGGTTCTGCGAGCATTAGTGATGGGGCCAATATGGGTATTATATCCAGCAGAGGAGCAAACAACACAGCCCAATGGAAATTTGAGGTTACAGATTATAGCACAGAATGTGCCAACCCGACTATTACCTTCTCCAACACTTCTGGAAAGGTAACCATAACTACAACGACTTCTAATCCATCCATCTATTATACCACAGATGGAACAGAGCCTTCTTCCAGTAATGGAACACTATATAGTGAACCTTTTGATGTGACAGAGGAGGCCACCATTAAGGTTATTGTCACAAGACCCGGTTTCACAGATTCAGAGGTGACAACTAAAACGATTTATAAAGTTGCGACTCCCTCTATTCAGGACAATGGCAACTATGCCGTTTCCATTACATCTGAAACAGATGGCGCAACTATTTACTACACTATTGACGGCTCTAATCCAACTACCTCATCCACAGAATATACTGCTCCATTAACAGAGAGCATTTCGGGTGTAACAATTAAGGCAATAGCAGTTAAGGATGGAATGATAAATTCTTCCATTCGTTCAGGTGCTGTAACACTTAGTTGTGCTACTCCTGTCTTCACTAAGAACGAAAACAGCATTTCTATCAGTTGCCCATCTCCTTCAAGTGGAGTTACTATTTATTACACAACGAATGGAGATGAACCTTCAACTTCAAGTACACCATACACAAGTCCTATCTCAGTTGAACTTGGTGATGTTATCAAAGCTATTGCCGTTGCTGCAGGGTATAACAACTCTGAAGTAGCTACGAAAACGATACACAATGAGTTGACACCTACTGATGGGAAATATCTCATAACAAGTCAAACGGACTTTGAGGTATTTGTGGATATGGCCAGCACCACAGAAGGAGCAACTTATCATTATGTTCTTCAGACAAATGTTGATGCAGGTTCTGCTATCACGATACCTTTTACTGGCACCTTTGACGGAGGCGGCTACACCATTAGTGGACTCTCCCACCCACTTTTCAACACCGTCAATGGTGGTGTGGTAAAGAATGTTATGCTTAAGAATGTCATGATTAGTGGCAGTGGCAATGTGGGGGCTATTGCAGGAGTAGCAAGTGGATATACTCGTATCTACAACTGTGGTATCCTGCCAAGTAACAATAAATATGAAAATGAAAGTTCATATGTATCAAGCTCTGATGGCTATTGTGGCGGTTTGGTTGGTTGGCTGAAGGACGACTCACGTGTCATCAACTGCTTCAGCTATGCTAACATTACAGGTGGAGAAACAGTAGCCGGCATCGTAGGATATAATAATTTCGCATCAACCGCAGAAGAAACTGACGGGAAATATACTAAGCTTAAGACGGCTGTGGTCAACTGTATGTTCTATGGTAATATTACAGGTGGTACAACACGATATCCCGTATATGGTGGCGAACTGATTACCAATGCCAATGAAACAGGTATCAGCAGTTATAACTACTATCGCGCAGAAGCAAACTTGGGGTTAGCTGATAATAATCATTATAACTGCTCATTCCCCGCCGATGAGCGCTATCTTACACAGGTGGAGTTCCACCGTAGCCTGCTGAACAGCAACCGCGAACTCTGCGGCTGGTGGGTAGGTTCCGATGTAACACCAAGCACACTGACCACTGATGAGGTCCAAGCAATTCCTAAGGATGCCTCACTGATGTATAAGTGGGTAGTTGACCCCAATGTTGCTCCTTATCCGATATTAAAGCCTTTCGGTAAATATGCTTCTGTCATTAATGGCAACACTGGTACACCTTGGGTTAATCGTGCTACTGCCAATCCATACGAAGGCAAGCAACTTGGCACTTTGAGTGTCACCGTAAACTCTGGTAGCCACTCGTCCGCTGCAAGCCAGATACTATCTATCCCTATTACCGATATGGACACGCTGCGCTATGACTTTGGTTATCGCAAGATACAATTGCCATATTATAACACTGTTTTCGGAAATCCTGTAGCAGACACATGGGCAGAGAAATATGCAAACAACTACACCGACCAGGTCGTAACAGGTTGGAAGATTACCAATGTTACAACAGATGGAACAGTCCAGACCTACAACAGTTTTGTAGCTGATTGGCAGGACGGCTACAACTTCGCCGACCGCAAAAGTATCGACAAGGATATTTACTCAAGTACTAATCCTCGTGTCTTTGCGCAAGGTGGTAACTATTATGTCCCAGATGGTGTCTCCTCAATTACCATAGAGGCATATTGGGGCGATGCCATTTATGTTCGAAATGATGGAAACTACTACGACCGCGTGAATATCACGGCAGGTAACACAGGATCTCCTTTTGCTCCCGCTGGCACCCGTGGAACTCTCGACAATGGAAAGACAGTCTTTACTACCAAAATTAGAGACGTAATTGATAATATCAAGCAGAAGAAGTCTGTTTATGATTATGCTATCGTATTGGTAGGTAATGTACAAGAATCCAATGGCAACAACGCTGTAACTGTAACTGGTGATAATAACACCCGAGGTTTCACCATTATGAGTGCAGACTTCGACTTCGATGAGGAACCCGATTACTGCCTTGAGTGGCAACTCGGTACAGGAACGACTCGTAACACCATTGCTCCTATCCGATTCGACTTTCTCCCTGTTGTCGAATTGGGTATAGCAGGCAAGTTACACAACTCACAGAATTTCTTCTCGTTGGGATGTTTCCGTTCCTTTGGACATTTCGAGGTTACAGAGACAGCCTTTATCCGCTTTGGACAGTTTGAGTTTGAACTTCCTACTCGTGACATTGGTCCTATCATCCTCAATGGTGGTATCTTTGATCAGTACACCCGTGGACGTAATAATGAAACGGAACAACATATCAATTACGTCATAGTAGGTGGTCATCTTGTTATGCCTTCATTTACCCCAGGTGCGCACGTTGGCGCTAGTTATCAGACGCGTCATTGCGCTGTCAATGCTTTGGGCGGTGATTTCTCCAGCTTCTATCTTACCGGTGGTTATAACGAAAAAGTTGACCCTTACGATGACAATCCTCACTGTTATATTGACGGTGGCCGTTTTGGAACTGTTGCCGCTGCCTACAAGGAGGGTATCAAGGGCAATGTCACATGGCGCATCAATCATGCACTTATCCGTGAGTTTTACGGGGGCGGTGTTATGTCTGACGATAACAAAGTTGTGAAAGGTAATATTGATGTGGTCATTGACAACAGTATTGTTGGTAAATACTGCGGTGGTCCTAAGTTCGGTGATATGGTATCAGGCAAAACCGTCACCACTAGTGCCACAGGAACCACCTTTAATCAATACTTTGGAGCTGGCAACGGTGGTACCAACTATGTGCAATATGCCAATACCGATAAAGTTGAAGCACCTATAAGTGATTGGTCCACTACGATTAACAATAATTATCACATAGGACAATATCGCAGTAAATCTCAAGGTTATGAGGCTAACTACGACTATGAAGTAATCAACACCTCCGCTGGTACAGATAACAACTCTGTAGTTGATCGTAGTTACTACTATTCTGCTCAGTTTGCAACCACCAACACTGGTAATGTTACAAGTACGTTGACAGATTGCACCATCAATACCAATTTCTATGGTGGTGGTTTCCTGGGTGGTGTCACGGGCAACGTCACCTCCACACTTAACAATTGTACGGTAAAAGGTGCGGTCTTCGGAGCAGGCTACTCAGCTTCTGCGGGTACAGTTACCATCAGCAACAAGGATAAGACCCCACCTGTGGCTAATACTTATACTGGTATAATCAAGCCACAAACAGGTGGAACATCCACTACTTATTACTGGACACACGATAAAGGCTCAACCAGTTCACCAATCACGGCAGCAACGGAAACAGATTCCAAAAACTATTTCTACACAGAGATTCCTCTTGACAACTTAGGAACAGTTAGCGGTGATGTAGCCCTCACCATCAACGGCACAACCACTGTAGGCGAGAGCATTTACGGTGGTGGTGAGGAATCTGTCGTAAATGGTAATACTACTGTGACCGTTACTGGCGGCACCATTGGTACGACCGGTAAGGGCGGTGCTACATGGGGAAACGTCTATGGCGGTGGTAAGGGTAAGGATGATGATGTCAATGCAGGACTGGTGAAAGGTAATACTAACGTCACCATCTCTGGTACTACGGAGACTACGAAGATTATACACAATGTCTATGGCGGTGGAGCGTTCGGTTCTGTGGGTACATTCACCGCATTTGATGCTAAAGGATTCCCGACTGCTTGTACAGAGAATACCGGTACTGCTAATATAACCATCACAGGCGGCCTCTTTGGTAGCAACGGCCATGAGAACGGCATGATATTCGGTTCTTCCCGTGGTTCCGAAGGCGACCCCGAGATAGATACGAATATCGATAAGGTGGCCTGGGTCAACGAAACAAATGTGATTATTGGAACCCAGAATGCAGAGTCAAACACTAATCCATGGATTAAAGGCTCTGTCTATGGTGGCGGCGAGAATGGACACAACCTCACCAAAGGTCATGTGACGGTGCATAGTGGAACCATCGGCATCACGGATAGCAACATTGACGGCGGCGCCCGCTACCCCACCCGTGGTAATGTATATGGCGGTGGTTGTGGTACGGATACATACTCAAAGGATGGAAAGAAATACTACAACTTCAACGCCGGTATCGTGATGGACAATACCAAGGTAGATATCGACGGCGGTCATATCGTTCACAACGTTTATGGCGGTGGCGCTATGGGTACTGTGGGTACATATACCTTTGACGCCAACGGTAAGCCTATTTCCTGTGCTGCGAATACAGGTCTGTGTACCATCAACATCACGGGTGGTAAGATTGGTATGACCAATGCTACGATGACGGGACATGGTAATGATGGTCCGGACGACTTCGGTCATATCTTTGGTGCTGGTAGAGGTTATTCTAAAGACCCTAACGTGTATCCCGATATCGAGTCCTATGCTTTCTTCAACAACACGGATTTGACAATCGGTGGCACGGCATTAGTCTGCGGCTCTGTCTATGGTGGCAGTGAGAGCGGACACGTGTTGAACAACACCAATGTCACCATCTCCGGCGGACAGATAGGTTGTGGCGAAGGACGCTCTGCGGCTTATACCGATAGTGATTTTGCATCAGAGAGTCTGCCAACGACTAACCACTGGACATATACCGAAGCGGGAATGGGTGCTCCTTACGACCAGTATGCCAGCTCGAGTGGAACGTACAGTTACACTGGCGACTTTGCATATATTCCCGAGGCAGACAGAAAAGCGACATCAGAAGGCGGATTGCCCGTAGCTACTGATGGCCGCACGTTCTACGGCAATGTCTTTGCCGGAGGCTCCGGTTACTATCCATACGCTCCTGGCTTGTGGCTGAAATCTGCCGGCCATATCGGAGGTACAGCCACAGTCACCGTCTCTGGCGGACATATCCTGAACAACCTCTATGGCGGTTGCGAGATGGCGGATATCGATGGAGCAGTTACCGTCACCATGACAGGAGGTACCGTCGGTGTGCCTCGCACATCGGCTCAAATTAAGGCGAACCCCAACAGTGGTAATATTTATGGCGCTGGCATGGGTGATAAGCGTATCTTCTTCAATACAAGCACCAACGTAGCTTCTGCAACGGTAGATATCTCTAATGGTACCGTATATGGTGCTGTCTATGGTGGTGGTGAGGATGGTCACGTAATGGGTAGTACTTCCACTACTATCAGCCAGCCTGCAGGAAAGACCACAGTGATTGGTCGTGACGGCCAGTCCGGTTACGACGGTAATGTCTTCGGTGCCGGACAGGGTCACACGGGAGCACTGACTGCTGGTGTGGTTGGCGGTAATGCGAGTCTGACCATCACTGGTGGTACTCTCAATGGCTCTGCCTATGGCGGCGGACGTATCGCTTCGGTGGGTACATACTTCGCTATGGCAACCATTGACGATCCAAACAATCCTGGACAGAAGATTCCTAATCCCCTTTATGGTAAGATGCAGGACGGCGATGATCACGGATGTCTCACTGTCAGCCTGACGGGTGGCACTATAGAGCAGAATGTATATGGAGGCTGTATGGGTACAACAGCCGATGTTTTGTATGGCGAATCAAAGAATGTTCTTGTAGAGCTCAACAAGAATAAGACGGCTACAGATAAAGGTTGTGCTGTCAAAGGTGACATCTTCGGTTGTAACAACGTCAACGGAACGCCTCAGGGCGATGTGGAGGTGCATGTCTATGCCACACAGAACGCTGCGGCTACTCAGATAGCTAATTCGGGTGAGATTACCACTGCCAAAGTGAAAGGCCGCTATGATGTCAACGCTGTCTATGGCGGAGGTAATCTGGCTACGTATAATCCGGTGACAGCCTATAATGGCACTTCTGGTTCTAAGACTCGGGTCATTATTGAGGGCTGTGATCTCTCAAGTATTGAGACCGTCTATGGCGGTGGTAATGCCGCTGCTGTGCCAGAGACAGACGTGACCATCAAGTCAGCTTATGAGATAGGCTACCTGTTTGGTGGTGGTAATGGTAAGGATGATATTGCACCAAGTGTTCCGAATCCTGGTGCCGATGTCGGCACGCCTGACCACGGCGCATCGACTTACGGTACGGGTAATGCCAACACTCTGATGGAGGGAGGATTGATTCACGAGGCCTACGGCGGTAGTAACACGAAGGGTATCATCAAGGGTTCTATTTACCAGATAACCGATCCAAAAGACCCATCAGTTGACCCTGATTGCTGTGTATTGGAAGTGGAAAAGATTGTCGGTGCCGGTAAGTATGCGGACATCGACGGTGATGTGAATATGACCTTGAGCTGTCAGCCTGACAGAAAGGTTAACCTGCTGTTTGCGGGTGCCGACGAGGCGAACGTAAATGGTAATATTACCCTGAACATCACCAATGGCCACTTCGGCAAGGTGTTTGGTGGTAACAACTTGGGCGGTGCCATCAAGGGAAAGATCACGGTGAACGTAGAGGAAACAGGCTGTCAGCCTATTAAGATTGACGATCTCTACCTGGGTAGTAATGAGGCAGCGTACTCTGTATTCGGCTATTATGAGAGTGAAGATCCGGTAACCGGCAAGAAGATTCTGAAGCCGAGAACGTCGGCAGATGATAGTCACACTCCAGTGGAGAATCCGGCAAAAGACGCAACTCATACCTTCCCATATGCTCAGCCCGTACTGAACATCATCTCCTGCACCTATATCGGCAACGTATTCGGTGGAGGCTTTGGTGAAGGTGCTATCATGTATGCCGACCCGAAGGTGAACGTCAATATGGTACCGGGGCGGTATGCAGAAACAGCCGTTCCTGCCATGATGGAAGAACTGGGGCTTGATGTTACTAAGACTGCGCCGAATCCTGATAAACTTGGTATTATAAGAAATGTATTTGGTGGTGGTGATGCTGCCAATGTCGCTGGCGACACCTATGTGAACATCGCTACGGAAGCAAATAAAGGTGCTTATATCATCGGTAGTATCTTTGGTGGCGGTAATGCTGCCGACGTGCTGGGTAACACCAATGTCACAGTGAGTGGCGGCTATGTCTTCAACGGTATCTTTGGTGGCGGCTATGCTGGTAATGTGGGTACATTCATCGAAAGAAGTTATACCGAAAAGACGGATGTAGGAACAGATACAGAATTTGACCATTCATCATCAACACATACATGTATTGGTAAGCCAACAAAATGTAAAACAGGTACTGGTAAATGTACTGTTGTCGTCAACGGCGGTCAGATAGGTCCTATTTCTGTGGCATTGAAAACAGAGGGTATGAACAGACCTGATGAATACGGCGGTCCTGTACCAGAAGGTTGGGTATGGGGTGCAGGTCAGGGTCTTGTAGAGGATCCTGCGGAGCATCCAGACACGCACTTCTCGTCATACGTGGGAAGCACGGATGTGACCATTGGCGGTACGGCTCTCATCATGGAATCCATCATCGGTGGTGGTGAGTTCGGACGTGTGCTTGGCAATACATTGGTCAAGATAGAAGGCGGTCAGATTGGTATCGGAGAGGGAAAGGTTGATGGTGACAACAAGCCCATACGCTATACGGACGACCAGTTCGTCAATCCTCTCACAACGACTATCACCGATGCCAATTCTTTGACCGAATGTTCGCACTACCCATACGGAAGGAATATCGGCACGACCAAGAACCCCAATTGGGTTTACCTGCCATACGACCCGTATTGCGAGAAGTATCCTGACTATTTTGCTGCTCATCAGGAATTTGCTCCTGCCAGCACTTCAAATCCTTCAGACGGTAAGACATGGATTGGCTGTGTATTCGCGGGCGGCTCTGGTTACATGCCGTATCTGAAAAAGGATGGAAGTGGCAATCCTATCGGTTACGACTGGTGTCCTTCAGCAGGTTTGGTGGAAGGTGATACCGAAGTGCGTATCTCCGGCGGTCATATCCTGACAAACGTCTATGGCGGCAACGAGATTACCGACGTCAAGGGTAAATCTATCGTGAAGATGACTGGCGGTACGATTGGCGTGCCGCGCACTCTGAAACAGATTGTCGAGCACCCATTGACCTGCTACCTCTTTGGCGCAGGTAAGGGTGACGAGCGCTCTCGCTTCTATAACTACACCAATACGGGTAGTGTAGAGGTAGAGATATCGGGTGGTATCATCTACGGTTCCGTCTTCGGTGGCTCGGAGGACGGTCACGTGACAGGCGATATTAAAATGGATATCAAGCCTGGAGCAATCATCGGTACCTGGGGCACCTCATACGTTGACGGTAACGTCTTCGGTGGTGGTCGCGGCTTCTCCGGCAACACCCTCACGGCTGGTAATGTCGGCGGAAATGTGACTATGAATATCTCTGGTGGCAACATACTCGGTTCTGTCTATGGCGGTGGACGACTCGCCTCTGTGGGTACATACCTTGTAGAAACAACTGATGACAATTACGGCAAGCAGATTCCTGACAACGGAAATGAAAAGCATGGCCACATCACCATCAATATCAGTGGCGGTACCATTGGTAACGATAAAGAATATATCTATAATCCTACTGCTGAACAGAAGGCAGCGATACCAAACACCACTTTCGACTATCAGAACCATCTGCAATACGCCAAGGGTGGTAATGTGTTTACAGGCGGTATGGGCCGACTCTATGCACTGGATGGCAAGACCGTCCTGACATCATGGCAAAAACTTGGTCAGTGTAAGCAGACCACGCTGAAAATGACAGGCGGTACCGTTAAGAGTAGTGTCTATGGCGGTGGTGAAATCGGTATTGTAGCTCAAAACGCAACGGTGAATATCGACGGCGGTACTGTAGGTACGAAGGTCGTTGATACGGGAGATGCTACTAAGTATTACTACTTCGGCAGTGTGTTCGGTGGCGGTAAGGGTAGCAAGGAAAACATCACCGATATTAGTGCGGCAGGAACCACACAAGGTAATGTGGAGGTTCATCTGAATAAAACTGTAGCATCAGACGATGATGCAAAGGGTGCTATCGTGCATCAAGTATTTGGTTGTAACGATATGAACGGTTCGCCTAAGGGCAACGTCACCGTACACGTCTATGCTACACAGAATGCGGACAAAGACAATATCAGCACAAAATATGATAAGGAAACCAATCAGTTTGATGTCGAAGCAGTCTATGGCGGTGGCAATCTGGCGGCCTATGAGCCAACAAATCTGGAAACGGGTAAGACCAATGTCATCATCGACGGCTGTAGATTGACGAGTATCAAACAGGTGTATGGCGGTGGTAATGCTGCTTCTACACCCGCCACCAATGTGACCGTCAATGGTACCTACGAGATTCTGGAACTCTTCGGAGGCGGTAACGGTTTTGACAAACTTCCTGACGGAAAACCGAACCCCGGTGCCAACGTAGGTTATAAGAACTATACGGTTTATGAGCAAGCCGGGGACGATTGGAAAGCCAAGGATGACCCTGCTTATGACACGAAAGAAGAACGAACAGCACCAGGCAGTGCTATCTCCTATGGCACAGGCCAGGCTTCCCTGAATGTCTATGGTGGCACTATTCACCGTGTATTCGGTGGTTCAAACACCAAGGGTAATGTACGCCAGACAGCTGTCACCCTTATGGATGAAAAGAGTGAATGTCCTTTCAACGTTGACGAGGCCTACGGTGGTGGTAAGAGTGCTCCGATGGATGCAGAGGCTAAGTTACTGATGGCATGTATCCCAGGACTACGGGCGGCATACGGTGGTGCAGAGGCTGCCGCTATCAAGGGTAATGTAACATTGAACATCACCAATGGCACCTTCGACCGCGTGTTTGGCGGTAACAACCTCAGCGGCACCATCGATGGTTCTATCACGGTGAACATTGAAGAAGTGAGCTGCCGCCCCATCATCATCGGCGAGCTTTATGGCGGTGGTAACTTAGCTGGCTACTCTGTTAATGGCTATAATAATGACGGTACTCCGAAAGAATCAGGTCCTAAGCTCTATGATGATCCTCAGATCAACGTGATGTCGTTCACCAGCATCGGTAAAATCTTTGGTGGTGGCTATGGTGAACGTGCTACGATGGTGGGCAATCCGACAGTAAACGTCAATGAGGTATATGGAAAATACTATGATGATGATGCATCTGTTGTCGGTGAGGATGCAAAGACTTCCGGCAACTATCCTATCCCATCTCATGCTGTAGGTAAGATGGGCGCTATCCATACTGTCTTTGGTGGAGGTAATGCTGCCAAAGTCATCGGCAATACTACCGTCAACATCGCTACACTCTCTGATGTCTATATCGTGAAGCAGGTGACAGCAGATGCAGCTTTGCCAGAAGGTTGCTACACCCGCAGCGGAGCAGGTACGACCGCAAGTCCGTACGTCTATACTCCAGCTTCAGGTACTGCCTCAGCAGATGTCACCTACTACGAAAAGCAGAATGTCCTCGGTGTCGATATCCGCGACAACGTCTATGGCGGTGGCAACAATGCCGAAGTCACCGGCAATACAAACGTCAACATCGGAAAGAAAAAAACTGAATAACAACAAAGGAGGAGGGCCAACAACCCTCCTTTTTTTATTTGTGTCCCGGTAAAAAGATTTCAGGGCGTTATTATATGTTAACAAAGCGTAATTTGTTGTTAAATATAAAGAAAAAACAAATAGTTAATCTTGTATTTTTATAACATTATCATAAATTTGCACCTTATACAATTAAACACATAACACAACTCACATTTTCAACTCAAAATCTCAAAAACCAACCACCAACTAATCAACATTTGAAACACGTCTCATTATCCATATCTTATGCATAAAACACTCATCCTACTAACACTATTTTTAAGCGTTACTCTGGCTGTCAAGGCACAGCAACCACAGCAGGTACAGCAACCACAGCAGGTACAGCAAGCACAGCAGGTACAGCAAGCACAGCAAGGCCAGCAGATGGAACGACGCTTAGTCAGTGTACCAAGAGCATTTTTTGTTCCTCATTGGTACGTCAAGGCACAAGCCGGCGCATCTTATGATGTCGGCGAGGGCAAGTTCTATCAACTGATTTCTCCAAGCATACAATTGGCGGGAGGCTACAAGTTCAACGAGTTCTTCGGCCTCAGGGGAACCATCAGCGGTCTCTGGGCAAAGAACCGCTACTCCTTCCCTGAGACAAAGTATCAGTGGAACTTCATCCAGCCGGCAATCGAAGCTGAGTTTGACCTGACACAGCTCATCCTGGGACGCAACCCAGAGCGTGTTCACAGCGTTTACGCCTTTGTAGGCGGCGGTGTGGCACTCTCATTCGGCAACGATGATGCCGTAGAGGCCAACGCAGCATACTACAAGATGAAGAACTACATCATACAGGACTACCCACTCACCCGTGCTCCGTATGAGAAGCTGTGGAGCGACACACGCTGGAATCCTGTAGTACGTGCCGGCGTAGGCTACGACTATCGTATCACCGAAGATATCTCACTCGGCGCAGAAGTGAACGCAAATATGCTGCCTGACCACTTCAACTCCAAGCTGGGCAAGAGCGACAACAAGGACTGGCATTTCAATGCATTGCTTGGTATCAAGTTCAACATCGGACCAAGCCACGGCCGCACAGAGCCTGTCTATGAGGATGTGCCTAAGGCAGAGCCGCCAGCCCAGTTCGTGGATGTGCCTGCAGAGCAGATTTCATTCAACGTGAACATCTACTTCATCATCAACCAGAGCATCATCCGTGCCAATCAGCTGCCAAAGCTCACACGCCTGCTGCAGTATCTGAACGAGCACCCAAGAGCATTCGTCCGCCTGTCAGGTTATGCCGACAAAGGGACGGGTAACCCAACCATCAACATGAGACTCTCCATCGAGCGTTCTCAGGCTGTGTCTAAGTATCTGCAGGACGCAGGACTGGCAGAGTGGCGCATACGCCGTTTCGCAAAGGGTGACAGAGTGCAGCCATTTGATATACCGGAAGAGAACCGCGTCTGCATCTGCTACGTGTATGATCCAGACAACCCAACAGCACAGCGATTCGAGTATTAAAAAAAACACAACCCAATTAACCAAAGGAGTTAATCACACATAGTGTCAGAATAAAACAATAAGGATATGAAAACATTAAGAAAATTCCTCGTACTGGCCATCATTCCACTAATGGCAGCTACTGTTAGTTCATGCACTGACTATCAAGACGAGATTGACGCGCTGGACAACCGCGTAACGAGGCTTGAGGACCTTGCCAAAGTAATCAACTTCAAGCTGGAGGCACTGCAAGTCCTTGCTGATGCACTGGAGAAGGCTGACTACATCATCGGTGTCACAGAGAACAGCGAGGGATGTATCATCACCTTCAAGAAGGCAGGCGCCATATTCATACGCAACGGTATAGACGGAATCGACGGCACAGATGCACAGATGCCAAACATCTCAATGGCACAGGCTCCTGACGGAAACCTCTACTGGACTCTGAACGGAGAATTTGTTCTCTCACCCGAGGGCAACCTGATCCGTGCCAACGGTAAGGACGGTAAGGACGGTAAGGACGGCGTGGCAATGGCACCACAGATACGCATCAACCCAACAACCCTCTACTGGGAAGTGTCATACGACGGCGGCAACACATGGATCAGCACCGCTGTATTTGCAAAGGGTAAGGACGGTAAGGATGCCGAGGCTCCTGAAATCACTATGAAGGAAGGCGGCGACGGTAACTACTACTGGACTGTCAACGGCGTATTTGTCCTCACTCCTGACGGCAGCATGATACGCGCCAACGGTAAGGACGGTAAGGACGGTAAGGCTATCGGCCCACAGGTACGCATCAACCCTGAGACCTACAACTGGGAAGTGTCATACGACGGCGGCGTAACATGGATCAGCACTACTGTTTATGCAAAGGGTAAGGACGGTAAGGACGGCAAGGATGCCGAGGCTCCTGAAATCGGTATCAAGCAGGGAGACGACGGCAACTTCTACTGGACTATCAATGGTACATTCATCATGACCAGCGATGGCAAGATGGTACCTGCTAACGGTAAGGACGGTAAGGACGGTAAGGCCGTTGCTCCAAAGGTGCGCATCAACCCGACAAACCTGATCTGGGAGATTTCCTATGACGACGGCAATACATGGGTAAGCACCGGTACCCAGGCAGTCGGCAAGGACGGCAA
>JAFVGZ010000031.1 GCA_017478025.1 Prevotella sp.
CAAACTACAACGTAACCTACGTGAACGGTAAGCTGACCGTCACTAAGGCTCCGCTGACCATTACCGCCAAGAGCTATACCATAAAGCAGGGCGATGCCCTGCCAACGTTTGAGGCAGAGTATAGCGGTTTCAAGAACAATGAGACTGCTAGCGTGCTGAGCACACAGCCAACTATCAGGACTACGGCAACATCGACAAACGAGCCAGGAACATACGACATCATAGTCAGCGGTGCTGCTGCAAACAATTATGATATCTCGTATGTAAAGGGAACGCTGACAATTACCAAGGCAGACGAAGTTGCAGTAACGGCTAAGAGCTACAACCGTCAGTACGGTGAGTCTAACCCGAACTTTGAATACACCACAGCCGGGGCAACACTGAGCGGTACACCTGCAATCTCATGTGCTGCAACTGTTGCATCTCCTGTAGGTGAATATGACATTGTAGCAAGTAAGGGTAGCGTTACAAACTACAACGTGACCTACGTGAACGGTAAGCTGACAATCATCAAGGCTCCGCTGACCATTACCGCCAAGAGCTACACCATCAAGCAGGGGGATGCCCTGCCAACGTTTGAGGCTGAGTATAGCGGTTTCAAGAACAATGAGACTGCTAGCGTGCTGAGCACACAGCCAACTGTCAGGACTACGGCAACATCGACAAGCGAGCCAGGAATATACGACATCATTGTCAGCGGTGCTGCTGCAAACAATTATGATATCTCGTATGTTAAGGGAACGCTGACGATTATTGCTGTCGATGTGGAACCAGTCACAGAGAAAACGAACATATTCAGTGAGTCTGTCAGTGGCGATACAGACTTGTCAAATACTGTTATCGACAACACTTATTACACGCTGAATAGCGCAAACGGTGATGGATATGATACCGTGGAAAAAGCGATTGTATTGAATTCAACGACTACAGAAAGTCAAATGAATAGTATAGAAAATGCTGAGATAGGAGATGCTGCCATACGACAAAACTATAATGGCATCATTTTCGAAGTGGCAGCAGGAAGCGGCACTATTACGATAGACGCAAAGACGAACGGCACTCATGTGCTGAATGTCCAGATAGGAAAAGCCAAGCCCAGCCAAATCACACGCTCTACACGCGGCACAGCAGATGTGACATACAGCGTCACCGTACCAACCTACATCTACCTCTATGCCTCCACCGCATCAGCGAATGCGGTTCAGACGCGTGCTATCAGTGCCAACAGCGTATTGCTATATAGCTATAAGGTTACGCCCGGCACTACGGGAATACAAAACGTAAGCATGGAAAAACCCGTTGATGTTTACGATATGCAAGGCAATATGATCCGCACAAAAGTAACGACACTAAATGGTCTTGCCAAAGGCATTTACATCGTGAATGGACGTAAGGTCATTGTGGAATAATACATAGTGAAGCAAAAAACAACAAAAGAGGTCTGCACCGGGATTTGATGCAGACCTCTTTTTTAGTAGGTGGGTGCTATTTATTGGCGTATGGCTCATTTTATTGAAATCTATCAATTAAAACTGGAAAGCGAAACTTGAATTAGGGTAATTTATAATGCATAATATTGGTGTCCGGTAAAAAGCACCGCGCTCGGCACTCTGTGACGCTTGCGTAACAAAGTGTAGCAAGAAGGTGCGAAAGACCACAGACGGGGGTGTTAACCCCCGATAAAGAGCCATACAGTATAAAAGAAAGGGCATAAGCATATATCCCAGGGCGAGAAACTTGAATAATCTTAAATTAGAATGTAAAGGTCATTCTGTGATAGGGAGTAGGTCCGTACTCCTTTATGGCTGCCCTGTGCTTTGGCGTTGGGTAGCCTTTGTTTTGCTTCCAGTCATACTGCGGAAACTCCTCAGCCAGCTGGTTCATATAGTCATCGCGGTAAGTCTTTGCCAGTATTGATGCTGCTGCGATGGAGAGGTATTTACCGTCGCCTTTGATGATGGTGGTGTGGGGTAGGGGAGGTTCTGCGAATAGTATCGGCTGGTTTTCATAGCAGTCAATGGTGCTATGGTCTATTGAAGGGTAGTATGGGTCAAAACGGTTGCCGTCAATGATTAGCGACTCAGGCCTTACAGTGAGTTGGTCTATGGCGCGGTGCATGGCGAGATATGAGGCATGCAGAATGTTGATGCGGTCAATCTCCTGTGCGGTGCATGTGCCTACAGCCCAGGCTATTGCGTCGCGTTCTATCTCCTGACGCAGGGCATAGCGTGTCTTCTCGTTGAGTTGTTTGGAGTCATTGAGGGTGTCGTTGTGATAGTCAGGCGGCAATATTACGGCAGCAGCAAAGACACTGCCAGCCAGGCACCCGCGCCCTGCCTCATCGCAGCCGCATTCTATGATACCTTTTTTATAATATGGTTGTAACATCATTTTATGTACCATTTACCATGTACCATGTACCATTTACCATTTACAATGTACCATGTACAATTTGGAATTTACCATTTATCATTTTTCTCCTATCATGTATAATAGGAACTTCGCATTGCCGATGATGTACCTGCGCCACATGCGTCGTGGTTCTTTGATAAGTCGGTATAGCCATTCGAGCCCGTGTTGCTGCCACCATAGTGGGGCGCGCTGCATGTTGCCGGCAAAGAAATCGAATACTGCGCCGATGGTGCCGCAATGACAATGGATGTTCAGCTCGGCCCAGTGCTGGTATGTCCACTTCTCCTGTTTGGGTGCCGTCATGCCTATCCAGAGCAGGTCGGGATTGGCATCGTTCACGGCCTTGACCATAGCGGCGCTGTCCTCGGGTGAGAACTCCGGCTTGTAGGGTGGGGAGTAGGTGACAATGTTTAGGTCGGGATACTGCTCTTTCGCCTTGTCCTTAATCTTCTGCAGGGTCTGCTCGCTTGACCCGAGAAACATTACCGTGCCTTTCGTGCGCCCCATCTCATAGCAGAAGAGGTCCCATCCTGCAATGCGACACGTGGGCCGGCTCTTGGCGCCAATCCATTTGCAGGCCTTGACGATGCTCATGCCATCGGGTATAAGTGCATCGCCGCCTTCCAACGCTTCTGCAAAGAGGCGGTCCTTGCGCGCTGTGTTGTAGGAATGGGCGTTGATAGTGTTGATGAGCAACTTGCCCTGAGGAAGAGCCTGAAGCTCCTCCATAGAACAGATGAGATTAAGATACTTTAGGCGTAACATTGTTTCGAAAAGCTTTGTGGGGTGTTAATGCTACAGAAGGTCGCCCTCTGTCAGAGTATTGTCGTCACTTGGAGGGTTTTCTCCTTCCATCGCATCGGTGTTGAGGTTTTTGGTATTATATGTGTCCTCTCCAGATAACACGATGGTGAGAATCCCTTTGCCCGGCAGTTCTACTGTTTGTATAGTTGGCCGTATGTATTTCTTCTTCATTAATTGTCTGATTATTTGGTTATTTCGTTGTCAGCCGTTTCGTGATTTTGAAGTGTTGTGGCATGATGACAAGAAAGATTAACGGTAAGCAAAGTTACGACTAAGTTTTTATATACGCAAGAAATTATTTTGATTTTTTTTCCTATTTCAAGAAAAAGTGTTAACTTTGCACGAAATAGGCGAAAAACTTATAACAACATAACAAACAACAGAATGGAAAACAAATTGAAGAAGGTACTTGTATTAGGTTCCGGGGCTCTGAAGATAGGCCAGGCCGGAGAGTTTGACTATTCCGGTTCGCAGGCATTGAAGGCTCTGCGCGAGGAGGGCATTCGCTCAGTGCTCATCAATCCAAACGTAGCAACAATCCAGACAAGTGAGGGCATAGCCGATAAGGTCTATTTCCTGCCGGTCAATGCGCATTTCGTTACTGAGGTGATAAAGAAGGAGCGCCCTGACGGCATCCTGCTTGCCTTTGGCGGACAGACCGCGCTGAACTGTGGCACAGAGCTCTATCAGACCGGTGTGCTGAAGGAGTATGGTGTCCGCGTGCTCGGTACAAGCGTTGAGGCTATCATGAACACAGAGGATCGTGACCTCTTCGTGAAGGAACTTAACAAGGTCAACCTGAAGGTGCCGGTATCTCAGGCCTGTGAGAATATGGATGATGCCATTGCCACTGCGCGCCGCATCGGTTATCCTATCATGATACGTTCTGCATACGCTCTGGGCGGACTGGGCTCCGGCGTGTGTCCTGATGAAGAGACATTCAAGGAAATTGCAGAGTCTGCCTTCACCTTCGCACCTCAGGTATTGGTTGAGGAGTCGCTGAAGGGATGGAAAGAGATAGAGTTTGAGTGCATCCGCGATGCCAATGATCATTGCTTCACCGTTGCATCAATGGAGAATGTTGACCCGCTGGGAATACATACCGGTGAGTCTATTGTGGTGGCCCCGACTTGTTCTCTGACCGAGGAGCAGGTGAAGATGCTGCAGGACATCACCATCAAGTGTGTGCGCCATCTGAACATTGTGGGCGAGTGCAACATACAGTTTGCCTTCAATGCCGACAATAACGACTATCGTATCATCGAGATCAATGCCCGTCTGAGCCGTTCTTCTGCTCTGGCTTCCAAGGCTACGGGTTATCCTCTCGCCTTTGTGGCTGCCAAGATAGCACTGGGATATACGCTGGATCAGATTGGTGAGATGGGTACAACCAACTCTGCATACGTGGCACCATCGCTGGACTACATGATATGCAAGATACCACGCTGGGACCTTACGAAGTTCTCCGGCGTATCGCGCAAGATTGGTTCAAGCATGAAGTCCGTAGGCGAGATTATGTCTATTGGTCGCACCTTCGAAGAAATGCTGCAGAAGGGTCTGCGCATGATAGGCCAGGGTATGCACGGCTTTGTGGGCAATGAGCACGTGAAGTTCGACGACCTGGACGAGGAACTGGCAAACCCGACGGATATGCGTATCTTCGCCATCGCACAGGCTTTGGAGAAGGGCTACACCATAGAGCGTCTCTTTGAACTGACAAAGATAGATCCGTGGTTCCTTGAGAGGATGAAGAATATCGTAGATTACAAACACAAGCTGCAGGAGTACAACAAGATAGAGGATATTCCTGCTGATGTGATGAAGCAGGCTAAGATATGGGGCTTCTCTGACTTCCAGATAGCCCGCTTTGTTCTCAAGACCTCTGGCACCAACATGGAGAAGGAGAACCTTCAGGTGCGTGCATATCGTAAGCAGCTCGGCATCCTGCCTGCTGTGAAGCGTATTCCTACTGTTGCCAGCGAACATCCAGACCTGACCAACTATCTCTATATGACATACTCGGTGGAGGGCTATGACATCAACTACTATAAGAATGAGAAGTCTGTCGTAGTGCTCGGTTCAGGTGCATACCGCATCGGTTCGTCCGTTGAGTTCGACTGGTGTTCGGTCAATGCGATACAGACGGCACGCAAGCTGGGTTACAAGTCCATCATGATCAACTACAACCCTGAGACCGTGAGCACGGACTATGATATGTGTGACCGCCTGTACTTCGATGAGCTGTCCTTTGAGCGTGTGCTCGATGTGATAGACCTTGAGAGCCCTCGTGGTGTCATCGTCAGCGTGGGTGGACAGATACCAAACAACCTGGCAATGAAACTTTATCGTCAGAGTGTGCCCATCCTCGGTACCAGCCCTGTCAGCATCGACCGTGCCGAGAACCGCGGAAAGTTCTCTGCAATGCTTGACCAGCTGGGCATCGACCAGCCTAAGTGGAGCGCGCTGACCAGCATGAGCGACGTGAAGCAGTTCATCGACGAGGTGGGATATCCCGTGCTGGTACGTCCTTCATACGTGCTCTCTGGTGCTGCCATGAATGTCTGCTACAACGATGAGGAGCTGGAGCGCTTCCTTGCAGCTGCAGCAGAGGTGTCAAAGGAATTCCCTGTTGTCGTAAGCCAGTTCATGACCGACACGAACGAGATAGAGTTTGACGGTGTGGCACAGAACGGTGAGGTGATAGAATATGGCATCTCAGAGCATGTGGAGTATGCCGGCGTACACTCCGGTGACGCTACGATGGTATTCCCTGCACAGGATATCAAGTTTGCCACCATCCGTCAGATAAAGAAGATGTCACGCGCCATCGCTAAGGAACTCAATATCTCCGGTCCGTTCAATATACAGTATCTTGCCAAGGACCGCGACGTGAAGGTCATAGAGTGTAACCTGCGTGCCTCACGTTCATTCCCGTTTGTCAGCAAGGTTCTGAAGCGCAACTTCATTGAGACGGCAACGAAGATTATGCTCGATGCTCCATTCCAGAAAGCAGACAAGTCGGCCTTTGACATTGACCGCATGGGCGTAAAGGCCAGTCAGTTCTCCTTTGCACGCCTCTCAGGCGCTGACCCAGTGCTCGGCGTTGATATGTCGTCAACGGGTGAGGTGGGATGTCTCGGTGACTCTTACGAGGAGGCTCTGCTCAACGCTATGATTGCCACAGGCTATAAGATACCTTCTCGCGATAAGGGCATCATGCTTTCTTCAGGTGGCACAAAGGAGAAGACCACTCTGCTCGACTCTGCTATCTCTCTGCAGAAGGGCGGCTATACCATCTATGCTACAGAAGGAACGGCAAAGTTCCTGGCAGACAATGGCATCACGGCAATCCCTGTAGGCTGGCCTGACGAGAGTCACAAGGATATTCGCAATGTGATGGACATGATACACGACCATGCCTTTGACCTCATCATCAACATTCCTAAGAACCATAGCAAGCGTGAGCAGACCAACGGCTACAAGATTCGCCGCAGCGCTATAGACCACAACATACCGCTGATTACTAATGCCCGCCTTGCTTCGGCATTCATCAAGGCATTCTGTGAGAGACCTCTCGAGTCATTGCAGATAAAGTCTTGGCAGGAATACACTAATTAATGAATAATTAAAAATACAAAATGCATAATTAGCCCCCCTCCCCTTCAGCCCCCCCACCAGGGGGGGGACGGTGGGGGGCTTCTCCTCTTTTTTGGGGGGGACCGATGTGGGGCTTTAATTTGTTAATTTGTTAATTCGCTAATTTGTTAATTTGCCCCGTGGGGGCTAACCGTCAATGAAAAACTACATTTTTCTTTTAGCTGCTCTTCTGGCACTGCCAGCGTTTGCTAATCGCCCGGACTCTGTCTGGGTAAGACCCGACATAAAGGACGGGGATCGTGGATTACAAGTTTCATGGTCACAGGATTTGAAACACTGGCACCATGTTGCCACTAATGTCTTTGAGAGTGACTACGGCCCCTGGGGAGCACAGAAGAAGATGTGGTACCCCGTGCTGAAGTTTGATGGTAAGAAGTTCACCGCTACTTTCATCCCCGACCTCAAGCAACGTGAGGTAGGCAGGACGGAGTCTGAAGATTTCGTGCTGTGGAAACCGCAGGACTATGACTACGTTTCCAATGATGCGGACTTCCAGCGCATCGTCAGTCAGAGCAAGGCAGACAGTCAGAAACCCATACGCGTACCTTATATATATATAAAGGCACTGCAGGAGAAGAAGGCTCTGCGCGATGCCAATGCGCGTAAAGAAATGGAGAACTATGTCAGCACTGGACGCCACTTCGCTGATGACTGTGCGGAGATAAAGGCGCAGCTGACGATAGATTGGGCCGATAAGAAAAACATATCACCTGACCTGATGGGCATCTTCTTTGAGGATATCAGTTATGCTGCCGACGGGGGGCTCTACGCAGAGCTCATCCAGAACCGTGACTTTGAATATACCGCTGCTGACCGCAAGGGATGGGATGCCCTGACCGCGTGGAGACAGGAGGGCGAAGGCACTACGGTGACTGTTGCTACTCAGGCACCGCTGCACCCAAACAATGCGCACTATGCCGTGCTGAATACAGAGACCGTGGGCGGAAGTATCGTCAATGAAGGCTTTGACGGAATACCCCTGAAGGCCGGTGCTAAGTATGAGCTGTCACTGTTCCTGAAAGGCAGCGGCGCTATCAAGGTGTCCCTGCGTGAGGACGGTAAGGTGCTGGCTGCCACAACGCTCAAAGCCACAAAGGAATGGCGCAGGCAGAGCGTAACGCTCAAGGCAACGGCTGATGCCAAGTCGGCAGAGCTGGTCATAGAGCCCCAGCAGAAGGGATGGCTGCATCTGGACTTCGTATCACTCTTCCCCAAGGACACATACAAGGGTCACAGCAACGGTTTGCGCAAAGATCTTGCCGAGACTATTGCAGACCTGAAGCCTCGCTTCGTCCGTTTCCCAGGTGGATGTGCCTCGCACGGTAATGGCATCAACAACATCTACCATTGGCAGGCCACCATCGGTGACTTGTGGGAGAGGCAGCCCGACTACAATATCTGGCACTACCACCAGACTCGCGGACTGGGTTTCTATGAGTATTTCCTCTTCTGCGAGGACATCGGTGCTGAGCCTGTTCCGGTGCTCGCAGCAGGTGTGCCTTGCCAGAACTCTGGTCGTGGAGGCTATGAGGGCGGTCCTCAGAACGGTCAGCAGGGAGGCATACCGTTCCTGAAGGACCTCGGAGGCAAGCCGTCCCCGTATAAGTATATGGGCAAAGACCTGACGATGGAGTCTTATCTGCAGGAGCTGCTTGACCTGATAGAGTGGGCTAACGGCGATGCCAAGAAGTCTTCGCTTGCTGCAATGAGAGCCAAGGCAGGTCACCCAAAGCCGTTCAACCTGAAGTATCTCGGCATAGGCAACGAGGATATGCTGGGCGACACCTTCATGGAGCGTTACCGCTTCCTCATAGACGGAGTGAAGGCCAAGCACCCGGAGATAACCATTATCGGAACCGTAGGCCCGTTCTGGGAGGGCTCCGACTATGAATACGGATGGCAAGAGGCCAAGGCACAGAAGTTAGAGATAGTGGATGAGCACTACTATAACACCCCCGGATGGTACTTCAGCCACCGCAATTTCTACGACAGCTATGACCGTAACGGTACCAAGGTATATTTAGGTGAGTGGGCATCTAAGGGAAATAACGTGAGCAATGCCCTCGTGGAAGCTGCCTATATGACTCATCTTGAGGAGAATGCCGATGTCGTGGTGATGTCATCTTATGCTCCGTTGCTGGCTAAAGACAAGCACTACAGTTGGACTCCTGACCTCATTTATTTCAATAACAATGAGGTGCGTCCCACTGCCAATTACTACGTGCAGCGCGCATTCGGACACAACTCCGGCGATGTCTATGTAGGTTCAAAGGTGGATGTCACGGTTGTAAAGACCGCCTCTGATGCCGCAGACAAAAAGCAATCCCCCTCTCAGGAGAACTTGGAAAGGGGAATCTCAGAGCGAATAGACCGTTCTGTAGTAATAGATAGCAAGACGGGTGATGTGATTATCAAACTAGTATCCATGTTGCCTAAAGAGGCAGCTATGACGATAGACCTTGGCGAAGAAGTAGCAGCAAAACTCAACAAGGCTGCAACATCCAAGAAATCAAAGGGGAGTGTCGTTGCGTCGATACAGACGATGTATGGCGGCAACACTCCTGACCGCACGAAAGAGTGGGAGGGAGAAAAGACAGAGAGCGTGACACTTACCTCACCGCAACTTCAAATCTCCGTCGCTCCATACTCGCTGACAGTCATAAGAGTGAAGTGATGCTTGATGCATAATTCATAATTCATAATGTATAATTTAATGGCGCAGGATGCTTGATTGCATCTTGCGCCATTGAATTTTGTATCCTTGCTGTGCAAGCGTCACACTGGATTGTATTTTGTATCCTTGCTGTGCAAGCGTCACAAAGAGCCGAGCCTTAAATAAAGTAGTCAGACTCGTTTATCAGACCTGCACGTACTGCGGCCTTGATGGCTTCGTGGGCGGTGTTTACATGTAGTTTGCGGAAGAGGTTCTTCCTGTGCGTATTGATGGTATGTATGCTGGAGAAACGTTCTGCCGCAATTTCCTTTGTCGTCTTGCCCTGGGCAATGGCTCGCACCACCTCCACCTCGGTCGGCGTGAGCATGGACTGCTGTTCCCATTCCTGCTGCTGACGCATGAGGAGTATCTCTGTGACGCGCTGGCAGATGTATCGCTCACCTCTGAGAGTGGAGTGAATGGCCTGTGTCACCTCGCGCAGCGGCGCATCCTTGAAGATGATACTTACGTTGTGGCTCTGATAGACCACTGAGCGCAGGAACTGCGGCGTGAGGTCATCGCTCATCAATATCCAGCGTGTGTATGGGAAGCGTTGACCCACGATGATGAAATTATCCACATCGAAGAAGTCGAAGAGGGTATAGTCTAAGAACACAATGCTGTTCTCCTGCCGCTTCAGCTTCTCTGTCAGTTCGGTCTTATCGTGTGCATGCTCCACGGTCTTGCCTTCTATGCCATCGACGAGATGTTCTATTGCGTAGCGTGTGAGCTCCTGGTTGTCTGCTATGATGAAGTTCATTCTTGTGTTTGTAATGTTATTTTTGCGTAAATTCTAAAATCGGGTGCAAAGGTACAAAGAATATGTGACATACGCAATACCTTGTCGGTGGTATGTTCCTAACATAATGTTGGTATGGCATGTATCATTATCCCAAACATTTGTGATGTGAAATAGCCTGGCGGCGGTATTTCGGGTTAAGTACAATCATAATACCTTTGCAAAAGATTTCAGCGCGGTCTGTAAGTCTGGGGAGCAATGACATGTTTGCCAGACTGAAAAAAGGATACAGATATAAGGTATAAAACAATATATTATTAAGGTATGAAGATTGTACAGAGATTATTTACACTATCAACTTTTGTCATTGGTATTACTGCTGCATCAGCCACTCCGATCACAGGAATCGTGGCTGATGCACAGACCGGTGAAGCCATCATCGGTGCTACCATCTATGACGTTACGGAGAAGAAAGGGGTAATATCAGACCTCGACGGCCATTTCAGCATTGATATCCGTCGTTTCCCCTCAGATTTACAGATCAGTTATGTTGGATACCAGTCCAAGCAGGCACACGTAACGGCGCGTGACACCACTTATAATATACGCCTCGAGGAAGAGGACAATCGTCTTGACGAGGTGGTGGTAGTGGGCTATGGCACGCAGAAACGAACCCAGCTGACGGGCAGTGTCACCACGGTAAGGTCAGATGTGTTTGAGAATAGCGTGGCTCCTACCTTTGATGCCGCCCTTGGTGGTCAGGTGGCCGGTCTCACAGTCACCGCAACAAGCGGACAGCCCGGTGCTGCCAGCAACATCCGCATTCGTGGAGGCAACTCAGTCAACGCCTCCAATGAGCCGCTGTACGTGGTGGACGGCTTCATATACTTTCGCAGCGCTGATGACAACAAGACGGGACTCGGCGCCATCGAGGGAAGCCTGAACCCGCTGACAACCATCAATCCCAATGATATCCTCTCCATCGAGGTGCTCAAAGATGTCAGCGCCACAGCCATATACGGCTCAAGAGGTGCCAACGGTGTCATCATCATCACTACCAAGAAAGGCGTTACGGGCAAGCCTGTAGTCAACTATACATTCACCGCTGGAGTGGATAATGCGACCCGTAAGCTTGACCTCATGACAGCACAGGAGTGGGCAGCATTCCAGAAGCAGTATTATTTTAATAAAGGTGGATACACTGACGAGCAGATTAGCCAGCTCGGTAAAGGTACAGACTGGCAGGATGCAATGCTGCGCTCAGCCTTCAGACAGAGCCATGAACTCTCTGTAAACGGCGGTACGGAGAAGAACCGCTATGCCTTCTCAGCCAACTATACCGACCAGAACGGTATCATCATAGGCTCAGAGCTCAAGCGCTATAACTTCCACATCAACACGGAGTGGGAACTCCTGCAGGGCCTGCACTTTGGTGTCAACAGCACATTTGGCAAAACAACACAGGAGGGACTCACGACCTCAGAGAAAGTCGTTTACAACTCTTCGCCCTATTCTGCAGGCATCACAAACAGCTTCGTGTATGGTCTCCTTACACCTCCTGTTGTCAGCATATACGAAAGTGACGGCAGCTATAACTACCACAACCCTTTTGAGTATGCCTATTTCGCTATCGGCGACAAAACATCAAATGCCATCAGCGACCTGCGCAACAGCGTAGCCGAGAACATCAACAAATATAATCTCAGCAACGTCTGGGCCTCATACGTCCTCGGCGATGTGACGCTCAGAGCCTCAGTGGGACTCAATAGCGAGCAACTCACACAGAACTACTTCTCGCCATCCTATACCTCTCTGGGACTTTCAAATACCGGTCTCGGAGGCATCGGGCACCGCGACATCGAGGTATGGCAGCAGGAATACACCGCCACATGGACACCCTCATGGAAGGGCATACACAGTCTTGACGTGCTCGGAGGCTTTACCCGACAGACAAGCACCATTACGTGGAACAGCATTCTCGCAACCCACTTTACCAATGAGGAACTCAAGCAATACAACCTGGCAGACGGTTCAGAGGTCTATCCGCCACAGTCAGGCCTGTCAGAGTCAGCACTCAACAGTATCATAGCACGTGTAAACTACACTCTGCTTGACAGATACAACCTCACCGGAACCTTCCGTGCCGATAACTCCAGTCGCTTTGCGAAGAACCATCGCTGGGGATACTTCCCATCCATCGGTCTCTCTTGGAATGTGGATAAGGAGCGTTTCCTGCAGCGCGTCAAGGCCATCTCGCAACTGAAGCTGCGTGTCTCGGCTGGTACGGTGGGCAATCAGGAGATCAGCGACCACGCCTTCATTACCAGCTACGCCACTGGACAGTATGCGGGTTCGTCGAGTTATAACCGCAACAACGCCGCCAACGACAACCTCAAATGGGAGACTACGGCAAGTTACAACATCGGTTTTGACATAGATATGTTCAGCAACCGGCTCTCTGCCACGTTCGATGCATACTACAAGAAGACCTCAGACCTTCTCTTGGAAGTGCCAACGGGCTTCTCATCAGGTGTCACCACACAGTTGCAGAATGTGGGTAACGTGGTGAACAAGGGTATAGAACTGACTGTAAACGGAACACTGATACACCGCAAAGACCTCATCTGGCGCGCTTCTGCAAACCTTGCGCACAACCATAACGAGATCACCGACATGGGTTCGACCAACAATGTCATCATGGGCTCAAGCAATCAGCAGATTCTGCGCCGCGGCGAAGCACTCGGAAGCTTCTATGGACTCCAGTTCGCTGGCATCGTATCGACCACCGAAGATGTAAGCAAGCTGCCTACAGTCAATGGTGACGTGCCCAAGCCAGGCGACCTGAAATTCCAGGATGCCAACGGTGATGGCAGGATTGATGGCAATGACCGCGTGGTGCTTGGTTCCACACAGCCCTCTCTGACTTACGGCATACAGACCTCACTCCAGTGGAAACGCCTCGATGTCAGCCTGTCCTTCCAGGGCAGTTACGGCAACAAAGTGTTCAATGCCCTTCGCCGCAGGTTAGAACAGACGGGAGACAGCTACAACCTCCTGCGCACCGTGCTTGATAGCTGGACTGTGACCAATCAGAACGCCGTGCTCCCATTGGCATCGCTTGACCGCCCATTCTCCTACATTGACAGCCGTTACTTAGAGGATGCATCATACCTCAAGCTGCGTAATATCACCATAGGTTACAAACTGCCACTGCCGGCACAGTTCCCCATCAAGGCCCGTATATTCGCAACAGGTTCCAACCTCTTCACCATCACTCCATACAGCGGGTACGACCCAGAGATAGCAGGCGGTACAGACAGCGGCGCATACCCATCGTCACGAAGCTTCGCCTTCGGAGTAAACCTCACACTGTAAAAGTCCCTCACCAACTCCCCCCCTGGGGAAGGGCTTTAAACCACGAATTTCCCGAATTTCCAGAATTACACAAATTAATAATTATGAATTATGCATTATGCATTAACTTAACCCAGTAAGCCATATGAAGAAAATTACATCAACCATCATTTCTCGCCCCTCATCCCTTCACCCCTTATCCCTTCACCCCTTATCCCTCATCCTTCTCCTCTTCTTGCTGTTGCTTACTTCCTGCAATAGCAACGACGACGTGCTCAGTGATGACTTTTATGGTACTATAACCCTCGATGGCGATGTAGAATGCTGCTCGGCTGAGGAGGCTCGCATCGTCTTCAACTTCATCCGCAACCTGCGTGAGGTGCCGGTACTTCGTGACACCATCGAAGGCACCTATAGCGTTCATGGATATACCACCGACGGAACATTCCATGTGGGCTACAATGACATATACTTTGTAGTGACCAAACTCAAGAACGGCAACTATGTCAAGGATTTCTCTATCTCAGAGCTTACTCCTGTGATGACGATGGTTATGGGCGAAAAGACCATGCAGCACTCCACACCTATCCTGGGCGAGGTCACTGGCTTGCCAGATGCTCCGCAGGCGTTGAAGCATACGTGGATATCATTCCTCATGGCATCAACAGATGCTGATAAGTGGCAACTCAGCTACAGTCTCAATGTTCAGAAGCACGGCGAGCACGGGCTGAACAAGGCTCTTGAGGTAGCTGCCCTGCCAGAAGGTCAGTCATGGCTTAAGTCATTCAAGGTGGGAAACCAGACATACTACCTCTCACTTGTCTCACCGGAAAAGCTGCAGACTGGCAGCAACACCATCCAGGCGTATGTGTCAAAGAAATCTTCTCCGGCCACATCGCCATACCTCTTGGCAGAGGAGGAGTTCACGATAGACATTGACCCCCGTATGCCTGATATGGGCAACCATACCTCTCCCGACAATGAGTCATTGACAAAACAGGCAGGCGGTGAATATCAAGGCATCATAAACCTCACGATGACAGGCCTGTGGCGCATCAACCTCACCGTGCGTGACAAAGAAGGTAACATAGTAGCAGGTGGAGACAATCCCCTCTACTGGGACGTAACAATATAAATTAAAAAGAATGCTTATTGCAATTGCCATTATATTCCAAGCAGCGGCATTGACCGCTGACACCACTTCCACCTCTGACAGACAACTGGACGAGGTGGTCGTGGTTTCTGACAAAGCCGAAGGACAGAAACGCTCCTATAAGGGGCAGACTGCTACCATCGACGAACATTTGCGCGAGCTGTCTCACGTGGATTTGGTGCGACGCGGCAGCTATGCCTGGGAACCCACCATCAACGGAATGCAGACTGAGCGTCTCTCCGTCACTATTGACGGAATGAAGATATTCTATGCCTGCACGGACAAGATGGACCCTGTCACGTCATACGTGGAGAGCAGCAACCTGCAGAATATCAGCCTGAACAGCGGTCTTGACGGCAACCCACAGGCCACAGGTAATATCGGCGGCAGCCTTGACCTGCGCTTGCGCCGTATCGGCTTTGATCGCACAGCGAGACAGACTACGGTCTCTGCAGGATACGAAGCCAACGGACATCTGCAGACCTATGGGGCTGATACAGAGTTCTCCGGTCATAACGCTTATGTCAACTTCGGAGCGTTCTATCGTCATGCTGACGACTACAGGGCAGGCCACCACGAGAAGGTCCCTTTTTCACAGTTCCGGAAAGTAAATGCCTTTGCCAATTTCGGTTTCCGCATAAAGCAGAACCAGCGCATCGAAGGTACCGTAATCTATGACCGCGCAGGTGATGTGGGCTATCCCGCATTAAACATGGACGTGTCCGTAGCTGAGGCAATCATCACATCGCTCAGCCACCATGTGGATTTCCCTGTGGGTAAGGTCAGTTCGTGGGAGACGAAGATTTACTACAACCGCATACGTCATGAGATGGATGACACGCATCGCCCTGACGTGGCCATCCACATGGATATGCCCGGGCGCAGCCAGACTGCCGGACTCTACAGCCTGCTTGCAGCATCGCTCGGACGTCACAGCCTGCGCGCCAACTACGACCTTTACTACAACCGTCTCTTTGCCGATATGACCATGTACCCCGGTGGTGCCGCTCCGATGTATATGGTGACGTGGCCCGATGTGGGGACATTCAACACCGGTCTGGCATTGACCGATGACATAAACCTCATCCCGTCACACTCCCTTCACCTCTCTGCAAAGGCAGCGTGGCAGCAGCAGCGGCTCAACAATGAGGAGGGCTATAAGGCTCAGAAGGTCTTTTTCCCCCGCATGACAGACAGTTACAACCAGACAACGGCGCGCGTTGCTCTGCGTTACCAGTGGACACCGCAGCACCTGCAGGGCCTGAGACTCTCCGCTGGGGGAGGGTGGGGCAGCCGTGCTCCGACAGTCACAGAGGCATACGGCTACTATCTGAACAATACGTTCGACCGTTATGACTATATGGGCAACCCACACCTGAAGAACGAGTCGGCTATAGAGGCGACGCTAACAGCGAAGTACTCCCTTCCCGCATTCACGGTAACAGCCGATGCCAACGCCTTCTTCTTCTCCAATTATATAATAGGAAACGTAGAAGACCGTCTCAGCCCCATGACCATCGGAGCTGCCGGTGTGAAGGTCTATGGCAATATCCCCAACGCCACAATCTTCAATGCCTCGCTCTCTTTGTCTTGGAATATCCTGCCCTCACTGCTGTGGAGCGGCAAGCTGACTTACTCTCTCGGGCGTGATGATCAGGGCGATACGCTGCCCCTCGTCGCTCCTTTGGGCTATACCTCATCCCTGCGGTGGCTCTACAAGGCCCTCTCCCTGCAACTCTCTATGACAGGAGCGGCGCGTCAGTCACAGTATGGTGAGAAATATGGTGAGAGCAGCACGGCGCCCTATACGGTGTTCAATCTCTCTGCAGAATATCCCCTGGAGTTCAGTCACATAGCGCTCAAGCTGCGTGCAGGTGTAGAGAACCTGCTGGATCGCCGCTACTCCACATACGCGGACTGGAACAACATCCCGCAGAAGGGCCGCAACATATATGTCAGTGCAAGTATGGTATTCTGAGTACCAAACAATGGTGACATCAAATGCCGTGCACATGCGATTGCGGGGAAAGGAAAAGCGCCGTACCTTTGCACCCAGAAAACTTGAGCATCTCAGGATAATAAAACAAATATAAACTATATTCATTATTTACCTAATTAAAAAAAGAAAGGACAAATCAACATGAAACAGGTAAAAGGAAAGTATTCAGTATTGGCAGCAGTGGCTGCAGGAGTTGTGTTGTTCGCTACCTCATGCAGCAGTAGCGATAGTGATAACGGTGGCAGTGCCAGCGTTCCTGCTGGTGTTCTGTCTGAGGTCGTAACCGATGACGCCACAGCCCTGGCATTGGCAAACGGTGTGTATAGCCATTGGCAGCCGTTGAGCTCTTCGTTCTCATTCATCATTGAGCTCAACTCCAACAAGCTCACATCCTTCGAGGGTGAAGAAGATGAGGCCGGTCCCGTCAACTCCCGCTTTGAGCAGCAGGCAGACACGTGGTATCAGGTGAAAATCTTCAATCACTTGCTGCTTGGCATAGTGAACGACAACGAGACCATCACCGAGGTCACAAAGGCCTTCAATGCTGGTCAGGTGACTCAGAACGGCTACAATGCCGCTGTAGGTAAGGCGAAGTTCCTGCGTGGTCTGGCATACCTCTATCTCGTACAGCTGTGGGGCGAGGTGCCTGTGATTACAGAGGCAGGTGGCAGCAACACGGAGCGTCAGCCCATCAACACCGTCTATGCACAGATTATCAGCGACTTGACTGACGCAGAGAGCCTGCTGCAGAACTATAACGGCGACCCTGTGACTCCGTCAAAGCAGGCTGCCCAGGGTCTTCTGGCCCGTGCCTATCTGGCATGGGGTGACAACCCTCTGACCCAGCAGGAGGTAGAGGCTATCGCTGCAGGACAGGCAGATCCCCAGTTCTCTAAGACAGACTCACGCCTGGAGAAGGCTGTGGAGTATGCTGACAAGGTTATCAACAGCGGGCTGCTGAAGCTTGACCCTGACTTTTCAAAGCTCTTCGGTCGTGAGTATGAGAGCAACAAGCGCGGTACCAACGAGCACCTCTTCACCATCCGTCACGATGGCGACAAGAACGATGCACAGGGCAACCACCAGACCCACTGCTCATGGACCTTCCCATTCCTCAATGGTGAGAACGGTCGCGGCTTCTCTGAGAACCACACCGAGGTATCTGACGATGACCTCTACGAGGACTGGTATCTTGAGCAGCCTAACGACAAGCGTCTGGCAAAGACCTACTTCACCGAGCTGAAGAACCCGACAGACGGACTCACATACCACTATCATTCTCCTATCTACACCCCTGTAAACGGTAAGGGCGTGGATCAGTCTTACGACAATGCGGAGAACCTTGAGATAACCTTCAACAGCGTGGATCGCATAGAGCTGCGTTATGCAGAGGTGCTTCTCATCAAGGCTGAGGCCCTCGTACAGCTTGGTCGCAACGCTGAGGCAGCAGCACCGTTCAATCAGCTGCGCCAGCGTGCAGGCATCGCAACAGTCTCTGCACCTACCTTTGACCAGATAAAGCGTGAGTGGGACTATGAGTTCACCTACGAGCAGAAGTCTCTGTTCAACAACCTGCGCTGGAAGGATCTCATCTCCTCAGTCCGTGAGGTCTCTGACTACGAGCACTTCGAC
The DNA here is from genome assembly GCA_017478025.1 of Prevotella sp. Taxonomy (GTDB): domain Bacteria; phylum Bacteroidota; class Bacteroidia; order Bacteroidales; family Bacteroidaceae; genus Prevotella. The sequence goes on from JAFVGZ010000031.1 coordinate 18,464, forward strand.
GACAGCTATGCTACGGCAGGCGAGATAGGCAGGGATGGCAATGAGGTAAGTTCGTTCTTCGCTAAGATACACAAGCACCTGAAGGCAAAGTACAACAACGTGCGCGGACGTCACTATCGTCAGCCAATCCCGACAGGACTGTCAGGCGAGAACCTGAACATAGCACAGAACCCAGGATACTAATCTGCATCCATACCTGATAATAATTGTAGGGGCTGACACTTGAATCTCTGTTCGGTGTCAGCCCAAATTAAAGGTGGGTTCTACTAATTGTCTTTGTTATGACAACAAAACGTCAATAGTCCATAAAAATGTAAATATCACGGTGGGAATTAATAGACCCCACCTTAAAAACTTACCGTTATGAAAGACAGTATTAGATATTATGAAAAATAAAAAGAAGAAATGAAACAAACTCTTATTTGGCTGGGAGCACTCATCTTTGGTGCTCTCTTAGGTTTGGCAGACATCCCATTGCGTGAGCCTGCCGTAAATTTCGTAGCGACTGTGTTCACGCGTCTGTTCCAGTTGCTTGCCGTCCCCACCATCGTGCTGGCAATCATCACCACGCTCTCCTCCATCGGCAACGAGCAGAGGTCGGGGCGCATCTTCCGTCACACCATCTCCTACACGCTCCTCACCACCTTTGCCGCATCAGCCGTGGGGCTTATCCTCTTTGTGCTGATAGCGCCGGAGAGTATGTCAGTATCCCAACTCTCGGGTGCGGCGGCCAATCCCGTCAGCGGAGATGACGAATCCTACTCGGACCACCTGCTCTCCGTTATCCCCAACAACTCCGTGCGTCCACTCCTTGAGGGCAACGTCCTCTCGCTGCTCATCCTCGCCATCGCTGCGGGTCTGGGACTGTCGAGACTGCCTGAGAGCGAGGGCAAGGCGACTGTCGTGAGGTTCTTCACGGGTATGCAGGAACTCATCTTCCTGCTCATCCGCTGGCTTGTCAAGATACTGCCGATAGGCATCGTGGCATTCGCGGCACAGCTGTCGTCAGAACTGTCAGCAGGCGTAGCGGCAGAGTCATTGGGCAAATACGTGCTCGTAGTGCTGGGCGGTAACGCCATACAGTTCTTCATCGTTCTGCCCCTGTTCCTCCTGGCTCGTGGTCTTAACCCCCTCCATGTGCTCAGCCGCATGATGCCGGCAGTGATGATGGCACTGTTCACCAAGAGCAGCGCCGCCACCCTGCCCGTCACGATGGACAGCGCAGAGAACCGTCTGGGCGTCAGAACGGACGTGGCGCGCTTCGTGCTGCCTATCTGCACCACCATCAACATGAACGGCTGTGCGGCATTCATCCTTGTCACCTCACTCTTTGTCATGCAGTCAGGCGGCTGGCACCTCACCTTACCCCTCATGCTCCTGTGGCTCTGCATCTCCGTTGTCACCGCCGTAGGCAATGCCGGCGTGCCGATGGGATGCTACTTCATCACCTTCTCGCTCATGGCGGGCATCGGCGCCCCCGTCGCAGTCCTGGGAGCCATACTGCCCATCTACACCATCATCGACATGATCGAGACGGCAGAAAACGTATGGAGCGACTCCTGCGTCTGCGCCATGACCAACCACGACACGGAAAAAGACTGATGATTCAGCTCTCGCATGCTATGCTTGCTAAAAAGATCTTGCTCCGCTCTGTTACGCTTGTGTAGCAGAGCGGAGCAAGACTGTACAATTTTGAATTTTGAATTCTCAATGTTCAATGTTCAATGCTCCGCTCGGCCCTATGGGACGCTTGCGTAGTATAACGGAGCAAGAATGTTCAATCGTCAATGGTCAATTCCCCCAAGGGAAAGTCAGAGTGGGGCTTGAATTTTGAATTTTGAATTTTGAATTTTGAATTCTTAATTTTTAATCCTCAACGCTCACCCACACCATTTCCTGTCTGTCCTCGCAGTCCTGTATCTCCTCGGTCAGGCTTATGACGTGCTGCTTTGAGTGGCTTACGAACCCCTTGCTGGTGTTCTCGCCCAGCAGGATGCAGCCACGTGTTTCCTTCACCGTGTTACCCTCATGGATGAAGATACCCCAAAAGCCCGGTACAGAGATCAGCTGTGGGCGCATCTTCATCATCTTCGGCATCCAGTGCACGTGGCAGACATACGCCCCTGTGGGGATTGCGGTCTTGCCTGGCACCTTTGTCTCTTGTATTGACATGCTGCTCATGCTGCTCTTAAAGCCACGATCCTGGGGCTCCAGCGTGTTGCAGCGAAATACTCCGTTCACATACAGCTCACCAATGGTGTAGCCTTCCTTCTTCCAACGTCTTCTGATTTCTATTTTCATTCCTTGTCCTCCTTTTCTTTGTTGGTTAATTTTCTATAGGTGTTCTTTGAGATTTCTACGATTAGGTTTTCTTTCTTTAGTTTCGACAAAAGATTAGAAATTGAAGAATTAGACAAATTTCCTTTCCTCTCCTTCACCATATCCCTCGTAAACACATCAGGCAGTTCGTCAAACAACACCTTGTTTTTTGTTCCTTTCCTTATCCCTTCAAAACTTATCTGCACAGGTCTGTCTTCGTAATAGTGCTTGAATACAGCCACTTGACTTTCCAGACAGTAATCTGCCATCAGCAGCCCAAAGTCTATAGCCTCCTTAGTGATTATCAGCTGTCCTTCCTTCGTGTGCCTTCCCCACATAATGGCGCATATCACCGTACAGGTAGCACCTATGACTGCAGATCTTTTTCTCAGGTCATCCCTCACATCATCATGTGTTTCAGCACACTCATCAGCCACGCCGTTACACCAGTCCTCAAATGCTTTGCACAGGCGCTTGTCCTCTATGATGCCCTTCTCTTCACGGCACATCCTTACTGCCTCCAACATTTTTTTGCGTGTCTGCTCTGTCTCTTCCTTGAACTTTGGCATGTGAGCATATTTCTCATCAGGCGTAAAGCTCAGCAGCAGACGTGATGCCGTACCGTTC
>JAFVGZ010000032.1 GCA_017478025.1 Prevotella sp.
CCATGTCATATTAGAGTTTTGCTTGTTTTCTTTTTGCAACACTAAGATAAGTGAAAATTCTGACATGGCAAAATCCTGGGCAACTTTTTGTTGCTCAGGAACTTATAAATAAAGTTAAATTATAGTGTTGCGGAATTAAGGGTTAATGTTTGGCGGTTTAGCGAAAATGTTGTACATTTGCACGCAATAAAGTAATAAAACACAGTTATGATAAAGTTAGCTAATCTGATTATCGCTGTCATGTTTGCGGCAGCAGTCTCGGCACAGCCACAGTCTCAAAATAACTCAAGCACCAGCAATCTGCAACAAAAGGCAGAACAGGAGTTGGCTCAGGGTCATCGTGCTTCCGCGCGTTCCTATTATGTTATGGCATACGAGGACTATGCGAAGAAGGGCGACATAAAGTCGTCGGTGGATTGTGGTGTCAAGGCTACGGCTCTATACTACAAGGACAATGCCTATAAGGAGGCGTTTGAGTTGTTGCGCAATGTGGATCAGAGCATCAGGTCTCAAAGAATCAGCGGAAGCGCAAAGGCTGCTCTGCACTATCAGACCTCTAAGGAGCGCATGAATATGTACCTGAGGATGAGGAAAAACGCCAGCACTCAGGAGCAGCTCAATATCATGGCATCGCATGCGCAGGCTTCTAATGACGAGGCGGTGAAGAATGACTTGCTTTACAATAAGGCTATATACTACTACACCTATGGCCAGAACGAAAAGGGTAACGCGGTATTCAAGGAGATGGCAGCCAAGCTGACGGCGCAGAAGGAGTATGACAAGGTGGAGGAGGTGTATAAGACACTTATCGCCAACGGTCGCCGCAGCAACAGTGCCAACATGGTGGCACAGTCGTATGGCAGTTATGTGGCTTGGAAAGACTCTGTCTATGCGCTGAAAGCCGCCGATGCGCAGGCTGCGCTGAAGAAGCAGATAGCCGACAATGAGGCTGCTATATCAGAGAAAGACAGCTCGCTGACAGCACGCATGGCAATCATCGTGGGCCTCTGCATACTGGCCGGTGCGCTGGCAGTGGCACTCGTGGGCTGCATATTCGTGCTGCTGAGATATATCCTTCTCTCACGCAATCAGAAGAAAACCATCAAGACCATCAGCGATAATAATGCCCAGAAGGCCAACTTCATCAGCAATATCTCAGCCCAGATGGCTCCGGCGCTCAGCAAGCTCGATGCCCGGCAGCCTGAGGTGAAGGCTATGGAGGACTTCTTGGCACACATACAGACGATGTCGGAACTGGAGAGCGACACGGAGAAGACGGTTGAACTGACGGATATTCACGTGCAACCATTCTGTGAGGGACTGATGGAGCAGATACGCAATAAAGTTAAGAGCGGCGTAACGCTGAATGTCAATGCACCCAAGATGACGGCTTCGTTTAATGAAGAGTATCTCTCGCACATTCTGTCACACCTGCTGAGTAACGCTGCGGAATACACTCCCGAGAGCGGTACCATCTGGCTGGAGTACAAGAAGCGCGGCGCTCACTCGCATCAGTTCTTGGTGGCAAATACCGGTGTGAACATCCCCGAGGAGGAGCGTGAAGAGGTGTTCAAACCATTCCGCACCATCCAGGACCTCACGAAGGGTGACGGCCTGGGCTTGCCTATTTGTAAGCAAATGGCGATACTGATGAACGGTAACCTTGATATAGACCCACAGTTTGCCAAGGGTACACGCTTTGTCCTCGACCTGCACAACTGAGTCCTCCGACAGAAACGGAAACCACGAATTACACGAATTACACGAAAAGGGGGGACGCAGACGGAAAGAAATTAGTGTGTAAGTTTTAGACAGAAATTATTATAATTAATATAATTAGCTCGCGCAGTTGGACTGTTGAGTTGTGAAAATTATACTAATTATAATAATTTCTGTCTTTTCTTCTTTCGTGTAATTCGTGTAATTCGTGGTTCAGAACCCTCCACCCAAGGGGGAAGTCGGAGGGGGGCTTATCACTTTCCGCTGACTTATTATTGTGCCATCGGCTGCAACGCCCTCAATGGTGACGAGATACTGCTTTGACACGTCGGAGGAATAGAAGGTGACGGAGGCGTGGCCGGTGTCGTCTGTGGTGACCTTCGGGTTCCAATAGAGCGTGGTGCGGCTGTCTGGACGGGTGTATTGCGACTTGTCAGCCTCGGGATACTGCGGCGACCAGAACTTGCGCTGGTAACGGTAGCCCAACTGCTGCACCTTTGCCATAGAGAGAACGTCCTTTGACGTAGCTTTGCGCAGATACTCCGAACCGTCTTTCAGGAATATGAACAGCACGCCCGGAATGCGCCCACGCTGGTCTGCACGGACGCCGAAGAGAGTGTTCTGCGGGTCGTTGGGGGTGAAGTATTCTATTGATTTCACGTCTGACGGGACAATGTTAAGCACGTATTGGTCGTCTGTTTCATGATAGTTGTCAACGTAGCATTTGCCCACATCCCACGGGCGGAAACGCTCCTCGCCGTCTATAGACTCGGTATATATGCCCAGCGCATGCAGCAGCGCGCGCATGGACACCGCATTCTCTATGCGACTGTCACCCTCTTGCAGCGAACGCCGAGCCTCCATGCGGGCATAGTTCTGGTTTCTCTTTGCTTTGGATTCCTTTACAACCTCCGGCAATTCAATGGCGCCGATTCTGGAATACCTCTGCTGATCATGTGACTGAGCAGCGAATTCTCTCGCCTCTCTCAGCCCCATCACCCGTTTGGATGGCTGCGGCAGATGCGGCTGGGGGAATGTCTGCGGGTCAACGTCGAGTTCTACGAACGCCGTACTCCCGTTCTTGCGTGCCCCCTGCAGCACAAACGTGCTGTTCTCAGGATTATCCACAATGACAGAGAAACGGCTGCTGTCACCCAGTTCAAACTCAAACTGCTGCCCCATACGTGTGTTGACAAATAGCAGTTTGGGGTTCTTCAGGTGCTTGCGCCACGTGCCGCGAATGCTGCCCGTTATGGTCTGACAGGTCTGAAAACCGTATTGTATGGCGGGATAATTGCCCGTCAGCATGTCTTGGAGCGTATGACCGGACTGCAATCCTGCCGGTGCTCTGTGCAGGTACGCCTTTATATCGGGCTGAATGGTGTCGGGCTTCACCACGTTATAGTCGGTGACAGAGACGGAACAGATGGCCCTGAGCGGGCTGCCGTCAGCATTTGTCATGCTGAAATCTACGGTCATGGGGCTCTTGGCCTCCGTCGTTGCGGTACTGCTGATGCTCACGATGGGCGACGAGGTATCCTTCAGTTGCAGGGATTGCTCGGCGATGACCGTCAGCGAGTCGGCCCTTACCAATGCTATGTTGACGCTGCCGCCGCCGAACTTGCTGACATCTATGCGGTTCACCTTGCCCTCCTGTGGGGTGAATGTCATGATCTGTCCGTTGCCATAGACCACCAAGAGACTGCCCCTCAGATTCCCTTGGGGTGAGGGAATATAGATATGATTGCCACGCTGATAGGCATTCAGGAGGATATCGGCATTGCCGGAGAGGGTGGGGGCATCGCCTGTGCTGAGTGTCTGCTGGCTGTCAGACTTGATGACGGGGGCGCGGAGCGGGCCGTTGCCCAATATGAGCAGCGGCTTATAGAAGAAGTCATCTGCGCTGAAATTGCGCATCCATTGTGTGTAGGCCACCAGGGTATATAGCCCGCTGTACAGTTTACGGGACAGCAGGACGGCGTTGGCAAACACTCCGTCGGAGTCACATCTCACTATCATTCTATTCACAAGAGTGTCTGCGCTACGGTCATAGAGCTCAATGTTCATAAACCGCGAGCGGCTGATGGGCTTGTTCGTGGCTGCATCCACCAGGTGAGCCCTGAACCATATAGTGTCCCCAGCGGCATAGCACGCCTTGTCGGTGTGCACATAAATCCTCTCCTGCGGCACCTTGGCGCAGTATTCCGTCATGCGTGCAACAAGCTCCTCGCTCTGCGCCGACACAGAGCCAGCCCCGGCAAGCAAACATAATATAAATAGTATAGGTCTCATGTGGTAGAATTAACGAATTGTGAGGGATGTCTGCGATGGTATCGCAGAACCTTGAACGAAATTCTGCATTCTGTATTCTGCATTAAATCAAACTTCCCGTGCAAAGTTACGCAAAATAAATTAACCCCCAAAAGTTTTTGAGGCTTTTGGGGGTTAATTTATTTTCATGCTTCTAATCCTTCAGGAATCGAAGCCCTTTTGCCGATTGTTGTTTCGTGATTGCGGCACTACCAGTCATATCCTGAGCCTGGGGCCCATGTTGTAGAGGAGCTGCTGCCGTCACTGTCCTTCAAGATTATGTGCTCACCGGCATTCTTCATATCGCAGGTTGCATATTGCAGGTCATAGATTACACCGTCCTGCATCTCGCCGGAGATAATCACAGCTCCGCCGTATGCGTCTGGGATGCATGCGCTGAACTTATTGCCGCTGCCTGTTACGAGTGCCGTCATCGGGTCTTCTGCCTCAACGGCTACTCCGCCTATGGTGGGATAGAACTGCATCATCACTTTACCGTCGGCCTGGGTGTCGAACTTCATCACAAATCCGTCCAGCCCATATTCCGTCATTCCTGCGCTTGCCTCCCCTTTGGGGTCTGATACTATGCTGAGTGGCGATATGGAGTAGGTGCCGGTGATAGCAGGCGGTGTGGAACCGTCATAGACATTCAGGCCTGCCGCCTTGAGGCTCTGCATCACTTCATCGCTCGGCCACTCCAGGTCTGTCGGTCCTACATAGCTGGCCTTATAGCTGATCTGGAGCTCTACGTAGTCGGAAGCATCTCCTACGGGAACGTAAGACGTGTGATAGCTGATAGGATCAATGCCGTCAGGATACAGCTCGTGTCCCAGTTCGTTGTCAATGGTGTAATACGCCTTTGTGTCTTGTTCTACGCTGTAGGCGTTGAACCAGAGACCGTCGCTGACACTCCACTTACCGCTCTTGTCAGTGCTGCCGTTGACCTCAAGCGGGAAGTCGCCGAGCTGAACGACTGAAGTGGTGTAATTGGTGGAATGGGCCGTCGCTCCCCACATATGGAAGTCCACCCCTACCTCAGAGTTGGCTGTATATTGCAGGTTCTTCACCATGCCGGTGGCTTTCTCGATGTCAAAGGTCAGTGTTGCCAATATCTTTGTGGGCTGTATGCCGTTTGACTCCATATATCCCTTGCACTCATAGTGGTCTGTCGTATTGCCTTGTGTCAGCTTGAACTGGCTGTTGCCGGGGGTGAAGTAGAAGGTTGAGTTAAGGTCGATGTACTCTTCTTCTTCGTCGTCACCTGAAGATGATGAAGAAGATTGACCGGTTGTTACGCCTTTAGACTTGCGCGTGGTCAAGAAATATATCATCTCGAACGGCGACTTGTCTCCGTCAGGTGTTATGGGCTGCAGGCCTGCGCCCGGGCTCTGTGTCACTGTGACGGGCAGCTTCTTCATCTCAGACTCACTGGGATTACTTACATTGCTTACCCAGCAATATACAGTTCCCTCGCGTTGTTCGGTCATTACACTGGCGGTGGCGGTAATCTTCACCGCGCCGTCAGCTTCTTTGTCAGCGCTGACCCACCCTGCGCACTCTTCATCCACATACACTCCGTAGAATGGATAGTCACCAAAGTCAATCTTTACTTGTTTCGTGCCTCCTTCTGCATCAAAGTTGAGTGCAGACGGTGACACGGAAGCCTCGCCGCTTACCTGACTCACAATGATGTATTCTTTGTGTGTTATTCCTTCAAAGAACTTTCCTTCTACCCATACCGCGGCATCTCTGTCATCCACATCAGCGTTGGGCTGCACCTTGACCGTGACGGTATTGTCCTTGTTCATCGTCACTTCAAAGAATGATGCCCCGGGTGCTGGGTATGCTGTGAGGTCTGTCAGGTTCGTCTCCTCTATTCTGAATGACTGGACTCCTCCATTGATGCCGAACTTCAGCGTGTCCGGCTTCAGCACCAAGGTCGGCCTGCCCTGCATCACAACGATACTGTCCACAGCAAGCGTGTCCTTCCCGCTGGTTGACATTCCATATAGTCGTATCACGCCCCTGCGGTTCATAGTATCCTTGGGCAGGTCATCCCAATACAGCGAAAGCTGGTTGAGATGCTGCAGCCACGACGGTTCGTCAAGCCAGTCAGCCTCTGATTTGACGACAACATTCTGCATGTTGGGGACAACGGTAACCTCCAATGGTGATATGTAGTCGCCGTGTGCGTCATATCCCCGTTTCTCGCCTACGAAGACGTTTCGTGCGGATATGTCGAAGCGTGCAGGCATAATGGTGAACTGTCTCTCTTGGTCAACCAGCAACTTCCTGCCGGTTGAGAGTACCACCATTGGGTATGCGGTCAGTTTCCTTTCCTCATCCTTGGCGGGGTCGATGTCGGTGAGCACCATGTGGTATAGGCCTTTGTTGAAGTGGTTAAAACCGGCATCCATAATTTTCTCGCTGAACCATCCGTAATCCGCGTGTTCGCTGACAACCTTCTTTTCCTCGTCCAGCACAGCGAAACCTACGTTGACACCCGTTATCACATCTCTGCTGATAGGTGCAGAGAACTTTATTCGGTAGGGTCTGTGTTCCCCTTCATCGTCATATTTTACATTAATACCTGTGATGTTCGGCACAAGATAGCGCTTATCTATAGGTGCCGTGACTTCTTCTGAAGGTCCAATCTTCCATGGACCGAGGCTGAGTTCCAAGGCTCCCTTCACGTAGCCTGCAACACTGACTTCAGTATTATCGTTCAGTGACTTATAGTATGGCTGTGACTCCTGCAGCTCATAGTCCTGGAATAGCAGTCCCCACGGTGCTTTCAGATCAACTTTTGCGCCGAGGTCGGCACCAAAGTTGAATCCGAAGCTTGTCGTGTCCCTTTTCGCCTCATTGGGCTTCTGCTCGTCCTTATACTTCGTGAGGAATTTCAATACGCGTGTCGGTACCCATTTCTGAGCCTTCTCCAAAGGTAGTCTCAACTTCGTCTCAGCCTTGAAATATATACCCATACCGATGCTAGTCTCCAAGGGAAGGTCAGTGCTGAGTATCGGAGATTCGAAAGACGGTTCCGTTTCATTCTTAGTGATGTGAGTATTGTACCTGTAGTAGTACTCGGGTTCGGTGAATGTTATAGGGTTAAGCATCAACAGAGGATTCTTATGCTTTACGACTGTAAAGGCATGAGTGGTTGATTCCTTCGTGTTAGTCAGAGCAACCTTAAATCCCGATATAGAACCTTCCAAGTACAGTCCGGCACCGATATCAAATTTTAGTCCTTTTGCATTGTCTTTCTCTCCAGTAGTTTTCGTGTCGGTCTTTGGATTTTTTTCTGTTCCGCGCCCTGGAAATCCTATCTCCCATCGTCCGCCGAGAGTACCCGAGAGTGAAAGCTCAGTTGTTTCTTCCATTTTACATGTAGAGTGTATATCAGCTGTCAGGCCATATTCGGCATCTAAGAATATACATCCCCTGTACGTCAGCTCCGGGTCAAACGATGCCGATACGGAGCCTGTCACGTCAAAGGATACGCTGACGGGTGAGCCGGATTTAGAAAGACTCCATGAATGTGTTAGCGGCAAAGTTCCAGTGAATGACGGTATGTCCCATGTTTCTTCCGGTACATCTATTGTCCATCCGTCAAGGATGCCGTTGGGTGACATGCCTTTCGCCGCACTCGTCTGGCTTGACGGAGCTACAGCGGCCTTTATCACCAGCCGGTCATATATCTCCATAGGGCTTATCGGCTCCGTCACTATCAGGTATCCGTCATCGTTCAGCTCGCGGCCTACCACCCTGCCGCCGAAACCGTCAGGGAGAAGATCGCACGTCTGCTCAATGAGAAACTTGTCGCCTACGTTTGGTATGAGCGACAGCGGAGTATTGGGAGCCAGCACTATCCACCATACGGAGTCACTGGCCACGATATAGTCAGTAATCGATTTGTCAGGGAAGAACACATCGTCCTTCACCTTGTCCTCCGGCGTAACAAAGGCTACGGAGTCGATAGCAGAGATAGGAATGCGGAACACAGAGTCGAGAGCCCACACCTCCTGCACCACGTAGTCCTCCTGCTCCACGCCGAGTGTGTCGGTCTTTGAGTACGTGATCTGGTCAATGTCACCATAATAGAAGAAGTGGAACTGACCGTCATTGCGGAATATGTAGAGTGCATCCTGCGTCCTCATGGCCTGTGCGGGCTGCACAGTGCCGACGATTGCCAGCAGCAGGGCAAGTATATATAATGTGGTGTGTCTCATTGCTTCGTGATTTTATAGGTTAGTGTTCCGGTTTTTACAACATAGACTCCTGTGGGCAGGGAAGAGAGGTTCAGCCTATAGGTGCCTGAGCGTTTCGCGTCAAACTTCTGCAGTTGACGTCCGTCGGTAGTGTAGATACCTACGGTTTCACCGGCTTTCACCTGACTGATCACCAGCGTGCCGCCGACATAGTTCAGGCCGGTGTCCTCGCCTGAGTTGAGTTCGTCTATCCCCGACGGGTCGCTGTCCTTATAGTAGAAGCGCACAACGTCTGACAATGCAAACATAGCTGTTGCCGATGCATTTTCACATGTCACCTTCAGGGATGTACCTTCAAATGTGACGTTAGGCTTGTCCTGGGCCAGAACGAACTGATGTGTCACATTGTCCTTGGTCAATACGATAAGTGCATTCTTGCCGTTGGTTTCGCTTGGCGCCAAGGCTAACGGAAGCACATACAGTAGAAATAGTAATAGTTTCTTCATCATAGTAAGTTTTAGTTCAAAGGTTATCGTCTAATTTATAGCCTAATTCGTGGTAAGTCACGTTGTGATAAAGAGATGTTCCCGCCGGCAATGCCAGCGGGAATATCGTTAATATCTGGGTTAAGTTTATGGCAACTCGCCCTCAGCAACGGCGTTTATCGTGAGGGTGGCACTGTTCTCATTGCTATTCACAAGTACGTAGTTTTCTGTAGGCTGTTCCTCTGTGTAGTTCACCTTCTTGTGAGTAAGACTCTTGAAGTTTACACCTCTCTTAGCATCGCCGTCAAAGACGAAGTTCGACGGTTGACCTGATACGTACGTGGTCAGGCTTCTCTGGAATGGCACATTCGTCAAGGCTATCTGTATGTCATCACCCTTGCCGTAGATGCCAGGCTGTGTGAAGTCTATGTACGTATCTTCGTATATGCGACGGAACTCCAGGTTCTCAACCTTACAGCTGGCGAGAGTTCCAGATGCTGCAGTGAGGTCAAACGATACTACATTCTGATATGAGTCATAGCCGGACTTGTAGTTGTTCGTTGCCACTACGTGGATAGTTTTGCCGTTTGGAGTAATGGTGGCATTGGCTGCTGAGAACGTCTCGCTATACTCTTTTACGCTGCTTGCGCCGGTCTTAGTGTTCTGCATCAAGGCCGATACATTCAACGTGAACGATGAAAGAGACTTCAGCGCTACCTCTCCAAACTGTACCGCAGCAGACTTCTGTATTATGGTAACAGGGAAAGCCTCGGTCTTAGTACCCGGTGCAGGAGCGTCACCATCGAATTTGGCCATATAGACGGTGACGGTACCCTTGCGCTCAGAACCTGTGACATTAGGACTGACATAGATATCCAGTGAGTAGTCACTCCAGTTATCCACCTTTGTCACCCAGCCCTTTGCATCGTTTTGGATGGCGTAGCCCACACGGTTGTACTGGCTGCCGACGTATGCCTGTACGGTTTTCTTGCCACCCTCAGGTCCGAAGGTGAGCGTCGCTGGTGCTACATGAGGTACATTTGGATCTTCCTTCTTAGCATCCTGAACGATGGTGATGGTCTTGGTGGTTATACCCTGAGTCTTGCTGTTCCAGGCGCTGATGGTCACTGTAGCAGTGCGTGCCTCACCAGTGTTGGCGATAGCAGTAAATGTGATATTAGTGCCATTAATCTCGTAGCTAAGCCAGTCAGCACCGTTTAGATTGACGTTAATAGGCCTCATGGATGTGCGAACCTCCATGGATTCGGTACCGCCATCTTCTGTGAAGCTTATTTTTGACTTGCTAAGTTCTATGCCACCATACTGATTTACAGTGAGAACCTTCTCCACAAAGTTGGTGCCGATGACCTGACGTACCGCTATGGTTGTGGTACGGTATTTCTCTTCATCGTTGGCTTTTACCGTCACGTGGAGCTTCTTTGAGGTCGAGCCTACGGAGGAGTTGTCGTTTTGTATTGTTGCCTCTACCCAGTCATTATAGGTCACAGCAGTCAGATCGCCCAAGATACTGTTCAGTATCTCTATGTCAAATTCGCCGCCATCCTCTTCTGCTGTTATTTCCGAGGGCTTCAGTTCAATGTCTTGCTTAACGATGGTAATCAGCTGTTCCTCTGAGTATACGGGTATGTCGCCTATCGCTATGGTCTTTACGATGGGGCGAACCATGTATTCACCAGGCGCCACATCCTCTATCTTCAGGTCTACGCTATTGAAATTGTTTAGGAAGTATATCGTAGGTTCTGTGGTATAGCGATAGAGTTTCGTGTAGTCCTTGTCATTGTCATTCTCCTTTTGATAGAGTGCGAACCCGAGTGTCTGTGGTATGAACACGTCGCCAGAGGTGTTGTATGTTGCTGTAACGGTATTCAGCATTTCTCCCTTGATTTCGTATTTCGCATCAGAGATGTTTGCGAAGAGTTGTAGCGGATATTTCAGATACTCAAAAGAAAAGACTTTCTTCAGCTCTGTCCCTTTGCCCCAGAATTTGGCTTTTCCAGATAATTCTTGGTCAAAGCTCATCAGCGTGAGATCCAACTTACTGCTTTTCATCATTTCATACATGCCTTTGTTTGCTTTTATGAGACCGTCATCCTGATCTCCGTGTATGAACTCAAGGTTAAGTTCTCCGTTGATCTTCGGACCGACATAGAGTGATGCTGATGCTTCCAGTTCCACGAACTTTCTCATCCAAGCCTCCGCTCCTACCTCAACAGGGAATTTCATACCAGTCTGCACCATGCCGTTCAGCTGTGCGCTGATGCTCCAATTGGCACTGGGTTCAAGCGTTAGTGGTATTACAGGGTAGGGAAGCATCCCCATTTTTATGTCAATGAAAGGATATTTGTCCTTCATCTCAAATGATTGCGTGAGAGATTTTACGGCAACTCCGGTGCTGAAGTTCAGTTTCAAATGTGCCTCGGCGCGCATGAAAGGTTCTGGCATAACGGTAGCATAGAGCACAGGGAAGTTGGCAGGGAACGGTATCTTTGAGAAACGGTCTATCAGAGCGCCGACACCAGGTAAAGCCCTCAAAGAGGGAGGATTATAAATCTCACCGTCAAGGGCCACATTGAACCCTGCTGCTATCTGTTCTTTCAATTCAGTCTTGACATAGAATTTCTTTAGGCTGATATTGTATGCTGCCTTTAACAACATGCCGAAGCCCATGCTGGCCTGAAATCCCAAGCTTACTTTGTTTGTAAGGTTAATCTTGCCTTCAAGACTCGTAGAGAAATTAAACAGTGTGAAGTCATCAATGTTTCCCTCTACCTTCAGCCCTTTGCTCATGCCGGCAGTGCGTGACCAGGAGTGTGCACCGAGCGGGGTGTTCTCATTCTTCACCTGCTCCACGGTGATGAACTGCTCGAAGACATCGGTGTAATTATCCACATAGTCAGCATAGACCACAACGTTACTGCCTGAAGTCGTTATGAATGTAACCTTGCCCACGAACATACCGTCATAGCCCTCCACATTAGGACAAGTCAGCACATCACCTGTCTTAGGCTGAAGTGCCTCGGGTATATTGCCGGAGAAGGTCAGCACGTGTCGGCTCAATATCTCATCATAGGAATAAGACTGGAAATAATCTATCAGTCCCTCATCCTGCATGAAACGCACACCCTTGGCAAACTTTATCTCCGGTTGCACGAAGCTGACCGAGTCAATAGCCGTGAGCATTATGCGATATGTAGAGTCGTTCGTTACTATCTCCTGACTCACGTAATGATCGTGCTCCACGCCCAGAGTGTCTGTGCGTGAGTAGTTAATCTGCTTCACCTCGTCGTAGAAGAAACCGTCGAAGTGTCCGTCATTCTGATAAATATAGAATGCATCGTTGCTCCCTCCTGCCTGTGCCGATGCACTGGTGGAGAAGGATGCTATAGCCATCGCAATCAGCAGCACAAGTGTGCGCAGCCAGTTCTGATGCGATGAAGTGTTGGAATAATGAAGTGGTCTCATGGCTTAATCAGTTTAATGGTTTCACTTCCTGTTCTTATCATATATACGCCGCTGGGCTGCTCTTTTACCGAAACAGTCATGGCTCCCGTGCCGTCAGCTGTGTATTATGCCACTGTTGCTCCGTTGGCACCATAGACGCTAATCTTGGCCCCGGCCTTAAGTCCTCTGAACACTACGGCATCGCCTTCACGGTTCATCTCCACCTCTCGGTCACCGGGTTGGAGCGAGATACCGGTCTGCCCCAGACGGTCATACGTGTAGCGCAACACGTTGCTACGCTGATAGGAGATGTTGCCTTTCGTTGTCTGTATCACGAGCAAATCGCCCTGAAACGTGGTGATAGGATCGTCCACAAGGTCATAATATACCTTCTCTCCGGACTTCTGCCATACTATCAACCGTGCACCGCCACTCTCGGCCCAGCCGACAAAGGGCAGTAGCAAAAATAGAAATAGTAATAGTTTCTTCATCATAGCTCGTTGTAATGTATATAGGTTGTTGTTTAGGTAACTGTTATGGTTAGCGTTATGGTTAGCGTTATGGTTAAGATGAAGGTGAACGTTGTTCTCAGGGCCATCATCAGCCGCAAAGTTAAGAAAAAACATTAGAAATCTTTCGGCAAATTCTCAATTTCTTCCGACAAATTCTCAATTTCTATCGGAAGATTCTCAATTATTTACGACAAATTCTCAATTTTGTTCAAAAAAGCGCCATTTCATCGGAGTTGTTTGGGTAATTGCTCTTTTTGATGATTTTATGTAGCAAATGTAGTTCGCAGGGGCTGTTTGGAGCCATATCAGTCATGCTGAGCGACAATAAGTATCACCCTCCGGAACACTCTTCTTTGTATTGGAAGATGTTGATAAACCACTAAAATCACAGTAAAGCACACCACACAAAAGATATGTATAGTGACAATTTCATCGTAGAGGGACCCTTCTTTTGCCGGTTCGTCACAGGTGCAATCTTTCGATGAATTCACAAATACTTCCTCTTTCGTTTGGCTGGATGAAGGAAAATGCCTACCTTTGCGTATTGTAAGCGAACAAATGATATTCTCAATATCCCATACATTGCAGTCTTTCTTGATTCTGCTACCTGTTACGGCATGCAGCCTTATTACGCTTTGGTTGCTCATCGTTCAGCTGCGGTATCGCCGTCGTGAGCTCTCGTGGCTTGTGGCGTGGAGTGTCATAGCTACGATTCTCTATGCCTGTCATGCGGTGTATTTCAGTAATCCAGAGACATCTCATCCCATCGTGGATACCATATACGTGGTGAGCAATCTCTCTGTTTATCCGCTATACCTGCTGTATCTCATAGCCCTCACGCGCAGAGGGTGTCCCCGTGCGCCCATTGTCACGGCGCTCCTTGCGCCTGCGGTCATAGGCGGATTCGTTGCAGGCACTCTCTATAGCATGATGGATGCAGGACAGCTGAGGCTCTTTACCGAATCCTTCCTGCGTGGCAACAGCATGGAATCTCTCAGCGGCCTGACCCTACTGCAGGCCTGGTGGCATATAGCTTGCCGCATAGTCTTTGCCATTCAGGTCTTCGGCGTGGTCTTCGCCGGGCAATATCTCATACGCCATTACGAAGAAGAGATTGCTATGGACTATGCTGATCTGCAGGGCCGCACGCTGTCCTCCTTGCGGGGCATACTGTGGCTACTGCTCGCCACAGCGGTATTCTCGGTCGTTGTCAATATCATCGGGCGTCAATGGTTCACCAATTCGCCGTGGCTCCTGTTCTTTCCGTCCATCGCTTTCTCTATACTGCTTGCGCTGATAGGCCTGGAGGGCGTGATGTATGGAATGGTGCCCATAGCCATGAATCGCCCACCATTGGAGGATGTAGGGACACAACAGCTGGCACAGCGGGACAGAGGCGCGTTGGACAATGGTGTGCAGGGTGAGATGTCTGAGTCTATGATTGCAATGGCAGGGGGCGAGAGCATTGTGAGTTTTCTGCGGGAGCGGAAGTTCTTCCTGCGCCCTGATTTGCGTCTGGCTGACCTCACAGAGGCCATGCACACCAACCGCACCTATCTATGGCAGGCGTTGAGAGACGAAGGCACTACATTCTCAGAACTTGTCAATACTATGCGAATAGAATATGCAGTAGAGTTGATGGATAATCATCCTGATATGGCGATGTCGGATATTTGCGTTCGCTCAGGCTTTTCTAATTTAGACTCATTCTACCGTCGCTTTCGCAGTGTGATGCACTGTACTCCTCGTGAGTATATGAATAATGTAACAGAAAAGAAGTGATAATATGCTTTACACTTGTCCGCAAGTAATAGAATACATCCACGAGGTAGGTTTCCTGCCTTTGCTCGATAGCGGCATAGCAGGCTACTCTGCCGAGGATTTGGTAGATGAAGACTGCCGCTATGTGGTGCTGCCCGATGGTGGGTGGGACTGGCCGCTGTGGAAATGGAAAGGCGAGATAGTGACTGATGGTGGCTGTATGTATGGCAAGTTCTTCAATAAGAAGGCCGGCTTCGTCAGTCGCGAGTGGTGGCCGGACTTCTTTAATGTGCGCCGCTCCCTGCACCCCGCACCCGAGGAGGGTACTATAGAAGACTCTATTCTCACCGTGCTGCGCGAGAGCGGTAGCCTCATAACACGTGAGCTGCGCGCTGCATGTGGTTTTACAGGACCAAAGATGCGCAGCCGTTTTGATGGCTATGTCACGCGACTGCAGATGGGATGCCATATCGTTACCGAAGACTTTGTCTATCCTACAGACCGTCACGGGCGGCAGTATGGCTGGGGATGGTCTTTGCTCAACACTCCGGAGGAACTCTATGGGTGGGAGGTGTGCCAATGTGAGCGCACGCCAGAGGAGTCTTTGCAACGCATCATGGAGCACATGCACAAGCTACTGCCTCATGCCACGGAGAAGCAGATAAGGAAGATGATAGAATAAAGCACCCCTCCTGCTTCCCCCCTAGGGGGGAGGGACCTGAACTGCGAAGTGGGAATAATTATAATAAACAAATAAACCCTCATCCATCCCCCCCTCATCCATTATAAACATGACTATACTGATTGTAATTCCTGTTCTTACGTTGTTGATGTTCTGCCTGGGACTGACACTAATCCTCGCAGACTTCAAGATGGTATTAGAACGTCCGCGCGCTATCATTGCCGGTCTGTGCGGACAGTTGTTCTTTCTGCCGGTGATAGCATTCCTGTTAGGGTGGGCTTTCCATCTTGACGCGATATTCTATCTCGGCCTGATACTCATAGCATGCTGTCCTGGAGGCAGCTCTTCCAATGTGTTCTCCATGCTTGCCAAGGGCGATGTGGCGCTGAGCGTATCTCTCACTGCCTGCAGCAGCATACTTACATTGTTTACTATCCCGCTCGTGATGGGTGCAGCGGCAATGCTGTTGCCAGGTGTCGAAGGAGGTAGCATAGAGATGCCTGTAGGCAAACTGATAGCGCAGAACCTCGTACTGGCATTATTGCCTGTATTCATCGGGATGTTCATAAGGTATAAATGGGAGAATGCGGCGCGCAAGATGAGTCGTGTGCTCAACAAAATGGCGCTACCGTTGTTGGTACTCCTCGTGGTAATCTTCTACACTCAGAACAGCGATGCCATTCTCATCAACCTGCCTAAGCTCGGTCTTATCATTACTCTGCTTATTCTCCTCGCTATGGGAGGTGGCTGGTTGCTCTCACATGGAGCGCGCCTTAACGGTCGTGAGCAACGCACGCTCCTCATAGAGATAGGCATGCAGAACGCTGCGCAGGCGATAGCAATGGCCTCAAGCCCATTCGTATTCAACAATGAGACGATGGCTATCCCCGCCATTATCTATTCGCTGATGATGAATGTAGTCCTCATTACGTATGTGTTTATAGTAAAGAGAAGCGCCACATAGCCCCGCCCTCACCATCTTACAGTGCCCGACGGTTTCCCCGTCGGGAAATCGCAAGGCACAAAGACCCCCCAACGCGTAACCGCAATACACAAAGAAAGCCCGCCGGGGAAACCGTCGGGCACAGTAGATACTGACGACAGGCACAATAAAAGACCGCTGGCTCTCACCAGCGGTCTTTTGCATTTCGTCGGGGTGACCAGACTCGAACTGGCGACCCCTACGTCCCGAACGTAGTGCGCTACCAACTGCGCTACACCCCGAAATGCTCTTATTATGCGAATAAATAACTCGAACCTATCCTATAATAACTCGGGCAATTCAAACAGCCTGATGCCGTTGGAGCCCTTTATGAGGATATATTTTCCTTCCGGTGTTCCCTCCTCCGCCAGTGCTGTCTTCACTGCGTTCACATCTGCAAACGTGCGGAAGGGATTGTCTGTCTTTTGAAACTCCGCACCCACAAGCCATACCGTCCACGGCTTCTGCGGGGCTTGATGAGTCTTTATATAGTCCACCACCTTCTGGTGTTCTGCATTCGATACCTCGCCCAACTCTCTCATGTCGCCAAGGATGGTCATCGCCTGCGTGCCCTCGGGCAGTGATTTTGTCAGCACCGTAAAGTTCTCCAGCGCAGCCATCATCGATGTCGGATTGGCGTTGTATGTATCCACTATCAGCTTGTTTTTCTCCGTCACAGTGAGTTGTGAGCGGTTATTGCTCGGCGTATAGTGGCTCAGAGCCTCGTTTATCTGCTCGTTGCTGACCCCGAAGTGGCGTCCCACCGTAGCGGCGGCCATCATGTTGGTCAGGTTATACGTGCCTATGAGCTGCGTCTGCACCTCGCCGCCTTCCCAGCGGAACTTCAGGAACGGTGAGCAGGATATCACTTCTCCCTCCAGATAAGGCGTCTGCCTGATGCCTCCGGCGATGCCCGTCAGGTGTTCATTACTGCTATCGATGAATATCTCACCGTCGTTCTGGCGCAGATAGTCATACAGTTCTCCCTTGGTCTTTATCACACCTTCAAAGGATCCGAAGCCCTCCAGATGTGCCTTGCCTACGTTTGTTATCAGACCGCAGTCAGGTTCCACTATATCCACAAGGGTCTTTATCTCCCCTGGGTGGTTAGCACCCATCTCTATCACGGCCATCTCATGCTCTTTGGTAAGCCTGAGAAGGGTCTTCGGCACTCCGATGTGGTTGTTGAAGTTGCCCTGAGTATAGAGGATGTTGTATTTCCTCTGCAGAACTGCAGCAATCAGTTCCTTAGTCGTAGTCTTGCCATTGGTACCTGTGATACCTATTATCGTGGTGCCGAGAGCCTTGCGATGCTCATTGGCCAGTTGTTGCAGTGCCTTCAGCACATCGGGGACAAGGATGTATCTCTCGTCGTCAGAGACGCTATACTGCGGCTCATCAACCACAGCGTATGCACAACCCTTCTGCAATGCAGCCTCTGCGTACGCATTGCCGTTGAAGGTCTCGCCTTTCAGAGCGAAGAAGATGCTTCCTTCGGGGCAGTCACGACTGTCTGTAGTGATGACAGGGTGGGAGAGAAATAGAGAATATAGCTTTGTCACTTTTATGCTCTGATTTGTCCGTTGCCCTCTATGAGCCATTTGTATGTGGTCATCTCCTCCAGTGCCATTGGCCCGCGTGGGCCGAGCTTCTGGGTCGAAATGCCTATCTCAGCACCCATGCCGAACTGTGCTCCGTCTGTGAAGCTGGTCGGCGCGTTGACATATACGCAGGCTGCGTCAACCTCTTTCTCAAACTTCTCTGCGTTCTCCTTGTTGTCTGTGATGATGCACTCAGAGTGTCCGGAGCCGAAGCGTGTGATGTGTTCTATGGCTTCATCCACGTCGTTTACGGTCTTTATGGCCATAGCATAGTCCATGAACTCCGTGCCGAAGGACTCTTCCGTGGCTTGCATCAGCAGATTGGCGGGATAGCTCTTGTTGAGATAACCATACGCTCCCTGGTCGGCATAAATCCTTACGTTCGACGGCAGGAGTATCATACCTATGGTCGGCAGGTCCTCCAGGCGGCTCTTATGGATGATGAGGCAGTCCAATGCGTTGCAGACGCTGACGCGGCGTGTCTTGGCATTGTTGATGATACGCATTGCCATATCAAGGTTTGCGTACTCATCCATGTATGCGTGTACCACACCTGCACCTGTCTCTATCACCGGTACCTTTGCGTTGTCGCGCACGAAGTCTATGAGTCTGCGGCCTCCGCGAGGTATGCAGACATCAATGTATCCCACAGCTCCGAGCATCTCTGCCGTTGCCTCGTGTGTAGCAGGAAGCAGCTGAACCACTCCGCTATCTACGCCGTTGTCGGTGAGTACCTTCTGTATCAATGCCACGATAGCTTTGTTTGACTCCTCCGCATCGTGTCCGCCCTTCAGTACGCAGGCGTTACCGCTCTTGAAACAGAGTGAGAATACGTCAAAAGCTACGTTAGGACGTGCCTCAAATACCATTCCGATAACTCCGAACGGTACTGCTACCTTCCTCAGATGAAGTCCGTTAGGCAGAGTCTTGTCTGTCAGTGTGCGTCCCAAAGGCGATGGCAGACCTGCTACATGACGCATGTCAGAGGCGATGTCCTCCAGGCGCTTAGCGGTCAGTTGCAGGCGGTCATACAGTGGGTTGGACGGATCCATCTTATCCAAATCCAAACGGTTGGCCGCCAAGATGTCACTCTCTGCCTGCTTGATGGCATCGGCCACAGCAAGCAATATCTCATCGCGGCGCTCATCGGGGATGAGTGCCAACAGCCGTGAGGCATCTTTTGCTATTTGGAATTGTGGCAGCATTCTTATTTACAATTTACCATGTACAATGTACAATTTGTTATCTGTAATGTACAATTTACCATGTACAATTTGTTATCTGTAATGTACAACTTGGTTCTTTCTCATCCCCTTGGGGTAGGGGCGGGGAGAGGTTTACTTCGGCATGAACTCCGTGTGTACGGTTTCTTCGGGGTTGCACAGCAGGTCTGTGAGGATGTTTTCCCTCTTGCCGTTGGCTATGATAACCTTGATGCCGGCCTCTGCAACGGTTCGTGCGGTGTGGTATTTTGACTCCATTCCACCGCGTCCTGCGCTGCTTTTGCTTGATACGATATACTGTTCGAGATTGTCCTCGGGCAACACCTTTCTTATTAAGCGGCTATCCGGCTCCTTCGGGTCACCGGTAAATATGCCGTCAATGTTGCTCAGCAGTATGAGTGTCTCAGCTTGCATCATCTGTGCTATAAGCCCCGACAGCTCGTCGTTGTCGGTGAACATCAGCTCTGTCAAGCAAACGGTGTCGTTCTCGTTGACGATAGGTATCACCCCGTTGTCGAGCATCACCTTCATGCAGGCCTGCTGATTGCGGAAATGCTCCGGTGTCTCAAAGTTGCTCTTCATCGTCAGCACCTGTCCTATGTGCAGGCCGTATTCGCGGAAGAGGTCGTAGTAGAGGTTTATGAGCCTCACCTGTCCCATGGCAGAGTACAGCTGTCGCTGCTCCACGGAGTCGAGGTCGTGCGTGGGCTTCAGCTCATGGCGCCCACAAGCCACCGCTCCCGATGAGACGAGGATGACTTCATAGTCGTGTTCTCTCATCCAAGCTATCTGATCCACCAGCGCCGACAGACGTGTGATGTCCGGCTTTCCCTTGCTTGTGGTAAGGACGTTAGAACCTACTTTTACTACTATTCTGTGCATCGTATCGCTGAATTTGGCGCCAAAGGTACAACTTTTTTTTGAAACACAAGGCATATTAAGCAGTTTTTTTCTATATTCACTCAAAAATATACCTACTGAAGGATAAAATCAGTCCCTGATGCTTGATTGTTGTAGCCTGCACAGTCTGCGTGCCTCTTGTTGTGATTGCTATTTGAGAAGCTATGTTTACGCCCCTGCAAGAGCCCGCATTTACATGGTTCCGTTGACCCAATCGTGGACATTGTGCTTGTTGTCGCGGCTGATGATAATCTTTGGAGTCCTGCGGCCATGCTTCAGGATGAGGCGCTCCTTGCCGTTGATGTCCTGCTCAAAGCGCTCTACCTGTACCAGCGGCACGATGTATTTTCTGTTTACTCGCATGAAAGACCTCGGGTTGAGCACTTCTGCGATGGCTGTCAGCGTCATGTTGATGTCGAATGACGAGCCGTCATGCAGTACGAAGTATGTGCATTTGTTCTCTGATACGATGTATCTCACATCCGACGTGGTGATGACCCGCTCCCCCTTGAACGTATTGACACAGAAACGCTCGCGGTAGTTGTCGCGAGTTACCATGAGCTGGTATTTCCGCAACTCCCGCTTAAGGCGTGCTATTTCCTGCTCCTGCTCCTTCAGTTTGTGCAGCGCCTCGTTGAGTTCTATAGCAATAGTGCGTGCCAATTTATAGTCCCCTCCAACTCCCCCAGGGTGGGGGGAGGGAATGAATTATGCATTATTAATTACTTCAGTCCTGCTTTCAGTGAGCGGATTACGGCAGAATTAAAGCCTGCATGATCCAGCTCGTTGAGTCCCTTGATTGTTACGCCGCCGGGTGTGGTGACTTTGTCTATGGCTGCTTCGGGGTGCCAGCCGGTCTCTTTCAGCAGTGACACCGCGCCCTGCATGGTCTGAAGGGCTATCTGCTTAGCCTGCTCAGGGTAGAATCCCATCTCGCATCCGCCTTCCATCTGTGCTCGGATATAGCGCATGACATACGCTATGCCGCAGCTTGCCATCATCATTCCGGGGCCTACGAGGTTCTCTGTCACTACGAGCGTGTCGCCGCAAAGGTCATAAAGAGCCTTCACCTTGTCCAGTGTCTCGTCGTGAGTAGCCTTGCCCTTGGCGATAAACGACATTGATGCGCTATACTCGGCAGCGATATTGGGTATCACATAGCAGTACTCGCCGTCTTCTCCCAGCTGCTCTGCCAGCTTCTCTGTGGTGAAGTTGGCGGCATCAGAGACAACAATCTGTTTGCTGAGGTCCAGTGCGGGCTTTATTTCCTGGAGCACCGTAGGCATGAGCCACGGCTTTACCACCACTACTACGATGTCGGCATCCTTTACGGCTGCGGCATTGTCGGCAGTGGTAATGATGGATGGATACAGAGTCTTGAAACTCTGCAGCAATGTCTCGTTCTTGTCTGCTATGGTCAGGCTCTCCAGCTTTCCGCTCTTAGCCCATCCGTGTATCAATGCACCGCCCATGTTGCCGGCGCCTATTACGGTTACTTTCATATTGCTTGCTATATATTATTATAGGTGGGAGATGATGGATGTGAGGCGTGTGATGAAGTCATCAACATTCTCCTTTGTCAGGCACAATGGTGGCAACAGACGCAGCAGGTTGGTGCCGGCACAGCCTGTGAAGCAATGCTGCTCATATACGAGAGGCTTGCGCACATCGGCGTGTGGGAAGTCAAACTCCACGCCTATCATCAGTCCGCGTCCCCTGACATCCGTGATATGCTTGCCCTCAGGAGTTGCCTGCAGTGCCTTCAGCCGGTCCATGAGATAGTCGCCCACAACGCGGGCATTCTCTACCAGTCCCTCTTTCTCCATCACGTCGAGTACTGCGAGTGCTGCTGTGCAGGCCAGATGATTGCCGCCGAACGTGGTGCCCAGGCGTCCATAGACGGGTTCGAAGGCCGGTGAGATAAGCAGTCCGGCCATTGGGAAGCCGTTGCCGATGCCCTTAGCCACCGTGATGAGGTCGGGCTTGATGCCCAGCCACTGGTGAGCGAAGAACTTTCCTGAGCGTCCGTAGCCGCATTGTATCTCGTCGCATATCAGGAAAGCGCCGTTCTCCTTGCATGCCTTTGCCAGTCCCTGTGCAAACTCTTCCGTTGCCATCTGTATGCCGCCAACGCCCTGGATGCACTCCAGTATCACGGCGCACACGTCGCCCTTCTTCAGTTCGGCCTCCCATGCGGGCAGGTCGTTCATAGGCAGGAATGTGGTATGCTTGTTATCGTTGATGGGTGCCACAATCTTCGGATTGTTGGTCACCTCCACAGCCAGTGACGTACGGCCGTGAAAAGCCTTCTGTGCAGCGAGCACACGGGTGCGGCCATTGGCGAAAGAGGCCAGCTTCAGCGCATTCTCGTTTGCCTCTGCACCGCTGTTGATGAGGAAGAACTGATAGTCCTCATATCCGCAGGCCTTGCCTAGACGCTCAGCCAGCTCCACCTGCAGCATGTTCTTTACTGAGTTGGAATAGAATCCCAGCTTGTTCATCTGCTCTGTCATCATCTCCACATAGTGAGGATGGCAGTGCCCGATGCTGATAACGGCATGGCCGCCGTACAGGTCAAGATACTTCTGGCCTTTGTCGTCCCATACCTTACAGCCCTGTCCCTTTACGATGTTCACGTCGAAAAGGGGATAAACGTCAAATAGTTTCATGATTTATAATGCGTGATTAAATTTCCTTTATTGTTCATCCATAACGCATAAGCATCTGCATCATGCATTGCCAATTATGCATTATGAATTATGCATTATGCATTCTTTCTCCGCTTCGCTATGAAAGCGTCCCTTTGGGCCGAGCGATGCATTACATCAGAACGCCGCAGCCTTCAGCCTCAGTCCGGCCTTCTCGTCTATGCCGAACATGATGTTCATGTTCTGCACGGCCTGTCCTACGGCTCCCTTCAGCAGGTTGTCTATCATGGATGTCACCACCACCTTGCGTCCGAAGACATCGACATGCACTATGCCCTTGTTGGTGTTCACCACCTGCTTCATGTCGGGTGCTTTGTCTGAGTAGTGTGTGAAGGCTGCATCCTTGTAATAATCCTTATACAGGGCCACTATGTCCTCAGCCTTCATCATCTTGTCGAGCGTTATCACCTCGGTGCAGAATATGCCGCGTGGGAAGTCGCCGCGATATGGTATGAAGTCCACCGTGATAGCCTCCGCTCCGTTTTCTGCGGTGGCAAGGGTGTCGTATGGGGTGTTCAGCGTGTCGATGACGGTCGGTGTCCCCTGTGGTCGCAGCTCGTTCAGCGTCTGTGTTATCTCGTGCAGGTGCTGATGGGTGAAGAGCTTATAGACCGACATGTTGTTGTTGCGCCATGAGAAGTGTGTCGTAGCACCAGGCTTCTGACCTGCGCCGGTGGAGCCGGTGATGGCATTGACGGCGATGTCGTGGGTCAGCAGACCTGCCTTTGCCATCGGCAGTAGGCCGAGCTGTATGCATGTAGCGAAGCATCCTGGGTTGGCAAGATGCTGACAGCCTGCAATGATGTCGCGGTGTGTCTCCGGCAGACCATATACGAAGTCGTGCGCCGCCGCTGTTGGTGTGCCGCCGTTGTAGGGCTCTGTGCCCGCTATGCGGAAGTCCTGAGCCATATCGATAATCTTCACTCGCTCAGGGATGCGATGCTCCTTGAGGAATGCCTCACTCTTTCCGTGTCCGAAGCAGAAGAACACCACGTCAACCTCGTCGAAGGGCAGGGTGTCAGTAAACTCCAGTTCTGTGTCGCCTAGCAGTCCCTCATGCACGTCATACACCTTGTTGCCGGCGTTTGACTCACTGTTGACAAAGACTATCTCCACCTGTGGGTGGTTGATGAGCAGGCGTATCAGCTCGCCGCCCGTA
Source organism: Prevotella sp. (assembly GCA_017478025.1). Taxonomy (GTDB): domain Bacteria; phylum Bacteroidota; class Bacteroidia; order Bacteroidales; family Bacteroidaceae; genus Prevotella. The sequence goes on from JAFVGZ010000032.1 coordinate 23,716, forward strand.
TATCCGGCAGCGCCGAGGATGCCCACTCTGACTTTTTTGATTTCTTTATCCATATTCTTATAGCGTCAAGAATGATTTACAGGTGCAAAAGTACTGCTTTTTTCTTAGATACACAAAAAAATCGCAATTTACTTGTCTCTTGGTGCGGAAAAACGGCAATGGCGGCGCTGATAGCGTGGCCGGACGACACCTCCAGAATTGCTCCGAGCGCGACACAGGCTGTCAGTGCCGTCCTTTGTGGGGACTGACAAAATGGCAGCCCAAAACTATCTGATAATCAACGCGTTGCAATAGTGGGTCTTTTAGGCGGTAAAAGACCTACTATTACCGGGTAAAAGACCTACTATTAGGCGGTAAAAGACCTACTATTAGAACGCAATAGTTACTCTGACATTTTGTCAGTCAATTACTGGCAGTTCGAAAGGGGTTAAAAAGCATTAAAACATTGATGATGGACTGCCGGTAATTCAACTGTTTTTAGTAACTTTGCAGCCAAAACGTCAACACCCTATAAATATAAAAAGGAAAACTACAGTGTCCTGCGGTTTACCCACAGGAAATACCTCCCCCACCTATAAAACATTACAGACCATGAGAAGAAACCTTATCTCTATCTTGGCAACCCTGCTCAGCCTGAGCATAAACGCCGCAGGCGTAAATCTTAAGGACATTATCGGCAACTGGAAACACGTACCTGAGAAGGGCGTGGTGATGGCAGGAGAGATTGTGATGAATATCTCTGCCACATCGATTTCGCAGTCCCTGTACAGCAAGAAGAACAATTCGAAATCGGACATATTCTTTAGCAGTTATTACCTGTCTGACGCACCGGCCACTACATGGAACAGTGACTTGGTGGGCAAGATACAGTCGGGATCATACATTGTGAGAAATGTCAACGGCAAATTGAACCAAAGCGAGATATCATTCGATGGCGAGGGAATGCTCGTTTTGGTGCCACACGAGTCAAAGCACGGATTTACGATGAAATTCCGTAGGATGTCTGACGAAGAGAGTAAGAGTATTAGGAATGTTGGGATAGATGATGAACTGGGGCTGCTGATGGGGCTCGCAAGGGTGGAACGAAGAGAAAAAGAAATCCCTCTGCTTGAAATTAAGGTTCCGGGTAGTCTGTTGTGGCAAGTGAAAACATTTGCAGAAAAAAACAAAGCAGAGGCTATGGAAATAGTCCGAATAGGCGGCCCCATGAACGCTTTTGACCTTGCAGCAATAGTGAATTTAGACGAATTCTTTCCCAATGTCAATTCGCTTGACCTGTCTTTGGCATGGTTTGTCACTGACTCGCTGGCTTACGAAACTCTTGAACACACGAATTACAGCCATGAGCGATTCGGTAATATCAGGGGGCTACACATGGTGAAGAATTTCAATGGTTCGGCCTTGAGTATTTTGCATGATGATTATAAAAATGCAACATACGATGCATGCTATGACAGATACGGGTGGATGGTAGAAGAGAAGAAGGATAAATTATACCGACATTTCTGCACTACCATAGATGATTGTATCAGCGAAATTGCCTTTTCTGGAGTGTCTTGGCTAAAGAACATCATTCTGCCTATGTCAACCAAGGAAATCCATTGGCAGGCATTCGCGTTTTGTCCACAGCTGCAGGAGGTCATTATACCACCAGAAGTGAAAAGTATAGCACCCCAGGCCTTTTCAGGAAATAAGTCACTCGCCGTGATAAGAGTGGCAGATGATTCGCCTCTGCTGAGGATGCTCGAGGAAGATCTGCATAGCAAGAATCCCAAAATACTCGGAAATTGTAATCCCAATTTGAGGATTGAGACCTACGTTAACAAGATGCCTGACGTAACCTTTACCATCAGAGGCAGAAAGAAAGCTGGCAAATATCCTATTATGGTGTCGGACTATACCAACCATAAGAGGATAAGGATACTTGACGCGGCAGGGGAAGAGTTTTCGTTCAGCGTAACGGTGCCTCAGTACTCCATCATTGGTTTCAATAACCTTCGCAATGTCGTCATTGCCGAGGGTGCGGATGTATATATTGATTTGACAAACGATTCGCTTTCCGGTACGCCCCTTAATGGCAAGCTGCATAGATGCAACAAGACGTTGAATAAGATTGAGCCTGAACTGCGCCGTGCTATCACCATGCTTGACAGGTATGCAAACGTGGACAGCGTGTCGGCAATAAAGTCGCGCATAGACAGTCTGCAAAGTATGCTGCATAGCCATATCACCAGATACTATCTCAGCAATTCTAACAACTGCATCTCGGCATATATGGTGGCAAGATTCTATGATTACCTGCCTGATAGGATGGTAAGGACGCTGTTTATGGCCGGCGGAACTGAGGTCTTGAGAGACCCTCTGTTGAGAAACCAATGGGAATGGATGAGGGAGGCATCGCGTACTGTCCACATAGACTACAATGGCTACAGCGAAACGAGGTTTATGACATCGCTGACCAATGTGAAGGGCGGCGAACTGAAGACGCTGCAGACAAAGGATGAATGGGAGGAAAGCACTCGGCTGAAGATAGACGGACCGCTCAATGCTGATGATATTCGCTGGCTGAGAGCGCTGTGCAGGAATCACCGTCTGCGAGCATTGGACCTCAGTGACGCTTACATAGTGGACGAGAATGGCATGACCTCTACGTATATGCCTGACTCTTCTTTCGCTTTCAACCATGGTCTGAAGTATGTAGCCCTGCCAAGGAGCATTAAGGTGATAGGCCGCAGATGCTTCTATGACTGCAACGGTTTGGAGGATGTCAAGATGTATGATGATGTACACACGATAGAATCAGAGGCCTTTGCCAACTCTGGCAGCCTTCATGACTTCACACTGCCTGCCAGCCTGGAGCGGATAGGACGTGAAGCCTTCTGGCAATGCAGCGACATCCACAAAATGATTCTGCCTGAGAAGGTGAAGGAAATAGGCGCGAATGCCTTTGGCAGATGCCGCAATCTGACAAAACTCCACATTCCGGCTGCTACGGAAAAGATTAGCGATGGAATAACGTACAATTCGGTAAATGTGACAGTCACAATCGACGAGGCCAACAAGAACTACAAAACAGTATCGAATGTCATCATGGGTCTGACGAAAGAGGCATGTAATGCCATTGGACAAAGACATCCCTTCAAGTAGTGATGAGGCTGCGAAAGAAGGACTGATACGAAGTGTATCCAGTCTAAACGAAAATAAAAACGGCACGTTTCAGCCAGTTGTCGAGGCCGGAACGTGCCGTTATCATGTTGTAAAAATGTATTCTTGCTTTACTGTCTCTCGCCTGGATGAGCCAGATAGTATGCTCTCAGTGCGGTAGAAGATACCTTGATGAAGCCCTTGGCATCCTCTGATGACCATGCTTTTGCGGTCTCGCCGTACTCACCTAGCTTGTTCTTTACAAGGTCGTTAGGCGAGTCAACGCCTACGGTCTGGAAGCAGAGGGGACGGAGTTCCAACTCTACGACACCCGTCACGTTGCGCTGTGAGCTGGTCAGCATAGCCTCGATGTCGGCCATGACAGGCTCCAGATACTGTGATTCATGCAGGAACATGCCGTACCAGTTGGCTACCTGGTCCTTCCAGTACTGCTGCCACTTTGACAGAGTATATTTCTCCAGGAACCTGTGTGCGCCGATGATAAGCATTGGAGCTGCTGCCTCAAAGCCTACGCGGCCCTTGATGCCGATGATGGTGTCGCCTACGTGGCAGTCACGGCCTATGCCGTATGCGGCGCCAATCTCCTCTACGGCCTGGATAGCCTTGATCTTATCGTCATATTTTACGCCGTTGACGCTGCAAAGCTCACCCTTCTCAAAGCCCAGCTTCAGTGTCTCGGGACCTTCCTTAGTGGGGTGCTTCAGGTATGCAGACTCTGGCAGTCCCTGCTTAGAGTCCAATATCTCGCCGCCGCAGATGCTGGTGCCCCAGATGCCGACGTTGTATGAATACTTCAGTTTGGTGAAGTCAGCATAGAAACCATGCTCGTTGAGGTAGTCAATCTCCTCCTGACGTGACAGGTTTCCGTCGCGGGTCAGCGTGATAATCTCTACGCCTGGCGCCATAACGAGGAATGTCATGTCGAAACGTATCTGGTCGTTGCCTGCTCCGGTAGAGCCGTGGGCAATGGCATCAGCGCCTATCTCGTTGGCATAGCGTGCTATGGCGATGGCCTGGAAGATGCGCTCTGAGCTGACAGAGATAGGGTAACAGTTGTTGCGCAACACGTTGCCATATACCATATACTTCAGTGACTTCTCGTAATACTCCTGCGTCACGTCGAGAGTCACGTACTTTACCGCGCCCAGTTTATAGGCGTTCTCCTCGTTTGTCTTCAGTTGCTCCGCAGAGAAACCACCGGTATTAGCGCAGGCGGCATAAACCTCATATCCGTCCTGTGACAGTTTCATCACTGTGTAAGAGGTATCAAGACCTCCACTGAATGCTACTACTACTTTTTTCTTAGCCATATTGTTGTTGTTTTTTTAGTGTTCAACTCTTAATCCCTCATCCCTCATCCCTCACCCTTCATCTCTCTTCCCCCTCCTCTTGTGGAGGGCTGGGGTGGGGCTTTATATTATTCCCCTATCTTCAAGCGTCTTCTTCACATCCTCCTGCACCTCTGCCGGGGTCGGTTCGCCTGTGTGCTGGGCTGGATCATACAGCATTCCGGTGCAGATACAGAACTTTCTGTTCTTCGCCATGAGAATCTCGTGGTTGATGCATCCGCGGCATCCACGCCAGAAGGCATCATCGTCGGTCAGCTGGTTAAAGCTTACCGGCACGTATCCCAATGCGGTATTCATCTTCATCACCGCATCGCCGGAGGTCAGCGAGAATATCTTTGCGTTAGGCCAGCGCAGGCGAGCCAGGGTAAACGTATAGTCCTTGATGCGCTTTGCTATGCCCAGTCCCTGAAAGTCCGGGTGCACGATGAGACCTGATGTTGTGACATACTGCTTGTTGCCCCAGGTCTCAATATAGCTGAACCCTGCAAAGCGGTCCTCCTCATTAAGTGCTATGACGGCCTTGCCCTCCTTCATCTTTGTTGCCACATACTCATGTGTGCGCTCTGCTATACCTGTGCCGCGCTTCTTGGCTGCGATGCGGATAGTGTCGAGTATCTCGTCAACATACTTCTCGTGGCTCGCATCGGCCACCAGGATCCTTATGGAATCTTTGTTCATTTACCTATTATGTATATATTACGAGGTGAAAACTAATTATGAATTAAGTGTTATGAATTAAGAATTACCTTAATGCCCCTCATCCATCGCGGTTTACGTCCCTCCCTCATATAAGGGAGAAGCTGGTGGAGGGGGCTAATTCTTCACTCTTCACTCTTCTCTCTTCACTTAAAAACTAAATCTCCGGTATCACCGACGTCAGTTGGTCTATGATGTCTATATGCAGTGCTCCCTCCCTTATGACGAGGAATATCGTATCATCTCCCGCGATGGTGCCGAGCACATCTTTCAGCGCTGCGGAGTCGATGTTGCTCGCTATGCTGCTGGCAAATCCCGGTCGCGTGCGTATCACCGCCATGTTGCCTGAGAAATTGATACTCTTAAACCCCTGTGTGGGTGGCAGGTCAAGAGCCGGCTCAGGCCGATGCTGACGCTTGTATGAGGTCTCTTCGGGGATGGCATAGTGGCATCTCCCTTTGCCATCGCTGACCTTTGCCACCCTCAGGCGCTTCATGTCGCGCGACAGAGTTGACTGTGTCACAATGATACCTTGCTGTTTCAGCAGCTGTAACACATCGTCCTGAGAGGTCAGTTCATTCTTTGAGAGTAGCAGCCGCAGGGCCGCCAGCCTGTCATTTACTTTAACTTCTTGCATAGTTCTGTCTGTGTTTACTATGTGCATATAATGCAAAAGCGGACTGCAAAATTATAAATAATTATGCAATCCGCCAAATAATTTATGCGAAAAGTTGCATTTTATGTGCATAAATGCAGTTTTTATGCATTTTTCTGATGGATATTCATCGATATGGTTCAGTATCGGTAAGTAAATCCGAAAGTAACGGCCCGGCTGTCGTAGTAAGATCCTAACTGAAGGAATGACATCTTGGGAGAGCCTGCTATATCGTGAAAGTCGGCACTGACGGTACAGTGACGCCCCAGATCTTTGCTGACTTTTACGGATGCATACAGGTGTGGACGCACCTCAACCAACAGTTGCCTGCGGCTATTGTATAAGAGTTTTGAGCTGATACGCAGGCCCCCTTTGAGCTGCAGCGATGGTATCAGACGGATGTTGAAGATGTTTATGTTCCTGTTGTAGGTTGGATAGAAGAGGATCCCATGGTAAAAGTCGGCACCTGCCGTCAGTCTGAACGGGCCTTTGCGCCACGTCACCGATGCCCTGATGCCGGTATAGCGCTCATCTGCAATCGCGTTGCCCGTTGTCCATGAGTGCACCACGCCGCCGCTCGCCACAAGGTCGGCCTGCTGGTAGGTGTAGCGTGTCTCTATGGTATATAACATATTGACAGGAGTATTTGTCAGATACATAGCTCGCTTCAATATCTCGTCATAGCCGGCGTAGTAGTTGTAGATGAGCGGTGTGACATAGTCGCGGCTGAACAGACCTTGCACAAAGTGCCTCCCCGTCTTGTAACCCGCGCTGGCCAAGTAGCCGTGCTCTATGTCGTTGTGTTTCCAGTGTGGTGTCTCGCCATCGTAATAAGTGCGATGCCATAAGTTGATAATCCTGAAGCGGTCGCCAAGTGCCAGTACCCATGGGCCTTTCTTGTAGTCAAGCTGCAGATAGATGTCGTTGTACATTATCTGCTGGCGGTCTGAGTTTACTGTCCATGAGTTGAGATAGTCAATCTCCCATCCGGCAAGAATGTTCAGCGCATTATTCAGGCAAGGGATGCTTGTCTCGGTGAAGTGATAGACGAAACAATCCTGCATCTTCACCCCTTCGATATGGGTGTTCGCATATTCTGCCCCGAGTTCTGAAAGCAGTGTTGCTCCGTTGTCGTTAAGTGTGCGGGTGTAACTTGCCACACCGTTCCAGCCGCGCACAAACTCTGGTATTTCCATCATGTTGCTTTCCAAATCCTCAAGAATCTTGTCCTTGCTGTCCTGAAAGCCTTGCGTCATCTTTATCCTCAGGTTGTCGTTCTTGCTGATGTCCCAATCTATGTTAACGTGCACGTTCTCCACAGCCCGTCGGGATGAGAACCATTCATAGTCGGTCAGTGAACCTTTGGAGTGCTGTAGGTTGGTCAGTGCATAGCCCCTGAGGGTGATATTCCCCGTCTTGGTGACAACGTCGGCATAAATCTTGCCGTTGCCCAGAGTGCCGCCGTTCAGCAGCGCCTTGCCGGATGTAGAGCCAGACTCCTGCTCCTTGAAATAGATATCGATAGTGCCTAAACGGCCTGCACCGCTCGTTGATGTCGATGTGGACAGGTAGATCTCTATCGTATTAATCTCGTTGGCCTTGAATGCATCAAGTATTGTCTCGTCATCCATCGGCACCACGACATTGTCTATGCGTATCTCAAAGTCGGAGTTGAGCCGTTTACCATTGTCTGACACCAGTTCCGGACAAGTCAGGAGTACATCCATCAGCGTCATCTCCTTGTCTGGCTTCAGTGCATCGACGTTTATGACATACCGGTCGCCGCTGTGCTCAATGATTTCCAGCTCTTCTGTAGCAAGGACATTGACACAGAAGAGCACCGAGCAGAGTATCCAGATTGTTAGTCTTTTCATCTTTACATTTAGCCTTTCGGGGTACAAAGGTAATAAAAAAATGTAATAAGGACACAGATGTGAGCCTTTTTTATGACTAAAATTAAACAAAGTCAACGTGAATTAAAAATAAGTTTAACCTCAGTCAACCATCTTTATAAATAAGACTCAAAGTAGTCAACTAAAATCGTTAAACCACACACTGGCTGTTGTTTCTCAATGGGAAACACTTTGTTTCCACTTACGAAACAAACTGTTTCCACCCACGAAACAAACTGTTTCGCAAAGGGAAACAAGTGAGAAACAAAAAATGTCGCTGCAGTTTGATTGGCTGTAGCGACATTGTGATAGTATAGAGTATGTATGTGGACAGGACCTGTTCCTCGAAGTAAACGCCTACTTGCCGAGGAATTTTGTGTCGAGATATTTCTGAAAAGTCTCTCTGTAGTTGTCGCCGATGGGCAGTGATGTCTCTGAATCCATGATGACGCGGTTCTTGTTTACCTCCCTAATGTCTTCAAGATTGATGATATACGAGCGGTGAATGCGCATGAAATTGGCGGGCAGATGCTCCTCCATCTTCTTCATCGACAGTAGGGTGATGATGGGTTTCGGCTCACTGCGCAGGTGCACCTTCAGGTATTCGCTCATTGCCTCAATGTAGCGAATGTCGCTGATAGAGACCTTGATGATGTGGTAATCGGTCTTGAGGAAGATGGTGTCGGCGTCCTTTGGGCCTTTAGGGTCTTTGAGGTCATTAAGCTCTTTAAGTTCCTTAGGGTCATTAAGGCCATTAAGCCTTTCCTTCAACCTGTTGGCGGCGCGCATGAAGTCCTGCATTCCGAAGGGTTTGAGCAGATAATCCACAGCGTTGACCTTGAAACCCTCTACGGCATATTCTGCGTATGCGGTGGTAAAGACTATGAGCGGCGATACCGTCAGCGATTTCACAAAGTCCATACCATTGAGGTCGGGCATGTTGATGTCGCAGAAGATGGCATCCACGGTGTCATTCTCCAGAAACTGGCGTGCCTCTACGGCACTCTGACATTGCTGCACCAGCTCCAGGAAGGGTACTTTGCCGATATAGGCTGCTATTTGCTGAAGAGCCAGAGGCTCATCGTCTATTGCCATGCATCGAATCATAGTGGTATCGTTAGTTCTACGTTATAGGTGTCGGAGTTGTCCTGTATGTTGAGTGTGAAGTCGCTGCCGTACAGCAGTTGCAGCCTTTGCTTCACGTTGTTGAGGCCTATGCCGCCCTTTTCATCGTTGGACTTGTCGGCCTTTGAGTTATAGCAGCTGAAGTGCAACTGCTGTCCTTGCATCACGTCCAGCTTGATATTGATGAACGAGTCACGCTGATAGCTGATGCCGTGCTTGAAGGCATTCTCTATGAAGCTGATGAGCATCAGCGGCGGCACTGTTCTGTCGGGCATCTCGCTGGGCAGGTCGAGGCTTATCTTCACCTTGTCGGTATAGCGCAGACGCATAAGGGTGACGTAGGTGCGTATGAACTCACACTCGCGGCTGAGGGGAACGCCGTACTTGTCGCCCTCATAGAGTATGAAGCGCATCATCTTCGACAGCTCCACAATGGTGCTCTTAGCCTTCTCGGGATCTATATCCACAAGGGCGTGGATATTGTTCAGCGTGTTCATGAAGAAGTGCGGATTGATCTGATACTTCAGATACTCCAGCTGATGCTCCAGGTTCTTCCTCTCCAATGATATCATCCTGTGCTCGTCATAGCGATGCTTGTAGTAGCTCTTGATGCCCAGATTAGCGCCAAACATCAGCATGAGCATGATTACCGCGATGATGTCGTGCTCGCCCATGATGGCTGGAGGAGGTCCCTGATGCGGTCTTCCCCGGAAATGATGGTGCTGAGGCTCGTGGCGCTCCATCTGTGATCCTTGCATCTCTGGCCCCATTCGTTGCTCCATTGGCTGAGGATCATGGCGATGGATGTCACGCGGCCTGTTGCTGCATTGATATATGGAGAATAGCAATACGAAACACATCGTAGTGCAGATGTAGAGTATTCGCTTGTGCTCATAGATAATCAGCGGTGCCAAAAGGAAATTATGCACCACGAAGAGCAAGAGGAATACCCCGAACTTGGGCCATATCATCCATAGCTCATGCCACTGGAATGACAGGCTGTCGCCACTCAGGAAACGCACATAAAGACTCAGTATTGGAGCCACGAAAAGCATGGCCCACAATACCAAGTATATGATATTCTCCTGTAATGACTGATGTTTCATCCATTTAAGAAACGGAATTCCCTGCATTTTATTATTTAAGTTATGGGATTAAGTGTGTCCTGCGGTTTGCCCGCAGGACTGTGTTGAGCTTCCTGTTACCCTGCGGGCAAACCGCAGGGCACTTTACTTGAGTCTTACCATCTGCCGCCTCCACCGCCGGGGCCGAAGCCGCCGCCGCTGTTGCCTGACGAGTAGTTGCTGAGCGTTACGCTGCTGCCGCCACTGACGGTGCCGCCTATGTTCAGCACGCCGTTGCACATGTCTGTGCCGCCGCTGACGGTTACACCGGATGTGATTGTGGGTGTAGATGAGGTATATACGATAAGCTTCTGTGAGTTACCGCTCGTTGACGGGGTCTTGAATGCTGCTGCCAATGTGCCGCCGTTATACAGAGCCAGCCTGCTGTTCTTCGTCCATGATGTGGTACTCTTGCATGTGCCATTGGTGATGCTTGACCCACTCTCAAGGTCACCGATGGCTATTACCGTGCCGCCAGAGATGTATAGCTTCTTGCCTTCCTCCGTATTGGCGTCAAGAGACTTCTCCACGTTGCCGCTACCGATGGCATATACCAGGCCGCCCTTGATATAGAAGTTGCCGTTCGTGTCCATCGCGTCGTTGCCGGTTGAGTAGCAGTAGATGTAACCACCGTTGATGGTCATGTCGCCGGCATAGCTCAGGCTCTTGGTGTCATCGTTGTATGAGGCGTTGATGCCGTCGTCAGAGGCGCTGACGTATGTCTGTCCGCCGTTGAAGGTGATGCAGGTCTTTGACTCTATACCCTCACCGCCGGCACCTGTCGTGGTGACATTGATGATGCCGTCGTTAACGGTTATGGCTCCATCAACCTTGATACCCTTTGGCGATGACTTGTAGTCGGAGTCGTATTTGTCAAGCTGTTGTGATGAAGTCACTACTGACAGCGTCCCCGTAGAACTTGCCACTACGGCGTTGCCGCTGGTCTTGATGATTGTAGTACCGCCATCAATGGTCAGCGTTCCGTCTGCGTTGATGCCCTTGCCGCCAGCTCCTGTGCTGGTCAGTGTCAGTGTGCCGCCGCTGATAGTCATGTTGCCGTCGGCACCCAGGCAGGCTGATGCCTTCGTCTTCAGCTTGTCAGAATCCCATGTACCGCCGCCGCTAGTGCTTACGGTTATGGCTCCGTCGGTGATAATCATATCGCCCTCACTCTTGATACCCTTGCAGGAAGCACCCGTGATGGACGCGTTGATGGTGCCACCTATTATATATATGTTGCCCGTATCCTCATCCTCATGGCCGCCATCGGCAGCATCGGTAGCAGCGATAGGAGTGCCTTCGTCATTGTCTATGTCGCACTGTATGCCGTCATCGCCCACACCGCTGATGTTCAGCGTGCCGCTCTCCATGAGGAAATACTCATTGCATGACACACCATCCTTCGTGGCGGCGGGGATATTCACCGTGCAGTTCTTCATCTCCATATAGTCGCCGCTCTTGATGCCGTGGGCCTTGCTGCCGTATGCATACACATTGAGCACGCCCTTGCCCTTCAGCTCCAGGTGGCCCTGACAGTAGAGACAGGCCTTGGCGCTGCTGGCAGTGCCGTCCTGCAATGTGTTCTCTGTATCCTTCTTCACGCTCAGGTCTATGCGCTTGCCGTTGGTGATGTTTATAGGAGCACCGTTGGGATTGGTCAGTGCAAGGCCATTCAGCGTCACTGTGCACTTGGCACTGCCGCCAAGAGTCAGCGAGCCGTCAGTCGAAGCACCCTTGAGGTTGTAGGTTATCTCCTCCATTGTACCGTCATTTATGAGGTCATTCGTGACGGCATCGCTTTGTGTTATCGTCACATGTGCACCGCTGACGCTGACATCTACATACTGAGCTATGTTGCCCGCCACATAGACCAGAGCACCAGTGCCGATATATGTGACATTCACCTCATTATCACTTACTGCGGTGTCATCGGTAAACATCGATGTAATGTCGCTGATGGCAAACGTCTTACCCATCACGCTCATCATCGATCCGTTGGCAAAAGTCATCTTGCCCGTTTGCTCAGCAGGAAACTGATACGTGGTGCCACCGCTGGTTACGTTCAGTGTCTGCGCCGATGCTGCCATAGTCAGCATGGCCATTATACTGCAAAATATCTTCTTCATCTTACGTTCACTTTTATTGTTCTCTTATTGTTCTTTACAATGTATGTACCCTTGGACAGCGCAGAACCATGAGGTATCACGCGTCCCTGAAGGTCATAGATCACTGTATTGCTATCGGTAATGATACTGTTGACATCTAAAACAGCGGTTTCATCGGCATTTACCGTACTGATTGCCGTCGTGTTACCGTCGTTAGAGAACTCCATGCTTGCCAGCGTTGCGAGTGGTAGGGTGGCTAAAGTCTCACTGCCGCTGGAGGCGATGAGGTTGTCGTTGGCGAATGAGATGGTCAGGTCCGTAGCCGTCACCGCCTGTGTAGTACCGTCATTCATGGTAAACACCATGTACTGATAGTCTGCGGCTCGCATCGACAGACTGCTGAGGATGCAGAGCAGTGTTAGGAAAATTGATTTCTTCATGTTATACTTCATTTGTGTTATATATCTTTTTTCATCCGCAAAGGTACAAAATAAAGCCTGTCCACTGAATTATTTTCAGTGAACAGGCAAATTCTTTCAACGAATAGCGAGTGACTTTTTGTAGTCATTACTTCCTTATATTAAAGAAAGAACGAAAATGAAGACTTTACTTAAACAGGTCCGGCAGGTAGTATCCTAAGTGCGGGGGTTGGTTGTAGGATACGTTTTGCCATACTACGCCCATTCTGTATATGTGGTCGTGCATCAGTGTGGGCACGCGATACTGCGTAGGGATATTGGTGGTGAAGATATTGAGATGTGATCTGTCAGAGGCATCATAGAGTATTATCTCCTCACGCCAGTCACCGAAGAGGTCTGCCTGCAGGCATGGTGTGGCCTTGGTGCCGTTGCATGATGCTGAGTTGCCATAGTCGCTGAACGTGAATATGTCATCGGTTCCGCTGCCGTTCCATTTTGCTACGTAGTATCGCTGCGGCCTTTGCTGTCCCTGCATGCGCTGTCTTGCCTCTGCAAAGCGTGCTCGGATAGAGTCGGGCACTTCGCCACGGTTCCTCATCCGTTGTCCCATGCCGCGCTGTCCGCGTTGTCCGAAGCCTCCGAAATCACCGCCTCCGAAGCCCTCGCCACCGTTGCCGCCGTCCTGTCCGAAGCCCTGCATGCCGCTGCCGCCGCCGTCATTGCCGCCGTTCCAGCCGCCGTTTCTGTTGCCTCGGTTGTTGCGCTGGCGCGGAGAGTTCTTACCCTCGCCGCCGGGCTTAGAGCCGCGCGAACCGTTGCCGATGAGCTCGTCCTGCAGGTCACCGTCCCAATAGATGCGGAAATTCTGCGGTGTCCACCCTTCTGTCTCGGCTATCATGGTGCCGTCAACATTATAAACCTTCTTCTCCGCAGAGCACCAGAACTCATAGCCTCTGTGATCTGGGTCTATGTCGGCAGCCAGTCCGCGTCCGGTATCGCCTATGTCCTCCTTGCGGAACAGTATCTCGCCCGTCCGTGCATCACGGTAATTAGAGCCGTAAGGCCTGGTTTCCAGCACCATATAGTATTCCAATCCCGGGCGGTCAGGGTCCAGGTCTGCCAGATGCTGTGCGTCTCCGTGTCCCAGGTCTGTGGTGTAAAGCAGCGTGCCGTCATTGTTTATGGCAGCCGAACCGTATGTTATCTCGTCGCATCCATCGCCATCCACATCGCCAACAGCTATGCTGTGGGCACCTTGTCCGTATGCTGACGTGTGGGGCTCCGTGCCCTTATAGAGCCAGTGGGTCTTCAGTTCCTTGCCGTCAAAATCCACTGCCCAAAGGTAAGACATCGTGTAGTATCCCCTGCACATCACGGCAGACGGGTTCTTGTCCTTGCCGTCCAGGAATGCCACGCATGCCAGATACCTCTCTCCGCGATTGCCGTGGTGGTTGTCACCCCATTCGATGCGTGCATACTCAGGTGCGCCTCCCACGCCCAGACCTCTGTTGGGCTGATAGAAGATAGTGTGGATGGCATGTCCGTCCTTGCCCGAGAAAACCGTCAGATACTCAGGACCTTCCAGCACGTGACCGTCCTCGCCGCGATAGTCGGCCTCATTGTCGGCAATGCGTATCTCCTTGTCAGTGGCTGCCAATGTGACATAGTCGCCCTTACCGTCCTTTGAGCCCGGGGCAGTCTTGCACACCATCTCTGCCTTTCCGTCGCCGTCCAGGTCATATACCATAAACTGCGTATAGTGGGCACCGGCGCGGATGTTCTTGCCCAAATCCACGCGCCACACTAAGATGCCGCCCATCTTGTAGCAGTCTATATATACGTTGCCCGTATATCCGTCGTGCGAATTGTCTCTTGAATTGCTCGGGTCCCACTTCAGGAATATCTCGTAGTCCCCGTCACCGTCTATATCGCCCACTGAGCAGTCGTTTGGCGTATAGGAATAGGAGCGTCCGTCAGGCGTCACATCGTCGGTAGGGCGCAGCAGCGGCATTGAGATGTAAGGCTTATCCCACGGTGCCACCTCATCGCTCGTTTCGGCTATGCTGCCGTTTACCACCGTCTGCACCGAGTAGTGGCTCTGCGGAGTCCCCAGGGTGTCGGTGAAATTTGTCACTGTGCTCAGCCCCTCGGCTATCATGTCGCCGTCGCGCATGAGGTTGAAGGTGGTTGATGGCGCATCGGTTGACAGCAGTCTCCAGCTGATGAAGTTGCCCTTTCCGGCAGGCAGCGCCACGACGCCGCGCGACAGTCTCTCTACATACGTCTGTGCGCCCAGGCTCAGAGCCATCGTGAGCGCGCATAGCATAGTCAGTGTACGTTTCATCTTCTTATCGTTTTTTCTATTAGTTAGTATTCATTCACACATCCTCACGCGCGTGTGTATATAATATAATGTACGCGCGCAATGACTTAGGCTTCTACATAAGCATTACATGCTTATGACGCAAAGAAGGGCAAAAGGTTTAGTTTGGGCCTGAAAAAAATGTGTCTGACACCACTTTTCGGAGTGTTGAAAAATGGGTCTCAGAACAGACTGATAATCAGAGCGTTGCAATAGTAGGTCTTTTACCTCCTAAAAGACCTACTATTACCGGGTAAAAGACCTACTATTAGGAGGTAAAAGACCTACTATTACTTTGAGATAGTTATACCCCCACTTTTTGAGTGTTTATCCGCATGGTTTTCGGGGCGCATTTATGTAGTTCTGAACCCATCCGTTTCAGCATGTTTTTACGGCTCAAACGGATGATGAGTTCAGATTGCTTTGTCTGAGAATTGCAGTTGCCGGTTGAATTTGCGGAACTTTAATATAATCCGAAATTGTTAATTTAACTTAATGTCGTACAGAAATATAGAACAATACAATACGTATATATCACAATTATACTACCTTTGCATCTGATTCTATGTGATAGATATAAAGGTTTATTAAGAAATAAGTAAAACAAATAATCATAAAGCAAAGTAAAGACACAGTAAAATTATGAGGAGAAGAGTAACACTCGTACTGATTCTCATGTCAGCCATTCACACGGCGGTGTTAGCAGGCGGCATGTTGACAAATACTAATCAGAGCATTGATTTCCTTCGCAATCCGGCGCGTGACGCAGCCATAGGGATTGACGGCGTGTATAGCAACCCCGCAGGTGTGGCATTCCTGCCCGAAGGACTTCATCTGTCGGCCAACTGGCAAGTAGCCTGGCAGACACGTACAATAGATACTACCAACCCCACGTTTGCGCTGGGGGCTCGCAATAACGGACTGACAAAGAAGACATACGAGGGCATCTCACATGCACCATTCGTTCCTTCGGTACTCGGTTCTTACAATTTTGGAAAGTGGTCATTGCAGTTCGGAGTTTCCGTTACCGGTGGCGGCGGTAAGTGTGAATTCTCCAACGGCCTGGGTTCCTTTGAGGGCGCTGTGGGCTCTATAGCATCACAACTGATCAGCACCTCGGCTTCACTCAACAGCCAATTCAGCCCTTTGGGAGTCAGCATACCTGTAGTGACAGGTTATGACTGTGACGGATACATGCAGGGAAACCAGTACTATTTCGGTTTTACCGTAGGTACGGCATACAAGATTACTGACAATCTCTCCGTCTATGGTGGTCTGCGTTTCCTCTATGGAACAGCCTCATACAAGGCTCGTATAGACAATATCAAGGTGAAGTGTCAGAATGCCGACTACAGCCTGCAGGGATATTTCGACCAGGTGAGCGGCGGTATGGTTCAGGCTTCGGAGAGCGTAACCGCCGGTAAGGCCCAGATAATAGGCGCCTATAGCAATGCTATCAGCAGCGCTAACCCGCAGATGCCGGCAGAGCAGGTGCAGAGCCTTGCGATGCAGATGGCTGCGGGAAACGAAACCTATCAGCAGCTTGACGCAGCCCAGCAGCGCATAGAGGGTGCGGCAGCAACATTAACACAGAGGGCTGAGGCCCTGACAGCATACTATAACGGTGTGAACCTGCAGTCAGACCAGACGGGCTTTGGACTGGCACCGATATTGGGAGCCGACTTCAGGTACGGACAGTTCAACTTCGCGGTAAAATATGAGTTCCGTACCAGGATGTCGATGGAGAACAAATCGACAGTGAAGCAGGCCATGCAGATAGAGGCAGTGAACCAGTTCATAGACGGCACAAGCATCCGCGAAGACCAACCGTCGCTGTTAGCCTTCGGCGTACAGTGGACACCGGTAAAGGATGTGCGCATCATGGGAGGATACCACCATTTCTATGACACACACGCAAAGAAGTACGGCGACCGTCAGAAGCAGCTGTCAGGCGGCACCAACGAGTACCTCGGCGGCGTAGAGTGGGACCCGATAGAGAAACTCACTGTCAGCACCGGTATCCAGGTGACGCGCTATGGCAACACCGATGAGTTCATGCGCGACCTCTCCTATGTGGTCAACTCATGGAGTGTAGGTGTCGGAGCAAAGTATAAACTCAATGAGAAAGTGGCACTTCAAGCTGCCTATTTCCGCACCAACTACAGCGACTATACCACTGCAATGAGCAGTGACGGAATACAAAACACATTCACTCGAAGCAACAACGTCTTTGGCGTAGGATGTGAACTGAACTTCTAAGGAGGTAACAACACAGACAAGTATTACGAAATACCACGGATTACACGAATTGCAGGAACACTTGTTCAAATGGGTTGTGTGATCCGTTTGAACAAGGGTTCGTGATCTTTGTCAATTCGTGTAATCCGTGGTAATATAGATATCTCTGTCGTTCAGTGGGTAATCCCACGCTTTATATAGGCTCTTTCCCCACTTTATTCAGAAAGAGCCGCACATTACTTAACATTTCTCTGCCTGACAATAGTTTCTGCATGGGTTAGCATACATTGTCAGCAAACGCTCGCGAAGGAAGGCGGTGTCTGGATTGGGGACACTGACCAGGGCGAGTCTGGAGTTGACGTAGCTCTCAAAAGCTTTCTTGTCAGAGGCAGTGTAATGGCTGCTGTTGTCGGTACCGTCAAGCTCGTCCATAGCTATCCAGTTGCAGGGATACAGGCGATAGCGTAAGTGTATCTCGCGATCGATGTGTTCCGCTACAAGTCGGAATATCTCTTTCTTTGGCAACGAGGGGTCCAGAGTGTCGAGCCACTCGTCTATACACGGCGCAATCTCATAATGTACGTGGCCTTTCTTGCCCAATATGCCAACCTTCATGTTTTGCAGGTCATCCTGCTTGGACTTCTTCCAACCCGCTACATCACGTTTGTACTGGAACTCTTCAGCCTTCAGATAATCGCATGGGTCATGCTCGTAGGAGATGGCCAACGGTGCTATGTGCAGGTGTTTCAGCGCTGCAATGGCGCGCTCGCCCTCAGATATGTCGGCAGAACGGCTTTCGTAACCCATAGCAAACATTTTCAGAACGGAGTCCTGTGTGCGGTCATCGCTGTCTTTGGCACGGCCTTCACGCTGGGCTATCCACACGTTTTCGTTCTTCTCATTGACGGCATAGTGGATGTATTGGCTCATCAAAAGCGATGAGCGCATCATCTCATGAGCGGTCAGGCCGCGACGAACGGTGAACGCCTTATTGAGGCGCACCAGCTTTTTAATCCACGGATAGATGAGAAGGTTGTCGCCGATGCCAATCTCGCAGGTGTGGTCAAAGTCGTTATTATAGAGCAGAAGGTCAAGATAGGCTGAGTCAAGCACTATGTCGCGATGGTTGGAGACAAAGAGATGACAGCGTGTCTTGTCCATATCGCTGGGGAAACCGAAGGTGAGTCCGTTGGTGCATCGCCATACAGAAAGCTGCACAATGGGCTTCATAAAGCGTATCTGGAAGTCCTGGGCAGTCTTCACACCCTTGAAGCGACGCCGCAGCAGGCCGTGGAGCATACGCTTAGGCAGCACAGGAACAAAGCCTCGCATGACGAGGTTGAACTGGCGGTCAGCGAGAAGTTCCTCAAAGACTACCGGTATCTCGTCTTCATTATAAGGTCGTATTTCGTCAAACTCGTTAAGATCCATGCTATAATTGGTTGAGGGTTGATGGTTGATGGTAGAGGAACCCTGCGGAGCGCTCGGCACTTGTGACGCTTTGCTCAGCAAAGAACCGCAGGGCACTGTGGCTGGGCGGGATGAGAGGCAACTTTTCTGCTTACTTGAAACAAAAAAGGTTGAGGAGCATGGGGCGGTACGCTCTTCAACCTTTTTATCTTATTTCGCAGTTATGCTTTTAATTCGGGCAACTTAGCGAGGGCGGCTGCAATCTCCTCATCTGTTGGGATGTAGTCGTTCATAGTGCCCTCATTGAAGTTCTTGTATGCATAGAGATCGAAGTATCCGGTGCCTGAGAGGTTGAAGACGATGGTCTTTTCCTCGCCGGTCTCCTTGCACTTCAGGGCCTCGTCAATGGCACAGCGGATGGCATGTGATGACTCCGGAGCAGGCAGTATGCCCTCTGCGCGTGCAAACTGTACTGCAGCGCTGAATACCTCAGTCTGCTCATAGGCGCGTGCCTCCATCAGACCCTCGTCGTAAAGTTCTGACAGAATAGGGCTCATGCCGTGGAAACGCAGACCGCCTGCATGGTTAGCACTCGGGATGAACTGGCTACCGAGAGTGTACATCTTGGCCAGAGGGCAGATCATACCTGTGTCGCAGAAGTCGTAAGCGTACTTACCACGGGTGAATGATGGGCAGGAAGCTGGCTCTACACCGATGATTCTATAGTTGGCCTCACCACGCAGCATCTCGCCCATGAAAGGAGATACGAAGCCGCCGAGGTTGGAACCGCCGCCGGTACAGCCGATGAGGATGTCGGGCTTGATGCCATACTTCTTCAGCGCAATCTGTGTCTCAAGGCCAATGACAGTCTGATGCAGCAGTACCTGATTGAGCACTGAGCCCAGAACGTAGCGATATCCCTCTGTTGATGTGGCTACCTCAACGGCCTCAGAGATGGCGCAGCCGAGAGAACCGGTAGTGCCGGGGTGCTCAGCAAGTATCTTGCGACCGATGTTTGTCGTCTCGCTTGGTGAAGGAATGATGCTCGCACCGTAGGTGTTGATGACCTCGCGACGGAATGGCTTCTGCTCGTATGAGCACTTTACCATATAGACCTTACAGTCAATGCCGAAGTATTGGCATGCCATAGAGAGTGCAGTGCCCCACTGACCGGCGCCGGTCTCGGTGGTAACGCCCTTCAGCCCCTGTGCCTTGGCATAGTAAGCCTGAGCGATGGCTGAGTTGAGCTTGTGAGAACCGGAGGTGTTGTTGCCTTCAAACTTGTAGAATATCTTCGCCGGAGTATCGAGTGCTTTCTCCAGGAACTCTGCATGAACCAGAGGGCTGGGACGGAACATGCGATAGAAATTGAGCACCTCTTCGGGGATGTCAACCCATTTCGTATCGTTGTCAAGTTCCTGCTTTATGAGTTCGGTGCAGAAGATAGGCTGCATCTCTTCAAGTGTAAGAGGCTGTCCCGTTCCGGGGTTGAGCAATGGAGCGGGCTTAATCTTCATGTCACCGCGTACGTTATACCACTGTGTAGGCACCTCGTTCTCGGCGAGGTAGATTTTGTAAGGGATTTTCATAAGTTATTCTTTTGCGTTTTGTGAGTTGTGAGTTGTTTATATTTAGATATGCATCCTCCTGTTGTGAGAGGTGTAAGGATGCTTTGCGAGAGGCAAGGGTGATGTCACTTGCCAATCTGGTTCTCTACAATGTCTGCCAGCACGTCTCCCATGGTCAGTCCCGCAGCTTTTACCTGCTGTGGGATGAAGGATGTGGCTGTCATACCAGGTGTGGTGTTTATCTCAAGGATGTTAATCTTGTCAGCTCCATCGGCAGTCTTGCTGATGATATAATCAACACGTATGATGCCGTTGGCGTGCAGGATGTCATAGATAGCGCTGGTAATCTTCTCAAGACGTGCGGCTACATCAGCAGAAAGACGTGCCGGGGTGATTTCTTCTACCTGACCGTTGTACTTGGCATCATAGTCAAAGAATTCATTCTTAGTTACCACTTCGGTGGCAGGAAAGACCACATACTTCTCTTTAGTCTTGTATATGCCCTGTGTTACCTCTGTGCCGTCGAGGAAAGCCTCTATCATTACCGTGCTGCTCTCACCGAAGGCGAGGGCAAGTGCCTTAGGCATATCATCAAAACTCTTTACCTTGCTCACACCGAAACTGCTGCCGTCAGCGGCAGGTTTTACGAAGCAGGGGTAGCCGACGGTCTGGCGTATGCTCTCGTCGGTAATGCTGCTTTCGTCCCCTTTACGCACCAGAATGCTGTCTGCAACGCTGATGCCGAAGGAGCGGAGGTAGTTGTTCAGGGCAAATTTGTCGAAGGTCAGAGCCTCTACAAGCACGCTGCTGGTGGAGTAGGGCAGGCCGATAAGGTCGAAATAGCCTTGCAACTGTCCCGTCTCACCCGGTGTGCCGTGGATTGTGATATAGGCGTAATCAAATGTTTTCTTCTCACCATTGTCGGTGAAAGAGAAGTCATTCTTGTCAATGTCGGCGGTATTACCGTCTGGCAGATTAACATGCCAGTCGCCCTTTTTCAGATCTACTACATAGCAGTCGTACTGCTCCTTGTTGAAGAAAGAGTAGATGCCGGCGCCAGAGCGTAGTGAGACGTCATGCTCAGAGGAGTCTCCTCCGCAGATTATTGCTATTCTTTTCATTTTTGTTTTGTTGTTTTTTACTCTGTCGTGTTGCGTGTGGTACCGCTGACATAGCCTTCCCACTTCTCTATCAGCTGCTTGAAGTCCTCCGGCCACTCGCTGGTGAAGTCCATCTGCTGCCCTGTTGTGGGGTGTACGAAGCCTAATGTCTTGGCGTGCAAGGCCTGCCGGGGGCATGTCTTGAAGCAGTTGCTGATGAATGCTTTGTACTTTGAACTGCGTTCGCCTCGCAGTATCTCCGTGCCGCCGTAGGTCTCATCACCGAAGAGAGGGTGCCCGATGTGCTTCATGTGAGCACGTATCTGGTGGGTGCGCCCTGTCTCAAGGATGCATTCTACGAGTGTGACATACCCGAATTTCTCTATCACGCGCCAGTGGGTGACGGCCTCTTTGCCTATGCCAGAGTCTGGCGGCATGACTGTCATGCGCAGTCTGTCCTTGGGGTCGCGGGTGATATTGCCTTCAATGCGCCCTTCGTCTTCGGCAAAGTGTCCCCAGACGAGGCAATGATAGGAGCGGTGTGTGTCGTGAACGAAGAACTGTCGTCCGAGGTTTGTCTTTGCCTCTGGTGTCTTAGCCACCACGAGCAGACCGCTGGTGTCTTTGTCTATGCGGTGTACCAGACCTACCTCTGGCGAGTTCGGATCGAACGTCGGCACATCTTTCATGTGCCACGCCACGGCATTGATGAGGGTTCCGTGGAAGTTTCCTGCTCCGGGATGCACCACCATACCTGCCGGCTTGTTTACTACCATCAGCACATCGTCCTCATATACTATATTAAGAGGAATGTCTTCTGGGTATATTGTGCTGTCATGCTTGGGCATGCTGAGCATCAGGGTAATGACATCTCCGGGTCTGACTTTATAGTTGCTCTTCACTGGGCGGTCGTTTACGCGGATGCATCCAGCATCAGCAGCCGTCTGTATGCGGTTTCGTGAGGAGTGTACCATGCGTTCGAAGAGGTATTTATCAATGCGCACCGGCACCTGACCGGCATCCACAATACAGCGAAAGTGCTCGTATTCCGGCGCCGTTTCATCGAGAGTCTCGTCGCTTTCAGGCAAGAACTGCTCCTCTTCGTTTATGTATAACTGCTCACTGTTCATCATATATTACTCCACGACCTCAAAGTCATCACCATTCTGAGGAGCGCTGCTGCCGGTTGACGTATGTCCTTCGCTTTCGCTAGCCTCAACCTTTTTGTCGTTCTCTGTGCCGCTTTCGCTTCCTTCAAAGTCATCACCATAGAGTGACACATCTTCATATTCATCGTGTGGCAGGTCTGTCACATAGATGGAATCAGAGGCGTCACGCTGTCCATTGCCCACTTGTATCGTCAGTGTTGCCTCTATTGGCAACCTCTGACCAGATACTACACTGCGCCCATTGAGGAGAACGCCATAGACCCAGTCCTTCTCGCCGGGGATGTATTGCGGCTCTCCAATCTTGAAACCCTTTGCCCTCAGCTTGGCTATAGCCTCGCGATAGGAGCTATTGTCAATGATATCAGGCAGTGTCACCGTTGGAGTGTTAATGGCATTGATGGTGAGATAGATGGTGCGCCCGCTCTTGACAAACGTACCTGCTGCCGGTATCTGCTCTAAGACTGTGCCCGGAGCAACGGTCTTGATGTATCCGGTGTCAGATACTACGATAACCAAATCCAGCTCTTCGGCAACGTTTATCGCATTCTCAATAGGTATGTTGCGCAGATTTGGCACAGCGATGCTCTCTCCGTGGTGCGTGTAGTAGTTCAGCCCAATTTGTGCTGCTACTACGAGCATCACCACGAAGATACACATGGCGAAGATATTTCCCCACAGGTATCTGCCTGTCAACTTCTTGAAGAACTCAGTCGGTGTCAAGTGAATGAATGTTTGAAGAGCGTGTGAAAGTGACTTATCTGATGTCTATAACAGGGATGTTGTCTTTGTCGTTGTAGTAGAGGTTCTCGCCTGCCATACCCCATATGAAGGTGTAATAATATGTTCCGGCAGCGGCATGCATAGACCATTCAGGCGACATGATAGCCTGTTCATTGTGCAACCACACGTTGCGGCTCTCCTGTGGCTCTCCCATTACGTGGTCAATGGTCTGTCCGTCTGGCAGGTTGAAGTAATAGTAAGCCTCTATACGACGGCCGTGAGTGTGAGGCGGCATGGTGTTCCATACGGCTCCGGGATTGAGCTGGGTGAGTCCGAGCTGCAACTGGCAAGGGCCTTCCTCAAGCACATCGTTGACAATCAGCTTATATACGGTGCGGCTATTAGCCTCTTCTACTGTGCCGACAGGACCCCATACGGCAGCTTTCAGCGAACCTTTACGGCCATCGAGGGTTATCCACTGAGTCTTATAGTGCTGGTGAGCGGTAGCAGAATTGAGGTAGAACTTGGCTGGCTTTGAGGCATCCTTGCTCCTGAACTCAACTACTTTATTCACGTCTTTGTCCTTGCCGATGTGTCCACGACCCACGTAGAGAGCCTCTTTGGGAGACAGGGCATACTCCTTGCCATCTACTATTACGAAGCCATCTCCCTGTCCGCAGTTCACGATACCTATCTCACGGTTGTAGAGGAAGTACTTCTCTTTGATTGTCTTATCAACATCCAGCCCCAGTTCCCAGAAGTTCTCCAGCTTCAGAGTCTTGGTGACAGGCATTGCGCCACCAAAGATAAAGCGGTCATAGTGGGAGTAAGTGAGCAGGATAGAGTCTGCCTCCATCACCTTTTCCATTACGAAACGGCTGCGCAGGGTCTTCGTGTCATAGGTCTTCACGTCCTGCGGATGACATGCTGTCTGGAATTTTACATGCTGACAGCCAACGAAGCGGTCAGCTTCTTGGGCGTTGGCAGTGAGTGCCAGAGCCACTAATGCGAGGGAAAGTATTCTTTTCATTGTTGTATGGTTTTATTATTTCTTGTTAATTCTCATTCTGTTCCATGCGACGAGGGCTATCGTCAAGAGTGTCAGCAGGGCTGCACCAATGTAGCTTATATACTTGATACAAGCGTATATGAGCGTTGACAGGGGACTTGATGCAAAGTCGAGCGCACCTGCCTGGAAGCCTGCTGGCACCTGAACGGTCTTGTCGTCAGGATGTACCTGGGCTACAGTGTGAGCCGCACTGGTGAAGTCGCCCGCCATCCAAGTTACGAAATACAGGCCTATTGCCATTACTACCAATCCTACAATGAACGAGCGCAGCACGTTGCCGTTGGTGTATGGCAACACCATTACGAATACATAGAACATACCTGCGAGCGATGCCAGAGGCAGGAATTGGTTGCCGGGCAGCACCACTGCCAGTATCAGTGTAACTGGAATGAGCAGCAATGACACTACGAGAGTCGTAGGATGGCCGATAACAAGAGCAGGTGACATGCCGATATAGAGCTCTTTGTCCTCACCAAACTTCTTGGCGATGAGTTCCTTCGTAGCCTCTGCGATAGGTTTCAGACCTTCGATGAAGAGGCTGGTAATGCGTGGAATAAGCTCCATCACCGCTCCCATCTTGATGCCTATCTGCAGGGTTGTGGGTATACGGTCAACCACTTCTGCCCAGTCCTTACATGCCAGACAGCCGATGATGATGCCTATGAGCACTCCGAGGAAGAGCGGTTCGCCAAAGAGACCGAACTTCTTCTTCATGCCCTCGGAGTCAATGTTCACCTTGTTGATACCGGGAACATAGTCCAATACCTTATTTATTATAACAGCAAACGGCATGAATCCCTGGCAGAAGGGCTGTGGTATGGATATGCCGTCCATGCCGGGATAGAAGCTCTGGAAGCGTTTTGCCGTGATGTCTGCCAGCACCAATGTTATGATGTAGCAGATGATGGCGGCGAAGAAACCCCATACTATGCTGCCGGTCATAAAGTAGATTACTGCTCCGATGAATGCGAAGTGCCAGTAGTTCCACAGGTCAATGTTCACCGTGCGGGTGCAACCTAAAAGCAGAAGCAGCAGGTTTACGCCCAGACACACGGGGATGATGAATGATCCGACAAGGGTATTATAGGCTACCGACGCTGCGGCAGGCCAGCCCATGTCAAACACCTGTAGCTTGAGGTCATAGATTTCAACCACTTTAGAGAGTGCCGGTGACATGGTGTCCACAAGGAGTGCCGTGATGATACTCAGGCCTACGAAACCTACACCCACGTATAAACCGCTCTTCAGAGCCTTTGAGAAGTTGATACCGATGCATACACCGAGGATGGTGAAGATGATAGGCATCATGACAGCGGCGCCAAGGCCGATGATGTAAGAGAATACTGCTTCCATTATTGTTTGTTTAGTTCGTTTGTTTTACTATGTTTTTTGGGGTAAACCGTTTGTTTTGATATGCTTTTTGGGGTAAACCGTTTGTTTTGTTTACTTGTTTTGTTCTGTTTTTGGGGTAAACTGTTTATTCCCTATACTTAATTACCTCAGTCTTTATTACCACAATGTTTGCGGGCGACTGTAGTTCCTTTTTCCACTCCTTCAGGTATTCAAACCATTCGTCTTGGCCCTTGAAGCCGAAGGTCTCGATGTGGCATGTGGAGGTAAACCAGTAGCGCATGAAGTCTGTCGTTGTGCCTACCAGCTCCACATAAGCCTGATCAGGCAGGTGCTCCTTGCCGTTGGTGAAGTGTGAATCACCTTTGTAATACTCTTTCGGGATGTATATTCCCAGTCCCACCGTAATGGTATCATAGACCTTCGGATTGTTGCCGGCACATGCTCTGCCCCAGCATCCGCGCAGACCAGCTTTGTCCGTATATTCCTGCGAGCCCTCTACGATATCCACTATTCCCGTTGACAGCGGCACATCGGCAACGGGGCGGGAGAACTGTACCTGTGTCTCCACATCGCGATGTCCCATGTACAGTATATATCTTGTCCTGATATCAACGGGTTTGCATCCCTCATACGGGCGCCACCCCTTGTTTGTTATGTCAAGTACGGTGCGCACGGGTCCCTGGCACACCACTGTCTGGGTGTGGTTGCGTGAGTTCTGGAACATCACATTCTTTGTGCCGTCCCATCCGTGCAGAGTTCCGCAACCGTATGTGGAGCCCGTGTAAAGCACGTCCTCGCCATATCCTTTGTCGCGCTGCTCCTGTGTGGTGTAGAACCCGGTCTCGGCAATATCGGCCTTCAGAAGGCGGTGTCCGTAATAGTCTATGGACTGGCGGTGGTCAGCATAAACGCGGAATCCCACCATATCGTTCTCCATTACAGCACCATGAGGATAGATGTAATTATATGGATTTGTCTCTGCCGGCCATGTGACGGAGCATACTTGCTGGTGCTTCTGCACCTTTGCGCTTTTGTCGCGGTCGCGCAATCCTACATAACCGTACGTAACGGGCTCATACTTGCGTGGCTCACCCTCGGTGGAAAGTGTTACAGTGAACGTCTGCTTCTCTTTCTTTTGCATGTCAGTGACAAATGACAGTTCGTCAAACAGACCGTCATCATCCATGTCATCCAGCTGGCAGGGCACCTCCTTTCCGTTCAGGGTCACCAAGGCGCTCGCTACGGTGCCATCTACGCTCACTACTACCGGCACTGCGCGCCGTGCTGTTTTGGCGGTGTTAGTTACGTTAACGGTAAGTGTCGTCTCTGCTGCCAAAGCTGTGACAGCAGTCAGGGAGGCAAGTATGGTAAGTAGTTTTCTCATCCTCTTATTATGTTTGGTCGTTAGTCTGTTCGTGTCAGTATTTGTCAGTCAACTGTCTCAGGGGTGTCATTACGAAGTCTCTTTGCCGCATCAGTGGGTGTGGTATCTTCAGGTTGGGTTCATCAATGGTCATGTCATCATATAACAGTATATCGATGTCTATGATGCGGTCTTGATAATATGCTTTGCCGTTACGGTGCGATGTCTTCTCCGTTCGCCCCATATTGCGTTCTATCTGTTGCGTGGCTGTGAGCAAATCATGCGGTTTCATCGCTGTTTCTACGCATATCACAGCATTGGCGAAGGTATTGTCAGACTGAAATCCCCATGGCTCTGTGCGATATATGTCTGACTGTTGTCTTACGGTTCCGATACGCTCTGCCACCAGTTGGCATGCAATACGGATGTTTTCCTCTGTGTTACCCAGGTTGGAGCCCAGGCCCAGATAGACGGTGTGTGGCGTGTGGTTAGTCATTCAGTATGAGCATCACGTCGCCGAAGCATCCCACTTTGAAGCCCGCCTTCAGCGCTTGCTTATAAGCTTCCATCACCTTCTCATATCCTCCGAAGGTGCATGTCAGCATCAGCATGGTGGATTGAGGGTGGTATAGGTTCACGAGCAGGCTGTCGGCTGAGTTGAAATCGTATGGGGGGAATATGAATTTGTTTGTCCATCCCTCATATTCCTTTATATATCCGTCTGTGCCCACGCAGGTTTCCAGACCTTTCATCACTGAGGCTCCGACGGCACACACATGGTGTCCTTCGCGCTTGGTGTTGTTAAAGATATCACAGAGCTCCTTGCTTATAGTCATCTGCTCAGAGTCCATCTTGTGCTTTGACAGGTCTTCCACCTCTATTGGGTTGAAGTTTCCGAGGCTGCAGTGCACGGTGGCGAATCCGCTCTTTATGCCTGCTATCTCAAGTCGCTTCATCATCTGGCGTGTGAAGTGCAGTCCTGTGGATGGTGCTGTCACTGCGCCCTCCACTTCGGCGAAGACTGTCTGGAAGTCCTCAAAGTCATCTTCTGTCACGGGACGGTCGTTCTTTCCGTCCTTTCCGCGATGGTCTATGATGTATCGGGGCAGCGGCGCCTGACCCAAACTGAAGAGTTCTCGCTTGAACTCCTCGTGCGGACAGTCGTAAAGGAAACGCAGTGTGCGACCTCGCGATGTGGTATTATCCACCACTTCAGCCACCAGCGTACCCTCCTCGTTGAAGAACAGTTTGTTGCCTATGCGTATCTTTCGTGCCGGTTCTACCAGCACATCCCACAGTCGCATCTCCTGATTCAGCTCGCGAAGCAGGAATACCTCAATACGAGCATCGGTCTTCTCCTTTGTAGCATACATGCGAGCGGGGAATACCTTAGTGTTGTTGAAGATGAAAGCGTCATCCTCCTTGAAGTAGTCAAAGATGTCCAGCAGTGTCAGTGGCTGCTTATTGCCGTCGGCATCCTTCAGCGTACGTCCGCGAGAGTCGGTCTTGTATAAGCTAATCTTTCCTGACTTCTTATGCAGCACCAACATGCGGCACTGGTCCGGACGCTTAACTGTGAAGATAGTTTCTTCTCCTTTCTCGTTGGTCACCGTGTGCTCCTCGCCGTGTGGGTAGAGCGCTACTTGTGAGTTACTGAGTGGATAGTTAAACTGTGATAATTTCATTATGGTTATGTTTATTTTCGGTTTATTGTTTGTCAAGCCATTCCTGGAAGTTGTCCAGTGTCACGCAGTCCTCAATCCTCACATTGCCTGCACGTGTGCGGCACAGCTGTGTGAGGTATGCACCGCTGCCAAGTGCACGCCCTATGTCGCGTGCCAGAGAACGTATGTACGTTCCTTTGCCGCAGACGACGCGTATCTGGGCCTGTTTCTTCTCGTCATCATACCACAAAAGCTCCATTTCATCGATGCGAACGGGCTTTGGTTGCAGGGTTACAGACTGGTCTTGGCGCCTCAGTTCGTATGCTCGTTTGCCATCCACATGCACTGCACTGTAGGTTGGTGGCACCTGCATGATGTCTCCCTGAAACTGCTTCAGCACATCGCGCACGCTCTGCTCCGTGATATGGTCGGCGGGATAGGTCTGGTTCACCTCGTGTTCCATATCGTAACTTGCCGTTGTGGCGCCGAACTGTAGCGTGGCCGTATATTCCTTCGTGTGCTGCTGCAGTTCCTGTATCTGCTTCGTGCACTTGCCCGTGCAGAGTATCAGCACCCCCGTGGCAAGCGGGTCCAGCGTTCCCGCGTGTCCTGTCTTGACTCGCTTCACGCCCTCACGCCGCGAGATACGCTTGCGTACAAAGGCCAAAGCCCCAAAGCTTGTCATGCCATAGGGCTTGTTGATGCCTATTATTTCGCCTTCCTTGAAATTCATATTTATGCACCTTTTCTCACCAAGGCAGAGTCAATGCAAGCATCACTCTGCTCTTTTGGCTTATCGAAAACGTTCATTTAATCAACCATTACCAGTGAATGCCCAGTGATCAGCATGACGATAATGATGCCTCCTACGATGATGCGGTATATACCAAAGGCCTTGAAGCCGTATTTTGACAGGAAATCCACAAACCATTTCATTGCCAGCAGGGCCACGACAAATGCCACGACGCACCCCAACAGCAGCATGGTGATGTTGTGCGGAGTGGCCCATGAAGTGTCATCTTTCAGCAGGTCGAGCAGGTCAAGCAGCGTGGCGCCTGCCATAGTGGGCACTGCCAGAAAGAAAGAGAACTCAGCGGCGCGCCTGCGTGTCAGCCCCTGTGTCATGCCTCCGACGATGGTAGCCATAGAGCGCGACACACCCGGTATTACGGATATGCATTGGTACAGACCTATGTTGAATGCTTTCTTCTCATTGAGTTTGGTCAGTTCTGAGCCTTTGTTGAACAGTTTGTCGCAGTAAAGCATGAAGACACCGCCTACGACCAGCATGATGGCAACCACTTCGACGCTGTCAAGCAGCCAGTCGAGCAGTCCGGATTTCTTTGCCAACAGTCCTATCACAACAGCCGGAATGACGCCTATTATCAGTAGCCAGTAGAAATAGAAACGGTGCTTCAGTTTCTGGAAGGCGTTGCTGCCGGCGGGAGCGGGACTGTTATCAAACTGGAAGAAGCGCTTCCAATACAGGCATACAACTGACAGAATGGCTCCAAACTGAATGATAAATGTGAATGCATGGACAAAGGCCTTGTCTGACTCGCTGAGTGCGTCGGGAGTGAGTCCCAACAGGTTTTGGGCTATAATCATGTGTCCCGTAGAGGATACGGGAAGAAACTCTGTCAGCCCCTCAACGATCGCAATGATTATCGTTTCTATCCAATCCATTCCGTATTATTTCTTATCCTCCTTTGGACGGTACATGATGGCGGCGATAATAGACACAAAGCCCACGAGGCATATCATCGGTGCCACGCTGATGCGTGAGGCAGAGAATATCTCTGGCGCGAAACTTTTCTCAGTACTTGATGCACCTGTCATCATGACAAAGCCGATGATGACGAGCACCATGCTCAGGCCTATCAGGATAAAGTTAATCTTCTTAAATGCGAAATTATTCATCGTTTGTCCTTTTAATCTTAATTATGCATTTTGCATTATGCATTTTTAATTAAATCTTATAAAGTCTTCTTGTCGGCATGTTGAGGTAGTGGTTTACGGAGAAGTAAACACATGCTGTGGAAATCAGCAGTCCGAAGAGCAGCACTGCTCCTCCTGTGATAGCCAGCACCTCCCATGTCACGACAGCCTGTGTCTCGCTCTCGTATGTGAAGAGCGCATAGACACATCCTGCCAGCACCGCATCAGCAATGATTCCAGCCAACAGTCCCTCTGCTACTGCCATCCCTATGAACGGCCGGCGTATGAAACTCCATGAGGCACCGACAAGTTTCATCGTGTTGATGGAGAACCTGCGTGAGAAGATGCCGAGACGCACCGTGTTGTTGATGAGCGAGAATGATACCACCATGAGCAACACCGCCAGCACCACCATCACCAGCGCCACCTTCCTTAGGTTGCGGTTGACGCTCTCCATTAGGTCCTTCTGATAGCTCACCTCGGCCACGTGCTCGTAGGAGCTGATCTGCTTTCCTATCCACTTCAGCGAGTCGCTATTGGCACAACTGGCGCAGAGGTGTATCTCTGCCGACGGCACAAAGGGATTGACACCTAAGAACTCTGACGGGTCGGCCCCCAGAGCCTTCGTCTGCTCCTTCAGTGCCTGCTCGCGAGAGATGTACTCCAGGTGTACGACATAAGGCTTCGTCTGAAGCTTTCTGCACACTACGGCTGCCTCGCGGTCGGTGGTGATGTCATCAAACATCACTGTTATCGTGAGGTTTTCCTTAACATAGTTCGACAAATTCTGTGCTGACAGACCTATCAGCACTACCAAACCTAGCAGAATGAGCACAAGTGACGTACTGATACACAACGTCACCACCTGCAGCCCTCTGCCATTTCCTTTTCTTTTGCGTTTCAATTTTCTATACTACAAATTTTGCCACAAAATTACAATTAAGTTTTGAGATATGCAAGAAAAAATGATAATTAAGGTTCAAGAAAGGTGATTTCAGAGACATGACTGTTTGTTAAACCGGCAAAAGTAGTACCTTTGCAATCGCTAAAAGTGTGTTATCATTATAATCCATCGTATCATGAGATATCTCTATACATTGTTTTTCTTCTTTTCGGTCAGCATTGCATCGTATGCAGCTAAGGCCTGTGGACCATCTATTTCGGCAACTCTTGCCGACGGTCGTTCTGTTACGTTGAGCCTTTGGGGTGATGAACATATCAGTTTCTTTGTAGCAGAGGGCGGTGAATTGGTGCTGCGCAATAAAGACGGCATATATTATGTTGCCTCTGATGCACAGAGGGATAGCCTCCAGGCAGTACTGACAGAGTTGAACCACCGCAGCATGGAGACGCTCCGCAACGGGGCATCCAAGGGCGTGCTCGGCAGTTCGCCGCGCCTTGATTACGGCGGCGCTACACCCCACGAGGGAGACGTACGCATACCAGTTATTATGGTAGAGTTCACGGATAGCGTGTTCCGCTTTACTCGAAATGATGTGGATAAACTCCTCAACAGCTCTGAGTATCAGACGTCAGACCGTTTCCGCGGATATGGTTCTGCGGCACAATACTTCAAAGACTGCAGCCGTGGCAAGTTCTCGCCAAAGTTTGATGTATATGGTCCATACAAGCTGAATCACACCAGTAAGTACTACGGTGGCGGCCCTTCTTCTCAGGAGAGGATAAAACAGGTAGTCAGGGATGCTCTGGCTCAGGCGACGGGCGACATTGACTTCTCGCTCTATGATTCAGACAAGAATGCCGTCATTGATGGTGTCTGCGTATTTTATGCAGGATGGAACAGTAACCAGACACTGAATGATGATGACCTGTGGCCCCAAAGCGGCAATGATAATCTCGGCACTTACGGCGGTCTCTCGCTGACGCGTTGGCTTGCCTGTGGTGAGATACTGGGTAATAAATATTTCTATTCGGCTAATGATAAATATGCACTGACCGGTATCGGAGTATTTGTACATGAGTTCTCACACATGCTCGGCATGCCTGATTTCTATCCTATCTCTGTATCCAAGACCGCATATAGTCAGCTTGACAATCAGTCAATGGAGGATTGGGACGTGATGGACAATGGCGAAAATACGCAGGCAGGACTCTACCCCATACCCTATTCGGCCTGGGAACGTGAGTACATGGGGTGGAACGGTAACATGAAAGTGCTCTCTGAGCCTTCTGACGTCACTCTCGTACCCCTGATGTCTGGTGGTGAGGGACTGAAGATTATCAATGACAACGATGCCTCAGGCAATGAATTCTATGTGCTGGAGGCACTGCCGTCAGGTATCGAGAGCGGGTGGTATCGGTATCTTAAGGGCAGCGGAATGCTCATCACTCACATCAATTATAAGGAGAGTACATTCGAGGGAATCAACTACCCCAACAATGTTATAGGAAAGCCAGGCATAACAATTATCCCCGCTGATGGTTATCTGCCATCGTCATATCGCATTAAGAGTAATATCACGGAGAGCTATGGCGACTACCTTACGCAAAGTGATTACTACAAACAGTTGGCAGGAGACCCGTATCCCGGTACCGGCAAAGTGACATCATTCAATAACTATAAAGCCTACACGGGCACCGTCGACAAGCCCATAACCGAGATTACCCGCAATAGAAGCGACTATTCCGTGTCGTTCAAGTTCATGGGTGGTACAGTAGGCATCAATGATGCGGCTGCCGACACCGCTCCTTCTGCCGACAAGACCTACAAGACCCTTGTCAACGGACGCCTCATGATAATAAAAGGAAACGAGGCTTACACCCCAGCAGGAGTGAGATGCACCCGCTAATGTCCTCTGTCTCCTTCTATATCCCTTCATCTCCAAAGAAAGCAGAGCTTTCGAAAACTACATAACAGAATGGCAACAATAGTATTACAAGTACCCGATGAGACCCTCGTCTCAAAAGTTAAGCAGGCCTGCAAGATGCTGATGGGCGTGGCCTCAGTGAAAGTGCAGAAGCCCAAAGAGACAGACATCACCAAGACGGCGGGCTATAAGGCCGCTATGGATGATGTAAAGAATGGACGTGTTTATCATGCGAAAAGCGTCGATGATATGTTCAATCAAATACTTGGATGATGTACAGCATAGATTATACTCATCAGTTTAAAAAAGACCTGAGAAGGTGTGCCAAGCGGGGACTGGATATTGAGGCTATAAAAACTGCAATCAACATCCTTTCAAATACGGGCACGCTTCCTGCTCAATACCGTCCACACCCGTTGAAAGGCGACCACAAAGGGCAATGGGAATGCCACATTCAGCCTGACTGGCTGATGACGTGGGAACAAAATGACAACCAGTTGACCCTGCTTTTCCTTGAGACGGGAACTCACGTTGATCTGTTTGGATGGTAATTGCTAATATGGAATGTGAGAATAAAGTATTACCCAATTTAATGATTTAATAACATGAAATCAATGGAAGAATCAATGAATTTTAATGATGTCCCATTCGGATGGGCACTATGCTGTCTCAATGAATGTACCAAGAAGGCTGACTGCCTGCGCTACCAGATGTGCTGCAAGGTGCCCGATGGCGTAACAAGAAGTGTCTGCGTCCTCCCCAATGTGCTAAAGCTGAGTGACTGTCCGCATTTCCATCCTATGAAGGTGGAGCGTGTGGCATTGGGCTTTCGTAACATCTTTGCAGAGGTAAAGGAAAAACATCATGCCCGCATGCGGGCTGAAATCTCTCGCTACTTAGGCGGTGGCGGCACATTCTATCGCTACAGAAACGGAGAGACACCGCTGTTGCCGGAACAGCAGGAGTGGATTAAGCAACTGTTCGCACGCTACGGATACACGGAAGAAGTAGTGTTTGATGAATACAAGGACATGTATCGCTTTGACGAATAGTGCTTTTACCAACTTCCCGCCAACCTTTGGTAAACCGATTACCAACGGCCTGGTAAACCGATTACCAAGGGCCTGGTAAACCGATTACCAAGGGCTGGTAAACCGATTACCAAGGCTTGGTAACCCAATTACCAAGGCTTGGTAACTCAATTACCACAGCTTGGTAACTCCCCACCCGCTATGGTTTAATCAAAAAAACGCGGCACAAGTCTGCTTGAAACAGGCCTATGCCGCGTGTTTTTTTCGTATATGGATGACCTTACCTCACCATCACCATCTTGCCGCCGATGTGCGGTTTGGGAATACACAGAAAAAGAAATCGTGGACATTTTTGTTCTTTTACGTTTCCGAGGTATCGCTAAACACCCAACACACTTAACAAATATAAGCCCACGCCGTCTGGCGTAAGTATCCGTGCTTTTACTCTTGTGTATTTCTTAAACTTTAGCGAATTTCGATAAGCAAAATTCAAGCGGACGCATCAATTTCTATATGTCTGTTTGTCTATTATCTTATACCATAGACATTACGGTTTTATGAGATTACCGGTTCAGTTATGATAATATCGTTGTCACTTCATCAACGGTTAAGCCTGTTCCCTGGGCAATCTGCTCAATGCTCAGCCCCATGGCTTTTAGGCGAAGAACAGTCTCAGTCTTTTCCTTCTGCTGGCCTTCAGCCAAGCCTTCCGCACGTCCTTCCGCTCTGCCTTCCGCACGTCCTTCCGCACGTCCTTCCGCACGTCCTTCCGCTCTGCCTTCATCTTTTGCTGTGTCAAGCACATCGTTTTGCACCATGATATTGTCGATGTGACGGTCGTAAGCGTGACGCTCTGCATCAGACATCTTCAGGTATTGCAACTTCTCGCGGGCTTCACGTAGGCCGGGAGTAGTGGTGTTCTCGTTGATGTAGCCGTCTTTCAGGTATGACATCCATTCCTCCAATGGAGTCTTGGCAAC
The DNA here is from genome assembly GCA_017478025.1 of Prevotella sp. Lineage (GTDB taxonomy): Bacteria > Bacteroidota > Bacteroidia > Bacteroidales > Bacteroidaceae > Prevotella. The sequence goes on from JAFVGZ010000032.1 coordinate 59,039, forward strand.
CTGATTGAACTCGTTCACGCGAATGATGAAATACTCGGGGAATATA
>JAFVGZ010000033.1 GCA_017478025.1 Prevotella sp.
AAAAGAAAGGCGATAAAAATGTTTTACGTCTTGTGCGAAACATGAACCAACGACAAGCGTTCTTGGGACTGTGGAGGACAACTGAGAATTTTGATATTGCTAAAGAGAATTGGGGCTAACGACCGATTTGGGATAATTGGTTATTTCCCTCTTCTGAACTCCCGCGGGGTCATGCCCTTCATCCTTGTAAAGAAACGGGTGAATGAGGCTGTCTCTGAAAAGTGCAGGCGGTCGGCAATCTGGACAATGGGGAGTGAGGTCTGCTGCAACAGGTAGGAGGCCTCCATCAGAAGCATCTGGTTGATATAGTCGACGACGGTGCGGCCTGAGACCTCTCGGACAATCTGTGAGAGATAGCGCGGCGTGATGCAGAGTTGTGAAGCATAGAAGGCGACATCGTGGCGGTCGGCGAAGTGGATGGGCACAAGGCGAAGGAAATCGAAGAATAGTTCCTCGATGCGCTTAGGAAACCGGCGGTCGCGGATGGTACGTTCCTGAATGGCGTTCAGTTCAAGCAGAAAGAGACCGTATGTGGTGCGAAGGCACTCGCTGCGGAAGGGATGATCGGCCGAGAGGAGATAGCGGCGGATGATGCCCATCAGTTCCATGAGGTGGTGGTTATCTTCTTCCGCAAGGGTTAAGCGCGGCTCTCTCAGTTCCACCGCAGGGAGGTAGGCGGCACGGATGGCATCGCGCATCGTCGGCGACTCGAAAGCAAAGTCCTTGTCGGTCACAAGGCAGATGCCGCGATAGTCATCGGAGATATCGATGACGCTTACCACCATCCCTGGGGTATATATGATAAGGTCATTCTTGGTGTAGTGAACCTCACGGCCATTGTATAGCATCGTGATCCATCCATGCAGCACGATGGTGTAGCCGTAAGCAGCAACGGTTCCCGGCAGCGCATTGGTTTCTACCAGAGAGTTGTGCGCATCGGTATCGACAATCAGCAGGTTTCCGTCCCAGTCAGGGATGGTGTCGTGGCCGTATTGCCACATCCAGGTGGCTTCTAATCTGAACATATTGTAATAAATAATGGTTTCAGGGTGCAAATATACGAAGAAAATTCGAGTTATTTCCGTTTCAATCAATTTTTATTCCGTTTAGGTTTACAATAGAATGAGTAAATATGTGTAACTTTGCACCTTGACAACATTAATATTCACATAACAAATCAAAATTATGACAAAAGAAGAAGCATTGAAACAGTTTGCCCAATTAGGCGCTGTATGGTTTGGCAACAGTAAACAACATTTCGCATTCTCGGCCTATTGCCGTCTGCAGGGTTGGAATAAGTTGGCCGATAAATGGAAGGAAGAGGCCGAAGAGGAATGGGACGAGGCTGAGGAAGTACTGAACCGCCTGGTGGAGTTGGGATGCAAGCCCGCTGATTTGCAGGAGGCTATGAAGACCATCGAGTTCCCATTCTACGATGACCCCAAGCAGCAGATTGAGACAGACTACGAACCCACCGCCATTAAGCAACTGAGCGATTTGGCAGCAGCTTTCGCCGACGATTATCCTACGCAGAAGCTCATCCAGAAGTGGATTGACGGCGAGAAGGACCACATGGCATGGGAAGCACAGTACCTGAACTACATCGAGAAGCTGGGCTACGAGAATTTCCTCACGGCAATGATGTAATTAACAAACAAACTACTAGTTATTTATATGAAAGAAAAGGTATTACAGGCTATGCGTGAGGCAGACAAGCCCGTCTCGGCTGGTGATGTGACGAAGGCACTGGGTGCCGACCGCAAGGAAGTGGACAAGGCTTTTGCTGAGTTGAAGAAGGAAGGTGCCATCGTGTCGCCCGTCCGCTGCAAGTGGCAGCCCGCTTGATTATTTCACGGCATTGATAGGTGCATTTGCACTACGACGCATATTAATTTTTGCTTCTTTGGGAGGTCAGGTCGGTGTGACTGTGCAATGACACAGATACCAAGCCCAACCTCCCTTTTTACTAATTTAAAACAATTAAACAATGGAATCAACAAAGAAAGTATTCGACTTCCTGGAGAAAGCAGGAACGTTTTATCTCGCAACAGTAGAAGGCGATCAGCCCCGTGTACGTCCTTATGGAGCCATGCTTTATTTTGAGGACAAGATCTATATCATGGCCTTTGGTAAGACCAACGCAACCCGTCAGATTGCCCAGAACCAAAAGGCAGAGATTTGCGCCTTCAAGGGTCAGACACTCCGTATTGAGTGCAAACTCATAGAGGACAACCGCCCAGAAGTGGGCAAGGCATTGGTAGATAAGATGCCCGTGCTGAAACCCGCTCTTGGCGAAAATGGTGAGAATGGCGTGATGTACTATCTGAAAGATGCCAAGGCCGACTTCTTCAAGATGATGGAACTGGTGGAATCTGTTACATTTTAAAACAAACTCAGACAAACTATAAAAAGAAAAGGTGTCACATCAGCAGAAAGTCATACTCGTTTATTTCAGTCCGTGTGGTACGACACTCAAGACGCTTAACCTTATTGCTCAAGGTATGGGCTGTACGGCAGTAGAACACATAGATATGTCAAAACCAGAAGAGCGCAGGCGGAAACATGAGTTCTGCTCAGACGATGTCGTACTATATGGCACCAGCACAGGCGCTTTGCTATTTGCGCCAAACAAGGAGATTTTTGCTTCTTTGCAAGGCAATGGAGCATTGTTTGTTGGTGTGGCTCTGTTTGGTGGCGGCTATTATGGTGTTACGCTTCGTCAGCTGCAGAAACGTGCAACGCGCCAAGGGTTCAGAGTCATAGGTCTTGGCGCATTTATCGGACAGCATTCTGGCAATAGTGAGATGGCTACGGGGCGTCCCGACCAACAAGATGCTGCTATTGCATCACAATTCGGGCGTGACATTGCTGCAAAGGCAGAACGTAGTGACTTTACTCTTCACAGTCCTATCAGCACAGGATGGTCGTCATCCCTTCTTTATAATACCGTGGTCTTTTCCCGTCTGTTCATGCTTGGCAGCGACTATGAATTACCGCCTTTTATGAAGAAAAAGGAAATAGATGCCGATCGTTGTATACAATGCCACACTTGTGAAAAGAATTGTCCTACCGAAGCCATTGACCTCGATTCCCGCCAATTTGATCTCTCACGTTGCGTAGCTTGCTATCGCTGTGTTAATCGTTGTCCGCGAAAGGCCATCACAGTCACCAGCGGAATAATCAATGCTGTCAACCGTGACTTTGCCAAAAGGTTAGGCAGCAAACGCTTAGAGCCTACAATCATTTTATAAAATAAGTAAAGACTATGGAAATAAAAGCAGTAAAATTCAGAAAAGACGGATTCTATTCTCAGCCATTCGCATTTGGTGGCGAAGAAGGAGCCGGGAAGTTTGACAAGAACATCCGCTATCGCGGCAGTTTACAGAACTATCTCATTGATACAGGCAATGAGGTGATACTGGTTGATACCGGCCTGCCTGCAGGCTTCCCTGATGGTGCACCGGAGGAGACGGCGCCCATCTATATCGGTAAGAGTATCTGCGAATATATGGATGCTTTGGCAGCATTGGGATACCGGCCAGAGCAGGTGACAAAGATACTGCTGACCCACAAGCATGGTGACCACTCAGGAGAACTGCGTTCCTTCCCCAATGCCCAGATTTTTGTTAATGCAGAAGAAATTGGAGCAGACGAACTCAAGGATATTCCAAACATAGTGCCAGTAGAGTTTACTGACGGTGCCTATTACAACTTCCCGGAAAGTCAGAAGATTGCCGACGGTGTTTATTATATCAAGGCTAAGGGACATACTAACGGTAACAGTCTTATCATCGCAGAGAACGAGGGATTATTCTATATGTTCCAAGGAGACATCACCTACGTTGACGAGGCCCTGTATGAGAACAAGCTCTCAGTGGTCTTCGATAATCTGGCAGCAGCCCGCGAGACGATGGACCGTGTACGTGAGTTCATTCGCCATCAACCTACCGTTTATTGCGGCACCCATACGCCACAGGGCTATGAGAACCTAGAGGCCAAGCGTGTGATGGATCTCGACAATCCCGTGCCGACGGTATTGGCAGAGATAGATTTCTCCCAGAAGGAAGACTCCGGCAAGTATGTTTGCTCCATCTGTGGCTATCTATATGATCCAGCCGAACACGACGGTGTGGCTTTCGAAGACCTGCCAGACGACTGGCGTTGTCCACGCTGCAAACAGGGGAAAGAGAAATTTAATAAAGCATAATACGCATGGTCCTCGAGTGGTGGGCCAGATGAAACTGTAACATTCTGACAAGCGATGATTTCGAAAGCAATCTGTTTATTTTGCAGTCTGTTCGTGATGCTGCCGATACATGGTAATAGCGTGGCAGACTTTCCAAAAGTTTCAGAAAAGGCCCAGACCGATTGGTTCCCGTTAGGTGAGGCCACGATTTGCACCGATGCGGGTGATTATAAAGTGGTGACCATTGCCGCCCAGATGCTGGCAGACGATGTGGAACGGGTTACGACAGCCCGTTCCACTTTAGCATCGGCGACGTCTCTCAAGAAGCTACCTCATGGAGCAACAGTTGTTGCCGGCACTGTAGGCCACAGCCGCATCATTGATGAGTTGGTCAGACAGAAGGCTATCGATGTGGCAGCCATCAAAGGCAAATGGGAATCGTATATCGTCGCCACCCTCAGTCGTCCAGGACAAGGGCAACTTCTTGTCATTGCAGGCAGCGACCGGCGAGGAACGGCTTTCGGCCTGACGACATTGAGCGAGGCTATCGGGGTGTCACCCTGGTACTGGTGGGCTGACGTGACGCCTCAACACAAAAAAGCAATATATGTAGAGCCTGGCACATTCGTTCAGGGGGAGCCTTCAGTGCAATATCGAGGCATCTTCATCAATGACGAGCGTTTCGGTGGCTGGGCACGATGGGCAGAGCAGAAACACGGCAAGGTGGGTCCCGAGACCTACAAGCGGGTCTTTGAACTGCTGTTGCGCCTGAAGGCCAACTATCTCTGGCCCGCCATGCATCCAGGAACGCAGGCTTTCAATGATAATCCAGAGAATGCCCGACTCGCTGATGACTATGCCATCGTGATGGGATCGTCACACTGCGAGCAGATGCTGCGAAATAACGAAGGTGAATGGAAGGCTGTAAATCAAAGGGCAAAGGAACGGGGCGAGGAAGGCCTGGGTGATTTCAACTATATCACCAATCGCCAGACGATGCAGAACTACTGGGAGACCCGCGTAAAGACCAACGGACGCTATGAGAACACCTATACACTCGGTCTGCGCGGCATCCACGACTATCCGATGGAGGGCGCTAACACAACAGCCGAGCGCGTGGCGCTGATGCAACAGGCTATCGACGATCAGCGGGATATGCTGCGTCGCAACATCAAGAAGCCCATCGAGGAGATTCAGCAGGTGCTCTGCACATATGAAGAGGTGCTTGAGGCCTACCATAATGGACTGAAAGTGCCAGAGGATGTGACACTGCTCTGGAGTGACGACAAACACGGCTACTGCCGTAACCTCTGTAATCCGGAAGAGATGAAGCGCAAGGGCGGCGCAGGCATCTACTATCACCTCTCCTATCATGGCGACCCCGCCAGTTGGATTTGGCTCAGTCCGTTGTCTACAGCTTTCCTGAGTTCGGAACTGACCAAGGCCTATACCTATGGTGCTCGCAAGATTTGGGTGTTCAACGTGGGTGACATCAAACCAGCCGAGAAGGAGATCTCGTTTGTGATGGATCTAGCTTGGGACATCCATCGCTGGAAACCCTCCGAGGCTCACAACTATATCAAGTATTGGGCCGCGAAGACCTTTGGCAACGAAAGGCTACGGGTAGGCGAGCACAGCTCGGGAATGGTGGCGCAGGAGATTGCTGACATTCAGGCAGGCTACTATCGCTTGCAGACAGCTGGCAAAGATGCACACGTGTGGTTCATCAATTACAGTGCTGAGCAGATTGAACAGCGCATCGCTGAGTGGCGCACCCTGAAGGCACATGCTACAGAACTGGGCTCCCGCATCCCGGAATCACTAAAAGATGCCTACTTCGAACTCATCAGTTATCCCGTCTGTGGGGCAGCGATGATCAACGAGTACCAGCTCTTGGCACGTCGCAGTATGGTAAGGGCAACGGCTGGCGATAGCATTGGAGCGATGAAAGATGCCAACCGGGTCAGGCAGATGTTTGACAGTCTCAATGAGTGGACACGCCGCTACAATGAGGATATCCTTGATGGTAAATGGCAGCAATTCTTTAACTGGTAGCCTTATCATTGGTTTCGCTCTGAGAAGATAGAGCAGCCTGTGGCTACACCCGAACTGATAGCGAAGTCAAAAAACAGTCCTCAGGCGCGTTTCCTCTCTGTCAGCGAAGCTTTGTCAAGTGAGGGTACAATGGTAAAGAGTGATGCCGATGTCGAGATGCCCATCTGGATAGAGGCATTGACACCTATCCGCAATTTCTCCAAGGAAGCCAAGGACAACGAGTTCTGCCAGGTAAAGACTGAGAATGACAGCTTTGTGGCCTCAGCTACACCTATTAACAATGTATGGCATGCGCCCTACGTCGGACCGATGTGGAGCCGTGTAGGAACGATACACCTCAAGAAGGGCGAGAATCATCTCCGCATCACCGATCTGAAGACCGATGCCCGCATCGACCAGATTTTCCTCGGACTCTATCCACCGTTCGTCAAGGAGCCTCGTCAGCGCATTCCAGCTTCACATTATCAGAATATGCAAGGTGGTGTTCAGCGCATTGAAGGCTTGGGCTATACGGACGGTGTACTCGTTCTGCCCTTCGACACGCCGTCGTATCAGCAGGAGAACATAAAGGCTGCTCCTTACACAGAATATGAGCTCGACTTGCAGGCTGGCGATGCCACCATAGAGATCCGCACGCTGCCTACGCTGCATGTGTATGACAGCAGGGACATCCGCTATGCCGTTCAGTTAGGCGATTCGGCTCCCGCCATCTTCTCCATCCACGAGGGCGACTTCACTGCCGAGTGGCGCTGGAATGTGCTTCGCGGCTATGCCTCGCGCAGCATTCCCGTCACAGTGACAGGCCGTCAGCGGCTGCGTATCTATCTCCTCGATCCGGGCGTCGTGTTGCAGGAAGTATTGATTCATTCACCCCAATAAGAACTCATGAAGAAAATAAGAGTTATAGTCATCATGCTATTGTTAGCATCTACACTACAGTTGTCAGCTCAGAGCCGACAGTATCTGCATGAGGGGTGGACATTTGGCGAGGCGCGTTTCCCTAACCGCTATCCTGCTCAGGTGCCCGGTGTGGTGCATACCGACTTGCTGCGTCAGGGACTTATCGACGACCCTTATATCGGGTTAAACGAACGGAAGGTGCAGTGGGTCGATAAGGAGGATTGGGTTTATGAGACGACATTCCGTGCTGATAATGCTATTCTTGACGATGATCATATCGACCTGTGCTTTGACGGGCTGGACACTTATGCTGATGTATTCTTGAACGGCTCAAAGATATTGGAGGCAGACAATATGTTCCGCCGCTGGCGTATCAGCGTCAAACCGCAGGTCAAGGCGGGCGATAATGTACTGCGTGTCTATTTCCATTCTCCCGTCAAGGTGGATCTGCCTAAATGGGCAAAGCATCCTCACCTGTATCAGGCAGCCAACGACCAGTCAGAGAATGGCGGGCTGCTGGATCGAAAGCTCAGTGTGTTTGCCCGTAAGGCCGGCTATCACTATGGTTGGGACTGGGGGCCGCGACTGGTCACCTCCGGCATCTGGCGTAACGTCTGGCTGGAATCATGGAGTAAGGCGAGGATTACCGACATTCATCTGCGACAGCGAGAAGTGACTGCCAAGAAGGCGCTGCTCACTGATGTCGTGGAAGTGGAAGCCGATGAGGATATTGGGAACGCTTTGATTACCATCACCGATAAGAACAATGGGCGCACGGTGGCTACTAGGATGTGCTCGCTGCACAAAGGCATCAATACGATTCTTGTGGAATTCTCCATCAAAAGCCCAAGGCTCTGGTGGTGCAACGGCTTAGGGAAGCCAGAGTTATATACGTTCTCTACAAAGGTCTCTGCTGGCGGCGCATTGCTTTCTCAGCAGGATAAGCGCATTGGCTTGCGCTCTGTAAGATTGGTGACCGATCCTGATGCTGACAGCAACCGTCAGTTCTATATCGTGCTCAACGGTGTGCCCGTTTTTGCCAAGGGCACCAATTATATTCCACAAGATAATTTCCTGACCAACGTTACTCCTGAGCGCCATCGCCGGACTCTGCAGGATGCCGTATTGGCCAACATGAACATGATTCGCGTGTGGGGCGGAGGCATCTATGAGGATGACCTGTTCTATGACCTCTGTGACGAGATGGGGCTGATGGTGTGGCAGGACTTCATGTTTGCCTGCAGCACCTATCCTGCTGAGGGAGAATGGCTGGAAAGCGTGCGTCAAGAAGCCATCGACAATGTGCGCCGTCTGCGTAACCACCCCAGTATTGTGATATGGTGCGGCGGGAATGAGTGTACGGATGCATGGTACAACTGGGGATGGAAGGCCAGGATGGAGAAGAGCAATCCCGAGGGAGCCCGATTGGTAGGCGAACAACAGGAGCATCTCTATTACGATGTCCTACAGGAGATAACTAACCAACAGATTCCTGACGACATCTACACCATTGGCTCACCCTTCTCTGTCAGAGGACGTGGTAGTGATGGCATCAATGGCGACCGCCATTTCTACGGTGTGGGCCACCGCCGTATGCCTGTGAGCAGTTATAACCAGGAGCGGGCCCACTTCTTCAGCGAATATGGCATGCAGTCGTTCCCCGAATATGGCACGGTACTCCGTTATGCACCAGACACCACGACACATGATATCAGCAGTCCGCTGATGATGTGGCATCAGCGTGGCGGTGTGGAGGCCAACAAGGTGATTGAGTGGTATGTCAACAGCGAATATGGTGAAACAAAGGATTTTCGCCAGTTCCTCTATGCCTCGCAACTCTTGCAGGGTGATGCGATGCGTACAGCCATCGAGGCCCATCGCCGCGACATGCCCCATTGCATGGGGTCGCTACTGTGGCAGCATAACGACTGTTGGCCTGTAGCATCATGGGCTACTCGTGACTACTATGGCCGCTGGAAGGCAGCACACTATATGGTGCGCCACGCCTTTGAGCCTTTGATATGCTCGGCCGTCGCTGAAGGTGACAGTTTGCTCGTCTATGCTGTCAGCGACCTGTTACGTAAGCAACAGGGCAAATTGAAACTGACCGTCTATACCCTCAGTGGGCAGACTGTAAACACGCTTACCAAGACGATTGCCATTCCAGCCAATACATCCACTTTGATTCTTGAGCAGCCTTTAGCCGAATTACTGAAAGGTCAGCAGCGTGAGGATGTGGTGGTCAGCATAGAGCTTACAGCATCTTCAGGTGTGAGCTATCAAGCAAATTGTTTCCTCTGCCTGCAGAAAGACTTGAGGCTGATGCCTGTCAAACCCGAGGTGAGTGTTGAGGCAGCTGAAGGCGGTTGCCTGATCACCCTCAAGGCAGACAAGTTTGTTCGCGCCCTTGCCCTCTCCATCGACGGTGCTGAAGACTGCTGGCTCAGCAACAACTATTTCGATCTATTGCCAGGTGTGCCCGTCAATTGCTTTATAAGCACATCCCTGTCTCCAAGTGAAATCAGACAAAGATTGACTTATAGAAGTAGGTTGTCCAATTTGATGTACCCGTTTTTATGCAGTAAGTAGGTTCAGGCGTTTCGTCATCGGATTTGGTTTGAGAGATTCCTTCTTCCAGATTTTCACCTCCTTGACCGTCCTTCTTTCCATGATAGTCTTGATGT
>JAFVGZ010000034.1 GCA_017478025.1 Prevotella sp.
GATGCCCTGCCAACGTTTGAGGCAGAGTATAGTGGCTTCAAGAATAATGAGACGAAGGCAGTATTGACTACTCAGCCGACTATCAAGACTACGGCAACATCAGCAAGCGCCCCCGGAACCTACGACATCATAGTCAGCGGTGCAAGTGCTACGAACTATGACATCACATACGTAAAGGGGACACTGACTATCACTGCAGCTGACCCTGTTACGGTAACGGCCAAAAGCTATAGCAGGAATTACGGAGAAGCTAATCCCGCGTTCGAGTACACAACATCTGGTGCAACATTGACAGGTACACCAAATATCAGTTGTGTAGCAACTGCGGCCTCTCCTGTGGGTGAATATCCCATTGTCATCACAAAGGGTAGCGTGACTAACTACAACGATAACTACGTAAATGGTACGCTGACCATCAAGAAGGCACCTCTGACGATAACGGCTAAAAGCTACACCATCAAGCAGGGTGATGCCCTGCCAACGTTTGAGGCAGAGTATAGTGGCTTCAAGAATAATGAGACGAAGGCAGTATTGACTACTCAGCCGACTATCAGGACTACGGCAACATCAGCAAGCGCCCCCGGAATCTACGACATCATAGTCAGTGGTGCTGCTGCCAACAATTATGATATCACATACGTAAAGGGAACACTTACGATAACTAAAGCTGACGAAGTTGTTGTAACTGCTAAGAGCTATAGCCGGCAGTATGGTGGGGCTAACCCGAACCTTGAATATACCACTGCCGGTGCAACACTTAGCGGAACACCTGCAATCTCATGTACTGCAACCGCTACATCTCCTGTCGGTGAATACGAGATCGTGGCAAGTAAGGGTAGCATCACAAACTATAACGTGACTTACGTGAACGGTAAGTTGACCATCACAAAGGCTCCGCTGACCATTACCGCCAAGAGCTATACCATCAAGCAGGGTGATGCTCTTCCAACGTTTGAGGCAGAGTATAGTGGCTTCAAGAACAATGAGACGAAAGCAGTATTGACTACTCAGCCAACGATTACCACCACGGCTACTTCTGCAAGCGAACCTGGAACCTACGACATCGTAGTTTCTAATGCAAGTGCAACTAATTACGATATCACATACGTGAAAGGAACGCTGACTATTACCAAGGCTGACGAAGTTGTAGTAATGGCTAAGAGCTATAGCCGTCAGTATGGTGAGGCTAATCCGAACTTTGAATATACTATCTCAGGAACTTCACTGAGTGGTTCACCAAGTGTAAGTTGTGCTGCAACTGTTGCATCTCCTGTAGGTGAATATGACATTGTAGCAAGTAAGGGTAGCGTTACAAACTACAACGTAACCTACGTGAACGGTAAGCTGACCGTCACTAAGGCTCCGCTGACCGTTACCGCCAAGAGCTATACCATAAAGCAGGGTGATGCCCTGCCAACGTTTGAGGCTGAGTATAGCGGTTTCAAGAACAATGAGACTGCCAGCGTGCTGAGCACACAGCCAACTGTCAGGACTACGGCCACATCAGCAAGCGAGCCAGGAACATACGACATCATAGTCAGCGGTGCAAGTGCAACTAATTATGATATCACATACGTGAAGGGAACTCTGACGATTACTAAGGCTGACGAAATTATAGTAACGGCTAAGAGCTACAACCGTCAGTACGGTGAGCCTAACCCGAACTTTGAATACACCACAGCCGGGGCAACACTGAGCGGCACACCTACTGTCTCATGTTCTGCAACTGCCGCCTCGCCTGTCGGTGAATATGACATCGTGGCAAGCAAGGGTAGCGTAACAAACTATAACGTGACGTACGTGAACGGTAAGCTGACCGTCACTAAGGCTCCGCTGACCATTACCGCCAAGAGCTATACCATAAAGCAGGGCGATGCCCTGCCAACGTTTGAGGCAGAGTATAGCGGTTTCAAGAACAATGAGACTGCTAGCGTGCTGAGCACACAGCCAACTATCAGGACTACGGCAACATCGACAAACGAGCCAGGAACATACGACATCATAGTCAGCGGTGCTGCTGCAAACAATTATGATATCTCGTATGTAAAGGGAACGCTGACAATTACCAAGGCAGACGAAGTTGCAGTAACGGCTAAGAGCTACAACCGTCAGTACGGTGAGTCTAACCCGAACTTTGAATACACCACAGCCGGGGCAACACTGAGCGGTACACCTGCAATCTCATGTGCTGCAACTGTTGCATCTCCTGTAGGTGAATATGACATTGTAGCAAGTAAGGGTAGCGTTACAAACTACAACGTGACCTACGTGAACGGTAAGCTGACAATCATCAAGGCTCCGCTGACCATTACCGCCAAGAGCTACACCATCAAGCAGGGGGATGCCCTGCCAACGTTTGAGGCTGAGTATAGCGGTTTCAAGAACAATGAGACTGCTAGCGTGCTGAGCACACAGCCAACTGTCAGGACTACGGCAACATCGACAAGCGAGCCAGGAATATACGACATCATTGTCAGCGGTGCTGCTGCAAACAATTATGATATCTCGTATGTTAAGGGAACGCTGACGATTATTGCTGTCGATGTGGAACCAGTCACAGAGAAAACGAACATATTCAGTGAGTCTGTCAGTGGCGATACAGACTTGTCAAATACTGTTATCGACAACACTTATTACACGCTGAATAGCGCAAACGGTGATGGATATGATACCGTGGAAAAAGCGATTGTATTGAATTCAACGACTACAGAAAGTCAAATGAATAGTATAGAAAATGCTGAGATAGGAGATGCTGCCATACGACAAAACTATAATGGCATCATTTTCGAAGTGGCAGCAGGAAGCGGCACTATTACGATAGACGCAAAGACGAACGGCACTCATGTGCTGAATGTCCAGATAGGAAAAGCCAAGCCCAGCCAAATCACACGCTCTACACGCGGCACAGCAGATGTGACATACAGCGTCACCGTACCAACCTACATCTACCTCTATGCCTCCACCGCATCAGCGAATGCGGTTCAGACGCGTGCTATCAGTGCCAACAGCGTATTGCTATATAGCTATAAGGTTACGCCCGGCACTACGGGAATACAAAACGTAAGCATGGAAAAACCCGTTGATGTTTACGATATGCAAGGCAATATGATCCGCACAAAAGTAACGACACTAAATGGTCTTGCCAAAGGCATTTACATCGTGAATGGACGTAAGGTCATTGTGGAATAATACATAGTGAAGCAAAAAACAACAAAAGAGGTCTGCACCGGGATTTGATGCAGACCTCTTTTTTAGTAGGTGGGTGCTATTTATTGGCGTATGGCTCATTTTATTGAAATCTATCAATTAAAACTGGAAAGCGAAACTTGAATTAGGGTAATTTATAATGCATAATATTGGTGTCCGGTAAAAAGCACCGCGCTCGGCACTCTGTGACGCTTGCGTAACAAAGTGTAGCAAGAAGGTGCGAAAGACCACAGACGGGGGTGTTAACCCCCGATAAAGAGCCATACAGTATAAAAGAAAGGGCATAAGCATATATCCCAGGGCGAGAAACTTGAATAATCTTAAATTAGAATGTAAAGGTCATTCTGTGATAGGGAGTAGGTCCGTACTCCTTTATGGCTGCCCTGTGCTTTGGCGTTGGGTAGCCTTTGTTTTGCTTCCAGTCATACTGCGGAAACTCCTCAGCCAGCTGGTTCATATAGTCATCGCGGTAAGTCTTTGCCAGTATTGATGCTGCTGCGATGGAGAGGTATTTACCGTCGCCTTTGATGATGGTGGTGTGGGGTAGGGGAGGTTCTGCGAATAGTATCGGCTGGTTTTCATAGCAGTCAATGGTGCTATGGTCTATTGAAGGGTAGTATGGGTCAAAACGGTTGCCGTCAATGATTAGCGACTCAGGCCTTACAGTGAGTTGGTCTATGGCGCGGTGCATGGCGAGATATGAGGCATGCAGAATGTTGATGCGGTCAATCTCCTGTGCGGTGCATGTGCCTACAGCCCAGGCTATTGCGTCGCGTTCTATCTCCTGACGCAGGGCATAGCGTGTCTTCTCGTTGAGTTGTTTGGAGTCATTGAGGGTGTCGTTGTGATAGTCAGGCGGCAATATTACGGCAGCAGCAAAGACACTGCCAGCCAGGCACCCGCGCCCTGCCTCATCGCAGCCGCATTCTATGATACCTTTTTTATAATATGGTTGTAACATCATTTTATGTACCATTTACCATGTACCATGTACCATTTACCATTTACAATGTACCATGTACAATTTGGAATTTACCATTTATCATTTTTCTCCTATCATGTATAATAGGAACTTCGCATTGCCGATGATGTACCTGCGCCACATGCGTCGTGGTTCTTTGATAAGTCGGTATAGCCATTCGAGCCCGTGTTGCTGCCACCATAGTGGGGCGCGCTGCATGTTGCCGGCAAAGAAATCGAATACTGCGCCGATGGTGCCGCAATGACAATGGATGTTCAGCTCGGCCCAGTGCTGGTATGTCCACTTCTCCTGTTTGGGTGCCGTCATGCCTATCCAGAGCAGGTCGGGATTGGCATCGTTCACGGCCTTGACCATAGCGGCGCTGTCCTCGGGTGAGAACTCCGGCTTGTAGGGTGGGGAGTAGGTGACAATGTTTAGGTCGGGATACTGCTCTTTCGCCTTGTCCTTAATCTTCTGCAGGGTCTGCTCGCTTGACCCGAGAAACATTACCGTGCCTTTCGTGCGCCCCATCTCATAGCAGAAGAGGTCCCATCCTGCAATGCGACACGTGGGCCGGCTCTTGGCGCCAATCCATTTGCAGGCCTTGACGATGCTCATGCCATCGGGTATAAGTGCATCGCCGCCTTCCAACGCTTCTGCAAAGAGGCGGTCCTTGCGCGCTGTGTTGTAGGAATGGGCGTTGATAGTGTTGATGAGCAACTTGCCCTGAGGAAGAGCCTGAAGCTCCTCCATAGAACAGATGAGATTAAGATACTTTAGGCGTAACATTGTTTCGAAAAGCTTTGTGGGGTGTTAATGCTACAGAAGGTCGCCCTCTGTCAGAGTATTGTCGTCACTTGGAGGGTTTTCTCCTTCCATCGCATCGGTGTTGAGGTTTTTGGTATTATATGTGTCCTCTCCAGATAACACGATGGTGAGAATCCCTTTGCCCGGCAGTTCTACTGTTTGTATAGTTGGCCGTATGTATTTCTTCTTCATTAATTGTCTGATTATTTGGTTATTTCGTTGTCAGCCGTTTCGTGATTTTGAAGTGTTGTGGCATGATGACAAGAAAGATTAACGGTAAGCAAAGTTACGACTAAGTTTTTATATACGCAAGAAATTATTTTGATTTTTTTTCCTATTTCAAGAAAAAGTGTTAACTTTGCACGAAATAGGCGAAAAACTTATAACAACATAACAAACAACAGAATGGAAAACAAATTGAAGAAGGTACTTGTATTAGGTTCCGGGGCTCTGAAGATAGGCCAGGCCGGAGAGTTTGACTATTCCGGTTCGCAGGCATTGAAGGCTCTGCGCGAGGAGGGCATTCGCTCAGTGCTCATCAATCCAAACGTAGCAACAATCCAGACAAGTGAGGGCATAGCCGATAAGGTCTATTTCCTGCCGGTCAATGCGCATTTCGTTACTGAGGTGATAAAGAAGGAGCGCCCTGACGGCATCCTGCTTGCCTTTGGCGGACAGACCGCGCTGAACTGTGGCACAGAGCTCTATCAGACCGGTGTGCTGAAGGAGTATGGTGTCCGCGTGCTCGGTACAAGCGTTGAGGCTATCATGAACACAGAGGATCGTGACCTCTTCGTGAAGGAACTTAACAAGGTCAACCTGAAGGTGCCGGTATCTCAGGCCTGTGAGAATATGGATGATGCCATTGCCACTGCGCGCCGCATCGGTTATCCTATCATGATACGTTCTGCATACGCTCTGGGCGGACTGGGCTCCGGCGTGTGTCCTGATGAAGAGACATTCAAGGAAATTGCAGAGTCTGCCTTCACCTTCGCACCTCAGGTATTGGTTGAGGAGTCGCTGAAGGGATGGAAAGAGATAGAGTTTGAGTGCATCCGCGATGCCAATGATCATTGCTTCACCGTTGCATCAATGGAGAATGTTGACCCGCTGGGAATACATACCGGTGAGTCTATTGTGGTGGCCCCGACTTGTTCTCTGACCGAGGAGCAGGTGAAGATGCTGCAGGACATCACCATCAAGTGTGTGCGCCATCTGAACATTGTGGGCGAGTGCAACATACAGTTTGCCTTCAATGCCGACAATAACGACTATCGTATCATCGAGATCAATGCCCGTCTGAGCCGTTCTTCTGCTCTGGCTTCCAAGGCTACGGGTTATCCTCTCGCCTTTGTGGCTGCCAAGATAGCACTGGGATATACGCTGGATCAGATTGGTGAGATGGGTACAACCAACTCTGCATACGTGGCACCATCGCTGGACTACATGATATGCAAGATACCACGCTGGGACCTTACGAAGTTCTCCGGCGTATCGCGCAAGATTGGTTCAAGCATGAAGTCCGTAGGCGAGATTATGTCTATTGGTCGCACCTTCGAAGAAATGCTGCAGAAGGGTCTGCGCATGATAGGCCAGGGTATGCACGGCTTTGTGGGCAATGAGCACGTGAAGTTCGACGACCTGGACGAGGAACTGGCAAACCCGACGGATATGCGTATCTTCGCCATCGCACAGGCTTTGGAGAAGGGCTACACCATAGAGCGTCTCTTTGAACTGACAAAGATAGATCCGTGGTTCCTTGAGAGGATGAAGAATATCGTAGATTACAAACACAAGCTGCAGGAGTACAACAAGATAGAGGATATTCCTGCTGATGTGATGAAGCAGGCTAAGATATGGGGCTTCTCTGACTTCCAGATAGCCCGCTTTGTTCTCAAGACCTCTGGCACCAACATGGAGAAGGAGAACCTTCAGGTGCGTGCATATCGTAAGCAGCTCGGCATCCTGCCTGCTGTGAAGCGTATTCCTACTGTTGCCAGCGAACATCCAGACCTGACCAACTATCTCTATATGACATACTCGGTGGAGGGCTATGACATCAACTACTATAAGAATGAGAAGTCTGTCGTAGTGCTCGGTTCAGGTGCATACCGCATCGGTTCGTCCGTTGAGTTCGACTGGTGTTCGGTCAATGCGATACAGACGGCACGCAAGCTGGGTTACAAGTCCATCATGATCAACTACAACCCTGAGACCGTGAGCACGGACTATGATATGTGTGACCGCCTGTACTTCGATGAGCTGTCCTTTGAGCGTGTGCTCGATGTGATAGACCTTGAGAGCCCTCGTGGTGTCATCGTCAGCGTGGGTGGACAGATACCAAACAACCTGGCAATGAAACTTTATCGTCAGAGTGTGCCCATCCTCGGTACCAGCCCTGTCAGCATCGACCGTGCCGAGAACCGCGGAAAGTTCTCTGCAATGCTTGACCAGCTGGGCATCGACCAGCCTAAGTGGAGCGCGCTGACCAGCATGAGCGACGTGAAGCAGTTCATCGACGAGGTGGGATATCCCGTGCTGGTACGTCCTTCATACGTGCTCTCTGGTGCTGCCATGAATGTCTGCTACAACGATGAGGAGCTGGAGCGCTTCCTTGCAGCTGCAGCAGAGGTGTCAAAGGAATTCCCTGTTGTCGTAAGCCAGTTCATGACCGACACGAACGAGATAGAGTTTGACGGTGTGGCACAGAACGGTGAGGTGATAGAATATGGCATCTCAGAGCATGTGGAGTATGCCGGCGTACACTCCGGTGACGCTACGATGGTATTCCCTGCACAGGATATCAAGTTTGCCACCATCCGTCAGATAAAGAAGATGTCACGCGCCATCGCTAAGGAACTCAATATCTCCGGTCCGTTCAATATACAGTATCT
>JAFVGZ010000035.1 GCA_017478025.1 Prevotella sp.
AATTCTAAAATTCTATCCATTCTTGATAATAGATTAAAGATTGGGAATTAGAGAATTTGGCTGGCCGCGATGACAGAATGAAAAAATTCTAAAATTCTATCCATTCTTGATAATAGATTAAAGATTGGGAATTAGAGAATTGAGGGATGGCGATTTTGAATTTTGAATTTTAAATTATAATTTATAAAATGGATTACAAGAAGACAAAGGCGCCGGTGAATACCGTTACGCGCAACATTATGGATCTCTGTGAGAGTACTGACAATATCTATGAGAGCGTTGCTATCATAGGACGCAGGGCAAACCAGATTTCGTATGAGATCAAGCAGGAGCTCAGCAAGAAGCTGCAGGAGTTTGCTAACTATAACGACAATCTCGACGAGGTCTTTGAGAACCGTGAGCAGATAGAAATCAGCCGCTACTATGAGAAGCTGCCAAAGCCAACACTCATAGCTACGGAGGAGTTCCTGAACCACGAGGTGTATTGGCACGATCCTGCCAATGACAAGCAGTATGACGATGATGATGACTTCTAAACGGTACGGCTATGTGGCAGCGTAAACAGACCATCTATCTCTTGCTGGTGATAATCCTCATGGTGCTTACCGCGTTGTTTGCCACCCCCACAACGGCTGATGGCTTTGACCTCTTTCCTATGTCTGCCCTGTGCGGCATAGTATCGGCATTGGCACTTGTGGCCATCATGCAATTCAAGAACCGCAAAAGGCAGCAGCAGCTCTGCAATACGAGCATCATCTGCACTCTGTGCTGGATAGGCGTCTTCTGCTACTACCACTTCTTTGCTGAGGGTCAGGATGTCAGCACCATACCGTTTGCGGCTGTGCTGCCTGTGGTGGCGATAGTATGTCTGTTTATGGCAAAGGCGGGCATCAAGCATGACGAGGACCTGATACGCTCAATGGACAGGATAAGGTAAGACGAATTTAAGTTCCTGGAGTAGGAAAACGCCCTGAAAGGGCAAAAGCATGTAGCCCAGGGCAGCGCCCTGGGTATGAATGCAAACAGTAACCACGCCCTGTAGGGGCAGCAGAACAACAGGAATGAACTTCTTTTGCCCTTACAGGGCGCAGCCACATATCGGTCCAAAAACCCAGGGCGCTGCCCTGGGCTATAAGCAGGTTGCCCTTTCAGGGCGCACTTACGAAACTTGAATAAGACGAACAAGACGCCGTGCATACAAGAGAAGAAATACTTGCAGCTTTCTCACGCCTGCTGGACGTGCAGGATGAGCTGCGCGAGAAATGTCCGTGGGACCACAAGCAGACGAATGAGTCCCTGCGCCCGCACACTATAGAAGAGGTGTATGAGCTGTGTGACGCCATCATGAGCGACGACCCCAAGGAGATTCAGAAGGAGATGGGCGACGTGATGGAGCACCTGGTGTTCTACTCTATCATAGCCCGCGAGAAGGGGCTCTTTGATATGGGCGACGTGCTGACCAAGGAGGCCGAGAAGCTCATCTTCCGTCATCCTCACATCTATGGCGACCAGACGGCAGCCAACGCCGAGGAGGTGAGCCAGCTGTGGGAGCAGGTGAAGCAGAAGGAGAAGGACGGCAACAAGACCGTGCTGAGCGGTGTGCCCTCTTCGCTGCCATCGCTCATAAAGGCATACCGCATACAGGACAAGGCGCGCAACGTGGGCTTTGACTGGGATGAGCGCGAGGACGTGTGGAAGAAGGTCTTTGAGGAGATAGAGGAGCTGAAGGCGGAGCTGGAGAAGGGAGACCGCGAGAACTCAGAGAGAGAACTGGGTGACGTGATATTCTCTATCGTCAACGCAGCACGACTGTATCACCTGAACCCCGATACGGCTCTGGAGAAGACGAACCGCAAGTTCATAGAGCGCTTCGGATACATAGAGCGTAAGGCACGTGAGGCAGGCCGCGACATAAAAGACCTGACCCTGGGAGAGATGGACCAACTGTGGGAAGAGGCGAAGAAAGTGAAGAGTGAAGAGTGAAAAATCACGTTCGGGCGGATTTGTAATCCCCCCGCAGCAGTCGGATTCCAAATCCGACTGAGCAGAACGGAATTTTGCATTATTAATTTTGAATTTTGCATTATTAATTTTGAATTATGCATTATTAATTATTAATTTAACTATGATGCGTCATTTACTAACCTTCAGTATTTTTGCTGCTATTGCGACGTTTATCATGTCATGCAATAGCAAGAGCACCATGCCGGGTGCAGGAGAATTGGACTCTGACTCTGTAGAGGTTTCCGCTGTTGCGGATACCGCAATCTATGGAACGGTGGACGAGTCAACCACTATGCACATGCTGACCATCAATATGGAGAACGGCAAGCAGCAGACGTTTGCCATGAACCTCGACACCTTAGGCAGCGACATACAGGGCGGTATCTTTGCCGGTGACAAAGTGACCCTGACCGCTACGAACGGCGAAGACGGTATGCAGGTGGTGAAATGCGTGAACCTCAGCACTCTGCTGGGCAAATGGACTTCGCTGGACAGGAATTTCCAGATAGAGGAAAACGGTGTGGTGAAGAGCAACCTGGCAGCCGAGAGCAACCCCTACACGGTGTGGCAGATGGTGAATGCACGCATCATACTGAACGCCGACACGTTTGACATCCTGACACTTGGCGCTGACAGCATGGAGCTGGAGAACAGCAAGGGAATCTTTATCTACAAGCGCCAGAGGTGATTGACAGACCTACCGTAGAACGCATCAAGGATACGGCAGACATAGTGGATGTCGTATCAGAGTTCGTTTCGCTGAGAAAAGTCGGAGTGAACTATCGCGGCCTGTGCCCGTTTCACGATGACCACACCCCATCGTTCTACGTTTCTCCCACAAGGCGCACATGCCATTGTTTCGTGTGCGGCGAAGGCGGGGACAGCGTCGGCTTTATCATGAAGATGGAGCAGCTGACCTATAAGGATGCTCTGTTGTGGCTCGCGCGCAGGTATAATATAGAGGTAGTAGAACGCGAACTGACCGAAGATCAGAAGCGAGAGCAGTCAGACAGGGAGTCGATGTATATCGTCAACGACTGGGCCGCTGATTATTTCACGGACATACTGTTCAACAACGTGGACGGTCACGCCATAGGCCTGCAGTACTTTAAGCAGCGAGGCATAAGAGAGGATATCATAAAGAAATTTCGCTTGGGCTTCTGCCTGCAGGACAAGACGGCGATGACGCAGGCAGCAATACAGAAAGGCTTCAAGGCCGAGTATCTGCTCAAGACAGGCCTGTGCTACAAGCGCGGCGAGAGCAAGGAGAACGAGAGCGAGGAGATAGACCCCAAGATGCTGACAGACCGGTTCTACGGCAGGGTGATGTTCCCTTGGCTGAACGTCAGCGGCAAGGTGGTAGCATTCGGCGGACGAGTGTTGGACACGCGCACCAAGGGAGTAAGCCAGAAGTATGTCAACTCCCCCGATTCGGACATTTATCACAAAGACCACGAGCTCTACGGCATCTTTCAGGCAAAGAAAGCCATAGCGAAAGAAAACCTGGTATATATGGTGGAGGGCTACACGGACGTCATCTCCATGCACCAATGCGGCATAGAGAACGTGGTAGCCAATTCGGGCACGGCTCTGTCGGAATATCAGGTGCACATGCTGCATCGCTTTACACCCAACATCGTGCTGCTCTATGACGGCGACGCAGCAGGCATAAAGGCGGCGCTGAGGGGTACGAACATGCTGCTGAAGGAGGGGATGAACGTGAAGGTGATGCTGCTGCCTGACGGGATGGACCCTGACGAGTTTGCGAAGAAATATCCCGCCGATGAGTTCAGGGCTTACATCAAAGAACACCAGACGGACTTCATAGCTTTCAAGACACGCGTGCTGCTTGACGGAGTGACCGACCCGCACCAGCGCTCAGAGGCCGTGACGAGCATCATAGAGAGCGTGAGCGTGATTGACGACCCCGTGATAAGGGCGTCATACATACAGGACTGCGCATCGAGACTGGGATATAGCGAGCAGGTGCTGATAGCCAAGATGAACGAGCTCATCAAAAACCAGCGCGAAGAAAAACAGAAGGAAGAGAGGCGCAGCAACAGAGTGCAGAATGCTGATACCGCCACTCTGCCCCACCCCACCACAGACACACAAGCAACTCCGGCCGTGCAAACGCAGCAGCAACCCCAGCAGCAAATGCAGCAGCAAACGCAGGGGAACGTCAGCACAACGGGCATGAGACCGAGACCGACAGGAAGCAAGGCAAACCTGACGGTATCGGAACTGATAATGAAGCTGATATTCCTGCACGGAGCGGACATCTGTCTGGAGAATGTGGAGACAGAGGACGGGGATGTGATATCGCTCACCGTAGCACAGCTGATACAATACAACCTGAGCCAGGACGAACTCGCCTTCAGCCTCCCTATATATAATAAGGTATTAAGCGAAGCTGCCGAAATGGCCGGAGTGACAGGCACGGAGATCCTGACTCACTTCACCCAGCACTCTGACTACGACATCTCCTCACTCGCCATACGGCTGACATCAGACGAGCTGATGAAGAGCGAGGAGGAGCTGAAGCAGAGCCCGCAACAGCTGTTTGATACCGCCGATCACCTGCTGCTGGACTTCAGGAACGAGTATCTGAACATCATGATGAACCAGCTGAAACAGGAAATCATCGCCGCGAAAGATGACCCGGAGAAGCAACGGCAACTGATAGGCGAGCTGCAGCAGATGCAGAAGCAACGCGCCGCAATAGCCAAACGCATAGGAAGCTGCGTGAGATAGGGATTTTCCTTTTCTATTTAGGGAAAATCCCTGTCTGCGTTATAGGGAATATCACTACCTTTGCAAGTGAAGAAGAAAAAGAAGTATCAAACCCTCAAAACAGTATTCCAATTATGAAAAGGCTCTTACATATCTCCCCACTCTCACGAATAGCAGCAATCGTGGCTCTGCTGATGATAGCAATCCAGGCATCGGCTATGACATACGAGCAGGCAAGAGAGCAGGCTCTGTTCCTGACTGACAAAATGGCATACGAGCTGAACCTCAGCCAGGAGCAGTATGAGGCAGCATACGAGATAAACCTGGACTATCTGATGAGCGTTACCACCGTTGATGAGGTCTATTCCAACTACTGGTATCAGCGCAACATCGATATGGAGTATATCATGCTTGACTGGCAGTACTCTGCCTTCTGTGCCACCAACTATTTCTATCGCCCATTGTATTGGGACGCAGGTTTTTGGCATTTCGGGATATACACCTACTACCCCCACAGGGATGTGTTCTACTTTGAGCGTCCTGCTGTCTATGTGTCATATCGCGGAGGTCACGGATGGAGAGCCGGAGGCGGTCGCTCCTGGTATGCAACGCGCACAACACACTATCGCGGTGTCAATCGCGGCACACACGTGGGACTCCGTGACCACTATGACCGCAGGAACGGTACGGACATAAACCGTCACGCTATGTCACGCACCAGTTCGAACATCAATCGTCAGAACATGCGCGGAACCACCACACACAACGGATACCGTAGCAGCACACGCACAACCGTAGGCAATAACAGCGGAAGCAGCTATAGGGGTTCACGCAGTTCGAGGGGCGACAACGATGATATGTATTCAAGCGGTCGTTCAGGCTACAGGGGCAGCGACGGTAGCAGCTCAGGCAGTTATAGCAGCGGCAGCACTTACAACAGACACGACTATAGCGGCGGCAGCAACAGGCAGAGCTACGGCAGCGGCAGCAATATCAACAGACAGAGATACGGCAGCAGCTCAGGCACCTATGGCGGTTCAAGCAGCTCAAGAAGCTACGGCGGTTCACGCAGCTCAAGCAACTATGGAGGTTCAAGCAGCTCAAGAAGCTACGGCAGCTCAAGCAGCTCAAGCAGCTCAAGAGGATATAGCGGCTCAAGCAGCATGGGCTCACGCAGTTCAAGCAGTTATGGCGGTTCACGCAGCAACATCTCCAGCTTCGGAGGCTCAAGCAGCATGGGCTCTCGCAGCTCTGGCAGCTATGGCGGAACACGCAGTTCTGGCAGCATGAGCGGAGGCGGTTCACGCGGAGGATACTCTCACGGCTCCATGAGCAGACATTAAAACTGTTATACAAACTGGACTTAGCCTATAAAAAAACTTAAAAGTTTTGGCTGGAAAGAAATAAGTTTGTATATTTGCATCAATATAGATTTATTTCTGAACAAAGAAAAGAAACTGATGAATTCAATACATGACATTACGGTAAAGGATCGCAAGGGCGTTGCGGTACCGTTAAAACTCTATGCAAACGAAGTAGTACTGATTGTAAACACAGCAACAAAAAGTTCATTCACCCCTCAATATGCCGACCTGCAGGCCCTGTATAAAAAGTATCATGCTCAGGGCTTTGAGGTTCTGGACTTCCCCTCTAACCAGCCGACAAAGTCGTGTCCGGGCACCGACGAGATGGTGCACCAATTCTGCAAGGACACGTACGGCACGGAGTTCCCACGATTCAAGAAGGTGAAGGTAAACGGCAACGAGGCTGACACTCTATACAAATACCTGACAGAAAAGCAACCAGGCGAGATAACAGAGGACTTTACCAAGTTCCTCGTAAACAAGATAGGTAAGGTAGTAGCCCGCTTCGGCGCCTCTACTCCGATGAGCGAGATAGAGGAAAAAATCACAGCACTATTGGCGTAAAGCAATCGCACAGTAAGCTATCCTTACGGTGGGAATTAATAGAACCCGCCTTATATAAACCAGAAACAGCATAACGCATGTCAACAAAATGTCTTATACTTGGCAGTGGGCCAGCAGGTTACACCGCCGCTATCTATGCAGGAAGAGCAAACATCTCTCCTGTGCTCTATTGCGGACCTCAGACAGGAGGGCAGCTAACCCAGACCACAGAGGTTGAGAACTTCCCCGGATATCCCAACGGCGTTGATGCCAACCAAATGATGATGGAGCTGCGCGAACAGGCAGAGCGTTTTGGTGCTGACATACGCGACGGTATCATCACGGAGATAGATTTCAGCAAAAGGCCATACGTAGCCAAGACCGAAGAGGGTGAGAGCATAGAAGCCGACACCATCATCATCTCAACAGGTGCAAAGGCAAAGTATCTGGGTCTGCCCGATGAGGAGAAGTATAACGGTATGGGGGTCAGCGCATGTGCTACGTGCGACGGCTTCTTCTATCGCAAGAAGGTGACAGCCGTTGTGGGCGGTGGAGATACAGCTTGTGAGGATGCGCTATACCTCTCAAAGCTGTGCAAGAAGGTTTATCTGGTGGTACGCAAGAACTACCTTCGCGCCTCAGATATCATGCAGCAGCGTGTGAAAGAGGCAGAGAACATCGAGATACTCTTTGAGCACAATGCCATAGGACTGTATGGCGAAAACGGAGTGGAAGGGATGCACCTCGTGAAGCGCAAAGGAGAAAGCGATGAGTCGCACTATGACCTTGCTATCGACGGTTTCTTCCTCGCCATAGGCCATAAGCCCGTCACGGAGTTCCTGAAGGGAAAGGTGGCCCTTGATGAAATGGGTTACATAAAGACTGTCGGCACTACTCAGCAAGTATGCGATGAGAACGGCACACCCATACCGGGTGTCTTTGCCGCCGGAGATGTCTGCGACCCCGTTTATCGTCAGGCTATCGTGGCAGCAGGCTCAGGCTGCAAGGCTGCGCTGGAGGCAGAGAAGTATCTGCAGACACTCTGACGAATTGACTCCCCAAAAAGGGGATGCCGAGGTGAGTCCGAGGCGGTTCAAAGGCAAATCTGAGGTAATTATAAGCCCAGATAATAAGAAACTTTTCAAAAAACATTTGCACAACTGAAAAATTTATATTAACTTTGCACCCCGTTAAGGTAAGTCACCCAGCCCAGATGGCGGAATTGGTAGACGCGTTGGTCTCAAACACCAATACTTCCGGGTGTACGGGTTCGAGTCCCGTTCTGGGCACATAGAAAAGGAAACGACCGATACGGAGAATAACATCTGTGTCGGTCGTTTTCGGTTTATTGCAAGAAAGACCCGGGTATTTTGGCACGCATTTTGTCTTATCTTACACCATCACATGAATCCTATAACCACATAGATACATACATTACAGGATATGAACAACAACTTTTCCTCCGGCGTTATGGCACTTCTGAACAAGAGCCGCCGTGAAGCCATAAGACATAAAAGCCCTGTGGTGAAGCCAGAGCACCTGCTTCTGGCTATGCTGAAAGAGAAAGATACCTTTACTGACAAGATTATAAACAAACTGAAGCTGGACAAGATTGCGATGACCCTTGACTGCGAAAGTGCTATGAACGGTAACAACGAGCCGCAGACATCTGACACGCAGGAGACAGACAATCTTGAAATGGATAACAAACTGAACAGCATCATGGTGCTGGCATCACTCGAAGCCCGTATAGACAAGACGGAGACGATAGACGAGAAGCATTTGCTACTCGCGATGCTGCATGACTCAAAGGGCAATGAGGCCCGCACCATTATGGAGAATAACGATATGACATACGACAATGTGACAGAATGTCTGACAGAGGATGTGAGCACCCCCGTCAACGGGATGGAGCTGTCTGACGATGATTACAACGATACCCTTGAGCCCGAAGACAACAACAAGAAGCCTGCCACCGAGACCCAAACGCCACAGAAAAAGAATGGCAAGACACCGGTGATTGACACCTTCTCTGTAGATCTGACACAGGCTGCTGCCGAGGGTAAGCTGGACCGCGTGGTGGGCAGAGAGAAGGAGATACAACGCCTTCAGGAGATACTCTGCCGCAGAAAGAAGAATAATCCTGTGCTCATCGGCGAGCCCGGCGTGGGAAAGAGCTCTATCGTGGAGGGACTGGCACAGATGATTGCAGAACGCATGACATCTCCTGTGCTTCACAACAAGCGACTCGTTTCCCTTGACCTCTCTTCTATGGTTGCCGGTACGAAGTATCGCGGGCAGTTTGAGGAGCGCATCAAGAACCTGATAAAGGAGCTTGCCGAGAATCCGGACATCATCATCTTTATCGACGAGATACACACCATCATAGGTGCCGGCAACGCTCAGGGCAGTATGGATGCTGCCAATATGCTCAAACCCGCATTGGCTCGCGGAACGGTGCAATGCATCGGTGCCACAACGACAGACGAGTATCGTAAGAGCATAGAGAAGGACGGCGCGCTGGAGCGCAGGTTCCAGAAGATACTTGTGGAACCCTCTTCACCCGAGGAGACCATACATATCCTTAATAACATAAAGGATCGTTACGAGGAGCACCACCACGTGAACTATAACCCTGAGGCTATCGAAGCCTGTGTGAAGCTCACGCAGCGGTATATCACAGACCGTGCATTCCCCGATAAGGCTATCGATGCCCTGGACGAAGTGGGCTCAAAGATACACCTGCACAATGCCGATGTGCCGAACGAAATCATTGAGATAGAGAACACCATACGCGACGTGAAAGAGAAAAAACTCCAGTCCGTTCGCGACCAGAACTTTGAGTTGGCTGCCAATTACAGAGACCAGCAAAGTCGTCTGGAGAGCGATTTGGAGCGTCTCCACTCAGCGTGGCTGCGCGGCGACAGCGGAAACCGTAACGAGGTGACCGCCGACGATGTGGCTGATGTGGTGTCGATGATGTCTGGAGTGCCTGTGCAACGTGTTGTTGACAGCGAAGGAGAAAGGTTGCGCAATATGGCAGGAAAACTGAAAACGGCCGTGATAGCCCAGGACAAAGCCATAGAGACAATGGTTCACGCCATACAGCGTAACCGCATAGGATTGCATGACCCCAACCACCCTATCGGAGTGTTCATGTTCCTCGGACCTACCGGAGTGGGTAAAACCTATCTGGCCAAGAAACTGGCCGAAGAGATGTTCGGCTCTGCCGATGCCCTGATACGCATTGACATGAGTGAGTATGCAGAGGCGTTCAACACATCACGTCTCGTCGGTGCCCCTCCGGGATATGTGGGATATGAGGAGGGAGGACAGCTTACCGAGCGTGTCAGACGCAAGCCGTATAGCATTGTGCTGCTTGACGAGATAGAGAAAGCTAACGCCAACGTGTTCAACCTCTTGCTTCAGGTGCTTGACGAGGGTCGCTTGACTGATGGTAATGGTCGTCTCGTTGACTTCAGGAATACCGTTATCATTATGACCAGCAACGCCGGAACGCGTCAGCTGAAGGAGTTCGCTCACGGTGTGGGATTCAACGCAGCAGGCAGCAGAGGCTACTCCATGAGCGAGAAGGATAAGGAGTATGCCCGCGACATCATACAGAAATCGCTCAGCAAGCAATTTGCGCCTGAGTTCCTGAACCGTCTCGACGAGATTATCACCTTTGACCAGCTGGACCTCGATGCCATCAAGAAGATAGTGGATCTGGAGCTGAAGCCCGTCTGCGATCGTGTCAGAAATCTGGGTTACGAACTGGTCATCAGCGATGCGAAGAAAGAGGAACTGGCAAAGAAGGGCTACGATGTGCAGTACGGAGCACGACCGCTGAAGCGTGCCATACAGACCTACGTAGAGGATGTGGCGTGCGAGAAGATACTGTACGGAAATCTTGAACCCGGACAGACCATTGAAATTTAGATTCTTATTTTGACTTTGTGGGGCTTTAATCAAGTTCTCACAAAGTCTTTTTTTATAACAAACATAACACTTTTAACCCTTGCGAATAGATATTATCACCGTACTGCCTGAGATGTTGTCAGGCTTTGTCAATGAGAGCATTCTCGGACGTGCCCAGAAGAAGGGCCTCGCCGAGATACACGTTCATAACCTGCGTGACTATACAGCCGACAAATGGCGCCGCGTGGATGACTATCCTTACGGAGGCGCAGCAGGTATGCTCATCCAGTGTCAGCCATTGGATGCCTGCATCTCTGCGCTAAAGGCTCAGCGTCACTATGACGAGATCATCTTCACCGCTCCTGACGGAGAGACCTTTAACCAGGGAATGGCTAATGAGCTGAGCCTGAAGGAGAACATCATAATCATCTGCGGACACTACAAAGGCATCGACTATCGCATCAGGGAGCATCTCGTGACCCGTGAGGTCTCTATCGGCGACTACGTATTGACCGGAGGAGAGCTTGCAGCAGCTGTGATGGCCGACAGCATCGTGCGCGTCATACCGGGCGTTATAGGCGACGTAGAGAGTGCCCTCTCCGACTCCTTTCAGGACAACCTGCTCGAGCCGCCTGTCTATACACGTCCCGCAGAATATCATCCCATAGACAACCCCGACGAGACATGGGGCATACCGGAAATACTTCTCTCCGGCCACGAGGCAAAGATAAAAGACTGGGAAATGGAGCAGGCCCTTGAGCGAACGAAAAGGCTAAGGCCAGACCTGTTAGAAACAGAATAACAAGAAATGACGTATATATCCATTACGCGGGTATATACGTTTTTTTATGCCCACACACGACACCTCAAGTACAAAAAAATGAAACCTCATTTCTGAGATTTCATCTTTCTTTGCGGTGCGTACGGGACTCGGACCCGTGACCTCCAGCGTGACAGGCTGGCATTCTAACCAACTGAACTAACGCACCTCCTTGTTTGTTTGCGGTTGCAAAGGTAGTAAGTTTTTTCGTTCTCACCAAATAATTTCGGCTTTTTTTTGAAAGAACTCACTTATTTCATCAGATTATTGAGATTTATCAAGTCTCTGACACCTTCTGAGGCACTACATTGCAGATGCGTCACATTGGGTTTTGATGCCACAGGATTGGGATCTATAAGATAAACAGGCACCCCAGAAGGGACATATTGCACCAATCCCGCAGCAGGATAAACATTGAGTGATGTGCCGATGATGACGAAAAGCTCTGCCTTCATTGTCTCCTGGATGGCATCATACATGTTTGGCACCGCCTCACCGAAGAATACGATATACGGCCTCAGCAGCGAACCGTCTTCTGCTTTGAAATCGTGTGGCACCTCCAGGCCTGTCTCTCCAAAGCCCTCATGGGGCAGCTGTATATGGTATCGCGGGTTATCCACATCGCGCGAAGAACACATCTTCATCATCTCTCCATGAAGATGTATCACATTTGTCGAGCCTCCAGCCTCGTGCAGCGCATCCACATTCTGCGTGATGACGGTCACGTCGTGCTTCTTCTCCAGCTCTGCCAGGAGGCAATGGCCCTCACAAGGTTTCACATCCTTATACTTCACGCGCAGCATGTTATAGAAGTCATTGACATAGTTTGGGTCTGCCTCCCACCCTTCATGCGTAGCGACACGCTCCACAGGGTAGTTATCCCACATACCACCGGCACCTCTGAACGTGCTCAGTCCACTCTCTACCGACATTCCGGCACCTGTTAATACGACAATTTTCATAAGGCTGTATAAGATTTGATTGAACGATGTTAAGATTAGGTTTGTTTGAACGATGCAAAGTTACGGTTTTTATTCCAAATATCACAACATCTATTGCAAAAAAACAGGTGAAGGGGTAATAAAACTCCTTCACCTGCTGTGTATCACTCTGTCTATGACAGACCGGAGTGCTTACTGATTCTCCTTTGGTGCCTGACCGATGAGGTCCATGAACTGGTCGAGCTTAGGAGTGATGATAATCTGTGTGCGACGGTTCTTGTTCTTACCGGCAGCGCTGTTGTTATCAGCAACGGGGTTGTACTCGCCACGTCCTGCAGCGGTGAGGCGCTTTGGATCTACGCCAAACTTGGTCTGCAGAGCCTGTACGACACTTGATGCACGGAGGCAAGAGAGGTCCCAGTTGTTACGGATGTTGGTCTGAGAGATAGGCACATTGTCGGTATTACCCTCGATGAGCACGTCATAGTCAGGATAGTCCATGATGATCTTGGCAATCTTTGACAATGTAGCATCTGCTGCAGAACTGATCTGGTAAGAGCCGCTCTTGTAGAGCATATTGTCTGACAGCGAGATGTACACTACGCCCTTCAGCACCTGCACGTCAACATCCTTCATGTCCTCCTTAGAGAGAGAGCGTGTGAGGTTGTTGGTCAGAACGAGGTTCAGCGAGTCGCTCTTTGACTTTACCTCGATGAGATGGCGTATGTACTGGTTAGACTCATTTATCTGATCCACGAGCTTAGCCACGTTGACAGAGCTGGAGTTAGCATTGTTCAGACTCTGCTCCAGGCTCTTAGCCAGAGCGTCGTTGTTGTTCTGACAAGACTTCAGCTGATCAGAGAGGCTGTTGATGCGTGCATTGGCAGCAGCCAACGACTCACGTGAATTCTGATACTGAGCACTCAGCTCCTTGTTCTCATTCTGGCAGTTTACCAATTCCTTCTTGCTTACACAGCTGCTGATAGCCATACTTCCGACTACGAGAGCAGCAAATAACATTACTTTCTTCATAATAAAAGCGATTTTATCTGTTATGGATAAATTTGGTTTACTAATTATCGAGATTTCTCTCTTCTGGTTTACAGTTTCTAATCCTTAGACTATGTTTTGTGGTGCGAGGTTTATTCCTCTTACACTTTTTCTTATGACAACCCTACTATCTCGCCATCTACCACGTCTATGTGCAGCGCCTGCGGCTCCTTTGGCAGACCCGGCATTCTCATTATGTTACCTGCTATGGCTACCACCATTTCCGCACCGGCAGATATGACGAAGTCCCTGATGGTGAAGTCAAAGTTCTCAGGCACGCCGTACTTTGTGGCTTCGTCTGAGAAGGAGTACTGTGTCTTGGCAATACATACCGGCAGATGCGAGTAACCGAACTTCTCATAGAGCCTGAGGTTCTTCAGCGCCAGAGGTGCAAACCTCACCCTGCTTGCGCCATAGATATTCTTAGCTATCTTCTCAACCTTTGTCTGTATGCTGTCCTCATCATCATAGGCGAAGCGCAGCGGTTCTGACGGGTGCTCCTCAATCTCCTTTACCACGACCCTTGCAAGCTCCTCAGCGCCTTTACCGCCTTCCGTGAAGGCATTGTTCTCAGCAAAGGCCACACCCATTTCTTTACAATGTTCGCGCACGAGAGCCATCTCCTCATCGGTGTCAAAGGAATAGCGATTGAAGCAGACCACCACGGTCTGTCCAAATGACTGTATGTTGCGTATATGCTTGTCCAGATTCTTGAAGCCCTCCTTCAGGCCCTCTGCATTCGGCAGCTTGATATCTGTCTCTGGCACACCGCCGTGCATCTTCAGGCCCTGTGTTGTGGCAACGATGACTGTCAGCTTTGGAGTGAGGCCGGCATTTCTGCATTTTATGTCAAAGAACTTCTCCGCACCCAGGTCAGCGCCGAAGCCTGCCTCTGTCACCACGTAGTCTCCGAATGTCATCGCCGTGCGTGTTGCTATGACGGTGTTACATCCATGTGCTATATTTGCAAACGGTCCTCCGTGAACGAAGGCCGGAGTATTCTCCGTTGTCTGCACCAGGTTGGGGTTTACGGCATCCTTCAGCAGTGCCACAATACTGCCGCCTACTCCCATATCCTTCACGGTGAAGGGTCTGCCGTCGTATGTCACGCCGAGCAAGATATTGTCTATGCGGCGGCGCAGGTCATCCAAGTCCTTTGCCAGACAGAGAATCGCCATAATCTCTGATGCCGGCGTGATGTCAAATCCACTCTGCATCGTCACGCCGTCCATGCGTGCTCCGAGACCGGTCACGATGCTTCTCAGGTTGCGGTCATTCACGTCCAGCACGCGCTTCCACAGCACGGTCTTCAGGGCAAACGTGTCTGACTGGCGACGGAAGATGTAATTGTCGAGCAGAGCCGAAATCATATTGTGTGCAGACGTCACGGCGTGAAAGTCACCCGTGAAGTGGAGGTTGATCTTCTCCATCGGCAGCACCTGAGCATATCCACCTCCTGCAGCTCCGCCCTTCATTCCGAAGCAAGGTCCCAGCGAGGGCTCGCGCAGAGCCACAATCGCCTTCTTGCCGATAGAGTTGAGCCCCAACGTCAGACCTATACTCACCGTTGTCTTGCCTATACCGGCCTTAGTCGGCGTGATAGCCGTCACCAGTATCAGGTTACTCTTACTTACCTTCTCCTCATCTATATTCGTATAAGGAATCTTGGCAATATACTTGCCATACGGTTCCAACTGCTCCTCGGGTACATTGATTTTCTCAGCGACCTTCTGTATGGGCAGCAGTTTCACCTCATGTGCTATTTCTATATCTGTCTTCATAATTTCAAGCCACAAAATTAATACTAAGTTTTGATATACGCAAGAAATGCGGCAACATTTTGAGTTTCTTAGCAAATCAGCACTTCTTTTTACAAGGCAAAGCCGCAGACATTCACATGCCCGCGGCTTCCTATATATTACAATTTACACAATAAGATTTGTCACACTACGTATGCTCTTTTGGCACTATTGTTCTAGCTTGCTGATAACCTTTATCGTGCAGCTGACGTTGTGGTTACTCTTCAGCCAGATGCGTACGGTGTACTCGCCTGCCGGAGCATTGTTGACGTATATCGGCCAGCCCTGAGGACCATAATGTTTCTGGAGGGAGAAGTAGTTGTTGGGGTTGGTCTCGGGATCAATCTCAAGGGCATTGAAGTCTATCTGCTCATTGTCGCTGTCCTTTGGTGTAAAGTCGAAGCTGAAGGAGAGATAACCATAGCCGGTATAAGTGAACTCTTCCACACTCGGCTTGATCATCGTGTATTTCCAGCCTTCGCCGGTGGCGACCGTGAGGGTGGTCTGGACGCCCGGCTTGCTCTTCAGTCCGAGACGCACATACACGCCCTTGTTGTTGTTCGACTTCATGGAGGTGAGGGTCTGCGTGGCGGCATCCCAAGTGAAGAAACCTTCGTCAACACCATTCCTCGCGTCCTCGTAATTGGTCGCCTGACCCTTTATTTCCACGTCGTCCCAGTCCCATGTGGCTTCCTCTTCGTAATACCCCTGCAGGTTCACCTTCGTACTCTCGCCAACCTTCACCCAGTCTTTCTCAGCCTGGACTTGGAAACTGGTGATGGTAGGTTCATGCATCTTCATCGTGCCCTTGCCATAGACCTCCAGCTCTACTTCCTCGCTCTGTTGGGTCTCTGGATTATAAGCCTGAGTGGTGAATACCAAGTAGTAGAGCAACTCATACTCGCCAGTGTAATCGTCTTCCTGCTCATCGCCCGGACCACGGCGCAGCGCTTTGGCTTTGGCAGTCGTCTGGTTGCATGGCTTTCGTATCATAATCTTGCTCTTGCCATCTGGCTTGATGTCGCCCTCGGTGGACATAGAGCCACCTTCTCCACTTGAACAGAAGAAATCGCTCGACACATAGAAGCCGTCGTATAGGCCGAATCCCACTTTTGCTCCCGGAGTGTTCTCAAACTGCTTTCCTGTGAGCAGCAGAACAACATCTGCCATTGTCAATGGAATATGTCCGTACAGCATACCTTTCGTATTGGGGTTACCCTCTGCGTCCTCAACCTCATCATTTAATTGGAAATCGATGAAGTCTGTGGTCTTCTTCCATTCAGAATAATCAGGATTATAAGGACGTGTCACCGTCTCGCCGGTCTTCTTGTTCTTCACAACGTAGGCATTGTCCAGTTGGTCGGCCTTGTTCAGGTCATCGTCGCCAGTGTCGCAAGGGGTGCTGGCAGGCTCAAGTTTGCCGTCGGAGCCGATCTTCACCGTCGTCTCCACTTCCACTTCACCGTCGGAGTACTTCACCTTGGCCTTGGCCTTGATAGTGGCACCCTTGAATTTGCCCCTGTTCTTGACTTTGAATTTGCAGGGAGCCTTACCGGATTTGTCGGTATATGACCACTTCCATTGGGGAGCTTCAGGGATGTCCTCCACGTTATCGGTCTCAAACTCTACCGTGACTCCCTCAACGGGACGGTCGGCATCCTCGCCCTCAATGCGCTCTTCTACCACAAAAACAATTTCTCCATTGCCATTTTCATCCACCACTAAAGGTTTTGTGCCGCCCTCGCCTTCGTCAAAAATCCTAATCTTCGGCTTGGCCTTATCCTTCGAAGGTCTGTCACCGGTGCCATCGTCAATAATCGTGATATGGGCGGTTTTGCGATCTGACCATTTAATATATGTTTCATCATCAAACAGGATGACAATCTCTTCTGTCAAACCAGTAACGGTGCCTTCTGTCGCATTTTCTGAGGGGAGGAACTCTGTCTGGCATATTCCGTCTTTGTTGGTGATGGCATAATCGGGATCTGCCGTACCGTTAGTGGCTGTGAAGAGCAGCTTCTTGTCAGGACATGCCACCCACTCGCCGTTCTTATATTCCAAAAGCTCGTAGCGGATAGTTGTCGATCCGTCTCCATCTCCTCTACTCATCTCCACTTCAGGGGTGAGGCATTTCAGCTTGTAGGGGATCAAGTTGAATACATCAGACAAGCGGTAGTCGTGCCAAATGTCGTGCTCGTCAATGAAGGAGCAATATGCAAAGACAAAGGCATATTTCTTGTCCTTGTCAATTCTGAATGAAGTGGCGGCCTTACCCTCCGCATCGGTTTCTGCAACCGTGTTTGTCAAGCTGCCAGATTCACATCCGAACTCAACTTTCATTCCCTGGAAGGGCTGATACACGCCATCGACCAGCTTGGTCAATGAGAATACCACATCCTGACTCTGCTCAGGATATATATAAGAGAGCTGCTCGGCTGGCAGAACCCTGCTGAACTGATAGTCGTCAGGCAACAGCTCCGTCGTCGCTTTAATTTCCCGTGTTCTGCCTTCTTCAAGTTCTACGCTGCATGTGGCTGTGATAGAGCCGCCAAAGACTTCAGAGACTTGCCCAGCGGTAAAGGTGGCAAATGCAGCAGAACCACTATACATAAAAGAAGTATTTTTGAGGGTGACGCCAGTGGCTTCGAAGTCAATTTCCCCTTCACCTTTGCATTCTTCCCATTGACCGTTATTATACTCATAGAGCATGAAGTAGCACTCTTGTTCGCTGCCGTCGTCCCTCACGGCCTGCTTTGGGTGGACTGCCGCCAGCTTGAAGGGCATCAATTCGAAGTCAAGACTTTCAGCGTAGCTATGCCAAATGCCCTGTTCGTCGGCGAAAGAGCAATTTGCATACACAGTCGCGTAGTCCTTGTCCTTATTGAGCTGGAAAGAAGTAGTAGCCAAGCCCTCTGCATCGGTTTTGACAAGCGTGCTCGTTAAGGTGCCGCCTTCCAGACATCGGAAGCTGACTTCCATTCCCGGGCAGAACTGATACTTGCCATCGACGAGCTTGGTCAATAAGAACGTTACTTCCTGGCTCTCCTCTGGATATATATCGACGGGATTACCACCATCAGGGGAAATCCTTGTAAACAGGTAGTCGTCCAATACCAACTCAGTCGTCGCAGCACCTTGCCACACCTTGCCGCTTTCAAGCGGTATGTCGCACTTGGCCGTGACGGAACCTTGACTGAAGCTTTTCCCAGCGGTAAAGTTGGCTATAAAGCCATAACCCCTATTCATGTCAGATGTCTTGGTGAGGGTGACGCCAGTGGCTTCGAACTTGGCTTCGGCTTCCTTTTCGCTCACATTCCATTTGCCGTTATGATACTCATAGAGCGTGAATAAGCAATCTTGTTCGCTGCCGTCATTACGGACAGCCAGCTTGGGGGTGAGAGCCTCCAGCTGATAGTTCAGGGTAATGAACTTGGCTGTGGCTGTGCCCGTGTACAGTCTGCCATTGTCATTGTCAACCAAGAATCTTGCCGTGACGGGGTATTCCTTAGCGTCATCGCCATCATTATGGAACGTGACACGAGCCATTCCAAAGGCATCGGTAGTAGGGCTTTGAGTCGAAATAAATCCTTCTGGGGCACTAAACTCGATGGTTGCACCTGTGTAAGGCTTCTTGCCAGACGGGGATACTTCGTAAACCGCAAATATAGCTTCTGCCTCTTCATTCGGGCCGAGCTTCTGGTCAGGGCTCAGACACTCTATGGTGTAATCGCCGTTATACTCCACATAGGTCCTGGCGGTGTATCTTGAAACATTGCCGCTGTTGTCCGTGAAGGTGTACAGACCTTGGATGATATCAGAGAAGCCAGGTTCCCACAAGTATGCTTTAGGCGTATAGACAACAGTAGCGACGCCATTGTCGTTTGTTGTGGCGGTGATTGGCGCGAGGGTGCCTTTGTTAGCCGTGAACGTGACTGATTCACCACTGACGGGCTTCATCTCGCCCTCGTCATTGGTTGTCAACTTGAAATGCAAGGTGATGGGCGATGTAGAAGTATAGACAAACTTGTCTTGCGCCACCAGTTTGAAGGAAGGAACAGCCGAGATGGATTTCACCTGGTCGAGTGAGATGTCCTTTGTCTCACCATTCTGCTTGATTGAGAGGTTGTTTCCCTTCGCATCAAACTTCATCTCCGTGCTTTCTGTTGCAGAAACGCGTTCCACGACAGTACCAGACCCGTTCCTGATGATGAGGTCATTGCCCACCTTTTCGTTCTGAGCCATAGCCACGATGCTGAGCATCATAAGCCATGAAAATAGGAATAGCTTCTTCATTTGCGTACTACTTTAGTGGTTACATTTCCGTTCTTGATGAGATACACTCCCTTGGGGAGTTCGGAGAGAGATTTGAGGTTCTGTCTGACTACACGGCCATTGAGGTCGTAAGCCACGCAACCGTCTGAAAGGATGTCGAGGTCAGTTGCCTTGACATTACGAATGCCGGTGCTCACATTGCTGAAGGTGAACTTGTTCAGGTTCTCCAGCGGCCAAGACAGTTCGGTCTTTTCGCCCTTGAGTGTCATGACACCGTTGTCAAGGGTGAATTCCGGCATCTCGTCGAACAGCACCTCAGTCTTGCTGCCATCGTTAAGCAAGATGATAATCACAGGATTATAGGCTGGCTCTTCATGTTGTGCCCAGGCTCCTGTAGAGCAGAGCACGGCAAGGAGTAGCACCATTGCCGTCCTTGCAAATAGATTGTTTTTCCTTTTCATACGCGAAATTAATTAGATTGGTTATTAGTTGTTATTATTAGATTGGTTATTAGTTATTGTTTTTCAGTTATTGGTTAGCATTATGTTTATTTTTTAAACACTATTGAGGATAATTATCCCTCAAACACATACAGGCTAAGAAGCATTACAATCCGTGTTTCTTAGCCTCATCAACGTCCTTGTCGGGCACTCGCTGTTCAAACATCCGTCTCAGTCCCTGCTCGTATGCATGGAGCGCATCGTGGCCCTTGTGGGTGATGCGGCAGACGGTATGTGAGAACCTGCCGAGACCAGACTTGGACACTTCGAGGTAACCAGCCTCTTTCAGAGTAGTGATCTGCACACTGAGATTGCCACGCGAAGAATCGGTAATCTCACAGAGATATACGAAATCTGCACTCTCCAACGAGTCGAGCGCCACCATGATCTTCAGCCGCAGCTCGTTGTGCAGCAGGGGGTTTATGACAGCAAACTTAAATGAACTCATAGCATATATTTTATAAATAGGTTTGTTTTAGTTACGAATAGTACTCTCTGACGTACCTCTTAAAGAGATGGCCGGGAATGATGAGCGCTATGACGGTGATGAACGATGTCACAAGCAGCTGGAACGGCCAGTATTCGCCCTGCAGAAAGAGCGGAACGACGGAGAGTAAGGAGGCGATGATACCGCATACGGTCTTTGGACGAAAATCCAGGATGATACCCGTCAAGAAACACCCCAAGCCACAGAGCAGTCCCAGATAGGAGAAATAGAATTTCTCAAAGACGCCAGCAAACCCCATTGCTGCTCCACCCACACAAGATGCGATGCCGATGAATATCCATAGCGTCAAGATGTAACCCTGCTCATGTGTCCGGTGTTGCGTACGCTTGTAATCAACGCGGAGATAGTGTATCATCAGCGGAGCACCAATCATCGGTATGAGGGTCCACAGCCACACACACCAGCCTTCACCCCACATCATCAGAGCAAGAAACTCGATAAAGAGTATGATTGCAGTAGGATAGCCCCAAGCCAGAAAGAGGTTCTCGCCAGTCACGTCTTTACGGCTCATGACCTCACCGCGCATACGGTTAATTATATCTAATTCCTCTTCGGAAGTCATTTATCGTTAGGTTTAAATATTAAACATTCGATGCAAATGTAATGTTTATTTATTAAACTTACAAATAACACATACACTTTTAACCTTTATTAAGAACCTAAAGAAAAGATGTTTTCTAACATGAATGCCCATGAATTTCTTTTCCTGCAGGTTTAATTTATGATCAATTCCTGGTAATACGTGTTTTGAAACTCCTTCATCCTCATCATTTCTTTCTCCTTTCATTCGCTAATTTTGTTTTATTGTTCACATCCCTCCCCCCAAGGGGGAGACGGAGGGGGCTAATTCTTCACTCTTCACTCTTCACTTTTCACTTTTTCTGTTTGCAAAGTTACTATTAATTTCTGTCCTTTTCTGAAAATCGCGAAAAAACTGCATCACATTAACATCCGTTTAGACGGCATTTTAACATTTCGGCATCTTTCGATTCATCATGTAATAATGGCAAATGAATAAGACCCTAAAAGCATGTAAATAACAAGGTAATACCATTGAGATAACCACCTAAAAGCAAAGGTTTTAGACGACAAAATATCTACTTTGAAAACAGCTGAAAATGTGGTAGTTACGTTAATACACAAAGAAAGCATGGCAAGAGCATTCTGTATGAGAAATACGCACAGCATTAACAAACGAAAGGTACGTTAACATTTGGGGGTGCGTCCAAACGTCCAAACGTCCAAACGTCCTTTTTTGTTATTGTGGGGGGAGGAAGAATTGTATTTATTATAAATATTATCTCTTCGCGCGTACCTTATTAATAATGGAACCCGTTTATTACTTAAAATACTAATTTGGACGTTTGGACGTTTGGACGTTTGGACGTCTCTTAAAAAAAATCCTTTTACTCTTTTGTCAATAAAAAGAAAATTCGTACCTTTGCAAGCGATATTTGAAAACCTGATCAGACTTCTACAGACCGAAAACATGCATCTAAATACCCCCCAACTCGGAGTAATTCCAGCAGGGATTTCTCATTTAGGCAAGACTATCACAGCCTCGCAGCACTTTGTCATACGTACCATTGTTACGGGGCTGCGTCATGACTGTAGGCGATGGACAGCGATAGCATTCTGTGGGCGAGAACACTAACAAAGGACAGATGGCTGTGCGGCGTACCGGAAAACCTGTAGGAATGCATGCGAAAATGGTTTCAGGTTTCAAATCTCTCAATCATGCGTTTTTTTTAAAAACAGAGAACAATCGGACTGACGAAAATCAAGAAGAACTATACAAAATAGCAGATTTTTTGAAAATTGTTTGCGCACACAGTAATTTCGTCGTACCTTTGCATCGTCAAAAGAAACATAGCAAAGATTGTTTAGGTTAGTAGAAATTATAGATTGATTTAGGTTTTTAGCAAAGTTAGGTAAAAGATTAAAAAGGGATAACAATGATGCAGTCAAGGGCAAGGGAAGGTTTCAAAACCTCCACCTACCCAAAGACGGTCAAACTTGAAAGAAAAAAAAAGTTCTGAGCGATCAGACAACATAGAATAGATATTGTTTAGGTTAGTAGATATATAATAGATTTAGGTTTTAGTTATTAGGTTAGAAAAGATTGTTAAGGCTCTTGCCATCAGGAAAATTTAGAAGATTTTTCTATTTACAAAGCAAAGTTTTACATCTTTTGGGCACACTGCAAGTCGCGAAGACTAGCAGCGTGTTTTTTTTTGCGCCCTACGGAAGGGGAAAGAAATCAGATGGTTTTATTGAAAGAAATTTTGGGGGGATTGAAAGAAATTGGAATAATTAGAATAATTAGCTCGCGCAGTTGGGCTATTCTGCTACAAAAACAATTATAATTCTCTAACATGAAAACCCATGAATTAACCCATGAATGTCTTTTCTCACGGTTAATTTGTGATTAATTTGTGGTTCAATTCTTGGCAATTCGTGTAAAACTCTTCACATCCGCATGGCATTATTCTAATTATTCCAATTTCTTTCAAGCCCACCAAAATTTCTTTCAAGCCCATAAAATTTCTTTCCAGAAAAAGTGTCAGTACTCTATCTGCTGCAGGAAGAGGGCATTGGCGGGCATGGATTCTCCGGCGCGGGTGCGCTGCTTGCTTTCCAGGACTACGCGGAACTGCTCTAATGTCATTCTGTGGCGACCTACCTCTACGAGGGTGCCGACGATGGCGCGTACCATATTACGCAGGAAGCGGTTTGCCTTGATGACGAAGACCCAGTCGGTGGGAGCCTGCGAGACTTCCGACATGGGACAAGAGACCGAGGACATGGAATCAGAGGCTGAGGATATGGGACAAGAGACCGAGGACATGGGTAAAGCGGCAGACGGTACAGGCATCCAACGGGCTTCGACAACGTTGCACAGCGTGGTCTTGACATCTGTGTGGACCTTGCAGAAGCTTGCGAAATCCTTGTATTCCAGCAATATAGCCGCAGCCTCGTTCATCAGATGGAAATCCAGCGTTCGGCGCACACCGTCGCTGTCTTTCCACGTGAACGCCTCCCATGTGTAGTGGCGGCTGAAGGGAGTCTGAAACGTTGTTACGTAGTAGTGATATGTGCGCCATTTGGCCGAGAAGCGAGCATGCATATCCTCGGCGACGGGTTCGATTTTGTAAACCACAATGTCGGGTGGCAGCATGCGATTGAGGCGATAGGCCAGCTGCACCTCATCAATGTCATGCAACACCTCCACCGAATGAAAACCGTCTGCCTCGGAGAAGGTTTCAGATGTATCGGGAATATCAAAATGGGCCACCATGTGAGCTGCATGTACGCCGGTATCTGTACGGCCTGCACCTGTCACACTAACAGCACGTTGCAACAATACGCTCAAGCAACGCTCTATCTCGCCCTGCACGGTCATAGCACACGGCTGAACCTGCCAGCCGTGGTATCGCGTGCCATCGTAGGATAAATGAATAAAGTAACGCTTCATGGTTGCGAAGTTACTACTAAGTCTTGAAATGTGCAAGAATTTAACATTTTTCTTGCACATTTATTTTGCCATGTCAGATATTTTTACTAACTTTGCAACCTATTATAAGCAGGATATCCGATTATGAGCTGACAGGGTTTTGTTGTATAACAAACACAAAACTGCTCAAAGCCGAAAAGATTAAGCAACAAAACAAAAAGAAAACAAAACATAGACATTATGAAACATCAACTTCGCAGCGCTGTCTGCACAGAAGGACGCCGTATGGCCGGGGCACGTGCCCTGTGGGTTGCCAATGGCATGAAGAGAGAGCAGTTCGGAAAACCCATCATAGCAATCGTAAACTCATTCACACAGTTTGTGCCGGGACATACTCACCTGCATGAAATTGGCCAGATTGTGAAGAAAGAGATTGAGAGCCTGGGATGCTATGCAGCAGAATTCAATACCATCGCCGTTGACGATGGCATAGCAATGGGACACGACGGAATGCTCTACTCCCTACCCTCCCGCGACGTGATAGCAGACTCTGTGGAGTATATGGTCAACGCTCACAAGGCTGATGCAATGGTGTGCATCTCCAACTGTGACAAGGTGACTCCGGGCATGCTTATGGCAGCGATGCGCCTGAACATCCCCGCAGTATTCGTCAGCGGCGGCCCTATGGAGGCCGGCAAGATA
Organism: Prevotella sp.; assembly: GCA_017478025.1. Classification (GTDB taxonomy): domain Bacteria; phylum Bacteroidota; class Bacteroidia; order Bacteroidales; family Bacteroidaceae; genus Prevotella. Next base: position 24,609 of record JAFVGZ010000035.1, read on the forward strand.
AACGGTGAGAATGCAGACCTTATCACAGCTATGATTAAGGGCGGCGACCCAACCGTAAGCGATGAAGAGCTGGCAGAGGTGGAGCAGCGCGCATGCCCCGGCTGCGGAGCCTGCTCGGGTATGTTCACGGCAAACTCCATGAACTCGCTGACCGAAGCCATCGGTCTCTCCCTGCCAGGCAACGGATCCATCCTCGCTACACACAAGCGCCGCATACAGCTGTTCAAGGATGCTGCGCACCTGATAGTAAAGAACGCACTTGCATACTATGAGGACGGCGACGAGAGCGTACTGCCACGAAGCATCGCCACGCGACAGGCGTTCCTCAACGCTATGACACTCGACATCGCTATGGGCGCCTCTACCAACACCGTGCTTCACCTGCTGGCCGTGGCCCAGGAAGGCGACGTAGATTTCAAGATGCAAGACATCGACAACCTGTCACGCAAGGTGCCGTTCCTGTGCAAGCTGGCTCCTAACTGGCAGAAGTACTCCATACAGGAGGAGAACCGCGCCGGCGGCATCCTGGGCATACTCGGAGAGCTGGCAAAGGGCAACCTGCTGGACCTCACATGCAAGCGCGTGAACGGCGCTACGCTGGGTGAGGACATCATAAAATACTCTATCACAGGCCTGCAGTACAAGGACGGCAAGTGGAGCAACAACCCTATGGCAGCAGTGAGCGCCGAGGTGGGCGGCATCTACGGATGCGCTCCTGGCGGCAAGTTCTCTAACGTCATGGGTTCGCAGGAGAACTACTGGGAGTCACTGGACACCGACCGTGAGAACGGATGCATACGCGACATAGAGCATGCCTACACTAAGGACGGCGGAATGGCAGTCCTCTTCGGCAACATAGCACAGGACGGCTGCGTGGTGAAGACCGCAGGTGTGGCACCTGAGCTGTGGCACTTTGAGGGTCCGGCAGTAGTGTTTGACTCACAGGAGGATGCCTGCGAGGGCATTCTGGGAGGCAAGGTGAAGAAGGGTGACTGCGTGGTGATCACCCACGAAGGTCCTAAGGGCGGCCCTGGAATGCAGGAGATGCTCTACCCTACCTCATATATCAAGTCCATGCACATGGGCAAGGAGTGTGCGCTGATAACAGACGGACGCTTCTCTGGCGGCACATCAGGACTCTCCATCGGACACATCTCACCAGAGGCAGCCAGCGGAGGCAACATCGGAAAGATCGTTGACGGCGACATCATTGTCATTGACATACCAAGCCGCTCCATCAATGTGAAGCTCTCTGACGAGGAACTGGCAGCACGCCCACAGCAGCCGCTGAAGCGCAACCGCGTGGTGAGCAAGGCGCTGCGTGCATACGCTCAGTCGGTATCTTCGGCAGACAAAGGCGGAGTGAGGATAATTGATTAATGCATAATGCATAATTGCTTAACGCATATTTATATGTCCTTTCAGGTATAAACATAAAAAAAAGATTGATATTACATAGCAACAAATGGAACAAGTAACAGGTGCAGAGGCACTTATGCTCTCATTAAAAGCAGAGGGCGTTGAGACGATTTTCGGATACCCAGGAGGTGCCATCATGCCGACTTATGATGCTCTCTATGACTACACACGTGGTGAGAAGAAGGCATTTGACCACATACTGGTAAGACATGAGCAGGCAGCAGCACATGCCGCAGAGGGATATGCACGCGTCAGCGGCAAGGTGGGCGTAACACTCGTGACATCAGGCCCGGGCGTGACAAACACCCTTACCGGCGTGGCTGATGCGATGATGGATTCAACCCCGATTATCGTTATTGCCGGACAGGTAGCCACAGGAGTGTTGGGCTCAGACGCCTTTCAGGAGGTGGATCTTGTGGGATTGGCACAGCCTATCACCAAGTGGGCCTATCAGATACGCTCCGCAAAGGACATAGCATGGGCTGTCAGCCGCGCTTTCTACATAGCACGCTCAGGACGCCCGGGACCAGTAGTGCTGGACTTTACAAAGAATGCTCAGACGGAGAAGATAACGTATGAACCCACGAAGGTAGATTTCATACGCTCATACGTGCCATATCCGGAACCGAAGAAAGAAGACCTGGAGGCTGCAGCAGAACTCATCAACAATGCGAAGAAGCCAATGGCTCTCGTAGGACAGGGCGTAGAGCTGGGCAATGCACAGGAGGAGCTGAAGGCATTCCTTGAGAAAGCCGACATCCCAGCCGGTCGCACCATGCTCGGACTCTCTGCCCTGCCATCCAATCATAAGCTCAATATGGGTATGCTCGGTATGCACGGCTCCTATTCCGTAAACCTAAAGGAGCAGGAAGCCGACGTGCTCATAGCTATCGGCATGCGCTTCTCTGACCGCGTGACGGGAGATGTGAAGCGCTATGCTAAGCAGGCAAAGATCATACACCTGGACATTGACCCGTCGGAGATTGACAAGTGTGTGAAGACTACCGTTGCCGTTGTGGGCGACTGTAAGGTAACGTTGCCGGCACTTACCGCATTAGTAAATAAAAATGACCACTCTGACTGGAAGGAGTCATTCCAGCCGCTGCGCAAGAAAGAGATAGACAATGTCATCACTCCTGCCACAAAGCCTACGAGCGGACCGCTGCTGATGGGCGAGATAGCACACGACGTAGCAAAGATAGGCTACGAGCTGGCAGAGAAGGAAGGTAAGATTGGTTCGCCGATACTGGTGACAGATGTAGGTCAGAACCAGCTGATGTCATGCAGATACTTCAAGTTCCACGACAAACGCTCTATCGCCACTTCAGGCGGTATGGGAACTATGGGTTATGGCATACCAGCCGCAATGGGTGCCACATTCGGTGCACCAGACAGAACAGTATGCTGCTTCATGGGCGACGGTGGACTGCAGATGGTCATACAGGAGTTTGGAACCATCATGGAGTATGACATACCGGTAAAGATGATACTGCTGAACAATAACTATCTGGGCAACGTGCGTCAGTGGCAGGATATGTTCTTCAACAAGAAGCAATCGTTCACTCCGATGACCAATCCTGACTTCGGACAGATAGCTGCAGCATACGGCATACCGTACCGCTGCGTGTCAAAACGCGAGGAGCTGAAGGAGGCCATCACGGAAATGCTGACCTGCAAGGGGGCTTTCCTGCTGGAGACAGTCATCAAGCCCGATATGAATGTGGAACCAATGATAGCTCCAGGCAAAGCCATCGACGAAATGCAACTTAACATTGACTGCTAAGAACAACATGGAACAGACGGAACAAACATTATACACCCTGCAGGTATTCACAGAGAACATTGCAGGTATCCTGAACCAGATTACAAGCGTATTTACACGCCGACAGATAAACATTGAGTCGCTCAACGTGTCACCTTCATCCATCAAGGGGGTACACAAATATACTATTACTGCCTATAGCGACGAGGAGACGATGAACAAAGTGGTGAGGCAGATAGAACGCAAGATAGACGTTGTGAAGGCTCACTTCTACACCAACGAGGACCTGTTCCTCGTGGAGGTGGCACTCTTCAAACTCTCTACCCCACTCCTGCTGAGCCATCCGGAGGCAAGCAAGGCCATCCGTCACGCCAGAGGCAGAATAACAGAGGTGAATGAGACTTTCTGTATTGCCGTGTGTGAAGGTACGACAGATTATATCCTCTCGCTATTCCACGAACTGAGCCAGATACATGGACTCATACTGCAGTTCACACGCTCTGGACGTATTGCCGTGACAAGATCATGCCAGGAAGAGGTAAGCAAATTCCTGCATGAGAGAGGGGAGGAAATTTAATTTAATGCAGAATTAAGAATGCATAATGCATAATTAATAATGTATAATGCATAATTCATAATGCTTAATTTATAGGTAAGAATTGGAAAAGACTGAGAAATACTCATACACAGCGGACACGTTCCATTGCGACTTCAATCATGAATTGTGTTTCGGGCATTTGGGCAATGCTATGCTCAATGCTGCCGATGTGCACTCAACGGTGCGCAACTTCGGCATGACATACCTTAACACCATACACAAGACATGGGTACTGTCACGCCTCGCTATAGAGCTTAGCGAGACTCCACTGGAGCATGATCCGCTGACAATCGAGACCTGGGTAGAGAATGCCATGAAGTATTTCACCAAGCGAAACTGGGCCATCACATCTGCCGATGGCACAAAGACCTACGGCTATGGCAAGTCTATCTGGGCCATGATTGACACCGAGACCAGAAGTCCTCAGGACATTCTGGCTATCCATGACGGCAAAATCAAGGATTATCTTTACCCCGAGAAGGAGTGCCCTATAGCAGAGGTGTCGAGGGTGATGTTCCCATCACACAGCGAGAATGTTGATGAGGAGTCATTTGTCGTAAAGTATAGCGACATTGATGTGAACGGTCACCTGAACTCCATGAAGTATGTGGACCACGTGCTGGACACGTTCAGCACAGACCACTACAGAGAGTATCACCTGCAGCGACTGGAGATAGCATACGTAGCAGAAGGTCACTATGGCGACACTATCGTCATGCAGCATGTGCAGGAGGATGAGTTCAGCCACTCTTATCGGCTCGTAAGACGTGCTGAAGAGAAAGACACTGAACTGTGCCGCGTAAAACTTAGATTCATAAAACGATAATTTTTTTATAACCAAAACAACTTTAAACAACAACAACAATGGCAAAAATGAATTTTGGTGGCGTTATCGAAGAGGTAATGACACGCGAGGAGTTCCCCCTCGAGAAGGCTCGTGAAATCCTTAAGGATGAGACAATTGCAGTAATCGGCTATGGCGTACAGGGCCCTGGTCAGGCTTGTAACCTCCGCGACAACGGTTTCAACGTAATCGTTGGTCAGCGTCAGGGCAAGACTTTTGAGAAGGCTATCAACGACGGTTGGGTACCAGGCGAGACTCTCTTCTCTATCGAAGAGGCAGCTGACAAGGGTACTATCATCATGTGCCTGCTCTCTGATGCAGCAGTAATGTCTGTATGGCCTACTCTGCAGAAGTACCTCACCCCAGGCAAGGCTCTCTACTTCTCTCACGGTTTCGCTATCACATGGTCTGACCGCACAGGTTGTGTTCCTTCTAAGGACATCGACGTTATCATGGTTGCTCCTAAGGGTTCCGGCACATCTCTGCGCACCATGTTCCTCGAGGGACGTGGTCTGAACTCTTCTTACGCAGTATATAACGATGCTACCGGCAAGGCTCTTGACCGCACACTGGCTCTGGGTATCGGTATCGGCTCTGGCTATCTCTTTGAGACAACATTCCAGCGCGAGGCTACATCTGACCTCACCGGCGAGCGCGGCTCACTGATGGGTGCTATCCAGGGTCTGCTCCTCGCTCAGTATGAGGTGCTCCGTGAGAATGGTCACACTCCTTCTGAGGCTTTCAACGAGACAGTAGAAGAGCTGACACAGTCACTCATGCCTCTCTTCGCTGAGAAGGGTATGGACTGGATGTACGCTAACTGCTCTACCACCGCACAGCGCGGCGCCCTGGACTGGTATCCTCGCTTCCACGACGCTATCAAGCCAGTAGTACAGCAGCTCTACGAGTCTGTAAAGACCGGTAACGAGGCACAGATCTCTATCGACGCAAACTCAAAGCCTGACTACCGTGTAGGTCTGGAGAAAGAGCTTGCTGCCCTCCACGACTCTGAGATGTGGCGCACAGCTGAGACCGTTCGCCAGCTCCGCCCAGAGAACAACTAATTTCTGCATCACACACCTCACAGTCACATAGGCTGCTGAGGAACATACACAAATAAAAACATCCGGCGTAGTCCCAAAAGGACTTACGTCGGATGCTTTGCTTATATTCGGATTTTTTTCTGTCACCCGCTTGCTCTCCGAAATTACCAGATTCCCAGAATAGAACTACATGCTGAAGAGATATCTTGGCATATAGCTCATTTTATGGATGTTTTCTTTGTATTATCAGAAATAATTCATAACTTTGCAGGCAGAAATTAAAATGTTTTGAAGTTATGACTGCATTACAATTAAATGCGGAATTGTTCCGTGAGCTGAGCATTATCGCAGAAAACGAAAACCTGATGAAAAAGGCCGTCAAATATCTCAAGAAGCTATCCGCCAAGAAGCAGGCAATGGACGAGACTGAGTATTTGCTATCATCTCCTGCAATGGCTGACATCATACGCCAAGGCCAGAAAGACATTGAGGAAGGTAGAGGACGTGTCATCAAGTTGGAGGATATATGGAAATAAAATTCATGCCGAAAGCTGAAGAAGATCTGGCTTATTGGAAGGCAACAGGCAATAAACGCATAATGATGCGCATCACAAAATTGTTGAGCGACATTCTTCAGCACCCTTACACTGGCATCGGGAAACCTGAACCATTGAAAGGCGACTTACATGGCATCTGGAGCCGTCGTATTACTGATGAGCATCGTTTGGTGTATTCCGTCAGTAATGGGATGGTTTATGTCTATGTTATTTCTATGCGTTTCCATTACTCCAAATAAACTTATACTTCCATGATAGCTTGCTGCCCTCCACGACTCAGAGATGTGGCGCACAGCAGAGACCGTTCGCCAGCTCCGCCCAGAGAACAACTGATCTGCACACATAATTCTGCACAATAATCATAGAGGTCTGCGACATATATCGCGGACCTCTATTATTTTTGGGGGGGCATCTGATAAAAAAAACATCAAGGTGGGAATTAATAGAACCCACCTAAATTAAAACATCCGGAGTAGTCCTATTAGGATTGCTCCGGATGTTTTTTGTGTCGCGTATGGTTGTCGTTGCTATTTCCTCAGCTGTGCATTCTTGCGTGCCAGTTCTTCTCGCTTTTTCTGCAGTTCCATCTGCTGCTGTTGCATTGCCTGAAGGCGTGCTGCCATTCCAGACATTTTCTTCGGATTCTTCTTGTTCTCTTCACGGCGGGCCTCAAGGATGGCGAGGAGTTTCTCATCATCGGTAGTCTTGCGTAGTACCCACATTATCAGGGCTGAGAAGAAGAGTGATACGAAGTAGTAGAAGTTCAGGCCGGAGCTATAGTCGTTGAACATGAAGAAGAACATCAACGGCATGAGCAACATCATCCATTGCATCATCTTCATCTGCTCTGCCTGCTGTCCCACCATCTGGTCCTTCTGCTGCTGCATGGTGAACCAAGAGTAGAGCAGGTTTGCCAAGCAGAACAAGATGCACGTCAGAGACAGGTGATCACCGATGAGCCAGAGGTTTGAATTCCATTCTATGATAGGATCGTAGGTGGAAAGGTCGTCAATCCACAGGAAAGACTCCCTGCGCAGCTGGATGGCGTTAGGCACAAAGTTGAACATTGCAATCCAGATAGGCATCTGTATGAGCATGGGCAAGCAGCCAGAGAGGGGACTCACTCCGTATTCTGAATACATCTGCATCATGGCCTGCTGCTTCTGCATAGCATCCTCAGGCTTGTCATACTGCTTCGTTGCCTCATCAAGCTTCGGACGCAGCACACGCATCTTGGCGCTGGACATATAGCTCTTCTTCACCATTGGGAAGGTTATGCCCTTCAGTAACAGCGTGATAAGTATGAGTATAATGCCCATAGGAATAGCCATAGAGCGGAGGAAGTCGAACACGTAGAGCGTAAACCAGCGGTTGATGTAACGGAACAGTGGCCAACCGAGATATACGAGACGCTCTAACTGGAGGTCCTTGCCAAACGTAGAATTCTCCTCCTGACGCTGCAGGAGGCGGAAGTCGTTGGGACCATAGTAGAACTCCAGCTCTGTCGGCTTGGCTCCGGTTGGATCGAAGGCAGTTTTCAACTTGGCCTGATAGAACTTGAGATAGCCCTTGTCCTTATTCTTGTCCAAAGGTATGCTCGTCAGGCTGACATCCTTTCCGAAACCCTCCTTTGCTATCATAACAGCGGAGAAGAACTGGTTCTTGAATGCCACCCAGTCAATATCCTCATCTACGCCCTCATCGGTCTTTTCGCTTGTCTCATTGAGATAGTCCGTGCCGCCTTCTGTAAAGTGATATGTCAGCGTGGAATAGCGGTTCTCAAACGAATAGCCCTTCTCCTGCTGCTTGCACTTCTCCTGCCAGTCCACGTCGATGCTATTGGTGCTCGGTGGGAACAGGCCTGCCATACCATTGGCGGTAATGGAGCATCCCAACATATAGTCACCCAGCATTTTGTAGCGGATAGTAATATCCTTGCCAGGAGCGGCCTGTGCCACGAAAGTGACAGAAGAGTCGGTGACTTCTGTTGGCGTAAAGTTCAGACTGCCCGTAGAGATGTTTTCCTCCTTGGCGGCCAGCGTGAAGTTCAGACGCGACGTGTTCTTGTCGTAAAGTGTTACGTCGGCGTTACCGTCATTGTCCTGGTAATTCTTCACTACAGCCTTCTCCACTACAGCTCCTTTAGCGGCAAACGTCAGTTCAAGTTTGTCATTCTTCAGGACAACAGTCTTAGAGGCAGAACCGATGGTGTCCTGCTTGGCCATGAAGAAAAGCGAGGTAGAGTCTTCTGCCGCAGCCTTTGCCGAAGCAGCCGCCTTGGTAGCCTTCTCCACTTCTTTCATCTTCATCTGTTCTTCAGCCTTCTTTTGGCTGACGGCAGCAATTGAATCTGCCTGTCTCTGTGCTGCTATATCTGCCTCCGAAGGCTGATTATACCACGTGAAGCAAAACAGCACGATAGCTATGAGAATAAATCCCGTAAGTGTATTCTTATCCATAATTGGGCGCAAAGTTACAATTTTTTTCTGGCATAGGAAAGGTTTTATCATCTTTTCTCTGCTAAATCGTTGAAATATAAATTAAAATTATTACCTTTGCATTGCTTTACAACTATACACATACCTATTTGAATAAAAATATCATATTCATGCGACTGTATTTCTCTTTTGTAGCATTCATGACTTTTTTCTGCCTTACAAGCGCTAAGGCACAGAGTGATACACTCTTTTCGCTTATGAACTACAATCCACAGATAATAGCCAAAGCCCTTACGCTTGACTCCACCGAGCTTACATTAACAGAGCGTACAGCACTCCGCACGTATCTCTCACATCCAGAGTTAATTACGCGTACTATTCGAGACAAGCACTCTAACAGTCATAATGACTCCATATTAGCACCTGACATCGAGGATGTAACCCTCTCTCCTGTCGTTGCTCTTATAAATACAGACAAAGGGGATTCTGACAAATCAAACGCAGAATCAATCATGCCTCTGCCAGGAGAAAATGTTGAAATGGTTGTTACCAAACCAAAGTTCTGGACAGTAAAAGGTGACTATTACCTGCAATTTATGCAGAATTATGTGTCAAGCAATTGGTATAAAGGCGGTTCAAACAGTTACTCCATGATGGGAAATACAACAATGGAGTTTAATTTTGACAACAAGGAAAAGATCAAATGGGATAATAAGGTTGAGTTGCGTCTCGGCTTTCAGACCAATGAGTCTGATACCGTAAATAAATTCAGAACGTCTGAAGACCTGATCCGCTATACATCAAAATTTGGCATTCAGGCACATAAGCAATGGTATTACACCTTGCAACTCATTGCAAGCACACAGTTTGCAAAAGGTCTTAAGAATAACGACAAAAAAGTATATTCTGATTTCATGTCGCCATTTACGATGAATGTCTCACTCGGTATGGACTATACAATAAAGACTAAAAATGATGTCCTTACCGGTACGCTGCACTTTGCCCCCATTGCATTTGACCTAAAATATGTTGACCGTAGAGAATTAGTCACTTCTTATGGCATAGATGAAGGCAAGCATAGCAAAACAGACTTCGGTTCGGAATTCACAGCAAACATAGAATGGAAACCTATAGACTTTTTCAAATGGAAAAGCTATCTGTATCTTTATACCTCCTATCACAGATTTGAATTTCAATGGGAAAACACTCTTACTGTGCAATTTAGCAAATTCCTCTCCGCCAATATTTATCTCTATCCCCGCTTTGATGACAATACAAAACGAGTGGATGACATGTCATATTGGCAGTTTAAAGAATATCTCAGTGTAGGATTCAGTTATTCCCTCTAACATTCACTAACATACGCTATCCCATAAACCAAATCTATTTCCATCGTGATATTCAACAAAGAACTTTCACTCGCCTGGCAAATAATCAACAATACCGACACACACCTTTTCCTGACAGGAAAGGCCGGCACGGGTAAAACGACATTCCTGAAAGAGTTGCGACGACAGTCGATGAAAAGAATGGTGGTGCTCGCACCTACCGGAATAGCAGCTATCAACGCACAAGGTTCGACTATACACTCTTTCTTTCAGCTCAACATTGGGCCGCAATTGCCCAATATGCATTCGTCGCGCAACAAGAACTATTCTTTCAGGAAGAACAAAATCCAACTGATTCGCTCACTTGATCTCATCGTAATTGATGAGATTAGCATGGTACGAGCAGACCTTCTTGATGCAGTTGATCAAGTTTTGCGCAGATATAGAGACAGACAAAAGCCTTTTGGAGGTGTTCAAATGCTCATGATAGGAGACATGCAGCAACTGTCTCCCGTTGCAAAAGATGAAGAATGGAAACTATTGTCTGAGTATTATCAGACTCCGTACTTCTTTTCCAGCAACGCACTTAAATCAACAGATTTCGTCACCGTAGAATTACAAGAAGTATTCAGACAAAGCGATCCGGTCTTCTTAGAGCTCCTGAATAAAGTGCGCACGAATACCATCGATGATTCTTCCTTGAGCCAGATTAATACACGATACATTCCCAATTTCGCACCACGAAAAGAAGAAGGTTACATAAGACTGTGTACCCACAACCGCCAAGCAGACTATATCAACCAACGCGAGTTGGAATCACTCAATGCACCGGCAACAACCTTCACCGCTGATATTGAAGGGGACTTCCCTACTATGTCCTATCCTACTGATAAAGAACTTAGCTTGAAGGTTGGCGCTCAAGTGATGTTCATTAAAAACGACTCTTCTCCAGAGAAGGCATACTTCAATGGCATGATTGGAGAAATCTTGCAATTTGACGAAAAAAATCTTATTCATGTTCGTTGCTTAGATGACGAACGTATCGTCAAGGTGGGTCGTGAGAGATGGGAAAATACGAAATACTACCTCGATAATGAGACAAAGGAGATATCAGAAGAGATCGTAGGCAGTTTTGAACAATATCCACTGAAGACTGCCTGGGCTATTACCGTACACAAAAGTCAAGGATTAACCTTCACCAAAGCCATTCTGGATATACAGTATAGCTTTGCTCATGGGCAGGCATACGTGGCTCTCTCACGCTGCAAGAGTCTTGAAGGGCTCGTACTCAGCTCACCAATAGCACGAAATGCAATTATAAATGACAGTCAGGTTGAGCAATTCTACAATGATCCACGACATAGCCAACCCGATAGCATGAAACTGAAGGAGATGGAAGTTACATATCGTCAGCATACCATTGACGACCTATTCTCTATGCTGCCATTAATTCAAGGCACTAATGACATCACGCGCCTTTTGAGAGAACACTTCTATACCAAGTTGCCAAAGACATACGCAAAATGGAACGAAGCTGTAGAAAAGTTGAAAGAACTGGACCGTGTGGCACATAAATTCCACAATCAATACTCTAAAATTCTCATCGCATCAAACGAAGAACAACTACAAGAACGTATTGTAAAAGGTGCCTCTTACTTTGAAAATGAACTGTTATTCTTCAGAATTCTGCTAAAATCAACTCTCATAAACACTAACAATATCGCAGTACAAAGACGCAGCAATGATATTCTTACATCCATAAAGAACACATATCAAATAAAATTCCAACTCCTGCACTATGTTGCAAATAATGGGTTCAAACTGCAGGAATACTTAAAGACCAAGGCAACAATCACCCTAAAGCTTGAAGATAATGACCCATCTTCAAAGTATAAGAATACGAGGAAAAGATATCAACGCAAAAAAGACTCACAAGACTAATCACCCTTTATCATTAGTGTCATATAATATTATTATCTGCAAATAAACACACATAATAATACACCTTATTTATATATTCACGAAGAAATACATTCTTATATGATAACGCAAAAAAGCCTCACGAGCTGTTGCTCATGAGGCTTTTGAAATGAAAAGGAGGCGGCTTCCTACTCTCCCGCATTGTGGTGCAGTACCATCGGCGCAAGTGGGCTTAACTTCTCTGTTCGGAATGGGAAGAGGTGGAAC
>JAFVGZ010000036.1 GCA_017478025.1 Prevotella sp.
AGAATTTAAGAATTAATTTGCTTGCGCAGCCATTCTCTAATTCTCTAATTCTTGACCTTTTATTTATTATCAAGAATTTCAGAATTTAAGAATTAATTTGCTTGCGCAGCCATTCTCTAATTCTCTAATTCTTGACCTTTTATTTATTATCAAGAATTTCAGAATTTTAGAATTGTCCTTCCATAGTAGAATTCTCTAATTCTTGATTTAAAAAAAATTGACCTACACCGACCTAGTTCTTGATTACATTCCGTTGCGCCTGATGGTGAGGCAGATGGCATCAGGGTGTGACTTTTGGAATGACGGGGCATCGTTGACGACGCAGGCGAGGTAACCGCCGCCGCCGGCTCCGGGCAGCTTCCAGGCCAGGACTTCATCGCGGTATTTGTCGATATAGTCCTGCACGCAGCCCTGTATCATAGCGGGGAACATTGCTACCTGAGCATCAAAGCTTGCCTTGTATGTGCGGGCAAAAGCACTCAGGTCTCTGTTGAGTATCGCCTGCCAACACTCATCGGCAGCCTCAGCGAGAGCTTTTACCTTCGGTTCGGTGATGTCCTTCCCTTCTATCACAGAGCATCCCGGGCGTCGGGGCTCCATCGGTATCATCACCAGATGGTTCTCCAGCCAGCTCAGCACCTTCTCGTCCTGACAAGACTCTATCTTCTCCGGCCAGAAGTGGTTGTCATACCAATGGCGGCAAAGTCCTGGAATACAGATGCCTATGGCATCCTGTGCGCCGCTGATGATGCCGTCTTCGCGCTCCGGGTGGTTCTCAAAGCAGAACACGAGACGCGCAAGGGTCTCGGGGTCCATATTCGGCAGGTTATACGGCCAGATGCGACGTATTACGTTACGCGTGCTGGTGGATAGTCCGCAGCGCTCGCGTATCTCAAAGGTCGGCTCCAGCGAGATGGTGATAGCCCATCCCGGAGCATACTGGCTGACGTACGGCTGGTCTATCCATGTGCCTGCTATGTCGAGGCGCGTCGGTATCTGGCTCTCCGTCTTCTTCAGGTCTGTGCTGCTACGTGCCTTCAATCCCTCGTGGGGGTCACGCTCCAGCACAATGTACTCTATGCCCCGCTCCTCGCAGAGACGACGCTTATCATCGTTTCCGCCATCGCTATTCACCACCAGGATATCGGGTTTTACGATGTCCAGCGTGGGAAGGAAATCCAATATGCCGCTACCGGCATTGATATAGGCATCCTTCACATAGCGGATGCTCTTGACCATGAACAGGCGTTCCTGCTCGCTATATACTGTCTTGTGGTGCTTGTATCCAAGGATTGTGGCATCAGAGCCGATGCCCACGTACAAGTCACCATATTGTGATGCCTGCCTGAAAAACTCTACGTGTCCGCTGTGCAACAGGTCGTAGCATCCGCTAACAAATACTTTCTTTGCCATAAGTGTTTTTTAATCCGTATATCATTACAACGACGAAACATATCATAGGTACGATGAATGACATATTCAGCTGTCCTCCATCGATGATGAGTGCCTGCAGGGGAGGCAGCAGGGAGCCACCGAGGATTGCCATTATCAGTCCCGCGGAGCCTATCTCTGTGTCGGAACCGGTGTTGCGCAGGGCTATGCCGTAGATCGTGGGGAACATAAGACTCATGCATGCCGACACCGCCACGAGACTGTAGAGCCCTACCCTACCCCCGGCAAACATCACCACGAGTGTCAGCACCGTACCGACAGAGGCGAAAGCTGCCAGCATCGCTGCGGGGCGGAAGTGTTTCATCAACGCCGTGCAGATGAAGCGGCTGCAACAGAACAGCGCCATCGCCACGATGTTGAGCTGCTGCGACATCACCTCAGCCTCCTGTTCGGCTATTCCCTCGGCCATGAAAACCTGGGTGCCGTACTGTATGATAAAGGTCCAGCATGTTATCTGCGCTCCTACATAGAAGAACTGCGCCACTACGCCCTCACGATAGGTGCTGTTGCTGAAGAGGCGCCGTACGGAGGGTCCCAGATTGCGAGACAGCCCGTCATCCTCCTGTTTCCTTATGGGAATCCTCATGAGGGCTATCAGTATGAAGATTGCCAGTATTCCCAGTCCGAGCATGGCGTATGGCTTTACCACCACGCTAAGGTCTGCCGCCTTCAGCGCCTCGAACGTTGCAGGGTCAAGCAAAGCGCGCTCTTCGGTGGAGAGGGGACTCATGCGCGACTGTATGAAATTCATCGCCACCCACATGCCGCAAAGCGAGCCTATGGGATTAAAGCTCTGTGCCAGGTTGAGCCTGCGCGTAGCATTCTCCTTCTCGCCCATCGAGAGGATGAACGGATTGGCACTCGTCTCAAGAAAGCTAAGTCCGCAGGTGAGTATGAAGTATGCCACGAGGAACGGCCAATAGACGCCTGTCTCCGCTGCCGGCAGAAACAGGAGCGATCCCACCGCATAGAGAAGCAGTCCCAGGAGGATGCCGACCTTGTAGCTGAAACGCTTTATGAAGAGTGCCGCGGGCAATGCCATAGCGAAGTAGCCGCCATAGAATGCCACCTGCACCAAGGCTCCTTCCGTCACGCTCATGCGGAAAATCTTGCTGAAGCCCTTCACCATCGGGTTGGTGATGTCGTTAGCAAATCCCCACAGCGCAAAGCAAATGGTTACCAGTATGAACGGAAGAAAATAGTTGACTCCCTCACGAGTCTTGAATAATTGAGGAGTTGACATCGGGAAAAAGTATATGCATCATCAAGATGCTGACCGAGAAAATCTGTTATTGCACCGCCAAGATGCTAAGCCATGATTACGACAGGGGGACACCGCATAGACACATTTCTTGCGGCGACGGAGAACCTTTAGTGTTTCAACCATACTCCATGTTTTGAATTGTGCTGATATTCCAGTCACGGCTTCAGTTTTGGCGTATTGTTGGTATAAGCTACATATCAGGAGAGCATACCTTTTCATAGCTAATTGCAAAGGTAGTCATTTTCTATGACTTGACAGAATGTTTAACTTTTTTTAGCAACGCCAAAGGACTGAAAAAGGGAAAAATAGAACAAAAACATACAAATTGACAGCAACACACACCAACGCTCATCCTTCAAGAGTTGTCTTTTTGCACGCATCCTGATGCGAGGAAAGGGCACTTTCTTCATAATCCCATCAAAAAAAAAAATGGCATAAAAATGCTGTAGTTCGGAGAAAAATTTGTAACTTCGCACCTTGGCTTTGCTCCCATAGGAGAAAACCCAGACCTTAGGCTGGTTCTATGACTTCGCTCGGTCACGGTTCAACAGCCCCCACCAACATACTCACTAACTCACCAAGAAATGGCAAGAAAAAGATTTCACAGACACTACGACACTCCCGGTCAACCACTCTATTGGATTATCTTCGCATACTTCGTGCTCGGATGGTTCTTCCCCGTAATAGGGCTCATTGCTATCGTATGCATGATTGGTCCTATCATGACCAGCATCTGGAAGGGACGCTGGTGGTGCGGGCACGTATGTCCTCGCGGCAATATGTATGACCGCCTGCTGTCACGGTATTCCCCTCATCGTGAGATACCCCGTTTCGTGCGCTCTTTCGGGTTCCGGCTGTTCATGGTTTTCTTTATTTTCACTATGTTCGGCATCCAACTGAGTATGGTTCGCTGGAGCGAGGGCGGACTGGCTATGTGGGGAGACATAGGGCGTGTCTTCTGGACTATTATCGTTGTCACATCAATCGTCGGCATCACCCTGAATTTCATCTTTGCGCCACGCACTTGGTGTTCGTTTTGTCCTATGGGAACGATATCAAATTGGGTATCGCCGAAGAAGGCTCCGCTACCCAAGGCATTCACTAATGTCCATGTGTCGAGCGAATGCGAGATGAAGTGCAAGATGTGTGCCCGCGTCTGCCCTATGCAGCTGAAGCCCTACGACAGTCGCGGCAGCGAGACAGGCTATCTGCATCCAGACTGCCTGAAATGCGGCAAGTGCACCCTGGCCTGCCCAACAAAGCTGATGATGCTGAAACACGCGTAACGTCAGCCTACTTTGCTCTCAGCGCTGAGTAACTTTACTCCTTGAGTTGAGTAACTTCACTCCCAGCGCTGAGTAACTTTACTCAAAGGTTTCGGGGAGGCAGATATTGCTGATACCCACAGCCTCCCTGAACAGCGGAGATATCTCATCGTCCGTGAAGCCGGCGATGCCACAGCCGATGCGTGTGACATAGAAGAACAACTCGGTATGTTCCTTGGCAAAGGCGATGAACTGGTCCACGTACGGCTTGATGGTCTCTACGCCGCCCTGCATGGTGGGTATCGCATAACTCTGCCCCTGCAGGCCTACGCCCTGACCCCATATAGCACCAAACTTATTGATAGCAGCCCTTGCCGCTCCACCGCCATGATAGCCCTGAAGATTGCTACCAAAGACAAACACCTCGTCGGCCTTCAGGGAGGAAATGGCTTCAGGGGTATAATCGGGACGAACGACACCATTATATACACGTGGCTTATTTTGTTCCATTGTCATATCATTATTCATATTAAGGTGGGTTCTATTAATTCCCACCGTGTTATGTATTATTTGTGGGTCTTTGACGTTTTGTCATCTTTTTGTTTTCTTTCGGCGCAATACTGCCAGTTCTTTCAGTCACATAGCCCGCTATGCCTTTGTTTACAAAGGCAGGGTCAGCATTTCTTTCTGCTCAAAGAAAAGCTAAAGCTTTCTTTTCCGCTGGCCGCAGGCGCTCAAGAAACTGTCACTCTGCACTCGAAATAAAATCAAAAATCTAACAAAGCCAATTAATAGAACCCACCTTAATTCATTAATGCCGCAAAGGTAAGCATATTATTTGGATTTGAAAAAAAATACGACAAGAATTATTCTATTCTCAGATATTTTCTTTAACTTTGCCACCCGAATCATGGTAAGACCTATGCAACCAATAGATGTTCATCGCATTATGGCAATACAAGAATTATGACAATACAAGAATTTCGAGAATACATGGCATCGGGCAAGCCTGTCATTGGTGGCGGTGATGTCCACATGATGTTTCATCAGCTATCGCAGGAGGCGCTGAAGATAACAGCCGAGATCAACGGCAAGTATCACACCCCCGAGGAGTTGCACGATTTACTGGAGCAGCTTTGGGGGCGTGAGGTGCCCAAGACAGTAGGCATGTTCCCGCCATTCCATACCGACTGCGGTAAGAACACCGTCGTTGGCGAACGGGTATTCATCAACATGGGCTGTAAGTTTCAGGATCAGGGTGGCATCACCATAGACGAGGGTGCCCTCATAGGCCATAATGTGGTGCTTGCCACCATAAACCACGACCTTGACCCTGCCAAGCGTCAGAGCATGAGCTATGCCCCCATCCACATTGGCAAGAATGTGTGGATAGGTGCCAATGCTACTGTTCTTGCAGGCGTTACCATAGGCGACGGAGCCGTAGTTGCCGCTGGTGCTGTAGTGACAAAAGACGTGGAACCGAACACGATTGTTGGAGGCGTGCCTGCCAAGGTCATCAAAAAGATAGAAGGATAAGAAGCAAAAAGTCTGATAAAGCGAATTAATAGTTCCGCTCGCACCTGAGCACCTATGGAGCGCAAGAACCCACTTATAGGATAAGACAATGAACATAGAGGACTATCGCGAGTACTGCCTATCGTTAGGCGAAGACATAGAGGAAAAGCTGCCTTTCCAGAAATTCAAGAACGGAGAGGGAGTATTGGTGTTCTATGTCATGGGCCACATGTTCTCGTTCTTCGATTGCAATGATTTCACGGTCATCTCGCTGAAATGCCAGCCGGAGCGCATTGAGGGACTGAAGGCGCAACATGAGTGTATCGGCAATCCCTACAACGAATCGCCCAAACATTGGATAGGCGTCAATCCTATGACAGCACCTGATGAAGTGTTGAAGGAACTGACCCGCAACTCATACGAGATTGTAAAAGCAAAATACACTAAGAAACCGCGAAAAAAGGTATAACGACTGGGGATTATCCCTCTATGGCCTCTATATAGAAACTGACGGGGCGGAATCCGTCGTTGCAGCTAATCATGGCACTCATGGGGTTCTGCATCCATCCGTCAAAGAAATTTCCTTCGCCCCGGGCCAACGACTCAACGAACGGCCGCATAGAGTCCCAGGCAGAGGGACACATACCCTCGGGACAATGACCGTCAACAGATACCCATTGCTGCCCCATCGTGACATCACACGTATGTTCGATGGGGTGTTCATATTGCGCCATCAGGTCATCATAGACAGTCTGACGCATGGCTGTGATACGGACTTTCTTCATATTTATTTGCAAAAAGCTAACATTGTGTAATTTCCATCTTGAGGATGCAAAGTTACGAAAAAAAATCGAAAGCGGTAAGGGCGAAAACCTTATTTTAATATTATATAACGAAGTAAGTTCTATTTACACATGAAGGTTGCGTCCATGTGCATGAAGCTATTTGCAAGATTTGATGCTTATTTTTGTGTACTTCAAAAAAAATAACTATCTTTGCGCCAAGATTATTAATCTCAACTTTTCAGGTTGAAGCCAGACTCATAGTATGATAGGAAGAATCATCTTCTGCTGCCTGCTATTCTCGCTGAATGCAGCAGCCCAGAAAGAGAACACAATAGACAGCATAAGCATAGAGGAAGTATCAGCTAGCCTAAGCACCGAGGCCGTATCTGCCAAGGCTATAGACAGCCTAAGCACAGAGGCTGTGTCGGCTAAGGCTGATACCACCCACCACCATACCATCAAGACCAGGTTTCAACAGCTGCTGCGGTTTCTGGACAAGAAAGCCCATTCGGCCGTTGATTCCCACTATATCGAGGTGCCCGCCAAGCCCTGGAGGATTATCCTGCGCCTAAAGGGGAGCATGGTTGATGTGGACTATTATAACGGAGCAAACTTTCCGGAGACTAATGAGCGCGCAGAATGGCAACTCCACTTCAGGCCGCCTGTAGCTACTTCCATAGGCATCTGGGTGGGCTATCGTGGAACGGGCCTCGGCTTTTCCAAGTCGTTGACCAAGAATGCGGGGCGCAACTTCACATTCTCCTCCACCGGTGCCAAGTACGGTATCAACTTCCGACTGACGACTTTCGAGTCAGAAGATGCCAAGTTCGCCGGCAAATCATACAAGGACGGCATAGCCGAAATGCCCCATGACACGACGTTCCACATGCCCAAGCCCGTATCGATAACCTCTATATACCTCAACGGATACTACGTCTTCAACGGTCGTCACTACTCACAGGCTGCCGCCTACAATCAGTCTGTCATTC
This sequence comes from Prevotella sp., assembly GCA_017478025.1. GTDB lineage: Bacteria > Bacteroidota > Bacteroidia > Bacteroidales > Bacteroidaceae > Prevotella. Next base: position 7,271 of record JAFVGZ010000036.1, read on the forward strand.
AGCGCCGCTCTGCAGGCTCACTCCTGGTAGGTGCCACGTGGTATATGTCTTCCTTCGACTATAACGACATCGCCAACGGCTTTTTCATGATCTTGGGCAATGGCATAAGCCGCATCAAGGTGCATCAGGCAAACATCGGTGTCGGCTATGGCTACAACTGGGTACCGCTGCGCGGGCTTGTCATCAATGCAATGGCCATGCCTACCATCAGCGTCTATAACCGCGTGAAGGTTTACAAGTATGACTTCAACTACTGTCTGGCTCCCCCTGAGCCTGTTGACGACTATGGAGAATGGAACAAGGAGACGAAGACCTGGGCCAACGGAAAAGAGGACAAACCCATAACCATGCTAAAGCCAGGTGCCAATGACATCTATTATTGGAACGAAAACCCTGAGACGAACTATAGCGCCCTGCGTTTGAACGTTGACGTTCGCGTCGGCATTGCATACAACTGGAGCAATTTCTTCATAGGTCTTCAGGCGCAGTTCAATAATTTCATCTATAGAAAAGATGAAAGCAAAGTCAACGTCTTCGACTCATACGCTCGACTGAACTTTGGAATAAGACTATAATTTAAGCATTGACAAGAAATAGCCGAAGGAAGGTCATCGTCTTGCGGGTCTTGTACTTATATTCTTTCCTTCCTTACTCCAAGTGTAAAGCCACGATCCGACCTGACTGACAAAGGTATCTCCCGTAACGGACACCACTTTCCCGACAGTAGATACGCTCTGGGGCTTTGTCTTTTTTCCCCTTGGCATCATAGATATAGTACCAAGATTTCGCTGTCTCGATATGACTAATGTTCTGCGCCTTCAGTCCAATGGCAGAGAATATCAGCGCAATAATGACTAACAGTTTACTCGTGGCTTGTATTTGAACCTTCATACTTTTTATGTTGTTATTGGGCGCAAAAATACTAAAAGAACTGCTAAATTCGTCACCAACAAAACACCATGATTAACAGTTCTGCAAAATCTAAAGCATAAGTTAAAATAACATAAAACAAAGAGTCTGTTTTAATGTTTATTCCACTATTTGCGAAAATTTTTGTTATATTTGCATCTCAAACCTTCAATATGAAGTTGCAAAAGCGGATAGGGGACAAAGTTGTTCTTGTTTCTTTCCACGTTTACAACAAATGATGTGAGAGAAACAATCATGCTATGTCAGAAAACACATGAGAACATTATGTAACTAATATGAAAAAATATAGCTAATATGAAAAAACAGAGATTAATTGCTGTTATCACAGCTTTCTTAATGTCCGTTGTAGTTAATGCTATGGATTATCCGGATATATGGGCAAGTCACGAGCGAAGTGTCGATGAGCCCTATGAGGAGTTTAATGCCTGGACCAGTGCACTATATGGTACGGACAACTATCTGCGTTCGCATACATTTGTTGCAGCAGACAACTACCAGTGGGGGCTGCTTGATTTCAGGTCGAGGTTCATCAATGACGATTACTCACAGAACTCTAAGGCAGAATGTTCAGACCTCAATTGGCGCACGGATGATAAATTCGGCGGATCCTATGGCATTAATAAGGTGTTTTACAACGATGGCAAGTATGTCTTCATGTTGATGAACATTACCGGTGGAGATAACCAAATCGCCACCATCAGGGTATATAGATGCAAAAATCCGTTGGAAACCTTCAGTATCGGCATGGATGCGTATTGGGAGAATAACTCGGGTCGAGACACTTACTACAGAGTATTGATGAACCGTAGCACATCTCAATATGAGAAGGACAAACTGAACGGGATGCAGATGAAGAAGGACGAGTCGCAGGTGTATTTCGTGTCACCCACGACGCTGGTGATAGATCCGCATTTCGGAAGCTCAAGTAAGGAGAGATACTTCAAAGTATCGGGAAAGCCTACGAGCATCGCTAAGAACCTGTTTGATAATTTGCAGTCACCCAAACAGCAGAGTGGCAGGTTCAACGTCACCGTACCCCGGAATGTGGGTCTGTATGCTATATCCAACCCATACGATGTGACGTTAGAGGAAGTCATGTCACTCAATGAATTCTGTCAGCAGTATTTCCCCGCAAAGGTATTAAGTACCAGGAAATACGCCCAGCCTGCGAACGTCAACTATTCTACAGACCAATATGCCAAGAGGGTCACCCTGACGTGGAAGATGGCTGACGCAAAGATATATGATAAGGACAACGCGGCATACGCAGGAAAATGGTATGTGTATCGCCGCCAACAGGGCGAGACGGCATGGACCATGCTCAGGGCGGTCACAATCGACAGAGGAAGCGAGACATTTAAGTATGAAGACAAAGACACAGAACTGAAACTCTCAACTCCATACGAATACCGTGTATGCTTTTACCCCAACTACTGGTTGAAGGACTACGGTCGTGGCGGCAATATCGTGCCCGAAGAGGACGGCCCGATGGATGAGTTTAGCAGCGACATAGCCCATGTCAGCATAACACCTACGTCGCCCTTCACGCTCAGTCCTGTGGCAACTCCGGCAGAAGATCATATCGATTTGTCATGGAGCCATGCACCAGTTCCAAGCAAAACATTCTCCGGCACCTCTCCTACCTTCACCATCCAGTATCAGAAGACCAATAGTACAGATTGGATAGACTTGGTAACCAAGAATGCATCGTCGCTAAAGCCGGAAAGGAACGAAAACGGCATGATGACCGAGAAATTCACACATAAGGACGGCATAGAATCATCGTGTGTAGGCTATATGTATCGCGTGGTATTTGACCGTGGCGACGATGTAGAGCCGTTCATCAGTCCTGTAACGATGTCTGCCACACGTATCAACGGTGAGGCAGTGGTCACAAGCGTCAAGGCGTCAAAAGGCTCTGAAAAGTCTGGATGTTACATCAACTGGGACGTAAAACAGGTCAGCTCAACCCCCACTACATCGGTCATCAGAAGACGCGATGTGACAGAGGAGAACTGGACCATCATTCATACCATAGAAGGCACCAACCCGACGTACTCATTTTTTGACCAGAATTGCGAATCAGGCAGAATCTACGAGTATGAAGTGAGCATCTATACGGCTTGCGATGGCCAGTTGATGGCCAGCAACTATCTGACCGACATAGGCTTTGCCAAGAACTATGGCACTATCAGCGGCCAGGTGGTCTATGGCACTGGAGATGCCGTTGACAGCGTGCGCGTCGTACTCCGTCCAAACACGAATATAGATGATTCACGCCCATTCTACTATTCTGCCAATTTCGAGCCACAGAGTTGCGGTATCCACGTGCCTGTAGGCGAGAAAGAAGGCATAAACAATAAGGCATTGGCAGGTAACTTTACCATCAGTGCCTGGATAAAGCCAACGGGCAATAACTGCAATCTCATAACAATCGTGGGCAAGGAGAAAAACAATCAGTCCCCTTGGCTGACGGTTCGCTACAAAGACTCATCCTTGCTTGTTGACGCTTATAATAACGGCAATTCAAGCTGGACAGCCTCAAAAACTCCCGACAACGACAGATGGAGCTTCATCTTCCTGAGCAGAAATTCCAACGAACTGACGCTGGGTATGGTTGATGCTGACGGTAACGTCGTGAAGACGCAGATTCCTGGTACTGCGATGCCTGACGACCCCGCAACACTTGCCGTGGGTATGCAGACGGTGCCTGAAGGTATGAATTTAGCATGGTCAACCTATAACCTGAGTACCTTCGGCAGCGAGGATGCTATTCTTATGGATGAGGTACGCGTGTATGGACGTGCTCTGACCGACATCGATATACTGCGCAGCTATAACCACATGCCATCGGGCACAGAAAAGGATCTCGCCCTCTACTGGCCTATGGACGAGGGTCTGGAGACAGGCTCTGTATATGACCAGTCGTTTACGAACGAGATACCGAACAATGCTCACGGCAAGATGGTAAGCTACGTGAGCTATTCAGAAGACACGCCTAACCAGAGCGGAGAGGTAGAGTGTTACGGTATTACAGACAAGGACGGATCGTATGTCATCACAGGCGTGCCATTTAGCGGAAACGGTACAAACTATACCATCACGCCAGTAAAGGGCACACATGAGTTTAATACTACCAAACTGACACGCTATATCAGCAACCAATCACTGGTATATAGCGGTGTGAACTTCACCGACGTGAGCTACTTCCCAGTACATGGCACAGTACGCTATGCCGGCACCACCATTCCTGTGGACAGCTGTACCTTTGAGGTGGACGGCACACCTTGTGTGATTGAAGGAAAACCTGTAATGACAGACGTCGAGGGTAAGTTCACTATCTCAGTACCTATCGGCAACCACTACATCACCGTGAAGCGTGACGGTCACGTATTTGCCAATAGTGGAAGATATCCACAAAGTGGCACTCACGGATTCTTTGCCGAGGCCTATAATATGGACTTCGACGATGCCACATTGGTAAATTTCACAGGACGTATCGTAGGTGGTTATAAAGACCAGAAGAAGCCAGTGGGCTTCAATCAGTCAGTCAACAACATAGGACGTGTGCAGATGACGCTTACTCCAACTGACGACCGCGGCTACATCAATGCCAAGAAAACCGTCGATGGAACGACCTTTGTTTACGACTTTAACACTGAGTCAGTAGCGGTGCCGAGTGACACCATAAGCATACAGAGCACTTCGTACCGCGGATTCGGTTCTGTAGAGGAGTGTAAGAAGATTTATATCACCACTGACCCCAAAACGGGTGAGTTCTCTGTCATGGTGCCACCTATCAGCTATAGGATGAGTGAGCAGACATTGGTAGCCAACAGCGAGGTGAGGATTGGCGAAAGCCGCGCCATAGACCTCAGCAACCAGAGACTGTCTGGGGTTGACACACTCCGTAGCGAAACGGGTAAGATAGAGGGCGTATATCACTATGCAAACAAATATGTTGCAGACTATCACACTCAACCGGTATTCAAAGTGAACGAGGGACTGCCGTTTGGAGAATCCGAGTACAATGGATATGACGAAGACGGCGAATATACGATAGACAACCTCTATACCCAAAACGGTAACAGTATAACATACAAATTTGGCTATCCTATTTTTGTCTCCGCCAACGAGTATAGTTTTGACATTGAGGCCTACGAGAGTTTTGTCAATGCCGACGATCCCGACGCAGAGGAGGATCAGCAGCCTCTGTCAGACAGTTATGTGCAGATATCCAATGCGCTGACAGCCGAACAGTCCCTCATCGCCGTCGAGCAAACAGACAACACAGGAAAGAAGTATGAAGAAGGCACGGTATGGGAGGAGAAGATAAACGGCATCAGGCTTGACAGCCTCGGTCGTGCTACCTATACATGGTGTGCCGGACTGCCCAACACCAACGCCAAGACCAATCACGCACAGAGCATAACCATGCAACTCATCGTCAGCGGTAAGAGCTACGACTGGGTACCTGCAGACGATAGCGGTCTGTGGCGTGCCGACGGCTCTAACAGCGGTCCGGGAATGAAGGGCGTAAACGTTGGTGCCATCAATATGGGCAATAACTTCGTAACAGAGGCTCCCGACAAGGTATTTATGGTATTGCGCGACCCACCAGGAGCCGGTTCGAGTGCAACGTGGAAGAAAGGATCTACCGTGACCATTTCAAATGAAAACACGACAGGAAGTGGAGTCAGCACCAAAAATGTTCTGACAAAATCGTTAGGTGCCAAGACAACGACACTTAGCGGCGTGGTCATACAAAGTACAGGAAATGTAAATACCGTTAACACGGGGGTAGATTACAATAGTGTAACGTATACTAATAACACAAGTAGCGAATCGTTCACAATACAGCAGGACATCTCCACATCGAGCAATCCCGAGTATGTAGGCAGCTGGGGTGACGTATATGTAGGATATAGTCGCAATCAGATCTTTGGCGATGCACGTCAGGTATATATACCGAGAAGTGCTGCCAAGATTGATGTGCGCGACGTTACAGGTTTCAGGGATTCGGTGAATACTACATTCGTTTATTCACAGGCAGAGATTCTCACCCTTATCATACCGGGCTATCAGGAGCAAATCAAGAAGTTGCTGAAGGACACTTACGGCGCTCCGCGAAAAACTTCGTCAGAGATAACCCATGCTCACTATTACAGTAATCTTCCTGAGACCGACCCCAAATATGGTCTAAGTAACTTTGACAAGGCATTCGGTAATGAAGCGGGACTCACCAAGGGTAAGTACGAAGGCCCGAGCTATGCCTTCGTTCCCCCCGCCGGTGTAAACACCCAGGATACCATACAGCATCTGCTCAACCAGATAAAAGCCTGGGAGAACATTATAAAACAGAACGAGCAGGAGAAGGTAGAGATGTATGAAGACCGCAACTCTTCCGACGTAATGACTGAGAACATATCGTTTGACGGCGGTGCCAAGGTGTCGCGCTCTTACACATCGGCAACAGATAGTGTGACCGTAAGAGGCTGGGAAGACAGCTTTCAAGAAGTCTTCGGTTGGGATTCCGGCATGACGTTTAATGATGCAGGTGTGGTATTCAACAACCAGAACAACATGTCGCAGAAAACAGGTGAAAAACTGGCAGTAAAGAATGACTATACACAGAGTTTCAGCTTCAGCCTGTCAGACAATGTCTATTGCGACCACTCGGTGGATGTATATTTCAAGAAATCAGAAGACTCTAATAGGCAGTTCGCAGTATCAAAGAGAGGATGGAGCCCCATCTTCCGCACTCGTGCCGGCCACACCTTTGGTCCATACGAGGACGGTGACTCTACACTCTACTATGTAAGGGGAACGGAAATCATGGCAAAGACAATACAGATGGAGGTTCCACAGCTGATTATTGACGAGCCGGTACAGAGCAACATTCCTAATGGCGGCAAAGCATACTTCAAAGTGAAGATGAGCAATCAGTCCTATTCAAACACCGCCCATTTCTTCAAGTTGAGTTCTGATCCCAAGTCTTATTCAGATGATGTTGAGCTGATGATAGATGGACATCCAGTATTTGAAGGCGTAACGTTCCCTCTGGCTGCTGGCAGTACAATAGAAAAGACTATAGAGCTGAGTCAGGGTGATAAGAGTGTCCTTGACTATAACAACATCGTAATCCGCCTGCGATCCACTACCCAGTGTGACGGAACGAGCCATTGGCCCATCATTGAGTCAGTCGTACCCATCAGTGCACACTTCGTTCCCGTATCAAGCGATGTGACCCTCAAGATGGAGAATAACGTCGTGAATACTGCTACAGGCGCTACAGTGAACTTCAGCGTCAGCGACTTCGACCTGACACATCAGGGACTGAAGGCTCTGCGCCTGCAATATCGCTACAACAACAATCCCGAGTGGACCACCATAAAGGAATGGGTTACAGCAGACAATCCTCTGCCGGGACAGGAGAATCTGAAACAGGCAGCAAACGAGTCAGGAGGTATCATCAAGGTTCCTGTTGACATGAAAGAATACAGCGACGGTGACTACTACTTCCGCGTACAGTCTGCAACGGCTTACGGCAACGATGGCGAAGTGACGAAGGAGTCAGAGGTGATACACGCCACCAAGGACACCGAACGTCCAACCATTATCATGTTGCCACAACCTACAGACGGTATCTTGGACATTGGCGATGTCATCAGTGCAGAATTCAACGAAGACATTGCCGTTGACAAGATTACCCAGGACAACAACATTGAAGTGACCGGCACAATGAGAGAGAACAGCAAGAGTGTGCACGATGTTGGTGCGTTGAACACACTTTATTCAGGTCTGACAACGCAGAACAAGATAGACTTGCGAAACCGTTCCTTCACAGCGGAGTTTTGGGCGAAATACCAGGATGGCTTCCTGCTGTCGTTCGGAACGGATGTAGCAATGACAACATTTGGTACCAGCGACAAAAAAACATTCTTTGTCATCGGAGGTCAGAATGACACAGATGGAATGTCTGAGTTATACGACACCGACCCTCTGACCTGTGAAGATGATGAATGGGTGTTCTGGCAGTTCTCCTACAAGGCAAGAAACAAGGATGATGAAAATGACATAAACATCTTAAATCTGACAGCCTGCTACGGCGACCAGGTGAAGAAGGTTGTAAGTGATCTTCATGTACCCGACATCATAAGTAACGGTAAGGTAGCATTAGGTGTTTCTTTCCAAGAAAAACCATTTGCCGACTTTGCTCTTTGGAACTATGCGCGCGGTGAAGCCGACTTGGCGCAGGGTATGAAGCGCAAGAGCGGCTTAGAGGATGGCTTGTGGCATTATTGGAAGATGGATGAGGGCCACGGCACGGTAGCAGAGGATATCGTAGGTGGCAACCACATTGAGGTACCTGCTAACAACTGGTTCTTTAACAATGTGAACTACAGCGCACATCTGATAGGCCAAGAGCATTTGGCCATTCCGATGAACGACTGTAACATGGACGAGACCGATAGTTATGCATTGGAATTCTGGTTCAAAGCTGAGGAATTTCTCTTAGATAAAAGAGCACAGCAGATTCTGCGCACCAGCAACGACGCCATATCCTTAAGCATGACAGCTGACCGTCATCTCACACTCACCACTAAGACTGATGAGACAGAGAACACGTATGAGTCAGTAAGCACCTATGCGAGCGATTGGCATCACGTGCTGCTCAACGTGCAGCGTGGCATGTCGGCAATGCTTTATGTGGACGGAAAGAACCAGATGACACTGCAAGAAAAGCAGGTTCCAGGACTGGCTTGTGACAGCATCTATGTGGGCGATGGCCTATTTGGTGACATTGACGAGATACGCATTTGGAACGGGCAGTATAGCAGTGACCAGCGCATAGATGAAAGGTTCGAAATGGTGGACACATCATACGTCAAGGGACTGGTGAGATATTATCCATTTGAGCATACAAGCCTTGATGAGGGTAACCAACTTGCCACTACCTTCTCGCCACACAATGCGGTAGATAAGACTGGCATCAATGAACACGACATCCGAGGTCTCTCAGAAAAGGCATCAACCACACCTCCACTGAAGAAGGCTCCAGAACGTACAAACCTCTACTATACGTTCACGGCCTCAGACCGTAAGCTGACCATAGATATTGACGAAGAGGTGCTCAACAAACTTGAAGGAAGTACCGTCAATATCTCGCTGAAGAATATACCAGACATGAATGGTAACAGTTCGAATCGTATCTCATGGAATGCCTATATACGTAGGAATCCGCTGAGATGGTCAGACAAGAATGATGTTGAGATAGAAACGCCTAAGGGCGAAAAGGGCACGTTCACCAGGGAGATAGTGAACCTGGGCGGAACGAGTTTGAACTGGAAACTCAACATGCCTTCATGGCTGACAGCCAAGCCTTCAAGCGGAATCCTTAATCCAAGGGGCTCTGTTACCGTGGAGTTCACAACAAGCGATAATATCCACGTAGGCAACTGGGAGGATCAAATAGGTCTGACCAATGCAGCCAACAACATGACTGAGCTTTGCAACATCAACCTGCATGTGATTGGCGATACTCCAGACTGGGCTGTAGATAAGAGCGATAAGGAGTGCGGCATACCCATGACTGCACATTTGGTGGTAGATGGCGCATATAGCGATGACGAGTCAGACATCGTAGCAGCCTTCATCGAAGATGAGTGTGTAGGTATAAGCCACGTGCAGTACAACGACTACCGCAACGCGTACTTCGTCAACATGACCATCTACGGAGGTGAACAGCAGAAGGGTAAGGAAATCTACTTCAAGGCATGGGATGCGAGCCGTGGTGTAACCTTCGCGCCTCTGACTAGGAAGAACGAGGGAGCAATGGTGTTCAATATTGGTGCCACACCTTATGGCAGCTATGACAACCCGGAGATTCTCAAGGCAGAAGAGTCCATCGAACAGACCGTAAACCTGAAAAAGGGTTGGAACTGGGTAAGCTTCTACGTAGATACCAGAGACCAGAGTCTGAACGAAGCTCTGAAGTATTCTGATGGAAAAATCACGACAGTGAAGACCCAGACGAAGGGTGCAGAATGGAACTCCATGCAAGACGCCGATGGTAACACCTACGGATTCATGGGCAGCGACCTCGTATCGCTCAATGAGAACTCCATGTATGCCATCAAGGCAACAGAAGACTTAACCGTTACCGTTTCCGGTACGCTGCTCACCAAAAGAGATGCCCAGCAAGACATCTACAACGGATGGACATGGATTCGCAATCCGTTCTACAGAAACCAGTCTATAACCTCCGCCTTCTCAGGCTTCACACCTGTTGATGCTGACGTATTACAGTCACGCGACAATTACGCACAGTGGTCTATGACGTATAATCGTTGGGAGGGAATGACAAGCTTCATCCCCGGCACCGGATACAAATACTACTCTGGAGACAGCCAGACGAAGTCCATCTTTGAGGATGTCAGCACACAGAATGCGATGCAGTTTGCAAAAGGCATGGTATCTGCATCGGACATCAACTACGGCTATGCAGACAACATGCTGGTCATTGCAAAACTCATGCTCAACAATACTGTAGAGGACACGAAAGACATCGCAGCAACGGCAACCAACAGTAGCAAACATAGTTTCACTACAATGCCAGATCGTGACTACTACGTGTTTACCGTATCCGCATCTGACGAGTCAGCCTTCACGTTCCAGGCCAATGTAGGAGGAAAGAGCATAACGCTTTATCCACTCATGCAAGACGAGCAAGGCAACCTCACAGAGCACAACGTCACCTTCATGGCAGACGCCGTAGTCGGAACATTCGCATCTCCGGTCATTCTCACCAACGACAGGAACATTACCGGCATTCGTGAACTCAAAATCAATGACAATGAGGACTACGAGGTGTACTCATTACAAGGCATACTCATATTCAAGGGCAAGGGCAGTGCCGACGAACTAAAGAGGATACCTAAGGGTGTTTACATCGTCAATGGACGTAAGATGTCGATTATGTAATGTCGTAACACCTGACAAGATAGAAATAAGCAGACATAAATATAAGTATTTCAAGTTTTGTAAGTAGGAAACGCCCTGCACTCAGCGACGTAGGAGACGCTTGCGTAACAACGTGGAGCAAGCGCTCGGCCCATAGGGACGCTTGCGTAACAACGTGGAGCAAGAAAGGGCGCACTTCCGAAACTTGAATTATTATTACCTTCGCGGCGTAATACCCCGTTGTCCCTGCTTTTCGCATACTTCGGGGTTCGTGTTTCCTATAAACTTACCCCCAATATTTCTTGTATCTCTGAAAGCGTCTGGTCTATCTTGGCATCAAGAGCAGTACTCCATTTCAGTTGGTTAGTGGCACTAACCAACTCTGTATATCATGGGGCTGTCCCCTGTGGCATGTTCAATCGTCAATGGTCAATGGTCAATCGTCAATGGTCAATGGTCAATGGTCTGTTGTGCCTGTGGCGCTTTTTACCGGATACCAATAAAAAAAACAGTCTGATTGCTTTCTGTTTTGCTTCCTTTTTTGTAATTTTGCACCCATGACTTACTATTCTACGATATTCAACATAGAGTGCGGCGATGCGGGTTTGATGCAGCCTGCACGTGAGTTGCTTGCCGATGCTCTGGGAGATGCGGGCTATGAGAGCTTTGAGGATAAACCGGAGGGGTTGGCTGGCTATATACAGGAGGATCAGTATGACGAGGCAACGGTACGTGAGGCGGTGCAGTCAGTACCGTTAGAGGGGATAAAGGTGACATTCACCACCTCTACCCTACCCGATACTAATTGGAATGCGCTGTGGGAGGAGGAGGGTTTTGCGCCCATCAAGGTGTCAGGATTTTCAAGGCCTCAGCAGCACCTGCTGACAATCTATGATGCACGCCACACGGATGTGGATACGCTCTCAACTCCGATAAATATCGGCATAGCAGCCACGAATGCCTTTGGCACGGGGAACCACGAGACGACACGCCTGATAGCAAGCACGCTCCTGGAGTTACCGTTGGAGGGGAAAAGAGTGTTGGACTGCGGATGCGGAACGGGCATCCTTGCTATTACCGCTCTGCGTTGCGGAGCGAAGGAGGCTGTGGCTTATGATATTGATGAGTGGAGCACACGCAACACGAAGGAGAATGCAAAGCTGAACGGCGTGGATGACAGGATAGAGGTGTTGTGCGGAGATGTGCACGTACTCTCACATATTGAGGGTATCTTTGATGTCGTAGTGGCTAATATCAACAGGAATGTATTGCTGGCTGACCTGCCATACTATTGCGAGGTATTGGCACAGGATGGTATCATCATACTGAGCGGCTTCTACGAGTCAGATGCCGATATGCTGAGAGAGGAGGCAACGGGCCTGGGCCTGCACGAGGCGTTCCCCCCAAGAACAGACGGCGAATGGTGCTGCCTGGCCTTCAGACGATGAAAGACAGAAATTAAACTGAGTTTTTTTCGAACAGAAATTATTATAATTAGGATAATTAGCTGGCACAGTTGGGTTCTGCTGCCCCTACAGGGCGTGTTCACACAACCACATCAAAACCCAGGGCGCTGCCCTAGGCTATATGCTTTTGCCCTTACAGGGCGCGCTAACGAAATCCGCCCGAGCGAAAAAGACAGAAATTGAAAAGAATCTGAAGGAAATTGAAAGAAATTGGAATAATGAGAATAATTAGCTGGCGCAACTGTACAATTTCATACGCATAACATTATTCTCATTATTCCAATTTCTTTCAAAAACAAAGAATTTCTTTTACCCACACCTCCAATTTCTGTCTGAGAAATTTCTGTCCAGGCCTCGGGTTAGAAGGTCCTTAGGGCGGCGAGGAGTTCTTTGTTTTCGTCACGGGTGCCGATGGTGATGCGAAGGCAGTCCTGACAGAGGGTGATACGGGTACGATTGCGAACGATGATGCCTTTCTCTACGAGGTAGTCGTAGATTTTTTGGGCGTCAACGACCTTCACAAGTATGAAATTGGCATCCGTGGGATATACCTTCTTGCAGATTGGCAAGAGTTGGAATGCCTCTATCATTCTCTCACGCTCCTGATTGAGCAGCTTTATCCAGTTCTCTACGGTATAGGAGTCGTTGAGACGCTGTATAGCCTGCTGCTGCGTGAGTTGATTAACGTTGTAGGGATACTTCACCTTGTTGAAGAGACCTATGACCTCTTCGCTGGCAAAAGCCATTCCGAGACGTATGGCAGCGCTGCCCCATGCCTTGCTCATCGTCTGGAGAATGATGGGTGTTGCCGCGATGTCGCGGGGGGAGGTTACTATGGAGGACAAAGAGGGCTGGGAGGCAAAGTCTATGTAGGCCTCATCGATAACAACGATACCATCAAAGGCTTTAAGTATTTTTCCTATCTCGCTATCTGCAAGGCTGTTACCTGTAGGATTATTAGGCGAGCAGAGCCAGATGGCTTTTGTGTTGGCGTCGCATGCAGCAAGGAGTTTGTCGGCATCGAGGGTGAAGTCATCACGGAGAGGTACGGGGCGGTATTCCACATTGTTGATATCTGCACAAACCTCATACATGCCGTAGGTAGGTGCTATAGCCACAACATTATCCTTTGCAGGCTCGCAGAAGCATCGATATACGAGGTCTATGGCCTCATCGGAGCCGTTGCCCAGGAAGATATTGTTTGCAGGCACGCCCTTGATGCTCGACAGGCGCTCTTTCAGCTCCAGCTGCAAAGGGTCGGGGTAACGGTTGTATGGTTCGTTGTATGGATTTTCGTTGGCATCCAGGAATACGTGTGCTGCATGTCCGCTATATTCATTACGGGCGCTGCTATAAGGTGCAAGATTCCAGATGTTTGGACGTGTGAGTTGTTGTAATGTACGCATATGACGAATTAACGAATTAACAAATTAACTAATTAGCCCCCTCCAACTCCCCCTTATAGGAGGGAGAGACGTGAGCGGCGAATTATGCATTATGCATTATGAATTATTAATTTACGAGATCACTCCGATGATTTCTTTTATGTCTTTTATGTTGTGTGAGTCGAGCCATTGGTTGATGCCATCGCGCACCTTGATGGTGACGGCAGGGTCAAGGAAGTTTGCTGTGCCTATCTGAATGGCCGATGCTCCAACCATGAGGAATTCTATGGCATCTGTGGCATTGGAGATGCCGCCGAGACCTATGATGGGTATCTTGACGGCTTTGCTGACCTGATGTACCATACGCAAGGCAACGGGCTTCACGCACGGACCGGAGAGGCCTCCTGTACCGATGCTGAGCAGGGAACGACGATGCTCTATGTCTATGGCCATTCCCATGATGGTGTTGATGAGCGAGAGGCCGTCAGCCCCCTCGTCTTGAGCGGCACGGGCTATCTCGGTAATGTCGGTCACATTGGGAGAGAGCTTCACGATGAGCAGCTTATGGTAAGCCTGCCTGACAGCCCTGACTACAGATGCTGCGGCAGAGGCGTTGGTGCCAAAGGCCATGCCGCCATGCTTCACGTTAGGGCAGGAGATATTGAGCTCAATGGCAGCTACGTGCTCCAATGTATCAATACGTGCAGCACACTCAGCATAGTCCTCTATGGAGAAACCGCTGACATTGACTATGATATTGGTGTCGATATCTTTTATTGTGGGATAGATGTGCGTGCAGAAATAATCTACGCCCTTGTTTTGCAGTCCCACGCAGTTGAGCATTCCACCTGCTGTCTCAGCCATACGAGGATAGTCATTACCCTCACGGGGATGCAGGGTGGTACCTTTTACTATTATGCCCCCCAGCTGGTCGAGAGGTACGAAGTCCTGAAATTCCACACCATACCCGAAGGTTCCGGAGGCTGTCATCACGGGGTTCTTGAGTCGCAGCGCCCCTATCTTGGTTTCTAATTTTGCCATATTCTCTTTGAATTGATTACTGGGCCTTCTGTACAGATACAGATGTTGCCCTTGTCAGTTGTCTTTTCCACGCAACAGAGGCATGCTCCCAGTCCGCATGCCATTTTGTTTTCAAGGCTCACCTCGCAGGTGACTTTAGCCTTCTCCGCATAAGCTGAAACAGCTTTCATCATGGGTGCTGGGCCACATGTTGATATGAGGTCGAAGGTCTCTCGGTTGAGGATGCTGTGATTTGTGACGAAGCCCTTTTCCCCCTTTGAGCCGTCTTCTGTGGTGATGAATACACGCCCCACCTCCTCAAAACGGTCAATAAGGAGCAGGTCAGCTGCTGAGCGTGCTCCGAGGAGGAATGTCGGCTCGCCTCCCATCTCCTTGATGCGACGCCCAAGGAAGAGTAGTGGCGCCACCCCTACCCCACCCCCAACGAGAAGGTGGCGTGACAGGAGTCCCGTGTGCGGGTCTGGCGTGGGCAGTGTGAAGCCGTTTCCCAAGGGGAACATGACATTGAGCTTCATGCCCTCGACGAGCTTGCCAAGCTGACGTGTGCCGCTTCCCACCATAGCGACAAGCAGATGGAGCTCGTTACGGTCTGTGTCAACATCGTTTATCGATATGGGGCGACGTAGGAAGGTGTTGGGATCACCATCCACACGCACCTCTACAAACTGACCCGGCATCATGTCGGGAAGTTGCTCATCGTCAGTAAGGATGATGAGAACATACTTCTCGTTGATGTGGTGTACGGACTTTACGGTCAAGTCTTTACAGTATTTCATTTTATGTTTTTGTTAAAGTTGCTTAATAGAGGGAGATAGAGGGAGATAGAGGGAGATAGAGGGAGATAGAGGACAATACTGGGGGGCTTGCGCCCTACTCCCCCCACACACTACTACAGGCTCTTGAGGATCTCCGTGACGAGTTGCCATACTTTCTCCACACTCGGTATATTGAGTCGCTCATCAGGCGAGTGTACGCCACGCATGGTGGGTCCGATGGAGAGCATGTCAAGATTGGGATAGCGCTTGGCAAAGAGACCGCACTCCAAACCTGCATGTATTCCTATGACGGTAGGGTCGGTATTGAACAGCTTTCGGTAGCATTGGATGGCGTGCTCGCGGAGTGTGCTGTGGGGATTCATCTTCCATGCAGGATAGCCATCGCTATGCGTGATGCTATCAGCCTTTGCCAGTTCGAAGATACTCCTGACGGTATTGGTCATATTGGTGAGGTTGCTCATCACGCTGGAGCGTTGCGAACAGACGATGGTACAGCTGTCGCTATCAGTCTGAACGGAGGCCAGATTGTTTGATGTTTCGGTCAGATCTCCCAGCATCGTGTCCTGTACCTTACTATATACGCCTGCGGGCATAGCCTGAAGAGCGAGTATGATGCGCGAGGCCAGCTGTGCGGGAATGATGTCCTGGCTGTCAGCACTCTCCATGTGCCATTGTATGGAGGGCTCCGTGACATGAAATTCCTCTTCCACCTCAGAGCAGAAGATATTCCAGTCAACCCTCGCCGTTTCCTTTTCTGCGAAAGGCACGGCAAACAACACCTCTCCCTCACGCGGAATGGCGTTATGGAGCTTGCCTGCATTTATCTGAGCTATGCAGAGCGGCATCTTCTGCATCTCGTTGTAGAGGAACCTCGAAAGAAGCTTGATGGCGTTGGCGCGCTTCCTGTGTATGTCATCTCCGGAGTGCCCGCCTGTCAGTCCCTTGACAGAGATGCGGAGGAAACAGAGAGATCCCTCGGGCTTCTGGCGCTGGAAGCGGAACGTGCCGGTAGTGGTCTTGCCACCTGCACACGAAACGTAGAACAAGCCCTCGTCTTCGGAGTCAAGGTTGAGGAGCATGCTTCCCTTGAGCATACCAGCCTCCAGGTTGTTGGCTCCCGTGAGTCCTGTCTCCTCATCGCGTGTGAAGAGACACTCTATGGGGCCGTGAGCGAGGTCATCGGAATCCAGGATAGCCAGCTCAATTGCGCACCCTATGCCATCATCGGCTCCGAGCGTAGTGCCCCGGGCTCTCATCCATTCTCCATCGACATAGGTCTCTATGGGGTCATTCAGGAAATCCTTCTCACATCCAGCCACCTTATCGCAGACCATATCCATGTGGCTCTGCAGCACCAACGTGGGAGCCTGCTCATGCCCCTTTGTCGCATTCTTGCGTATGAGCACGTTGCCAGCCTTGTCTATTACGGTCTCCAGACCATGTGACTCTCCGAACTGACGCAGATATTCTATCATGCGCTCCTCGTGCTTTGACGGGCGCGGAATGTGGTTTATTTCATCAAAAAAATGAAAGACAGACTGAGGCCGTAAGTCTTTTTTATTCATATTTTACTTTTTTTATAACTACTAATTGAAATAATTATAGTAATTTTGTCGGCAAAATTAATAAAAACATTGTAAACAACAAAACAATTATTCGAATAAAATGAAGAAGAATTCTATTTTGAGAGCTTTTATTGCAGTCTTGACAGCGTGTGTAACCTTTGCCTCATGTGACAAATCTCCGAAGCAGGAGACGGCAGAGGAACCTAAGCAAACAGCTCCAGTAGAACTGAAGGTAGCCTATGTAGAAGTTGACTCATTGATGACACAATATGAGTTCTGCAAGGAGTACTCCATGATTCTTGAGAAAAAGAGCCGCAACATCCAGTCAACCCTGCAGCAGAAGGGTCAGGCTCTGCAGTCAGCAGCTAATAATTTCCAGCAGAAGCTGCAGCAGAATGCCTACACACGAGAGCAGGCAGAGCAGATACAGGCAGGCCTGCAGAAGCAGAATGCTGACCTGGAAGCCCTGCAACAGCGCCTCAGCGCAGAGTTCCAGGAGGAGACAAACAAGTTTAACGTGGCTCTGCACGACTCTCTGCAGCACTTCCTTGCAAAGTTTAACAAGGACAAGAAATATACTATCATCCTCTCAAAGAGCGGCGATAATATCCTCTATGCTGATAAGGGTATCGACATCACCAATCAGATTATTGCAGGTCTGAACAAGGCTTACAAGAAGGACGCAAAGAAGTCTGAGGAGAAGAAGGAAGAGAAGAAGAAGTAATTTTAAGTGAAGAGTGAAGAGTGAAGAATGAAGAATTAGCCCCCTCCTGCTCCCCCTAAGGGGGAGGGACGTAAACTGCGAGGGGAGATTTATGCAGAATGCTCTATGCTTAACGCTTAACACTTATATAGAACAACCAACTTCTGAGACATGAACAAGATTCGCTGGGGTTTCATAGGCTGCGGTGAGGTGACCGAATACAAGAGCGGTCCTGCCTTCAATAATGTTGAGGGTTCGAGCATTGTGGCCGTAATGAGCCGTAATGCCGACAAGGCTCGCTCCTATGCAGAGCGGCACGGCATAAAGCGTTGGTACACAGATCCCCAGGCACTTGTTGACGACCCTGACGTAAACGCGGTATATATCGCCACACCTCCCTCAAGCCACGCCACATACGCTATCATGGCGATGAGAGCAGGAAAGCCTGTCTATGTGGAGAAACCACTGGCAGCAAGCTATGAGGACTGCATACGCATAAACCATGTATGTCAGGATACACACGTGCCGTGCTTCGTAGCATATTACAGACGTTATCTGCCATACTTTCAGAAAGTGGAGTCGCTCCTGAAGAGCGGCACTATTGGTAAGGTGCTGAATGTGCAAGTGCGCTTTGCCTGTCCTCCCCGGGAGGTGGACTATAATGCACCGGAGAAGCGCCCATGGAGAATACAGCCAAACATAGCTGGAGGCGGGTATTTCTATGACCTCGCGCCTCACCAGCTGGACCTGCTGCAACAGTTCTTCGGAGTGATAGTGAAAGCAGAGGGGCATTCTGCCAATATCGGGGGGCTCTATGAGGCAGAGGACACGGTAAGCGCCAGTTTCCTCTTTGAGAACAATCTTCCCGGAAGCGGATCATGGTGCTTCACAGGACACGAGGCTGGCAAAGATGACAGAATAGAACTGATAGGAACAGACGGCATTCTGACATTCTCTGTATTCAACTATGACCCCATACACCTCTATACCACAGGCGGGATGAAGGAGTTTGCTATTCCTAACCCACAGTATGTGCAACAACCGCTGATACAGTCAGTTGTGGAGACATTGCAGGGGCGAGGCGACTGCCAATGCACGGCACTCAGCGCCACACCCACGAATTGGGCTATGGACCGAATACTGGGGAAAATCTGACAACACGCAACAAACATTTCCATAGGTATCATTGAAGGCACTACTTGCATACATATTATTCAATACGATAATACTCACCGTTTCTGCGCAGACAGACTCGATGAGTGTTTTCGTATGTGACAATCTAAAGCAAAAACAAAGCATAACGCAGGATATCACAAAGCAGAACGGCATCACGCAGGATAGCCTGAGGCTGAACGTTCTCGCACAGGACAGCCTAAAGCTGAGCAGCATAACGCAGGATAGCCTAAAGCTGAGTAGCATAACGCAGGACAGCCTGTCGCACCTGGATAAAAAGAAAAAAAACTTCTTCGTCAGGGCATATTATTTCTTTGACCGCATTCTCTCACCTCCAAGAGACTCCTCCTATATTGACGTGCAGAACTATAACTGGTGCGCCGAAGTGCAGCTGACTAATCGCTTTGAGCTGCTTGACCTGGACGGGGGTTCTGAATTCCGACTTACCGTAGCGCCCAAGGTACGCACTCGTGTAGGTCCTTTCTTTGGGTGGCGGTTTGCGTTCCTGGGATATAACATAGATATCAAGTCCATATTCCTGAATAATGATGATATGGACCTGGGCGGTTCCGTCTATTCTTCTGCTTTCGGTCTGGACTTATTCTATCGCCGCGTGGGGGGCAACTATAACATACGTCGCCTTACCATAAAGGGAACAGACTATTCCTCGTTACTGAAAGGCGAGCCGTTTGACGGTATCAACATGGGAATGACACGCATCTCATTCTATTATGTCACCAACTATAAGCGCTACTCACATCAGGCGGCCTTCTCGCAGACCAACAGACAGTTACGCTCAGCAGGCTCGCTGATCCTTGGAGGAGCATACGCACACAATCGTTGCACTATAGACTGGCAGGATCTGGCAAACACGATAAACGAACGTAGCCACCAACAATATATCGCATACGAGGGCTTTGGCTATATGAAAAATGACGAGATCTCACTAACTGCCGGATATGGTTACAACTGGGTATTCTCCAAAAACTGGCTTGCAGCAGGCGAGATTACCGGCTCGTTAGGCTACCTCATACAGAACAACAGCCTGAGGGGCAACGTGAACACCAGCTCCTCTAATATGGATATTCTTGACTATCTGGACAATTTCCGCAGAAAGTATATGTGTTTCAACAGCACGGTACGTCTTGCCATATTATGGAACAATGGCCCATGGTTTGCCGGAACGCAGGGTATTGCCTTCTATTACCAACACGGTAACGAACAGATAACATCTCGCAATATCCTCGGAACCGTGTATGTTTACGTGGGATTTAACTTCTGATTAACTCCTTAACTACGAATATAGCGAACACCTACGTCCACGTGTAGATGCTCGCTATTTATATTGCTCCTCTCTCCCAAGGGGTGAGCTGGAGGGGGCTTTTCTTCCCACTTATCTGGGGCCCTATACCTTGCCTCTCTCCTTATCTGGGGCCCTATGTCTTGTCCCTCTTCTTATCTGCGGCCCAGAAGGTCTTTGATGCCGTCCAGGTCGAAGTTCAGGGAGAAGCGAAGTGTCTGATCAAGCGGATTGCTTGATGCAGTTGAGATGACATAAGCAGCATCAAGAGAGAACACGCTCATCTTGAATCCCGCACCTACCGTGAAGTACTTACGGTTACCCTTGGACTCTGCCTCATCGTGATAACCGCCACGAAGGGAGAACTTGTCATTATAGCAATACTCCAGACCTGCGCTCCATTGTATCTCCTTCATCTCCTCAGAGAATCCTCCTGGGGCATCGCTGAAGCTCTTGAAAATACCGGAGATAGAACCTACATCATAATATTCCTTCTGCACACGTGCGTCATACTCTGTCGTAGATTCACCTTCACGCTGCTTAGGATAAGTAGGCACGAGCAACTTGTTGATATCCGTAGCAATAGTGATGGAGTTATACTCATTGATAGGCAATTTCAATGAAGCACCAAGACGCATGTTCGTTGGTATAAACTCAGAGCGATCACTACCGCCAAATGTTATCTTTGAACCGATGTTGCTGATGTTTGCGCCCAGTCCCAGCATACACTCACGCTGTCCGATGTTGATATAGTTCTGATAATAGCATGATATGTCTGCCGCGAACGCGCTGGAGGCACTTGTCTCTTCCGTTGCGGAATAAGACATGTCTGACAACAGGAAACGCACGGCTGCACCGAGAGAGAACTTCTCAGATAGCATCAGGGAGTAGCCAGCATCAACAGACATCTCGTATGGCTTGATTGTCATATCATACTCCGTTGACGTGCCTCCTGAGGATGTATATACCTCACCCAGGGAGAAATAGTGTATGGAACCGGACACGGCGCTGAAGTCATTGATGCGGTAATAGCCTGACAGATAGGCTATATTCATATCATTCACCAACTTACGCAGCCAAGGAGTGTAGTTCAACTGTACGCCGCCCTTTGAGATTGCGAAGGGATATTTCGAAGGGTTCCAATATTGTGACGAGGCGTCAGCTTCTGTCGCCACACCCACGTCACCCATACCGCCGGCACGGGCATCAGGGGCAATGATTTGGCTGACCAAAGCCGTATGCACAGGGTTGAACATCTGTTGCTTATCCTCAGCCATCACATTCATGGCAAGACAGCAGACAAAAACTATGATTGCAAGTTTTTTCATCATTCGTTTCTATTGTTGGTTTTATTTGTTATCTTGGACTTAATTGGATGATATTATCAGTTTGCTCGTTGACGAATTATAGTTGTGACCGTCACATGTCAGTCGTACTCTGTAGAGGTATAGTCCCTTTGAGACACCCGAGGGAGTCCAGTGATAGGTCGTTGTGGGGCTTGAAGTGGAGAAGGTATCGTTCCATTGCAGCGTCTCCACAATACGTCCCGTGAGGTCTATGATGTCTATAAATACTGTAGCATTGGAGCCCTGCAGGTCATGCGTCACATAGAATGTAGCACTTCCGTTGACAGGATTAGGCGACACAAAGATTTTCTTTATCTCTGGCGCCACACCCTTCAGCACCCTGAAGCGCAACGATACGACGCTATAGTTGCCCAGCAGATCCCAGGCTCTGAAGTACAGGTCGTGATATCCAGCTTCCAGTTCGGGCAGCACATAGAATGTCTGTCCCGTAGTGTAGCTGCCCTCCTCATATACGAAGTTGTCGTTCAGGTCATACGTCTTCGTGGCATCACCGTCCACCACCAGCTCCAGATTGTGGCCTATCGATCCTCCTGTCACGTCTATACCGTCATTGTCTGACACCTCAGCCACAAAGAATGGCGTCTGTCCCACAGCATCTCCGTTACGGAATGTGGTGCTGTTGAGATAGCTGTATATTGACGGACCAATGGAATCATTCTCCACTTCCTTGTAGCCCTTTACGACAAACGATTTCGTCTCTCCGTGAGCCGTAACGGGGCTTATCCCGCTATCGTCCATTCCAAAGACTGTTATCATTCCCCTGTTGCCGTCGTTGTGAATGCCGCGAGGCACACGGAACAGAAACTCAAAACGTCCCTCAGCAATGGAGCAGGAACCGGAGTAGAGCGTTGACGTGTAGTCATTATACACAAACGGGTCTTCGTTGTTCTGTCCTCTGCAGGTCACAATCTGCTCGCTGTCCATTACCTTTATGTTCGCCACGCCGTTGAAGTCAGTCACCGTGACGCCCTTAGGTGTCACTACATGGCCGGAAACGCTTACTATGCTATTGGCCTTGAGCGTATCAACCTCAGTTGTTGACACCCCGTTGATCTTGTCTATTTCCATAAAATAGCGCGGCAGAGCCAGCCTCATTGCCGGGTCACCGGCCAAGGTGAACTGATGTTTATTCACCGACAGGTCCGTCCTGCTTGATATAAGGTCATTCTTGGCCATTCGCAACGCATCGCCTATGGTACGTGCCCTGCCGTTGACGCTGTCTTCGTATGACAGCAGATGCAGCATGAAGCGATTATTCAGATTGGCGTTGTCTGACTCATAAACGGTACGTATCGTTCCAACAAAGGCTATAGCACCTCCGTTGGCATTGAGCACAGCCTCTTCACCCAAGCTGCTGTGAGTCTTGTCGAGCGTCATTGTCTCACAGGCAGCAGTAAACCACAGCGGGTAGTTGCTGTTCTTGAATGTTGAGAAATCATTGAGCACAAAGACCTTCTCCTCTGACAGCTCTGTCCACGAAGCGTGTCCGCCATAGTTCATCACAAGCGCGCCCTCTGACTGCTGCTTATGTGTTATGGTAACAACATCAGGATAGGTGTCACCCGTTGAGGTTATTACCTTCTCGTATGCGTCGTACATCACCTTCTTGACATTATACCCGGGTGATTGGCTTCTCACCTTCTCTGCATTGATATCAATATTCTGCATGTGAATATTGTTATTCGATGTGCTCTTGTTTCCATCGTCTGCCATGAACATTATATCGTTCATCCATGCTCCCGCACCTGACTGACTGACATATTGCTTGATTTTGTTCACCACATTCTCTGCCTGAACAGCGCTGCTGACGGGCAGGCGTCCCGACGATACGGCCAGTCTCAGGTCCTGCTCACGGTTACTGTCGCCGTGAACGGTCTTGCCATCGTCCATCACACAGATGAAGTCATCAAGCATCGCAGACGACGTGTTGTTCTCTGACGCGTAGGTCTCATAGCCCAGAAGCAGATTGTCTGCATCATAACCGCTAACAGTTATAAGCCTGTTGTCCCACAGGCAGTCTCCGAACAGCAGCACGTATTTCACCCCATTGCCGTTTCCGCGGTCATAGAACATTTTGAGGTATCTCTTGTAGGCCGACACATCAGGCGTGCCGCTTGAGAATTCGTTGTACAGTTCGTCTGCAGGCACTATCCTGACAGACATCGTGTCCACATCCCTGTGCAACTGTGCCAAGTTCTCCGCTGCCGACAACCAATTCTGGTTGGTAGGGATAATGATTACCATATCCACCCTATCCTCGGCGTGATGGTTCTGGTTGGTTATGTTGCAAAAGTACTCTGCTGCGGGATAAGCCTCCGTGCTCAGCGCAGGCAGCGTATTTGTCGCATTATACTGGGCCACGACATAGTCAGTACGCAACGGACCGCCACTCGTGCAGGTTACAGTTACGGGAATGAGGTAGTTTCCGTCAGCGTCCCTGGTACTGAGCGTATCGAGCATGGACTTGCTTATGGCGAAATAGAAGCTGCGGAAGTTTGCCACTTGGTAAGAGTTGCTGAACGATGCTGTGGCAGACTGCTGGTTATTGCCTATTGTCGCTACGCGATATGATGATGCCGAACCGCATGACATCCTGACATGCAGGTTTGCCATCGTTGCATCCTTGGGCACCGAGATGTCTATTGTCTTACTGTTTCCTGCCTCAATGGTGCTCTTATCTACCAGCTCACGACCCGTCTCTGACCATGCATGACCATCGTTCTCGTAAAGGTAATGGTAATTCTCGTAACCCTCACTGGCAGAGGCAAGTAGCTCTTCTTCGGTACACAATGCAGGCGAAGCATTCTCTCCCCCACTCTGCACATCTGACTGGGTGATGAAATAGTAACCATAGTCAGAATAAGGGTTGCGCGTACGAGTGGTGGCAGACATTGAATCCCATGACACAGGGCCTTGCGCGTAGAAGTATTTTGCGCCGTCCTTTGTGCATGTAGGTATCTCTGTCAGGTCATCGTGCTCGCTTATCCACTCCTGCGTCAGACGTTCCGGAACCAATGCGCCGCCATAGCCGTATATCCTGACTTTAGACAAATCGCTGAAGCCTGCAGCCTGAATGGTGGCGGCGGTGAGCCGGTGTATGCCCGTCTTGGACACACGTATCTTTGCCCACGAACCTTGTGCAAGCACAGAGTTGTCGGCATAAGCCGCCCATGCCGACACAGGCGCTATGCCCATCAGCAGGATCAGAATGACTGATACGATATGTCTGATTCTTTTTATCATCTGCAATAGAAGTCTAACACCTTCTCATTTTCCAGGAATCCCTCTATATGGTCATCAGGCTTCACCGGACCTACGCCAGCAGGTGTTCCCGTGAACAGCAGGTCTCCCGTCTTCAGGGTAAAGAAGCGCGAGATGTAGCTTATCAGCCTGTCAATACCCGTGAGCATCTCAATGGTATTGCCCTCCTGCACCTTCTCCCCGTTGAGCAGCATGTGGAAGTTAAGCGCTGGTGCCTCCTTCCCTTTCTGCTGCATCTCTGTCAGCAGTTTTTCCTTCTCTATCCAGCGTCCTATCACGGCAGCGCCGTCAAAGCCTTTTGCTATATCCCACGGATGGCCCTCTTCGCGCAAGGCTTTCTGCAGGTCGCGGGCTGTGAAGTCTATGCCTACTGTCAGCGCATCATAATAGCGATGGGCAAACTGCTCTGGAATGCCCTTACCCAAACGGCTGATACGTACTACCACCTCCGTCTCGTAGTCTATCCTCCCCATGAAGTCGGGGACAAAGAACGGTTTTCCGTCTTTTAGCAGAGAGGAATCGGCCTTGGTGAATATGACAGGATCACGCCTACAGCCCTCATCATCAGATGCACACTGTTGTAATAACGCCGTTTTTATCTCTTTATTGTGTTGGGCATAATTCATACCCACTGCAAATATCTTCATATTCTATTTCATATTCTATTTTCTCAAGTATGGTAGCGATAAGGGTTAAAAATCCCTGCATTCTTGCTCCGCTCTGCTACGCAAGCGTCACCTTTCGGGATGCCGAGCGATAGCCACTCCTTGTCAAGGGGCTCTATATATCACGTCTTACAGTTCCAGATTACTCAATGCATATAGAGGGACAATGTCCACATGCCTCTGCTCATAATTGTCTTTAGGGTCATAGTGGTCAAACTGGCCAAAGTTTTCCAGAGAAGTTCTAAGACCTTCATGCAGCTTACGCTTTCTCATGAAGATCCAGAGACTCTGCATACTTCCCTGCGTGTTGGCCTTCACTTCTACAGGAAGCACTTTACCACCTCGCACTCTCAGATAGTCCACTTCTGCATTGCTGCCCTTTTCCGTGTTCTGCCAATAGTGTATCTCTGGCTTCTGGAAGCAATCACGATACTTTTTCATTTCCAGCCCTGCGAACATCTCTGAAGTTCCACCCTTGTTTACTAAATCCACCTCAGATGCTGTCAGAATATCAGCAGCAGGAATGTCAAGCATGGTCAGCATCACTCCCAAGTCGAAGAAGAGATATTTCACATAACTGTTGTTCTCTTCAGCCCCGAGAGGAACACCTGTACCGTCAGTATGCTTCACTGGTGTTATCAGACCTGCCAGCGTCAGCAGGTGCAAGGCCTCTCTTACAACGGAAGAATGCACATCCCTAACAGCTAAGGAATAAACAAACTTGTTGCCAACCTGAAGTGCCACTGAACGGAGCACTTGACGGAGCAGGACAGGAGATGCACGTTTCTTATATTTATTGAAATCGTCTTCGTATGTCTGAATGATGTCTGTATGCACATGTGACACCTCGATGTAGCTGCGCGATTCTATCCATTCTGTCACAGCAGCCGGCATACCACCCACAAGATAAAATGTGCGTATCTGATCTACCAAATCCTTATGCGCCTTGTCTGTCAACGGCTCTTCACTTGTCGCTTTTTTCTTATAATCTATGATTAGGTCGAGCCCCTGCGCCATCAGGAATTCGTCAAACGAGAAAGGGTACATATAGAGCGAGCGAATTCTGCCTACGCCGAAAGACGGCAGTTCTTCCAATGCGAACTCCAAAAGTGAGCCTGCTGCAATGACATGCAGTTCAGGATAGTCTTCCTTGAAATAACGCAGCGACATGATGGCCTCCTTCGAAATCTGTATTTCATCAATGAACAGAAGGGTCTCTCCCGGCACGATGGGAATGCCCAGCGTACCACTCAATTTCTCACACGTTTTCTTGACGTCGATATTCTCAGGAAACATCTGGAGCAGGTCTGGCTGCTTTTCCAGATTGACCTCCACAAAATAACGGAATTGCTTGCCGAGTTCTCTGACGGCAGTGGACTTGCCCACTTGTCGGGCACCGCGAATCAGAAGTGGTTTGCGACGTGGAGAATCTTTCCATTCTATCAGTTGTTTGTCTATATGTCTCTTGTAATATGCCATATCATCCCTTTTTATGCCTTGTTGGTGCAAAGTTATAAAAAAAATCCAAAAGTCAGGGCAAAAAGTCAGCAAAAACATCCAAAAAGTCCCCCAAAACTAAAAAGATTGGGCAAGGAATGCATTATTTTATCTAAAAGAAAGGACGAATACGCTCTCTTCTACAAGTAAAACAAGCATGTAAGTATTTTATGAAAAAACACATAGCGTCAGCACCTTTTTAGGATACTGACGCTATTTGCTATTGTTTTATTTTGTCTCAGAAATTAGTCGGCCTGCAGGCTGAAGCGCTTGAAGTCCACTACTGTGAGCTCCTTGTCGGCAGCTTTCAGATAGTCAGCAACGGTCATCTTTGAATCCTGGATGAACTCCTGGTTCAGCAGACAAGAATCCTTGTAGAACTTGTTGACGCGACCCTTAGCGATGTTCTCAATCATCTGCATGTTGAGTGAAGCAGCCTTCTCAGCTGATACGGTAGCGATGATCTCCTTAGCCTTAGCCACATCCTCAGCTGTGATCCAGCCCTTGCCCATGTTAGACTCCATGTGATCCTCAGAATCTACGTGAGCAGGGTTGATGCCGGCCTTCTTCAGGGCGTTCTCTACAGCCTTCTGTACCTGCTCCTGCTTTGACTTCTCAACAGCCACATTGTACTCTTCCTCTACAATCTTTGGGTCAACAGACTCAGGATTGAGGGCAACAGGCTTCATGGCAGCTACCTGCATAGCGATGGCGTGAGCCTGCTCTTCTGCTGGCTTGTTGGTCTGTACCATTGTGCAGAGCACGTTCTTGTTCATGTGGTTATAGACAGACACATTCTCACCCTCGATGAAGAGGTAGCCATCCAGCTCCATCTTCTCGCCGGTAACGCCAGAACGCTCTGTGACAGCAGCGCTAACTGTCTGGCCATTAGCCAGAGTAAGGTTATTTACAGCCTCCAGGTCCTTAGCCTTTGCAGCTACTGCAGCGTCAAGGATCTCCTGGGTCAGCTTGATATAGTCTGCTCCGTTAGCCACGAAGTCTGTCTCACACTTCAGAGCAATCATAGCGCTGAAACCGTTCTCGCTCTTCACGAGCACACATCCGTTAGATGTCTCACGGTCGCTACGCTTTGCTGCTATAGCCTGACCACGCTCACGAAGGATTTCCTTCGCACGGTCCATATCGCCGTCAGCCTCGGTCAGGGCCTTCTTTACGTCAGCAAGACCTGCGCCAGTCATAGCGCGCAGAGTCTTGATGCTTTCCATTGTTATTGCCATTTTCTTCTAATAATCGAATTAACGAATTAACGAATTAACGAATTAAGCCTCTGCTTCTGCCTCTGCAGCAGGTGCAGCGTTCTTTGGCTTATCCTCCTGCTGAGCAGCAGCCTTCTCGTCAGCCTTCTCTACCTTGCGCTCCTGAATGCCCTCGTTGATAGCATCACAGCATGCAGAGAGAATTACCTCGATAGAGTCCTTTGCGTCGTCATTTGCAGGGATAGCGAAGTCAACGTGGTTAGGATCAGCGTTGGTATCAACGATACCGAATACTGGAATGCCCAGACGATGAGCCTCCTTAACGGCGATGTGCTCCTTCTCAATATCGATAACGAAGAGTGCAGAAGGCAGGCGAACCATGTCAGCAATAGAGCCGAGGTTCTTCTCCAGCTTTGCACGCTGACGAGAAATCTGCAGCAGCTCGCGCTTTGAGAGGTTACCGAAGGTACCGTCAGCAGTCAGCTTGTCGATGTTTGCCATCTTCTTCACAGCCTTGCGGATAGTGGTGAAGTTTGTCAGCATACCGCCGGCCCAACGCTCGTTGATGTAAGGCATACCGATGCTCTGAGCCTTCTCTGCAACGATATCCTTAGCCTGCTTCTTTGTAGCAACGAAGAGGATACGCTTGCCCTGCTTTGCGATGTTCTTCAGAGCCTCAGCAGCCTCGTCGAGCTTTACAACCGTCTTGTTGAGGTCGATAATATGAATGCCGTTGCGCTCCATGAAGATATAAGGAGCCATAGCTGGGTTCCACTTACGCTTCAGATGTCCAAAGTGGCAACCTGCCTGAAGCAACTGATCAAAGTTTGTTCTTGACATAAATGTTCTTTTGTTTTTAAAAATGTTTACTTTCTTTTTGATTCATTTTAGTGAACACTCTGCGGGTAGCCTACACCATAGTTAAATTAAGAATGAAGAATGCAAAATGCAAAATTCATAATGCTTAATGGTTAAAGCTCAAAGCTTAACGCTTAAAGCTCAAAGCAATCTGCACGGTGCAGAGTCCCGCCGAGTTAGATACTAAACCTATTCTCTTCAGATTAACGCTTAGAGAACTGGAAGCGGCGACGTGCCTTTGGACGTCCTGGCTTCTTACGCTCTACCTCACGTGCATCACGTGTCAGGAAGCCGTGGTCCTTCAGATTCTTCTTATCCTCTTCGTTAACCTTCACCAGTGCGCGTGCAATGGCGAGGCGCAAAGCCTGAGACTGACCGGTGAAGCCACCGCCGTCCAGATTGGCCTTGATGTCATACTTCTCTGCTGCCTCCAGCAACTCCAGAGGCTGCTTTACGACATACTGAAGTATTGCTGATGGGAAATACTCAGTAATATCTACCTTATTGATTGTTATCTTGCCGGTGCCCTCTGACAGATATACACGTGCTATAGCACTCTTGCGGCGACCGATTGCGTTTATTACTTCCATCGTAATAATGTTGATTTCTTAGTTTGTGATGAATAATCTTACTTGTAAAGGTTTATATCGATAGCCTTTGGCTTCTGTGCCTCCTGCTTGTGCTCAGCACCCTCATAGATGAAGAGGTTATTGAGCAACTTGCGACCCAGTGTGCCCTTTGGCAGCATGCCCTTCACGGCATGACGCAGCATCTTGTCAATACCGCCCTGCTTGCTACGCAGCTCTGCAGGAGTATTGAAACGCTGACCGCCAGGATAACCAGTGTAGCGTGTGTAAACCTTGTCGGTTTCTTTCTTGCCGGTGAATACAACCTTCTCGGCATTGATGATTATCACATTGTCTCCACAATCAACGTGTGGGGTGAATGTGGGCTTATACTTGCCACGAAGCAATTTTGCGACTTTTGAAGCGAGGCGACCGACTACCTGATCGGTGGCATCTACTACAACCCACTCCTTCTGTGCAGTCTCCTTGTTCACGGAGAGTGTCTTGTAACTTAAAGTGTTCATTCTTTCAGTTTTCTGTCTTTTTGTTTTTTAAATTCCTTTCGAGACAACGGATTCACTAACCATCGGCGCGGCCAAACGCACGACTATTAACACCATTTCTCATTTTTTCGGGGGCTCTAAGACTTCCCCCTGGCGGGCTCTAACAACCCTTATTTTCAGGGATTGAGGTACCTCCGTACATGCTCAGCTTTCCATAAAACCTTGCAGGCTCAAACCCTAAGTGGACTCGGGTGTCCAAAATTTGCGGGTGCAAAGGTACTAATTTTTCCTCACATACACACGCGAACAGGCATCGCAGTTTTCGTTTTTACGATTTTTTAACATCTCGCCCAGCTTTATTCATATCACTGAGTATCAAAGGATACATTTTGAAGCAATCTAACCATCCCAATAACATGCCATCCATAGAGATCTAATATAGTTTTCAGATGTCGCTCGCAAAGGGACGATTAAGTTTTGAGATACACAAGAAAAATGCTCGCATTTTTTCTTGTAACAAAACTAAAAAGTACCATTGTACCATTGTACCAAAGTACCATTTAATCCTTTTGGGAATAAAACACATTATTATATACATACTCGCGCGTACATTATTATATTAAGAAATAAATTTGTATTTTTTACTAAATGGTACAATGGTACAATGGTACAATGGTACCTTTGTGATTTTACACAAAAGTTAACAAACCTTTCATTCGTTAATACCACAAACGAGCCTACATCCCTCGTCCATATTCACTCATCCATTATCATCCCTCATAACTCCCACATTTTCAGCAGCTTTCAAAGCAGGCGTTTTGCAGCCTAAAACCTTTGCTTTTAGGGTGTTATCTCAATGCGATTAGCTTGTTATTTACGTGCTTTTAGGGCCTTATTCACCTATCATTGCTATATCGTACATTGAAGGATGTCGAAATGTTAAAACACCGCGTGAACAGATGTTAAAGCGGAGCAGTTTTTTCGAGATTTTCCGAAACGTATTGATATTCTTAGTAACTTTGCAAACAGAAATGAAGGACGGAAAAGGGACAGAAATTAATAGACTCCTAGCTTTGCTCGCCTGAGCACCTATGAAAAGAAAGAAATGAGCGAAGAATTAAGATAATTAGCCATGCGGAGTGAGTGGTCTTTTACACGAATTGACCACGAATTGACCAAAAATTAAAGCATGAGGAAAGAAATTAATGAATAATTCATGGGCATTCATGTTAGAAGTTACACGAATTGCCACGAATTGACCATAAATTAACCATAAATTAACCATAAAATGATTATAAATAAAGCATGGGGGGAAAGAAATTCACTTTCTATGATAATCACAAAATTTTTAATGTTAATATAGTTTAAAATAATTTATATTTCTATTCCCGCTTATCTCGGGGGCTGCTCGCCCCCAAACCCCTCGGTGTTTTCAGGTATTAGATTTTCCTGATTACA
>JAFVGZ010000037.1 GCA_017478025.1 Prevotella sp.
CTCTACGCTCTGTATCTCCTCCGAGCGCAGTCGTTTCAGTTCGTCCTTATCTCGCATCTTTCTACCATTAATATAAAAGACTGGTGTGCCCTTGCCCAGCACCTCCAGGTCTTCGCCCTTCAGCGTCATGCCAGGCACCTTAGCCAGCATTTCCTTGGCTGTACCCGACTGGCCCAAGATGGTGCCCTGAATGGTGGTTATCATCGAGTTGCCTGTCAGCTTGGTTTTTGGCATCTGTCCCTTTACCACAATCTCACTGAGCATCGCCTGGTCTTCTTCCATCTGGATGGTTCCTATTTCGGAACCATTCACGTTCACATACTTGGTGCGATAGCCGATATACGAGAATCGCAGAATGCAGCAGGCGTCAGTAGTCATAATCTGGAAGTAACCATCCACATCGCTCGTTGCACCTTGTATATAAGTAGAGTCGGCTGTGAGCAGTGCCACACTTACAAATGGCAAGGGTTCACCCTGCATGTCAATTACTCGTCCACCTACATCCTCGGTCTTGAGCACAGCTCGACCTCTGTCGCGACTCGACATATCTGATGCAAGCATCGCTCTGTTCTCGCTGCTCCATCGGTTTGCCTCAGCTGTTAAACACATCATCATTGCAGCTATCAAAGCTACCATTTTCAAACTGATCTTTTTCATTTTTCAAATTATTAAATGTTTTGCCAGTTTGATGCTACACAAGCATAAAAAAGTTGCAATCCACCCCATTTCTGGGATGAATTGCACGTTTTTGTGACGAATGGTAAGCGTTCCCGGCCAGTAGCACCATGCAATAATGGTGGGAATATCTTATTGATCTAACAGTTGTCTGGCAATATTTGCTATTACTGCCTCAGATGGTGACTTTGTGGTGAAAACGGCGATAATGACGTGGTTTCCATCAGGCATGAGAATGATACCAGCATCGTTCATATCTTGCAATCCTTCAGGTGACGGGAATCCTGTACCTGTCTTATGTACGATACGAGCATCTGCGGGTATCGCAGCAGGGATTCGGTTCAGTCCTGTTGAGCAGTCTGCCATCGCCTTCCAGATGAATGTCAGATATCGGTTGTCGTCTTTATGATGATAAAACCACTCGAACAAATGAACCATTTCGGCGGGGGTGGAATTGTTTTCGATGGCCTTTACCGGATTCTTGTGCATCTGTTCCTCCGTCATGCGGACATGGATATCGCGGAATCCAAGTTTTCTCATGTACTTCTCTACTGCCTTGGGCTTGCCGCAATACTTGAAAAGGATTTCGCACGCATTGTTGTCACTCTGTCCGAGAGACAATTCCAACAGTTCCGCATACGAAAAGGCCATCTTTCCTTCAAACCGTTTTAGCATTGGCGACCATGTGTCTTGCATCAGGTCTGCCTTATCGATAACGATCGTGTCATCAAGAGCCAATCCTTTCCGACTCAGGTAATCGGCGACGTATAAAGCTTGCGGGAACTTCATCACACTGTGCATGGCAAAACGCTCGTTTTCGTTAATGCCGCTAACTGATCCATCATGCATGATGCACGCACCATAGCTGATGCTGTCGCTTATAGGCTTCGCCTTCGTCCGACTCGACTCGGCCATCTCCGAGCGAGCTCGGATGGCTCTCGCTGCTCCGTCCGTTGGCTCTTGCGCCCAGCACGATGTAATAACCAATGTTAAAACCAAAACAACTGTCTTTCTCATATTATTCATTGCTCTAATAAACAATACTGTCAGCGAACTGGTATTCATATCGTATTGATTGTCTTTTGTAGTTCTTCTAAGAATTGGGCGGCATGTCCGCCGTCCATCTGCACATGGTGGAACTGGAAGGAAATGGGCAAGGTTGTCCTCAGCCAGCCTTTGCGGTAATGGCCCCACATAACCATCGGATTACAGAACTGGTCGGTGTATTGGTTGACGATGCAGTCGAGTTCGGTGGCCGTCATCGCCGACGTGCCTATTACCATCGCATCATCTATGAAGGAGCTCTGGCAGGACATGCTGGCCGATTGCGTCAGAACCATATAGTCGGAGCAGAACTTATCCAAGTCATCGGTATAGGGGATGTCGCATGAGCAGATTCCACCAGCTCTGTTGTTTACAATGACGTTGATGGCAAGGCGATCATATTTATACAACTTCCCACACTCAGGCAGCAAATAGAACTCTTCTATCCAACTGGCAGTCTTGCCGATGCACCAGCACAGGAGCATATTGAACTTTACCCCTCGCCGACGGCTCACTTTTTGTAGTCGCGTCAAGTCAAATGTCTTCGTGAGCGTCACCATCGGCATGGGCGACTTCATCCACAGTTCGAATGCTTGCGCCCGACTGGTGTTCTTGGGATTGATTTCCTGTTTCATGAATGTTCTTCTATGGGTATCATCACGCCGCACTGGTAATCGGGCGAGTCGATGTCTGTGCCGTTGTACCATTCCATCGTCATGGCGTTCAAGGGACAACGAAACTCAGGGTGCTGAGGCAGCCACTCCTTATAGAACTTCTGGAACTGCTGCTGGAAGGCTTTCATGCCGCCCTCGAAATGAACCTTCACCCACTTGCCGCTGTGGATGGGAAAGAGTCGCATACCCTCAGGCACGCTGCCACCCTTGTAAATACCACCAATCACGTAGGTAAAGGTTTTGCTGCTGCAAGCGCCAAAATTCACCTCCGCACAGGTCATGCAGTTGTGGTTAGGGATGTCGCAGGTACAGAGTCCGAACTCGCCGACACCGTTGTCGATGGCCGCTTGTTGAAAGGCATCTGGCGTCTTGTGCTCCATAAACACGGGCTTGATGATCCGTTCCACATACTCGCCCCAGAACTTAGGGCACTCTTCCTGCCCCTTGCAGAATGCGATTTCCTTGGCCATGCCGATAATTTGTACTCCGACTAACGTAATAATCTCATGTTTCATTTTTACTTATGTTTATTTGTTTTTATACTCAAAGAAATAGAAGTCTGTCCAGCCGGTGTTCTCGGCGTAGAGATGCTGCTTGCCGCGATACTCAAAGCCGAGACGCTTGTAGAGCCTGTGGGCGGGCGTATTCGAGGCAAGGGCATCGAGGCGGATTGTCTGCATGCCATTATTCTGAGCGAGACGGATGGCTTCACGAATCATCTCCGAGCCGATGCCTTTACCCTGTGCGTCGGGACTGACGGCAAGGATATGAATCACAGCCACCTTGTTGTCAGGCACCTGTTGCGTCCATTCAATCGCATGATAGTCCTCGCCCTGATACATCGTCACTGCCATCGCGCCGACAATAGCGCTGTTGGCACGATATAAATACATACTCCCCTCGTCGATATAGGCACGGATACCTTCAACCGTCGGGTGCTTCCTTTTGCTCCATCGGGCGTATGTAGCCATCTCTGGAGTACGTTCCGTCACATCATCATAAAAAGCGATGATGGAATCATAGTCGTTTTGTGTTGCTAATTCCAATTTCATAATCATATCTGTTTAATAGTTCTCATGACTCCCGGCCAGTAGCACCATGCGATAATGGCGGGAATGAGGGATGAGAAGAATTGTAGCCAGGTGAAGTCATAGATGCAGCTAATGCCACCTGCCAGAGCACGAAGGCTATAGAGCACAACGATGGTGATGACAGCCATACGCGTCAGGGGCAAGCGGCGGATGTCACCTGTGGCAGAGAGGGCATAGAGGCCTGCCAGGCAGAAAGCGAGGACAAGACCGATGGTCAGGGCATACAGCATCCAGACATGTCCAGACACCATCTGATGCATGATTTCACGGATGCCGTAAGCTTCGAATGCCTCGTCCAGAGCAAACAGGCAGCCTACATGCCCAATGGCTATAAGGAAGTGGAGTACCGCTCCGAGTCGTAATCTTTTCATTGATTGTACTTATTCGTTTTAATGAAGTGTCCCTCGTGAATTGCAGCAAGTGTGGCGATAGCGGCCACAATGGCGATAGGAATGATTGACCATACTGTCATAGGGACTGCAATGAATAGCAGAAATCCCGTTGCCTTGTTCGCTGTGGTGTGAGGGAAGCTGCAATGCCCGTACATCACGAGTGCCGAAAGCTGATTCACGATTTTTATCGTGACAATTAACCCAGCCCACAGCCATAGCCATTGTGGCAGTTCGAGTATCGGCAGGAGCTTCCAGACACAACACGCCACGAAGCAGATGTCTGCCGAACTATCCAGCAATGCTCCCGTCCTAGTGACACACTTTAGCCTTCTTGCCAGCCACCCGTCGGCAATGTCGCTGATGCCGCAGAAACCATAGATTACCCAATATGCCACACTCGTCACATCACAAAGGAGCAGACCTACAGAGCCTGCAATCCTGAACGAAGATATGACGTTCGGCAATAGTTTCATTTCCCTTTCATTTTAACTAAGTCGTTCTATTGCCTTGCGACACTTCTGTTTGTCTTTTTCTGTCAGTTCCGGATGCATCGCTGTACCGCCGCGCTCTATGGTCTTTACAATCTTGAAACCTGCATAGCGGGCGATCTCTCTCATGGCGCGAATAGCTCCTCGCGACTGCTTGAACAGGATATTCCAAGGCCAAGGCGTGGTGCAGGTGCTGACGAGAATACACTTCTTACCTTTCATCAGCGGCTCTGGGAATCGTGGTGTGTCGCGCATCATGCCATATACCTGACGGTCGAACATCAGCTTCATCTGTCCGGGGATGTTGCCCCAGTAGCAGGGCGCCCCCATAATGATGGCATCGGCCTGCTGCATCATCTTCAACACCCGCTGCGAATCGTCCTCAGCGAGTACGCATTTTCCCTTCGTTCGGCAGGCCATACAGCCTGTGCAGGGCTTTACGGTCAGGTCGTTGGTATAGACCATCTCCACCGTGTCGCCTCGTTTCTCTGCCTCCGCCTGCACGATACCGAGCGTCTGCGAAATCAGTCCCTTCTTTCGCGGGCTGCCATTTATTATCAGTATATTCATTTCCAATTACTCAATCACAAAACTACGGGGATAGAAATCGCTGTAGAAACGGCCGTCGGTGGCGGTAAACTTCAAGACGCAATAGTTGGGGTCGGTGACACCTCCGGGGTAATACTGCTCGTCGCCATTGCGCCAAATCATCTCTTTCGAGGCTGCATCTGTCAGCACCTCCATCGTACCTCGCAGCATCATACCTTTGAAACCTTTAGCATTACAGAAATAGATACTGGCCTTTGGGTTAGCCTTATAGTGGGCCACACGTATTGAGAATGTGTTGGTTGTAAAGTAGAAGGTTTTGATACCCTCGCGTTTACGTGGCTTCAGCATGGCCTTAGTCCAAGGAAAACCTTCTTGGTCTACTGACGAGATGTAAGCGATGGGCTGTTTGTCGGCCATCTGTGCAATGAGTTCTTTAATACCTGCCAAAGCAGGATTAGCATTCATAGCTTCATCGTTATTCACATCCAGCGTTTGGCGCCAACGCTTAAGTTGGGGAAAATACGATTTCATCATACCTATGTATTCCTCTTTGGTAATAGGTTTTTCTAACCCTTCGTTTACAGCATTCACAAATTGAGCACAATGCTCAATCATCTCGTCCATCGTGCACTCCTGCAGAAACTTACCGTCCTTGTAGCAGTACATGCAGTAATCTTCGTTCTTACTTCCGTCGGCATTGGTGCCGAGGATTTCTTCTGTGAGCGGCATTCCGCAGCTCTGGCAAAATTTCTGTTCCATAATATCTTTATTTGTTAAGTTCTATATCTCAGAATTTTTATACTTTTGACGCTGCAAAATTACAGATTGTTGCGGAAAGCACCAAATTTCTGGGATATTCTGCTCTCATTTGTGACGAACGGTATGTTGTCTCATTTCAAATACTCCATAATTCCTTTGCGATAGAGTTCCGTGGGGTCGTTGATGCCGTCTTTCGACAGGCGGTCGAATATCTGACAGAACATCTGCACGTCAGCCTCGCCGAAGGCACGGTAATCGGCAGTCTCACGGCCTGCAATCTTGCAGTTGTACCAGCAGGCCAGACTCTCGAAGGCACTCCAGGGCACGTAGGTCAGGTCGCGCTCCGAATCGAGCTTCCGTGTGTATTCCTTGAATTCCTCCACGATGGGGTCGATGCTGTCCTGCATCAGAAAGATGCCGAACTCATGGCTGAACATCGCCAGCTGGTAGTTGATGTCCTGATTGTACCAGACGGTGTTGGTACTGTCGTTCAGATTGTTGTACGAGGGCCCTTTCTGACCTGCACGATACAGCAGCCAGTGATAATTGCCACGACGCCAAGTATAGCCCGTGACATGCTCCCAGTTTTTGACGAACGACTGCTCCTGTATCTTCTGACTCAACAACTGGCGACGCTCCTCCATATCAGCCTTGACATGTGGATAGACGTTCTTGAGATAAGTGTCGTAGTGAGTTACATACACGTCGGCGATGGCACGGACAGCAGCCATCACGTCGGCTGGTGCATTTGCTTTCTTTCCTTCGTTCATCACGACATTCATGACCACTCGCATTGAGTCGGCATTGGGAATGTTTTCTGCCGAGACACCAAAAAAGAACGGCCCAGCCAACATGCCTCCCTCGCCTTGTCCGAAAGTCAGGTAGTCCTTATACTTCTGTAATGTGTCAATAGCTGCCTGCGGAAGCGTGTTGCCATATTTCGCTGCATACGCCGAGTCAGCGAATCCCAGTCCCGCCAACGTATAGAGATGCGTCACGTAGTTCACCTCCGGGCGAATCTCCGTCAGTATCTTGATCTCTGGCCTTGGCGTTTGAGCCTGAAGGGGCATAGCTCCAGTGATCAGAAACACCAGGAGTAATAACACATGCTTCATTGTTCTATTGTAATTGTTGAAGCTATTTATTTTTCATATCCTATTTGTCCTGGCAGACGGAGTTTCTCCTTTTTGGGGAAGGTGGCCTCGTAGGCTTCGAATGCCTTCGGATTCTCGTCGGCCACAAAATAGCCCTTGGGCGGGCAATAAGTCCCCTCACGATTGCCCCAGTAGCCAGGAATTAGTTCTTCAGCGAGGAAGTAAGGCACTTCGGCTTCGCGAGGTTCTGCGTGATAGTGAATATTAATCTTGCTGGCGAGGTCGAAACCTGCGTGCTTATAAAACTCGATATTTCCTTCCATTTGCAGAAGACCTATACCCATCTCCTTGGCTGCCTCCAACGCAAACTTCAGCAACTTCAAGCCATAGCCCTTGCGCTTGTAGTATGGATGGATGCTGATGGGGCCGAAAGTCCACGAAGGGAACACCGTTCCATCGTCAAGCGTAATCTCTGCTTTGGAGAACATAACATGGCCGATGATTTTGTCGCCTTCTTCCATTACGAAATCCAACTCTGGGATGAAATCGGGATTTGTTCTATACTGATTGAGCACGTAATGCTCTGTGCATCCAGGACGATAGACGTTCCAGAATGCCTCTCGCGTAAGGTTTTCTACCTTACGGAAATCTTTTGTTTCTTCTAAACGTATTTTCATTGTTATTTATAATACTTTCTTCGCTCCAGGAATCAGTCTTACAAGCCAAGTGAGTACAAACGAACAGATGGTGGTAATAATGCCGATGAACATAAACTTGCCGAAGGCTCCCATCCAGATGCCGTCGGTGGCATATTGCAGAACGATCATCAGCAGCAGATGGAAGATGTATGCGCCATACGACTGGGCGCCGCACCATCTCCAGAACTTATTGTCCCAATTGCCATATTCGCGGAACAGCCATAGCAGTCCAAAACAGATAAAGACACACAAGAGTGATTCGTAAATGCCAAACCACTCTGTAACGAAGTCGTTCCAAGCACCACCATTGCGAAGATAGATGCCCAATGCCAAAAGACAACCAATCGTTAGCGATAACGCTCCTGTGGTGTTACCCATTTTTTCGAGCCAGGCAAATCTTCGTACCAATATGCCGATAACGAACATCATGACGTATTGCAAATAGTGGGCTGGTTCCATAGGCAACGGTATGATGCCAAAGGGCCAGATCCAATGATCCTGAGGGCTGACCTGACGAATCAGATAACTGCCAATGCCCATGACGCTGCCAAATATCAGCAGGCCGATGATGGTGGGTCTCGACGAACAGCCGCCATCGATAGGCTTGCATACCAGTCGTATCAAAGCATAAATAAGACAAAAAACCAACAGATTCTCGATATACCACATGTGTCCAATCTCCGGTTTGCCTGACAGAACAGACAACAGTCCACCCATCAGCAAAAGCGGAATACCCAGGCGGATAAGTTTCTTCTGCAAAAACACCTTTGCTCCCTGTTTGTCGAAACTCGTGGGCACGAAATTACCTGAAATCAAGAAGAACAGCCCCATAAAGAATGCTGCATTGACTGAGAAGAAGTGCCATATCCAAGGCATATATTCGGCTGGATTGCTGGGATGGTAAGCCCAGTCGCCACCATCGCCGTATGCCTGACCGGCGTGGTGGAATATCACCAGCACCGTCAGACATACCTTCAGATTGTCCAGATATAAAAGCCTGTTGTTTATCTTCATCTTTTTTATGGTTTTGCCCAGAAGACATCCGGGTCGGTAGTGGTGTCACACTTCCAGTTGTTATTGACGAAGCCTTCAGGTATGAGCCGGACGTCAGCAGCTGGGTCGTTATCGCGATAAACGCTTTCGGGATTGAAGCGGTTCAGCTTCTTGCAGACGAAGTAGTACAGGTTCTTCGCCATGTAGGTCTCCAAGTAGTATTCCTTCGTCTGCTGCGACTCGTGGTTCCAGTTGGCCGTCTCGCAGAGCACCAAGGGTTGGTCGTTAATCAGTCGCTCGCGTACCTCGGCGATACTGAGCATCGTGCCATTCTCGTCCGTCACCCAGGCATCCATTGTGGGGTCGATATAGAGCCATTTCTGCAACTGACTCGACCACA
Organism: Prevotella sp.; assembly: GCA_017478025.1. Taxonomy (GTDB): domain Bacteria; phylum Bacteroidota; class Bacteroidia; order Bacteroidales; family Bacteroidaceae; genus Prevotella. The sequence goes on from JAFVGZ010000037.1 coordinate 8,858, forward strand.
CCGTGTTGATCACATGGCACTCATAGTCGAGGGAATCAGCAGGCATACAAGTAACATAACGGGCGGGGATGTCCATCGAGAGATACATCTCGCAGAGCGATATGGCCAGCTGGCGGCAGTTCACACCCTTGCCGGTGGTCTTGTAATAGTTGTAAAGATCGATGGCATCCAACTCGGCAAACGCCTGGTTGCCGCCGTCGTGGCGGATGTTGTCGTGGGCAAAGTGCAGCAGATTGATGATCTTCGACAGCTCGTCGCCCTGTCCGGCTACGGAGTCAAGCTTGAAGTAGTCGCGAACCATCTGAAGGTTCTTCGATTCCTTAGGCTGATAACGGAACTCTATTTTCGCATCGTCCTTAGCGTATGGAGCCGACTTCTTCAGTATACTTAGCGGCTGGCGGTCTCTTACTTCTGCCAGCAACGCCTGATATTTCTTGTCCTTGCGCAGCGAGACGAGGTCATTGTCGTTCACCATGTTATTATAATCTCTGTAGCCCAGTTGGACAGACTGCTTTAGGGCTGCGAGTGCCTGTTTCTTTTGCCCCGTCAGCGCATAGGCGCATGCCTGGTCGTAGTACAGCAGTCCTTTCTGCTCCTTGATGGCTGCCTCTGGGATGGGCGACACCTTGAAAATCGTGGTGGTGTCGAGCATCGCGATGCAGCTCGCCAATGGAGCCAGCGCTTCCTTGTGCTTGCCGCTAAAAAACAGGTCACGATACTGCGTTTGATACTTAGAGAACTCATTCTGGAATTCCATCATTCGCAGACTCTGAGCCTTCACGCTCATAACACTCATAAAACCGATGGCTAATAGTGCCAAAAATCTCATTGCCTTCATATCATTCTTTTTTCTATTTGACGTTGCAAAGTTACGAATAGTTGCAGGAACTACCAAATATCTGGGATAAATAGCATCATTCTGTGATGAGTGGCTAAAAATGCAGCACGCGTCATCGCGACGGGTGCTGCTTTCATCTTAATAATAACTAACATACATGTAAAGTATGATATTCCTTATTTCTCAAACTCTCGTAGTTCCTCCAATCCGCGCTCTATCTCCTGCAGCTGCTGGGCGTGGCGGCGGAGCTGCCATTTGGCAAAGACAAGACCCAGGGCGAAGGTGAGCAGCGAGAGTCCCAATGGCAGTATGAGTCTCGTGCCGAGCTCGTAACCGGCCTCTGTGTTGAATCCCAGTTCCAGAATGTAGAAGGCTATCATCGCCAGACATACGGCACCAATCATCCACACCTTCTCCTGATGGCAGACCTTCTTGTAAGTGAGCACCAGTCGGCTGAGTTCGCTGCTGCTCTTGCCGCGCGTTCCAGTTTCCCCAGCTGGTTGATGAGACGGTAGAGTTCCTTTAATTGACCCGATGTATCTTCGTCTGCTGCCATGCTTGCCACATTGGCCGTCATGGGGACGGTGTGCGGACGGGCATTGGAGCGTCGGAGGAACGTGATGCAGGTGTTCATGGCGATGCGGTAGACC
>JAFVGZ010000038.1 GCA_017478025.1 Prevotella sp.
AAAAGAATTTTACTATATATATTATATATATCTTATATAATATATATAGTAAACATATTTTAACAGTTGGTTTTCAGTTGTCAATGTTTGTGCTCATGAGAAAACTGCCATCTGCCATCTGTACCATTTTGTCTTTTCCTGAATTATAAGTCAATTTGCCAGATATAAAAATTCATTAAATCTGACGTTGATGTTTTGTGGTGTAGTAGAAAAGTTGTACCTTTGCATAGATGTTGGAATTGACTTTGCAAGTATACATGGATGGGAATCGACAGTCAATCGATGCTATACGGACTGGATCATGTTCAGAAGGTATGCGACAATATTAACGGTTTAAAGTAACAAGAAGACATGGACCACCTCACCCCTCAGCAGCGGCATAAGAATATGGCGGCTATTCGTAGTAAGAATACGAGGCCTGAGATGATTGTGCGCAAGGGGTTGTGGAAACGCGGGTTCAGGTATAGGCTGAACCACAGGCGGCTGCCGGGACATCCTGACCTGGTGCTGAGGAGGTACAGGACGTGCATCTTTGTGAACGGATGCTTCTGGCATGGGCACCTGACTAAATCCGTGATGCATGATGCGCAATGCGTGACGGAAGGCAGCGAGTGTTGCAAGATTCCGAAGACGAACCGCGATTTCTGGGTGGCAAAGATTTGCCGGAACAAGGAGCGCGACAAGGAGGAGCAGAGGCGGCTGGCGGAGATGGGCTGGCATTGCATCACGGTCTGGGAGTGTGAGCTCAGGCCGTCGAGACGCGAAGAAACGCTGGAGTCGTTAGCATTCACGCTGAACCATATCTACCTGCAAGACCATTCGCTACATAAACCGTATGAGGTGCAGGAGGATACTGAGACGTGGATGGTGGCAGAGGAATAGAAAGCAGGGATTATATATTCGAGTGACACAGTCCCCCTGTCATACGCAGGATATGGGGAGTAGCCCCTGTCACATAAAGACATTTGAAAAACAAAACTATGAATGAAGAAGAGATAAGGCAGATGATTGCCGGTATGTTGGCAAAGGGATGGAATGTTGAGTTGTGCGATACTCCCGTGCCTTTGTATGATAATCCTGTGAGGGCTGGCATCCCTACAGGTGTGGGAAGTATAATGGCCAGTGACATTCTGTTGCCCAAGGACATGATAAAGGCCGGGCTACGGAAAATCCTCTGTATGAGTCATTGCAGCGGTTCCTTCAGGATTTTGCAGACGGTGTAGCCCTCGTCTGCTGCTGCCTGTAGCAGCTGTTCGCGGAAATGGAAGGCTATGCTGCCGACGAAACCGACGCGTTCAAGACCACGAATTTCACGAATATCACGAATTGATCCTTCCTTGGAGGGCTCTGAGGATGGGAGATGTGTGGTGTAGTGGCTGACGTTGTTGCGGAAGAAGTCACGGAAGCATTGGGTGACGTGTTGCGCTATCCATTGCTGGTCCTGCAGATGGGAGTGGATGAAGGGGGCGAGGGATGCGAGGAACCTGTTGGGCAGGGGTTCGCGATATACCTTATTTATTATAACGGGCAGGGTGAGGCCTGTCTCTTGCTCAAAGGTTGGAATGAAGTCACGGTGCGGGCCTTTGTAGAGGGCGTTGAGGAAGGTTTTTCCAATGACTGCTCCGCTGCCTTCGTCACCGAGGATATAGCCCATGGGGGAGATATTTGCGACGATCTGCTTGCCGTCATAGAGGCAAGAGTTGGCTCCTGTGCCGAGAATGCAGGCTATGCCGGGCTGGTCGGCGAAGAGCGCCTTGGCAGCACCAAGCATGTCACTATCTACCGTGATGCTGTGTGCAGAGGGGAACAGGGAGGCAAGGATGTCTCTCAGTATGGGTGACTTCTCCTTGGTGCAGCCCGCTCCGTAGAAATGGATCTCGGTGATGGCCCCCCCTTGGGGGGCTGCTATGGCGGGCAGGAGTTCGTCGATGATGATGCGGCGCATGTCGGAAGGGGACATGTGGAAGGGGTTGATGCCCTGGGTGGTGATGTATGTCTTGGTTTCTGAGGTACCTGCCGCATCGGGAGGTGTTGTGAGAAGCCATGTGGTCTTGGTGCTACCACTGTCTGCGGTGAGAGTGAACATCAAATTAACGAATTAACAAATTGACAAATTAACAAATTAGCCTCCCTCCGGGAGGGAAATTAAAAATTAAGAATTCAAAATTCAAAATTATAGCCCCACCCCGGGAGGGGAATTAAAAATTAAGAATTCAAAATTCAAAATTATAGCCCCCTCCGGCTCCCCTAAGGGGGAGAGACGTGACCCGCGTTCTGGGTGTTGCTCGCATGGAGTCCGCTGTCTGTGAAAGATGTGCGGAGAAGGGGGGATGGGGGATGAATTATTGAGTATTCATAATTAATTTTCGTGCAAAGTTACAAATTAGTTTTCAATTAATTGTGTTTTTGAAATAAAATTAGTAATTTTGCAGTTTGAAAGTGAAATATAATCATCAATGATGCAGATTATGAAGAAGTTTTTTACGATATGTGCGATGTTTGCTGTTGCTGTTGTTGCCGCAGCTCAGAGTAAGGTATATGTTACGAGAGACATCAGCGCTGCCGGTATTGTGAAGGCTTACGAGGCTCTTGGCCGCAAGGCTGAGGGTAGGGTGGCCGTGAAGATCAGCACGGGCGAGTCAGAGAAGACGGGTTACCTGCGTCCTGCTATGATAAAGGATATAGTGGAGAAGGTGAACGGTACCATCGTGGAGTGTAATACGGCTTACGGCGGTGCACGTCAGGATATCAACAAGCACTGGGCTGCGATAAAGGAGCGCGGCTTCATGGACATCGCCAAGGTGGATATCATGGACGAGGAGGGCGATATGAATATCCCCGTGCGTGACACTACATGGATAAAATATGACATCGTGGGCAATCACTTGAAGAACTATGACTTCATGATAAACCTGGCACACTTCAAGGGCCACGAGATGGGTGGCTTCGGCGGTGTGCTGAAGAATGCTTCCATCGGCTGTGCCTCTACAGCCGGCAAGGCATACATCCACAGTCACGGCGTGACATCAAAGGTGCCTGACGCATGGCAGTACACGAAGCCGCAGGATGCGTTCATAGAGTCTATGGCGGCTGCGGCACAGGCGGTGCACGACTTCTTTGGCAACGGTGAGAGGGCGGTGTATATCAACGTGATGTATAAGATGAGCATCGACTGCGACTGTAACGGCAACCCTCAGGAACCGCTCATCGCTGACTACGGCATACTGGCATCGCTGGACCCTGTGGCGCTGGATCAGGCTTGCTATGACATCATTACAAAGATACACAACGACGCTCATAACAATACGAAGCCTTTGCTGGACCGCATAGCGAAGCTGAACGGTACGCACATCCTGGAATGGGGTGAGAAGATAGGACTGGGCTCAAGAAACTATGAACTGGTGACCATTGACCGTTGACCATTGACCATTGACCATTGACCGTTGACCATTGAGCATTGAGCATTGAACATTGACCATTGAAAATTTCGCGGGCAAGATGCCCACGTCCCCAGTATAACAAATTAGTAACGCTGACTTTTTGTGAAAGTATCGATAGTAAAATATAATGCAGGAAATATCTTCTCGGTTATCAATGCCGTGAAGCGTTTGGGCATTGAGCCGTTGCTGACGGATGACAGGGAGGAGCTGATGTCTTCGGACAAGGTTATCTTCCCCGGGCAGGGTGAGGCAAGTAATGCTATGGCATACCTGAAGGAGCGTAACCTGGATCAGGTGATACGTGACCTGAGGCAGCCCGTGCTGGGGATATGCATAGGTCAGCAGTTGCTGTGCAGCCATTCGGAAGAGGGTGACACAGAGTGTATCGGCGTGTTCCCCATGGAGGTGAAGCGCTTCGTGCCGGTGAATCATGAGGACAAGATTCCGCAGATGGGCTGGAACCAGCTGCTGCACCTGACAAAAGAGGGCAGACCGGTGTCGCCATTGCTGCAGGGGCTGAACGAGGGAGACTTCGTTTATTTCGTGCACAGCTACTACGTGCCGCTGCATGAGGAATATACGATAGCAACGACGAATTTCACTCTTGACTATTCTGCGGCAATACAGAAGGACAACTTCTTTGCCACGCAGTTCCACCCGGAGAAGAGCGGCAGAGTGGGAGAGAGGATATTGAGGAACTTTTTGGACATTGAAGCCCCCTCTCTGCCCTGAGGGCATCTCTCCCCCTAGGAGGAGAGGGAGATTACTGGAATCCTTTTCGAATTGAGAATTGAGAATTGAGAATTTCGCGGGCAGGATGCCCACGTCCCCAGTTTGGCGAAGTGATAATTTTAGAAATATGATAGAACTGATACCTGCCATAGACCTCATAGACGGTAAGTGCGTAAGGCTGACGAAGGGGGAATATGACAGCAAGAAGATATATAACGAAGACCCTGTGGCTCAGGCTCAGGAGTTTGAGCGCTTAGGATTCAAGCGCCTGCACGTGGTGGATCTTGACGGTGCCAAGTCAAAGCATATCGTCAACGATGCTGTGCTGCGCGCCATCACAGAGGCGACGAACCTCACGGTAGATTTCGGCGGCGGCATAAAGACAGAGGCAGACATAGAGAAAGCCTTTGATGCCGGAGCCGCAATGGTGACATTAGGCAGCATCGCCGTCACCAATCCGGAGCTGTGCAGGAAGTGGATTGCCGCATACGGTAGTGAGAAGATAATCCTCGGTGCCGACGTGAGAAACGGTAAGATAAGCATCAACGGCTGGAAGGAAGACTCAGAGGAAGAGCTGATACCCTTCCTGAAGAAGTATGTTGACATGGGCGTGAAGAACGTGCTGTGTACAGAGATAAGCAAAGACGGCACGCTGGCAGGCCCCGCTACGGAGCTGTACAAACAGCTGATGGCGGAGTATCCGCAGCTTCACCTGATTGCTTCCGGCGGCGTGAGCTGTAACGAGGACATAGAAAACCTTGAGGCAGCAGGCATTCCGGCAGTAGTGTTCGGTAAGGCTTACTATGAGGGGAGGATTCGGGTTGACGGGTTAATTGACCATTGAGCATTGAGCATTGACCATTTCGCGGGCAGGATGCCCACGTCCCAGTTTAACAAATTAACGAATTAACGAAATAGCAAATTGTCTTTAGCAAAGAGAATAATACCGTGTCTGGATGTAAAGAACGGCGAGACGGTGAAGGGTACGAACTTCGTGAACCTTCGCTCGGCAGGTGATCCTGTGGAGCTGGGACGTGCGTATAGTGATGCCGGTGCCGACGAGCTGGTGTATCTGGACATCACGGCCTCACACGAGGGGCGCAAGACGTTCACCGATATGGTGACGCGCGTGGCGTATGAGATAAACATACCGTTTACCGTGGGTGGCGGTATCAATGCCATAGAGGATGTCGATCGTATGCTGGCAGCCGGAGCTGACAAGGTCAGCGTGAACAGCGCAGCATTGGACCGACCGGAGTTTATCAATGAGATAGCAGGTAAGTACGGTTCGCAGGTGTGCGTATGTGCCATAGATGCCCGTAACGACGAGGACGGCTGGCATTGCTACATACATGGCGGACGTATCCGCGTGGAGCGAACACTGTTGGACTGGGCAAAGGAAGCGGCAGACCGCGGAGCAGGAGAGATACTCTTTACCTCCATGGACCACGACGGCGTGAAGCAGGGCTTTGCCAACGAAGCCCTGGCGATGCTCGCCGACACGCTGCCGATACCCATCATAGCATCAGGCGGTGCAGGCAAGAGAGAGCACTTCAGGGATGCATTCACGATGGGACACGCAGACGCAGCCCTCGCTGCCAGCGTATTCCACTTTGGGGAGATACCCATACCCGAGCTGAAGCAATGGTTGTATAACGAAGGAATAACAGTAAGATTATGACAATAGACTACAGTAAACTAAACGGCCTCGTGCCTGCCATCATTCAGGACGCCGACACCCGCGTGGTGCTTATGCTGGGCTTTATGAATGAGGAAGCATACAAGAAGACGGTAGAAACCGGTAAGGTGACATTCTGGAGCCGCACTCGTAACACCCTCTGGACTAAGGGAGAGACGAGCGGAAACTTCCTGAATGTGGTGGAGATACTCAACGACTGCGACAACGATACGTTGCTCATCAAAGTACACCCCGTAGGCCCCGTATGCCACACCGGAGCCGACACGTGTTGGAACGAGGAGAACCATTGACCATTGATCATTGAGCATTGAGCATTGACCATTGACCATTGACCATTGATCATTGAGCATTGACCATTGAGCATTGACCATTGAGCATTGACCATTGAAGATTGAACATTGAACATTGAAAAGAAATATAACAGAAAAAATGGAAGAGAAGAATCCTTTACTGTTCCTGAGCGAGCTTCAGGACTTTATAGAGAAGAGACATGAGGAAATGCCTGAGGGCTCTTATACCACATCGCTGTTTAAGGACGGCCTGAACCGTATGGCGCAAAAGGTAGGCGAAGAGGCCCTGGAACTGGTCATCGAGGCTACTAACGGCACTAATGACCGCCTGATATATGAGGGCTCAGACATGCTGTATCACCTCATAGTGCTGCTGACCTCGAAGGGGCTGCGCATAGAAGACCTGGCCTCAGAGCTGGCAGAGCGTCACAATCCCGGATGGAAGAAACATTGACAGAATACCGATGCTGATAGATTATAAGAACGTAAACATCAGTCACGATGATGACGAGGTGGTGCTGAAGGATGTGGACTTTGGTGTCAATCCTGGCGAGTTTGTATATATCATTGGCAAGGTGGGTTCGGGCAAGAGCTCACTGCTCCGCACCATCTATGGCGAAATGGATATAGATACGGCAGATAATGCCGTGGTGCTGGAGCGTGACATGCTGAAGATAAGGCGCAAGGAGATACAGGCCCTGCGCAGGGAGATAGGTGTGATATTCCAGGACTTCAAACTGCTCACGGACCGCAATGTGAGAAAGAATTTGGACTTTGTCCTCAAGGCAACAGGATGGAATGATAAGGAAGACCGTGCACAGAGAATCGAAGAGGTGCTGAAAGAGGTGCAGATGGAAGGCATGGAGGAAAGGATGCCACATGAGCTCTCTGGCGGCGAGCAACAACGCATCGCCATTGCACGCTCGCTCCTCAATTCGCCAAAGATGATACTGGCCGATGAGCCTACAGGTAATCTCGACTCAGAGACAACGGAGCAGATCATGAACGTGTTCAAGGAAATATCTGCATCAGGAACAGCCGTAGTGATAACGACACACAACATGTCGCTACTGGAGAAATATCCCGGCACGGTATATCAATGTGAAGGAAATAAAATGACAAAACAATAAAACAGAATATACAATGAAAGTAATGAAATTCGGCGGCACTTCGGTTGGCTCGCCAGAGCGCATGAAAGGTGTTGCTCAACTTATAACAAAGTCAGGAGAACCTACGTTCGTAGTGCTGTCAGCAATGTCGGGCACAACAAATTCTCTGGTTGAGATTTCGGATTATCTCTATAAGAAGAACCCAGAGGGTGCCCAGGAGGTAATCAACCAGCTGGAGCTCAAATACATGGGACATGTGGACAAACTCTACTCCACAGATGCCATGAAGAAGACAACGGGAGAATTCATAAAGAAGGAATTTGAGTACCTGCGCTCTTTCACCAAGGACACATTCACCTCGTTTGAGGAGAAGATTGTAGTAGCCCAGGGTGAGGTGATATCTACCAATATGGTGGTGAACTATCTGAAGGAGCAGGGCATAAAGGCCGTACTTCTCGATGCGCTGAGCTTCATGCGCACAGACAAGAACTCTGAGCCCGATATGCCATATATCAAGGAGAACATCACAAGAGTGATGAAAGCCAACCAGGGCTATCAGATATACATCACGCAGGGCTTTGTATGCCGCAACGCATACGATGAGGTAGATAACCTGCAGCGCGGCGGCTCTGACTATACCGCCTCCCTGATAGGTGCGGCGCTCATGAGCGACGAGATACAGATATGGACCGACATCGACGGTATGCACAACAACGATCCGCGCATCGTGGAAAAGACTGATGCCGTGCATCAGCTGAACTTTGAAGAGGCTGCGGAGCTGGCATATTTCGGTGCCAAGATACTTCACCCGACATGTGTGCAGCCTGCCAAATATGCCGGCGTGCCCGTACGTATCAAGAACACCATGGACCCCGACGCAGAGGGAACGGTGGTAGATAACGTTCTGGTAAGAGGAAAGATAAAGGCCGTAGCCGCTAAGGACAATATCACGGCGATAAAGATAAAGTCAAGCAGAATGCTGCTCGCTACGGGCTTCCTGCGCAAGGTGTTTGAGATATTTGAGACCTACAACACTCCTATCGACATGATAACAACATCAGAGGTAGGCGTGAGCGTGACCATCGACAAGACATCCAACCTCACGAAGATTATGGATGAGCTGAAGAAGTATGGTACTGTGACTGTGGATAGCGACATGTGTATAATCTGCGTGGTGGGTGACCTGGATTGGAGCAACGTGGGCTTTGAGACCCTCGTGACCGACGCAATGGCAAACATACCTGTGCGCATGATTTCCTATGGAGGCTCAAACTACAATATCTCATTCCTCATTCGTGAGAATGACAAGAAGCAAGCACTTCAGAACCTCTCTGCAAAACTCTTCAACAAGGAGGACTAACCGCGGAGCCGGACTGCAGTAACACACACACAAACATACAGACAAGAATAAAAAAAGATGAACCTGCCAATAGAGAAGTTCAAAGACATAGAGACCCCGTTCTACTATTATGACCGTTCACTCCTTCAGGCTACACTTGACACCATCAAGGGCAGCCTGAAGGAACACCCTGATTATCACCTGCACTATGCCATAAAGGCCAATGCCAATATCGAGGTGCTGCGCGAGATACAAAAGGCCGGCTTCGGCGTTGATGCTGTCAGCGGCGGGGAGATACGCCAGGCTCTCAATGCCGGCTTTGACGCGCAGAAGATAGTATATGCCGGAGTGGGTAAGGCCGACTGGGAAATCAACCTGGCTCTCGAGGCCGGCATATTCTGCTTCAATGTAGAGTCAGAGCCAGAATTGCAGATTATCAACGAGCTGGCAAAGGCTCAGGGCAAGACGGCAAATGTATGCTTCCGCATCAATCCCAATGTGGGGGCACATACTCATGCCAACATCACCACAGGCCTGGCAGAGAATAAGTTCGGTATCGCTATGCAGGATATGGAACTGGCCATTCGTGAGGCGGAGGAGCTGAGCAACATCGAGTTCATAGGCCTGCACTTCCACATAGGAAGTCAGATACTTGAGATGGGTGACTTTGAGGCTCTCTGTGCACGCATCAACGAGCTGCAGGACCGCCTGGAGCAGCAGGGCATTACGGTAAAGAATATCAACGTCGGCGGAGGACTGGGCATAGCCTATGACGACCCTGACGGAAAGCCAATACCAGACTTCAAGGCATACTTCGATACCCATGCCAAGAACCTGAAGCTGCGTGACGGTCAGCAGCTACACTTCGAGTTAGGACGTGCCGTAGTGGGACAGATGGGCAGCCTCATAACAAAGGTCCTCTATGTGAAGAAATGTCATGTGAAGCAGTTCTGTATCGTCGATGCAGGCATGAGTGACCTTATCAGACCTGCCCTGTACGGTGCACATCATTGCATACAGAACCTCTCATCGTCAGCATCTGACACGGAAACATACGATGTCGTAGGCCCCATCTGTGAGTCAAGCGATGTGTTTGGCAAAGACGAGCAGTTGCCGACATGCAGCCGCGGGGACCTGATAGCTCTGCGTTCTGCCGGCGCGTATGGAGAGATTATGGCATGTCAATACAACTGCCGCAATTTGCCTAAGGCGTATATGTTCTAAAAACCAGTGACAATACTACACTACATATCAGACATCAACGGCTCAAATACCATGACCGACGCGGTATTGAGGATGTTGTTGGCCACATCCAAAGTAATGGATGTGCACCTGCTCACATCTTCGCCCCTTCGAGACGGCTTAGCCGCTGAGCTGACAGAAAGATATGGTATCAAGACACATCTGGCAGAACTGAGCGAGGGTAATAACCCGCTACGATATATAGAATATAATAGGTACGTGCGCACGCGAATAGAGGAATGTCATCCCCATATCGTGCACGTACATGGCTCATGGGACGTTAAGGCTGCCATTGTGCAACGATGCGCACGAAAGATGAAACTGGTGACGATAGTGTCTCCACATAGGGGACTGTCACCGGAGATAATAGACATCGATTTCTGGAAGAGCCGCCTGTGGAAGATGCTGCTCTATCAGATACAGATGATAAGCAGGTGCACAGCCGTTGCTGCTATGAATGACAAAGAGCGTGAAGATGTCTTAGGCCTGGGGCTGAAGAGACGTATAGAGGTAATGCCTGCTATGACCGGTCAGAACAGCGGCGAACTCTGTGCAGCATTGACAGAGACATATCGCAAAGCCCTGGACTCATCATACCGGCTGTTCTTGCTCGACGATGAGACGAAATTCCTTGAGGCAACGGTAAGGACAGCCATAGCCGATGATGATGTCAAAACGGAGATACCTTCTCTTAACGGTCTGTCTTTCAGACGCATCTCCTTCCTTGCCTTTGATGAGGATGCAACGGAGATAATGAAGCGTGGTGCAGAGAAGGCGGGGATGTATCTGCCACAGGAGATAGATGTGGCCAACCTGCCGCGTTATAAGAACAAACACGCTAAGACGCTCCGCTCCCTGGAAGAAATGTCGAAGACGATAAACGTAAACCACATCCCGGAGGAGCAGCGTGAGGAGCGCAGGGCGGTACAGATGATAGTACAGGCATGGACAATGGGCAAGAAACGCATGACCCTGAGAAACTGGGCGGAACTGTATGACCTCTTCCGCAACAGGGACTTCAATGAGGATATAGTGGGAAATGAGTTACGCCATAGACGATTGAAGAGATTTACCAAACGAATACAGAAAGACCTGAAGTCACGTTTCGCATTGAAGGAGGGATACGTGATATTTCAATAAAGGCGGGAACTGACATAATCTGATGAAAGACAAAAAAGACAGAAGAATGAAATACGATATAGAGCACGACATACATTACCTGAACCTGTTGGCGAAATCCTTTCCCAACATTGCGGCAGCATCAACGGAGATAATCAACCTCTCGGCTATCCTCAATCTGCCAAAGGGCACAGAGCATTTCCTTGCCGACATACACGGAGAGCATGAGGCGTTCTTGCATGTTCTGAAGAATGCCTCTGGGCGTATCTCGCGCAAAGTAGATGAGATCTTTGGCGAGTATATGCCATTGGCGGCAAAGAAGGAATTGTGCACGCTAATCTATTATCCTGAGCAGAAACTGGAATTGATAAAGAACCAATATGCCGGTCAGGATGCGCAGGATGATGCGCAGGAAAGCCTTGAAGAGTGGTATCGCATGATTCTTCATCAGTTGGTGAAGGTATTCCGCGTCATCAGCTCAAAATATACCCGTTCAAAGGTGCGTAAGTCATTCCCGCCGGAGTATAGCTACATTCTGGAGGAACTGCTCCACACACGTACAGAGGAAAGGGACAAGGCACAGTATGTCAACGTCATCATCGATGAGATAATATCCACCGACAGCGCAGACGATTTCATCACGGCTATTGCCAATGTCATCCAGCGTCTTGCCATAGACCAGCTCCACATCCTCGGCGATGTGTATGATCGCGGCCCCGGTGCCCACATCATCATGGACAAGCTCTGCGAATATCACTCATGGGACATCCAATGGGGCAACCACGACATCCTTTGGATGGGAGCCTGCGTGGGTAATGACGCATGCATCTGCAACGTCATCAGACTCTCGCTGCGCTATGCTAACCTGCTGACTTTGGAAGACGGTTACGGCATCAATCTCATGCCGCTGGCTACCTTTGCTATGGAGACATACGGCGATGACCCCTGCACAGCATTCCAGCCAAGGCTGAACCCTGAGAACGAAGAGCGTTTTGACCAAAAGACACTACGCCTGATGGCCATGATGCACAAGGCCATTACCGTCCTGCAGTTCAAGGCCGAGGCCGCCATCATCAAGCGAAATCCATCATGGAAGATGGATGATCGCATGATGCTCAACCATATAGACTTTACCAACGGTACCGTAGAGGTGGAAGGAAAGCGCTATGCCATGCTCGACATGAACTTTCCGACGGTAACCCCCGAAGACCCAAGCGCGTTCTCTGAGGAGGAGCTGCAGCTGATGAAGAAGCTGCACCACTCGTTCCGCGTCTCTGAGAAGCTGCAACGCCACATCAAGACAATCCTCTCTCATGGTTGCATGTATGCTATCTACAACAACAACCTCCTCTTCCACGCCTCTGTCCCCATGAATCAGGACGGCACGCTGAAGGAGGTGGAGATAATGCCGGGAGTGACCTGCTCAGGACGTGTACTGATGAAGAAAATCGGCATGATGATACGCTCTGCCTTTGCTTACGATACACCGATGGAGGAGAAACGCTATGCCAAGGACTACTTCATGTACCTCTGGTGCGGCAAGGACTCATGCCTTTTCGACAAAGCTAAGATGGCTACGTTTGAGCGTTACTTCCTTGCAGAGAAGGAGACACACGTGGAAGAGAAGGGATGGTTCTTCAAACTACGTGAATTGGAGAAGACGGCAGACACTATTCTTGACTCCTTCGGAGTGACAGGCGAGAACCGTCACATCATCAACGGTCACGTGCCTGTGCATGTAAAGAAGGGCGAGCTGCCCATCAAGGCCAACGGAAAGATTATGGTTATTGACGGAGGCTTTGCCGAGCCTTATCATAAGGAGACCGGCATAGCCGGCTACACACTCGTATATCACTCACGTGAGTTTGAATTGGTGCAGCATGAGCCGTTTACTAATGTAGAGGATGCCGTAAGGGAAGGCCGCGACATCAAGTCATCCACACAGATTGTTGCAACAACAGGACGTCGTCTGCTCGTGGCAGATACCGATAGAGGAAAGGAACTGCAACAACAGATTGATGACCTCAGGGAACTGCTCTACGCCTTCCGTCATGGATTTATAAAAGAGGTAAAATGATGAAACAGACCAGCATTAACATAGCCCTCGCAATACCGGTAATACTCTTTGCTGCGCTGGCGCTAACAAAAGGACTGCCTGAGACGAGCATATTCAATTCCTCGGTATTCTATTATCAGTATGCCATAACATTCCTCACCATCGCCGGCATACCTGCCCTGCTATGGTTTGTGAGGAAGGACAGGTTCCAGAACCGCTACACTTACAAAAAGGTTCTGAAAATCAGACTGGCAATTCTCGAGGTGCTGACAATCATTGAGATTTGCAGCTATTTCTTTATACCTAATGTGGCTTTCTTCTATCTCGCCGTCATCACGTACCTCTCAATCTTCTTTGTCAGGAAATGAAACTGCGAGCACTTGAGCCTGAGGATCTCGAACTTCTCTACACGATAGAGAATGATGCGGAACATTGGGACACCTCGTCCACCAATGTGCCGTACAGTCGTTATGCCCTGCGAGACTATCTCGCAAACCAGTCCAACGATATCTTCATAGACCGTCAGGTGCGTCTCGTCATCATTAATGATGAGGGAGAGGCTGTAGGGCTGATAGATCTGTTCAACTTCTGCCCAGAACATCAGCGGGCAGAGCTGGGGATTGCCATGCTGCGCAGGCATAGGGGTAAGGGATATGGCACAAAGGCCGTTGAAGAACTCATACGGTACGCACGTGACACCATGCACCTCCACCAGATTACAGCTATAGTGGCCGAGGACAACCTCCCGTCACGCAAACTAATGTCAGATGCAGGTTTTACCAAAGTAGCCGTTTTGAACGATTGGCTATTCACCACAGAGGTATACAAGAATGCCATCCTGCTGCAAAAGATTCTGTAACCCTCCGCAAATAAGGAACAATCTGCACAACCTCACACACTCAATGGGACAAAAGGAATTCTATAAATACACTCGCAGCAATGCGTTTAAGGAGATGCTCCGGAATTACGAGAGCGCACGTGAGCGTGGCGAGATGATTTATCTCGACTCCGACGACCTCATTGATATAGCTGAATACTACCACTCCAACAACGAATACGAGAAAGCCTCCGCTACTGCAGACTATTGTACGGAGCTGCACCCCGATGACGCCTCGGCTTTGCTCTTCAAAGCGCGCATGGCTCTTATTGACGAGCATGACACAAAGAAGGCTGCTGAAGCTTTCAGACTTGTCAAAGACCCCGAAAACTATATCGAGGCAGCATACATACAGGCTGAACTGTTGGTATATCAGGGAAAGGTGCAGGAGGCAGAGCGTATCTTGCAACGGAAATATGCTGATGTCCTTGCCGGGAAAGACACGGACACTAATGATGACTTCGAAGAAGAGGAGGTAGCCCGCATGCCTCTCGATATCGCTATGATGTATGCCGACCTGGGCTTTGAGGGATTGGCTAAGACGTGGATGGAGAAGATGTCGAAACCCGTTGAGGAGATGGAGTATGAATACTACGAAACATGGGCACGCATCTATCACGCCTACGACCAGACAGACAAAGTGATAGAGTGCCTCAACAAAGCTCTTGACTATGACCCCTACAACTTCAACGGCTGGATGGAGCTCTATGACACATACTACAACTACAGAACCCCGATACCCGCAGAAAACGGTCAAGAAACGAGCGAAGCGCAGGCAGCATCTTATGCACGCGAGCAGGCACGGATGGTTGAAAAAGCTGGCGAATGTGCCGAGTACGCCCTTGCCATCGACCCCGATAGCGACGAGGCGCTCATGGCTATGGGATGCGTGAGATATGACCAGGGCAGATTAGACGAAGCCATAGAGTATTACACCAAGTGTGCGCAGCTATATCCCGACCAGGAGCAGCCCTGCCTCTGCTTAGGCTCCGTATATCTTGAGAAGCGCGATGCAGCAACAGCCATGCAGCACTTCCGCGAAGCCTTTGAGCGGACCGATTACGACATAACGACTGTCATACGCAGCGGAATCATCTTCTATGAATTGGGATACATCGCAACCGCATACCAAATCTTCGAAACCATCATAACCCCGTTCTATGAAGCCTCGATGATGTCCGAATGCCCGCCTCTCTTGTTGACATACATGCTACGTTGCTGCAAAGAACTTGACAAAACAGAAGAGTACAATCGCTACTCACAATTCAAATAGACTCTCGCATCATGCATTCGATATTTTCGCTATATCGATATGACGATCATTCGTAAATTCGTAAATTTGTTAATTCGTTAATTCGTGAACATCATGTTCTCATCACTATTATCCAATCTTAATTACTCCACAGTATTCTTCCTGATGCTACTCGAGAGTACTGTCATCCCCGTTCCGTCAGAACTCGTTGTCACTCCCGCGGCCTTCAATGCAGCCGAAGGCGAGTTCAACATCTGGCTCATCATCCTCTTCGCCACTCTGGGAGCAGATTGCGGAGCCACCATCAACTACCTCGCAGGCTATTACCTTGGCCGCCCCATCATCTACTCCTTTGCCAACAGCAAATGGGGTAAGATGTGCCTACTCAACCAGCAGAAGGTAGAGAAAGCAGAAAAATACTTCGACAACCACGGGGCCGTTGCCACCATCACCGGACGTCTTGTCATAGGCATACGTCATCTCATCAGCATCCCTGCAGGACTGGCAAAGATGAACTACTGGCGGTTCCTGCTCTACACCACAATAGGCGCCACAGCATGGCACGCCATTCTCGCTGGGTTGGGGTGGTACCTCCACACCTTCGTCACCAAAGACCAGCTCGAAGACAAAATCATGGAATATAGCGAATGGATAAAATACATAATCCTTGGTGCTGTAGCCCTCGCGATACTCTTCTATGCTGCCCGTGCTTATTACAAGTCAAGCAAAAAGGAGTAATATGGGCAACAAAAAGGGAAATAATTAACAGAAATCAAAAAAAATACAGAAAAAGTTTGGCACTTTAAGAAAAATGCCTTAACTTTGCAACTGTTATCCTGAATACAATCTTTTTACCTTAAGAGAAGCTAATACCTATTGAGATTGGAACGTTCACACTGAGAAGTGCGGACGTTTCGCTTTTTATACCCCTCCTATCTGTCATTTATTTGTCTATGTGGCATTAATTGGGACTTCCTTAATGCATTTTGCGGCTTGCTCGTATGTAAAGCCGCGCTGCATAGCGAAGCGTAGGAGTTTCTGCCTTGCTTCGTAGTCGCTTTTTGCCTTGATGGTTTTGGCTTTGCGCTGGAGAAGGGGCAGGAGGATGTCCTCGTATGTGTCGTCGCTCATCTCTTGGAGCAGGGGCTCGTAGATGTCGCGGCTGATGCCTTTCATGTATAGTGCCTGCTCCACTTTCCGTTGTCCCCAATGGTTGTATTTCGTCTTGTCGTTGATGAAGAATCGTGCATAGCGCTCATCGTCGATGTATCGCTCTTGGGTGAGATAGTCTATGACGCGTTGCTGCAGGTCCTCTGCTACGTCCCAACGCGTCATCTTCTTGCGTATGTCATGAGTGCATTGCTCCGATCGTGCGCAGGTGGCCGTCAGCTTGCTCAATAGTTTCTCGTATGTCAAATCCATAGCTGTTCATCATTGTTATTGTCTCCGTAGCGTAGAGCGGGTTAATCTCAAAGGCCAGAAGCCCCTGTGGTCTAAGGGCGTGTGCGGCATATCGCGTGATGGCCTCATAGAAAAGTAGGGGATTGTCATCGGGCACGAAGAGTGCCTGATGTGGCTCATGGTTCAGCACGTGCGGCTCCATGTCCTTCTGTTCGTTTATGCAGATGTATGGAGGGTTGCTCACTATCACATCCCATTTCTTCTCTGCCTCTGGGGGAGAGAGCGCATCCTGTAGTTGGAAATCTACAGTCGCTCCAAGGCGATGTGCGTTCTCCTCGGCTATGCTTAGTGCCTCGCGGCTGATATCCCATGCCGTGACACTTGCCTGCGGCATGTTGAGGGCAAGCGTTATGGCTATACATCCGCTGCCTGTGCCGATGTCGAGTACCTTCGCCTGCTTTGGGCTGTGTCGCTCCACCATCTGGCATAGTTCTTCTGTCTCAGGACGTGGGATGAGCACGCCGGGCCTGACGTTGAAGGTACGGTCGGCAAAGAGGGCTTTGCCTGTCACATATTGTACCGGCGCCCCCTCTTCGAGCTGTCGCATCAGCTGTTCTAACCGGCCTTGCTCCTCAATGCCTAGGCTATCAAGTGCGCCTCCGCAGATGTCTGTGAGGGTGAGGCCGAAAACGTCAAAGAGCAGAAGACGCACAATGCTGCGCGCCTCCTGCTCTTCGTATTGGGGGAGTCTTTTGGCAAGCCCCGTAATGTTCATATTCTGCTAATTTGGATAATCGGGTTATTCCGTCAGTTCTACGGCTGCATATCCCTTCTTTCCTGATGGGAAGATGCCCTGGATGTAGAGCACGGGATCCTTTGAAGTAGATGCATCCTTGACACACTTCTGCAGGTCTTCGATGGTCTTTACGGTCTCGTTGTTCACCCTCTGGATGATGAAGCCCTTGCTGATGCCTGCATTGGCGAGTGCGCCCTTGCCAACCTTTATCACCTCAAGACCGTAGCTGATGTTGTACTGCTGCTTCTTCTCGTCGGTAATCTCGCGGAAGTTTGCCCCCAGGATGTCCAGATCGGCCTGCTTTACCACCTTCGTGTTGCCCTGTTCGTTCTTGAGGGTGATGGTAGTGGTGTGTGACTTCTTCTTGTGTACGTAGGTGATAGAGATTTTGTCGCCTGGGTGTTTTGTTGCCATAAACTCCTGCAGCTCAGCCATCTTTGTGACCTTCTTGCCATCAACGGCTGTGATTACGTCGCCGCTCTCCAGGCCTGCGTCGCTACCGGCACCATCCGGGTCAACCTTATCTACATACACGCCTTCGTTCACTCCCAGATCCACTTCCTTGTCCTGAGCCTTCTGAGCGTCAATCCATTTGTGGGCATCCATACCGGCAATGCCGAGCATAGCGCGCTGCACTTGGCCGTACTTCTTGATGTCGGCTACCACCTTATTCATAATGGTCGTTGGGATAGCGAAACCATAGCCTGAGTATGAGCCTGTCTGACTGTAGAGCATGGCATTGATGCCCACCAGTTCGCCCTTGGTGTTGACAAGTGCGCCGCCGCTATTGCCTGCGTTGATGGCTGCGTCGGTCTGTATGAATGACTCTACGCCATTAGCGCCCAGGGAGCGGGCCTTGGCACTCACGATGCCGGCTGTGACGGTAGAATTGAGGCTGAACGGATTGCCTACTGCCAGCACCCATTCGCCTACGCGCAGATTGTCAGAGTCGCCGATGGTAAGGGTAGGGAGATCCTTACCGTTTATCTTTATCAGGGCAAGGTCTGTATTCTTGTCCGTACCGATGATGTTGGCCGAGAATTCGCGGTTGTCGTTGAGGGTTACGGTCAGTTCGTCAGCACCCTCTACCACGTGGTTGTTGGTCACGATATAACCGTCAGCGGAAATGATGACGCCTGAGCCGGCAGCCTCCTTCTTTGGGGTCTGAACCTGTTGCTGGCGTCTGCCTCCCTGTCCCTGACCGGGATTGCCAAAGAAACCGAAGGGATCAAAGAAGTCGCCGAAGGGGTTGGAATCCACCTCGACCGTGCGGGTCTTTGAATTCTGGACATACTTGATATGAACAACTGCTGGCAGAGCCTTCTCTGCTGCATAGGTGAGGTCAACAGGCTGGCCGGCAATAACTGCGGCAGCCGGAGCTGATGGTTGTGCTGCGTTTGCCTGAATAAAGGCACCTGCTGACAGGGCAAGAGAGCAAACGCATAATCCTGAAATAAAATAATTCATTACGTTTTTCTTCATTATTAATAGTTAAGTTGATTTCTAATCAATGTTCGCTTCACATCCCTCCATCCTATAGGGGGGAGCTGGTGGGAGGGCTTAACTGCGTGCAAAATTACATTCATTTTTCCAAACAAAGAGAAAAATCCCTCGAGATTTGAAATTTTTTAATGTAAAGGCGCGATGTCTTAACGTGTCTTTAGCATTTTGAGCCTCAGATTAATCTCAATTAACTCAAAGACATTTTTTATGCGAAAAATTTGTTGCTTAGCAAGATTTACCTTAACTTTGCACCCGAATTCAGATATATCGCACAAATAACATAATTAAATTTTTGATTGACAATGAAAAAGATTCTTTTCGCAGCTGTGGCTGTTGCAGCCATCTGTTTCACATCATGTGGTAACAAGACTCAGCAGGCCGAAGGTGAGGCTGTTGACTCAGTAGCCCTCATCGATTCTCTCTCTGAGGAGGCCGTACATGAAAGCATCAATGCCCTGAGCGGCGTTATCACGGCTAAGGATGCCGATAAGCTGAAGGATATTCTTGAGAGCTGCAAGGCTAAGGCTCTTGAACTCGTAAAGGAGAACCCAGAGCTGGCAAAGTCTTATCTGACAAAGTTGCAGAACTTCCTGAAGGAGAACAAAGAGAAGATTTCTGAGTTCGTAAGCAAGTCTCCAGCTGCTCAGAGCGCATTTGATGCTCTCATTAGCGTTGATGCAGAGAGCAGTTTCTCAAATCTCGTTAGTGCCATAGAGGGTAAGGCCGTGGAAGTTACGGATGATGCTAAGGCAGCAGCACAGGAACAGGTAGATAATGCTAAGGCAGCAGCAGAGACAGCAGTAAAAGAGCAGACCGAGAAGGCTAAGGAAGCAGCTAAGGAGCAGGCTAACAAGGCCATAGACGATGCCGCAGCTAAGGCAAAGAAGTCATTAGGACTCTAAATCTGCAACAGACAAGCAGAAATGCTCAAACAAATAATGGCAGGTTCCAAATCAGGAGCCTGCCATTATTTGTTCATGTATCGCGCGCCCCCAAAGGCGTTTTCCTACTTGCGGATTATGAATTATGCATTAATCCTGCTTCCGTTTCATCCAATTCTTCAGCCGGTTATAGCCCTCCACTCCAAGTATCGTCAGGCCACCATACTGGCACGTCTTGGCCATTCCGAAGAGTACCGTCCACAGTATTCCCTTCGCCGCAGCACTTATGGGGAGCAGCATCTGGGCAAAGGAAAGGATATAGAACGGTATGCAGCAAAGCAACACGATGACGCCGGTCCTGAAGGAGAGCGATTGCAGCCAAGTCTTCACCTTGTTAAACACATGAAACAGGGCGTCCTTCGGAGCATATAGCATCATCCTCGGTCCTACCCAGCGCATCACCTCCTTTATCTGCTCACGCTCCTTGGGGGCATAGCAATGCACGCTACACTTCTCGCATACCGGCTTCTGCTCCCCGAACCGACAATGCTCCAGGTGCTGGCACGCATAGTCAGCCAAATGCCTGTACTCCTCAGCAACTGCCGCCTCTGCCGTCATATCCAGTTTCAGATGATGCCGGCAATATATGGCTATCATCTTTCGTACTGTCTGTTTTTCCCGTTCTATTCTATTCATGTTTGCGTTGTTTATATCACCTTAAGTTGACTGAGTTATTAATTATGAATTAAAGCTCCATCCTATTTCTACTTAAGGCGAAACTTGAGTAACAGTAAAACAAACTGTCTCGCTTTTTACCTGATAAAGTTCATGGGTTTCCACTCCTCTCGCTCAGGGTATTGCGGAGCGTCAGCATGGATTTTCTTCAGCATCCACGCCATGTTGTTGCCCAAAGTGCGCATGGTCTGCATGCCCTCGGTATCAAGTGCTGCCTCGCCCTCGCTGCGGCCATAGACGATGTTCCAATACTGGGATGTCACAACAGGCATATTCATCATCTCAAACGCCATATTGAGCGTCTGGAATGCTGTCGTAGCACCACCGCGGCGGCAGATACACACGGCTGCGGCAGGCTTGTTCTGCACCTTCGCTCCGGCCGAGAAGAACATACGTTGGATGAGTGACAGCACGCCGCCGTTAGGCTGACCATAATACGTCGGTGAGCCAACGATGAGCGCGTCAGCCGTGTCCAGCTTCTCCACAATGCGGTTGCAGATGTCATCATCAAACACACACCTTCCCAATTGCTTTGCGGCACATTGTCCGCAGGCTATGCAGCTGCGAACAGCCTTAGTGCCAATCTGCACAATCTCCGTCTCCACGCCCTGCTGCTCCAGGGTCTTCGCCACCTCGCTAAGTGCCAGGAACGTATTGCCCTGCTTACGGGCACTACCGTTAATCAACAATACCTTCATATTCCTTTCTTTATTGTGTTGTTACTTCAGTTGCTTACCGTCTGAGAATGCGTTGCCTACCGTCTTGCCCAGCTGTATATACGTATGGTGCACGGGGTCATACGTTATCAGTTCCATCTTGGCAACATCGGGCTTGCCATCCTCGGCCAGATACTTCTCGTCACAGATGATATTCACTATCTCCGCTATGAGATAAAATCCCGTCTCGCTCTCGTCCAGCTTCTGCTTCACACGGCACTCCAGCGTCATGGGGAAATCCAAGAACAGAGGCGCATTCACGTTTGGAGCCTTCTCTATGCTCCATCCGGTCTTCTCCATTTTGTCCGGGGTATTCCTGCCGCTGGCGATACCCACATAGTCAGCAGCCACCAGCGTCCCTGCTGTAGCAAATGTAACCGTAAACTCTGCGTTCTGGGCAAGGTTATCTGTAGTCTTGTGCGAGCCGAGCGAAATCATTATCTCGTGCATATCCCATTGTCCGCCCCAAGCGGCATTCATAGCATTCGCCTTACCGTCCTTGTCGTAAGTACCGATAATCAGCACAGGCTGTGGAAGCATCCACGCGTTTGATTTGAAACTCTTCATATTGTTAGTCCGTTTTATTTGAAATTATTAGGATTGAAATACCGCTGCAAAGTTACAGAAAATACCGGAGAAAACAGAAAGAAATCAGCAGAATGATATAATTTCTTACATGAATGTCTATGAATTTATCCATGAATATCTTATTCGTCAGTATAATTCATGCCTTGTTTTTGCTTTGTTCAGGTTAATTCATGGTTCCCGTTTTTATCACTCCCTCCTTAGTTGGGGAAATAGTGGGAGACTGCCCTTAAGTAACTTAAGGCGCGCTCCTGAGTAACTTAAGTCGTGCTCCTAAGTAACTTAAGACCCGCTCCTGAGTAACTTCCCTCGTCCTCCTAAGTAACTTAAGGCGCGCTCCTGAGTAACTTAACTTATAGCGAAGTAAAACACGTGTTGTGGCAGTCAAAATATACGAAGTGTGGGCTTTGCCTTTACAAAAATGCAGTTTGGGGCAATCTTTCTTTATATGGTCGGCTTGTAATTCGAGTTTTTTGTGTAAATTTGCGGCGGTAATTGCAAAATGACGAAGGATATGAATAGACTTTTGACTTGTTTGCTGGCTGTGCTGGGGCTGAATACGGCTTGTGGTCAGCAGAACTTTGAGAATGCTGATGTGCAGGGCTTTGCTGAGCTGGTGAAGGATACTAATGTGGTGGTGCTTGACGTGAGGACCGCCGATGAGTTTGCGGAAGGGCATATCGAGAGGGCCGTGAACATAGACTATAAGAAGGATGACTTCATGGATAGGGCGAAGGCAACCCTGCCAACAGGCAAGACGATTGCCATCTATTGCCGTAGTGGGCGGCGCTCTGCCAACGCAGCAAGCATGCTGGCTCCGGAGGGTTACGTGTTGGTGAACCTGAAAGGGGGTATCATAGATTGGCAGAATGCAGGGATGCCGGTAGTAAAAGCAGGGAAGGATTAGAGCATGAATATGCTTGGCACATGACGTTTTGACTCCTTATGAGAAAGATTCTTAGACTTTGGGTTGCAGGCTTGATACTGCTGATGTTTGTTGTCACGTTTATCGGTGGCAGCTACTATATGCTCTTTTATTCTCTGGCCCCAAATGCTGAGCGTGCCGACACGGCCTCTTGTTTTCGCAGGCTTTATGAGAAGTACCCTGAGACGCAGCCCTGGGTAGATAGCCTGAGAAGGGTAGGGGGCTTGCGTGATACGTTTGTGACGATGCCAACGGGGGAGAGGCATCATGCGCTGTTCGTAAGGAGGGACGGCAACAAGAGGACTGCCCTGGTGCTTCACGGTTGGCGCAGCTGTAGCATAGACATATTGTTCCTGGCTCGTATCTATGAGCAGGAGCTGGGATACAACATCGTGGTGCCAGACTTTCATGCCCACGGGCTGAGTGACGGGGACATGATACAGATGGGATGGCTCGACAGGCTGGACATGAGGGAGTGGCTGAAGATATTCCAGACGGACTCAATGGTGGTGCACGGGGTATCGATGGGAGGTGCCACGGCGATGATGATGTCGGGGATGGGATATCCAGAAGAAATAAAGGACATACGCTTTGTTGACGATTGCGGTTATACGAGCGTATGGGATGAGTTTGCCGGGGAACTGAAGAATCAGTTTGATTTGCCTGAGGTGCCGCTGATGTACACGACCAGCCTGATATGCAAGCTGCATAACGGCTGGAGCTTCGGGGAGGCTTCTGCACTAAAGGCGGTGAGGCGCACAAATTATCCTATCCTTTTCATACACGGGGATGAGGACACGTTTGTGCCAACGGAAATGGTTTATCGGCTTTATAAGGTTTGCCCCTCAAAGGAGAAATCGCTCTGGATATCCAAGGGCGCCAAGCACGCGGAGTCTTATAAGCTGTATAAAGAGGAATACGTAAGGAGGATGAGGGAGTTTAATTCATAATTCATAATTAGCCCCCTTCGGCTCCCCCTGGGGGGAGGGACGTAAACGGCAGCTAAGGGGAGGGGGGTAAATGACGGGTAATAGTAGGAGGGGCTTTCTTTTTTGATAGATTTATGCTTTACAATATAATTCTTGTCGCTATAGGCGGCGCTATAGGTTCTGTGTGCAGATACCTTGTTTCGGGAATGAATGTCGCGTCTTTTCCATGGGGTACGTTCGTGGTTAATGTCCTGGGTTCCTTGATTATAGGACTGGCTGTGGGTCTGGTGAACAGGGGCATAGCCTCACCAGAGATGAAGCTGTTGCTCGTGACGGGATTCTGTGGCGGCTTTACCACTTTCAGCACCTTTGCCAACGAGTCCCTTGGGTTTGTGAAGACAGGCGATGTGCTTATGGCTGCGCTCTATGCGGGAGTGAGCGTAGCCATAGGCATAATGGCGGTGTGGCTTGGGTTGCTGTTGTCGGGAACGGCGAAATAGGCAAGTGTTGCCTCAGTTCATCTTTGTCATGTGATAGCCCATCCTGTGCAGCTGTACGGCAGTACCGAACAGGTACAACTGGCGCAGGCAGGTGACGTAGGCATAGAAGGCCTCCTTCGTGCCGGGCTCTATCTGCTGGTGCATCAGGGCGTTGTGTACCCGTGAGGCACATTCGCCGACAAGCCGGTCTGTTGCTGCGTAGTCATCGCCTTTCAGCAACAGCACCTCCTCGCGTATATATTCGTCCATGTTGTCATAGCCCCGCTGGTCCCTGAGATAGGCATAGAGGTCGGGCAACTTGGAGTAGATGTCCCATTCGGTATCCCAGCATTTGGCAACGGCCATACCGAGATACATCATCCAGCCGAGCGAGGCAGTAGGGTAGGCATTGAATTCCCTTATGCCGTCAGGGATGTAGGCCTGAGCGATGTCATCCCATTTTTCTTCTACGTCGGGGCATTCGGGCAGACGTTCATCCACCTCCTTCATGGAAAGGAGATACTGATGCAGATCCTTGTTGAGCAGTTCTTCAAATTTGTCCATATTGTTCAAGTTTGTCTGCAAAGGTAGATATTTTTTTTGAAGAATCAAAATGTTTCGTTACCTTTGCAGAAAAGTTTTAATAATCAGAAGTAATATGACCATACAGGAAGCTATACAGGCCCGCCACAGCGTGAGGGCATACAAGGATCAGCCATTGACTGAGGATGTAGTCAAAGAGCTGCAGGAGAAGATTGCGGAACTGAACAGGGCAGGAGGGCTTAGGATGCAGCTCATCCTGAATGAGCCAAAGGCGTTTCAGGGCACTCTGGCAAAATACGGCAAGTTCCGTAATGTAGGCAATTACATCGTCGTGATAGGCAAGAAGGCCGATGACCTTGATGAGCGTGCCGGCTACTATGGTGAGCAGCTGGTGTTGTATGCTCAGATGCTGGGGCTGAACACCTGCTGGGTGGGGCTGAGCTACTCAAAGGTGCCGGGAACGTATGTGCTGGATGAGGACGAGAAGATTGTGTGCTACATCGCTATCGGCTATGGTGAGACGCAAGGCACGGGTCACAAGATAAAGACCGTGGACCAGGTGAGCCGCTCAGCCGTGGCGCAGCAAGGGTCGGAAAAGGGTGACACCCCCTCATGGTTCACGAAGGGCGTAGAGGCAGCCCTGCTTGCCCCAACAGCAGTTAATCAGCAGAAATTCTCGTTTGAGTATCTGGGCATGAGTGGCACTCGCCATCAGGTAAGGGCAAAGAAAGGATTCTCCATAATCGGCTACACACAGCTGGATCTGGGCATCGCCAAGTGTCATTTTGAGATAGGTGCCGGCAAGGAAAACTTTGAGTGGGTGTGAAGGTGTGCTAAGCCATAGGTGGCAAGGTATCTGTCCACTTTATAGTGACGGTAATGACAGAGGATAACACTCACAAGAATCAATGGGACGGATAGATTGATTCATAGCAAAATAGCGGGAACCCGTGCCGACATCCTTGGCTACAGGTTCCCGCTATTTGTTTCTCCATATTTGTAAATTATACCGCTACGCCCGTGCGCATCACCTCGCGATAGATGGGCGAGTCCTCACCGTTCTCCAGGAGGATGGGCTCTATATAGAGGCTCACTTTGTCAACGTCGTGGCAGAGACTTGACGAGGTGTCCCACCAAGTGCCTTCTTCTATTTTGGGAACGATGACAGCGACATCAATGTCGCTCCATTCGTTAGGGCAGTCCTTAGCATAGGAACCGAACATCATCACCTTCGTAGCAGGGTCAAAGCGTGGGGCAATGACTTCCTTGTAGCGACGCACCAACTCCAAGGCAAACTCCTTGGGCAGAATTCCTCGTATGGTGAGAGGCGTAAAACCTATTGGGTCGATGACTTTTCCTTTATTTTTTCGAGTATCCATGCGTGCAATTGCTTTGTGGTTTCTAATATATCTGACGTGTTTTCACGGTTGAGTGTGCGGGCCACCTCATCCTTGAATTCCTGATAGCGCGCTTCAATGTTCAGAGGCTTAATAGTTTCCAGAAATTTCAGTTGTTCCACACTCATCTTTGTATAAAGACCGCAGCCCTGAGCTATCTTCTTGTGGTCGTGAATGTAAGGTGGGTCATCATCGCGGCATACACACCAATAGCATTTCAGCATCTTTTCCACCACCTGATGGCACATGAAGCCAACATAGAGCCAATGACCAGTCTTATAGAGATCCTCGGCCACGCTCAAGTCTTCAGCCACGATGCTGAGCCATTTGTCTGCTCTGTTCTTGTTTGCCATATTCGTGTCACTCAATACGTTTATCGTTGGCAAAGGTACAAAGAATAATTGAGATATATTTCGCTTTTGCAGAAAAAAATGAAAAAAACATGAGCGTGTCTTATGTGAAAACACCAGAAAGGACGGAAAAATGGAACAATGACGGCCTCTGCTGGGGGTGATTTTCCAAAGTGCTGAAAATCAGATTGGTAGGTGCGGGCGTTACCCCGGCATTCTGAAAGCATAACTTTCAGGGGGTAATAGAGTAACTTTTAGGGGATAATGGAGTAACTTTTAGGAGGTAAAAGACCTGCTATTAGAGGGTAAAAGACCTGCTTTTGCAACGTGCTGATTATCAGGCTGCTGCGAAGTGCGGCAGATTGTTCTGTTTTTCCCCTCTGTGATTACGGTAACAAGTAGCGTTATCTTATGGCGAGTGTCGCTGTGATTACGGTAAAAAATGCCGTTATGTTATGACGGGTGTCGCTATGATTACGGTAACAAAATTCGTGAGGGGTGCGCCTGACAGGACTCGAACCTGCACATCGTAAGACAATAGATCCTAAGTCTATCGCGTCTACCAATTTCGCCACAGGCGCATGGGGATTTTTAGCTGAAATGCTGTAAAAGCGACGCCAAAGGTACGACTAAAATCTGAAATATGCAAGGAAAGTGTAAAAAAAATATGCAAAAAGTTTGTCAGAACGAAAAAAATGTGCTACCTTTGCACCCGCATTCCAGTTAAGGGAAGCCCGCAATCATCCATAGGGCAAATGAGAAAGGACTCGAAACGGTGCGTTGGATGAGCGGTTTAGTCCCCGGTCTGCAAAACCGGTCAGGGCGGTTCGACTCCGCCACGCACCTCTACAAGCCTCTTGTGAATAAAGAGAATGAAGAACCTGCCAGTAATGAGCAGGTTCTTTTTTTGGTATTGCCTGTAAAAGGGAGGGGCGGGACTCACGGGTAAACCGCGAGGCACTCGATAGGGGAACGAGGACCGCTGATTGGGAATAGGGGCGCGAATGGGAGCGGGGGCACAGTTGAGGGACTCGCGGGTAAACTGCGAGGCACTCGATAAGGGTGGTGTATATAATAAATGTACGCGCGCGTAAGGGGCTGTGGGGATGATGTGAGGTGGTGGCGCAAGGCGGTATGGAAACGATGGAAAGGCCTCCTATGGGGTGATGGAAAGGTCTTCAGGTGGTGATGGAAAGGTCTTAAGGGTGATGGTGAAAAGGCCTTTTGGGGGGTGGAGAAAAATTATTCAAATACTTCTCTTTTGGTAATCTATTGGAAATAATAAATTTAGGCATTTTACTTGTATATATGTGGTAGTGGGAAGGTAAAAATAATTTGTTAAATGTTTGGCTGAATGAAAAAATATATATAACTTTGCAAACGCAAAAAAGATAATTCTCTAACCGTGTAATGTGATGAAAGTTTTCAAAAAGGAAAACTCTTGTCGCAAAAAAAATAAAAAAGTTTTCCAAAAGAGCAATGATGGAGCTACAGAAATTTACCATCACAAAGCGTGATGGCTCAAGAGATGCCTTCTCTCTTGACAAGATTATGAACGCCATAATCAAGGCGTTTGAAGCAGTTGAGGAACCCTTCAACGTGTCGAGCATCTCTAAGATTATCAGTCACTTAGACATTCAGGATGAGATCACCGTAGAGGACATTCAGAACCAAGTGGAGATTGCGCTGATGCGTGAGGGCTACTATAAGGTGGCAAAGAGCTTTATGCTCTACCGCCAGAGCCACACGGAGGATCGTGAGACATTGGAGAAGTTGAACTTTTTGACAGACTACATGGAAGCAACCAATGCTGCAACTGGCTCAAAGTTTGACGCTAATGCCAATGTGGAGCATAAGAATATCGCTACGCTGATAGGTGAGTTGCCAAAGTCAAACTTCATCCGTCTGAACCGTCGTCTGCTGACTGACCGTATCAAGAAGATGTATGGCAAGGAGCTGGCAGACAAGTATATCGACATGCTGACCCACCACTTTATATATAAGAATGACGAGACCAGCATCGCTCCCTACTGCGCATCCATCACGATGTACCCTTGGCTCATCAACGGTACAACGGCAATAGGCGGCAACTCTACTGCTCCTACGAACCTGAAGAGTTTCTGTGGCGGGTTTGTGAACATGGTCTTCATTGTCAGCTCCATGCTTTCGGGCGCATGTGCTACACCAGAGTTCCTCATGTATCTGAACTACTTCATCGGCAAGGAGTACGGCATAGACTATTGGAAGGATCCGGACAGAATAGTAGATCTCTCCATCCGTCAGCGCTCTATAGACAAGGTGATTACCGACTGCTTTGAGCAGATAGTATATTCCATCAACCAGCCGACAGGTGCCCGCAACTTCCAGGCAGTATTCTGGAATGTGGCATACTACGACAAGTTCTACTTTGAGTCTCTGTTCGGCAACTTCTACTTCCCCGATGGCAGCCAGCCAGACTGGAACGGCCTCTCGTGGCTGCAGAAGCGCTTCATGAAGTGGTTTAACAAGGAGCGCACGAAGACTGTCCTCACATTCCCTGTAGAGACGATGGCGCTGCTGGCCGACAATGGCGAGTGCCGCGACAAGGAGTGGGGTGACTTTGCTGCCGAGATGTATGCGGAGGGCCATAGCTTCTTCACCTATATGAGTGACAATGCGGACTCTCTGTCATCATGCTGCCGTCTGCGCAACGAGATACAGGACAACGGCTTCTCATACACGCTGGGCGCAGGTGGCGTCAGCACAGGTTCTAAGTCGGTACTCACGATAAACCTGAACCGTTGCGTGCAGTATGCCGTGAACAATGGCCGCGACTACAAGCAGTTCCTGGAAGAGGTGATAGACCTCTGTCACAAGGTGCAGCTGGCATACAACGAGAACTTGAAGGTGCTGAAGGATCACGGCATGTTGCCGCTCTTCGACGCAGGCTATATCAACATGAGCCGCCAGTACCTCACGATAGGTGTCAACGGACTGGTAGAGGCAGCCGAGTTCATGGGACTAAAGATTACAGCCAACGAGAAGTATAAGGAGTTCGTGCAGGGCATCCTGACTATCGTAGAGAGGCTCAACAAGCAGTATCGCACTAAGGATGTGCTCTTCAACTGTGAGATGATTCCTGCCGAGAATGTTGGCGTGAAGCACGCTAAGTGGGATCGTGAGGATGGCTATTTCGTACCGCGTGACTGCTACAACTCTTACTTCTACGTAGTAGAGGACCAGTCGCTCAACATCATCGACAAGTTCAAGCTGCACGGCGCTCCATACATAGAGCACCTCACCGGCGGCAGCGCGCTCCACATGAATCTGGAGGAGCACCTGTCAAAGATGCAGTACAAGCAGCTGCTGAAGGTGGCAGCCAAGGAGGGATGTAACTACTTCACATTCAATATCCCGAACACAATCTGCAACAATTGCGGTCACATAGACAAGCGCTATCTGCATGAGTGTCCGGAGTGTCACTCCAGCAACGTGGACTATATGACACGTATCATAGGCTATCTGAAGAGAGTCAGCAACTTCTCTGCAGCTCGTCAGAAGGAGGCAGCACGCCGCTTCTATGCCGGCTCAGACAGAATGGGTCAGCACGATGCAGTAGCTGTAGAGCAACAGATGAAGGTGAGCTAACGGATGAAATATGTTAATACGGGCGTGGTCTTTCAGGAAGTTCCTGATGAGGTCACGCTCTCTATAAATATATCCAACTGCCCTTGCCACTGCATGGGGTGCCACAGCGAATACCTGTGGGAGGATATCGGCGAGCCGCTCAATGCAATGTCGCTTGACGTGATGCTGAAGGAATATGGGCATGACGTCACGTGTGTGGCATTCATGGGCGGAGACGCTACGCCCGCTGAGGTTGATGAGTTGGCAAAGTGGATGAGAACGCACTATCCGGACCTGAAGGTGGCGTGGTATAGCGGCAGGCCCATGCTGAGTCACAGCATACATCTGGAGAATTTTGACTATGTCAAACTCGGTCCGTATGTGGAATCTATGGGTCCCCTGAATGTGAAGACCACAAACCAACGTATGTATAAGGTTGCGAAAGACCTGACATTGAAAGATATTACAAAGAAATTTTGGAAGAAGTGAAACCATTGTCTCCGATATTCATAGCCGGTCCTTGCGTGATAGAAAGCGAGGAACTGCTTGACGTTGTGGCACAGAAGCTGAAAGACATCAGCCTGCGCCTGGGGGTGGAGATAATCTTCAAGGCGTCATTCGACAAGGCAAACCGCACGAGCCTGCAGTCCTTCAGAGGACCGGGAATGGAGAAGGGCCTGCAGATGCTGGCAGATGTGAAGAGCCGCTACGGACTGCGGATACTCACCGACATACATGAGCATTGGCAGGCGGCACCCGTGGCAGAGGTGGCAGATGTGTTGCAGATACCTGCTTTCCTGTGCCGGCAGACGGACTTGCTCGTGGCAGCAGCCAGAACGGGACGGACCGTGAATATCAAGAAGGCACAGTTTCTCAGCGGGCGTGACATGCGTTACCCCGTGGAGAAGGTGCGCGGGACATGGAAAAAGATGGAAGAGGAACAGGCACCACAGACGGCAGGCAACGAAGAGGGACGCGACGTGTGGCTGTGCGAGCGGGGCAATACGTTCGGATATAATAACCTGGTGGTGGATTTCAGAAACATCCCAGACATGCTGGATATCGTGCCCCGCGTGGTGATGGACTGCACCCATAGCGTTCAGAGGCCGGGTGGGGGAGAAGGCTTTACCGCAGGAGACCGCCGCTTTGTGCCAGCTATGGCATTGGCAGCAAAGGCTTTCGGGGCAAATGGGTATTTCATGGAGGTGCATCCCGAGCCGGACAAGGCGCTCTCTGACGGACCGAATATGCTGCCCCTTGACGAGCTGGAGAGTCTGATAGCTCGTCTGATTTAAGCATAGGAAGCAAGGGAACGATACTTCCGAAACACATGTCGTATAGAATTTCGAGAAACAGAATAGAATATACAAGGAAAGTAAATGATTCATTTGGCAGAGAATGGCGTGAAAAGCCAGCAGCAATCCACACAATCCAACGGGACGGGCAGGAAGGACGGAATAAAAGAACCGAACCTGCTGCGTGCCACGACATTACGTATTCAGGCCTTACTGTTGGCTTGTATATTGTTATCGGGCATTACCGGCTGCATGGATCGTGGCACAAAGCCTGAGGCACTCCCGCTGGAGGACAGTACAGCCGTTGACTCCATAGAGAGTGATTCTATTGTGGATATGGTAGAGAGTGAGCCGATGCCATCAGCTGCCGACGAGCTGTTTGACGACTTCTTCTTTAACTATGCCGCCTCAAGAAAGGTGCAGAAGGATCGTACACATTTCCCGCTGCCCGTGATAACGTATGGTAAGCGGAGCGTAATGCAGGCAGAGCAATGGAAGCGCGAGAACTTCTTCATGGTGCAGGGATATTACATCCTGGTATTCAATAAGGCTACCCAGCTGGAACTGATGAAGGACACGGCGGTGGGTAACGTGATAGTAGAGCGCATAGCAATGGCACGTGAGAAGGTCACACGATGGTATTTCGCGCGCGAGAGGGGACTGTGGAAACTGGATTCTATAGACCATATCTCGCTGCGTCAGTATCCTGACGAGCACTTCATGCGTTTCTATAACCGCTTTGTGAATGATTCCCTGTTCCAACAGCAATCCTTGGCAGAGGTAATATCCTTTACCGGTCCGGACCCAGATGATGACTTCTCAACTATGACGGGAGACATAATGCCGGAGCAATGGCCTATGTTCAAACCATGGTTGCCATCGGGTACATTATATAATATAAGGTACGGGAAGGCTCCTTATCCCGTTTCGGGAGTGAGGTTCTTCTTTATCAGAGGCATTGCCAACGGACTTCAGACAGACCTTGTGTTCACTCGCAAAGAGAAGACTTGGCGCCTAAAGAAGGTGACAATGTAAGGACAGCATCGTAAAGAGTCTTACGTCAAAGTCCCTATAAAAAACAAACATCGCGGCGGGAATCAGTAGAACCCGCCCTTAAACCATAACCGAGATATTGGTATCACTACTTCAACATAATACTTTTGGCATAGACCACAGTTGCCGACAGTTGCTTGAACCTACGAGCATGGAGGAGCTGCATGCGATGATGCCGGATATACAACAGGCATCGCCGCTGCTGATAATCGGTGTCGGTAGTAACTTGCTGCTGACACAGGACTTCCCCGGCACGGTATTGCACGTATGTATCAAGGGCATAGAAATGTGCGAATGCGACGATGACAAGGATTACTGCCTGTTGCGTTGCGGAGCCGGCGAGGTGTTTGACGAGGTGATAGAATACGCCATAGAGCACCAATTGTATGGTATGGAGAACCTTTCGCTCATACCAGGCGAGGTGGGAGCAAGTGCCGTGCAGAATATAGGCGCTTATGGTAAAGAGGCAAAGGACGTGATAAAGTCGGTAGAGGCAATAGAGATCTCATCAGGACAGGAAGTGCTGATAGATAATGAAGAGTGTCGCTATGGCTACCGTTATTCACGCTTCAAGGACGAATGGCGCGGACAATACGTGATACACCACGTCACTTTCCGCCTGTCACGACACTTCGAACCGTCGTTGGAATATGGAAATATCCGTAAGGTGCTCTCCGAACAGGGTAATAACGCACCTACTGCAGCAGACGTGCGTCGTGCTGTAATTGATATACGCAAGGCAAAACTGCCTGACCCGGAGGTGGAAGGCAATGCAGGCTCTTTCTTCATGAACCCAATCGTGAGCAGGGAGAAATATGAAGAACTGTTGAGTCAGTACCCATCGATGCCACACTATAACGTGGATGCTGAGCATGAGAAGATTCCGGCAGGCTGGATGATAGAACAATGTGGCTGGAAGGGTAAGTCGCTCGGACGGGCCGGCGTGCATGCTAATCAGGCTCTGGTGCTCGTAAACCGTGGAGGAGCAACAGGTCAGGAGGTGGTAAATCTTTGTAACGCAATACGTGCTGACGTGCTTCAGCGTTTCGGCATAGATATAAAACCGGAGGTTAATATCGTATGATGACATTGACATTTCTCGGTACAGGCACTTCGATAGGTGTGCCGGCCATAGGATGTGATTGCGACGTATGCCGCAGTAATGACAGCCGAGACAAGCGTCTGCGCAGTTCGGCAATGATAGAAACCGATGGAGGTTTGCGAGTGCTCATAGACTGTGGACCGGACTTTCGCCAGCAAATAAACCGCTATCCCTTTAAGGACTTCAACCGCGGAATACTGTATCAGACGGCAGGTCAGAAGCAGATAGACCATTTCGGTAAGCTCGATGCCGTGTTGTTGTCACACATACATTTCGACCATGTGGGTGGTATTGATGACCTGCGACCCTTCGCCTGGTTCGGCGATGTGGACATATATGCCAAAGATGATGTCATCGATGCGCTTCATCAGACGATGCCATATTGCTTCAAGCCTTCGCTATATCCGGGCGTGCCGCACCTGAGAATGCATGAAGCGCGACATGGGGAAGTGATACACATCGAGAGGCCGCAACGTAAGGAAATGGATATCTTTTACGGAGGTGCTGACCTGCAAGGCAAAATGCGTAACGATACACGTAACATTACGATAGAACGCGCCACGGATGTGCTGGACATAATTCCCTTGACTGTGATGCATGGCAACCTGCCCATTCTGGGTTATCGCATAGGACCGTTGGCGTATATCACGGACATGAAATCTCTTCCAGATGAGTCATGGCCAATACTGGAGGGCACAAAGACGCTCGTCATCAACGCCCTGCGATTTGAAAAGGAGCATCATAGCCATCACCTCGTTGATGATGCCATTACTGTTGCACGAAAGATAGGAGCGGAGAGAACGTACCTCATACATGTCACACACGACATAGGAACGCATGATAATGCAAACAGCAGATTGCCAGAAGGGGTAGAATTCGCTTACGATGAGCAGCAGATAAGGCTGTGAAGCAATAATTAAGTATATAAATTTTTCTCTCATAAGTATCAATGACCTTAATCTGTGACTATAAATACTTGACAATTGTCAATAAAACGTGAGTTTTGATGATAATTTTACGGAAATGTTTGCAATTAATACGGAAAATTCGTAATTTTGCAATGTGTTTTTCATAGTATTAGATTTAAGGTTAACAAAGATTGGGGCTCAGCGGAGCCCTTTTTTTTTGCCTTAATGAAAATGAGTGGAAGCTAAATAGTTTTGGACAAGTGTGGATTGATAATATGATTTCCCATAATACATAATATAGGTGGATACGGTAAATTGGCTTTATGAAATTATTTTCATTATTAATAAGCTTTGTGCTTCTCACGGCGACAAGTGTGTATTCCCAGCGTCAGACAGACAAACTGGATCGCGGGTTGGTTGCTACTGTATCCCAGTCAGGTAGCGGTAACTTTATCAGTTGGCGCATTTTTGCAGAAGAATACTATGGAGTGACTTATAATCTTTACTGCAATGGGAACGTCATAGCACGTAACCTTAAAGTCTCCAACTATGTGCATGCTGCAGGCAATGCTTCCAGCTCATACCAAGTAGCTCCTGTCTATCAAGGAAATGAGGGAGAAAAGAGTACTGCTGTCGTTCGTTGGCCCGGGGATTTTAAATATAAACTGACAGGCCAGCATGAGGCGTATTGTGAAGTGCCATTCATGAATGTCACAGACCGACACGGAAATGACGTCACAGGCAGATACATAATAAATGATATATCTCTAGCTGATGTGACGGGTGATGGAGTGGTTGAGTTTTTGGTGAAGCGTTTGAACAATGCTGCTTCACAAACAACAAGTGGTTATCCTGAAGCCAATTGTCCGGACAATGACTCCGTGTTCAATCAAATAGAATGTTACACGCTCACAGGTGAGAGGCTATGGTACATCGACTGTGGGCCTAATCTGTGCAGCCGTTCCTATGCCGAGCTGGATGTGGCAGCCTACGACTGGGATAGTGACGGCAAGGCCGAAATCATCATGCGTGGGGCAGACAATATGATTATCCATACTGCCGGTGGAGAGGACATTGAGATTGGAGATATGGCGGTAGATACTCGGTGGGTTGGCATAGAGTTCACCTGCACGGGGCGTGAATACTTGCTTTATCTGAATGGAGAAACGGGTATGCCTTATCCCATCGGCCCTGGCGGGCGTCTGTGGATGGATTATCCCCTGCCACGTTACGAAGTGGGCGAGACCACGGATCTTCTTGGCAATTCTGCCGAGGGAGAGATATGGGGAGAGGGTATTCAAGGACACCGTCCTACCAAACACCGCATAGGTGCTCCTTTCCTCGATGGTAAGAAAGCCAGTATTTTCATAGGCCGAGGTTGCTATACCCGCCATAAGTTCTGCGCGCTTGACGTGAATCCGCAAACCCATCAGCTCACTCAGCGGTGGCGATGGAATTGCTATGACTCTGCCAGCCCTTGGTACGGAAACGGATACCATAACTTCCAGATTGCAGATGTGGATTGGGACGGGCGCGATGAAATCGTGTATGGTTCTATGGTAATCGATGACAATGGCAAGGGACTCTCTACAACAGGTCTCGGTCATGGCGACGCGCAGCACTGTGCTGATTTGGATCCCTATCGACACGGACAGGAGCAATTCGCTTGCAATGAGACACAACCTGCCATGAACTACAGGGATGCCACGACATCTAAGATATACTATCGTCTCCAGACAAACGACGATGACGGACGTGCACTCTGTGGCAACTTCACCGACAAATATCCAGGTTGTGTAGGTATGTCAAGCCAGAGTGGTGTGATAAGCACCGTGGCAGATAATGTATTGACGGACATGGATCGTTTTGATCTCAATTTCCGCATCTATTGGGATGGCGACTTGTGTGAGGAAATACTCAACTCTCAGGGCACGGAGAAACAGGCGAAGATAGACAAACTCGGTGTGGGGCGCATATTCCTTTCTGAGGGTGATAATATGTGCAATTGGACTAAGAATACTCCTTGTGCTCAGGGGGACATCTTCGGCGACTGGCGTGAGGAAATCGTCACGCGTAAGAGTGATAACAGTGGCATTCGCATTTGGACCACTAATTACCCCACAGACTTCCGTATCCCTACACTTTGGCATGATCATCAGTACCGTCAGGCTATGGTGTGGCAGACCTGCGGCTATAACCAGCCTCCGCACCTCAGTTATTTCCTGGGCGAGATGGAGGGCATCACCACAGCACCGCCACCATTCACGCTTACAGGGCGTACATTGATAGCCAATAGCTCTGCCATTTCAAAGACATTGGACGGACGGCAACTGTTAATCTATGACACGCAGGACATGACCTGTGAGGTAGAGGACGGCGCTAACCCCTATGTAGTAATCTTCAATGTGCCTTCGTGGGTGCAGGGCACTAACAGTAACAAGACCGACGGTACTGCAGATATTATCCGCGACTACTACACGTGCCAGGTTACCGGTGGCGCGTTCTCAGGGAATACACGCTTGGTGAAGCAAGGTGACGGCATCCTCAGCCTGCCCTCCAAGGCACAACTCTATACAGGGCCTACCGACATCTGGGCAGGAACGCTGAACTTTGACGGTAAGATGCTTCATTCCTCCCTGTGGCTGAATAGATTTGCCAGGCTCTATTCCGATGGAGGGGAATTCAGAAGCATAAAGATGGACTATGATTCCAAACTGTGTCCCGGTGGCGCTAACAAGTGCGGTTCGGTCACGACAGACTCGCTACTGCTGGGCTTCGGAGCACGTGTCATCTTTGATCTTTACGAAGATGAGGGAGGAAAGGCAGACCAACTCAACGCCGCTCTGCTAAGCATAGAGAAAAAGAACTGGGAGATAGGTCCCAAATACCTCTGCCCCGTATTCCAGTTCGTACCACATACCACTACAGGAGAACCCGTCAAAGGGAAGTATAAGTTGGGGAAGGTAGAGGCTTTGAAGGGCAGATTGGAGGACATACGGATTGAGGGACTCGGATCCTCGTTGAGTTCGGGTTTGACCATAGAAGAAGGCTCCCTCTACCTGACAGTTTCTGATGTCAGACAACCCGCAACGATAATATGGAACGGAGGCTCCAGCAACATTTGGGACTTCTCCTGTGCAGAAAACTTTACGTTGGCATCTCAACCGGACAAAGATAAAGAGGTGTTTGTGACAGGCGACAAAGTCATCTTCGGCGACGATGCCAAATTGTTTAATGTGAGTCTGAAGGGCGACCTTGAAGCTGATACGGTTCTTATTGAGAGCAGTCGTAAGTATCAGTTTGAGGGTGAGGGCTCCCTCGTAGGTAATACGGTGCTGGTGAAGCGTGGCAGCGGTTCGCTGATTATCAATAATAATAATTCCTATACAGGCGGCACGCTGATTGCCGGCGGGACTCTTTCTGTCACTTCCCTGGCAAACGCCAACATGCCTTCGGGTAATCTCGGCGGAGTCAGTAAGAGTGCATCCAAATTAGTTATTGAGAATGGCGCTACATTGCTTACTGCCAACTCGGTTACTCTGGGGACCCCTATGCAGATGGCAACGGTGCAAGGCGGTATCATCTGCAACACTTCACAGTTCGTTGTTGAGAGTCCTATCTCCGGTACTGTACTCACGAAAAGAGGAACCGGCGAGATGCAGCTGAATGTCAACAGTCCTTCTCTTGAGTGCTTGGTCGTTGAGGAAGGTACTGTGCGTTGCATAGCGTGCTCTCAACCGGCTAAAGCAGTGGAACTGGCAGGTGGCACGCTGACAGAGAATACATCTTCCAGCTATGCCATGCACATTACAGGCAAAACTACCTCTCACTGGAATCTGGCCACGCGCGCGAACTATTCCAATGCTCTTACGGGAGACGGTATAGTGGAAATCCTGTGTCCTTCTGTAGTGGGCAAAGATTGGAAAGCCACCCGAACACCCATCAGCGGCAACTGGTCGGCCTTTGAGGGAACCGTGATTCCTGCTACAAATAGCGGTGAGACCCGTTTTACGCTAAATAACGCTTATGGAATGCCCAAGGCGACACTAAATATTCCAGAAGGTATAGAAGTTCAGAACAGCGGGAAAACCTTTCATATAGGAAAGGTGATGGGCAAAGGCAGCCTCGGAGGTATCTGCAGCTTCGACAATACAGGGAGCAGTGGTGTCAATATATGGAAAGTGGGATGCGATGACGATTACACAACTGACGTTGTTGTGACCGGCGGTGCAACATCCTTTGTCAAGGTTGGAGCTGGATGTGTAACCGTCAGGGGGAAGTGGGATAATACAGGCGCAGTACGTATCAATGAAGGAGAAATCAAGCTAATGCCCTCTGCCTGTCTTGGTACAGGAGCGCTCACGGTATCCGGTAACGCTACGCTCTCTGGGGTGACGGGAACCATATCGCTGACCAATGAGTCTGTCGTCGTTCAGGGTACGTTGCAAGTGGGAAACATCACCACAGCTGCAACAGGGGCAATAGACTTTGGAGGAAAGAACGTATCAATGACCAGGAACTCAATACTGAAAATAGGTGTTGCTTCCGCTGCGAAAAGCGCCTCCACGGGCTGTTCGAGTTTGAAGGGTATCAACCGTCTGGATATGAACGGTACCATACGACTTCACTATACCACCGCTGCCATTAGTCAGTTGGCTGCGGGTGATAGCATAGTGCTTTGGAAGGCTACTTCTGTAATTGGAACCCCAATCCTCGAATCGGATGTTATCGATGCCGAGCGCGGGCTCTACTGGGATACCAGTGACCTGCTGCATGGCGTTCTGCGCGTAATATATCGGTCTCCTGTAGGTATCAAAGACGTAGATAAGAGCAAGTCCGCTGATAGCCTCTACTTTGACATTAGCGGTCGTCGAGTGAAACAACCTCAGCGAGGTGGGCTTTATATTGTTGGCAGCAAGATACGATTGTTTTAGAGTGTGGCCTGTTTATCGGCCTTGTCAAAGTACAGAGTGACGGCAAACAATACTGCTGGAATGAATAGCCTCCACCGTAACAGAGATTGCCCATTAGGCGACATCCAAAATCCTGTTACATGAAATAGGGTGGTGTAAAGTGTTTGCCGCACGGTAATAAAAAAAGAGACTGACATTTGCGTCAGTCTCTTCTAAATATATCTCGTGTATATACTTTATCGGCCACATCGTCCAGTACTGTGTCATAGCGATTGGCTACGATAGCCTGACTTCGCTTTTTGAACTCTTCAAGGTCATTTACCACTTTTGAACCGAAGAATGTAGAGTTGTTTTCCAGGGTGGGTTCATAGATAATGACTGTAGCTCCCTTGGCCTTTATTCTCTTCATGATTCCCTGAATGGCGCTCTGTCGGAAGTTGTCGCTGTTGCTCTTCATAGTCAGACGGAAGACACCGATGACGCATCCTCCCTCTTTTTCGCTTGCTGGAGCCATGCCGTACTGGTTGTTGGAACTGTAGGCGTAATATCCGGCTTTCTTAAGCACGGCATCAGCAATATAATCCTTTCGTGTACGGTTGCTCTCCACAATGGCTGTCATCATGTTTTGCGGCACATCACGATAATTGGCAAGCAGCTGTTTTGTATCTTTTGGCAGGCAGTAGCCTCCGTAGCCGAAGGATGGGTTGTTGTAGTGCATACCGATGCGGGGATCAAGTCCTACACCTTTTATTATAGCCTGAGTGTCAAGATGCTTTATCTCTGCGTAAGTGTCCAGTTCGTTGAAGTAGCTGACGCGCAACGCAAGGTACGTATTCGCGAAAAGTTTTACTGCCTCTGCCTCGCGTAATCCCATGTAGAGCACCTCAACATCTTTCTTCTCCGCCCCTTCAACGAGCAGCCCTGCAAAGGTATGAGCTGCCTGTATCAGTTCATCCAGGTTATCCACTTCAAACAGTTTGGGATAGCCTAAGATGATGCGCGATGGGTAGAGATTGTCATAGAGCGCCTTGCTTTCGCGCAGGAACTCTGGTGCGAAGAGCAGCCTCAGGGACTTGCCGTAACGCTCATAAAGGCGCTGACAATAGCCTACCGGGATGGTGCTCTTTATCACCATTACTGCTTTGCTCTTTACACTCAGGACCATATCAATGACATCCTCTATGTTATGGGTGTCAAAATTATTCGTCTCAGAGTCATAATTGGTGGGCGTGGCAATAATGATAAAGTCTGCATCGCGGTATGCTGTGGCGCCGTCAAGAGTGGCTGTCAGGTTGAGCTGCCGTTCAGCAAAGTACTTTTCGATGTACTCATCCTGTATCGGGGATATGCGCTGATTAATCTTATCAACCTTTTCAGGCACGATATCTACTGCTGTTACTTCATGATGTCCGGATAGGAGTGTGGCCATAGACAATCCGACGTATCCAGTTCCTGCTACTGCTATCTTCATGTTTTATTGATTTTTCAGAGTTGAAAGTTTGCTTCTTTTTTATTGGCGTAGGCTATTTCTTAAATGCTGTTACTACGACTGCAGCCATTGTAGCGATGGTAGAGCCTATGCTAACCCACAGAGCTGTATTTTGAGCATTGCTGGTGGTATTACGCTCTGGCAACACGATTTCGCATCCAGGTTCAACTTTCGCTCCGTCTTTTACCATCTGTGCTGTACCATTCTGATAAATGATATAAGCCCACTTTCGATCTTTGAAACCACGAGAGCCACCTTGTGCCATATAGTACTTTATGTTTTTCCCCTCAATATATGGTACAGAATTCTCATAAGGTACAGCACCGCTTATACGTACCGTGTTGCGTGCTTCCTCTACAATTATTCGGTCGCCGTCGCGCAGAATAACATCAGAAGGACTACCAGGATTGTTTAGCGATGCCTGCAGGTCAACTGCAACCTTATAAAGGTTTGTTCTCAGGGCATGCTCCATATAGAGCGAGTCTGCGAAGACCTGCTTCTCATTACCGCCACTTGCTGATTGACCGCTAGCCATGTTATATGCTCTGGCAGCACGGTTCTCGCTGGCCTTATTTAATATCTGTCGTTTCTCCTCTTCGCTCATCTTGCGCATGATGTAGGTGCCGTTCTTGGCAGCTCGTGAGGTAATACCGCCACACATCTTCAGAACGTCACTGACGCGTGTGTTGGTCTGGCTCATGCTGAATGTGCCTTCGGTGAACACTTCGCCCTCTATTGTGACGCTGGTGAGTTTCTTGAACAGAGGGTCCTTCGTCACATAGATTTCGTCATAGGGTTGCAAAACAAATCCCTGCTCGCCGTCTATCACAAAGCCATCCTTCAGCTTCATCTCATAGGTCTGCGTGGCTACGTCTGATGTCTTACCGCCTGTGCTGGTGTCAAGAGTGCGGCGGCTCACCTTAACCGTCTGCGAGGCACTCTCCTTCAGACCTCCTGCCTGAAGAACTATGTCCTCCAATGTTGTGCCGTCTGCATACTGATAGGTTCCAGGGTACTGTACCTCACCATAAATCTTCAGCACCAATTTGTCGTTTGTCTCTTTCTTGGATGGAATGAACAGCACGTCCTCATTGCGCAAGGGCACATCTGCCACCGTGCCGTCCATTATACCCTTCAGGTTTATTGACAGCACCTCAAGCGTACGGTCAGCTTTCATGCGATGCATCACGGCATGTTCGGTCAATGCATCTTCTTTTATTCCGTCGGCTATGTCTATAAGACCTTTGACTGTTGTCACGTCGCCTCCTATCTGATACAGGCCTGGACGGAATGCTGCGCCGCGCAGTTCCACCATGTTCTCATAGCGGGGGATGATGGAGTCAACGCTTACTGAGTCCTCATCGCTGATGCGGAAGGAGCTCATGTCAAACTCCGCAACGTTGAATACCTGATACTCCGCCCCTGACTTTCTCAGTACGCGAACGGTTTTCTTGTATGCATCTCCGGTAAAGCCGCCTGCATACTGCAGCAGGGTCTTGAGGCTCTCGTTCTTCTTCATTTCGTAGAACATAGGGCGTTTCACCTTGCCCGAGATGTTTACCAGACAGTCGTATGGGCCTACTACGATTACATCGCCCTCATGCAGGCGTATGTTTCCGCTTTGCTTGCCGTTGAGAATGTAGTCGTAGATATCTACGTTGCTCACCACCTTTCCATTGCGATACACTTTAATGTTTCTCAATGTACCGATGTCATTCGTTCCTCCAGCCATATACAGAGCATGGAACACGCTGGCAAATGCGGACAGAGTATATGTGCCAGGCGCTTTCACCTCGCCCATTACGTTCACCATCATGGTCTTTGTCTGTCCTACTGTCAGCTGTATGGAGCTGGAGGCATAGCGTGAACCCAACGTGGAGCGCAGGCGTGCCTTTGCCTGACTTACCGTAAGTCCGCTGAGGGCAACGGGACCGAAGTCCTCAATAGTAATCGTTCCGTCAGGCGAGACGGTCTCGGTCACGGTCTTCTGAGAGGCGCCATAGATATCCACGTTCACCACATCGCCGGGACCAAGCACATAGTTCTGTGGTGTGGCGATATTCATATTAGGCTCAAACGTCAGTTCCCGGTTATTGAATATGTCACGACCAAAGACCCTCTTCTTTTTCTTCTCCAGCTGTTTTACCTTCTGCTTCAGCATGGTAAGCGAGTCAGGATAGAACTCATCCAGCTCACGCACCATCATCTCCTCATCGTCAAGGAGTGACTCCTGGCCATACTCATCAAGTCCTATTGATTTGGATCTGTCGTTGTCCATTTGCCTTTGTGCGCGTGATTTGCTCTGCTGTATGCCGCCAAGGGT
This sequence comes from Prevotella sp., assembly GCA_017478025.1. Taxonomy (GTDB): domain Bacteria; phylum Bacteroidota; class Bacteroidia; order Bacteroidales; family Bacteroidaceae; genus Prevotella. The sequence continues at coordinate 43,085 of JAFVGZ010000038.1, forward strand.
ACTATCCTCAAAGTCTGCGTCAGCCTTTTTCTTGCCTCCACGCATAGAAGTACCGTTTGCTGTGCGCAGACGGTCTGATGATTCTCCATCGTTGCTCTTGCCCATAGCAGAACTGCCGCTGCCGCTCTTCTGCAGGTTCTGATACTTCTTACGAATCTGTTGCAACTTCTGCACGCTGACACCCTTTTGCATCAGTTTCGTTACTATCTGTGATTGCGAGGTACCTGCTTTCTGTTCCTTCTGAATGAATTGAATAATCTGCGAGTCAGACATCGACTGTGCCAGAGCACCTGCCACGATGCATACAGAGAAAAGTGCTGAGAGGATTATTTTTTTCATATTTCCTTGTTTAATATATAGTAATACAACGCATTAGGCCCTTCTATATTGTATAAGGTGTGTCACAATAAAGGCCGTTATGGTGTATATGATTGTCTGTATCCACAGAACTATGTATTCAGGTCTTACGTCCTCAAGCAACGCGCCCATGCTGCTCATGCGTACAAAACCCCTTATGGCGAAAGTACTGGGGAACATCCACGACACGCCCTGCCATACAGAGGGAATGTTGCTTTGTGGCCAGCTGACGCCAGAGATGAACAGCAACGGGACGGATGTGAATACCACAACGAGTATGACACTTTCCCTATAGCGCACCAACGTGCTTGCGGTAATGGCGAAGGCGATGCATGCCAGCAGATAGGGTAGCAAGAACATCAGCAGGTCATATCCGTGAACTAGGCTTACGAAACCGAACAGTCGCGGCACGATGAGCGTTATCCACGCCAGCATGACGCTGAATATCATCAGATAAGCCAACGACCGTCCCAGCAGAATGCTTGTGCTGCCCCATAGTGTGCGGGGTTCTATGGCGGTATCTGCCTCCCTTTCTCTCATGCGATGTCTCTCCCTCCTTGTGCCGGCAATCATGCCTACGCCCAGCAGCAGCGCCTGCTGTATTATGAGTACCAGTACGCCAGGGATGATGAAGTTTCCATATCCTCCCGTTACGTTGAATATAGCTACGTCATCAAAATCCACTGGCTTTGTGCCTATCTCCTCGTCGCGATGGGTGTAAGGCCCTGAGAGCCGCGCCTGTATCTCGGCCCCCATCACGCCGCTTACGGTGGTGGCTGACTGGAGGATGGCCTTGTAGGTCAGCATATAGCTCATGTCGCAATACACGCCCACGTGAGCCTGTTCCATGCGGCCTGTCTTCAGGGCAAAGTCGGAGGGGAAATAGAGGATGCCGTATGCCTTGCCCTGACCTATAAGCTCCTGAGCTTCTGGCAGGGACTTGCAGTAGTATGCTATGGATACGTCGGGTGTGGAATCCATCTTCTTGATGAACTCCCGGCTTGGGGACGAGTGTGAGTTATCCACGACTGCTACGGGAACATCGCGCACCACCTCGTTGTTATATATCCATGAGTAGAGTAGGGGATATGCTATAGGCAGGAAGACGAAGAAGAGAAGCACTCCTTCATCCTTTACTATAGCCATAATCTCCTCAAGCCATGCGTCTGTTATGTCTTTTATCTTGCTGATGATAGTAGGATTTTTGTTGTTTATGGAAGATATTCAAATGTCTTAAACTCTCTCTCCATTCTGTGTATTACGGCCAGCGATGCCAATATGAAGCACAATAGCGCTATGATGTTTGGCATCACATAAGTGAGTGGATAAGAGTTGAATATGCAGAGTTGGTAAATGATGTAGTAGTGTCTCAGCGGAAAGAGCCACGTCAATGTGTGCATCGGCGCGTCCATCGCCATGATGGGGAAGGCGCTGCCTACCATTGAAAAGCTCAATACTCCCCACAAAGCCCCGACGCTCATAGCCATTCGGGGCGAGGCGATAAGGCCGAAAAGAAACATAGCGAAGCCCTGGGAGGCGAGTATCGTAAGCGCTCCGAGCAGCATCAGTTTCCAGTAACCGCCCGGTGCGGGGAAACCTAATGTGCCGTACATATAACCCATCATGCACGCAAAGACAATAAACCATATTACCGTCTGCGTGAAAACCTTGAGAAAGAGAGCTTTGGTGAAGTTTCCGTCGCTTGCCTCTATCCACTCCTCGTAGGTGCCGAACTTCATTTCGGTGGCTATGGAGTATATAGTAACAAGGAATATGAATATCATCAGTACTGCCGGCACCAGCATGTTGCTGAGGAATATGTTATAGTTCACCCCCGGATTGCCTACTGTATGCACGTCCAATGCTATGGGTTGCAGAAACGCCCGCGTCTGTTCTGCGGTCATTCCCTTTGCCTGCAAGGTTGCCTGGCCTATGGCGGCAGAGGCAAGTGTGCTCACGGTCTTCATGTCCTTGAATATCAATGAGCCGGCTGTCAGAGAGGTGTAGCTATAGTAGAATGACATCTTGGGGCGTCGCATGGATGTCATGTCCCTCGTCATGTTTTTGGGGAAGAGAATGAAAGCATAGATCTCATTCTTCTGAATAGCGTGTCGTGCCTCGTCCATCGAAGCATAATGGGCCACCACTCTTGAGGACTGAAAGCTGTCCAGCATACGCGTCAACTTTCGAGTGGCCGACGTGTTGTCCAGATCCACCACGCCTATGGGCATATCCTCCGGCTGCCCCTCTTCCATCAGCGATGTGAAGAAGAGCGTCACAAACAGAGGCAGCACCACCATACTGAGTATATATATGGGGTGCTCCAGCAGCAGCTTTATTTCGCGCACTACCTGTCTCACTTCTTCACTACGCTCATTCCGGGTCTCAGACCGTCAAACTTCTCCGTTGGGCGGGCCTTCACCTCAAATGTCTTCATGTCATACTGCCCGTTGCTCTTTGTCGCCTTCCATGTGGCATAGCTTCCCTGGTCTTTGATGCTTGTCACCTTCATGGTTATCTCTTTGCTGAATGCAGGTACGAAGGCCTTAAACGTGTCGCCCTTCTTGATGCCCTGCAGCTGGTCCTCCCTGATGTTGAAGGTGCCCCAGAGGTCGTCCATGATGCTTATTGTCATGATTGGCGAGCCTGCTCCTACCAGTTCTCCCACCTTTGGATAGATCGTTGCTACCTCTCCGGCCATCTGCGCTACCTGTACCGTTTCCTTCCTATAGGCTTTCACCTCCTGCATCTTGCCCTCAAAGGCTTTCACCTGTCCCTTTGCTGCGGCTTTCTCCTCGTTGCGTGCGCCGTTCACAGCCATATCATACTGGCTCTTGGCAGCCTGTGCCTGTGCCTCGTATGCCTTGAATGCTGCGTATGCCTCATCGCGCTTCTGTTCGCTCACTACGCCCTCGTCAAAGAGCCTCTGAACGCGCTGGTATGACTTCTCGGCAATTTCCAGTCCTGCCTTTGCCTGCTGCCACAGTTCGTATGCGCCCTGTATCTGCTCCTTGCGGGCTCCTGCCTGAGCCATAGCGCTCATCGCCTGTGCCGCGTCAATGGCTCCCTGGGCCTGCTCAGCCTTCGCCTCCACCTCGGGGGCATCGAGGATTACAAGTGTATCGCCGGCCTTCACATAGTCACCCTCGCTCACGCAGATGCGCAGTATGCGCGAGGGTACCTTTGTTGATACGCGATACTCCTCCACCTCTATCTGGCCCTGTATCACCTCATCATCATGGCCGATAGTGAAGAACCCTATCGCTCCGATGACAATAATCACTAAGACGAAGGCTGCTACAGCCATCATCACGCTGTTATGTTGCTTCTTGTTTTCCATCTTATATTTTTATATTTATTCAAGTCTCGCCTGTGCTCCACTTCTTCCCTCATCCCTTGGAGAGTGGGTCCGGGGGTGAGGTTAATTCTTCACTTTTCACTCTTCACTTTTCACTCTTCACTCTTCACTCTCCCCCTCGCCCCTTGGAGAGGGGGCCGGGGGGTGAGGTTCACTTTCCCAACGCCTTCTTCATTGCCGCCTCGCTGAGCCTGATGTCTATCTCGGCATCTATCTTGTCTGTCTGTGCTTGCAGCCAGGCTGTTTGGGCGGCCATCACGTCGGTTGTCTGCATCTCACCCTCCTGGAAACCCAGATTTGCGCAACGCAGGTTCTCTTCTGCACGCTCCACATTCTTTGTAGCAGCAACGAGTTGCTTGCGTGCCTCGTTCAGCTTATAGTTGCATTGGCTCACCTCAAGCTGCATCTTCTCCTCCACCTCGTCGTGGGTCAGCTGAGCCAGAGTGGTGGATTTCTTTGATGCCCTGACGCGATAGGCCGTCTCACCCCAGTCAAGAACGGGGATTCTTACCACCACGCCAACAACGCCCATGCCTTTGAATTTACGCTCAAAGCTGTTGAATACGCTTGGGTTGGTGAATACCGCGCCTCCAGTAAGTCCCACCTGCGGGAGGTATCCTGCGCGTGCTATCTTTGTCTTCTCCTTTGATAAGCTGACAGCATGGCTGAGCATCTGCAGCTCAGGCCTGTTCTGCAAATCCCAAAAACCGGGTGTGCCGTCAGTCGTTACGGGGTACTGAGGTGCTTCTGATGCCTTTGTCTCAAGTGTGAACTCGCTGTCCAGCCTCATGCCACACAGCTGACACAGCAGCATGCGTGCCAGCGACAGACCGTTCTCCACCTTTGTCTTGGTCATGTCAGCCTCGTTCTCAGCAACATCAACCTTCAGGCCGTCTGCGCGTGTCGCCACGCCCTCGCGTATCATCACGTGCACGTCCTTGTTCAGCTTCTTTACCAACTCCAGGAAACTGTCAGCCAACTCTTTCTTGTGTGTCAGCGACACCACAAGCCAATATGCGCGCTCCACATCGTAAGTCACGTTATTCTCCTGCGCACGGCCCTTCTCCTCAGCTATCTCTACCGCTATGTCAGCCATATCGTTGCTGGCTTTTATCATTCCTCCGGCATACAGAGGCATCGTCAGCATTGCTGAGGCTGTGAACAGATGGTGCGTATTCGTGTTAAAAGCATCTACGATACTCTGTCCCGCCTTGTTCATGCTTTCCACCAATGCGGGCATCGAGCCTTGGATGCTCTGTCCCAGTACAGCGCCGAAAGCCCCCATCTTCTGTAGCGACTCCATTGAGATCTGACCAGACGCATACAGGGATTTCAGCCCTTCCGTAAGAGTATTGGTTATCTGGGGCATGGCTTCGGCAATCTTCATGCCTGTAACCGTTCCCAGATTGCCCAGTATTCCCTTCTGGTAATCGCTCAGCAGGGAGATGGAGCGGCTGGTGTACATATAGCCGCCGGTAATGTCAACGTGTGGTAGATACTTTGTGCGTGCTGCCTTGCGAACATCCTCTGCCATCTGGCGCTCCACGCGAGCCATCTGCAGCTGCTTGTTCCATCTCAGCGCCATAGCGCGACAGGAGTCAAGCGTCAGCGTGCGTGTCTGCGCCTCAGCCGTACCTGCAGCAACCACGATGCAAAGCAGCACAGCCAGCTTAATAGTCTTATACGTCATATAGTGAATATGTCTTTCGTTACCTACGTAATTTGTAAAACGCCTGCAAAGTTACGATTAAGTTTTGAGATACACAAGAAAAAGAGGCAGAATTAATCCACCTCTTTTATATATATAGGCTGATATAGACCGATTTCCCTTAATACTTTTCTCCTTTATGTCCCAATAACGGTTACGATAGATGTCTGTGACCTGTCCCTATGGCATCAGCACGTTCGTATCAATTACTGCGTAGATCATCTTTTCTCCGCTTTTGCCCGTCTTTCTGCACGCGCCAGTCGTATTTCCTCGTTTATTTCGTCAAGACTCATCTCTTGGAGGCCATTCTTTTCCGCCTCTGCCCTAAGTGCACGAAATGCCTCTAATCCACTTCCTGACGTTTCTTCTGGAGCAGCCTTAATCTCGAATGGAATACGACGCTGCATCACAACAGCATTTGCAAAGATGTTCATAGCTGCATTCGCACTCATGCCAAACTGAGCGCAAAGTGCATCAAATGCGGCCTTAATGCCTGAGTCCATACGGACTGTCATAGATACTTGTGCCATAACTATTGTTCCTAAGTTTGGTGCAAAGATAAGCATTTTATTCCATTCCGCAATCATTTTGCCACAAAATTTCATCTAAATGGTGTAAAACCGCTCGAAAGTGAAAGATAATCTGACTATTCCTAAAATTAGTTGACAGAATTGGATGCGATTAACTAATTAGGTTTACTACTTTTATTCAGTTCTCTGTTTTACTTTACAAGTTCTGTTAGTTGAACTGATTTGTTTTACAAGATTTCATCAGTAAACTGATT
>JAFVGZ010000039.1 GCA_017478025.1 Prevotella sp.
ATTAGAGAATTAGGCTGGCGCACGGCAAGGGAAATAATTCTATAATTCTATCCATTCTTGATGATAATAAAAAGATCTCGAATTAGAGAATTAGAGAATTAGGCTGGCGCACGGCGAGGGAAATAATTCTAAAATTCTATCCATTCTTGATAATAATAAAAACTCGAATTAGAGAATTAGAGAATTAGGCTGGCGCACGGCAAGGGAAATAATTCTATAATTCTATCCATTCTTGATGATAATAAAAAAATCGAATTAGAGAATTAGGCTGGCGCACGGCAAGGGAAATAATTCTATAATTCTATCCATTCTTGATGATAATAAAAACTTGAATTAGAGAATTGACGATTATGGGAAAGAAAAACATCATAGAGATAGCGTTGAAGATGATAGTAGCCGCACGATTATTTTTATTCGTAGTGTCGTTTAATTGTAGTCAGACAGCACAAGTTTTTCAATGGCTTTCGCCAATCCCTCATTATTATTGCTATCAGTGACAATGTCAGAAATGGCTTTCAACTCTTCACTGGCATTTCCCATTGCTACACCAGTTCCTGCCACCATAATCATGCTTGAGTCGTTTTCCGCGTCACCAAAGCAAATGGTGTCTTTTATCCTTATATGAAGTAGGTCTGCCAACTGAACAAGTGCGTTCCCCTTTGATGCAAGCAGAGAAACAAACTCAAGATTATTCGGCTCGCTTCTTGTCACATGGAATTGCTTCCTAAGTATTACTGGTATTCGTTTCTCTATTAGGTCTAGTTCATCTACCTCACCGGCAAACACCAATTTAAAAATCTTCTCATCGCTGGTTAATTGCCAAACAGCACCCTGAGTCACACTTATATTGTTCTTTATCGCCTCGATTTCAGCCTGTTTATTATATCCTTGGCAAATCAGTCTGCCGGATGTCAACACGTAATAATCCTCTGGTTTACAACAAATGCTGTCCACTATATGGATTACGTCATCAATGGTAAGGCTACTTTCGCTAACAACCTGCTTATCATGTGCCCTTATTATCAGTCCTCCGTTAAAGCAAACAAAATACTCGAACAGGTGTTCTTCACCGATAGCCTTGACCATATTTTCGATGCCACCAGGCGCTCTGCCTGAAGCAAAGACAGTCTTTACTCCATTGCGTACCGCATTACTAATAGCCGTTTTCGTGCGTTCTGTAACAATGCCAGAATCGTTCAGTAGTGTTCTGTCACAGTCGATGAGCATTAATTGGTAACTCATATCAATTTGCCGGTTTTCAGATAGTTGTACAAGAGTCTTCCGATAACAGACAAGACAAAAACACTTCCACCAATCATGATAAGCGTCCAGTCAGAGTATTTGTTATCTCGCTTTTCATCCCTGCGCACCAGCATCAGATTCATGCTGCCGAATGAGACGATAATCATTCCGGCAATGCCCATAAGTAGTGGAAGGGAGTCTTTCAGGGACATCTGGTGTCTTGACACATCAATGGTTCCAATAATCAGAGCCATAATGCCACTAATAAAGCCCAGGATGCTTGCATAGTCCGTTTTGCTCTTCTCCAGCTCTCTCTGGATCTTTTCGGCCTGATCCTTCATTTGTGCCTGAATGACTTCTGCCTGAGCCTTCATTTTCGCTTCGTCCTTTTTGCGTTGAATGCAGCTAATAATATACTGATATTCGCTGATTCTTGACATATAGTCTTTCCTGTCAGATTCTTCGAATTCGATAGCCCTTCTCACTTCAACTATGCCATCATCGAATTTTCCCATACAACAAAAAATCCGGCCAAGAGTAGAATAGAACTTTGGATACTTCCTCATTTTGATGGCATCATTGATAAGATTTTCTGCCTCATCAAGCAATGGAGTGTCTTTCTTGTCTGTATTTTCGCATTGGAGGACAACTGTTTCCGTATAAATCTGGGTAAAAGCAGGTAAACGCTTATAGATTGAGGGAATCATTTTATTCCAATAATTCAGCGCCTTGTTGGGGTCGAAGTCGTCGGCAGTTTCTTGTATGAGAAAGTACGCATACATAATATTATATATTACATCCTCACGCACTTCGCCGTCTGCCCCGTGAACTAACTCCCTGAAATGTATAAAATCCTTTAATCTGCGATATTTTGTGCACAGGCTGTAAAAAGCGTTAACTCTGGCCTTTATATTATTCTCCTTATCTTGTAGGATAGCAATTAAGTCTTTTTCTAAATTAGTATCTTCTTTAATGCACGTGTCAGCTATTGCAAGAATTCCCTCAATGGCATCATCGTTTATGGTACCTGTCTCGCTGCCTGGCTGTTCTGCATTACTTACATTATCTCTTAAGTCATCATAGAACTTGACCAAGAGGTTTATGATAGCATTTCTTCGTTCAACTTCCCCAACACACTTTATTTTACTCAAGAAAGATTTCGTTTCCTCTTTGTAGTCTTTACGACATTTGAATTCAGGAATAGTTAATTCACTCATATTGTTTATGTAATAGTTATAGCGGTTTTTGTTTGCAAATATACAAATAATAAAGAAATTCACAAAGCCTTGGCGCTATGCGCCTGCTCCAGCAGGTGCTATGTATGTGTTACGCTGGGTTAGGCAAGCCTTAGTGTCCTATCTTTTTGAACGACATGCCTGCCTGGAGTGATGGTATGGATTTTGTCAGTTTGATGAGTGTGTTGTTGACTTTTGTGTCTTCCATTGCGCCGAGCAGCTTGAAGATGGTCATCAGTTTGTCGATGTCGATGAGGAACATCAGTTTGTCGTCGTCCTGGTGTATGGTGATCTCGGCCGTGAGCACCTGGTTGATGCCCAGATAGAGCTTGGTGTTGCCTACCATCCATACGCCCTTGGCCTTGTGGCCGGAGACATTGCGGAGGAAGGTGCCGTTCTTGTTGAAGGTGAACGTCGTATTCTCTGCGGTGATGTCGCATTCCTCTATGTAGTCGTCGAGAATCTTCTCCAGCTGATTGGCCACAGAGTTGCCCACCAGCTTATATAGCATATTACCCTTCGTGGCATAGACGGCAGGCTCCACATACTGCCACTTGCCAACCATCATCTCTACATTGGCTTCCTTGAGCCTGAAGGCGTCCCTGATATTCTCCACGGCTTCCTTCATGTCGCTGTTCTTGATATTGGACTTTACGCTATCTACCACAGTCTCAATGTCCTGAGCCCGCGACACATTGGCTACACTAAGCAGCAGTGCCAGCAATAGAAAACAATACTTTCTCATAAGATTGCGTTTTATATATTTTCAAGTTTTGCAAGTGCGCCATTTGGCCATAAGCCACTACCCTTTCAGGGGTGCGGCTTCTGCTAACATCCATACCCTTACACGGAGGCGGGTATCCAGACGGAGAATCGTGAGCCTTTGTGGTGCTGGGATTTGGCGCTGATGTGTCCTCCGAGGGCCTGAGAGAGCTCTTTGGCTATAGTGAGGCCTATACCCACTCCCGATGAGAAGGAGGTGTCACGCCAGAAGACGTCGAAGATGTCGCGGACACGCTGCTCTTCTATTCCGTCGCCGGAGTCCTCGACAAAGATCTGCACTACTCCCTTGCCCAACAGGTATTTCCATCCGAAGAGTATCTCTTCCCTACCCTCTCGAGGGTCTGCCGTGTTCTGTCTGGCAGCGTCTGTAGCCGCGTTTGCGTCGGTATCAGTATCGGCTGATGATGACAGTTTGAGCGAGGTGTAGCGTATGGCGTTGTCAAGGAACTGCTGCAGGATATCCCGGAGTCTGTCGGCGTCGGTATTGGAGGTGATGTCATCACGCCCGGGACAGAGGCGGAAGTGTATGCCCGATGGTATCTGCGGCTGTGCAGCGGCAAAGAACTCCTGGCAGAATGTGCTGACATGCAGGGGCTGGAAGTTGTATTTCATTCTTCCGCTCTCGATGCGCGAGAACTGCAGGATGTCGTTGATGAGTTTGGTGAGCGAGGTGCTGTTGTGCTGTATATCTTGTATGAGCTGGCTGCGTGTCTCGGCATCGGGTTTGCCGTTGGTGAGTGTGTCGCAGGCCTCGGTGATGACGGAGAGGGGTGTGCGTATCTCGCGGTTCAGGCGCTGCAGGAAGGTGTCTTTCTGCTTTGCCTCGTCGGAGGTGTGGAGGGTGTTGGCAAGAGCGCGTTGCAGCTCGTGTTCGGCGGTGGTGTCTTGTATGTAGCCCAGGATGCTGCCGTCTTCCTTGACGATGTATCGGCAGCGATGGTAGGTGGGCTTGCCATCTACGGTATCTTCGGTATCGAAGGTGTGACGCCCTGGGGTGGTCACGGCCTCTGGGTGACGGGGCAGTTCCTGGGGGCTCTTGATGTAGTAGTATTCTGCCCCACGGAAGGCGAGACGGTTGAAGTTACGCACGTCGTAGAGCAAGGTGACAGTCTTGCGCATATTGCGGATGCTGAAGAGCAAGAGGGCAAGGATGAGAATGAGGATGATGTAGAGCATAGCTTGTTAATTCATAATGCAGGATGCAGAATGCAGAATGCAGAATGCATATAATTTTTCGAGATGTCGTTGTGTCGATGTTTTGTTCTCTCCCCCTTGGGGGGAGCTGGAGGGGATTATATTGGTAGTGGGAATCGGAACCAGAAGCGGGAGCCTTTGCCCAGTTCGCTTTCTACGCCGATGGTGCCGCCTTGCTTCTCGATGATGGTGCGGCTGATGTTGAGTCCCAGGCCTGTGCCGATGGCGTTTTCGCTTACTTTGAAGAAACGGTCAAAGAGGTGACGGGAATCTTCTTCTGATACGCCGATGCCGGTGTCTTGGCAATAGAATTCTATTTCATTGGTGTCCTGTATCTTTTTCCATCCTATGGTGACGCTTCCTTCTGGGGTGAATTTGAATGCGTTGGAAAGGAAGTTGTTCATGACCTGCTGGGTGCGATGGAGGTCAATGGAGACGATGCAGTCGGGGCTGTCCTGCTCCACGTTGAGCGTGATGTTGGCAGGGGTGAGGATGAGGTGGGTGTGGTAGGTGTCGTTGATGAATTTTGTTGCCGAGACGTCCATTGGCTTCATCTTGGTGCCGCCTGTCTCTATCTGCGATTTCATCATGACGCCGTCGATCATGCGTAGCATGAGTTCTGAGTTCTGGTGGATGAGGGTGTTGTATTCTTTCATCTCCTCTTCAGAGAGTTCTATGCCCTCTGCCGTCATGAGTTGGGTGAAGCCAGTGACGGCATTGAGCGGCGTCCTGAGGTCATGGGAGATGTTGGAGAGGAAGCTTTGTTTGAGTGCTACCTCCTGTATTCCCTCCTGGAGTATCTTCATCTCGTTTTCTCGCGCCACGACTTTGTCAACCTGTATCATGATGCCTGAGGTGTGTTCGTTTTCTGCTTGGTAGATGAACTCATACCAATGCGGCGTGTCGTAGAAAAGGAAGTGGAGGCGCAGGTGATGGCGTCCCGTCTTTTTGTATTGTTGCTGGAAGATTTTCCAGGTTGCCTTGCTCTCAGGCATGACGCAGGTGGCGAGCTGTGAGAGCTTCATGCTGGAGGACGGCATGCGCACTTTGCGGGCAAACTTGGACGAGAACTGCATGGTTTCGCCCTTGATGACCCAGATGGAGTATTCTGCTCCGTCAACGATGAGGTCGCGCAGCTGGTTTTCCATTATCACCTTTTTTTCTATTGCTGCGGTGCGGCGTAGCACATAGACGAGTGCTGCGAAGGCTGCAATGATGGCTATGATGAGGATGTAGTGCATTATATTTTCTTTCTGATTTCAAACCTGCTGCCGATACCTTTTTCCTTGAAGAGGACTGTATGGAACCCCATATCGGTAGCGTTTTGCTTTACTTTGCTAAGTTTTTTTCCTGTCCACACCTTGTCGTCGTCGGTATCCATGCCGACACCATTGTCTTCGACGAAGAGTTGGAGCTCGCGTATGGTGTAGTCGTATTGCCAACCGATGATGATGAGTCCATGTCCGCGCGTGAGCTCAGATGATTTCTGGTGTTTGACGGCGTTGGCGAGATAGGTCATCATTATGTTGCGCAGGAGGTCGGGGTCAGCCGTTACGGTGAGCTGTCCCGCTCCGGGCACGAGGAGGTAGTTGATGCCCTGGGGCACCTGTGGACGGAAGTCCTCGTAGAGTTGTTTTATTGTGTCGGTTACGTCTATTGACTGCATGGGGTGACTATTTGGATTTGAACAGTGATTTGAAGAAGTTTTTCTTTTTAGGTTTATCCTCAGAGCTTTCCTTGTTTTTGGAGTCATCTTTGGATTTTGACTTGGACTTTTCGTCTTTTGCTTTTGACTTGTCCTTGGAGTCTTTCTGGTTATCCGATTTACCCTGCTCCTTGGCTTTCTTCATAGCCTTGAACTTATCAAAGAGCGGCGTGAAGGTTTTGTGCTTCTTTATGTGGGGCTTGATGTGGTATTTCTGCACCTTGTCCGTCTGCATGTATTCCAATTCAGCCTCTATATCCATTACCTTCAATCCAAATGACACGTCGCCAACGGCTTTTACGCCATCGCTGACGAGGTTGGCAGAGATGCCGTTGATAGGCATGGTCTTGTATTTTGCCTTGTCGATGGTGGCTTGCAGGTCGCCCACAGGCAGTCGGCCTCCACGGGCACGCGAGATGAGTGACACGCGGCTCTTCTTGGAGATGTTGACATTGTAACGGGCCTGGGCATTGAAGATGCTGAAGCCAGGAGCGTTCATCACGTCACCCAGACGCAGCTCGCCCGGAGCTTTCATCCAGCCCTTGAGAAATTTGGTCCATCCATTGATGGTGAAACCGAAATCTATCTCGCCGAACTTGGTGAAGAGGCGTCCCCCCACTTCCTGGCGTTTGAAGAAGACTCCGAGTGTTCCGTTGAACGAGATATCGCCTATGAGGCGCATCTGCTGTGTCATCTTCATGCGCACTTTCTTAGAGAAGTGGTTGATGATGACGTCCTTTATTCCGCTTCGGGCATCAAGGTGTATGTTGGTGAAGTGGAGGCAAAGGGCTCGTTTCTTTGTCACGTCGCAGAGGTCACCCTGTGCCGTCAGCCTCAGTCGCTTGTCGAAAGAGGTGATGAGGATGTCCTTGAAGAGTATGCGGTCCAAGTCGCCACCCACGACGAGGTCAAGATTGAGCGGCGTGGTGAAGTGGCTGAGAGGTGGTGCGAAGGGTTTGGCTATGTCCTGAAGATAGACCTTGGCGGTGAAGGGGAAGTCGTGAATCTTCATCTTGAAGGTGGATTTAGGCTTTCCGTCAGCACCCTTTACACCTTCCGTATTCTGTTCTGCAGCACCCTTCTTCTTTCCCGTTTCGTACTCCAGATGCACTTGACGCATCTTAATGCGCGTTTTCGCTAAGGCTATAGAGGCATTGGTGAGGAAGATGTCCTTCTTTGTTACGTCTATATGTGACGTGAAGTTCTTGATATCCAGTCCGCTGTCCTCGTCGTAGGAGTCGAGGTGGTCGAGGTAGATTCTGATGGTATCTGTCCTCACGTCAGACACAACGAGCTCTGCATTGAGTTCGGTGTTGAGATGTCCCGGGTCAAACCATCCACGGTTGGGCTTGCCTGTATTCTTGCGTGGCTTGCCGTTGTTGCATTTGTAGTGCAGCTTCTTTATGGAGATGTCGATAGGAGCGTTGCTGCCTAACTTGCCGTTTTTCTGCTCTATATGGATGCTGCCCAGCGCCACCTCCTTGTCACGATATTTGCCTTTCAGACCTTCGAGGATGAGATTTCCGCTACGGTCCTTGATAATCTTTGCGTGGATCTTGTCCATGCTGAGGGTGATGCCGGTCTTCTTTTCCATAACCCCGAGGTCTGTCACCTTGAAGTTATAGATGCGCTCGTCCTTTATTTTGCCCGTAACGGCGAGGTGGAAGTCATGCACATCGATATGGTTAACATCGAGCGTGTCGCCACCCTTGTGGGGTTCGGACTTGATGTCCCACTTGAAGTCGGTGCGGCTGATGATGGCATCATCAAGATCCAGATAGACCTTTACGGGGCTTTTCTTCTTGGCTTTCTTCTTTTCCTTATTCTTGGGCTTCTTGTTCTTGCCTAAGGCATCCACGAGGAACTGATAGTTGGCAACGGTATCGCGACGGTTCTTGTAGAGTTCGGCAGATGCCCCTGCAAGCTTCAGATGATCAAAAACAATCTCCTTGTTGACAAGCTGCATGACAGCTATGCCCACCTCTGCAGTATCTACACGGAGCATGCAGACGCTGTCTCTGTCGTACATCTGCAGATTGTGAATGGCAAACTGTCCGATGAAGGGATTGAGGCTGAAATCACCTATCTCAAGCTTTGTGCCCAACTCAGCACGCAGGGATGTGAGACATTGATCCATTGCCCACTTTTGTCCTTTGTCGGAAAGAAGGAACATCATGCATCCCGCGATGAGAAGAATAACAAAGAGGACGAGGCCTATGATGAAGTAGATGAGTTTACGCATGAGTTATAATTAAAGCCCCTCACCAGCTCCCCCCAAAGGGGGAGGGACGGAAACGGCGGATTAACGAATTAACAAATTAACGAATTATCAAATTAACGATATAACGATATGTCGAAATCTTTAATTTTGAATTATGAATTATCTTATCGGGAACATGTAGAACTTACGGTCTTTCTTGTAGTCCAGCATCCATTGATCAAGGATGATGTGGTTGTCGAGTGCCGTGATGGTGATGGTGTGACTGCCAGCGGAGAGGGTTGCCTCAGTCTCGCGGAGTGCCTGACCTCTCAGAACGTTCTTCTTCCAGCGCTCTGAGCGATAGGGCTCTTTGAGCGAATAGACTACCGGCTCTGCCCCGTCGATGCTGACGCTATAACGCAGGTCACCTTTGTCGTTGGGCTGAGTGGGGATGAGGGCTGTGCGAATGACGGCATTACCGTCCTGAGTGGTGGTAAAGTTATAGGTGACACTTGCACCACGGGCTATGCTGACAGCATTCATGCTGTGACCAAGCATGCTGATGGGCACTACCTGACCGGAGTTGGAGTCATAACTGCTGGCATTTCTTACGATACATCCGTCAAGCACTTTGCCTGAGAGAGGACGGCTCTTGCCCAGACGAATGGTGGTGGAGTCGTGGGGATGGTAGTCCTGGAAGACAGGGAGATTGCGCGGATTGCAGTTCATGGAACCGCGCCACTTACCGTCAGCCATTTCGTTGTACTTATGGGTGAGCATCTTGATTTTATTCTGCCACTCTGATGCGCTCACAGTATCTCCGAGCTGCGCCTCCAAGTGTTTGTGTGCCATTGCTGCGGCACACTCTATGGGGTATTGCACAACGGAGAAGAATGCAGGATCATCACGTCCTATGAGGTTTACTTTGGCAACGAGGTTGTCATATTCCTCAAGGTAACGCTCCAGCTCGCCGCCAAACTCTGTCTCTGAGAATTCCGTCCCGTGAGGTGCAGATAGCCCACGTGGGTATTTGCGTTTGTCAAGCTCCACCTGTGTCCAACCCATGAACTCAGGTTTGCGAATGCCTGTGAGCTGATAGAACTTCTGCATCAGGGGCTCCACCTTGAAGGCGGTCTGGTCGCCCAGAACCTCACAAAGCCAGTTACGGAGGTGGTTTTCGATGGTATTGGGCTTCACAACATTAATATTCCACGCCAAATCGAGGAAGAGGGAGAGATCATAAGCCGCCACCTTGGGATCATGGACATTAGCTATCCACACATCCTTGCAGTTGTGGTCGTATGCCTCTTTCATCTCTGAATAGATGAGTCCAGGCTGCGTGGTGGTGAGCCACAGATAGTCATGTGGGCGCCCCCAATAGCTGAGGTGGTAGTAAACGCCTCCTCCACCCTGCCGTTTCTGCTGAATGGAATCGCTGACACGCGTGAGGTAGCCGTAGTTGTCGTCACACCACATGAGCGTGACATCGTCAGGCACTTTAAGACCGTCTTCGTAAATCTCAAGAACTTCTTTATAGGGGATAAAGACCTGTGGCACGGATGCTACATCCTTATTATAATACTTCTTCAGCAGATTGCGCTGGCTATTGATGACCGCCTGCAGTCCTGCAAGCTTCTCTTCCTTAGTCTTGCATCCTTCCATAGCACCGTCATGTATGCCGCGCATGCCGATGGTGAAGAGTGCCTCCTGACCCTTCACCTCCTTGAGGCGCTCCGTCCAGTATTTCTCCACGTTGCGCCTGTTGGTGATGAAGTTGTAATTGCCACGTTTGGCTACGTCCCATTCGTCAACGTTGTTTCTCAATAGCGGCTCACAATGGGAGGTACCGATGACGATGTCGAAAGAGTCAGCCAACTCTCGGTTGCCCTTAACGGTAAAGAATGCTTTGGTGCCGGAATGCATAGCGGGCCAAAGGGTGTTGGCCTTAAGGCGCAGCATGAGTTCAAAGAACCTGCGATAGGTCTTAGGACCGATGGTGCCAGAAGGTTCCATGAGGTGAGGAGCTTTGTGTGCCCACTCTCGCGTGGACCAGTCCTCATCGTTGAGGAAGATGCCGCGATACTTCACGGATGGACTTTCGAAAATCTTGAAGTCGCTCATCATGTATAGTTCCTTCTTGCGCTCAGGCTTTGCATCAGCCCACCATACCCAGGGCGATACACCTGCCTGACGTGAGAGCTCCAGAATGCCGTAAGCCGTACCGCGTCCATTATTACCTATTATATAAATATGTCCACGATATACGCCGACAACATAGGAGTCAGGCTCCGTGAGAAGACGGTCAGGAACCATTCCCGTGCGTTGCAGCATCACCAGCTGATAGCGTGTCAGCTTGTCTATTTCATAAATGTCTATCTTGGATACCTCATGCTGATAAGCCCGCTTTCCCGTGACCAGCTCCATATCTTCCTCAAACATATCAAGGGCGATACGAGCAACGGGGGCAAGCTTACCAACAACATTATATCTTACTGATACGCTTCCATCAAACCATTGTACAGCATAGGATTTCACTACGCCACAAACGAGAATGAACAGCGACAGAAGTACTCTATTCATAAGTTCAGGTTAGGATTTAGTTGAGAAATCTGCGTGCGAAATTACAAATAAGTTTTAAGATATGCAAGAAAAGATTTTATTTTTTTGCACAATTCAAAACTAAGTATTAATTTTGCGTGCAATTATGGCAAAAAGACATTTATATATTGCTCAGGCACTTCTCGCTATCTTTATGCTTGCTACGCCTGCGAAAGGTGCTAACGGACTTGATGATGGTAAATCGATACTTTCGCCTGACGGCAGACTGTCAGTACATCTGTCGTTGTCGCAGGAAGGACGGTTAGAGTACTGCGTAACCTATGACGGCAAGACAATGGTGGAGACATCAAGGCTTGGACTCCTTACTGATATAGGGGACTACACGCGGAGTCTGGAGTATGTGTCAGACAGGGAAAGTCTGGTTGACACCACTTATGTGATGCGCGGCACCAAGCGGGGCGGCAATCACTATGTGGCACATCGTTATGAGCTGACCCTGAAGGCACCAAAGAGCAAGCGCGATATGACGCTTATCGTTCAGGTGAGCAATAACGACATAGCATACCGCTATCACTTCGACGGCTCCAAGAGCATCAGCAAGGATGAGCCTCGACGCATCACGATACTCAGCGAGGCGGGATCATATCGCTTCCCTGAAGGAACGACAACATTCCTCTCGCCCCAGATAGACGGCGATCACAAGGGATGGATGAGCACCAAGCCCAGCTATGAGGAGGAATATAAGGCTGATGCCAAGATGGATGAGCCCTCAAAGTATGGCAAGGGATATACATTCCCGTGCCTTTTTCATGTAGGCGGAGCATCTTGTGGCGATACCGGTATAGGTGCCAAAAAGAGTAATAACAGCAAGAACAGCAAGAACGGGAAATGCGACGGCTGGGTATTGCTGAGCGAGACAGGCGTGGGCAGCAGCTATTGCGCAAGCCATATCAGAGACTATTCTGAGGAGAATGGCTATACCATAGCCTTTCCCGATATGACGGAGAACCACGGAATAGGCAGCACTACACCTGCGATGAGCCTGCCAGGAGACACTCCTTGGCGCACCATAACAGTAGGCAATTCGCTTAAACCTATTGTAGAGACAACGATACCGTATGACGTTGTGGATGAACAATATAAGGCACGCGAAGAGTATCGTCCAGGCAGATATACCTGGAGTTGGCTGATATGGCAGGACAATAGCGCCAACTATGATGACCAGGTACAGTTTATCAATACCGCTTCGGAGATGGGCTTTGAATACTGCCTTGTGGATGGCTTCTGGGACGTGCAGACAGGCAGGAAGCGCATAGAGGAGCTGAGCCGCTATGCCCAGAGCAAGGGAGTGCACCTCATGCTGTGGTATAACAGCAACGGAGCTGCTAACGATGCTCCACAGGGACCGCGAAACTGTATGAATACAGCCATTGCCCGAGAGAAAGAGATGGCGTGGATGGAGAGTATAGGCATAAAGGGAATAAAGGTGGATTTCTTTGGAGGCGACAAGCAGCAGACCATACAACTCTATGAGGACATACTGAGTGATGCTAACCGTCACGGCATTCAGGTGATATTCCACGGATGCACATTGCCACGTGGTTGGGAGAAGATGTATCCTAACTTTGTAGCTTCCGAGGCTGTGCTGGCATCTGAGAATGTGTATTTCAATGAGCACCACGCCAAGCAGGAGGGGTTTGAGCTCACGATGCACCCCTTCTGTCGAAATGCCGTAGCCAGCATGGACTGGGGAGGCTGCCTGATGAATCACTATATGAATAAGGAGGACAAGCCCGGCAAGAGACATCGCCGATATACGAGCGATACGTTTGAGATGGCTGCAGGCATAATAAACCAGACGAGCATCAACTGTGTGGATATGCAGCCCAGCAACCTGAAGACCCTGCCTGCGTTTGAGCTGGATTTCCTCAGAGAACTCCCTACCACATGGGAAGAGACGCAGTATCTGTATGGCTATCCCACAAAGGATGTGGTCCTGGCTCGCAAGAGCACAAAAGGCGAGTGGATTGTAGCAGGACTGAATGGCGAAGCGTCTGCCAAGACTATCACCCTCTCGCTCCCGATGTTTGCGGGAAAGACCGTCAGCTACTATACAGACCGCCCTGCAAAGAAGGGTGAGACCTTCCCTACCCCCGAACTGAGGGAACTGAAGGTGGATAAGAACGGAAAGACAAAAGTAACGATACAGGGTATGGGAGGAGTGATACTGAAATTGAAGAAGATATGAAAGCAAAACTGAATATAATACTGATTTTCATTACGTTCCTGATGTGCTGCGACTGCATAAGTGCAGCTCCAGGAAATGCTGCAAATGGTAATGCTGCTACAGCAAAGGCAACCACAGAAAAGGCTGCTACGGCAAGTGCTGAAGGCAAGAGCAAGGATACCGTCATGGTGGATAGTAACGCCTCTAACGATAGTACGACGATGGGCGATTTGCTCGATGATGCTGCGCTTGAGATGGAGGATAGTACAGGTGTGGCACAGGATGACGGCGTCTATACCCAACTGAAGACGAAGTTCATGGATGGCGGCGTGGGATTTATGTCGCTTGTGGCACTTTGCCTGATTATCGGTCTGTCTTTCTGCATAGAGCGTATTGTGTATCTCAGTATGTCGGAGATTGATGCGAGGAAATTCATGCAGAGCGTGGAGAACAAGCTCAAGACTGAGGGCATAGAGGCTGCCAAGGACCTCTGTCGCGACACACGCGGTCCCGTGGCAAGCATAGCATATCAGGGGTTGTTGAGACACAAGGATACGTTAGAGAACATCGAGCGCTCCGTATCATCTTACGCTTCCGTGCAGATAGGCAATATGGAGAAAGGCTGCTCCTGGATTACACTTTGCATCGCTATGGCTCCCTCGCTGGGATTCCTGGGTACGGTAATTGGTATGGTGATGGCCTTTGACAACATCGAGATGGCAGGAGACATAGGACCTACCATCGTGGCTTCAGGCATGAAGGTGGCGCTTATCACGACTATCTTCGGTATCATAACAGCCCTGATACTGCAGCTGTTCTACAACTATATACTCACGAAGATAGACCGTCTGACAGCACAAATGGAAGAGAGCGCCATAACATTAATGGATATTCTTTCTGAAGAGAAATCAAAGAAATGAGCATCATAGCTGACATATTCATCATCGTTGCGCTTGCGGCAATTGTCGTTGCTCTGGCGTTGACATTCTGGTCTGTGGCGCATTCCCTCAAGCTGAACAAGCGCAAGTATAGGGAGAACGGAGTACCCGTCGGTACTATCGGATGGGCCACATTTGGATTGCTCATGGTTATCGCTCTGCCTACGTTACTCTTCATGGGGTATGCCAATATGTGTATCATCACTTCTATCGTATTGTTTATTGTAGCAATAACGGCTTTGCTTTATGACAAGCTCGTAAAGTCAAAGCCATAATCATTCATCATGTTCAAGCGCAGAAAACAACATAACGTACCGGGACTTAACACGGCTTCTACTGCCGACATCTCGTTCATGCTCCTCATATTCTTCCTAATCACAACGTCTATGGACAGCGATAAGGGATTGGGACGCGGGTTGCCTCCGTTGGATCCTGAAGAACAGCAACAGGAGATGGATATTGACCGTGAGAAGGTGATGACGATACACTTGCTGGAAGATGGTTCGCTGACAATTAATGACGAGAAGACTGAGCTGACACCTGCGATACGTAAGCGAGTAAAGCAATTCATCGTAAAGGCAGGACCGAAACATATCATAGAGCTGCACGTAAACCGCGATGCAGAATATGACGCGTACTTCCGGCTACAGAACCAACTGGTGAAGACCTACGCAGAACTGAAGGACTATCCGCAACGAATACAAGAGATAGAAGAACCCTGACCACAACAAAGAAACAACCACGAATTTCGCGCTCCGAGCTTGCTCGCCTGAGCATCCACAGAAGCGAAAAAAATAGTACATTGTAAATTGTACATTGTAAATTGTACATGATAAAGATTCGCCGACATAAGCATCATAGCGTTCCGACATTGAACATGGCTTCAATGCCCGACCTGATATTCACGGTACTCTTTTTCTTCATGATTGTGACCCACATGAGGACTGAGACACCGCGACTGGCTATAGATGTGCCCCAAGGCACAGACCTCACAAAGCCACAACATCGACGCTACATTACCACATTGTATGTAGGTAAAGATGATGCAGGTGACACACAGATACAGCTGGGCGAGAATATCATCCCATTAGAGGATGTGGGCAGCGTCATCGGTCAATTGAAGAAAAGGCTCAACGATGATGATGCAGAATACTTTACCGTAAATATCCGTGCAGACAAGGGCACGAAGATGGGAATCATAACGGATATAAAACAACAACTGCGTAAGGTGGGAGCATTAAAGATAAGGTATAATGCCGTAGAAAATAAATAAAAATTATCACGGGGGGAATTAATAGAACCCGCCATAATCAATATGCAACAATACTTAGACTTACTTCGTCGCATCACCACAGAAGGCGTTACGAAAACAGACCGTACTGGAACAGGCACGAAAAGTGTGTTTGGACATCAAATGCGTTTCAAAATGTCTGATGGCTTTCCGCTGTTAACAACAAAGAAACTTCACCTGAAGTCAATCATCTACGAACTGCTTTGGTTTCTCCAGGGCGATACGAACGTGAAATACCTTCAGGAACATGGTGTGAGGATATGGAATGAGTGGGCAGATGAGAATGGAGAACTCGGACCCGTGTATGGTCATCAATGGCGCTCGTGGCCTGACTATAATGGGGGGACGATAGACCAGATACAGCAATGTATAGACCTGATAAAGAACCACCCAGACTCAAGACGCATCATGGTTAGCGCGTGGAATCCTGCAGAGGTGCCCCAGATGGCGCTGCCTCCTTGCCATTGTCTGTTCCAGTTCTACGTGGCAGACGGTAAGCTTTCCCTACAGCTATACCAACGAAGCGCAGACACATTCCTCGGAGTGCCATTCAATATCGCCAGCTATGCGCTGCTGCTACAGATGATGGCACAAGTGACAGGACTGGAATGCGGTGACTTCGTACACACAACAGGAGACACACATCTTTATCTCAATCATCTGGAACAGGCAGAACTACAGTTGACACGCACACCACGCCCACTACCCAAGATGAACATCAATCCTGATGTGAAAGACCTGTTCTCATTCAGATACGAGGATTTTGAACTGACTGACTATGACCCCTGGCCACACATCAAGGCGGAAGTAAGCGTATAAATCAAAGCATTAACCCACTTCCCTCATGGCGCTGAGTTACTTCCCTCATGGCGCTGAGTTACTTCCCTCATGGCGCTGAGTTACATAGAGTGCCCTGCGGTTTCCCCGCAGGGATCCCTAAGTCCCCCACACCGTTTCATCAATTTGACAATATGATCACCATCATCGCAGCAGTAGCCGAAAATCGTGCTATAGGATTTGAAAACAAGTTGCTCTATTGGTTGCCCAATGACCTTAAACGCTTTAAGGCCTTGACAACAGGGCATACCATTCTCATGGGGCGCAAGACCTTTGACTCCCTGCCAAAGGGAGCTCTGCCAAACAGACGCAACGTTGTCATCTCGCGTAGTGTAACAGAAATACCCGGATGTGACGTGTACCCCACATTGGAAAGTGCCCTCAGCTCATGCAAGGAAGAGGATGTATTCATCATCGGTGGAGCATCTATCTATGAGCAGGCTATGACACTCGCAGACAGACTCTGTCTCACAATAATTCATGACACACCGGAGAAGGCAGACGCGTTCTTCCCAACCTATGATGATGGATGGAAAGAAACAATCCGCGAAGACCACGATACCGATGAGAAACATAATCAGAAATACTCGTTCGTTGACTATATCAGAGGTTAGATAACTCACTTACAGACGAGTTAAATCCTATATATCTCACCTGCATAAAAACCATCATGTCCGAAGGGTTTCAGTTCAAGCATTTCTATGTCAGGCATGACCGTTGTGCCATGAAGGTTGGCACAGACGGAGTCCTGCTTGGGGCATTGGCAGAGGGAGCTTATGAAGGAACCAGCAAAGCTTCTGAGAATTCGGAAAAACGCATACTCGATATCGGAACCGGCTCTGCTCTCTGCTCATTAATGATGGCGCAACGCTATCCCGATGCCCAAATCATAGGGATAGAAGTGGATGAGGAGGCTTGCAGTCAGGCAGAACAGAATGTAGCACAGTCACCGTTTAAGGACAGAATAACTATCATACATACCTCGTTACAGGATTTCAGTAACGACGGCGCTCTTTTTGATAGCATCATCTGCAATCCCCCTTTCTTTGAGGAAAGCCTGCAATGTCCTGACAGTCAACGCAACGCAGCACGTCATGCTACATCTCTCCCCTACTCCATTCTTATTTCGAGGTGCAAAGAACTGTTGTGTGATGACGGCACATTGACCATCATTTTACCCACCTCTGCCATAAGGCGAATAGAAGAGGAATGCGCGCTCAACAGTCTCTTCATTGTCAAACAGCTGCACATCAAGACGACTGAGCGGAAACAACCAAAGCGCACCTTATTATATATAAGGCAACATCCTGAGCCTTTAGTCACAATATCACATATCCTTACCGAAGGTGGCGAACGCTCCGCCTGGTATGCAGACATAACAAAGGATTTTTACCTCTAAGTTTCTACCACAAGTATTGGTAAAGACATATAAAAAGGGATGCACCAATTAAGGCGCATCCCTTTCATTTATATTACATGTATTGGTTTCTTACTCAGCCCAGTCCATCTGTGTCTGACGAACATAAGACTGGTAGCGACGCTTAGCCATCTTCTGAGCCTCTGCGAAGAGCTCATCAGCCTCTTCTGGATAAGCCTTCTTTACAGAGAGGTAACGAACCTCACCCATGAGGAAGTCCTGGAACTTATCCCACTGTGGCTCCTTAGAGTCGAGAGAGAATGGGTTCTGACCCTGCTCTGCCAGCTCTGGGTTGTAACGCCACAGGTGCCAGTAACCGCACTCTACAGCGCGACGCTCCTCTTCCTGTGAGCGACCCATGCCGCCCTTGATCTTCAGACCGTGGTTGATACATGGAGCGTAAGCGATAACGAGTGATGGTCCGTGATAAGCCTCAGCCTCGCGGAATGCCTTCAGACACTGTGCGTTATCTGCACCCATAGCAACCTGAGCAACATATACGTAACCGTAAGTTGTGGCAATCATGCCGAGGTCCTTCTTCTTGATGCGCTTACCCTGAGCAGCGAACTGTGCGATAGCGCCGAGAGGTGTAGCCTTAGAAGCCTGACCACCGGTGTTAGAGTAAACCTCAGTATCGATAACAAAGATGTTCAGGTCCTCACCAGAAGCGAGAACGTGGTCGAGACCGCCGTAACCGATATCGTAAGAAGCACCGTCACCACCGATAATCCACTGGCTGCGCTTTACGAGATAGTGGTCGAGAGTCTTCAGCTCAGAGCATACTGGGCAACCAGCAGCGGCACCCTTGGCAATCTCTGGCTTCAGGATAGCAGCAAGACGCTTTGACTCGTCTGTATCCTCTCTCTTCTCAATCCACTCAGCAGCTGCTGCCTGATATTCAGCAGAGCCCATCTTCTCGTCAACAACCTTCTGCAGAAGCATTGCAACGCGCTCCTTCATCTTCTTGTTACCGATTACCATACCGAGACCGAACTCACAGAAATCCTCAAACAGAGAGTTGTCGAATGCCGGACCCTGACCCTTCTCGTTGGTTGTGTAAGGAGTAGAAGGAATAGAAGCAGAGTAGATAGAAGAACATCCAGTAGCGTTAGCGATTACCTCACGGTCACCGAAGAGCTGAGAGATGAGCTTAACGTATGGTGTCTCACCGCAACCAGAGCAAGCTCCAGAGAACTCGAAGAGAGGAGTAGCGAACTGAGAGTTCTTTGGATTAGCTGAGATATCAACGAGCTCCTGCTTTGACTTAACGTTCTTCACGCAGTACTCCCATCCAGCTGCCAGAGCCTTCATATCCTCTGCATCTGGGTTGTAAGGAACCATCTTGAGGGCCTTCTCACCCTTCTTGCCTGGGCAGACATCAGCACAGTTGCCGCATCCGAGACAGTCAAGTGGTGATGGCTCAATAACGAAGTGCATACCCTTCATGGCTGCAGGAGCCTTCATGTCCTGAGTAGCGCCGTTGAAGCCCTTCACTTCCTCGTCGGTCATTACGAATGGACGGATAGCAGCGTGAGGACAAACGAATGCACACTTGTTACACTGGATACAGTTCTCTACATTCCATACAGGAACGAATGCCTCTACACCACGCTTCTCATATGCAGCGGTACCGTTCATCCAAGTACCGTCAACGGTATCGAACTTCACGAAGTCAGAAACCTTGAGCAGGTCACCTGCCTGAGCGTTGATAGGACGAACGAGCTCCTTAACGAATGCTGGTGCATCGTCAGTCTTTGGTGCATCGTCTGGCAGGTTAGCCCATGCTGGGTCGATAGCGAGAGTCTTGTACTCACCACCACGATCTACGGCCTGATAGTTCATGTTGACAACGTCGTCACCCTTCTTGCCATAAGACTTCTTAGCGAAGGCCTTCATCTGCTCAATAGCCAGATCTACAGGGATAACCTCTGAGATACGGAAGAATGCAGACTGAAGGATGGTGTTGGTACGGTTACCGAGACCAATCTCCTGAGCAATCTTTGTTGCGTTGATATAGTAAACCTTGATGTTCTTCTGAGCGAAGACACGCTTTACATTGTTTGGAATGAAGTTTACGAGCTCCTCACCATCGAAGATTGTGTTGAGCAGGAATGAACCATTCTCACGGATACCACGAGTAACATCGTACATGTGCAGGTAAGCCTGAACGTGACAAGCTACGAAGTTAGGTGTGGTAATCTGATATGTAGAGCGGATTGGCTCGTCGCCGAAACGCAGGTGAGAGCAGGTGAAGCCACCAGACTTCTTAGAGTCATAAGAGAAGTATGCCTGGCAGTACTTGTCAGTATTCTCACCGATAATCTTAACTGAGTTCTTGTTAGCACCAACGGTACCGTCAGCACCCAGACCGAAGAACTTACACTCCTGTGTTGACTTACCACCAAGTGCGATCTCCTCTACGATAGGCAGAGAGTGGTTAGTAACATCGTCAACGATACCAACTGTGAAGTGGTTCTTTGGTTCTGGCAGTTCGAGGTTGTTGAATACAGAGATGATATTGGCAGGAGTGATATCGCTTGAACCGAGACCGTAACGTCCGCCTACGATAACAGGACGCTTCTCGCACTCATAGAATGCAGACTTCACGTCGAGGTAGAGTGGCTCGCCCTCTGCGCCTGGCTCCTTTGTGCGGTCCAGAACAGCAATCTTCTTGCATGTAGAAGGAACAGCCTCCAGCAGGTGCTTTACAGAGAATGGACGATAGAGGTGTACGTTGATCATACCAACTTTCTTGCCCTGGCCTACGAGGTAGTCGATAGCTTCCTTAGCAGCCTCACAAGCAGAACCCATGAGGATGATTACGTTCTCAGCATCCTTAGCACCATAGTAGTTGAACAGGTGGTACTCACGACCTGTAATCTCAGAAATCTTCTTACAGTACTTCTCTACTACCTCTGGAATTGCGTCATAGTATGCGTTACAAGCCTCACGGTGTGTGAAGAATGTCTCTGGGTTCTCAGCGGTACCACGTGTTACAGGGCGCTCAGGTGTGAGGGCGCGGTTGCGGAAATCCTCAACGAACTCCTGTGGAGTGATAGCCTTGATGTCTTCCATATCCATCACCTCAATCTTGTGATACTCGTGAGATGTACGGAAGCCGTCAAAGAAGTTGATGAATGGAACCTTTGTCTCAAGTGTAGCCAGGTGAGGAACGGCTGTGAGGTCCATTACCTCCTGTACAGAACTTGAAGCGAACATAGCGAAGCCAGTCTGACGACAAGCCATTACGTCCTGATGGTCACCAAAGATACAGAGAGAGTGAGAAGCCAGCGTACGTGCAGATACGTCGAACACGCAAGGCAGGAGCTCACCTGCAATCTTATACATGTTAGGTATCATCAGCAGCAGACCCTGAGAAGCTGTGAATGTAGTAGTCAGGGCACCAGCCTGCAGCGAACCGTGAACGGCACCGGCAGCACCACCCTCTGACTGCATTTCCTGTACGAGAACTGTCTGACCCCACATGTTCTTGCGACCACGTGCTGCCCAATCATCGGTGTGCTCCGCCATTGGAGACGATGGAGTGATGGGGTAGATAGCTGCTACCTCCGAGAACATATAGCTCACGTGAGCCGCTGCCTCGTTACCATCACAGGTAATGAATTTCTTTTCTTTAGCCATTTTTGTTAATGTTAGATAAAAAATAAGTTATGTCGTTTGTATTCTAATTATATATTGTACCGAGTAAATTGTAAATTGTACATTGTACATTGTACATAGTACTACATTCAATAGAGGAATCCCAGCAGCCACAGTGGCACCACGTTCTCTGCTACCTGGCCAGTGTCATACTGGCAGTACATCGTTCCGTTGTTCATAAGGGGCACCTCCATAGAGTGACACACCCTGAAGTGTCGCGCACCGTCTATTATGTAGTAATTGTCACGGGGTGACTGATTTACCTTATGGTCTTTCCACATGGTGTTGACGAAGAACGTCTCCATCAGTGCTTGACGCTCAAAGTTCAGCGGGAAGACTGCCTGATACAGGTTGGGATTGTGAAGCATTACCTTCGACGGTTTCTTGGGGAACCTCTGTCCCACGGGATATATCATATTTATCAGCCTCGCGTCAGCCAGATACTTTATATAGTTCATCACCGTTGCACGGGAGGTTTCTATTTCCTTTGCCAGAAGGCTCACATTCGGTGCTTTAGGTCCCGCTGCAGCCAGCAGGTAGAACAGTTTCTTTATCTTCGGCAGATACTTCAGCTCTATCTGCTTGATGAGGAGAATGTCTATCTCCGTCATCATGTTCATTGACTTCAGCAGGTTGTCCGCAAAGTCATAATGCTCACGAAACAGGGGGTAGAAGCCATGCTCCAGATACTGGGCAAAATACTCCATCGGATCTACCCGGGCCGTCACATCCGCAACCAGCTGCTCCTTGTTTCTCAGCAGTTCATCCAACGGTGCCCAGCTGAAACTGTTGCCTGTCCGCAGGTTCAGATACTCCCTGAACGAAAACCCTCTCAGGTTATAGCTCTTCACCACATTCTCCAGCTCTGGATTCTCCTGCTTCAGCCGCATCACGCTACTGCCAGCAAAGACGATCTTCAGCCCGGGATACATATCGTAGCATAGCCTCAGTTCACGGCTCCAGTCCGACTGTTTGAACACCTGGTCTATCAGCAATACTCGTCCGCCTTCTCTGTAGAACTCGCCTGCAAAGTCGTAGATTCCCTTCCCTTGGAAGTAGAAGTTGTTCATGTTCACGTAGAGACAACGTCTGTCATTGGGACCGAACTTCTCTTTGGCATACTGCAGCAGGAAAGTCGTCTTCCCCACCCCGCGCGTACCTTTTATACCTATCATACGCGCGCTCCAATCTATCTCGTCCATAAGAACACGACGCACGGGAGCATTGCAATGCTCTACCAGATATGAGTGCGTACGATAGAAGTCTTCCATAGGGTTTCAGAGAGTATATTCTCGCTTATCTTACGAGCTACAAAATTACAAAACTTTCTTCAATTTGCAATACAGAGATTACAACCAAATCGCATTTTTAACATTTCTTATTAAGAATTACGATTTAGGTTGTGTTCTGACAAATCCAAACGCATGTTTTTTCTTGCATACAGAACCCACTAACAAACGCAGCATATCAATTGGAGGCAAAGCCGACAAGCCTGTCTGTCCGTTCTCCTATGCCGCGATAGTAGATGAAAGTACTGTAGATGTTACGTGTCTCATAGAATGAGCCTTCTGTCGATGGGATATAGCTGCGCTCGCCGTCAAAGAGCCGGTACTGGTATGAGTAATAGCCATACTTCAGCGGCACTACACATTCATAACATTTCTGCTTCTCGTCATAATGCATTTCATATTGCGGAGCGAACCAATCCTGGGTCCATTGTCCATTGACATAAACGGGAAGCGGCAGGGGCTCATTGCTCTGCAGGAAGAAGTGGACTAATACATATTCCGAAGCAACGTCATTCTCTATATTGTTTGTGTTACGGATGTAGAATGCGCCCTTCGCCGTCTCATCGTAAACGTAGCTGCGAC
The DNA here is from genome assembly GCA_017478025.1 of Prevotella sp. Classification (GTDB taxonomy): domain Bacteria; phylum Bacteroidota; class Bacteroidia; order Bacteroidales; family Bacteroidaceae; genus Prevotella. The sequence continues at coordinate 23,160 of JAFVGZ010000039.1, forward strand.
GCGGAACGTCTTTCCACAACAAGGTGTGCCACCTCTCCCCGTCCCATACATTGCTCTCTACATTCAGGGAATTGCGATGTATGTCCAGCATCTCAAACTTGTGGTACTCATTACCGGCATCAAAGATAAGGTCCCTGCAATGAGTCCACTCCAACATGCTCTGGCTCATGCGTGATGGGGGTGGCAAAACTACGGCATTGCTCCAGCAGTTGTTCTGCAACACATAGCCTTTTATCTGGCCGCGAACGTCTGTAACATTCAGCCTTGAGTAATCCACCTTCACCTCTGCCTGCTGATGGCTCTTTCTCACATCAATGTCGGTATCAACCTTATAGCCTATGCCCACATTCGTCAATGGCTCACAAACCATAAAGTATGCGCTGAGCACCTTTTGGTTACCATTGTCCTCATCATACACGTCAACACGGTAATTGCCGCTCATCAGAAGTCGGCAACGCTCGTTGGGTATCTGAAAAGTATAGTGGGTATATAGCTGAACAGTATTTATTGACTCTTCAAGGTCCTCAATAAGCAATCCGTCATGAAAACCTGATATGTAATCACTTACGAAGAGCTCCTCACTCTCTGAGAAATCCCATTCCAAATGCTTTATCGTGTAAGTGTATCGGTGATAGGTATGCGAGAACTCGTCAAAGGAAATCCTGACAGCCTCCGGTCCTCCCAACCTTATGACAGGCAGTTCTTGCCAGCGCGTGCCAGCAACAACCTGAAGCGAACCCACGTCTGAGGAGTAGATCTCATGGCGTTGGCTGAGTGCAGGAATACATACGAAAAGCAATAATATAATCCTTACGACGTTCCACATTATTCTGTTGCCTTTTCGTTTCTGAAGATAGAGAAATTCACGCTGCCATACTGTCTGTGGTCCAGGAATTGCGGAAGCTGCGAGAAGTCGTTCTGCTTCCCATGCTCCACCACCAACAGTCCTCCAGGCTGAAGCAGCGGCAAAGCCATCTGGGGTATCGTGTCTATCCCGTCCATAGAGTATGGCGGGTCAGCAAAGATAAAATCAAACTGCTGCTTGCAGGATTTCATATACTTGAACACATCACCTCTGATGAGTCTGTGTGTCTGCCCCTCAGCGGCAATGTTCAGCTTCTCCACGCATTGGCGGATGAAGTTGGAATGGTCACGGTCCTTTTCTACGCTTACCACCTCCCTGCAACCTCGCGAGAGCAGTTCAAGCGTTATGCTTCCTGTGCCCGAGAAAAGGTCCAACGCCGTGCTGTCCTCAAGGTCGGTGTAGCCCTGCAGGACATTGAAAAGGTTTTCCTTCGCAAAATCTGTCGTAGGGCGCGCCTTGAAGGTGTGAGGCACATCGAAATGCCTGCCTTTATATATTCCGGTTATAATTCTCATCTCTCTCTATTCTTCTGACATAAGTTTTCAGACGCGTGGCAAGCCAGTCTGCATGGGGCATCGTGCCCAACAGATAGAGCACATCCTCTTCCTGGCTGAACCCAAGCTGCTTCCACACGAACATTATATAGTACAACGCATCATGTGCATGAACTGCATCAAAGGTGTTGGCAAAGTGAATGCGATGTTGCTCAAACGAGAATACGGACACTTTTTTGTCGTGAAAGTAAGCAAATAACCTATGAAGCCCATCATTCTGATACTCTGACAAATACCGTTCCGTCCATACAGGAGCCATCACGTTGTCAACCGTAACGTGTGAGCAATTGTCATTGGCTACCAGGAGCAGGTCGCTGTCAACTGCAAAAACGGCTTTAACCCGCAGCTCCGGGATTGAGCGCAAGAACTTCTCTTCTCCCTTATAGCCTGTTATGATTTCTCCGTATGCGGCATCGATGGAGGCCGGGGTGGTATCAATGTCTATATCATCCGGCACGAGCATGACCGGCGATGCGACCATCAGCACGGTATCGTAGAGTATCTTCCCTCCCCCATCGCGCTCCAGGGCCCTCAGGAACTGCTGTTCCTTGAAGGCCTCTCTCAGGTTTGCGGGAAGAGAACGGTCACTCTTCACGGCGTATGGATATACGGTCGCATTACCCGCCCCGTCACTTACAGTAAAGGACAAGGTGCCGTGTCCAGCTCGTATGATGAGTTGCTTATCCAAAATCCAAGATTATTTTGCCTCTGGTTTAGGCAGTTGGTCTATATCGCTCGGAGCAGGATACAGCTCGTTAAGATACTGTACAAACATCTGCATGGCCCTATAGGTGGCGTTACGCAGGTTCTCCTCCCTGCCCTCGTCGCCTTCCAGCTTCATGGTGCGGATTTCGTCCTTTGTGCCACAGGCAATCCAGATGGTGCCGACAGGGATGCCAGCGTCTGCTCCGGGACCTGCAAAGCCGGTCGTTGCAATAGCAAAATCACTCTCCATGAGGTCGATGATGCCTTTCACCATCTCCTTTGCCACCTCTTCGCTCACGGCGTTCTTCTCCTTTATCAGGTCGGCATCTACGCCCAGCACCTTTGTCTTTGCAAAATCACTATAGCAGATAGTGCCGCCACGATAATATGCTGATGCACCAGGGACAGAAGTGATTACCTCACCTATCTGACCGCTTGTGCACGATTCGGCAGTGGCCAGCGTCTTTCCTGTCTCATAGAGGTGGTAAAGAATTTCCTTACTTAGTACCTTACTTTCAAATTCCATATATTCTATTTGAGTTTAGTCGTTGTTTAGATTATTGATGATTTACGCTCTCCACTATATTTCTGTCTTAGAGAACGCCGGAGCATCTATCGGACAGAAATCCTTGTCTTTATACTTATACGCACCCACACAGCCTATCATAGCTGCATTGTCTGTGGTATAGGAGAACTTAGGAATATATACTGTCCATCTGTACCTCTTTGCATAGTCATGGAAGGCATTTCTCAATCCCGTGTTCGCTGACACTCCTCCGGCTACTGCCACGTGGGTGATGCCGGTCTGCTTTACAGCAAGGCGCAGCTTCTTCATCAGGATATCCACCACCGTCCATTCCAATGACGCAGCAAGGTCTTCCTTGTTTTTCTCCACAAAGTCAGCATCCTCCTGCACCCATTTCTGCAGCGAATAGAGGAATGATGTCTTCAGTCCGGAGAAACTGTAGTCCAAACCGGGGATGTGAGGTTCATTGAACTGGAAGGCTTTCGCGTTGCCCTTTCTCGCCAATCGGTCTATTATCGGACCGCCCGGGTATCCCAACCCCATCACCTTCGAACACTTGTCTATCGCCTCGCCTGCGGCATCGTCTATCGTCTGCCCCAGGATTTCCATGTCGTTGTAGGCATTCACCTTGATAATCTGCGAATTACCTCCTGACACGAGCAGACACAGGAACGGGAACGGGGGATGAGGGTTCTCGGCATCCGGCTCATCTATGAAATGCGCCATCACGTGTCCCTGCAGATGGTTCACGTCTATCAGCGGTATGCCCAGTGACAATGCCATTCCCTTAGCAAAATTCACTCCCACGAGGAGCGACCCTAACAGTCCCGGCCCGCGGGTGAAGGCGATAGCATCCAGCTCACCTTTCTCTATCCCCGCGCGTCGTATGGCCTGATCTACCACAGGAACGACATTCTGCTGGTGCGCACGTGAGGCCAGCTCAGGCACTACGCCGCCGTAGGCTTTGTGAACGTCCTGCGAAGCCGTCACGTTGCTCAGCAATACCGTACCGCGCATCACAGCCGCAGACGTGTCGTCACAGCTGCTTTCTATCGATAGTATAAGCGGTTCCTTTGTATCTTTTTCTTCTTTTATATCCATCCTTCACGTCATTCGTTCGGGCTGTCCATCATCTGCCTGCACTTAGTGCGTCAGTATCTCCAGACCCGTTTCCGTCATGAGAAAAGTATGCTCCCATTGTGCCGAAGGGAGTTCGTCTTCTGATATCACCTCCCAGCCCCATGGGTCATCAGCATCTACAAACACCTTGTACGTGCCCATGTTTATCATAGGCTCGATGGTGAACACCATTCCGGGCACTAACAGCATTCCCGTACCGCGATGCCCGTAGTGGTCCACCTCGGGGTCCTCATGGAACTCCAGTCCCACTCCGTGTCCGGACAGATCGCGCACCACGCCGTAGTGATACTTCTTGGCGTGTTTCTCTATCGCGTGTCCTATGTCACCCACAAAGCAGTATGGCTTTGCTGCCTCCATGCCTATCTCCAGACATTCCTTGGCTACGCGTACCAGCTGTTCCTTCTCGGGTGTTGTCTGGCCGCCCACGATGAACATTCTGGAGGCATCGGCATAGTAGCCGTCCTTGATCGTGGTGAAATCGACGTTGATGATGTCGCCAGGCATAAGGATGTCTGTTGGCTTCGGTATGCCGTGACACACCACCTCGTTGATTGAGGTGCAGACACTCTTGGGAAAGCCTTCATAGCCCAGGCAGGCTGGCGTGGCGTCGTTCTCCTTGCACACGCGCATGCAGATATCATCAATTTCCTGCGTGCTCATGCCCGGGCGTATAGCGGCTTCTACCGTATCGAGCACCAGAGTGTTTATCACTCCTGCACGGCGAATGCCCTCTATCTGCTCAGGAGTCTTGATGAGCTGGCGCGTAGGAACGAGCTTGCCCTTCGACTCCCAGTACATTATCTGCCTGTCCATTTCCGTGGGTTCCTGGCCGGGCAGCAGATGCCAACGCTTTTTCTTCTTCAGACTTACCATGCGAACAGCGGATAGTTCTTCATTTCCTCGTTGACCTCGCCGCGAACCTTGGCTATTACTGCCTCGTTCTCTGGGTCATTGAGCACCTCCTCAATCCATGCTGCAATCTTCACCATCAGATCCTCCTTGGCACCGCGTGTCGTGATGGCAGGAGTACCGAGACGGAAGCCTGAGGTCTGGAATGCAGAACGGGTGTCAAACGGCACCATGTTCTTGTTTATGGTGATATCGGCAGAAACGAGTGCGTTCTCAGCCACCTTACCGGTCAGCTCTGGGTACTTCTCACGCAGGTCAACCAGCATTGAGTGGTTGTCCGTACCGCCAGAAACGATGGTGAAGCCACGCTTTGACAGCTCGTCAGCCAGCACAGCGGCATTCTTCTTCACCTGGGTCTGATATACCTTGAACTCTGGCTTCAGTGCCTCACCGAAGGCAACTGCCTTGGCTGCGATGACGTGCTCCAGAGGTCCGCCCTGCTGTCCGGGGAACACTGCAGAATTGAGCAGCTGAGACATCTTCTTTACAACACCCTTCGGAGTCTTCAGTCCCCATGGATTGTCAAAATCCTTGCCCAGCAGGATGAGTCCGCCGCGAGGACCGCGCAGGGTCTTGTGGGTTGTCGTTGTCACGATGTGAGCATACTTCACAGGGTTCTCAAGCAGACCAGCTGCGATGAGACCTGCAGGGTGAGCCATATCAATCATCAGCAGAGCACCAACAGAGTCAGCAATCTTGCGCATGCGTACATAATCCCACTCACGGCTGTATGCAGAACCGCCGCCGATGATAAGCTTAGGCTTATTCTCCATCGCCAGACGCTCCATCTCGTCATAATCCACACGGCCCGTCTCCTTGTTCAGGTTATATCCTACGGGGCGATACAGAATACCGCTGGTATTCACGAGAGAACCATGAGACAGGTGACCGCCGTGATCCAGGTTCAGACCCATGAAGCAATCACCTGGCTTCAGTACAGCCAGCAGCACAGCGGCATTAGCCTGAGCGCCTGAGTGAGGCTGCACATTGGCATACTCTGCGCCGAAGAGCTCGCAGGCACGGTCTATGGCAAGCTGCTCTATCTTATCTACCACCTGGCAACCGCCATAATAACGGTGGCCGGGATAGCCCTCGGCATACTTGTTTGTACAATAACTGCCCATAGCCTCCATTACCTGATCGCTAACGAAGTTTTCTGATGCAATCAATTCAATACCCTTCAGCTGACGCTGATGCTCTTCCTCAATGAGGCTGAAAATCTTTTGGTCTCTTTCCATTTTTATGTCGTTTATTATCTGTTATCTACCTGTCGTTTCTGGCTTTTAATCAAATTGCAGGCGCAAAGTTACAAAATTTTCTTCATTCCCACAAATCATTCAGACAAATAATTCAATGACTTGCCTAAAGGCATCAAAATCCTACAAACTGTAGCCTGTGCTCCGCAAGGCGGTTGCCCGTTTTAGCCCAGAGTGGGACGAATGTGAAGTTAGTGGCTGTATCTTTTCGATTCATGCTACAAAGTTACAAATAAACCAAATACGATTTCGAAAATCGCGAAAAAACTGCTCCACTTTAACATCTGTTTACATGGTTATTTAACAATTCGCCATCCCTCGGTGTGTCATACAGTAATAGTGGATAAATAAGGTCCTAATAGCACATGGATTACCTTGTAATTCCTATGCTATAAGGACCTAAAAGCAATGCTATTAGGTGGTAAAAGACATGCTTTGAAATCCATTGATAATGTGACAGTTAGAAAAAATAGCCCTGAAATAGCGTATGCTTTTATACAGATTATGAGGCGCACACAGCGTTAACAAATGAAAGGTCTGTTAACAGTTTTCGCTTCGTTGGCGGTCTTCGAGTTATCCGAGACAGCAGAATGGGGAAAAACCAAAAGTAGAAAAGTTGACAAACAGACAAACAGACATTAAGGGTTTTTATGTGCGAAAAAAACTGAAAAAGTACACAAGTACACAAGTACACAAACAGACATTAAGGGTTTTAATAAGTAATAGAGTAAATTTTCTTATATAAGGTACGCGCGAGGAAATCAATATTATTATTCAATACTTTCCCTATTTCAAATACCTTAATGTCTGTTTGTGTATTTGTAAACTTTTCCACTTTTTGCAGATAATTCATATCGTTAAAAAATGTTTTATCTGTTAAATCCGGATGTTTCTGTTGTAAGAAAGAATGCTGGTAACACACATCTCTATATGTTAGTATAATCATATATGATTTAGTTATAGTATAACTGCATGATATTATGTGTAAGATGTTATTATTTAGAATATTATTATAACAATATAGTGTCTCATTATTTAAGTGTCTGTTACGCTGATTGCATAGCTTTATAATATGACATATCAGATGATGTCGGATTGTTAAAATCAAGGAAGGTCTGACGTCTGAGAATAGCCTCTGACTCTGCTTTTACAGACAGAGATGGGTTCACAAAAAAGTACACAAATTGGACCAAACCCTCAAAAAGTCCAAAAAAACAAGCTCAAAAATCACCCAAAATACGCAAAAAAATGGAAGGAAAGGCCCAAATTTGCTCGAAAGACATCAAAAAAATGAAGAAAAACGGCCTGGAATTAAACAAAAATAAGAGTGAGCAACGACCACGAATTACGCGCGCTCGGCCCAAAGGGACGCTTGCGTAACAACGTGGAGCAAGAATTTCACGAAAAAAGTGCTTAAATAGGACCACGAATTACGTAAATATCACGAAAAAAGGGCTTAAATAGGACCACGAATTACGTAAATATCACGAAAAAAGTGCTTAAATAGGACCACGAATTACGCGAATTTCACGAAAAAAGTGCTTAGATAGGACCACGAATTGCACGCGCTCGGCCCAATGGGCAGGGTGTTTCCTTGCTTGAGAAAGACGAATGAATTAAGAATTCACCTCCGTTTGACCGAAAATGTGAAATACGTATCGGGGAACGGCTCGTTCTTTAGTGTGAAATGCCACCACTCTGTATCCATAGGCACAAACCCGTGAGCGAGCATCGCTTTGCGCAATATCATGCGGTGAGCAAACTGCTCGGCGGTGATGCTGCGCTTGGGCTCTGACGGAGACTTGGAATTGTCACCCGTATATTCCCCCGTCTCGGGATTGCCACAGAAGTCGGGATGGCTCTCCGGACCGAACCAGTCAAATGTACCACCCATATCCAGCTCCTTCTCCGTCTGCATATCAAACAGCGTCAGGTCAACCGTTGAGCCACGTGTATGACCGCTCTTGGCTGCTATATAGACCTGATCAAAAAGCACACTCTTGTCCAGGTCCGGATAGAAATACTGCTTCATCCTCGTGTCCTGCAGGTCCTCAGCCCAGCGCACAAAGTGGTCAACAGCCTTCTGAGGTCGGTACGCATCATAGATTTTCAGACGATAGCCCTGACTCTTCACATCGTCGCTGACTTCTTTCAGCGCCTTTGCTGCCTGCTTTGTCAGCATCGCTATAGGCTCCTCATAGCCATCGATACGGTCCCCAACAAAGTTGTACGTGCTGTAATAGCGTATCTCCAGGATAGCATCGGGCACGGCATCTGACAGCACCACAAACTGGCTGTAGTCTTCAGTTGGACTAACAGCAGAACTCTCGCTCTGCGAACACTCACCTAACGAACACTCGCCAAATGAACACTTACCATCAGAATGACAGTACGTTACAGCAACCACACCGCATAACGCGATAGCGGCAATTACATATAGCAGTTTCTTATTCATACCTTTTTCTATATCTTTTTATTAACCAAAGACAATTTATTAACCAAAGACAATCGCTTGCAAAGGTACAAAAAAATTTCAACACCAAGCATTATTGGCGATTTATTTCAAAAAAAAAGGTGCGCACTTCAACAAAAAGCACGCACAGTAAGCAATAGCACTAATTAACTCAATGTTCGCAAGTAGAAAAACGCCTTGAAACTTGTATTAATTCATATACAATCATTAGAATCTTCCTCCTCTCTGGCCGCCACCGAAGCCGCCTCCTCCTCCGAAGCCGCCGCCACCGTAGCCCTGGCCGCCACCTCTGTTGCCGCCACGCTCACCGGGACCGCCTTCAGGTCTGCCTTCAGGTCTGCCTTCTCCACCTCTGCCGCCACGAGCCATCTTACCGCCAAAGGAGTTGAAGCGATAGATTACGTGAAGCATGGCGTAATGGTTGATGTTATTGTACCAAGAGTCACGGCGTGATGTGGCATCAATGACACGGGAGAAGGTGCTGCGCTCGTTGAGTATGTCATAGAACTGTAGCGAGATGGTCAGAGGCTTGCCGGGCAGCAGGCTCTGTGATATCTGGGCATTCCAGATAAACTCGTTCGTGTTGGCTGAAGCGTCGCTATATCCACGTCTGGATGAAACATGGGCACCCGTGGAGAGCGATGTACCCCAAGGGGCGTTGACCGTTACGTCGGCACCATACTGGAAATGCCAGGTTGAGAGATTGGCATCGGGTTGCAGCTTGTTGCGAGAGATGTTATATTCCACCTGTCCGTTCAGTTCTACCTCAAGCCATGATGTGCGATACGACATGCCCAATCGTTCGCCCAGTGCAGTTGTGCGAGTGTAGTTCTTCTCGGCCGTATCGTCGCGATCCAGATTGACGTATGAAGGACGGTTGTCGTATCTCACGTTAGAGAAACTGTTGAGATTCCAGCGTCCGAGTGTGTCAAGAGCTGTGTTAAACATGAAAGCGCTGTTCACATTCCATGCTCCATTAATGTTCTGAGGCTGTGTGGTACGTCCACCGGTGCTCTCGTTATATGTCACCATGTTGGCAACGCTGTTTGACGTATTGCTGTAGTTGATGAATGCCATGATAGACGTGAAATGCCTCTGAAGATAGTTGTTGTATCTCAAGGAGAAATTCTGTGTGAACGACGGCTTCAGATACGGGTTACCCTTAGTAATGTGCAGCGGGTCGGTATCGTCCGTGATAGGCAGCAGGTCTGTCATCGATGGCTGAGAAGTGTTGCCGCGATAGTTAAGCCTCAGTACCTTCTGCTTGTTGAAACGATAGCGGAAATCCAGGGTAGGAGTAACATTCGTCACGGAACGCTTGGCAACGGTATCGATGTTAAGATACTGATACGTCAGACGCTGGCTCTGCGGCTGAACCATCACGCCCAGGTTGAGGTTGTAATTGTTGGTCGTTCTGCGCCAAGTCAGCTCAACCTCGTGAGTGTAGTTGTCATACTCAGAATAGCGGCTTTGGTCTCTGCTATAGAATATGGAGTTGTCATCCAGCGGATTGTAGGGATAGAGGTAGTCCTGGAAAGAACGATACTCAGGGATGCCGTAGAAGCGTGACATGAAGTCGAGGGGATCGAATATCATCTTGCCGCTATCGTCATAGAGTCTCTTGCTGAAATCGAAGGTTGAGCGGTCACTGGTATTGTTGCTGTAGCGATACATGTATCTCAGTACGAGGAAAGAGAACTTGGACAGACGCTCCGTATAAGAGAGTGAGGTCTGGAAATTCCAGCTCTTTGACGGTGTCACATTGTATCGGTTGCGGAAATAGAGACTGTCCTCCGTAGAAGGGCGATAGAGAATGACCTGCTGTGTGGAGAGGTTCTCGCTATCATTGTTTGAAGTGGAGTAACGCCCCTGAAACGTCAGGCTGTTGCCGCGCTGTGACAGACGGCGGTTTACGGTAGCATTCACGTTGAACTGTGTGCGTGAAGAGTAGGACAATGACAGGTTGGAACGACGGTTGATAAGCAGCGAGTCAAGTCCGCCGCTGGTTTCGTAGATCAGCTGATTGAACTGCTCCATCTGCTCCTGGTTGATAGGGTTTATGTCTGTGCCCAGGTCATAAGGGTCGCTGTTGAACGTAGCATTCACGCTCTCTCCTCTGGAGTCATTAGACGATGTGGTGAATGACGGACGTATCTGTATGGTTGTCATAGTGTCCGGCTTCCATTCCAGACGGCCACTCATGTTCCACGAGTTGCTGCGGGAATAGGTTTGAGACAGGCTATTGGAGAATGAGCCTACCGTAGAAATGAAATTCTCTGTTGCCGTGCGTGTGTTCACGTCATTGTTACCATGATTCCACCTCACGGAGAAGTCGGCTCTCAGCTTGTCCTTTATCTCATAGTTATAGTTCAGGCCAAACATCTTGTTTGTCTGAAGGCCGTTGCCTCCACCGCCGCCTCCACGACCGCCTGAGCTGAAGCCGCGATCGCCCGTATTGTTCAGGTTGCCAAACACCATGATGCGGCTGTTATCCTTCATGTAGCCCGCCATCACGCGCTCTGCATAACGGCTCTTAGTACCTACGGCCAAGTCGATGTTTGAGAGAAAACCCTTGTTCATGCCCTTCTTTATATTAAAGTCCAGCACGGTCTGCTCCTCACCGTCATCCACGCCAGTCATCTTTGCAAGGTCACTCTTCTCGTCGTATGCCTTTACCCTGTCTATTATAGCAGTAGGGAGGTTCTTGAGCGCCGTCTGTGTATCACCGGTCATAAACTCCTTGCCATCTACCATAATTTTCTTCACCTCCTTACCGTTGATGGTAATCTTGCCGCTGTCGTCTATCTGGGCTCCAGGCAGTCGTTTCACCAACTCCTCAATCACAGAGCCTTCAGGGGTGTGATAAGCGGCAGCATTATATATAAAGGTATCCTCAGACACTACCACCTTTGCAGCAACACCATTGGCGATAACCTCCTTAAGCAATATGGCATCAGTCTCCATATTCAGCTTGCCAAACGAGAAATCCTTTCCCTCGCTCACGGTGAGGTTGCGGACGATGGGCTTATAACCGATGTTCGTAATCTTGATGATATAACGTCCCGGCTTCTCTACGTTCATGGAGAACTCACCGTCAACATTGCTCACCGTACCGCTAACGTATGACGAGTCGCTTGCATTGAGCAGCTGTACCGTAGCCTGTATGACTGCCTCCTTCGTCTCCTTGTCTGACAGCGTGCCCGTGATACGTTGTGTGCCCGCAGCGCCCTCTGACTGTGAGGCTGTATTGCCCTGGGTCTGTGTGGCTGTAGCTGCAGAGCCCTCTGCCTTCACGGGGGCAGGACTCACGCTCTTATCCTCATCCTGGGCAGAGGCAGATGTCGTAAAAGTATCGGAGTTGTTAGCAGCTACTGCAACAATCGTAGCAGCTATAAAAGTAATTAGAATAGAGTAAAATCGTTGTGACATACGGTATATGCGTTGTTAAATCTGTAATTCGTTTGTGAAAGAAATCCTGTTCTTTTCGCAACTATGACGCAATGACTTTACTCGGGTTTAATCACAGTAGTCTTAATTTTACACTCACAGGAACATCCCATATCAAAGTCGAGGCGACACTTTCCTCATCTATCATCCAAATAATTATTCTGTTTTGCTAAAAATTGTTGTTTTATTTTGTATTGTGAAGGTTTATTTGTAACTTTGTACATTCTTATACGTGTTGATGAAAAAGAAAGATGTCATAATAATCGGTTCAGGGCTCGGTGGTCTTGAGTGCGGGGTGCTGCTCAGCAGGCGCGGATTTTCCGTACTTCTGCTTGAATCTCAGGCTCAGCCAGGCGGCTGCATGCAGAGCTATCCTCGCCGCGGAATGGACTATGACACAGGCCTGCACTACGTAGGAGGCCTCGGGGAGGGCGAGTCATTGCATGATGCCTTCAAGGAGCTGGGGCTGCTGGATCTCCCGTGGCACAAGATGGACGCGGAGGGCTTTGACCGCGTGACAATAGGCGACGAAACGTTCTGTTTCCATGAGGGATACGACGAGTTTGCACGCTCTCTGGGCGAGCGCTTCCCCAAGGAGCAGGAGGGGCTGAAACGATACGTTGAGATGCTGCGCCACTGCGATGACGATGCAGGACAGAACGCTGACGTGAACGCATGGAAATGGCTACACGAGGTGTTCAGCGACGAACTGCTCATCAACGTCCTCTCAGGCACATCGCTGAAGATGGAGCTGCGTAAGGACACATTGCCCCTGTTCACCTTCGCCCACGGAAACAGCGGTTTCATCGAGAGCAGCTGGCGTCTGCAAGGCCCCGGAAACATGTTGGCCACAAAGCTCATAGACGAGATTAGAGCCTGCGGAGGCGACATCATCTGCGGAGCAGAGGTGACTGAGCTTGTGGAGCGTGACGGACGTATCACCGAAGCCATTTGCAAGAACGGCGAGAGCTATGAGGGGCGTTTCTTCATCTCTAATGCCCACCCAGCAGCAACGAGCGAACTCGTGAAGGAGAGCAAGGTGATGAAGGGGGTATATAAGAGGAGAATAGGCATGCTGGAGAACACATGCGGAATGTTCACATGCTCGCTGAAGCTGAAGGAAGGTGCCCTACCCTATTTCAACCACAACAAGTACATCTACTCCAACCCCGATGTGTGGTCATTACCCGAACGAGGCGACTGTAGCGGAGTGCTGGTCAGCGCAAGAGTACCCGAAGACGGGAGCGAGTACGTGAGACAGATAGACCTGCTGACACCCATGAGATGGGAGGATTGCGAACCCTGGCAGAACACCACCGTAGGACATAGAGGAGATGATTACAAGGCTCTGAAGAAACGTATGGCAGAGGCGTGTATCCTATTGGCAGAGACACAGTTATCAGGTTTGTCTGATGCAATAGAAGAAACCTATTGCTCCACTCCGCTGACGTATCGTGACTATAACCACGCGCCACAAGGAACCGCGTATGGAGTGAGAAAGGACTGCAATATGCCGATGATGACTGTGCTGACACCAAAGACACCGATAGAAAACCTGCTGCTGACCGGTCAGAGCCTGATGGTGCACGGCCTGCAAGGGGTGACAATGACGGCAAAAATGACAGTCGGACAAATTGACGAATTAACAAATTAACGAATTAACAAATTAACGAATTAACAAATTAACGAATTAACAAATTAACGAATTAACAAATTAACAAATTAACGAATTAACGAATTAACAAATTAACGAATTATCGAAATCAAAAAATAAAAAAAAGACATAACAACATGAGACGAGTTTTACTTTTACTGATTAGTGTTTTTACGTTTGCTGCAGCATTTTCCCAGAATGCGGAGTACTTGAAGTCTATAGCAAAGTATAAGAATGTTCCGTCGCTGACAGCTACGGCTACGCGTATCACATACAAGAACGGCAAGAGCACCTCTACCGGTGGCATGCTCTACGTGAAGCATCCGGGACGCGTGCTGATACAGAACGGAAAAGACGCCCTGCTGATGAACGGTGCGACGTTTACGATGAAGAAAGGTCCGCTGAAGGCACGCACAAACAGCATGAAGGATGTGAGATACAAGACGTTCCACGATGTGCTGGAGTCTATCTTCACCGGAGGCGAGACAGACATCACGAAGCATAAGGACGTGAAGATACAGCATAGCGCAACAAACGTGGTGCTGACAATCAAGCCCGAAGCAGGCGATAAGAAGATGATGTTCTCATCCTTTGTGCTCACCATCGATACCAGAGCTCAGGAGCTACGCTCTATCCGTATGACCCAGAAGGGCAACAACTATACAGAGTATAAGTTCTCTAACTATAAGCTAAAAGCACCTGTGGACGATAAGGTGTTTAAGTAAACCGTCCCCTTGGGGGACTTAGGAGGAGAGATAGGGGATAAGGGATGAGAGATGAGAGTTTTTTTGTGGATAGAAGAAGGAAGGGACGAGGGAGTATAGTAATATAAAAGTGTAGTGTTGCGTGCCTCTGTGAGGTACGCACACCACAACAAAAGCAACAGAACAACCCTTGAAAGAGATAGAAGACATTGTACGCATACCGGTAAAGTTCTCTGAGATGGACCCTATGGCACGTGTGTGGCACGGGAACTACGTGAAGTATTTTGAGGACGGACGTGAGAGTTTCGGCAGGCATTACCCCGGTTGTGACTACGAGGTGATGATGCAAACGGGCATCACGGCACCAATTTATGAGATTCACGTGAAATGCCTGAAGCCACTCGAGATGAACGATGTGGCTGTGATACACACGTTCTACGTGCCCAAACGCGGGGCACGTCTGGATTACCGTTATGAGATTTACCGTGAGCGAGATGGGGAATTGTGTTGCACAGGTTCTACGACACAACTGTTCATAGACCGCAACGGGGAGCAGATGCTTGAGAGGCCATACTTCTACGAGGATTGGCTGAACTCACACAAGCAGTAGAACTACAGGCTCTCTACGAGTGTTGGCTGAACTCACACCCGCAGTAAAGCTGGTTATAGAAATTGTTTTCTTTGAGGAGCTGGTTGCGACGTTCCTGCAAGCCTCCCTTACGCCAGTTGCGGGCATCAAAGGTGACGCCTCCAACCTGTGACGCGGCCCACTCACCCGCTTCCGTAATCTGAGGAAGCGACTTCCAACGGGAAGAGGCCAAGGTGGTGGTAAATACCGGCAATCCCAGCTCTTTACATTTCATAGCGCTATGGAGAAGCCTCAATTTGAAGCACTCCAGGCACCTCATGCCCCGTTCCGGCTGAGAAGCGGCATCAAGGCCGTAACAGTCACGCACATTGCCCGTGACATAATCCCTCCATGATTGATGGTCATAGTCACCGTCAATGATAGTAAGCCCTAACTTTTCGGCATAGCGGGTAATCTCATTCTTGCGGATGAGATACTCATCTTGCGGAAAGATGTTTGGGTTATAATAGTATATTATAGGGCGGACTTCATTATTGAGCATCCACTCTATTATCGCAGCCGAACAAGGTGCGCAACAGCTATGTAGGAGGACTTCCATAAGTGAAAAGTGAAGAGTGAAAAGTGAAGAGTGAAAAATCAGTTTTTCATTTCAAATGTACATTATAGACCTTAAAATTGTACATTGTAAATTGTACATTGTAAATTGTACATTGTAAATTGTACATCACACATTGTACATCACACATTGTACATCACACATTGTACATTGTAAATTGTACATTGTACATAGCTATAGTGTTTTGAACTCATAGCCCTGATCCTTCAGGTAGCGTATAGAGGCAGGGAGGGCGTAATGGAGCTTCTCGATGCTCTTCAGCGAATCGTGGAAGGTGATGATAGAGCCGTTGCGGGAATAGAGCACAATGTTTCTCAGTACGTCAAAGGCATTGAGCAGATGGGAATAGTCACGCGTTACGAGATCCCACATCACTATCTTGTACTTTTTCCGCAACAGGTTATATGCTCCGAGCCACATCCATCCATGAGGCGGACGAAAAAGATTGGAATGTATCAGTTCGTTGGCTTTGTCCACATTCTTCATATAGGTTGCGACATAATGTCTGAGGCTGCCCATGTGGTTATATGTATGGTTGCCCACACTATGCCCCTCATCCACTATTCGCTGATACAGCTCCGGGTATCTCTTCACATTCTCTCCCACCATGAAGAATGTCGCCTTCACCCCGTGTTCGCGCAGCGTATCGAGTATGAAGGGCGTTGACTCCGGTATGGGGCCGTCGTCAAAGGTGAGATACACCGAGTGCTCTGTGGGATCCATTCTCCACAGGGCACTCGGGTATATCCACCTGAGCCATTTGGATGGTTGCTCAATAATCATAGATTAGAGGGATAAGAGCCGCCTCTGTCTTCATAAGCGGTCATCAGGGCGCTCAATGTCGGATAGAGCTTATCTACCAAAGGCTTGTCAAATGTCTCAGCAATCTCCAGCAAGCGCTGCATGATGTAGAGCTGTTGCATGCACTCGCGCTGAGAGAGCATGAAGCGATGCTGGTTGAGCGAGAGATACCAACGGAGATACTCCTGACAGGTATCCCACATTGCAGTAACGCTCTTGCGGCCTTTCTCAGCATTACCCAGCTTATAGTGAGCGTATGCGAAATCTCCGCCGCCAAACAGGTAGCTGACTGGCAGGTTATATTCCGGCAATACCTTCTCTGCATATTCCAATGCCTTGCGAGCCTTATCGTTCTTACCCTCCTCCAGCAGCTTTGTGATGAGCGTACCGAAGAGGCGACGGTGCGTAGCACACATGCGTGTGACGGTATCGTCAAGATACAGGCCGGGCTTTTCAAGACCGCCGTACTTGAACTTGTTCATCATCATGTCATAGGTCTTCTCCGTATCAAAGTTGTTGGAGTCGTTGGTGTGGAACGGCGTGATGCGGTTCACGAGACCCTCCTGAATGAAGTTCTCACCGAGGTTCATGTAGTTGTCTGCACCTACGGTCAGCGCCACATAGAGCGGACGTGTCCAGTTGTGCTGTGCCAACATCTCGAGCAGCATCAGGTCACCCTTATACAGGGCGCGCTTGCCGGCAAGAGAGATTACCATACGGTCAGGAATCTGCGCGTTGCCCATACTGTCGCGAGGTATCATCATACCGCTCTTGAGGACTGCCTCCTTGTCTATGTTCAGATAGAGGGTGTCAGTAGGTATCACGTGCATCTCGTCGTTGTCCTTGTTACCACGTACCCAGCGAGCCAGGACATTCTTTATCTCAAACGGATCTTCGCCAAATTCCTTCGCAGCAGCCTCAGGATCCTCACGGAAGTACTGCAGTATCTGCTCCTTAAACCCTGGTTCTACGGACACATACTCGTTAGTACCGGAACAGTAATCCAATCGTGGCCACGTGATAGGCAGCGACGGTGACTTCCAAGCCGGACGTATCATCTGGTCGATGTACCAGTCGGTCTGCAGATAAGAGAGGTTACATACTCTTGCATCTGTTCGGAACTGCTCCACATCCTGATTATACCACAGAGGGAAGGTGTCATTATCACCGTTGGTGAAGATGATAGGATATGCCCCCTCCTGGAGAGAGCTGAGGTAGTTCTGTCCGAAGTCGCGGCAAGTATATCTTCCCGAGCGGTCGTGATCGTCCCATGTCTGACTCGCCATTTGTATGGGCACAAGGAGCGCGGCTATTGATATGATGCACGCTACGGCGATGCTCTCCTTCTTCATCAGCCTTGAGAGCCAGTCGATGAGTGCGACAACACCCATACCGCACCAGATGGAGAAGGCATAGAATGAGCCGGCGTATGCGTAATCACGCTCACGCGGCTGCATCGGGGTTTGGTTCAGATAGAGCACTATGGCAAGTCCCGTCATGAAGAACAGGAAGAAGACTACCCAGAACTGCTGTATGCCCCGCTTGCCCTTGTATGCCTGCCAGAAGAGGCCCAGCAGACCCAGCAGCAGCGGCATGCAGTAGAACACGTTGTGTCCCTTGTTCTCACGCAGCTCCTTCGGCAGTTTGCTCTGGTCGCCTACGAGCATATCGTCTATAAACGAAATACCCGTAATCCAGTTGCCGTGCTCCAGTTCGCCGTTACCCTGTATGTCATTCTGCCTTCCTGCAAAGTTCCACATGAAGTAACGCCAGTACATGAAGTTACATTGATAGGACAGGAAGAAGCGTATCTCCTCGAATATCGAAGGCACCTTCACCTGCATGGGCTGTCCGCAGCGGTCATAGTCAACCGTGTAGCCGCTGATGTCGCCCATCCAGTCCTCATAAGCCTGTGTGTGGCCGCTGTCATACATACGGGGGAAGAAGGCATTCTGCGCATACTCGTAAGAGTCCTTTGTGCGAACCACGAAATAGCGGTCCTTCTCATCAGCAGACTTCTTCTCCACCTTCTGATATATCGGCGCACCCTTTTTCATGCGCGGTATGCACATGTTGCCCTGAACGTCAAGCGCCACCTGTGAGGTATATACCTGACCATAGAGCAGGGGACGGTCTCCGTACTGGTCGCGTGACAGATAGTTGCCGAGCGTGAAGATATCCTCAGGCGAGTTCTGATCCATTGGCGGGTTAGCGGAGCTGCGCACCACGATGAGCGCATATGTGGAGTAACCGATCATCAGCATCAGCATGCAGCAGAGGGTTACGTTCTTGATGCGGTTGGTTATTACTGCAACGCCTTTCCTCTTGAAGTTCAGAGCGAGCCACAGGAGAGCCAGGAGAATAACACCAACAATCACAGCACTCCATCCGTATCCGTAGAACGGTATGCCGAGCATAGCGATGGCCAGAGCGAAAGAGATGTTGCCGCGAAGTGAGGAGTCTCCCTTTGCGCCATCAGCCTTTGCCACCTGATAGGTCTCCCATATAGCCCATACCACAACGCCCACGAGGACGATGAGGTAAATGATGGTGCCGGTATTGAACGGCATTCCCAGGGTGTTCACGAAGAACAGCTCGAACCATCCTCCCACGGTGATGATGCCCGGAACGACGCCGTAAAGCACAGCAGCCACGATAAGAGCCGAGATGAAGAGAGCCACAAGCGAGCCCTTCAGGTCTGCATCAGGATACCTCTTATAATAATATACCAGCACGATGGCGGGGATGCACAAGAGGTTCAGCAGGTGCACACCGATGGAGAGGCCCGTCATATAGGCTATCAGTATCAGCCAACGGTCAGCATTGGGTTCGTCAGCATTATCTTCCCACTTCAGTATCAGCCAGAATACTACGGCTGTGAAGAATGAGGAATAGGCATACACCTCACCCTCTACGGCTGAGAACCAGAACGTATCGGAGAAGGTATATATCAGGGCTCCCACCAATCCAGAAGCCTCGATAGCTATCATCTTGCCTGTCGTGAGCTCGCTCCAATCGTTGATGAGCAATCGGCGCACCAAGTGCGTGATGCTCCAGAAGAGGAACAGAATACACCCTGCGGAAAGGAGTGCCGACATAGTGTTGACCCACCTTGCCACCTGTGTGGCATCGCTGGCAAAATGTGTGAAGAGATTGGCTGTCAGCATGAAGAAAGGTGCGCCAGGCGGGTGACCCACTTCGAGCAGATAGCCTGTGGTAATAAACTCCGGACAATCCCAGAAGGATGCCGTAGGCTCAATGGTAGAGCAATACACGAAGGCAGCCACCAGAAACGCCAGCCAACCGAGCGTATTATCTACGATACGATACTTTTTCATGTTGTTATATTACTTGTACTATTAGTTTCACTATATACTCAATCAGATATGCTCCGTATATCAGTACGATATATCTTGTCACCTTTCCTACTGTGATAGAGATAAACGTGATGGTGGGATTGGCTTTCATGAGTCCTAGCAGGATTGTTATGGCCGAGCCTAACAACGGTATGAATGCGAAGAACCCCATGTAGGCACCCCTTCCTCGAACGAAGCGCCTCGCTTTGTCCATCGACTCAGGGCTCACGTGGAGGTATTTCTCAAACCATTCCTCTTTGCCCATGCGACCTACGCAGTAATTGAATCCCGAGCCGAGCACATTGCCTGCGGTACCGTAGATTATCAGCTCCCACGGATTTATGCCCACAGCCATCAGAGCCAGCATCACCGCCTCTGACGAAAAGGGCAGGAAACTGCCTGCAAGAAATGCAGCAATAAACATCCCCAACGGCCCGCATTCTATCAGCGTATCAAGCATCGGTTTCGGATTTTATGAATTTTGCATTATGCATTATTCATTATGAATTTTGCATTATGCATTATTAATTCTCCAGGAGATCCCTGCCTATGTCCCTGCGGAAATATCGTCCCTCGTACTTTATCTTCTCTGCTTCGGTGAAAGACTTACGCAGAGCCTCTTCCTTGTCCTTACCATAGGATACGACGCTTATCACGCGACCTCCTGCCGTAACAACCTGACCGTCCTTCAACGCCGTACCAGAATGGAACACGATGCTGCCCTCTACCTCGTCTATGCCGCTGATGGGGAAGCCTTTCTTGTATTCCTGGGGATAACCGCCGCTGACAAGCATCACGCAGACAGCCGAACGCTCGTCAAACTCTATGCTGCGCTTGTCCAAATCGCCTGCCGCAACACCCTCCAGAAGGTCAACAAGGTCGCTCTTCAGCCTAAGCATAACGCTCTCTGTCTCAGGGTCTCCCATGCGACAGTTATACTCTATGACCTTAGGCTCGCCGGCAACATTTATCAATCCGAAGAAGATGAAGCCCTTGTAGCAGATATTCTCCTCTGCCAAACCCTCGACGGTCGGCTTTATTATGCGCTCCTCCACTTTCTGCATCCATTCCTTTGTGGCAAAAGGAACAGGAGTCACACTTCCCATACCTCCGGTATTCAGGCCTGTGTCACCCTCTCCGATGCGCTTATAGTCCTTTGCCTCAGGCAGTATCTTGTAGTTCTTACCGTCGGTCAGCACAAAGACAGAGCACTCTATGCCCGACAGAAATTCCTCTATCACCACGCGCGAGGAGGCTGTGCCGAACATACCGCCCAGCATCTCGCCCAGCTCTTTCTTCGCCTCTTCCAGGGTATTGAGTATCAGCACTCCCTTTCCGGCACAGAGGCCGTCAGCCTTCAGCACGTATGGTGCCTGCAGGGTCTCAAGAAACTTCAATCCCTCTTCCAGGTGCTCACCGTCAAAGGTGTTGTATGCTGCTGTAGGGATATTGTGGCGCATCATGAAGGCCTTAGCGAAGTCCTTGCTGCCCTCCATCTGTGCTCCGTACTTTGACGGACCTATCACGGGGATATCCTTAGTACGGGCGTCTGCGCTGAGATCGTCATAGATGCCCTTCACCAGAGGGTCTTCAGGACCTACTACGACCATCTTCACATCATTGTCAACGACAAACTGCTTTATGGCCTCAAAGTCATCAGCCTTGATTGCCACATTCTTTCCCTTACCGCCAACGCCGTCCGTTCCGGCATTACCAGGAGCGATAAACAGGGTGTCACACTTTTCGCTTTGCGAAATCTTCCATGCAAGAGCATGCTCACGGCCACCAGAGCCTAACAGTAGTATGTTCATTCTATTACACCTTATTTATTATATTGTTCAATGAATCGGAATTACCTATTATATTGTTCAAAGAATCGGGTTATTCTGTCATACAGGTGCACCGCATCGTGCCCGCTTACGTTGTGCTTGGCCTCAGGATATACGAAGAAATCAGGCTGCTTTCCCGCTTTGATGCACTCATCCAGGAAGCTGAGGGCATGTAGCGGCAGCACCACATCGTCCTTCATTCCTATTATGATCTGCAGCGGCGCGTTCAGGTTCTTTGCCTTGCCGGGCAGCGAGGTCAGCGCATATCCCTCCGGATTATTCTGAGGGGTGCCCATGTAGCGCTCTCCATACATCACCTCGTACCATTTCCAGTCAGTCACAGGACCTCCAGCTACGCCACACTTGAAGACATCGGGATAGTTTGTCAGGAGCGAGAGCGTCATGAACCCGCCAAAGCTCCATCCGAACACCCCTACCCTCTTCATGTCTGTAAAGGGCAGCGTGGAGAGGAACTCTATTCCTCGCATCTGGTCGCGCATCTCTTCCTGCCCCAACCTGTGATGGGTCACTTGCTCAAACTCCCTGCCTCTGTTCTCCGAGCCTCTGTTGTCGAGCACGAACACCACATAGCCCTTCTGCGCCATGTAGGTCTCCCACCTGCGTGAGTTCCATTGCCACGAGGCATCGATGTTGTGAACGTGCGGGCCGCCATAGACATAGAGCACTACGGGCAGCTTCTCTCCCCGTCTCATCTTTGCCGGCATCACCATGCGATAGTGCAGCTCCGTGCTGTCATCAGCAGCCTTTATCGTGCCGTGTCTGAAGATGGGCTTCTCATACTCTGCCCACGGGTCCTTGCTTCTCAGCACTTCCTGACGCTCCCCCGTCAGCAGGTTCAGCGTGGCATACACATGCGGCACCTCCGGCTCGCTCCATTCGTCGAGCAGCATCGTGCCCCCGGCATTCAGCATTCCCGTGTGCCAGCCTTTTCCGTTGTCCAAAGGTGTGCACTCGCCTGTGGCAATGTCAACGCTGACGATATTTCGCTGTATGGGCGACACCATGTTGCCCTCAAGGATGACGCTCTTCTTCTCCTTGCAGAAGCCGAGTACTCTCATCACCTCCCACTCTCCTTTGGTCAGCTGTCTGAGCTCTTTGCCGTCTGTGGAGCAGAGGTATAGGTGCATGAATCCATCGCGGCGGCTCCACATCAGGAAGCGCGTCTTGTCCCAAGGCAGAAACTCTATCGGGTGCTGCGGCTCCGTGTATTTGTCATCGTGCTCAGGATAGAGCCTCTGCACGCATTCGCCGCAATTCACATCATAGACAGCCAGATAGGAATCCGTCTGCTCCCTGTTCAGCTCTATCACATAGAGCAGCGTCCCGTCCGGGTTCCACGCCAGGTTGGTGAAGTATCTGTCTCGCGGCTCGCCGGTCTTGAGATACGTGGTCGTGGCTTTCTCTATGTCATACACCCCGATAGTCACCTCATGGCTGCGTGTTCCCGCCATAGGATAGGCATCGTCACGCTCCACCATCGACTGATCCATTCTGTAGAACGCCACCTTGTCCTTTTGTGGAGCCAGGAAGATGCCCGTGCTGATGCCGAACTCATTGCGATGTACGGATTCGCCATATACCAGCAGCCGCGAACCGTCGTTGGTGACGCGCAGGGGCTCCGCTTCCTCTGAGGTCTTTACATACACGTCATATTCTAGCGTATATACCATAGGGTATTCCTGGGCGCGTGTCCTCTCGGCAGCATCAACGAGCGTTTCGCCGTCCCACCAATAGGAGCGCGACTCCGGCGACATCTCGTCGTAACTGTTGCCGCCCCTTATCAGGTCCTCAAGCGTGAATAAACGTTTCTCTGCCATTACGAAATGCGATAGAAGCACACCTAACAGTATGAAGAGTACCTTCTGCCTCATCACCTCCATTTATCTACTTATCACCCCTGAACGGCTTGCCGCCCTTGAAGGGCCTGCCTCCTTTGAACTGTCCGTCACCCTTGAACGGCTTACCGCCCTTGAACGGCCTGTCACCATTGAATGAACGGTCGCCCTTGAACGGCCTGTCACCATTGAATGAACGGTCGCCCTTGAACGGCCTGTCACCATTGAATGAACGGTCGCCCTTGAATGGCCTGTCACTATTAAAAGTTCTGTCGCCCCTGAACGGTTTTCTGTCCCCGAAGGGCTTTCTGTCATCAAAGGAGTCTCTGTCATCAAAGGACTTTCTCCTGAAGCGGTCTCCGTCTCTCTTCTCCAGGCTTCTGAAGCGGAATCCCAGAATGTCGGCTTCCTCGTTGCTTTCATTCTCTTCCTTTCTCTTCTCATAGTCACGCTTCTGCCATGAGCGGCGCTTCTCGGCCATCTTCTGCTTCTCTTCCTCTGTCTTTACTATGCCGCCCTCCTGACGATATTCTTTGAGCTTTCCGTCAAAGATGGCATATTTCCTGTACTCACACTCCAGCGAGCCGTTGTACAGAGGCACCTTCAGCGAGGGCTTCAGTCCTATCTGCTGGAAACACTCTTCCCTGTATGACAGCACCCAGGCCTCGCCTCCCAGGAAGGCATGCTTCAGGCGCTCGCCTATCATTCTGTAGGTCTCCATCAGGTTTGACGTTGAGATACGCTCCCCGTAAGGCGGGTTGGTCACCATCACGGCGCGCCCTTCTATGCTCTGGAAGTCCCTGAAGTCCTTCTGCTCTATGGTGATATCGTTGGATAATCCCGCAGCCTTCACATTGTTCTTAGCCATATTGACGGCCTTGAAGTCTATGTCATATCCGTAGATGTGGTGGGTGAACTCCCTCTCCTGCGAGTCATCGTTGTATATCTCGTCAAAGAGTTCGCTGTCATAGTCGGCCCATTTCTCAAAGGCATACTGTTTTCTGAATACTCCCGGAGCGATATTCCTTGCTATCATCGCCGCCTCAATGGGTATAGTGCCCGAGCCGCACATGGGGTCATAGAAGTCGCACTCTCCCTGCCATCCGGTCATCATGATCATTCCGGCTGCCAGCACCTCGTTGAGCGGAGCCTCTACCTGCTCCTGTCTGTAGCCGCGACGGTGAAGGGAGTCGCCGCTGGAGTCAAGCGATACGGTGGCGTCCTCATTGTGTATGTGGATATTCAGCCTTACGTCCGGGTCGCTCACCGAGATTGCGGGACGCTTGCCCGTGCGCTCTCTGAACTGATCGACTATCGCGTCCTTCACCTTGTAGGTCACGAAGCGCGAATTGCTGAACGTCTCGCTATACACTACCGAATCAACGGTAAATGTCTTATTCTCACCGATATACTCACTCCAGTTTATCTCTTTGATTGCATCATACACCTCTTCTGCCGATGCTGCCGTGAAGCGCTTGATTGGCTTCAGTATGCGTATGGCGGTGCGCAATGAGAAGTTTGCGCGATACATCATCTCCTTGTCGCCGCGGAACGATACCACGCGGCATCCCTTCACAACATCCTTTGCACCCAGAGCGGTCAACTCGCCGCACAACAGATCCTCAAGACCCATGAAGGTCTTTGCTATCATTTCAAATTCCTGTTCCATCTTCAAATCCCTTCAGGATCTTAACATTTTTATAAATTTTACTTCCTGGGGCTACATTCTCCGTAACCCACTTGTTTGCTCCTATAACGCTTCCCCTGCCAATGGTGATGCGGCCCAGAATGGTGGCGTTGCTATATACTATCACATCATCCTCCAAGATAGGATGGCGGGGAATGCCCTTGATTGGGTTACCGTTTTCATCCAGCGGGAACGAAAGCGCCCCGAGCGTAACACCCTGATAGAGCTTCACATTGTTGCCGATGATGCATGTGGCGCCTATCACTACGCCCGTGCCGTGATCTATCGTGAAATGATGACCTATCTCTGCCGCGGGGTGAATGTCTATGCCCGTCTCCGAATGGGCCAGCTCCGAAATCATTCTCGGGATAAGCGGCACGCCGAGCAGATGCAGCTCATGAGCCAGACGATAGTTCACCAAAGTGCGTATCACGGGATAGCAGCAGATTATCTCGCTGAATGATGTGGCAGCGGGGTCACCGTTGAAGGCTGCCTCAACGTCTGTCTTCAGCAGGCAGCGAATGTCAGGCAATTTGCTCACTATGGCCTCTGAGATTTCTATGGACTTCTGGCGTATCTCATCGGTAGCGGGGTGACAACCCTCGTAGCATAAGCCCGCTACGACCTGTTTCTTCAGTATGCGAAAGAAACTCTCTGTCTCTACACCTATGCGGTACTTCAGCGTTTCCTTTCTCACCTTGTTGCGCCCGAAGAATCCGGGAAACAGAATGCCGCGCACTATCTCCATCATCTCTTTCAGTGCATCGCTTGAGGGCAGAGGCACACTCTCTTTCACCTGGTGCGACAACCC
This sequence comes from Prevotella sp., assembly GCA_017478025.1. GTDB lineage: Bacteria > Bacteroidota > Bacteroidia > Bacteroidales > Bacteroidaceae > Prevotella. Next base: position 48,938 of record JAFVGZ010000039.1, read on the forward strand.
TGCGAGATTCTCAGGTGCCGACAGCTTTTCAACAGTATCCGGGAGGACAGTCTCGATATTGCTTATCATAAATTCTTCTATTTTTTTCTAATTCGCGTGCAAAGGTACGATTAAGTTTTGAGATACACAAGAAAAAGTGCTTGCATTTTACATTGGCGCATGAGTTAAGTTACTTATCTCCTTGCGTTAAGTTGCTCATCTCCTTGCGTTAAGTTACTTATCTCCTTGCGTTAAGTTACTTATCTTCCCTGTTGGGGGCGCGGGAGGGGGTGAAACTGGGGCATGTATCGGCGGAGGATTTTTTCATGCTGCAAAGTTACAACTATCCACTTGCGGTTTACGAATACTTTGGCAATTATTTTCAAACATTTTTTCAATGGTGACAAACGATGATGACAATGTGGTCATTTTGGTCATTTTGGTCATTTGTCAAAATCGAAAACGGAAAGTCAAAATCAACCACTATAATAATAAAAATAAATATTTTTATTATTATAGTGAGCAAAATGACCACTTCCGAAATCGAAAATGACCAAAATGACCTTGACCAAAATGACCACTTGACAAGTCAGTTGTCTGCAATGTAGAAATGTAAAGAGAAGCACATGTTTCCCAAATGCTTTAACAATGCAAAAAAGCACGGTTTCATCGGCAAAAATGGCCGTATTGCATATTGGTTTTTTCTAGGTTTTTACCTCATCAACAGGGGAAAAACGACCTCATCTGCTTGACATTTCGCAAGAGGGAAACGCCCTTTAGGGCGCGCTTGTGAGAGCCATGTGTCATAAATTTTCAATTTGATTTCTTGCATATCTCAAAACTTAATCGTAACTTTGCAACCAATTATGACAAAAGACGTACAAACACTGGTAGATGCCGCCATAAAAGGTATTCAAGAGAAGAAAGGCCGTAACATAAAAGTTATAGACATGGAGGGCATGGAGGGCGTGATAGCCCAAGCCTTCGTAGTGTGTGAGGGTGGTTCGCCTTCACAGGTTTCAGCTATCGTGGATTCCGTGGAAGAGACTATGCTGAAAGACCTGAAGGAGAAGACTGTCAGAACAGCAGGAACGGAAAATTGTATCTGGGTAGCAATGGATTATGCCGACATAATCGTTCATATCTTCCTGCCAGAGGCAAGAGACTTTTATGACCTCGAGTCGCTGTGGGGTGATGCGAAAGTAACAGAAATTGAAGACATAGAATAGAAAATTGCAAATAAAATAGTACATTGTAAATTGTACATTGTACATCTGTAAATTGTACATAATATTATGCAGCAGAATAGTTCATTAAACAACACTCCGCCACCCAAGATGCCCCGGTTCAACATGAACTGGGTGTATATCCTCATCTTTGTGGTACTGGCGGTGATATTCTTCAGCGACACAGACAGCACCATCTCGCAAAGCTCTGCGTCACATCGCGCTTCGTACTCCAATTTCAAGGTGTATGTGAACAAGGGGTACGCATCGAAAGTAGTGGTAAACAAGACTGAGGGCAAACTTAAGATGTATGTCTATTCGCAGTACATCCGCGATGTGTTTCACCAGTCAAAGAAGGATGCCGGAGACGACCCCTATGTGGAGGTGACCTACGGAAGCATTGACCAGGTAGAGACATACATTACCGCAAAGCAGGCAGAAGGGATATTCAAGGGCCAGCTGGAGTATGAGACGACCACGCGAAACGGCTTCATGGACCTGCTGCTGAACATTGCTCCGCTTGCGCTGCTGGTATTCCTGTGGTTCCTGCTGATGGGACGCTTCAGCGGAGGTGCCGGTGGAGGCATCTTCAACGTAGGGCGCACAAAGGCACGCATGTATGAAAAGGGTGAGAGCCTGGGCATTACGTTTAAGGACGTAGCCGGACAGGTGGGTGCCAAGCAGGAGGTGCAGGAGATTGTGGAGTTTCTGAAGAACCCGCAGAAATACACCGAGCTGGGCGGCAAGATACCCAAGGGTGCTCTGCTCGTAGGACCTCCCGGAACGGGTAAGACCCTGCTGGCAAAGGCCGTAGCAGGCGAGGCGGATGTGCCATTCTTCTCTATGTCAGGATCAGACTTTGTAGAGATGTTCGTGGGCGTAGGCGCGTCACGCGTGCGCGACACCTTTGCTAAAGCAAAAGAGAAAGCCCCAAGCATCATCTTTATCGATGAAATCGACGCCATAGGACGTGCTCGCAGCAAAAATCCCGGATATGGCGGCAACGACGAGAGGGAGAACACCCTTAACGCCCTGCTGACGGAGATGGACGGATTTGGCACCAACTCAGGAGTGATAATCCTCGCAGCCACCAACCGTGTGGATATGCTTGACAAGGCGTTGCTGCGCGCAGGACGCTTCGACAGAGAGATACATGTAGATTTGCCTGACCTGCCTGAGCGCAAGGAGATATTCCAGGTGCATCTGCGCCCCATCAAGGTAGATACGAGCGTTGACATCGACCTGCTGGCACGACAGACACCGGGCTTCTCGGGCGCCGACATCGCTAACGTGTGCAACGAGGCAGCACTCATTGCCGCACGTCACGACTCAAAGGTGGTAACGAAACAGGACTTCCTTGACGCGGTAGATCGTATCATCGGTGGATTGGAGAAAAAGACAAAGGTGATGACGGCAGAAGAAAAGCGCGCCATAGCCCTGCATGAGGCCGGTCACGCCACTTGCTCGTGGTTCTGTCAGTATGCTAACCCTCTGATAAAGGTGAGCATCGTGCCGCGTGGACGGGCACTGGGTGCAGCGTGGTATCTGCCAGAAGAGAGACAACTGACCACAAAGGAGCAGCTGCTGGACGAGATGTGCTCGCTGATGGGCGGCAGAGCAGCAGAGGAACTCTTCACCGGACATATCTCCACAGGCGCCATGAACGACCTGGAGCGAGCAACGAAGATGGCACAGTCGATGATAGCATTCTATGGCATGAGCGAGAAACTGCCTAATATCTGCTTCTATGACAATAATGAGTACTCTTTCTCTAAGCCTTATTCTGATGAGACAGCAAAACTCATAGACGAAGAGACGCTGAAACTGGTCAACGAGCAGTATCAGCGCGCCAAGAGCCTGCTGGAGGAGCACAAGGAAGGACACAACGCCCTTGCAGAACTGCTGATACAGAGGGAGGTAATCTTTGCCGAAGACGTGGAGAAGATTTTCGGCAAACGCCTCAGCACCTCAAGGTCAGAGGAAATACTGAATTAACGCTCAAACACTTAACGCTCAAAGTTCAATGCTTAATCACTTTGTCTATTGCGTCGCAATTTAATTGCGACATACAGCGAGTCAGCAAAGCAGAGCAAGAACGCTTTAATCACTTTGTCTATTGCGTCGCAATTTAATTGCGACATACAGCAAGTATAAATTCATAATTGACCTTTCTCTCCCCTAAGGGAGCAAGTCATAAGGGTACTTTAAATCATACATTTTGCTTTGAATACGTTTATTGTAAGATCCATAACAGGAATCCTGTTTGTTGCCGTCATGCTGACGTGCTTTCTGCGACCATTGGCAATGGTGCTGCTGTTCACCCTCATCACGGGGATGACAATATGGGAGTTTACCGGACTTGTGAACGCCAGGGAAGACGTAAACACAAACCGTTTCATCTGTACCGCCAGCGGAGTGTTCCTCTTCATCGCCATAGCGGGCTACTGCTGGGGCATTGTGAATGCATCTGTATTCATACCTTATCTCCTCACGATTGTCTATCTGTTTATCAGCGAGCTATATACCAATAGCAAGAACCCTCTGAACGATTGGGCTTACTCCATGATGTCGCAGATGTACGTTGCCCTACCCCTTGCATGCATCAACGTGCTGGCTTTCCGTACTGTGATAACAACGGGAGACATAGTTTACAACATGCTTCTGCCAATGAGCATCTTCATCTTCCTTTGGATGAATGATACCGGAGCCTATCTCACAGGCTCAATGATAGGACGCCACAAGCTGTTTCCGCGCATCTCTCCGGGCAAGACCTGGGAAGGCAGCATAGGTGGCGGCGTCCTGGTACTCATCGTGGCAGCACTCATAGCCATGATAGACCATTCACATTGGCTCGTCAACATGGGCCTGACCTATACTGACACAGCCCTGAGCACCCCCGAATGGATGGGATTAGGCCTCACGGTGGTATTCTTTGGCACATGGGGAGACCTCGTAGAGAGCCTCTTCAAACGCACCCTGGGCATCAAAGACAGCGGGAAAGTGCTCCCCGGCCACGGAGGAATGCTCGACAGGTTTGACTCATCCCTGATGGCTCTCCCCGCAGCTGTAATCTATGTTTACACCATCACTCTTGCAGGAATTTAAAATAATTAATAATGCAAAATGCAAAATTCATAATGCAGAATGCAAAAATATCCTTTGTATATTGCGTCGCAATTTAATTGCGACATACAACGATGATTAAAATTACAGACATAACCAAGTCATTCGGGCACCTTCAGGTGCTCAAAGGCATAGACCTCGAGATAGGTGACGGCGAAGTGGTGAGCATCGTAGGCCCCAGCGGAGCCGGAAAGACAACGCTCCTGCAGATCATGGGAACTCTGGACAAAGCTGACTCGGGAACGGTAGAAATCAACGGTACCGATGTTACAAAACTGTCAAGAAACAAGCTGTCTGACTTCCGCAACAAGCACATAGGCTTCGTCTTCCAGTTCCACCAGCTGTTGCCCGAATTTACCGCAGAAGAGAACATCATGCTCCCCGCGCTGATAGGCGGCATAAAGAAGAGCGAAGCACAGCAGCGTTGCAAGGAGTTGCTGGAGTTTCTGAATCTCTCAGAGCGTGCCAAACATAAGCCCGCAGAGCTGTCAGGCGGCGAAAAGCAGCGCATAGCCGTAGCGAGAGCTCTCATCAACAACCCAGCAGTAGTCTTTGCCGATGAACCGTCTGGCTCGCTCGACACAAAGAACAAACAGGAGTTGCACCAGCTTTTCTTTGCCCTGAGAGAGAAGTATGGCCAGACATTCGTCATCGTCACCCACGATGAGGAACTTGCCTCTATCACAGATCGCACCATTCACATCATCGACGGCAAGATATGTTAGAACTGTTCACTACATTCCTGCGCATAGGCCTCTTCACCATCGGTGGAGGCTATGCCATGTTGCCGCTCATAGAGCGTGATGTAGTGGAGCGTCGAAAGTGGATAGAACGTGAGCAGTTTCTTGACCTCGTAGCCATAGCACAGTCATGCCCGGGAGTGTTTGCAATAAACATCTCCATCTTCGTAGGCAACAAAGTCAGCGGCACTCGCGGAGCCATCTGCGCCACCTTGGGCACTGCCCTACCCTCGCTCGTAATCATCCTGCTCATTGCAATGTTTGTCAGGGGAGCAGAGAACGTGGGGTGGTTCAGCGCCATCTTCGCAGGCCTGCGTCCCGCTGTAGTAGCCCTCATAGCCATTCCAACATGGAACATGGCACGAGAGGCACACATCTCTCTCTTCAACTGCTGGATACCGATAGTATCAGCGTTGCTCATATATGCCCTGGGAGTCAATCCCATATACATCATACTTGTAGCAGGACTCGGAGGATACATCTATGGCCTGATGAAAGACTGAGGACAATGCATAATGCATAATTCATAATGAATAGTTCATAATGAATAATTCATAATTAATAATTCATAATTAATCCTTCGTCTATTGCGTCGCAATTTAATTGCGACATACAACGATGATAAAAAACGCTTAATGCAAAAATAACATAACCCTTAACTCCCCACATTCACGTCCCTCCCCCAAGGGGGGAGCCAGAGGGGAGCTTTCCCAAGATGGGAGCCAGAGGGGGGCTTTCCCAAGGGGGGGGCTGGAGGGGAGCTTTTAATTCAATGATATACCTTTCACTTGCATATACCTTTTTTATAATAGGCCTCTTCGGTTTCGGTGGTGGCTACGGAATGTTGTCGCTCATACAGCACGCCGTAGTGGTGGAGCATCATTGGATGACATCAGCCGAGTTCACTAACATCGTAGCCATCTCACAGATGACCCCTGGGCCTATAGGCATCAACTGTGCCACCTATTGCGGATACAAGACAATAGAGGCTGCAACAGGCTCCATGACGATGGGAGTCATTGGAAGCCTGACAGCGACATTGGCGCTTGTGCTGCCAAGCTTCATACTGATGCTCACGATAAGCAAGCTCTTTTTGCACTACATGCACTCCCGCATGGTAGAGAATATCTTTTCAGGATTAAGACCTGCTGTGGTAGGCCTGATGCTTGCTGCGGTACTGCTGCTCTGCAACGAAGACAACTTCAGCAATCCCACATCCTCCCCCTGGCAATTCTACGTCAGCATAGCCATATTCATCGCCACATGGGTAGGAGTGAAAATCGTAAAAATCAGCCCCATAACAATGCTCCTCTACGCTGGCTTCGCAGGATTGCTGCTATTATACTAAAAGCACAGAAATCCATGTGAAGCAATGTGAGATTCCTCTGGCTACTTCATGATATTTTATAACTGAAAGACTATCGGCAGGTTAACGAGAGTCTTGCAGGGTTTTCCTTTGTTTTTTCCGGCTTCCCACTTGGGCATTAGCTTTGCCACACGCATGGCTTCGGCATCAAGCAATTTATGTGCTCCACGGGCAACTTTGAGATTGGAAAGGGTGCCGTCTTTCTCTACAATAAAGCTGATGACTACCTTCCCCTGTATCTTGCGCTTCATGGCCTGCTCGGGATAGACAAGTGTCTCCGTGAGCCATTTGACGAATTGGCTCATGCCACCTGGGTATTGCGGCAGTTGTTCCACAATAGCCATCAGATCGGGGTCCTCTTCGTTGGGGTTGATGGGCGGCTGCTCTTCTGTCTGGGATAAAGAGTCGCTCTCCTCTTCCTGCTTCGCTACATCCAGGTTTTCCGGGGGTAGTTCTGTGGTTTCGTCAACTACATTCAGCTTTGTTGACTCTTCCTGTACCGTCTCCTGTTTTGGTTGTTCGGCAGCAATCATGTCATCCTGTTCGTTGGCCTTCAGGTCAAGGTCCATCGTGAAGTCATCAAACGAATCTTCTATCAGGCTAGATATGCTGCGAAAAGGAATGAATAACACCGCCACGAATAGCAATGTTACGCAACAAAAAGATGCGACGAGTATCAACGGACGTCGTCGCTCTATATCAGCTTTATGTGATTTCTTAGGAAGCAAATGGACGAATTAAAAGCCCCCTCTCTGCCCGAAGGGCATTTCTCCCCCTAGGAGGAGAGAAAGATTACAGGCAGGTATTTTTAGACGCTTCGTTTGGGGTTGAAAATACTGAATTAAACTGCTTTGTCTTTTGTTGAGCGTTTGTCACGATGATAGGAACGATAGTCATCCAGTTCAATCTCCACGTTAGGCTCAATCAGCTCACAGGCTCTGGGCAACTGGAACTTCATGTATTTTATCGCTATGCCTCGCTCTATCCACATCGACTCATAGTAGGTGCGTATGGACAGGATGTTCTTTGTCATCTCGTCTAAGCTGCTTACGGTTGACGGTGAATAGAGGTCACGTGTCTTGAAGAGCAGGGGCAGCTGGTTGCCTTCCACTACATACGAGGTGTAGGTGAAGAGGAAATTGGAGTCGGTCTTGAGATGTATGAGCCCTCCATCCACAAGGAAGCGCCTGTAACGCTCAAGGAAATAGGTGGAAGTGAGTCGCTTACGCGGGTTCTTCATCTGCGGGTCAGAGAAGGTGAGCCATATCTCCTGCACCTCATCCTGGTCAAAGAAACGGTCGATTATCTCTATTGAGGTACGCAGGAAGGCTACATTTTTCAGTCCTTTCTGCAGAGCCTCCGTAGCACCTGTCCACATCCTTGCTCCCTTGATGTCAACGCCGATGAAGTTTACATCGGGGAACATCTCTGCCAACTGTACCGTGTATTCACCCTTTCCACATCCTAACTCGAGGATTATTGGGTTATCATTCATAAAATAACGCAATCGCCAATGTCCCTTCATGTCGAAAGGAACATTGTCGATCACGCTGTATGGATATTGGAACACATTCTCATAGCGTTCCATATCGGCAAACTTTGCCAGCTTTCCTTTTCCCATTTAGTCAATTACGACTCTTGTCCAGTTGTGGATATCGGGCTCTATGCCATACTGTATGTTGCGCAGCTTGGTATAGAGCTTCTCTGATACCGGACCTGGCTTATCACCAAAGACATACGACTTGCCGGTTTCCAAATCATCAATTCTGGATATTGGCGAGATAACTGCAGCGGTACCACATGCACCGGCTTCCTCAAAGGTTGACAGCTCTTCTTCTGGTATCTGGCGACGCTCTACGTTAAGACCTAAATCCTCAGCCAGCTGCATCAGAGACTTGTTGGTGATTGAGGGCAGGATGGAGGTTGACTTCGGAGTGACGTATGTGTTGTTCTTTATACCGAAGAAGTTGGCTGCGCCACACTCGTCGATGTACTTCTTCTCCTTTGCATCCAGGTAGAACTCGCAGGCGTAACCCAAGTCATGAGCCTTCTTGTTGGCCTGCATAGAGGCAGCATAGTTACCACCTACCTTATATATACCTGTACCGAGCGGAGCCGAACGGTCATGCTCGCGAATGATAACGTAAGGATTGGTAGAGAAACCTCCCTTGAAGTATGGGCCTACTGGGGTAACGAAGATCAGGAAGATGTATTCAGAAGCAGGATGCACACCCACCTGAGGTGAGATACCTATCAGCAAGGGACGAATATATAGCGTGGCACCGCTCTCGTATGGGGGTATGAACTCCTGGTTGAGACGCACCACCTTGTCCACCATTTCGTTGAAGCGCTCTGTGGGCAGCTCAGGCATCAGAATTCCACGGCATGTTGACTGCAGGCGAGCCGCGTTCTCATCAGAACGGAACACACGCACCTTTCCGTCAGGACAACGATAGGCTTTCAGGCCCTCAAACGCCTCCTGGCCGTAGTGCAGACACGTAGCCGCCATGTGCATGGGGATTGTCTCCTCAGAAGACACCTCTATCTCACCCCATTTGCCGTTACGATAATAGCAACGAACATTGTAATTAGTCTTACGGTAACCGAAGCCAAGGTTACCCCAATCTAGCTTTTCCATACTATGATATGCTTTAAGTTCTTATATGTTATTGTGCTTTGTATTTGCAAATTTACGTGCAAAGATACATCTTTTTTTTATAACAGACGAAATAATAACATTTTTTATACTTCGGACATAGTTTACGTAAAGCTATTGAACCGTAGTTTTCCCACCTTTCTTTATATATAGTCCTCTCTGGGGCTTGCCGTGCAGACGCCGGCCTTGCAGGTCGTAATAGACTTCCGCTTTATCTGTTTCGCGGCTATTTACCTCATCTATACCGGTAGTGTTATCTACATCAACGATGGTGAGAGAGGCAGGAAGGTTCTCTGCCCCAGCATCAGGTTGCATATACTGCTTGAATGGCGGAACCTCACAACTTTGCTTCAGCACAAAGCGGTCACCTTCTAAAACATAGACATTCTCTTTACTCTGGCGGCGATAGTTGTTGAATACAGTCATGTTGGGTAATCCGCCCACCTGCACCAGAATGTTGTTAAAGGTTCCTTCAGAAAACCTTACGGTTCTGCCAGCCAACGACGGATCGACACGCAAGAGACAGAAGCCCTCGCGACTGTCCACGGATTTTACGTGCAACTCTCCTTTGGACAAACCATAGTTCTCCTCATTATCGCATGGGGAGTAGCACTTTATCTTCTGGCTCACATCTTCTCCTGTAGCTACATCCGTCACAACATCTCCGAAAAAGTTATCATAAGGGAAAGCCAAAGAAAGCCAGCAGTTGGTTTCGTCTGCCTTAAAGGTATGCTGTAGGCCTACGTATGTGCTGATGTGTGGCATGATGCCCTGTGTGTAGAACGCCTCACTATCCGTGTTAAAGAACAACGTACTTTTCGCTGTCCCTGAACCGTCAACCACCAGACAATTGTCAAGACCAGCCGGTTGCGGCATATCCGCATAATACACGGTATTGGGGTTTGCATTAGGCTTCACCTGCTTCACCCCTGTATTCTGAACCATAACGAAACTGGCATCCTCAGGGGTCACAAAGACCTCGCAGTCATCATATCGCACCTCCGTACCGTCTTTCATATATGCGCTTATAACAGGTTTGACGGTATAGACATCTGAATATATTTCTTCCAATATGTGTCCATCATTTCTGTACCTGAAGCAGAATACCACCTTCTTCCAATCCGCATTGATGTTTTTCTCCGCTTTGACGGAGTAGGTCTTTCCTGCCCCTATTTCAACACTTCCGTTTTTGAAGATCATCTCTTTACAAAGGCTGTCGGCATTAAGAACCAGGATTTCCATCAGATTTTTATAATCAGCCTCTGTCTGGTTGGTCACACTAACAGTCGCATTTAACTTGCTGCCCCTGATGATTCTGTTCTCCGAGTCAACATACTTGTCACTAACGGTAAAGTTTCCGAAACTGTATCGCCTGTCGTTGATTTTCTGGCCGTACAGGCAATTGACAAACGAACGGTCGGCATAAACACAGAAGTCAGCATCAGCAGCCAGCTTCGCGTATGCATTGCTGCTCTTTCCCTTTGACAACACCTTGATGTCGCGTGTCTCGTTAGGATAGAGGCGCACACGCTCATAGTTCCAGATGCGCTGAGTTTCAGGCATATACAGATTGAGATATCCTACGTAGTCCTTCATGCTGGTATTCTTGACCGAAAAGGTTACGGACTTTACAGAACCGTCATCCTCATGATACTCTTTGCGGGGATTTGACACCTCCAGTCGCACCTCAGGATAATTCTTGAGGGTCAGCTTGGTGCCTTCCACCTTTACCCCGATATAGTTGCGCTGAGAGCCTGTCACCACATCTCTGATGCTTGGCTCCTGTCCGGTTTCATGCATGGGGACCATCTGATACTCTCCGTCTGACAGAGTATCTGGCAGTATCACGCTAAAATAGGCTATGGAAATCAGGTCGTTGGGATTAGGTTCCACTTTATTCTTACCTCCCCAGAGCATGCAATGGATGCGGCCATCTTTCAGAAGAGCGTAACGATAAGCCTCCTCATTGATGTGGCTGCTGGCAGCTCCTGAGATATATAAATGTGTACGTATGCGCGGGAAGGCTTCAGACGTTGAGCCGCGAGTCAGCTCCTTGGGGCCATAGACGTAGAATCCCTCGTTGGTCTCTGTGCAGGGGGCATAGTCAATAGCTGCGTCATCGGTAGGTTTTTGAATGCCTATGGTAGCCTCGTTGAGGTCTGACCAGCTGAGGTTGACCTCGCTGCCGCCAACGCCGGAGAATGACGGTTCAAGCACACGGATCTCGAAATATCCGTCAGCCTTTCCGCCCCAGCCCCAGTTGAAGTGGAATTTTCCGTCTTCGTAGCCGTCACAGATGAAGCTGTGTCCCTCGTGATTTGAGTTGTAGCCGTTGTAGATGACTGGACGACCGTTGGCCAATTCATTGTATATCAGTTCTTCCCAGGCGTCTAATGAGTATTCGCCATAATTGACCCAATGCACATTCTTGTCGTAACCGAAACATTGCCTCAGGGCTTTCTCTATGCGGCCAGTAGCAGAACCGGACATCGATGCGGCATATTCCATATCAACGCTCCAACCGGCCCAACGCATCAGATGGGCTACGGCATTGCCTTGAGCGTCAGTATATTGGCCCTCTTCGTAGATGGGGAGCATCTTGTCCCATTCAAACGTAGTAGAAGGCACATCCTTCTTGCCTGGCGTAGTATATGGCAAAGTAGCCTCCTGCGGCCACTTGTGGTAATACATGACCTGCGACATCGCAGTAGCCACACATCCAGAGGCAGACAACACACCACCAGCCTTCATGTCTTTCGGGCATTCCCAGTTGTACGGGTCACGCTGGTTCCATCTTGTTTTGATGAGAGGCTCTATCGTTGGACGGTCTTGGGCAGTTCTCTTGGCAAGCAACTTTGCATATCCCAGTCTCAACCTGCTGATCTGGTCATCATAACCATCTATCCACGTACGGAGGTTTGATGGCATCTCGGCAACATCCAGCGAACCGCCCGTCGAATAAGCCAAAATGGGCGTTGTTCTGTCATCACCACTAACGATGACATAGCCGCCACCCTCGCAATTGAACGCATAAAGCGACTGAAGCCCCATATCTACCGGCTCCACATCCTGGATTTGCCCGCCGTTGAGCCCCTTTGCCCCTTGCGTTTGCCCCTGACGTTGCAGCATGAAAGCAAGAGCCTTTTCCTTTGCCTGTTGCTGACTGATTTCCGCTGCCTGCATAGCCAACGGCAGGCAGAGCAGCAAGAGAGCATGAAAACATCTATTCATATTTCTATTCTTTTTCATAATACCAATGGTGTAACTTCATAATACCAAAGGTGTAACTTCATAATACCAATTAGTGTAACAAAGTCCCCACATCACGTGTGATGCTAGAGATATGATAGCTTATAAAATAGCAATGTTATTGCGATTAGATAAAGGCTATACGGTATCACTGCGTGCAAAGGTAAATAAAAGAATTGAAATATGCAAATATTTGTATCACCTTATATATATATTGTTGTCCGGTAAAAAGTATTTTTACACACAACATATTGAATACCCCGTTTCGGTAGCGCGCCCTGAAACTTGAATGCATTATTGTAATTCTCGGCAATAGGGCAATAGGACAATAATGACATTTATGCAGATTTTGCATATTTATTCGTGCTCTACAGTCGCATATTTTCCACGAAAAATCTGCTGCTCGCGTATAATCGCAAAAATCAGCAATTCACGTAACTTATTGTCATAGTGGGCGTTACTGTATAAAGTACTAAAAAGACGAACCCTCGAGGGGTAAATATAGAACAATAAAACCGTACCACAGGTGAATTTTAGGCCTATTTTCGAGTAACTTTAAGGGTGTTGCGAAGTAACTTTAACCCCCTTAAAGCTACTCAGCGACCCGATTAAGCATAATTTTCGCTCCTCAGGAAGCTTTTTAGCGATTTTTTAGAGGTTTTTTCATAGGAATTTGTTTCAAAAATATGCACCTCGTTTTTGCATAATATGCACCTTCTTCCTCCCACACAGGAGGGAGAGATAAAAGGAGTGAAAAATGACGAAACTTGAGACAATAAAACGAATTACCTTATTTCATGTTTTACGTTTCATGTTTTATGAAATGCAAAGTTAAATCTTCATGGCATTTTTATCATTTTTTGATAATTATTTTTTGGCAATTCGATAAATAGTGTTATCTTTGCACACAAATCGTTTAGTCATGATGCATGAAAATCCTTTTGTAACCAACGGCTATGCCGGTCCTGAGTATTTCTGTGACCGCCAACCTGCAACGCATCATGAACATTCTCTACATGCAAACCCCAAAAGGCGGGAGATGTGACATCGATATGATAGAATCTGCCATTGACATCTATCTGCAGATGTCATCAGAGGCCTACTCCACCCTACTCAGGCAGATGCCCGAGAAACAACGAAACGTATTCCTCGCCATAGCAGCAGAGAAACGAGTGAAAAATATCTCAGGCGGCAAATTCGTTCACAAATACCGCCTGCCATCTGCAAGTAGTGTCGTATCTGCCGTCAAAGGACTGTTAGAAAAAGACTTCATCACATGTGAGGACGGCGAATACTTTGTGTATGACCATTTCTTTCAACTATGGCTGGAAGAAAACAGGCTGAATACAGAAAACTGAAAATACTCACCCTGATATATAACAAAAAAGAAATTGACCGAAAAAGAGCGAATACTTTTACTGCGACAACAGCTGAACGAGCATAACCGTCGCTACTACGTAGAGAACAATCCCATCATCTCTGACCAGGAGTATGATCTCATGATGCACGAGCTTCAGGATTTGGAGGCGCGGCACCCTGAGATGTATGATGCCTCGTCCCCTACCCTACACGTGGGAAGCGACCTGAAAGCCCCACGACAACTGTCGTTGTTTGGTGATGAGAACACACCAGCGGAGCCTATTGACGGATTCCGAAAGGTGGTGCATCGCTACCCAATGCTCTCATTGGCCAACACCTATAACCGCGAGGACATAGAGGAATGGTATGGGCAAGTGAGCAGAGGACTTAATGGCGAGCCGTTTGACGTGTGCTGCGAATTGAAATACGACGGGCTGTCTATCTCGCTGACCTATCGCAACGGACAGATGGTACAGGCTGTGACGCGAGGTGACGGAGTGCAGGGAGACGATGTTACTGAGAACGTGAAGTATATCAAGCAGATAGCCCAGCAGCTGCCCCCAGGGAACTATCCGCAGGAGTTTGAGGTGAGAGGCGAAGTGTTGTTACCCTGGAAGGACTTTGAGGAGCTGCAGGAGGAGCGCGCCGAATGGGGTGAGCCGGCATTTGCCAATCCGCGCAATGCGGCATCGGGGACATTGAAGCTCCAGCTCGTGAAGAATCCTCAGAAGACAAAGGATAAGACTAAGAATGATCACATCCGCATATCGCTCGGACATCTGGATGCCTATCTTTACTACCTGCTGGGAGATAATGTCAGCGGCGACACCCACAAGGAGCGCATAGAGCAATGTGCCGCATGGGGATTGAAGACAGGTGAATCCACTACCCTTGCGCATACGCTGGACGATGTGATGAGCTTCATAGAGCATTGGGACACAGCACGCAAGGAATACCGAGTGGCTACTGACGGCGTGGTGCTGAAAGTGAACTCCATCAGCCAGCAGCAACGCCTGGGATATACAGCCAAGAGTCCGCGATGGGCTATAGCATACAAATATAAGGCTGAGCGAGCACGTACACGCCTGTTGAATGTGACGTATCAGGTAGGACGCACGGGAGCCATCACGCCTGTTGCCAACATGGAGCCGGTACAGCTGGCAGGAACGAAGGTAAAACGAGCCACTCTGAACAATGAGGACTTCATTCGCTCGTTTAATCTGCATGAGGGCGATTACGTATATATAGAAAAAGGTGGAGAGATAATCCCGAAGATAGTAGGTGTGGATGAGGAGAGCCGTAGTGAAGAAGCTTCTCCTATCCGCTTCATCACGGTATGCCCGGAATGCGGTACGCCCCTCAGACGCATGGAGGGCGAGGCAGCACACTATTGCCCCAACGACTCAGGATGTCCGCCGCAAATCAAGGGACGCATAGAGCACTTCATATCACGCAAGGCGATGAACATAGAGTCATTAGGCCCAGAGACCGTAGATGAATACTTTGAGAAAGGACTCATATCCAACATTGCCGACCTTTACACCCTGACGGTAGAACAGATAAACAGCGAGGGCAATAAAGAGAAATCAGCCTCAAAAATCATTCAGGCCATAGAGAGCTCAAAGGCTGTTCCGTTTGAACGTGTTGTCTTTGCACTCGGCATCAGGATGGTCGGTGAGACAACCGCAAAGCTCCTGGCTCGCCATTTCAAGAATATTGATGCCCTGCGCCACGCTACGGCAGAAGAGCTCATAGAGGTAGAGGGAATAGGCGACATCGTGGCAGCAAGCGTTGTTGCATATTTCAACGACGAGAAGAATAATGCTATCGTAGATCGTCTGATAGAGTATGGCCTGCAGATGCAGATAGAGGCAACGGAGCAAATAGGCAATGTGCTGGAGGGAAAGAGCATCGTGGTGAGCGGAAAGTTCTTCAGACACGACCGTAAGGATTACGAAAACCGTATCATAGAAATGTATGGCGGCAAACGCTCCTCGTCCATCAGCGCCAAGACATCATTCATTCTCGCCGGAGCCGATATGGGACCGAGCAAACTGAAGAAAGCCCAACAGTTGGGAATACCGATAGTGAGCGAAGACGAGTTCCTTGAGATGATAGGAGAAAGTAATTGAACATTGAACATTGAGCATTGAACATTGAACATTGAACATTGAACATTGAACATTGAACATTGAACATTGAACATTGAGAATTAATTCTGCATTCTGAATTATTAATTATGCATTAAATATAGATGACTTTTCACTACTTTAACCCAGATCACGAGATAGCTCTGGCCATGAATGCCGGTCGATACTCCGTTCCTCTCGCTGCAAGGCGTATGCGGGAGCGGTATGACTATCTGCCGGCTCTATGGGCAAGGACTGCTGATACGGTTATCGTAGATGATGTAAAGACGGCACAGGAGCGATATGCCGCCGAAGAACTGGCTATGCGTTCTCAGCCTACGTTTATCACCCTCAGTCAGCTGCCTGAGATGATAGAGGGGAAGCGCATAATAGACATTCAGCCGTGGGGATGGGACAGAGCTATGTGGCAAACCCTGCGTGACGCGGGAGTGAAGGAAGAATACATGCCCACCATCAGGCAACTGAACAGAATCCGTGACCTGTCACACAGGGCTGTGGCCATACAGCTGCTTGATGAACTGAAGAATTATGAAGGCGTGACGGGATTCTCCAGACTTTGCGACACATATGAGGAAGCGCTGCTCTTTATTGACCGAAACAAGGATGTGCACATCAAGTCACCCTGGAGCTGCAGCGGTCGTGGAGTGAAACATATCTGTGCAGAAACCGTTACGGAGAACGAACTGCAATGGATTGCCAACACAATAGAGAAGCAACACTCCGTAGCGGCTGAGTTGACGTGTCGTAAGGTGTTGGACTTTGCCGTGCTCTTCGTGGCTCAGAATAACGGAAGGGTAAAGTTTCACGGGCTCTCCGTATTTCAAACCACCAACAGCTCATATAGCGGAAACATCCTGGCATCAGACAAAGAGAAGAAAGATATGATATGCAAGTATATCTCTCCGGCACTCCTGCATGCAGTCACGATAAAAATAGAGCAGTTCATGACAGAGAAGATTGGAGGAGCATACAAGGGTCCCCTGGGCGTTGACATGATGGTATGCGAATCTGCAAAAGAAGGGGAATACCTGCTAAACCCCTGCGTGGAGATAAACCTGCGCCGCACAATGGGACACGTAGCCCTCGCACTCGCCAGACGCGGACAACGAGGAGTGTTCAAATTAACAAATTGACAAATTAACGAATTAACGAATTAACGAATTAACTAACTAACCATATTTTTATGAAACTAATCTCACTACTATTCCTGGCTTTGCCCCTGATGTCTCATGCAGACAACTACAAATCACAGGTTTGGTCACCAGACAATGGTGACGGTACATTCACCAATCCTATCATCAATGCTGACTATTCCGACCCCGATGTGTGCGTTGGAGCCAGCGGAGAGGATTTCTATCTCACAGCATCAAGCTTCTCTCACATTCCCGGATTGCCCATTCTGCATTCCAAGGATCTCGTGAACTGGAAGATTGTCAATCACGCCGTAAAGGCCCTGCCGCCCTACGACCGCTACGCAGTACCCCAGCACGGCAACGGCGTCTGGGCTCCGTCAATAAGGTATAATCAGAACAACCAGACATACTACATCTATTGGGGTGACCCTGACCTCGGCGTCTTTGTAACTACAGCAAAAGACCCAGAGGGAGAGTGGAGCGTGCCACAATGCATCATTCCCGGAAAAGGCATCATCGACACTACCCCACTATGGGACGATGACGGGCGCTGCTATCTCGTCAATGGCTGGGCAAACTCACGTGCGGGCTTTAACAGCGTGCTGACAGTACGCGAACTGTCTGCTGACGGTATGACCCAAATCGGCGACCCCGTAATAGTCTTTGACGGTAACGGTACACATGACCGTACCGCAGAGGGACCTAAATTCTATAAGCGTGGCGAATGGTATTGGATAATGTGTCCTGCAGGAGGCGTGCCAATAGGACATCAGCTCGCTATGCGCTCTAAGTCACCATACGGTCCCTACGAAAGCAAGATAGTGCTGGCTGAGGGTGACACGAATATCAACGGCCCTCATCAGGGAGGATGGATACACCTGAACAGCGGCGAAGACTGGTTCTTGCATTTCCAGGACAAGGAGGCCTATGGACGCGTAGTATGGCTGGAGCCCGTGAAATGGATTGACAACTGGCCCGTTATGGGTGAGAAACAAGGCGTAAAGGCCTATGGACAGAAGGAAAAATATGCCGGTCAGCCCGTAATGAAATATAAGAAGCCTAACGTAGGCAAGACCTATCCCGTCTGCAATCCCGTGGAGAGCGATGAGTTCAACACCACCACTCTCGGCAGACAATGGCAATGGAACAGCAACTATGACCAGACCTTCGGTATGCCTTCTCCATACGGATATTTCCGCCTGTACTGTCATCGCCAGAGCAAGGACTTCGTAAACCTCTGGGAAGCAGGAGGCATTCTACTGCAGAAGACTCCGGCAGACAACTTTACAGCCACAACCAAAGTGACTATGACAGCAAAGGATGAGGGCCAGTATGGTGGTATAACCGTATTTGGTATGGACTACTCGTCACTTGTGCTGCGCCGCGTAGGCAACGAGTTCCAGCTGCAGCAGATAACATGCAAAAGTGCAGACAAAGGCAAGCCGGAGGACATTAAGGTCATCGCCACATTCAAGCCTTCCTCTGCCGACAAGGTGAACTATCAGCCTGCCCTGCACAGACAGATGTACCTGCAGCTCAAGGTGCAATACATTGGTGGCAAGACCAAGGAAGGCACAAACAAGCATGAGGCACACGTTACCTTCGCATACTCTGAAGATGGCAAGAAATTCAAGCCTTGCGGAGACACCTTCACCATGCGTCAGGGCAAGTGGGTAGGTGCGAAAGTGGGACTTGTAGCTGCCGAAGAGACAGGCAAGAAGGTACGCGGCTGGCTCGACATCGACTGGTTTAGAATCACGAAATAGGACCTAAGGTCACCCCACTCCATGCTGAGTCACAACTCCGTGGCTCGCATGAGGTGGGTTCCATAAATTCTCACTTTGACAGGAAGTGAAGTGGATACATAATAAAAACCGGTAGCATGAACGACTTTCGTGCTACCGGTTTATAATTATATGTTTCGGGAAGTACACCCCGAAGAATCTATTACTGACTAAGTATTCTTATTTCTTCAGCAGATCCCTAATCTCCATCAACAGCTTCTCCTCTGCCGTTGGTTCTGGAGCCGCAGGTGCTTCAGGCTCAGCAGGCTTTTCCTTCTTAAGGGAATTGATACCCTTTACCAGCAGGAATACACAGAGCGCGATAATCAGGAAATCAATCAGCGTCTGAATGAAATTACCATAGTTGATGGTGGCAGGAGCCAACTCAACACCTTCAAGCACCACTTTAGGCAACTCAAACTTCAAATCTGTGAAGTTCACGCCACCGATAAGGTATCCAATAGGAGGCATGATGATGTCATCAACGATACTTGAAACGATTTTGCCAAAGGCACCGCCGATGATCACACCGACAGCCATATCAACTGCATTACCTTTGACTGCAAACTCTTTAAATTCTTGAATAAATGAACCCATAAAATTGATATTAATTAAAAGATTAATTTATTTGAGTGCAAAGGTAATGTTTTTTTCTCAATAAACTAATGATATTTGCAAAAAAAAATGTAATTTTGCGTCGCAAAAAGATTAAAGACAGGTTTTTACCGATAATAAAACAATTTAAATCGTAAAGAAAATGACAAAAGTAGCAATTAACGGCTTTGGCCGTATTGGTCGTCTCGCTTTCCGTCAGATGTTTGAGGCTGAGGGTTACGAGGTTGTAGCAATCAACGATTTGACATCTCCAAAGATGCTCGCTCACCTGCTCAAGTATGACACCGCTCAGGGTGGTTTCTGTGGCAAGTTCGGCGAGAACAAGCACACCGTAGAGGCTACAGAAGATTCTATCATCGTTGATGGTAAGGAAATCAAGATTTCTGCTGAGGCTGATGCAACAAAGTGCCCATGGGCTGCCAACGACGTTGACGTAGTTCTCGAGTGCACAGGTTTCTACACATCTAAGGCTAAGGCTGAGGCTCACCTCCAGGCTGGTGCTAAGAAGGTAGTTATCTCTGCTCCTGCAGGCAACGACCTCCCAACCATCGTTTACAACGTAAACCACAACACTCTTACCGCTGACGATAAGATTATCTCTGCTGCATCATGCACCACTAACTGTCTCGCTCCTATGACAAAGGCGCTTAACGACTTTGCTCCAATCCAGAGCGGTATCATGACAACAGTACACGCTTACACAGGTGACCAGATGATTCTCGACGGTCCTCAGCGTAAGGGTGACGTACAGCGCGCACGTGCTGGTGCTCAGAACATCGTACCTAACTCAACAGGTGCTGCTAAGGCTATCGGCCTCGTAATTCCTGAGCTGAACGGTAAGCTCATCGGTGCTGCACAGCGCGTACCAACTCCAACAGGTTCTACAACTATCCTGCACGCTGTTGTTAAGGGTGAGGTAGCTGTTGAGGACATCAACGCTGCTATGAAGGCTGCTGCTAACGAGAGCTTCGGCTATACAGAGGAGAAGCTTGTTTCTTCTGACATCATCGGCATGAAGTTTGGTTCACTCTTCGACGCTAACCAGACTATGGTAAGCAAGATCGGTGACGGCAACTCTCTCGTACAGGTTGTTTCTTGGTATGACAACGAGAACTCTTACACTTCTCAGATGGTTCGCACTATCAAGTACTTCTCTGAGATCTAAATCTCAGCTGAATAGTTTATACTAAATACGATAGCGTCTGGCATTTACGTGTCAGACGCTATTTATTTATAAGCATAGCATGAGGGTAGGGTTATGAGACTATAGGCATTAATAGTTTTGGGGTAAAAGTTAAGGGTCAGGTTAAGGTTAAGGTTAAAGTTAAAGTTAAGGTTAAGGTTAAAGTAAAAAAAACTTACTACCTTTCTATCTTCAGCACTAACGGAAGGTGATCGCTTACACCACCATTATACATTGTCCCGCGATATGTTCGCTTGGGTTTTAGAACTCCATGGGCATCCAGCTCTAAGAGCCAATCTCTGTCGAAAATATTGCATTGAGTCACTTTGGATGCTATGGAAGGCGATACAAGAATATGGTCCAAACTACCCCACTCGCCTTGAAAATAATATGTGCCATGAACATGTGTCCTGTTCTCGTTATATCCTTTAGCATCTTTTGAGATGTGACACAGCCTTTCGCTTAGATTCTTCAACGACTCGTTATATGAATAGTCATTAAAGTCACCCGCCACAATGATATTTGCCGAAGGGTCATCTGCAAGCAAAGAATCCACATGATGTGCCACAGTATTGCTCACCAACATGCGATAAGGCCGCGTCTTCATCTCTCCAGAACTGCGAGAAGGAGCGTGCAAAGCAAAGACATGAAGTTTCTCGCCCGCGCGCGTCGTACCTTTTATATATAATATGTCACGTGTGGGCACAAAGCCACGAAGAGAATCGACACGTATGCTGAAAAATGTATCGGGCCTAAAGGTCAGAGGATTGTAAAGTATTGACACATCTACGCCTCTCGGGTCCTCGGATTGGGTTATTACATATCTATAGCCGGCAGAACGCAAAAGGCTGCGGCGGGTAAGCGAAACGATGACCGAGTCATTCTCCACCTCACAAAGTACTATCACATCAGGAATGTGGAACTTCGTATAATCAACTTTGCTTTCATTGGGCTCACCAATCTCATGCAATACCCTTGCGATGTCATTTACCTTTTTCCTGTAGCGTTTCCAAGTCCATCTTCTATCTCCATCAGGAAGAAACTCATGGTCATTCTTCAGGGTATCGTGCCTGCAGTCAAAGAGGTTCTCCACATTATATGTAACGAAAGTAAACGCAGACGGTTCCTCTGCCACAGCGGGTAACACACAAAACACGCCGCAAAGGATAACAAATACTTTGACTACAAACTGTCTGCAATCGTCACACGACTGTGAGATATGAGCCAATGACTGAAACATGGAAATCATGAAGGGCATCATTGGTCTTTCCAATAGGCGGGAGTGAAGATTATGAGCACAGACAGCAATTCAAGTCTTCCCATAAGCATGAGAAGAGAGCATATCCACTTAGCAAAGTCAGGGAGATGATCCCACGACATCACAGGTCCTATCTCTGTGCCCAATGTGGGACCTACGTTGCTCAAAGTTGATATGGTTATCGTTATTGCATTGGTATTGTCAACTCCTGCGAGCACCATAACTGTTGCACAAAAGATGCAAAGCAGACAATAAACGGTAAGGAACGCCAATAGCGTGACCCGTTGTTGCATCGGTACATTAACACTTCCTATACGAAGCGGGAGAACGGCCTTAGGGTGCAACATCTGTCGAAACTCGTTGAGCACAACCTTGTAAAGCATCGACACACGGATGCATTTGAAACCGCCGCTGGTGCTACCTGCACAACCTCCGCAAAACATACATACTGCCAATATAATCCACGTGACATGCGGCCACTGTGCTGCATCATCGTTGAATAAGCCCGTTGTGGTTATGAATGAAACTACCTGATAGAGCGCGCATCTCAGCGCTTTCTCAAAAGTGTAGTCGTTACAATGCATCAGGAGCAGCATTATTATAACCGTAAACACCGTTGTGAGAAGGAGATAACTACGCAGTTCCGCATTATATATCAGTCCCTTTATTTCGCCTTTGGTAACAAGTTTGAACAGGAGTATGAAGTTTATGCCTGAGATGAAACAGAAGAAAGTGGAGACATACTCCAAAGTGTGGGAGTTAAAGAATTCTATGCTGTCATTGTGTGTGGCAAATCCTCCTGTCGCAATGGTTGTCATAGAGTAATTCACGCTGTCAAACCAGTCCATTCCGAGACACTTGAACGTTATCATGCAGATAATGGTAAGCATGAGGAATATGGTCCAAATACTCTTTGCCGACGTAGAAAGCCTGGGATGCAGCTTGGTTCTTATCGGTCCTGTTGCTTCGGCAGAGAACACCTTGACCGGTCCGCCCACCAATGACGGCAGAATGGCTACGGTGAAGAACACTATCCCCAAACCGCCGATCCATTGCGTAAATGTGCGCCAGAAGAGTATGGCATGCGGGAGATGCTCTACATCGTCAAGTATTGTGGCTCCTGTGGTAGTAAATCCCGACATCGTCTCAAAATATGCGTTGGTGAAGCCGGGGATATATCCGCCTATAAGATATGGCAGCGACCCGAACAGGCTGAACACCACCCATGTGAGTGTAACAACCATAAAGGAGTCACGCCGGCTCATGTTGTTTGAAGCGTTACGTCCGTGGTATCTGAGTATATATGCCGTCATTTGTACTATAAGGATAGACACCGTGAACGACAGCATGTCATCCTCACCATAAAAAATAGAGATGATGAGGCATACTATCATGAACATGGACTCCAGAAATAGGAGCGAGCCTAAAATCTTCAGTATGAGACGGTAGTTGAGCAAATTATTCGAAAAATTTTTGTATTCGTGTGATGTCTGCGTTGTGGCTGAACGCCATAACTATATCTCCAGGCTGTATCTGCGTAGAACCTGAAATGAGTATTCCCTCTCCATTTCTTACGAGTCCGCCAAGAGTGATACCCTTAGGCAATCCTAACTCATAGATTTTCTTCTTCGTAATACGCGAACCGGGCTTAGCCGTAAACTCTGCTACATCGGCTCTGGCCTGCATGAGGAAGCGCACGTTGCTGGCCTTACCCTCGAGCAGCATTTCATAGATACGCGATGCCGCTATGGCCTTCTTGTTGATAATTGTGCCTATATCAAGACTCTCGGCCATATCTATGTAGTCTATGTTTTCCACTACAGCGACAGTCTTTCTGACCCCGTTACGCTTTGCTGCCAGGCACGCCAGTATGTTTGTTTCGCTGCTACCCGTCAGAGCCACAAAAGCCTGCATGCTTCTCAGCCCCTCCTCCTGCAGCAGCTCCGTGTCACGCGCATCACCGTTTATGATATAGTCATTACGCTTCAGTATATCGTTGAGGCGTTCGCAACGCTCTGCGTCTGCCTCTATTATCTTATACTTCATATACTCAGGCATAGTGATGGCCGTGCGCACAGCTGTCTTTCCACCACCCATGATCATCACGTTCGATACGTCTTCGTAGTTTTCCTTTCCCACTACTCTACGCACTACCGGGATGTTCTGCGGCGTGGTCATGAAGTAGGCTATATCATAAAGTCTCAGTACGTCATTACCTCCTGGTATGATTGTTTCTTCACCTCTTTTTATAGCTACTATATGATAAGGGTCATCGGCACCCACAAGTTCCTTCAGCGGTTTATCCAGGATAAGACAGGTTTCTCTCAACTTTATGCCAAGCATGATGAGCGCGCCGCCATAAACATCCCAACGCTGTCTGACCCAAGACATCTTCAAGCCGTTGATGATATCCTGTGCTGCCAGCATCTCGGGATAGATGACGGCATCAATACCCATACGTTTAAGTATCTTTTCATTATCCGCCTTAGCATACTCATACTCCTCCACCTTTGCCATCGTACGCTTGGCACCGAGACTTTTGGCCAGAGCGCAGGCACACATATTCACCTCCTGGTCATGCGTGACAGCAATAAAGAGATCGGCATCGTCTGTGTTTATCTCCTTCAGAGCTTTGATGGATATCGGTGAATCATTCATCGTAAGTACATCCAGATCAGGATTGATGCTCTGCAAAGCCTCCTCATCTGTATCGATGATTGTGATTTCCTCACCCGCACGACTCAACAGCGAGGCGAGGTAATTACCTATGGCATACGCGCCTGCTATTATAACTTTCATTGGATTAGGGTTTTAATTATTCCGTCAACATCTATTCCTACTGCATGCTGCAGCTGGTCAACTGTTCCGTGCTCCACAAACACATCGTCTGGCATACCGAGCCTAATAACCTCTACACCATACCCGTGTTCTGTCATGTATTCTGCTACAGCAGAACCCAAGCCGCCGCTTCTCACGCCGTCTTCTATCGTCACTACCCGCTTGAATTTCTTTCCTACCTCTTCAAGGATAGTTACATCCAACGGCTTAAGGAATCTCATATCATAGTGTGCCACAGACAGTTCGCCACCCTGTTCCCGCAGTTTCTCTATGGCCTTCGTCACATTGTTGCCTATATGTCCTATTGACAGTACTGCAACATCCTCGCCTTCTTTCAGGCATCTTCCCTTACCTATGGCGAGAGCCTCAAAGGGGCAATGCCAGTCTATCTTCACTCCTCGCCCTCTGGGGTAACGTATAACAAACGGTCCCTGTTCCTTCAGCTGGGCCGTGTACATCATGTTCCTCAGTTCGTGCTCGTTCATCGGAGCGCATATTGTCAGATTGGGAATAGGACGCAGGGCGGCAAGGTCAAAGGCTCCGTGATGCGTAGCACCGTCTTCGCCCACTATGCCAGCACGGTCCAGGCAGAACACGACGTTCAGTTTCTCTATGGCAACGTCATGAATGATATTGTCGTATGCTCGCTGGGCAAAGGCGCTGTAGATATTGCAGAAAGGCTGCAATCCCTCCTTGGCCATTCCTCCCGAGAAAGTCACGGCGTGTCCTTCGGCTATGCCCACGTCAAAGCCTCTCTCCGGCATCACGTTCATCAGTTTGTTCATCGAGCATCCCGTTGGCATCGCAGGAGTCACACCTACTATCCTGGGATTCGAAGTAGCCAATTCTACCAATGTCTCTCCAAACACATCCTGATACTTCGGCGGCATATTTGAATCTGAGGACTCTATACGCTCACCCGTTTCGGGGTCAAATTTCCCGGGAGCATGCCATATCGTAGCATGTTCTTCTGCAGGCTTATACCCCTTGCCTTTGACCGTATGCAGATGCAGCAGCTTCGGGCCTGTCATTTCTTTCAGCTGCCTCAAGATTCTGACAAGTTCCTGCACGTTGTGTCCGTCTATAGGGCCGATATAGCGGATATTCATGCCCTCAAAGATGTTCTGCTGGTCAGACAGAGCCGACTTCACAGCATTTGAGAAGCGTATCACCGCCTTCTTTCTTGCCTCATCCAGCATTCCGTGACGCCTGAGCCATTGGGCTGCCTTGTTGCGCCAGTGGTTATAGGACTCGTTGGTGCTGAGCGAGAGCAGATACTGCTTCATTCCACCCACACTACGGTCTATCGACATATTGTTGTCGTTCAGTATGATAAGCAGGTCATTAGGCGACGATGACACATTGTTCAATCCCTCAAAGGCCAGACCTCCGCTCATAGAGCCGTCGCCTATTACTGCCACCACTTTGCGGCTGCGACCCATCATCGTGTCTGCTACAGCCATTCCCAGGGCTGCCGAGATGCTGTTGGATGCGTGTCCGCACGTGAACGAGTCATACTCACTCTCCGATGGGCAGGGGAACGGATGCAACCCGCCCAACTTCCGGTTTGTAGAAAATCTCTCACGCCGTCCGGTCAGTATCTTGTGTCCGTAAGCCTGATGTCCCACATCCCATACGATTCTGTCTTCAGGCGTATTGAAGACATAATGCAGAGCTACTGTCAACTCCGTCACGCCCAGCGATGAGGCCAGATGTCCCGGATTGACCGACAGCTCTTTAACTATATCATCTCTTAACTCTGTACACACATCCGCCAGAGCCTCCACAGGTAGTTTGCGGAGGTCTGACGGATATTGTATGCTGTTAA
Organism: Prevotella sp.; assembly: GCA_017478025.1. Classification (GTDB taxonomy): domain Bacteria; phylum Bacteroidota; class Bacteroidia; order Bacteroidales; family Bacteroidaceae; genus Prevotella. Next base: position 75,425 of record JAFVGZ010000039.1, read on the forward strand.
GATATTTGTATTCCACCTTTACTTTACGTTACCTACGCTGATGAGGTATTCTGCTATCTGCACAGCATTGAGTGCTGCGCCCTTCTTTATCTGGTCACCTGAGAGCCAGAAGGTCAGACCGTTGTCGTTAGCCAGATCCTGGCGCACACGTCCCACATATACATCATCCTTACCTGCTGTATAGAGTGGCATTGGGTAAGGCAGGCCTTCCATTGTCTCCTTGGTTGCGTCAGGATTAGCCTTAGCGCCCACCTTCTTAGGGTCGTCTATCAGGGTCACACCCTTAGCATTACGCAGAGCCTCCTGTGCAGCCTCTACGCTGATAGGCTCGTCGGTCTCAATCCACACAGCCTCAGAGTGAGCACGAAGCGATGAGATACGCACACACATAGCAGAGCAACGGGCATCCGTATGCATTATCTTACGTGTCTCATTAAACATCTTCATCTCCTCCTTCGTATATCCGTTATCCTGGAATACGTCTATCTGAGGTATCACGTTGTATGCCAGCTGATAAGCGAACTTGTTTACAGTAGGCTGTTCGTCATTGGCCAGCTCCTTATACTGCTGCTTCAGCTCTGCCATAGCCGCAGCACCGGCACCTGAGGCTGACTGGTAGGATGCGATGTGAATTCGGTTGATGTGTGACAGTTTCTCCAGCGGCTGCAGGCAGACTACCATCATTATAGTGGTACAGTTAGGATTAGCTATGATACCGCGTGGACGGTTCAGCGCATCCTCGGCATTACACTCAGGAACTACCAATGGCACATCCTCATCCATACGGAAAGCGCTGGAATTATCAATCATCACAGCGCCATACTTTGTGATGTCCTCACAGAATTCCTTTGATGTGCCTGCACCAGCAGAGGTGAACGCGATGTCCACATCCTTGAAGTCATCGTTGTGCTGCAGAAGTTTCACCTCATACTCCTTTCCGCGGAAGGTGTACTTCGTGCCGGCACTACGCTGAGAACCGAACAATACTAATTCATCCAAAGGAAAATTCCTTTCATCCAATACACGCAGGAACTCCTGCCCTACGGCGCCACTTGCGCCAACAATTGCTACTTTCATTTTCTTTCTTTATTTGAGTTTCTATTTTTCTTTACTTTCTCATCTTAGGAGACCTTTACATCTCCCTTTTCCGCTTTTTTATTCTCTTTTACGGCTATTACAAGATGCAAAAGTACAAAAAAATGTTTAATTATTAGCACATATCGTTTTTTTTTTGCAATTTTGCAGAAATTTTTGTGAAATAAGACAAGCACAAACTCATAATATACCCGCAAAACCTTGAGCAGTCTTCCCATAACAAACCCCACGATGGTGTTTTTCACCGTACTCATCATTATCCTTTTTGCGCCGATAGTGATGAGCAAGTTACGCATCCCTCACATCATCGGTATGGTGCTTGCCGGAGTCCTTATCGGTCCCTACGGGCTTAACGTCCTTGAGCGCGATGCCAGCTTCGAGTTGTTCGGCAAGGTGGGACTGCTATACATCATGTTCCTCGCAGGCCTGGAGACAGACATACAGAACCTGCGGCAGAACATTCGCAAGGTGGGCATTTTCGGACTTATGACCTTCCTTGTGCCGTTCGTGCTGATGTATATCGTGTCCATAGAGATACTTCACTACAGCCCTATGGCATCTCTGCTCCTCAGCTGCATCATGTCCACCAACACCCTCATCGCCTACCCCATCGTGACACGTTACGGACTGCAGCGCCATCAAGCCTCCACCATCTCGGTGGGAGCCACCATGCTCTCCCTGCTGATATCGCTGATTGTGATAGCCGCCATAGCAGGCTCTTTCCAGTCAGCCACACCTCCCTCATCCATCATCCCTCACCCCTCACCCACCATCCCCGCAGCCACCGTTCCCGATGGTTCCCCATCGGGTTCCATCCTCGCCTCTCTTCTCTCATCCATCACCCCTCATCCATCATCCCCCCTCTACTGGCTGTTCTTTGCCCTGAAGTTCATCGTTTATTGTGTTACACTAATTTATCTGATACCTATCGTAACTCGTTGGTTCCTGCGGCGTTATAGCGACTCCATAATGCAGTTCATCTTCATTCTCGCTACTATGTTTTTTAGTGCTGCCGTGTGTGAGTTGATAGGCATCGAGGGTATCTTCGGGGCTTTCTTCAGCGGCCTCATCCTGAACCGCTTCATCCCTACCCTCTCCCCTCTGATGAACCGCATAGAGTTCATTGGCAACGCGCTCTTCATCCCCTATTTCCTTATCGGAGTGGGAATGCTCATAGACCTGTCGCCACTCTTTGGCAACAGTCCCACAGGCAAGGTGTCGCTCATCTTCACCGTCCTCGTTATTGTCATCATCGGCACGGCGGGCAAGGCACTTGCAGCCTATCTGGCATGCATCTCCCTGAAACTCCCCTGGAAGGACGGCCACCTGATGTTCGGACTCACATCGGCTCATGCCGCAGCAGCCATCGCCATAGTGATGATTGGCATGCGCCTCCCTATGCCCGACGGAACGTTCCTCATAGGCGATGATACGCTGAACGGCGTTGTCATCATGATACTTTTCACCTGTATCATATCCACAATCGTGACAGACCACGCAGCCCGCAGCATCGCCCTCGACGACCGCGAACTGATAATGCGCAACAACGATGGGGACGATGAGAAGATACTCGTACCGGTGAAGTATCCCGAGACCTGCCACACTCTCATCACGCTTGCCGCCATGATGCGAAACCCTCAGTTGGAGCGCGGACTGATAGCCCTCAACGTGGTGTATGACGATACCGACGCGGAGCAGAATCAGCAACGTGGACGCAGGCTCCTTGACGATGTCGCAAAGCAGGCTGCCGATATGGACGTGAAGGTGCAGACGCAGGTTAGGCTTGCCACTAATATAGGCAACGGTATCAAACACGCTTTCAGGGAGTTTGACTGTTCTGAAGTAATCTTTGGTGTACATATCCACGACAACTCCTCACGCGTCTTCTGGGGTGACTTTGCGCAGTCTGTTTTCAATGGCCTCACGCGCCAGATCACTATAGCCCGTTGCGTGCAGCCGCTCTCCACGCTTCGTGCCTTCCATGTGGCGGTACCGTCGCGTGCGGAATACGAACCCGGTTTCCATCGTTGGATAGAACGTCTGTCGAGGATTGCCACAGCCCTGCAGACACGTATTGTCTTTCATGGAAGGGTGGAGAGCCTTGAGCTCATAGATCGTTATGTCACGGCTCACCACAAGAGCCTGCGCGCAGAATACATCTCTATGCCCAAGTGGCACGGAGTAGTAGATCTGATGCAACAGGTACAGGAAGACGAGATGCTGGTTGTGATAACAGCCCGCCAGGGAACCGTCTCATACAAGGCGGCTTTGGAACATCTGCCGGAAGAGCTCACGGAGTTCTACAAAGGCAGAAACCTCATGATCATCTTCCCCGACCAGTTCGGTCCGGCACCAGACACCATCACCTTCGCCACAGCCCAACACAAGGAGCAGCGCTCCGCATATCAGGAGCTCATCATCCTTTGGCACCGCCTCAAGCGCAAATGGCGCTCCAAGAAATGACGTTTGAAGGAAATTCCGTGTTTTTTCTCGAGGATTGAAAGAAATTGGAATAATGAGAATAATAAGCTCGCGCAGTTGGGCTTTTCCTTCATCCGCGAGCTTATTATTCTCATTATTCCAATTTCTTTCACCCCCCCTAATTTCTTTCCGTTAATTCGTGAAATTCGTGGTTCCCGTCTCTCCCCCTTGGGGCAGCCGGAGGGGACTTATTCCTTCAGCCTCACTATCTCGTCACGATACTTTGCCGCCAGCAGGAAGTCCATATTCTTTGCGGCTTCCTTCATGCGTTCCGTAGCCGTCTCTATCGCCTTCTGCCGCTGCTCCTCGGTCATGTGGCTTATTATCGGGTCAGCGGCAACAGCGCCCTTCTCGCTAAAGTCCGGCTCCACGTATGCCGTAGCGGCAGCCTTGCCCGCTGGCTGTATCGACTTGCGGTTCAGATCCTTCTTTATCTGCTGCGGCTTTATGCCGTTGGCTTCGTTATACGCCATCTGCTTCTCCCTGCGGCGGTTCGTCTCGTCTATGGTCTGCTGCATGCTCTCCGTTATCACATCGCCATACATTATCACCTTTCCATAAACATTTCTCGCGGCACGTCCCGCCGTCTGCGTCAGCGAGCGATGCGAGCGCAGGAATCCTTCCTTGTCGGCATCAAGGATAGCCACCAGCGACACCTCGGGCAAGTCCAGACCCTCGCGCAGCAGGTTGATGCCCACAAGCACATCGTTCACGCCGGCTCTGAGGTCACTCAGTATCTGCACCCTGTCGAGCGTCGTCACGTCGGAGTGTATGTAGTTCGCCTTCACGCCATTGTTCAACAGGTACTCTGTCAGCTCCTCCGCCATGCGTTTCGTTAGCGTCGTAACGAGCACACGCTCATTGCGTTCCGTGCGTTGCCTTATCTCTTCCAGCAAGTCATCTATCTGGTTCTCTGTGGGGCGTACCTCTATCGGCGGGTCAAGCAATCCTGTGGGGCGTATCACCTGTTCTACCACCACACCCTCAGCAGCCTCCAGCTCATATTCCGCAGGTGTGGCCGACACGTAGATGACCTGATTTGTCATATCCTCAAACTCCTCAAACCGCAGGGGTCTGTTGTCAAATGCCGCAGGCAACCTGAAGCCATACTCCACCAGGTTCTGCTTCCTCGACCTGTCGCCGCCGTACATCGCCCTGATCTGAGGTACGGACACGTGGCTCTCGTCTATCATCATCAGATAGTCCTGAGGAAAGAAATCCAGCAGACAGTACGGTCTCTCCCCGGGAGCACGACCATCGAAGTACCGCGAATAGTTCTCTATGCCCGAGCAATGTCCCAACTCCCTTATCATGTCGAGGTCATACTCCACCCTCTCCTTCAGGCGCTGAGCCTTCTCGCCCTCGCCGCGTCCTTTGAAATAGTCTATCTGCACCACAAGGTCATCCTGTATCATCCTCACGGCACGCTCCTGCTGATCCTTCGTGGTCACAAAGAGGTTGGCGGGAAACACCTGATACTCATCAAAGGCCTGCAAGGGAGCGTATGTCTTTGCGTCAATCTCCCATATCTCATCTATCTCGTCATCCCAGAACGTCACGCGCAGCACCTCATTGCTATACGCCATCGACACATCCACCGTGTCGCCTTTCACGCGGAACTCACCTCTTTCCAGCGCCACATCGTTACGCACATACTGCGCCTCCACCAGCTTGCGCAAGAAGTCATTACGGTCCAGCCGCTCTCCCCGCTTGATGCCTATCACCGAACCCTGCATCGCCGATGGTCCGCCCATGCCGTAGATACACGACACGGAGCTGACCACCACCACATCCCTGCGTCCCGACAGCAACGCCGACACAGCCCTCAGGCGCAGACGGTCTATCTCCTCATTGATGGCAAGGTCTTTCTCTATATACGTATCGGTAGAGGGCAGATACGACTCAGGCTGATAATAGTCATAATACGACACATAATACTCCACCGCATTATCAGGGAAGAACGCCCGCATCTCCTCATACAGCTGCGCCGCAAGCGTCTTGTTGTGACTCAGTATCAGCGTCGGACGTCCTATCTGCTCTATCACATTAGCCATCGTAAACGTCTTTCCCGACCCGGTCACCCCAAGCAGCACCTGCGCCCTGTCACCACGCCGCACCCCCTCAACCAGCTGCCTGATAGCCTCCGGCTGATCACCCGTAGGACGATACTTCGATGTAAGATTGAATGCGCTCATTGGTTAAAAGTGAAAAGTGAAGAGTGAAGAGTGAAGAATTTTTAAGTGAAGAGTGAAGAGTGATGAGTGATGAGTGAAGAGTGAAGAATTATTATCTGGAGTGCAAAGTTACACAAAAAATCCGACACCACAAAACCGTTACATAAAAATATCTTGCCATCAACAGTCAAAAGATACAAGAAACAAAGAAACAAAAGAAACATTTTCAATAGCCCGCCATTATCAATACGCATAGCCCCTGCCTTCATTCAGGCAAGGGCTATATCATCTTTCATATACTCCAAGCATTCTCATATATATTCATCAAATTTGCAGAAGATTTTCAACCTAAAACTATTATTGCTTATGTTTATACCCTGTATGAAATGTGGAAAAGAGCTGCCCCATGATTGGTCCTGGTGGGTATGCGACACCTGTGGCTACCGTGTCTGCCCTTCGTGCTTCCCCAGTTATAAATGCCCCCAATGCACCTGGGGACAAATGCACCAAACATAGAACGCCATCTTATAGGTATAACAAAAACGCCCCTTTCACCCAAAAATAGTGCCTTCGCCCCCGTAAAACCTTATAAATTTTATCAATATGGCAAAGTACAACATTGAATGCAAACAATTTCTTGGATACTCCCACTCCGGCTCAGTCTATGCAGAGGGAGAGAGCACCGTTGACCTCACAGACGAGGAAGTAACTACCCTAGTCGAACTGATTCGTCAGAAAGGAACCTCTGATGTAGAAGAACTCGATCTAGAGTCATCTCATCCCGATCTGTATGCAAAGCTCGACAAGGCCTACCACGACATGGCCGTTCATGCCGAAACCATGCATTGGCTCTGGGAAGGTTACGAGAACGGCTACTACGAATACGACGAAGACGAACTCATGGACTATTGCGAACGTGAGCTCGACTTCACCTTCGAATACGACGAAGACGACTACCTCGATGACGATGACGAACTCGATGACGATGACGAGCTCGATGACGATGACGAACTCGATGACGATGACGATGAGCAGTACTATGCCAAGTTAAGGACCTTCCATTCCTGGCTCAGTGACTATCTGCACAGCCTCAGTGACGACGAAGCACTCAGTTTCATGAACGAACACATGGATGCCTGCATCGAAGACGAAGAAGTCGACGAATACACCGTCTCCATCCCCAAAGCAATCATCCAGAAAGCCAAAGAGCAGCAATAAGAAAGCAGAGACGAAACACCAGGGGGGCGGTTCTTCGGTCATCACAAAGTGACCAGAGAACCGTCTCCCTGATTCACTATAGGTATATTTTGAACGCAAAATAGAAAATTAATGCGTACCTTTGTACCAGAAATTACAAGTAATTGTTTAATTTAATAAGGTATAATATGGAACTATTCGATTACAAGCAGTTTGTCGCACAGCGCAAGAAGAAAGCCGAGAATCAGGCACGTGAGTATTTCTACAACAAGAAGGAGCGCAAGCCCTACTACTGGGCTGAAGGCAACACCCTCGACGACGTGTGCAATCACAACGAGGCATTTTTCCACTTCACCGATGAGGAAGTAACTCGCATCAAGCAACTCATCATCGACACCGTCAATGCCGATGACCCAGAAGCCACACCCGTCAGCACTGTCAAAGAGGCTATCGACTGTCTGACCTACAACGAGATTTTCGAGCAGAACGAAGAACTTCGCACACTCTTAGGCAAGCGTTGCGAAGAGGCGAACCTCGACCCTGACAATATCGACTTCGACAAACGCTACTACTACTATAAGTTCAGTGTAGTGGCTTACAACTACGACGAGAACAAAGTCTGCGGCCCCCTTGCCGTCGAGGTCATGCTCTCTGATGAGGACTATCTCACCCTTCTCTCACAGCAGATTCTTGAACGTGACAACTTCTGTTTCAATCAGCTGCTGAAGATCAATCCTGAACTGGCTGCCAGACTAAGCAACCGTGTCGAAGGAGAAATCTACGGCTGGCGATTCCCCGTTCACGTTCCCTTTGCCATTCTCTTCGACGAACTTCGTGCCGATGCCGAGATCATCGACGGCCCCATAGGCGCAACGGAGGAAATCTTCAGCGAGACTACCGAAGAAGAGATGCATCATGTCGTTGCCTCTGCCTATAGTCGCATCCTCTCCATCACAGAAGAGACCATGAAAGACGAGGCTGTCTTTGCCGACCACCATCACATCGGTCAGATCAATGCCGATGCTGTCATGATCGCCCTCGGTGCCAACGACTATCACGACATGCTGAAGAAATTCAAGGAGAAGTTCCCCACCCGTTCAGCATTCGCTGACATCAAGGCATGGCTCACAGCCTCTGGCATCACGTTCGTAGAAACAGAAGCCGAATAAGTAAAGAAACAAATCACAGAAATATTACTCCTACCTCATTATAAAAGCGCCCAGTCATGATGACTCGGCGCTTTCTTTTTGTGATATACCTTACTCCTTAACCTCTCCTTTCCCCTTAATGGACAGCCATCTGTACCCATCCACCTTAAATCCCGTAATCTCATTATGCGTTGGCAATTCGTCAAGATACCTCCCCAACGAGTCAGGCAACACTATCTGCGCTGGGTCCAATGCCAATCCGACAACAGCATATCTTCCACCAGTGCTTCGCAGTCTGAACATCTCAAACTCATCCCCCTTACAAGCATTTCTGATAGCCCTGTTAGCACCAGAGTATGCATTAGAATATCTGGAAGAACTTGGCGTGCAATAACACTGCCCCTTGTGACCGGGAGAGTCACGCAGATCCATCGCTTCATCCTTCTCTGCATACACAAACTCGTCAATCCACTCCTCATATGAATCAGTATCCACCATGAGTGCCTTTGCCATATCAGCCAATTCTTCACGAATATATGCGAAGTGAGCCGTAGAAAGCGGTGCAACCGACTTCCCCTCGTAAGCAATCATCAGAGCCAGGACATACAAGAATTGATTCCTGCCCATAAAATTCACAACACTTTCAGAACCATCAGCATGGTGCAGCACCACATCATATATCTCATGCTTTATCTTCTGTCCTCTCCTCCTTTTCCTCATTCTCACTCTTTCCTTCGCCTCATACTCCCTCACCTCCACATAGCTATCCGTAACATCATGAATGTCCTTCTTCTCCGTTTCGCCTACTATTTTACTAATAAGATCCTCTGGCGACATACCATCACCCTCATAGCCCAGCCTGTCTGCCATTCTCAGCATGGCGATAGCCTTTGTCTCGTTTGCTCCGCCTGCACCTTTTCCAGAGTGATACAATGTGCCTAACAGGTAATATGCCTTGGCATAATGTTTCAAATTCAATTCATCGAGAGGGTCTTCCATAAAGAAGTGCCCATTCCCATCATTGTGTGAGGTCATCATTATTTGGTTCTCTCTGTATTCCTCTTCGTCGCTACAGATATCAACTAAAACTCGAAACGCCTGTTCGCCATCGCATTCTGTTCCCCAACCTTCTATCAGGCTTTCTGCCAAAGACACTTTCGATTGGAGGTTACCCATGTCTGCTCCTTTTTGATAGAGCTCAAATGCTTTCTTCACATCCTTATCCAGGCCAAGCCCTTTCCTGTAACAGTCACCCAATGGCCCATATGCCGACCTTTCCCCATTCTCACATCCCTTTTTCAGCCAATATACAGCCTTTGTGTAATTCTTCTCAACTCCTTCCCCCTTCACATACATCTCGCCAAGTAACCCTTGACTGTTGGCATACCCCAAGTTTGCAGCCTGACTAAGACAGTCAGCTGCTTTCTTCAAGTCTTTCTCCACACCGCGTCCCAGCAAATAACACTTCCCCATATTGGCGATAGCTGTTACATTCTTTCTTTCTGCCGATTTCTGGAACCATTTGAAGGCCTCCTCATAACTTTGTCCTACCCCCAATCCTAAGTAGTACATAATTCCCAAAGCGTTCTCTGCCTGATGCTGCCCATTCTCCACAGCCTTCAGAAACCATTCCGCAGCCTGCACATAATCAGTCTTCATGCCAATCTCCGATCTTCCGAAAAAGAACATACTTCCCAGCCTGAACTGTGCCTCGATGTCATTGTTCAGTGTAGCCTTCTCGTAGAGAAAATCGTAAGCCTCCTGATAAAGTTTCTTGGCTTTTTCCAAGTCCTTTTCCACTACGTTACCTTCAGCATAGAATCCCGCCAGGAACAGCTTGGAAATCTCCAGCCCCTCCCTTTCAGCCTCCTGATAGTAATGGAATGATTTCTCCAAGTCCTTAGGCACCATCTCCCCCGCATAATATATATCCCCTAATGTAATAAAAGCATCAGCACAACCTTCATCTGAGGCCTTCTCAAGCCAATAACGTGCTTTCTCTATGTTTTGTGAAACGCCAAAACCGTATACATAGTTAAGCCCCGTGTCAAACATAGCAGAAGCAACACCTGCCTTTGCAGATTTCTCACTATAGAACGCAGATTTCTGCAAGTCAGTCTCAACGCCATGCCCCCAGTAGTAGCATATCCCCAGATTGCTCATGCAATAAGGTTCTCCAGCTTTTGCTCCTTTCTGATAATAGTCAAAAGCACGCTTATGGTCCTGTTCTACCCCGTTCCCTTTAAAATAGAGGTTTCCCAAATCGCAATAAGCTTCTATTTCCCCTTCTTCAAGAGCCTTCTCCAGAAACACCTTTGCCTGTGCATAGTCCTCCTTTTCTATGCATTCCAAAGCCTTATCATAACATCCTAATTCAGCCATTACTTTCTTTTTTTTTGCAAAAATAACTAAAAAAAATCATATTCTGAGGATTTTTTTGTACTTTTGCGAAAAAAATAGATTACATGGCCAAAAAGAGAATTACAAAACCGACAAAAGATAGCGAACTTAATGACTCGTTCCCTTTAAGAGTTTGTGTAGGTAATGAAATAGACATGGGAATCCCCCGTGACATAAAGGCTTGTAGATCTGACAAACCTGAATCGCCTCGCAAAACACGAAAGAAAACAACCTAAACCTATTATTGCTTATGTGGATACCCTGTATGAAATGTGGAAAAGAGCTGCCCCATGATTGGTCCTGGTGGGTATGCGACACCTGTGGCTACCGTGTCTGCCCTTCGTGCTTCCCCAGTTATAAATGCCCCCAATGCACCTGGGGACACATGCACCAAACATAGAACACCATCTTATAAGTATAACAAAAACGCCTCATCCGTCCCCAAAGCAATCATCCAGAAAGCCAAAGAGCAGCAATAAGAAAGCAGAGACGAAACACCAGGGGGCGGTTCTTCGGTCATCACAAAGTGATCAGAGAACCGGCCCCTGATTCGTTCAATTTTTATTTGTAATTTTGCCCACATAAATTCAAATATAACGTTATGTTTACATTTATTAAAACTATTAATGATATTAATCAGCAGATTAATAATTCAACAATCTATTATAGTAGAGTGTTAAACGTAAATGGCAACGAATATTGGCTACAGTATTGCCATATGTCATTTAGAAGAACCGTTCATTATGAAATAGGTGGAGAAATTATGGGCTGTGCTGCTGTTCAATTGATAAAGAAAGAAGATGATGACTCGTTTTCTGTCTATAAATACAATGGTACTCTTGCTATTGATAGGCATCTTGAAAATAATGTCATTGATGATACTATCGAAAATATTCAAGACATGGAAACAGATATTCAAGAATTCTTCAGTGAAGAATAACAAAAATGCAGCCATTTCTGACTGCATTTTATAAATTTTTTTGTGCCAACTTCTATATCATTGCCAAAAAAAATGCAGTCATCTCTGACTGCATTTTAAGAATTATTTGTGCCAACTTCTATATCATTGCCTTTATTTATTTTATAAGACGGACAGGTATCTACATTCGTCACTTTTTTTTATTCCGTTGTCCTGCATTATCTGTGCAACATCGGCAAGGGCTTCGTCCATGACGATGGTGAAGGGATGTTCGATGTCGTAGAACATACCATCATAGCTGTATTCATACATGGCATTGCGCATGATTTTGCGAGCGAGTATCTTGTCACGATAGAACAGGGTGTTGATGACTAGATGGTTGTCATAGAGATGCCATGCAAGCAGGTCGCTGTACTCCTCATCAGTGAGCTGCACCTTAAACTTGCGTGAGTCCACCTTGTCGCCATCAACTTCACATATAGTGAAGTCATACTGATGGTAGACAGTGTCGAGGTCTATGTCTATATACTCTCCACAGAACAAATCAGAGATGAAATCTTCGTCGTCAAACACCTCAATGAGGTGGTTCACGAAGTCCTCGCCATAGTGGGCTTTCAGCTCGCGAAGTTTGGTAAGCTCCTCATCAGAGATATACTCCACAAGCATACTGACATTCTCGTGTGTGAATTCATCATAGCTGGTGGTTTCGTAATAGTCTGTTCGTTCTTTCTTGTCCAGAAATGCCTGGATCATCTCTTTGTACTCTTTCAGTTCTTCTTTCATGCTGTATTATATATGAATTAGTTAATGTTATTAAACCACCTGCAAAGTTACTACCTTTTCTCCATTCATCAGGCAGACGGTATAATATGAATTGTATTTCGTTACTCATATCTTATATTGCTTCTATTCTTAGGTTCCCCTTCAGACAATTCGCTATCTGCATCAGGTAGTTCACCTTGGTGATGTTTTAGATGATGTCACTCACCTCTTACCTTTGCATCCGATTATAGAGATTGTTCCATTTTCATGAAATAATTCTTGCAGATGGATGCAATACGGTTTAAGTTTTGTAGCTTTGCTAGAGATTTATGCCGTTGAGGGTGAGAAGACACTTACCTAGATAA
>JAFVGZ010000005.1 GCA_017478025.1 Prevotella sp.
AATAGAGGCTCTTTTAGAGACCAAAATAAGTTGTTTTGGTTATGAAGGCAGTGAAGGTGAAGTGAATGTGAACTTTCTCACCTTCACCTTTCTAAACCTTTGTTCCACATGATGTTACGAGCATTTAGTGAAGGTGAAGGTGATTTCTTAAAATTTCGCATTTTTTTTGCTTGCTAAGGGTCTTGGTTTCCGAAAAGGTGCGAAAATACGAAAGAGTGCGAAAATTCTTCGCACATTGTTTATATATAGCGGTGCTCAGGCGCTTCGCGGAGTCTCTTAATTCTTCGCACATTGTTTATATTTAGCGGTGCTCAGGCGCTTCGCGGAGTCTTCTAATTTCTTTCCAAAAATCCCAACCGCGCCAGCTTAATTATCCTAATTATAATAATTTCTTTCAAAAAAACAAACCCCCTCTCATTTCTTTCCCCCTGTCACAAATTGTAAATTGTACATGGTAAATGGTACATGACGAAGCCTGTCACAAATTGTAAATTGTACATGGTAAATAGTACATGACATAGTTTCTTTCAAAAAAAATTTGGATACTTCATTTATTTTGTTTACTTTTGCCTCGCTATACAGAATTAATTACGACAAAGAGCACTACTGCATGAAAACGAAATCAGAAATAATGGCAAGGCTTCGCCAATCAATAGCCAAGAAGAAGGCTTGGCTGGAGAAGAGCGATGAAGAACTTTCACGCATCTACGCAGAACGTCACGGAACGCCCATCGTCGTTGGCTAACATACTTCATTTATTTTGTTTACTTTTGCCACATCATTTGCATCCTATGAAACAGACAAACGAATACATAGACCTCATCAAGGCTCACTCAGAAGAGTTGCGCACTCAGTTTGGGGTACGTCAGCTGCGCCTATTCGGATCTGTGTCCCGTGGAGAGCAGCATGAGGGCAGTGATGTGGACGTTTGTGTTGACATGGCACCTCGGATATACCTCGTTTCTCGTCTGCAGCGCTATCTTGAACAGCTGCTGGGCTGCAACGTAGATGTTATCAGGAAACACAAACACATGAACCCCTATTTACTTCAAAACATTGAAAATGACGGAATCTATGTTTTTGGAGAAGCATGATAGAATAAGATATACCCTTAAGCAGATAAATACTGCAATCCGCCATAAAGTATTTCCTTGACGTGCTTTAGAGCATTATGTGCGAAGGTTTTTCCTCCACTTGTATAGGCTTCAGAGTGTGTTGTATTCGTGAAATTCTTGCTCCACGCAGTTACGCAAGCGTCCCAAGGGCCGAGCGCGTGCTCCACGTTGTTACGCAAGCGTCCCATAGGGCCGAGCGCGTGGTAATCTTTTCCGTTCCGTTATCATATCTTTCCGCTAGCACACCTTTTTTCTTATTTTGTCAGTTCAAAAAAACTTTGTAACTTTGCCCCGATGCATGTGATGTGCAGACAACAGACAAAAAACTATAATCATTCAAACTATAATCATATAACCCCAGTCTCGCAGGCTGTAAATCCCTGACAAGGAGTGCCCTCACGGGCAGCGCTCGGCATCCCGTCAGGGTAACGCTTTCGCAAGAAAGAAATCAAGCAAAATTCTCTAATTCTCTAATTCTTGACTATTATTGAAAGATTTGGAAGATTTGGAAAGATTTGAAAGATTTCTCGCCATTAGGCGACTAAAAACAAGGAGTGCCCTCACGGGCAGCGCTCAGCATCCCGTCAGGGTGACGCCTTCGCAAGAAAGAAATCAAGCAAAATTCTCTAATTCTCTAATTCTTGACTATTATTGATAAGATTTGCATAGATTTCTTTGCGAGCAAAGCGAGTAAACTCAATCACTCGCCATTAGGCGACAAAAAACTACCAAGGCTTAAACTATAATCAATTAAAAACTATAATCATTCAAAAAATCAAAAAACTATGAAACAAACAAGACTATTGAGAACGCTCCTCGTGGCATTATGTCTGCTCACGGGGACAAGTAGTGTGTGGGCGGATGCCACCAATTTTGGCTCTAGTACGAAGGACAAAAGTCCATGGGATGACAACTACCGTTCATCTACATACACAATTTCAAAAGGAACAAGCAAAACGCTGAATTTCACGATTGAAACTAATACATCTGAAGAAACGTGGCAAAAGTATTGGAACTGGATCTTAGAAGCAAAATGCGGCACATATTGGCTTGACACTCGTGGTGATGATGTCGCTGGTGAAACTTGGTGCGGAAACGGCTTGTCGCCCGTATCTACCTATAGTGATAATTTTGCGACAGCATTCACACGTGAGAACATGGATGGTGCCACTGTCGCTTTGAATGTCACTCGCGATGCAAACAATAATGTCGTTATCACATCAACATCAACTAAGCAAGGAACGACATGGTGGAAAAAGGTATCTTTTACGCTACCAGTTGATGATGACTTAACATTTAATATGACAGCTGAATACAGTTATGGTACTATTTTAAGTTTTCTGCCTGCAGGCTCTACTATGTCATATGACTTTACATCATTTACAAATCAGTCTCTCGACAATTCAGGAGTCACTGCAGTTACTGCCAACAGCATCAATTACATTTACCCCACCCAATTAAGAGAAGAACTTGGTTCACGCTTCGCCTTCCGTTACAATGCAGGACATTGGGATATTGCTTCAGGATTAAAATGGACAACCACAAACAAAAAAGATGACGATTTCACCATACTTAATGTTAAAGCGGGAGATGTTGTCACACTAACGACAACAAGTGGAACTGTGTTTGCACGAGTTGCTAATCAAATAACAGGAACACACTATGCTGGAACTGATCAAATGAAAGAAAACACAATAGCTACTGGTGATTTACCTCAGTGGGGCGTATTAATTTCTGGACAGCCCTATACGGTGAAGGCAAATGGTAATCTATATCTGCAAGCTAAGAGAAATAATTGGACTTCAGCTGACGGAAACATCAAAGCTATAGATGTAGATTATACTGTAATATCAAATATAACTATAACTACAGCAGCATTAGAAAGTGTAACATCTCCCTCGATTTCTTCTGCAGTTGACGGAGCTAAACGCACTATCACAATTACCCCAGGTGTTTCAAGTGTCTATAGTGGCACGACAACACGCTATACCTTAGACGGAACAGTTCCAACATCCACCTCTGAGAAATACACCGCTCCATTCCAAATAGAAGAAACCAAGACCATCAAAGTTATAACCATTAGTAACTCTTCTGAAAAGACGGAATCGGACATTGCGACTCAAGAGGTCACAGCAGGCGAAGCAATAACCTTAAATGCTCCTACAGTCACAATGGACTTGAACGCTGTTGGTAACTATTATGTGCCTACCTACAATTTCAGCTCCGACCAAAGTAGCCTTGGCGAATACACTCCAGCTTCTGCAACAATTTCTTATTCTGTTGCTGGCGATGAATCTATCGAGGGAAACAGTTTCACACCGACTACTAAAGGTGGCACTGTGACCGTCACCGTTTCTGCTGACGGATACACTTCGGCAAATACAGTGTTTAATGTACCTGCAATTGTATATAACAAGGTTACAACTTTAGACTTTACAACAGCTACGTATCCCGAAGGGACATATATCACAACAACATCACAGAAAGAAGGGAAAGCTTATGAAACTGGAAATAAGATACAACAGGATATTTATGCCGTTTCGGCTCCATCTGCACTAACGGGGTATATGGCGTTCCAAGGCGTATATAATGGAACCTCAGGCTCCAAAGGATGGTGGATACGGTCTAATCAAGGTGGATTGTATACTCACGGTGCACCACGCTCAGCAGCTGTACTTGGAAGAAGTGCAAGTGATATCGTGGCATTCAACTGTTCACAGGACGCTGCAAATGTTATGACTTATCTGAATGGAGGCGGGGTTCCAGACGGTAACTACACCATGCTAAAAAGCAGCAACACGAAAACCTATTATGCAACGATGACAGCAGAAGGTAAGGTCGGCTTTTGTGGAAATAATACTGCAGGATACATTACTTCCATCGATATCTATTCACCTGTAAATACTATTCCTGCAGAAATCAGTACTGTTGGTGCTGCTACATTCGTAAGCAATTACGCTCTTGATTTTTCTAACGTAGCAGGTTTGGAGGCATATATCGCAACAACGCAGAATGGTGCAAATATTACATTTGACAAGGTTGGTGCTGTGCCAGCAGGCACACCGCTGTACCTAAGAGGTGCTACCGCAGATGTACCTGTAGTGGCAAGTGCTGATGCAGTTGGTGAGAACCTGCTCGTTGCTGGTACAGGTGCAGCCGTAGCAAGTGAAGCAGGCGGTAAGTATAACTTCATACTGAACAAGGTTGATGATGTGCTTGGCTTCTATTGGGCAGCAGGAAATACTGTAGCCGCGAATCGTGCATACCTGAGCCTCAGCGCTGATCCATTTGCTGGTGGTGGTGCTAAGGGCGTGAACATGATTTTCAACGGTGAGACAACAGGTATCTATTCCGTTGGCGCTCAGAGCAAGGAGGCAAACGTAAAGGGTATATACAACCTGCAGGGTCAGCGCGTGTATAATCCTACAAAGGGCCTCTACATCATTGATGGTAAGAAAGTTGTTATAAATTAAGGAACCTCTAAAAAGAAATACTAACATGAAAAAAGAATATATAATGCCGCTCATCTATGTTCATGAGGTGAGACTATCCTCTCAGTTGATGTTTACTAGTGAAGTTCACAACAAAAATGCTACAGGTGCAGGTCTCGCCAAAGGCGGCATGCTTTGGAGCGACGACGAGGATTTCGACTATGACTACGAGGAGGAGTAACCCCCTCTGACGTAGAACAGCAATACATAAGTATCGAAAGATACATAGTAAGTAAGGGCGGCGCAACGCTCTAAGTCCGCGAGGATGCACACAGCGCTGCCTGACACTAAGTTTAATAGTTAAATAATATAGGAAGCGGCGACTTGTCTAAGATGACAAGCCGCCGCTTTTGAACCTCTCCCCAGCCCTCCCCCAAGAACCTCTCCCCTGCCCTCCCCCAAGGGGAGGGAGACGTGAACTGCGAACCTCTCCCAAGAACCTGTGAGCGCAGGCGATGGTCTCGCCAAAGGCGGCTGGTCCTGGAGTGATGAACCAGAGGAGTAACCTTTTGCGCTCCGCTGTGGGTTTGTCCTAAAAGGAGGACCAAGCGGAATAAACGTAACGCGGCGACCTATCTGAAGTGACAGGTCGCCGCAGTTGTTTTGTTGCTGTTACGCCAAGGGGAAGAAAGGAGTATTGAGAGGGGATTTTTCTTATTTTATAGAGAATAAAACTAAAAAAGTTTACAATTTTATTTTCTATAAAGAATAAAATTACTATATTTGCACCAGATTTCCTTTATAAAAGAAGGAACTAAAGCGTATGGATATGATATTAAGGCAAAGCTATCTGAAGAAAATTGAGCGATATCTGGGTAAGGACACAATCATCATCATCACCGGACAGCGACGCATAGGCAAGAGCTATATCCTGCGTCAGCTTAGAGACAGGGTGGGCAAGGATGAGCAGTCGAATGTTATCTTCATAGACAAGGAGAAGCATGAGTTTGATGATATCAGGACATATCAGGATTTGAATGCCTACATTGACACAAGACTGGATAAGGGAAAGACCAACTATATCCTTATCGATGAGATTCAGGATATAGAGGAATTTGAAAAGAGTTTACGCAGCTATTATGAGGAGCCGAACGTGGAGATCATTGTCACCGGCTCAAACTCAAGAATGCTGAGCAGCGACTTGAGTACTGTAATCGGAGGACGATATAAAGAGATTTATATACAGGCATTGAGCTACGAGGAGTTTATGCAATTCCATCAACTGCCGGAATCGGATGACACACTCAGTAAGTATATACAGTTTGGGGGGTTACCAGGGCTGGTGAGAATAGGACTTGACGAGCAGGATGCAGGAGAGTATCAGACGGATGTGTACCATACGGTGCTGCTGAAGGATATTATCCTGCGTAACCAAATACGCAATGTGCCGTTCATAGAGAACCTGGTGCGATTTCTGGCTGACAATACAGGGAAGATTATGTCAGCTAATAGTATTGCCAAATATATGAAGTCGCAGGGAGGCAATGTCACCTCTGCTGCCATCATCAACTACACCAGGTTTCTGTGTGATGCCTATCTGATACACAAGGTGAACCGATATGACATGCATGGAAAGAGACTGTTTGAGAGTAACGACAAGCTATACTTCGAGGACCACGGCCTCAGAAACACGCTGGCAGGCGGGGCACGTGAGGGTGATATAGAGAAAGTTATTGAGAACATCATCTACAGCCACCTTATACGTCTGGGCTATGAGGTAACAGTAGGACAACTGCAGGCGGGAGAGATAGATTTTGTATGTAAAAAGCCCGCAGGTCACCGAGTGTACGTCCAGGCATCTTACGTCATATCTGACGATGCAACAAAAGAACGGGAGTTCGGCAACCTGCGAGCCATAAATGATAACTATCCGAAATATGTCATATCAATGACGCCGCTTGTCAGCAGGCAGGACTCTGACGGTATCACGCACTTGCATCTGAGGCGATTCCTGACAGAGGGTTTAGAATAGACCTCTATGCCCCCCTCAGCGCATCACGCTGTGTCACGCTGGGCACTCTTGCGCGTCTTGCGCTGGCAGAAGCGCTGGCACTGGATGCAGACATCGTAGCCCAGCAGCGTGCCGAGGATGAAGTCCTCCTCGGGCGTTAGCTCGTAGAGCGGACGGGTGACGATGAGACGAATGGCATCAAGGCATTCTCGGCGCCCAAAATAGACGTTGATGTTACGGTTGCCAGCAGACTGAAGGACATAGTCGATCTTCTGGCTTTGCAGCCGCTCCGTTACGTAACTCTCTAATCGGCGCGAGCAGGTGTAGAGCACCATCTGGCGCACACCCTTCTTGTACTCGTATATGTGGTTCATCAGAACCTTAAGGTCTATTGGCGTTAACACAAAGGCAAATTAACAAATTAGCGAATTAACAAATTAACGAATTAACAAATTACGTTTTAACCCTGCATTATAGCCGCCCCTTATCAAGGGGCTCTAAATGCTCCACGATGTTACGCAAGCGTCACAAAGTGCCGAGCGAACGAATTAACGAATTATGAATTTTGCATTTTGAATTTTGCATTTTGCATTATGCATTTTGAATTTTGCATTTTGAATTTTGCATTTTGCATTATGCATTGTGCATTAATCAAAGCGATGGGGATATCTGTGCTATCCAGGCGTTGATGCGGTCATCGGTCTTATAGTCTTCGTTGACATCATCCAGTGGCAGACCGACGAAGCGGCCATCTACTACTGCGGTGCTGTCATCGAAGGTGTAGCCTTCGGTGGGTACCTGACCTATGATGTGTGCGCCGCTATCCTTGATGGCATCGTATATCTCGCCTATGCCGCCAACGAAGGTATCAGCGTATGACTCACAGTCACCACAACCGAAGAGGGCTATGGTCTTGCCAGACAGGTCGGCAGACTGCAACACCTTGATGCCGTCATACCAGTCATCCTGCACCTCGCCTGCACCCCATGTGGAGGTGCCGAGGATGAGATTATCTGCGGCAGCAATGGTAGAGGCTTTCATATCCTGAACATCAATTACTTCTGCACCCAGCGCGGTGCCAATCTTGTTTGCTATGGCCTCACATGTTCCAGTGGACGAGCCATATACTACTATTGTTCTCTTCATTGTTTTTTTATTGTTTAGCGTTGTTGCTTTAGTCTTGAAAGCGTTGCTTCGGTCCGAAAGCATTGGCAATTGCGAGTGCAAAATTAAGAAGATTATCCCGATGCCACAATACCTAAAAATAAGGAAAATATGTGACCAGCAAAACGCAGAATGGAGGATATGGACAAAAAAAGGACCTTTTATTTCTTGCACATATCAAAACTTAATCGTAACTTTGCACCTATGCTAAAGAATATTAAATCAAAGGTACTATGGTCCGCGAGGAGATGGAAGCTTCCATTCTGGTGCATTCTGTTTTTGGATTGCGCCATTATTGTCATGTCAGGCATCCTCGCATTTTACTTTGTAAGACACGCTAATTTCCTTGTCTCTCACTTCTGGGAGGTGGTAAAGCAGTTGATATGCATGCTGCCACTCTTTGTGATTGGCATGAAGGCCTTTCACACCTTTAGCGGCTTGCTGCGCTACTCCACCATGCGCGACTGCTATCAGGTGGGCAAAGCGCTGATGCTGGGCATGGCTATGGTGTGTACCGCAATGGTCATATTCGGCATCTTCGAGGAATTTACATGGGAGATTCTGACTCTTATGTTCGCATTGTCATTCATCGGACAGGTTTCGGAACGCATTCTTGTGAGGATGATATACGACTCTATCAGCTTTAGCGGCAAGACAAAGAAGGCCCTCATTTATGGTGCTATGGACGGTGCTATCTCCATAGCCCATGTCATTCGCAGCCTCCACACCACGGAATACTCCGTGGCAGGCTTCATAAGCGTGAAGGGAGAGAAGAAGGGCTCATATATCATGGGCGTAAAAGTGTATGACGACAGCGCTGACACGGCAACGCTCATAGAGTCATTAGACATTCAGACATTCTTCGTCAGCCCATTGCAGCTGGACTATTTCCGCACTCGCAAGGGCCTGATAAACTATCTTCTGAAGCACAATATCAAGATTATGGTGCTCAATCAGGCGATGGAATGGGACCCTTCGAAGAGCAAAGAAAAGATGCCTATGCTCAAGGAGGTGGAGATAGAAGACCTGCTGCCGCGTGAGAAGATAGATATCAACATGGAGAACATAGGCCGCATGTTGCACGGCAAGCGCATCCTTATCACCGGTGCTGCAGGCAGCATAGGCTTTGAGATGGTGAAGCAGATAACGAAGTTTGCCCCTGCAGACCTGACACTGATAGACCAGGCCGAGACTCCTATGCACGACGTGAGGCTCTATATGGCACGCCACTGCCCCGACCTGAGGTGTGAGACGATAGTGGGAAGCATCAACAATGCCACACACATGGAGTCCATCTTCAGCTCTCGCAGACCAGAATATGTGTTCCATGCTGCCGCCTATAAGCATGTGCCGATGATGGAAGACAATCCCGCTATGGCGGTACAGAATAATATATATGGTACGCGCGTGATAGCAGACCTGGCTGTGAAGTACGGCACAAAGAAGTTTGTGATGATCAGTACCGACAAGGCGGTGAACCCAACAAACGTGATGGGCTGCTCAAAGCGCATCTGCGAGATATACTGCCAGAGCCTGAACGCCTATCTGCAGGAGAAGGCAGAGAAGGAAGGCAGCGACAAGGTCTCTACACAGTTCATCACCACCCGCTTTGGCAACGTGCTGGGTTCCAACGGTTCCGTCATCCCTCTCTTCAAGAAACAGATAGCCGAGGGAGGTCCCGTGACGGTGACACACCCAGACATCATACGATTCTTTATGCTCATCAGCGAGGCCTGCCAGCTGGTATTGGAGGCTGGTACAATGGGCAAGGGCGGTGAGATCTTTGTCTTTGACATGGGAAATCCTGTGCGCATAGCAGACCTGGCACAAGAGCTCATACAGCTCTCAGGAGCCAAGGGCATAGAGATAAAATATACAGGACTGCGCCCAGGCGAGAAGCTTTACGAAGAAGTGTTGAGTGACACGGAGCTAACCAAGCCCACCATTCACCCCAAAATCAGAATCGCCTCTGTGAGAGACAGCGACTATACGAAAGCCGTGAGAGACGAGGAAGAGCTCTACAAACTGTCGTTAGAGTATGACAACATGGCCATCGTAAACAAGATGAAGCAGATTGTACCTGAATACAAAAGTCAGAACTCTAAGTACGAAGCTCTTGACAATCAGAAAAAAACCGCCGAGGGGGGGGGTATAAATTTTCCATTCAGCGCATAGCGTAACGGCATTGCGCCCTATTAGGCAGGGGATTTACAAAAGTAAAGGCCGATGTAGGCCCACCTCTACCCTATCGCTTTGCCTGAAAGAACTCTTTCATTATGTCGGCACATTCCTCTTCCATCACGCCACTGACCACCTGTGTCTTAGGATGAAGAACCTTAGGGGCTACCAATCGGTAGCCTTTTTTTGTGTCCGGTGCTCCATAGACTATACGCCCTATCTGGCTCCACGCCAATGCTCCGGCACACATGGGGCACGGCTCCACGGTGACATAAATGGTACAGTCGTTGAGGTATTTGCCACCCAACGCATTGGCAGCAGCCGTTATTGCCTGCATCTCTGCATGGGCCGTGACATCGTGAAGCGTCTCCGTGAGGTTGTGAGTGCGAGCTATGATGCGGTTATTGCACACCACGACGGCACCAATGGGCACCTCGTCCTCTGCGGCAGCCTGCTCTGCTTCAGCAAGCGCCTTGCGCATATAGTCAGTATCCTGTGATGTACAATTTACCATTTACAATGTACAATTTACCATTTACAATGTACAATTTACCATTTACAATGTACAATTTAAGTCCGAGCCCTCAATCCTCACCGAACCAGCTAAAATTGAGAATTATAATTACCAGAGAGCCTCACCGCATCAGCTAAAATTGAGAATTATAATTACCAGAGAGCCTCACCGCATCAGCGAATTCTGAATTTTGAATTATTAATTATTAATTTACTTCCGCTGTGTGGCTACGCTGATAAGAACGTATGCCACAATGATTACAGAGAAACCGGAGTAGCAGAGATGCGTGTTGCCACTGGTGATGCCAGCCAAAACGGTGACAAGCAATGTGAGGGCAGAGAAGCCGATGAAACCGTATTTTATCTCATTGCCCTGCCATCCCCAATGCTTGAACTTCAGCGCAAACATCGGTATCTCAGCAACCAGTATCCAAGATGAAACAAATATCCCAACTATCAGCAATGGCAGGAACCACGCATGCTTCTCCAACTCGGGTCCGAAACCAACCAACAGCGAGCCCCAGAAGAGCGCATTGGCAGGAGTAGGCAGACCTATGAAGCTCGTTGTCTGGCGAGTGTCAAGGTTGAACTTCGCCAACCTGACAGCGCTGAACGCCGCAACGATGAATGCGAGATAAGGGATTAGGGTTCCGATACAGAAGCCCGAGCATTGGGAACCTGTACCGCAGAGGGGACTATCGACAACCTGCAGCTCATAGAATATCATGCTTGCCGGTGCTACACCAAAGGTGACATCATCGGCCAGGGAGTCTAACTCCTTACCTATCTCAGACGATACGCCAAGGAGGCGTGCCGACATGCCATCAAAGAAATCAAAGACAGCACCGAGGATAATAAACAACAGCGCTACAGAGAGATTGCCCGTAACAGCATGGGCAGTCGCTATAGCGCCACAGATAAGGTTGCAGCAGGTTATGCTATTGGGGATATGCTTGGTAATCAAATTATCAAATTAACGAATTAACAAATTAACAAATTTAAGTTTCGCTTTTGCTCAATTTCCTGAGCTTTCAGGAGTTCTTTCTCCGTTTTCATTACGAAAGCGTCACAGAGTGCCGAGCGAAGAAGTTCTTGCTTAGGCAAGCGTCACTGCGTGCCGAGCGAAGGAGTTAAGACATTAGTACAGTTATCTGCTATTAATTGTCAAATATCTCTCAAATGAGGTCTTTGTATAGTCTTAACTACTTAACTACTGGCTACTTGACTACTTGCGAAAGTCGAGTTATGAATTATGCATTATGAATTATGCATTATTAATTTACTTAAGTATTCCAATGACGGTCTGGTTGCCTGTGGTGGACTGATCCATCGCGACCTTTATCTCGGTTCCTACGGGCAGGAAGAGATCGACACGTGAGCCGAACTTGATGAATCCCATGTGCTCGTCGATGTAGCAATGCTCGTTCTCCTTGGCGTAGGTGACGATGCGGCGCGCTACGGCACCTGCCACCTGGCGGCAAAGGATATCGACATCCTTCGTCACAGGCTGCCCGTCAGCTGACTTTTCGCCTGTATCCACCTGAGTCGTAATTATTACATTGGTCATCTCGTTCTCATCACTTGCCTTAGGAAGCCAAGCCTTGTGGAAGTGACCGTCCTGATGCTCCACCTTTTTTACTATACCGTCAACAGGGAACCAATTGGCATGAACATTGAAGAGACTCATGAAGATGCTCACCATGATGCGCTCCTCCTTGAAATACTTATCCTCAAAGACCTTCTCAATCACTACCACCTTACCGTCAGCAGGGGCCACGACAAGGTTATCCGTCTCATCTGTACCGAACAGACGTATAGGGCAACGGAAGAAGTTCAGCACAATACACCATATTGTACCGAAGATGACAATAAAGATTCCAAATGGTATGTGACTGTCGAAAGACCTCCATAAGATAATGCCAATAGCTATAAGCGCCATCGCACTGTAAATGAGTGTGTCGGTTCCTTCGCGGTGTATTCTGATTCGTTTTAGTTTTTTGATGCGGCGTCCCATCCGTAAACATTATTTAACTACGTTTCTGCAAAGTTAGTTATTTTTCCTTTCACGTGCAAACAAAATCTGCTTAAAATCACATTCAGGTTCTTTTTTTCCCTTTCAAAGGCTGTTTTGAGGGTGAAAATTATTAATTTCGCAGCCATTATGCATCCATACATACATCTTCATACACACACTTACTATTCTCTTCTTGACGGTCAGAGTCCCGTCAAGGCATTGGTAAAAAAAGCTATCGCCAACGGCATGAAAGGCATGGCCATCACGGATCACGGCAACATGTTTGGCGTGAAGGACCTCTTTGACGAAGTAAACAAAGCCAACAAAGACCTGAAGAAAGAGGGCAAAGAGCCCTTCAAGCCCATCTTCGGCTGTGAGATGTATGTGGCGCGTCGCGGCAAGGAGAGGCGTGATGAGCAGAAGATAGACCGTGGTGGATGGCACCTCATAGTGTTGGCCAAGAACCTCAACGGCTATAAGAACCTGATACGCCTCGTCAGCCGTTCATGGGTGGACGGGTACTATGGCCGCCCCCGTACCGACCACAAGGACCTGGAGCTCTTTCATGAGGACCTCATTGTATGCTCGGCATGCATAGGCGGCGAGATACCGCAGAAGATATTGCAAGGTGACATAGAGGGTGCGAAAAAGTCGGTGGAATGGCACAAAAAGCTATGGGGAGATGACTTCTACCTGGAGTTGCAGCGCCATGAGGTGAAGGACCCAAATCAGCGTGCCAACCGCGAGACATTCCCCCTGCAGCAGAAGGTGAACCGAGTGCTGATGGAATTTGCCAAAGAATATGGCATAAAGCTCATCTGCACCAACGACTGCCACTTCGTGGATGAGGAGACGGCAGAGGCACACGACCACCTGCTATGCCTCGGAACGGGCAAAGACCTTGACGACCCCAACCGAATGCTATACACCAAGCAGGAGTGGTTCAAGACTCAGGAGGAGATGAACGAGATATTTGCCGACATTCCCGAAGCCCTTGAGAACACGCTTGAGATACTTGATAAGGTTGAGACATACAATCTGGAAAGCGATCCTATCATGCCTTTCTTCCCCATTCCGCAGGACTTTGGAGTAGAGGAACATTGGCGCGAGAAGTTCACAGAGGCAGACCTCTTTAATGAGTTTACCACCGATGAATTCGGCAAAAATCCACTTCCTCAGGAGGACGGAGAGAAGAAAATCAAGAAGATTGGCGGCTATGACAAACTGTACCGCATCAAGTTCGAGGCCGACTACTTAGGCAAGTTAGCGTACGAAGGTGCGTCGCGGCTTTACGGCAATGGCTACACAGTAATAGAGAGCGAGGAGGCGTTGCAGCCCGACGAACTGTCTGCCTGGGCAGCAGAGCATGGCATCAACGAGGAGGTGGACAACCGAATACGCTTTGAGCTGCACATCATGAAGACGATGGGCTTCCCAGGATACTTCCTCATTGTGCAGGACTTCATCAACTCAGCCCGCTCGGAGCTGGGCGTATGGGTAGGTCCTGGTCGTGGCAGCGCCGCAGGAAGCGTTGTGGCATACTGTCTCGGCATAACGAAACTGGACCCGCTGAAGTATGACCTGCTGTTCGAGCGTTTCCTCAATCCCGACCGTATCTCCCTGCCTGATATCGATACCGACTTTGACGACGACGGCCGCGGCAAGGTGCTGAGATGGGTCATGGACAAGTATGGACATGAGAACTGCGCACACATCATCACCTACGGCACGATGGCTACGAAGAACGCTATCAAGGATGTGGCACGCGTGGAGAAATATCCCCTCGCCAAGACCAACGAGCTCTGCAAGGCCATTCCGGATCGTCTGCCAGATGGTCTGAAGATGAATCTTACTAATGTCATCAAGACCGTTCCCGCCATTGCCGAGGCAGAAGCATCGCTGGATCCACAGGAAGCTAACACCATCAAATATGCCAAGATGCTGGAGGGCACGGTGCGCAACATCGGCATCCACGCCTGCGGATTTATCATCTGCCGTGATCCTATCAGCGACCACGTGCCCGTAAGCACCGCAGACGACCCGGATTTCCCAAACGTAAAGACTGCCGTAACACAATATGACGGACATGTCATCGAGTCAACAGGCCTGATAAAGATGGACTTCCTGGGCCTGAAGACCCTGTCGGAGCAGAAGGAGGCCGTGAAGAATGTCAAGCTGACACGCGGCATAGACATAGACCTGGACAATATCCCCATTGACGATGAGCTGACATACCAGCTCTATCAGCGCGGACAGACGATAGGAACATTCCAGTTTGAGAGTGCCGGAATGCAGAAATACCTTCGCGAGCTGCACCCCACGGTGTTCGAAGACCTCATCGCCATGAACGCCCTCTACCGTCCCGGACCTATGGACTACATCCCCGCGTTCATCAAGCGTAAGAACGGACAGGAGCCAATCACCTATGACATACCGTGCATGGAGAAGTATCTGAAGGACACCTACGGCATCACGGTATATCAGGAGCAGGTCATGCTGCTCAGCCGACAGTTGGCAAACTTCACCCGAGGCGAGAGTGACGCGCTGCGTAAGGCTATGGGTAAGAAGAAGAAAGACATCGTTGATGCCATGAAGCCTAAGTTCATCGAAGGCGGCGTGAAGAACGGTCACGACCCGAAGGTACTTGAGAAGATATGGGCCGACTGGGAGAAGTTCGCCTCATACGCCTTCAACAAGTCTCATGCCGCGTGCTATTCGTGGGTGGCATATCAGACGGCCTACCTCAAGGCGCACTACCCTGCTGAGTTCATGGCAGCGCTGCTCACACGGCGTCGCAACGACATCAAGGAAATAACGAAGCTGATGGACGAATGCAAATCGATGGGGCTGCAGGTCTATGGCCCCGACGTAAACGAGTCATACTTCAACTTCGGTGTCAACAAGAAAGGCGAGATACGCTATGGTATGGCCGCCATAAAGGGCATGAGCGAGGCCGCATCCAACGCTATAATAAAGGAAAGGGAGAAGAACGGGCCTTACACCGATATCTATAACCTTGTGGAACGTGTTCCCGCCACCGCTATAAACAAGAAGGCGCTGGAGTGTCTGGCAATGACCGGAGCGCTCGACAGATTCGGCATAATGCGCGAACAGTATGTGGAACCCGTGGGCAACGATACATTCATAGGCTACCTGACGCGCTATGCGCAGCATTACCAGCAGGCGAAGGCAGAGGCCGCCAACAGTCTGTTCGGTGACTTTGACGCTGTAGATATCGTCAAGCCCAAGCCCCCGAAGGCAATGGAATGGAGTGCCATAGAACGCCTGAACAAAGAGCGTGAGCTCGTGGGCATATACCTCTCGGCTCACCCATTGGATGAATACGGAGCCATACTGTCGTGCATGTGCAACACAAAGTGCTCTGAGATAGGCGACCAGAATCTCTATGAGGCTCTGTCACATCGCGACACACTCACCGTCGGAGGCATCGTAACGAATGTCAGACCCATGACAACCAAGAAAGGCGACCCTATGGGACGCATCACGATAGAGGACTTTGAGGGCCAGGGAGAGTTCGTGCTTTTCAAGGAGAACTGGGTGAAGTATCAGAGTATGCTCTCGGTGGGCAACTCTCTGTTTATCAAGATGAAGTCGCAGGAGCGTCCATACCAGCCGGGAGTTTATTCTATCAATGTTGTCTCGATAGACTTCCTGTCTAAGATAGAGGAGAGTGCAGAGAATTCTATCATCATCCATATCGACATGGACAAGATGAAACGCACCAACGACAACCTCGACGTTAATACTGACGAGAACCTTGACATGGACGAGAGCCTTGACGCGAATGACAGCCTTGAGGATATTAAGGTTCAAGATGACACAAGCATCCTGACGGACCTTGCCACTCTGCTGAAGGACAACCCAGGCAAGCTGAAGCTGTCGATGGTGGTACGCGACTCTACGCGGTCGAAGCAACCTCTGTACCTGCGCTCACGATTGCCGGGAGTGAAGCTAAACCGTCAGATCTTTGACTTCATAGCCTCGCACGATTCACTCCACGTGACAATGCCAGTATAAGAGAAAGCCCCCTCCAACTCTCCCAAATGGGGAACCGGAGGGGGGCTTTTTATTTACGCTTAGCCCTTTATGGCCTTGCTGATATTGGAATAGATTTCGTCGATGTCGCCTACTCCCTGTATCGTTGCATACTTGCCCTGTGCTATGTAGAAGTCTTTCAGCGGCAGGGTCTGTGAGTAATATGTGTTGAGACGCTTCTTTGCTGTCTCCTCGTTGTCGTCGGCACGGCCTGATGTCTTGCCACGTGCAATGATGCGCTTTATCAGCTCTTCATCATCCACCTCAAGACCTATGACGGTGCTTACCTTCTCGCCACGCTCTTCCAACATGGTGTCTAAGGCCTCAGCCTGCGCAATGGTGCGTGGGAAACCGTCGAAGATAACGCCCGGGATGTCCTTGCCCTTGCTGTCGAGGGTCTTGGCCAGGATATCGATGATGAGAGCATCAGGCACCAACTTGCCATCGTTGATGTATTTGGCTGCCGTATTGCCCAACTCGCTACCGGCCTGAATCTCAGCACGAAGCACATCACCGGTAGAGATATGTGCTACGCCAAACTCTGCGATAATCTTATCGCTCTGGGTGCCCTTGCCTGAACCAGGAGCACCAAATATAACAATATTCTTCATCTTTCTGTTTCTATGCTTTACGCATTATGTATTATAAATCCTGAATTACAAATTATGTATTCTTGCATTATGCATTATTAATTATCTCATAAATGTCCCTATAGGAGCGTCCCGCTCCATCGTAATCAAACCCGTATCCCACGATAAAGGCATCTTCCATCTCCATGCCTACATACTTCACGTTAAGGTCGGGCACAGCTACCTTCCCAGGCTTGATGGCAAAGACACATATCTCCAGGCTTGCCGGATTTTCATTCGCCATCTTTTCCTTAAGATATTTCATGGTAAACCCAGAGTCCACCATATCCTCTATTATCACCACATGGCGCCCCTCCAAGCTTGTCGTAACGGACAGCTGGTCGGTGATGCAACCCGTAGAGCTATCGCCGCAATAACTGGAGACCTTGGTAAAGTCTATCTCATAGTCAAAGTGCAGCTGGCGAAGCAAGTCGGCAGCAAACACAAAAGCACCGTTGAGCACAATGACAAACACGGGATTCTTATCGCTATAATCACGTGTCAGGGCAACTGCCACCTTGTCAACAGCCTCCAGAATCCGTGCCTCTGGAATAGACAAGACAAACGTCTTATCCTTTAATTTTATTATCTTATCACCCATTTCGTTTCTATGTAATGGTCGAAATTGCCTGCAAAGGTACGATTAAGTTTTGAGATACACAAGAGAAACGCTCGTTTTTTCTCTTGTACATCCAAAACGAAGTACCTTCGACACAGTCAAAGGTACGATTAAGTTTTGAGATACACAAGAGAAACGGAAAGAAATTATATAATGTTTTTTGACAGAAATTATTATTATTAAAAGACTCCGCGAAGCGCCTGAGCACCTACTGGAGCGCAAGAATTAGCCCATGCGGAACGGCCACCATAACGAGAGTGTTCAACGGTTTTCCCGTTGAATAACCGCCACCACATCATGCCCGCCGCCCCATCATTACCGCCACCATTCATGCATACAGATGAGGCGAGAATGTTGCATAAGTCCTATGAAAAAAGGCGCATCAACTCACCATGAAAAAACCTCTAAAAAATCGCGAAACCACCTTCAGACGACCCAAAACACCCCCGAACGATGTCTTCGAGTAACTTTTAGGAGGTTAAAGTTACTCCGGAACACCCTGAAAGTTACTCCGGAACACCCTAAAAACTACTCCCGGATAGGCCCAAAAATCACCTATCCTACGTCTTTTCTTTTCTATTCCTCCTCCTTAAAAAGCCGCATTTTAACACCCCAAACGCTAACATCCACTATAACAGCAAGTTAGGCAAAACGTCAATTTTAGCGTTTATACGCGAGCTGCAGATTTTTCGTGGAAAATATGCGACTGTAGAGCACGAATAATTATGCACGATGTTGGAAATGTCCTATTTATCGTCGTAATGGCCATAGGCAGCAAGTACATCGACATGAACCTCCTTCTCGAAGATTATATATACAAGCCTATGCTTCTTGGTAATCTCCCTGCTCCAACGATTTTCAGGTTTTCCTTTCAATGGTTCAGGGTGACCCAGGCCTGTCTTAGGATGAATACGAAGTTCTTCGATAAAACGACTTGCCTTCGCAAAGGCTTTTGGCTCACTCTTGGCAAGACGCACCAAATCCTCCTTCACTCTATCGGAAAGCTTAATCTCATATATCATAACCTAACCGTTTTAAGTGGGTGGACAAATCCTCTCCTGGTAACAAGACAGAGTATTCGCCTCGATTTATTTGCTCCTCCGCCTCATCAAGCATGGCAAAATACTCCTCCTTTGTCATCAAAGTGGAGTCTTCTTTTTCCTTCACCAACTTCTTGGCATATCGGGCAAGACGCCTCATCAGCGGTTCGCTGTCTGCTATAGCCGCTATGCTACGCCAAAGTTCGGTGTTCATTGCGTTCAATTGTACTGCCGTCATAGTGCTATTGTTTTGTTTCAGATGCAAAATTACGCATTTTTCCCGAAACAGCAAAGGCAAAGGGAAATAAATTTTCACTTCACCTTAACAGTCATCCAAAACTCATTCAAAATGAAATCACGGAAGCAGAGGAACGGCCTTGAGGGGGTTAAGGCGAAAGCCTGAGTCACTTCTTTAATGCCCTGCAGAAGCTTACGAATGCCTTGTTACACAGCTTTGTGCCGCCGGGGGTTGGGTAGTTGCCTGTGAAATACCAGTCACCGGGGTGGTGCGGGCAGGCTGTGTGGAGGCCCTCTACGCTCTGATAGACAAGCTCTATGGGCGTTGTGACACCCTCCGGGCGCAGCATCTCCACCATTTTCTCGTTCAGCTGCCGTACAGAGAAGGGCTCATAAAGGCGCTGCACCGGCAGCTGCTGTTCCGAGACAGGCTTCTCCAGCTCCTGCTCACATTGGCGGCATACTTCTTCTATGAGGCTGCCCATACCATTGTCCTTCAACAGTTCTATGCAGGCACGGAAGGCGATAAACTCCTCGAGGTGCGCCATATCTATGCCATAAAAGTCGGGGTAGCGTACCTGCGGGGCGCTGCTGACGAGGACTATCTTCTTGGGATGCAGGCGGTCGAGAATCTTTATGATGCTCTCCTTGAGGGTAGTGCCGCGCACGATGGAGTCGTCTATGACCACAAGATTGTCCTCTCCAGGGCGCACCACGCCGTATGTGATGTCATAGACATGTGCCGCAAGGTCGTTGCGCTGGTTGCCCTCGGTGATGAATGTGCGCAGCTTGATGTCCTTCCACGCTATCTTCTCAATCCTCACATCGTGCCCCTGCCTCATAAATCCGTGCAGCAGGCCGTAGTATGCCACCTCTGCGGTATTGGGAATGAAGGAGAACACGGTATTCTCCACCTCACCGTTGATAGCCGCTGTGACCGCCGGCACCAGCTGTTCGCCCAGCCTCTGACGCTCGCGATAGATGTCAGCATCGTTGCCCCTGCTGAAGTATATGCGCTCAAAGGAGCAGGCTGCCCCACCCGTGACAGCCCTGCCCTCGGCCCCTACCTGTTGAGGGAGCGGGGACTCACACACGGGCAATCCCTGTGAATGGGGAGAAGCAGGCTCTTTCATGGAACTAAATATGGGCGTGAGGGATATCTCTCCGCTACGGTTTACTATGAGTGCCTGACCCGCAGGAAGTTCGCGGATAGCCTCCACGGGGAGGTCGAATGTGGTTTGCAGAACGGGCCGTTCGCTTGCAAGTGCAACGATTTCATCGTCCTGATAATAAAAGGCGGGACGTATGCCCCAAGGGTCACGCACAGAGAAGAACTCTCCGCTGCCTGTCATTCCGCAGATAACATAGCCGCCGTCAAACTGGGGCATGGTACTCCTGAGCACATTGGAGATATCCACATGACGGTCTATATAGTCGGTAATGTCCATCCCCGTCAGTCCCTCGGCCTTTGCCTTGACATAGTTGCGCTCCACCTCACGGTCCAGGCGGTGCCCCATCAGCTCGAGTATGATATAGGAGTCGCTGTATATACGCGGATATTGCCCCTGTGCCGTAAGGTGATTAAAGACCTCGTCGATATTGGTCATATTGAAATTGCCGCACAGACAGAGGTTCTTCGCACGCCAGTTATTGCGCCTCAGGAAGGGGTGCACATATGTCAGGCCGCTCTTGCCGGTGGTGCTGTAACGCAGATGGCCCATGAGGAGCTCGCCGTTGAAATGGCAAACCGCAGGCTCAGCAGTCCCATCTTGGGCTGAAACAGACACGCCCCCACCCTCTCCTCGTGGAGAGAGGGGAGCGACGGACTCGCCTGAGGCAAGGGCTCGGGCGAATATCTCCGTGATAGCATCCTTGCCTTCAGCCTTCTCACGGAACATATACTCCTGCCCCGGAACGGCATTGAGCTGCACGGAAGCAATACCGGCACCCTCCTGGCCACGGTTGTGCTGCTTCTCCATCATCAGATAGAGTTTGTTCAGGCCATAGAGCCGCGTGCCGTATTTCTGCTCGTAATAGTCCAGCGGCTTGAGGAGGCGTATCATCGCCACGCCGCATTCATGCTTCAGTTGTTCCATCAGTATGCCTGTTCGTGAACGCCGCTAACGGCACGGCCGCTTGGGTCATTGAGTTTCTTGAAGGCCTCGTCCCACTCACGCGCAATGGCAGTAGAGCATGCCACGCTGGCTTCCTGCGGCACGCTACGCGCCGCAGAGTCGCTGGGGAAGTGTTCGGCAAAGATGCTGCGGTAGTAATATTCCTCCTTGTTGAGCGGAGTGTTGATGGGGAAGCGCTCTGCGGCATGTGCCATCTGCTCATCGCTGACGGCTGCCGTAGTTATAGCCTTGAGGGTATCAATCCACGAATACCCTACCCCGTCGCTGAACTGCTCCTTCTGTCGCCATGCTATCTCCTCGGGCAGCATATCCTGGAACGCCTCGCGAAGGATGCGCTTCTCTATTGTCTGGCCCGGACACATCTTTGACTCAGGGTTCAGTCTCATCGCTATGTCAAGGAATTCCTTGTCGAGCATGGGCACGCGACCCTCTACGCCCCACGCAGAAAGGCTCTTGTTGGCACGCAGGCAGTCATACATGTAGAGCTTGGAGAGCTTGCGTACGGTCTCGTCATGGAACTCCTTAGCACTCGGTGCCTTGTGGAAATAGAGGTAACCGCCGAAGATCTCATCTGCTCCCTCGCCTGAGAGCACCATCTTGATGCCCATCGACTTGATGACGCGGGCAAGGAGATACATAGGCGTTGAGGCACGGACGGTGGTCACGTCATAGGTCTCTATGAAGTATATCACATCGCGAATGGCATCCAGACCCTCCTGTATGGTGTAGTTTATCTCATGATGCACGGTGCCGATATGCTCTGCCACGAGGCGCGCCTTCTCCAGATCAGGCGCTCCCTTCAGTCCCACAGCGAATGAATGCAGTCTCGGCCACCAGGCCTTTGATTTGCCGTCGTCCTCTATGCGGTTCTCTGAGTAGCGCTCCGCAACGGCAGAGATGATGCTCGAATCCAGTCCGCCAGAGAGCAGCACGCCGTATGGCACATCGCTCATCAGCTGTCTCTTCACGGCAGCACGCAGCCCCTGACGGATTTCCTCGCTGTTGGCTGGGTTGTCCTTGACGGCATCATAGTCCATCCAGTCACGCTTGTAGTACCTCTTCATGCCCGGCTCACGGCTCCAATAGTAATGCCCCGGCAGGAAAGGCTCATAGCGTTCGCATTGGCCTTCGAGGGCTTTCAGCTCAGATGCGACATAGACCTTACCGTCAGAATCATAACCTATATAAAGAGGTATGACGCCAATAGGGTCGCGGGCAAGGAGGAACTCGTCCCTTTCCTCGTCATAGAGTGCAAAGGCGAAGATGCCGCTGAGACGCTCCAGCAAGTCCGTGATAGCCTGTGAAGAGCCGCAGGGAACAGCGGCCTCAGCTGATGAGGCATCCTTTCTGACGGGGACAGAGGGGTCTGACAGCATTTGACGGTACAGCGCAAGGATGACCTCACAGTCGCTGCCCGTCTGGAACTGATAGTCAGGAAACTCCCTGCGTATGTCCTGATGGTTGTATATCTCACCGTTTACGGCAAGCACCTGCTTGCCATCGGGCGAGAAGAGGGGCTGCTTGCCGCTCTCGGGATCGACTATAGACAGACGTTCATGGGCCAATATGGCAGACTTGCCGCAATGGATGCCGCTCCAGTCCGGACCGCGATGACGTATCTTCTGACTCATGCGCAGGGCCTTCTGCCTCAGCGCATCACTTTGTTCCTTGATATTGAATATGCCTACTATTCCACACATGGCTTCTGAATTAAATGGTCCTGCATATTGCGATGCCATCGCAACATACGGAATGGGATTAATAATTATGCATTATACATTATGAATTAACACGCAAACCCTCTTCCCTCATCCCTCATCTCTCATCCATTACGAATCGCTTTCGCGGCCTTTATAAAGTCCATGAACAGCGGGTGGGGCTGCAGTACCGTGCTCTGATATTCGGGATGAAACTGCGTGCCGATGTACCATTTCAGCTTTGGTATCTCCACTATCTCCACCAGATCAGAGGCTGGATTACGTCCTACGCACTTCATCCCAGCGGCCTCAAACTGCTCCAGATAGCGGTTATTGAACTCATAGCGATGGCGGTGGCGCTCACGTATGAGGGTCTCTCCATAGATATTGGCGGCTCTCGACTTCTGCGTAAGTTCGCAATCATAGGCCCCGAGCCTCATCGTGCCGCCCATCTGAGAGATGGTTTTCTGCTCCTCCATCAGGTCTATCACATTGGCAGTCGTCTTGCAATTGGGCTTAGTACGCCCCTTACTCTGGGCAGCGGAGCTGTTGCAAGCGCCGTTCTTTACGTAGGTGCTCATCTCCGTACTGTTGGCATCAGGCAGGTTCAGCACGTTTCGCGCAAACTCTATCACCATCATCTGCATGCCGAGACATATGCCGAAACACGGCACATTATTCTCTCTTGCATACTGTGCGGCGAGGATTTTGCCCTCTGTACCGCGTTGCCCGAAGCCCGGACAGATGACCAGCCCGTCCTGTTCCTTCAGTTTTTCCATGAATGCGGATTGGTCTTCCAGCTCCGAATTGATGAAGGTGAGTTCCAATCGCCTGTTGTTATATGTCGCAGCATGACTCAGGCTCTCGCTGATACTCTTATAGGCATCCTGCAGGTTATACTTACCCACAAGTCCTATCCTCACCACTTCCTTTGCCTTGCGCCGCAGCTCCAGGAACTTGTTCCAAGGTCCAAGCTTGGGAGTTTCGCCTACGGGGATAGCCATCTTGCGCAGTATTGCCGCATCAAGACCTTGTTTCTGCATGTTGACAGGCACCTCATAGATGCTGTCCAGGTCCTCGCTCTGTATCACGCACTCGAGATCTACGTTGCAGAACCCAGCGACCTTGCTGCGCAGATTGTCATCCAGATGCTTCTCTGTCCTTAGTATGAGTATGTCCGGCTGTATGCCCGCAGACTGCAATTCCTTCACGCTATGCTGCGTAGGCTTGGTCTTCAGTTCGCCCGCAGCCTTCAGATAGGGCACGTATGTCAGGTGTACACAGACGGCATCGTGCCCCAACTCCCACTTCAACTGCCTTATAGCCTCCAAGAATGGGGCACTCTCTATATCACCAATTGTGCCGCCTATCTCTGTGATGATAAAGTCCGGGGCACCCGATGGGGCGTTATCATCAATGGTAGCCAGGTGCTTGATGCGCTGTTTTATCTCGTCTGTGATATGCGGCACCACCTGTATCGTGTGTCCCAGATAGTCCCCGCGGCGCTCTTTGTCTATGACAGCCTGATAGATTCGGCCTGTAGTCTGCGAGTTATGCCGCGTGGTCTCGATGCCCGTGAAGCGCTCATAGTGCCCCAGATCCAAGTCGGTCTCCATGCCGTCTGCCGTCACGTAGCACTCCCCATGCTCATAGGGGTTCAGCGTTCCGGGGTCAATGTTGATGTAAGGGTCAAACTTCTGAATCGTTATCTTATATCCCCGAGCCTGCAGAAGCTTTCCTATCGAGGCCGAGATAATCCCCTTTCCCAACGATGACACCACACCGCCCGTCACGAAAATATACTTAGTAGATGCCATAATTATGAATTACGCATTATAAATAAACAAGCAAACTCTCTTACCTCTTCCCTCACCCTTCTTCCCTCTTCTATCTTCATTCATCCTTCCTTCGTTAATTGCGTTGCGATTTTATCGCAACATCCACCTTCTTCGCCGCCTCCTTGCCGCTTGCCATAGCACGCACGACGAGCGACGCTCCCGATGCTGCATCACCGCAAACAAAGACGTTCTCAGGATATTCCGGGTGTTCAGGCTTTAGGAATCCCATTGCCAACAGCACCAGTTCGGCCTTGATAATCTCCGGTTTCCCTTTCTCTACCATGATTGGGCGGCCTCCTTCGGGGTTGGGTTGCCAGTCTATCTCCTGTACCTTCACGCCCGTCAGCTTGCCGTTTTCGCCCAAGAACTCAAGGGTATTGATGTTCCATCTGCGCGTGCAGCCCTCCTCATGGCTTGATGTAGTCTTAAATGTACGTGGGAAGTTCGGCCACGGATTCTTCGGATCTTCAGGTCCAATCGGCGGCTTCGGCATTATCTCTATCTGCGTCACGCTCTTCGCTCCCTGCCTGTGCGCCGTGCCTATACAGTCGCTTCCGGTGTCTCCACCGCCAATGACGAGCACGTCTTTGCCCTTTGCCGTTATGCGTTCATCCTTTGCAAACTCCACGCCGGCAAGCACACGGTTCTGCTGTGATAGCAGCTCAAGGGCGAAGTGCACCCCTTGCAGTTCCCTGCCGGGAGCCTTAAGGTCGCGTGCTGTGGGAGTGCCGGTAGCTATTATGACAGCATCATACTGTTCCGACAGCTGCGATATCATCTCAGTACTCTCAACAGTTTCGCCATAGCGGAACGTGATCCCCTCTTCTTCCATCAAGGCTATTCGGCGGTCTATCACGGCCTTGTTGAGCTTGAAGTTAGGAATACCATAGCGCAACAGACCTCCTGCCGCCTCGTTTTTCTCTATCACCGTCACCTCATATCCCATCAGGTTGAGGTCATTGGCAGCCGCCAAACCAGCCGGACCGGCTCCCACCACAGCCACGCGCTTACCGTTTCTCACGGGGTGGTGTACTGTGATATAGCCTTCACGATACGCTCCCTCCACGATGGCGCACTCGTTCTCACGGTTGGTCGTAGGCTCATGGTTGTAGAGGTTCAGCACGCAGGCCTTCTCACAGAGCGCTGGGCAGATGCGTCCGGTGAACTCAGGGAAGGGGTTTGTGGTTGAGAGCAGCTGATATGCCAGCTCCCAGTCACCTTTGTACAGAGCCTCGTTCCACTCCGGTGCCTTATTGCCAAGCGGACACGCCCAGTGGCAGAACGGCACACCGCAATCCATACAGCGCGCTGCCTGCTGCCTGCGGTCCTTGGCATTGAGCGTCTGCTCCACTTCGCCGTAGTCATGTATTCTATCGTTTATGGGACGATAGCCAGCCTCTTGCCGGCCTATCTCCAAAAATGCTTTAGGGTTTCCCATTTCTCTATTTGCTAATTATGCACTATGAACTATGCATTATGAATTATTAATAGTCTCGCTGTATGTCTGCTATCTTGTCCTGCAGTTTCTTGAATTGCTCCTCATGCAGCACTCGTTTATACTCTATCGGCACTACCTGGATAAACTCCTCCACATAGCGATGCCAGTCATCAAGCATGGTGCGGGCCAGCTTTGAGCCTGTATATAGGTAGTGTTGCCTTATCAGTTCATGCAGTTCCTTACGATACTGCGTCTCCTCCACCAGGTTGATCTCCACCATATCCATGTTGCAGTAGTAGTCAAAATTGTGGTTCTTGTCCCACACGTATGCCACACCGCCGCTCATGCCGGCAGCGAAATTGCGTCCTGTCTCACCCAGCACTACCACACGGCCACCTGTCATGTACTCACAGCAATGGTCACCTGCGCCCTCTATCACGGCGATGGCACCTGAGTTTCTGACGCCGAAGCGCTCACCTACCCTGCCGTTCACGTACAGTTCACCGCTTGTCGCACCATAGAGACCGGTGTTTCCGGCTATGATATTGTCCTCTGCGCTGAAGTTGCTACGCACCGGAGGCAGGATGGCAATGCGGCCACCGGAGAGGCCTTTGGCAAAGTAGTCATTGCATTCACCCTCGAGTTTGAAGCTCACGCCACGCATGAGGAACGCTCCGAAGGACTGTCCGGCAGAACCTTTGAACTTCACCTGCACGGTATCGTCAGCCAATCCCGCACCGCCATAGCGCTTGGCAATAGCTCCTGAGAGCATGGTGCCGGCAGCGCGGTCGGTATTCTTGATGGTATAGTCGAGGTTCACCTCCGTTCCTTTCTCTATAGCAGGCTGTGCCGCCTTTATCATCTGCATGTCAAGGATGCCGCTGAAGTCACGCTCCGCATCACATTCATGGCGCAGTACACCCTTCTCTTTATATAACAGACGTGAGAAATCATACTGGGTGAGGGATGAGGGATGAGAGGCAAGAGTGGGGCTTATCAGCTCCGTGTGTCCTATGATGTCATTCAGGGAGCGGTATCCCATCTGTGCCAGATACTCCCTTACCTCCTCAGCGAGGAAGGTGAAGTAGTTCACCAAATGATCCACCTTACCGAGGAAATGCTTGCGCAGCTCAGCGTTCTGCGTCGCTACGCCCATAGGACAGGTGTTCTGATTACACTTTCGCATCATCACGCATCCTAGTACGATGAGCGCCGTAGTGCCGAAACCGAACTCGTCTGCACCCAGCAAAGCCATCAGTATAATGTCGCGACCGGTCTTCAACTGTCCGTCAACCTGCAGTCTTACCTGTCCGCGCAGGCCGTTCTTCACAAGCGTCTGCTGAGTCTCAGACAGACCTATCTCAGGCGATATGCCTGCAAAGCGCATTGACGAGGCAGGCGAAGCACCCGTTCCGCCCTCGGCACCGCTGATGACGATGAGGTCGGCCTTAGCCTTTGCCACACCCGCAGCGATGGTGCCCACGCCGCTCTCAGCTACGAGTTTCACGCTGATGGCAGCCGTTGGGTTCACGTTCTTCAGGTCAAAGATGAGCTGCGCCAGATCCTCGATGCTATAGATGTCATGGTGCGGCGGCGGTGAGATAAGCGAAATACCGGGTATGCTGTGGCGCGTGCGGGCTATGATCTCATTGACCTTAAAGCCCGGCAGCTGTCCTCCCTCACCAGGTTTAGCACCCTGAGCCACCTTGATTTGCAGTTCTTCAGCGTTGACAAGATATTCTGTCGTAACGCCGAAGCGTCCCGAAGCAATCTGCTTTGTCTTACTTGACAGGCTCACGCCATCCACTTCCGCATGGAATCGCGCTGAGTCCTCACCACCTTCACCCGTGTTGCTGCGGGCTCCGAGTTTGTTCATAGCAAGGCAAAGGGTCTCATGCGCCTCCTTGGACAGCGCTCCGAACGACATAGCGCCCGTAACGAAATGCTTCACTATCTCGCTCACCGGCTCTACCTCATCAATGGGGATAGCACGTGTGCCATCACTCTTGCCGCCCTGAGAGGGGCTGGGGGAGATACCCAACAGGTCACGAATGAACAGCGGCTCCGGCTTTTCATCTACCAGCCGTGAGAACTCCTTGAACTTCTTATAGTCACCCTTGCGGCAAGCCAACTGTAGCGTAGCGATGGTCTCAGGG
Organism: Prevotella sp.; assembly: GCA_017478025.1. Taxonomy (GTDB): domain Bacteria; phylum Bacteroidota; class Bacteroidia; order Bacteroidales; family Bacteroidaceae; genus Prevotella. The sequence continues at coordinate 28,272 of JAFVGZ010000005.1, forward strand.
TTCCAAGCGTGCTTGATGCCGTCCTTACGCCAATGGAACTGCCCCTGATTTTTGAGCACGCCATCATCGCTCACCCCTCCTTGGGAGGGGCCGGGGGAGGTTTCCCTCACTCTCGCTATGGCATCTGCCGCAATCTTCTCCAGGCCGATGCCGCCGATGGTGCTCACAGAGGTGCCGAAGTAGCTGCGTAACAGACCCTCGCTCAGGCCGATACTCTCAAATATCTTCGCCCCGCGATAGCTGCGGATGGTAGAGATACCCATCTTGGCCATTATCTTGAAGAGTCCTTTCTTTACCGCCTTAATGTAGTTTGCCTCTGCCGTTGCATAGTCCTCCTGTATCTTTCCACGCTTCACGAGGTCGTCCAGAATGGCAAAGACCATATACGGGCACAGCGCGCTGGCGCCATATCCCAGCAGCAATGCGGCGTGCATAGTCTCGCGTATCTCACCGCTCTCTACTATCAGCGCCGTCTGCACGCGCTTGCCAACGCCTATCAGATAGTGGTGCACAGCCGATACCGCCAGCAGCGAGGGGATGAAACCTCCCCCAGCCCCTCCAAAGGAGGGAAGTGACTTGCGGACTTCCTCTTCGCGGTCGGTCAGGATGATGTAGTTATAGCCGTCATCGACAGCCTTTTCCGCATCCTTGCACAGTTTGTCCAATGCAGCCCGCAGGCTCTCACCGCCCTTGGACGGATCGGTGCAGGTGAACGCAATCGGCAGTTTTATAGTGTTAAAGCCCTTATACCTGATGTTGCACAGAATATCGAGCTGCGTGTTGTTGAGCACAGGATGTGGCAGGCGCACCATCTTGCAGTTTGTCTCATCGGGGTTCAGAATGCCGTGTCCCACTCTGCCGATATACTCTGTCAGCGACATCACCAGACTCTCGCGGATGGAGTCGATGGCGGGGTTGGTGACCTGAGCAAACTGCTGACGGAAGTAGTTGAAGAACACCTGAGGCCTTGTTGACAGTACGGCCAATGGTGTGTCGTTGCCCATCGCGGCTGTTGGCTCCTGTCCCGCCACAGCCATCGGGATGATGGTGCTGCTGATATCTTCTTCGCCGTAACCGAAGAGGCGCTCTTTCTCCAAGAGGTCTTTTATTCCGTTCTCCACATGGCGACCGCTCTTCAGCTTCTCCAGCTCTATGCGGTTTGTCGATAACCACTGGCGGTAAGGGTGCTCCGCTGCCAGCTGCTGCTTTATCTCGCCGTCATAATATATCCTGCCCTCCTGGGTGTCTATCAGCAGTATCTTACCAGGTTGCAGGCGGCCCTTCTCTGCCACCTCCGTGGGGTCAAAGTCCATCACGCCTACCTCACTCGCCACTACCATCGTGTCGTTCTTCGTAATGGTATAGCGGGCTGGGCGCAGGCCGTTACGGTCAAGCATGCCACCCGCAAAGCGACCGTCGCTGAACAGCAGCGCAGCAGGTCCGTCCCAAGGCTCCATCAGGATGGAGTGATACTCATAGAACGCCTTCAGGTCTTCGCTTATGGGGTTCTTGTCATTGAAGCTCTCCGGCACAAGTATCGCCATAGCATGAGGCAAAGACATACCAGACATGACAAAGAACTCCAGCACATTGTCCAGAGAAGCCGAGTCGCTCATGCCCTCCTGCACAATGGGTGCGATGTCTGTACCCAAGGCTCCAATCGCCTTTGAAGATGGGTCGGGGGAGGTTAGCAGCACGCTCTCCCTCGCCTTCATCCATCCGCGGTTGCCACGAATGGTGTTGATCTCGCCGTTATGCGCAAGCAGGCGGAAGGGCTGAGCAAGTGCCCATGTGGGGAACGTGTTGGTGCTGAAGCGAGAATGCACCAGCGCCAGACCGCTCGTGAAGTAAGGGTTAGACAGGTCAAGGAAGTACTCCCTCACCTGCATAGATGACAGCATGCCTTTATATACGATACTCGTGTTGCTCAGCGAGCAGATATAGAAGTCCTCCAAGCCCTTTCTTCTCTCATCTCCCTGGGAGGCGCTGGGGGAGGTTTGCATCTTCATCTGCTCCACACGCCGCTCTATCCTCTTCCTTATTATATACAAGGTTCGCTGCAGCGCTATCTCCCCTTCTTGGGAGTGGCTGGAGGAGGTTGCACCTGTGATGAAGACCTGCTTGACGTCTGGCTCCGTGCTCAGCGCACGCTCACCCAGGCAGGCGGGGTTCGTGGGAACCGTGCGAAGATGAGACAACTGAAGCCCTTCACGCTCCACCTCCTCTATCATCACGCTCAGTATCTCCTGCTGCAGCTTCTCATCCTTAGGCAAGAAGACCAGGCCAGTACCATACAGACCCTTCTCCGGCACAGGAATGCCTTGCAGCAATATAAACTCATGCGGTATCTGGAGCATGATACCGGCTCCATCGCCGTCCTTACCTATCTCCGCACCGCGGTGACGCATATTCTCAAGCACCTTCAGCGCATCGTCCACCAATTGGTGACTCTTTCCGCCGTGGATATTCACTACCATACCCACGCCGCAAGCATCGTGCTCGTATTCACTCTGATACAGCCCTAGCTGTTGTTCACACTTTGTCATAATTTCCTTTCTTAAACACTCAATTTGGCTGCAAAATTACCATGTTTTGCGCAATTATGTCACATTTCAGGCATATTTTCTTTCTTTTACGGAGCCTAAAGTTACAATCTATAACACTATAATACTAATAACAATACATACAGTTACAGGTTTGCACACATTTTCTTTCATTTCGTAATTTACCATATAAAACAACGATTTCCCTCTACCTTTTTGCCAGTTTCTATACCTTATTACAATAGTACCCCTTAACCTGAAATGTTAAATCAAGTGTTAAAATCGGGCTTATAATTTTTGCGATTTTCCCCATCAGAAAATGAATTCTAGAAGCGCGAACCTACCTTTCTAATGACGCTGACCTACTTTTCTCGGAGTAAAGTAGGTCAACTCCGGTGCTAAAGTAGGTCTTTTACCTCCTAATAGTAGGTCTTTTACAAGGTAATAGCAGGTCTTTCATAAGGTAAAAGACCTACTATTACACCATAAAATTGTCCGTTTCTGGCAGATAATTATCCGATTTTCAATCGCCAAACCGCCATCCTCCCACCAAACTTCCAACTTCCCATCCCCGCAAAACGAGCTGCAATCCGTCCAACATCCTTATAATCAGCCCATTCCAAGCATACCGTCATTTCCTCTCCCGAAATCAATCTCAAACGTCAAAAATATCGCAAATTTCGCATCGAAGGCAATTTCGTTTTCAAATTTTCAACGAGAGAGGACGAATCCGAAACCCTTCGTTTGCCATTTTAACACTTTTCGGGGTCTGATTTTAACATTTCATTTGAGGCCGCAAGGCCTATAGGACGCTACCTCACCTTCGGTTCTGCGCCTTGAATGTGGCTTCTGTATGTCAGGTCAGACATAGCTCTTGCCGAGTGTACCAACTAAAAAGGGATGTGCCGATTTGACACATCCCCTTTCCCTGGTTTATCTGATAAATAACAGTTCTCGATACTTTGGCAGCGGCCAGCAGGCGTTATCCACGATGAGCTCAAGCTTATCTATCTGGTAACGGATGCTCTCCAGCTTCGGAGCTACGGTATCGTGATATGCGATAGCCTTCTCGTGCTCGCTCTCAATCTTGTTCGCCACCTTGCGCGCGTTGACGAGTTCGTCCACCTGAGTTTCTATAGATGCGCTGCGCTCAGCTATCTCCTCAATGATTTTTATGTTGCGCGCTGAGAGCTTCTCTACTTTTTCCTTCGGGAATACCTCGCACATGTCGCTCACATTCTGCAGCAGCTGGCTCTGGTAGCGTGTCGCAACCGGAATGATATGGTTCATCGACAGGTCACCCAGCACGCGTGCCTCAATCTGTATCTTCTTCGTGTAGGTCTCCCACTTCACCTCGTTGCGGGCCTCCAGTTCCTTGCGCGACATCACTCCGAGCGATTCAAACATCTGCACGCTGGCCTCATCAAGATAGCGCTCGAAGATCTTCGGGCATGACTTCTCAACGTCCAGCCCGCGTTTTTCAGCCTCTATCACCCACTCGTCGCTATATCCGTTGCCGTTGAAGCGGATGGGCTTAGACTCCTTGATGTCATCACGCAGGATGTCGATAATGGCGTGGAACGTTGCTGTGTGCCCTGTACCCTCGGCATACTGTGGGTCATCCTTTATCTCTTCGATGCGCGCGTCAACACGTTTTTTGAAGTTTACGAGCGCTTCAGCCACGGCTGCATTGAGTGCTATCATTGCCGATGCGCAGTTCGCCTCGCTGCCTACGGCACGGAACTCGAAGCGGTTTCCGGTGAAAGCGAATGGGCTTGTGCGGTTACGGTCAGTCTGGTCAATGAGAAGTTCAGGTATCTCAGGGATGTCCATCTTCAGTCCTTGCTTGCCTGCGATAGACAGCTGATCGGGATCAGCGTTCTCTATGTGGTCCAACAGGTTGCTCACCTGCGTGCCGAGGAATGAGCTGACAATTGCCGGAGGAGCCTCGTTGGCGCCCAGACGGTGGGCGTTCGTCGCACTCATTATTGATGCCTTCAGCAGTCCGTTGTGCTTATAGACGCCCATCAGGGTCTCGACGATGAACACGGCGAAGCGCAGATTCTCTTCCGGTGTCTTGCCCGGAGCATGGAGCAGTACGCCCGTGTCGGTGCTCAGCGACCAGTTGTTATGCTTTCCGCTGCCGTTGATTCCGGCGAAAGGCTTCTCATGGAGCAGTACGCGGAAGCCATGTTTGCGTGCCACTTTCTTCATCAGCGACATCAGCAGCATGTTGTGATCCACCGCCAGGTTGGTCTCTTCGAAGATTGGAGCCAGCTCAAACTGGTTCGGCGCCACCTCGTTGTGACGCGTCTTGCATGGAATGCCAAGCTCCAAAGCCTGTATCTCCAGGTCTTTCATGAATGCCTGTACCCTGTCAGGGATTGTGCCGAAGTAGTGATCGTCCATCTGCTGGTTCTTGGCAGAGTCGTGTCCCATGAGCGTGCGACCTGTCAAAAGCAAGTCTGGGCGCGCTGAATACAGGCCCTCGTCAACGAGGAAATACTCCTGTTCCCATCCCAGATTGCTCGTAACCTTCTTTACCTCTGGGTCAAAATAGCGGCACACGTCAGTTGCTGCCACATTGACGGCATGCAATGCGCGGAGCAATGGTGCCTTATAATCCAATGCCTCACCGCTATATGAGATAAAGACGGTAGGGATGCAGAGCGTGTCGTCGATGATGAATACAGGCGATGTAGGGTCCCAGGCGGAGTATCCGCGAGCCTCAAACGTTGAGCGAATACCGCCGGAGGGGAACGATGAAGCGTCAGGCTCCTGCTGAACAAGCAGCTTGCCGCTGAACTCTTCTACCATTCCGCCTTTGCCGTCATGCTCTATGAATGAGTCATGCTTCTCGGCCGTACCCTCTGTCAGGGGCTGGAACCAGTGGGTGTAGTGCGTCACTCCCTGCTCCGTTGCCCACTGCTTCATGCCGGCAGCAACAGCATCAGCCACCTTGCGGTCAAGACGAGCACCGTTCTCCATAACGTCAATCATCTTCTCATATACGTCCTTAGGAAGGTACTTGTACATCTTCTCGCGATTGAACACTTTCTTGGCGAAGTAATCGCATGGTCTTTCTGATGGTCTCTCTACCTCGAGAGGCTTCTTTTTGAATGCCTCTCCTACAACCTGAAATCTTAAGTTCTCCATAATCTCTTTGCTTTTGTGTTTGTACTGTCGTTTGTGTTTATTGTGTTGTTATCTCATCCACCTTTCTATTCTCTCTAACGCTTCCGCTGTCTGCTCATAGTTTCCGAATGCGGTAAACCTCACATATCCCTCGCCGCTGGGCCCGAAGCCTACGCCAGGCGTGCACACTACACGTGCCCCGTAGAGCAGCTCCTCGAAGAACTGCCAGCTGGGAGTGCCGTTCGGAGTGCGCATCCACACGTATGGAGCATTCTCTCCACCATAGACCTCAAAGCCCAAACGCCTGAACGTGTCGAGCAGCATTGCCGCGTTGCGCATGTAATAGCCTATAGTCTCCTTCACCTGCTCCTTGCCCTCGGGGGTGTATATCGCCTCGGCGGCACGCTGGCTGAGGTAGCTCGTGCCGTTGAACTTGGTCGATTGACGCCTGAGCCACAAGGGGTTGAGCTCTATGCGCTCTCCCTGCAGAGTGGCAGCCGTGAGGTCTTTCGGCACTATAGTGTATCCGCAACGCACGCCGGTGAACCCTGCTGTCTTGGAATAGCTATGGAACTCGATGGCGCATTTCCTCGCTCCGCGTATCTCGTAAATGGAATGCGGGATGTTGTCATCCTGGATGTACGCCTGATAAGCAGCATCAAAGAAGATAAGCGTGTCATTCTTCAGAGCGTAGTTCACCCACTTGCGCAGCTCTTCCTTGGTCAGAACCGTGCCTGTTGGATTGTTGGGATAACACAGATAAATGACGTCAACCCTGTGGGAAGGCAGCTCCGGAACAAAGCCGTTCTCTGCATTACAGGGCAGATAAATCACGTTTGACCACCGTCCTTCATCGTCCTTCACCCCCGCACGGCCTATCATGGCGTTGGAGTCAAGATATACGGGATAGATAGGATCGGTAACGCCGATGCTGTTGTCCCAGCGTATCAGCTCCTGAATGTTGCCCGTATCACTCTTCGCACCATCGTTGACAAACACCTCATCAATATCAAGATGTATGCCGCGAGGCAAGAAATCATTCTTCAATATCGCCTCTCTCAGGAAGTCATAGCCCTGCTCTGGGCCATAACCGCGGAAGCCAGCAGCCGTGGACATCTCGTCTGTAGCGCGGTGCAGAGCCTCTATCACAGCCGGACAGAGCGGCTGCGTCACATCGCCGATACCAAGCGAGATGACATCCGCATCCTTGTGAGTAGCCTTAAAGGCATTCACCTTCTTTGCAATATCCGCAAAAAGGTAGTTGCCTGGAAGCTTTAGGAAATGTTCATTAACTAATGCCATATTCTTAATTTACAATTCTTGATTCTTAATTCACAGTTTTTGTTGTCTCGTTCTCTGCGTTGCCACCGCAGATATTTAGTCCGTCTGTACCTCTCCCTCAAAGCAGAACTCCGCCGGTCCAGTCAGATAGACGTGGTTATCATCCTCATTCCACTCTATATCCAGGGTGCCGCCGTCCATCACGATGCTACTTTTTCTGCCAGCTCTCCCTGTCAGCATCGCGGCTACAGCCGTTGCGCAGGCTCCTGTACCACATGCCATCGTAATACCACTACCTCTCTCCCATACGCGAGTGCGGATGATAGCCTTCCCTTCCGACTCTTCGCACACCTTCTTTGCCAGCTCTATGTTACACCGTTCAGGGAATGAAGAGTGCCGCTCCAATGTCGGACCCAGCTCAGCTACTCTATTGATAAAGTCCGTAAAGATGACATAATGCGGGTTGCCCATCGATACAAATGTGCCTTCCGGCAGGTCTCCTCTGAGGTGAAACAGCCTTGAATCAGCAAGACATGGCTCTCCCATATCGACTGTCACACTCTTCACCTGTCCGTCATTCACATCCAGTTTCAGCAGCTTCACGCCTGACAAAGTCTGCAGACGAACCTCTGTTTTCTCGGTCAGGCCCTTCTCATACACGTACTTCCCTATGCATCTTGACGCATTGCCACACATCCGCGCCTCCGAACCGTCAGCATTAAAGATGCGCATCGTAAAGTCTGCAGCCGCTTCTTCACCATTCGTTTCATCCGGTCTGCCAATCAATACCAGTCCATCAGCACCGATACCCTTGTGTCTGTCACTCCATACTATGGCGGCATCTGACGGGTCTGATATATTATATAAGGAGGAATCTACATATATATAATCGTTACCCGCTCCCTGCATCTTAGTGAAGTGTATCTTGTTATTTTGCGTCATTTTGCTCAATTTTAAGCCCAAAAACGAACTTTTTGATTAAATTTCGAGTGCAAAGGTAAACTAAAATTCCAACATGACAAAAGAAATAAGAACTTAATTTATCTACTTTTCGGCACACAATGACAGTTCGCAACAATGACAGACGAAGTTACTTTCAAATCGATACATATTCGGCAAAACTGCTTACAATAAGAAATCCAGGCTTCATGCGGCATTGATTTCTGCTGTTGTTCATTGTGTTTATGCAGGCTTATGTCTTAGAAAGCATCGCCGTTTGCTGCTTACAGATTGTAATCACAACATCAATATACCCTTACAATCCATCCCGTTTTACCCTAACACAAGTAACAATCTATCACGCCAAGTAATCTTTTTTTAACAAAACGTAAAGATCATGCCGCTTATTTGAATGGAAGCTATTAATTTTGCACCCAGAAACCGACAGAGTGTCGGTGTAATTCTTACATAATATATATAAGGTATGAAAAAGATTGAAGCAATTATCAGGAAGACCAAGTTTGAGGAGGTAAAGGAAGCCTTGCTCAGTTCTGACATTGACTGGTTTGAGTATCATGACGTGCACGGCATCGGTCAGTCGCGCCAGGAGCGTGTATATCGTGGTGTACAGTATTCCACTGACGTGATAGAGCGCGTCGCAATCACCATCGTATGCCGTGATCAGATACTTGAACCAACGGTGCAGGTGATCCTCCGCGTGGCACACACGGGAGAGGTCGGTGACGGTCGAATCTTTACAAGCGACGTTATTGACACCTATTCCATCCGCACGGGGGAGAACGGCGACACCGTTTTAAGAGATAAGAAATAAGGATAACACAACAACACAAACACAAACAGCTATGACACATTTACTATCAACAACAGCAATAGACGCCATCTCAGGCGTTGATACGCTATGGGTATTGCTCGGCGCGATGCTCGTGTTCTGGATGCAGCCAGGTTTCGCACTCGTAGAGGCAGGCATGACACGCTCTAAGAACACTGCCAACATCCTGATGAAGAACTTCTGTGACTTCATGTGCGGCTCGGTTTTGTTCTGGATTATCGGCTTCTCGCTGATGTTTGGCACTGACCACGGCTTCCTCGGATGGGACGGTTTCTTCTTCCGTTCAGACGGTGGTAACGACAATCTTCCCATTCCCGCGTTCTTCATATTCCAGACTATGTTCTGTGCCACTGCTGCTACAATAGTCAGCGGAGCTATGGCTGAGCGCACGAAGTTTTCAAACTATCTGCTCTACTCAGTACTGATATCCGCCTTTGTCTATCCCGTCAGCGGTCACTGGGGCTGGGGTGGAGGCTGGCTCTCAGAGTTGGGATTCCACGATTTTGCGGGCTCTACTCTGGTGCATGCCTGCGGCGGTATGCTTGCTTTGGCAGGTGCTATGGCCCTCGGCCCACGTATCGGAAAGTATGACAGGAGCAACAAGAGTCGCGCTATCCCGGGTCACAACCTTGCACTCTGTGCCCTCGGTGTGTTCTGTCTGTGGGTGGGATGGTTCGGATTCAATCCTTGTTCTGAGCTGAGCATCACTGGCGAGAGCGCAATTCATACGGCTCATGTGTTCATTACCACCAACATGGCAGCAGCCACAGGCGGTCTTGCAGCATTGGTATATACATGGATTGTCGATGGAAAGCCATCGCTCTCTATGGTGTGCAACGGTATCCTTGCGGGTCTTGTGGGCATTACAGCCGGCTGTGACTGCGTAGATGTATGGGCTGCAGCAATCATCGGAATCATCACAAGCATCATCATGTGCTGGAGTGTATCGTTCATTGACAAGAAATTGCACATTGACGATCCTGTAGGTGCCATTTCCGTACACGGAGTAGGCGGTATCGTGGGAACAATTCTCACCGGCATCTTTGTGAACCCAGCCATCAACGGCACAGAGACAGACGTGCTGACTCAGCTCATTGGCGCTGTTGCAGTATGCGCATGGGCGTTCGTCATGGGCCTCATCATATTCTATGGCCTGAAGAAGACAGTAGGTCTGCGCTGTGACAGACGCATTGAAGAGGAAGGTCTGGATGTCTATGAGCACGGTGAGGCATGTTACAACTCTTAAATTCAAGTATAATTTTAATCATCGAAAGCAATATGAAGAAACTATTTATTATAGCTATGGCTACGCTTGCGAGCGTTGCTACAACAAGAGCAGAGAGTGATTTTACCGGCACTATCAAAGCCGATTTCGTAAGCAGATACATCTGGCGTGGCCTCGATTGCGGCCATGTGTCCGTACAGCCTACTCTCGGAGTAGATTACAAAGGGCTCAGTCTCACGGCCTGGGGCAGCGTTGGACTGACAGACTCAAACGACACGAAGGAGTTTGACCTGACATTGGCCTATACCAAAGGCGGTTTCAATGTCGGCATAACGGACTATTGGTTCAGCGTGGGGCAAGACCCTGACGCACGTTATTTCCTTTACAAGGCACACAAGACAAACCATGTCTTTGAGGGCAACGTGGGTTATGACTTCGGTTTCCTAAGCGCACAGGCCTATGTGAACTTTGCCGGCAACGACGGGTTTAACAAAAGCGGCAAGCGGGCCTACTCCACATATCTGGAACTCGCGGCGCCGTTCAAGTTCGTCACCTGCGACTGGGTAGCCGCCATTGGTGCTGTGCCGATGGCTACAGAGTATTATGGCACCAGCGGCTTTGCCGTAACAAACATCAACCTCAAGGCGACGAAGGACATCAAGATTACGGATTCTTTCTCCATCCCTGTCTTTGCGCAGGTCATAGGTAACCCCTGTTCACAGAAGGCTTACTTCGTCTTTGGTTTTACACTAGAACCATAGACTTCATGATACTGTGAATACCTGAAACGGTGTCTTCAAGACACACACGAAAGGGCGAACCATCAAGCACCCCACGATAGCATTCACGTGAGGCCTGCTTGCTGGCTCGCCCTGAGTTTTATTATAACTTAGAGTCCGCGCAATCAACTGACGATAAGAAAAAGGCAGTAATTAGGCAAACGCCTTACCTTATATCTCATCGTCAGAAAGATGCGACATCGGAATTTGCCTGTTGATGACGCTGCCGAATGACAGTATCGTCTTGCAACAAACGAGGCCCAATGGCTGTATCTCATTCTGCACCAAGGAGAGCAAATGGTGGTGGTCCTTTGCATAAACCTTTACAAAGAGGTCAAAGTCGCTCATGGCATAGTGACACTCCACAACCTCACGCAGATTCTGAAGCCCCTCAAGCACATGGTCAATATCAGACGGATTCTTCATCTTAAGACCCAGATAGGCGCAGGTATCATAGCCTGTCTTCTCGGGATTGATGATGAATTGTGAGCCCTTTATCACTCCCTGAGAGGTCAATTTCTGTATGCGCTGATGTATGGCAGCACCACTGACATTACATGCACGGGCTACCTCAAGAAACGGCACACGCGCATCTTCGGATATCATCAACAGGATCTTCCTGTCCAGTTCATCAAGTCTAACTTCTGACATATTCTTACTAAACTAATAAATGCAAGCTCATTCTCTTGCACATCTCAAAACTTAATCGTAACTTTGACTGAGTCGAAGTTCTTGCGCTCAATTGGTGCTCAGGCGCTTCGCGGAGTCCTCAGTCTTGGATATGCAAAAACAAATGCGAGCATTTTTTCTTGCACATCTCAAAACTTAATCGTAACTTTGCGCCCAATCAAGGACCCACAGCGAGGCTGCTCACAAAATGATTATAAACAATTCCATCATCCCCTTCGGCAAGGATTATCATGCGATAAACCTGTGCGGAGTGGTCTTCACGAAGACACAGCTTACGAGGACAGCGCTGCGGCATGAGCGCATTCACACGGCTCAGCAGCGGGAGATGTTGTTTGTGGGCTTCTTTCTCTGGTACGTCGTGGAGTGGTTAGTGCGGCTCGTCATGTACCGCAACGCCTATCGCGCCTATCGCAACATCTCCTTCGAAAGAGAGGCCTACCAGTACCAGCATATCAAGAGGTACACACGGCAGCGCAGGCACTATGCATGGGTGAGACTCCTCAGCGCATCGACTATCTGATCCAATGCCTGACTCACTACTGAGCGCGGGCACGCTACGTTCATACGCATATATCCCACACCGCCGGGGCCGAACATGTGGCCGCTGTTGAAGCATACATGGGCTTTGTCAGCAAAGAATCTAATCAGTTCCGTCTGCTTCATGCCCATCTGCCGGCAGTCAAGGAACACAAGGAACGATGCCTCGGGGCGTATGGGTCTTATCTTAGGACACTCCTTTGCCATACGCTCTACGACAAGGTCAACATTCCCCTCCACATACTTTATCATCTCATCACGCCACTGGCGCCCCTCTTCGCTATAGCATGCCGTGGTGCAGTCATAGCAGAGGACGTTGCCCAAATCCTGGTCGCTGCCCTCAATGAAGCTGAACAGCTTGCGGCGTATCGCAGGGTTGAATACTATAGCATGGGCAGACACAATGCCAGGAAGGTTGAAAGTCTTTGTAGGAGCCTGCAGCGTGATACTGTTCATGCGCGCCTCATCGCTGACAGAAGCAAACGGCACATGGCGGCGACCACCAAGGAGCATGTCGCAATGTATCTCGTCACTAACCACCAGAGCGCCCTCCTCAGCGCAGATATGGGCAACCTCCTGCAGCGTTTCCCTGCTCCAACAGATGCCGGCAGGGTTGTGAGGATTGCAGAGTATCATCATCCTGCAACCCTTAATGTCCTGGCGCAGACGGTCAAAGTCCATCTCAAAGGAAGTTGCACTCTCGCGGAGTGAGGACATCACGACCTGACGCTCGTTGGCCTCTGGCACCAGATGGAACGGATGATATACCGGTTCTTGTATTAGAATCTTGTCCCCCTTCTCCGTAAACCGCAGCAGCGAGAGGAATATACCAGAGACCACACCGGGGACATAGCTTATCTCCTCTGGGCGCACATCAAGCCCATACTCCTGTCTGTTCCATTCACAGATAGCGTTGAAGTAGGCCTCGTTGGTGCAGGTATAGCCGAGAATCCCCTGCAGCAGGCGGCGCTGTATGGTGTCCATCACAAACGGAGGCGTGCGGAAATCCATGTCAGCGACCCACATCGGTATGACATCAGTACGTCCGCAGACATCCTTGAGGTACTTCAGCTTATAACTGTCTGTGCCCTCGCGGGGAATGATTTCATCGAAATATGATGAGCTGGTCATGATGTATTTCTTTAGAGTGATGGGGGGGGGATGGGCGATATGGGCAATGTGGGCGATATGGGCTTTATGTGCTATATGGGGAGAGCGGGGACTTGTATCAGTTTCTTGCGAGCCACTGTTCCGGGTTGAGCTTGGCGCGCTCTTTACGCAACTGGAACTGCAGGATATTGTCTTTGCCTACGGTTCCGAGTCCCTGGCCTTTGCTGACACGCTGACCGCGAGACACGCTGACAGAGCGCAGGTTGCAGTAAACGGAGATGTATGCACCATGACGCACGAGCACTCCCATAGAGCCTCCGACATTGAACACGGCGCTTACCTCGCCATCGTAGATGGAACGGGCCACGGCTCCGGCAGATCCGAGGATGTTGATACCCTTATTGTCAAGCACTACTCCAGGCAGTCCCTCCACTCCATGCTGTCCGAAGTGACTCACTACGCGCCCTCCCGCAATGGGTGACGGCAGGCGACCCTTGTTGGCCTCAAAGCCCCCGCTCACCAATCGGTCAGCGCTTGACAGCATCGTAGCATTGTCCGAAGCCTTCTTTGCCTCTGCCACAGCACGCTGATGGCGCTCATTATCAGCCGCAGCCTTACGCTCGGCAGCAATGCGCGCAGCCTCTGCCTCGCGTGCCAACTGCTCAGCGCGCTCACGTGCCTTGCGCTCCCTCTCGGCGGCACGTTCATTGGCAGCACGACGTTCAGCGGCCTGTGCCACAGCACGAGCCTCAGCCCTTGCCTTCTCTTCGGCTACTTTTGCGGCACGCGCCTCAGCCTTTGCCTTCTCTTCGGCTGCCTTTGCTTCGGCTATGCGACGGGCATTCTCACGGGCACGGGCCTCAGCCTCAGCCTTCTTGCGAGCCAGTTCCTCAGCTTTCTTCTTTGCTGCCGCAGCAGCCTCAGCCTTACGTTTAGCCTCGGCAATAGCACGCTGACGCGCACGTTCCACCTCTTCAGCAACGAGTTTGTCTATCTGAGTATTGAGCTCTGCATCCTTCTTCTTCTGCTCATCAATGATGGCCTGGATGGTCTTCTGCTGACTTTGCAGCGATGTGACAAGTTTCTGCTGCTCGTCCTTCTGTGCTATGAGCTTCTGCTGCTCCTGGTGTCCCTTGCTCAGCAGAGTGGCTTTCTCACCTCTCACCGCATGCAACTGGCTGCGCTTGGCATTCACCTGAGCCTGACGCTCCTGCAAGGCCTTGCCCTGAGTGCGCTGATAGGCCGCATATTGACGCATGAAGCGCATGCGACGAAACATCTCCGAGAGGTTCTTGGCAGAGAAAACAAACATCAGCTGGCTCTCTATGCCACGCTGCTTTGCCATGTATCGCACAGACTTCACATAGTTAGCCTTACGCTCATTGAGCTGATCGTTGAGGTTATCCAACTGTGCAGAGAGAATGTTTATGTCTGTATTGATATGGCGCAGGTCGGTGTTTATTGAGTCAATGGTGAGCTGCTGACGGCTCATGTCGCTGTTGATACGCGCCAGATCCTTCATCTTCATCTGCACCTGGGCCTTGTTTGCTCGAAGTGCCTGCTCCTGCTTCTTGATGTTCTGCTTGATGCGCGCCTGTTCGTTACGCAGTCCTTTCAACTTGGCGGAACTTGGCGTAGCGGTGGTCTTCTTCGTGCTTGATGCCTTTTTACTGCTACCGGTGCTCTTTTTCTTGGCTGCCGGCTTCGTCTTAGCTGACGATGTGCGAGCCTTGGATGCTGTTGTACGTGAACGCGTAGCAGCAGACTTTGAGGTGGAGCCCTTCTTTGTCTGCGACATGACATCACATGGAGTAAGCCCCAACATCAATCCTGCTATTATATATATAATAAGGTGTCTCATCCTACATACCTGCTATTTTTGCCAAAGCATCCTTCATTGTCACGCGCTCATACTTGGCAGAGACCTCTGAAGCGGGTTCGACATTGGTATCGTAGCTAATTTTCTTGATATTAATATCAAGCGATGTCTTGCCTAAAGACAGCGCCACATGATTCTTGGTGTACTGGCTCCAGAACTTCTCCTGTATCATCTGGAAGGTGATACCGTTCTTCTTCAGCATATCCACCTCGTCGTAACGCTCCTTGACATACTGCTTGTGGATGCGGTCAATGAAGAGCACATAGTCAGGAGTGAACTCCAACCTGCCTGCCTCCATCAGTCCCAGAGGGGTGATTACAACCCTCACGACAACATTGCGGCGCATCTGCAACTTACCGTCAACGGTGATATCATTGCTTCCGTCATTGACATTGATGTCAAGTTTCGCAGTGACATTATCCTTCTGCACCTGCTCTGATATCGGCGGGACACCCTGTCCGCCTGTTCCAGGCGTCTGTATCTTACCCGTTCCAGGCGTTACAGCAGGCGTGCCGGCAGTGCCAGTCTCAGTCGTTCTGTGGCTACCGCACGATGTGATAATAATCATTGACATGATGCAAACGAGGCACCACAGCGTTTTCTTTACTCTATTCATGTTATTTCTTTAATTTTTCGTTTATCGCCTTCAGATGTTCCTCCAACTCTGCCTTCTCCTCCTGACAGGCTTTTTCCACCTCTTCACGGTTGTCCCCGGCCTCATCCAGGAGCTCGCGATGTCTCTTTTCTATCGATTCCATCGCCATATCGATATATTTCTTAGCCTCCTCATAACGCCCCTCCTGATAGAGAACCCAGGCATAGGTATCAAGATATGTACCATTCTCGGGCTCAGCGGTAACGGCTGCGAGGCTCATTCTCTCCGCCTTATCAAGGTCGCGCTTGTCAAGTGACAGGAAATAAGCGTAGTTATTGAGGCACAGCACCCTGTTGGGATCATATACAAGGCAACTGTCATAGGCATTGTATGCGCTCTCCTTGTCACCTATTTTATGGTATATATCACCTAGCATAAGATATATATCAGAGCTTACCTTCTTGCTTGTCTCACTGTCTATATTCCCCGCACCGAGCTTCAATGAGCTGATAGCCTCCTCGTTCATATTGTTCAGATACTGCGCCACACCGAGGTAATAGTAGAGCGCAGGCTGGTTGGGCACGTACTCCACAGCTTTCGTACATTCCCTCACCACGTTCATATCCACTGTGTCAGCCCACAGTATCTCAATGAGATTAAGCCGGGCTTTGATGTCCTCGGGCTTGATGGAGAGGATCTTTTCCAATGCTCCGCGAATGGAATCCTGCGGTGCTGTCTTCATCCATTGGTATATCAGCGTCACCCTTGTATCGTCGGTAGCGCGCGGATTGTCAATGAGTTCATCTCTTAGGCTGTCGGCTTTTGCCTCCTCGCCCGTAGCTCTGTAGTAATCCATCAGCGATGTCTGTGCAGGGATATTGGTTGGTTCCTCTTGCAATACCTTTGTAAATGCCTGCAGCGCCTCCGGCTTCTTGCCGTTGCTGAGAAGCCAGTTGCCCATCATCACCTGCAGGTTGAGGTCATTGGGATGGGTGTCTATCAGGCCTTTGAGCTCGTTGTATGCCCCCTGCTGGTCACCCATCAAAGAGTAAGCCTGCATCTTTGACAGCGTCAGGTCCTCGCTCTGGCCCTCCTGCAGCTCTATGCGCTTGAGTGTCTTGAGCAGGTTTGGATAGTCGCGCTGCTGCTCATAGATGCGTGTCAATAGCTCCAGGATGTCTGTACGATCCGGCACACGGGCCACAAGTTTCTCATAGACCTTCGTCGCCGACTCTATATCGTTACGGTAAAGATATGTCTGCGCAAGGCGTTCTACGAACTCAGTATTGTCGGGAGCCAGTTCTGCGGCACGTGTAATGCGTGCCACTCCGATACTGTCAAGCCCCATAGCCATGTCAAGGAGTCCTAGCTTGTAGTTCACCTCAGGTGCCTCCGGCTTCAGTTCGCTACAGCGCAGCAGCAGCTCATACGCCCTGTCAAAGCGCTCCATATCCATCTGCCTCACTGCCTCGAGGTAGAGATAGTCGAACTTATCTGCCGAAACCGTCAGCGGACAGAGCATCAGTAATATGTAGAAGAGTTTCCTCATCTCGTGCCGCTATGTCCGTATCCGCCTTCGCCGCGCTCAGTGGCATCCAACTCTTCCACAACGACGAACTCTGCCTGCTCATGGCGTGCTATCACCATCTGCGCTATGCGCTCACCCGGTTCCACCGTAAACGGCTCGTTAGACACATTCACTAGCACTACTCCCACCTCGCCGCGATAGTCGGCATCGATGGTTCCGGGGCTGTTCAGCACCGTTATTCCGTGCTTCAGAGCCAGGCCGGAGCGGGGCCTCACCTGTGCCTCATAGCCTTCAGGCAGCGAGATACGCAACCCCGTAGGGAACAGATGTCGCTCCAGGGGCTGCAGCGTAACGCTCTCATCTATGTTTGCTCGCAGATCCATGCCGGCGCTCTGAGGCGTGGCATACTGCGGCAAGGGTTGTTTGCCTGTGTTTATGACGTTTATCTTTATCATCGTTTCTCCTTAATATGTCTCAGTATCTGCTTTATATGTCAATGTATCTGCGATACCATCGCAGATCATTTCCTCAATACTCATTTATAGAATGTCTTGTCAAAGGCGTGGTATTCGTCCTGTTTCTTCACTATGCGCTTCCACCATGCCTCTATGAAACCGCAGCCATAGCCCGTCAGTTGCGTGAATGCAGCGGCTATACTTATGAAACCTACCTTCAGCGAGCGGTTCCTTATCGTCGCATCCGTGCATATCAGGAATGCGTAAAGAAGTATCGGCAGCCACGGTGCGGCGCATAGCCAGTACCACTTTTCGACGTCATCGTACTCCATCAGCACCCGCCCCACCGCAGATATCAGTATGAGTCCTGCCACGCCTACAGTAAAGAGGGCAGGCATAGCGTGTACCGGCTTCAGTGTGCCGGGGTGTCTCTTCTCCAGGTTTATGCGCGCTATACCACTGTTATAGACCTGACGGAAGAACTTCTTCAGGTCCGTTCTGCGCTTATGCCACACCCATGCCGTAGGGAAAAGGGCCGTCTTGAAGCCTGCCTCCACTATGCGGTACGAGAAGTCTATATCCTCGCCGAAGCGCATTTTGCTGAATCCTCCCAACTCTCTGTACACCTCGCGGCGTATTCCCATATTGTAAGATCGTGGATAAAACTTATCCAGCGCCTTTCTCTTCTGCTGTTTCGGAGCCTTGCTATCCGCATCTCCGGCCTTGCCTCCGCGTATGCCGCCGGTGGTAAAGAAGCTTGTCATGGAATAGCTGATAGCCTTCTGCACAGGCGTAAACGACGGGTGCGACGCATCGGGGCCACCGAAAGCACCGACCTCTTCACCTGCCTCAGCAGCCTGTTCCAATTCTTTTTCCACTGCCATGAGGTATCCATCGGGCAGCACCACATCGCTGTCAAGGATTATGAGCCACTCTCCCTTGGCCCGCTCCGCCCCGTAATTACGGCTCTGTCCGGGCCCGCTGTTATCCTTATAATAGTACGTCAGCAGCAACCGGTCCGCATAGGCGTCGCAGACATCCTTGCAGGTGACGGCCGAACCGTCCTCCACAATGATGACCTCATAGTCACAGAAGGCCTGACGAGTAAGGCTCTCCAAGAGTTCCTTCACCTCGTCAGGCCTGTTATATACCGGTATTATCAGCGAATACTTCATTCCTTCATGCGCTGCAGATAGCTGCCGTCGCGGGTGTCAACCTGCACGAGCTCACCCTCCTCAATAAACAGAGGCACACGAATCTCAACGCCGGTCTCCAGTGTGGCAGGCTTGAGAGTGTTGGTAGCGGTGTCGCCCTTCACGCCCGGCTCAGAGTGAACCACGCGCAGCACAGTCTTGACAGGCATCTCGGCATAGAGCACGGTATCAGTATCAGCATCGCTGACAACCTCCACGATGTCTGACTCCTTCATGAACTCCACACCCGTTACAAGGTCTGCAGGGATAGGAGTCTGGTCATAAGTCTCCTGATTCATGAAGATATAGTCATCGCCCTCCTTGTAAAGGTACTGATATGGGCGACGTGAAATCTGCACATCCTCCAGTTTCTCACCAATGTTGAAGCGACGCTCCAGCACGCGACCGTCCGTCACGTTCTTCAACTTCACGTTCATAATAGTGTTACCCTTTCCCGGTTTGCGGTGCTGGAAATCGATGCAAACCCAAATTCCGCCGTCCATGCGTACGGCTACGCCTTTCTTAATGTCTTGTGAATTAATCATAATTTTATTATCTGTAATTGCTTGCGTAAGCGCATAATACGTATGCAAAGTTACTAATTTTCATTGATTCAGTAGGCCAAAATCAACTTTTTTAACTCTATTTGCCGATATTTCCTCAGCGTTTCTTGCGTAATTAAATTATTATATGTACCTTTGCACCCCGAATTGCGTCCCATGTGGAGCTCTTTCTTACGCATTAACAATCAAAACAGCATATAGAAACAATGAAAAGAACATTCCAACCACACAACCGTCGCCGCGTAAATAAGCATGGTTTCCGTGAGCGTATGTCCACCAAGAACGGCCGCCGCGTACTGGCATCACGCCGTGCTCACGGACGCAAGAAGCTCACCGTCAGCGACGAGAACCACGGAAAATAAGCCCTTGGGCATTCCGTTGAAAGCAGCCTGCCATATTCCGACCAAGGGAGATGACAGGCTGTTTTTACTTTCCGGCACCACCATGTTTCACCATTCTTATCAGTTTCACTTATGTCGAGATGGGTCGTCAGCGATATCTATGAGCCAGAAGGCCAAGACACGAAGGCGGAAAACGAGGACAAACTGACCATAGACAAGTGGTCGGACGAGGACAAGCCACGCGAGAAGATGCTGCGCCTGGGCCCCGAATCCATGTCTTCGGCAGAACTGCTCGCCATCCTCATGCGCTCAGGGAGTGCGCAAAAGACGGCTGTTGACCTTGCCAAACTGTTGCTGCACGACTGTAACGACAACCTTGCCGTGCTTGGCAAGATGTCGCCAGAGGAGCTGATGTCCTACAACGGCATCGGCGAGGCAAAGGCTCTGAGCATCCTTGCGGCATGCGAGCTGGGCAAGCGCAGGCAGATGTCAGAGATGCCGGAGCGCAAAGACCTGAGCAGCGCAGAGAAAATCTACCAGCACCTGTGGCCGCGAATGCGTGACCTTGACGTGGAAGAAGCCTATGTGGTGCTGATGAACCAGGCCTACAAGCACCTCAAGACAGTGTGTCTGTCACACGGCGGCATCACCGAGACCGCCGTCGATGTGAGACTGGTGATGAAGGAAGCCATAACCACAGGGGCTACAATCATCGCACTGGCACACAATCACCCCAGCGGCAGCACACGTCCTTCGCGCGATGACGACAACCTGACAAAGCGCATCGCATCAGCCTGCAGCATCATGAGGATACACTTTGCCGACCATCTCATAGTGACTGACGGCAGTTACTTCTCTTACCGCGAACAGGGAAAGTTGTAGCAATGTGGGGCTATCAGGCCGCATTACCGACTAACGAGTACACAAAACACCGAATCAAACAGACCGATTCGGATTGAACGAGTTTACATAACACCAAATGACACAGGAAGAAAAATCAACAGCAGAACAGCGCATCATAGAGGTTCTCAAGACGGTTTATGACCCCGAAATCCCCGTCAACATCTATGATCTCGGGCTGATATACAAAATAGACCTGTCCCTTGACGGACATCTGGACCTGGACATGACGTTTACCGCACCGTCATGCCCGGCAGCAGACTTTATCATCGAGGATGTAAGGTCAAAGGTAGAGTCAGTGAAAGGGGTCACATCAGCAGAGGTCAACATGGTCTTTGAGCCCGAATGGGACAAGTCCATGATGACGGAAGAGGCACGCATAGAACTGGGTTTCGACTGACAAGCAAACGATACGGCAGGTGAGCAGACACACAATCTGCGCTGACCTCCACGCACCAATCCATCGCATTATGGCAGAAAGAACAAACATATACTTCATCTCCGATGCCCATCTCGGCTCGCTGGCCGTTGATCACAGACGCATGCAGGAACGCCGTCTGGTAAGTTTCCTTGATTCCATCAAAGACCAAGCCGAAGCCATCTACCTCTTGGGCGATATGTTTGACTTCTGGTATGAATACGGAAGAGTGGTCCCCAAGGGCTTCACACGTTTTCTCGGCAAGTTGTCTGAGCTGACCGACAGCGGCATAGAGGTGCACTACTTCACCGGCAACCACGACATCTGGTGCTACAGTTACCTTGAAGAAGAGTGCGGAGTGATACTCCATCGCAAGCCTGAGACCATAGCTCTGCACGACAAGACCTTCTTCATGGCCCACGGCGACGGTCTGGGAGACCCCAATATGATGTTCCATTTCCTTCGCGGCGTCTTCCACAACAAGCTCTGTCAGTGGCTCTTCAAGTGGCTTCACCCCGACCTGGGCATGACCTTCGGCCTCAACTGGGCCAAGCATTCAAGGCTGAAACGCCCCGACGGAAAGGAGTTGCCGTATCAGGGAGAGGACAAAGAGCACTTGGTTCTCTTTGCCAAGCAATACCTGAAGACGCATCCCGACATAGACTATTTCCTCTTCGGGCACCGTCACATAGAGCTGGACCTCATGCTGTCCGGCCATACACGCATGCTCATCCTCGGCGATTGGATACAATCCTTCGCCTACGCCACCTTCGACGGCGAGCAGCTATACTTCTCCAACTACGAAGAGGGAGCGTAATACAACATCTATATCAACAGATACAATTCACCCCGGGACCACGTTCTTGTTGGTCTCGGGGTGAATTGTGTTATGGACTATAGCGGTAATGTGAGGCTGGTTATTTCTTGAAGTATATGAAGATAGAGGTATAACCTACACCAGCCACATTTGCAGCAACTCTCATATACGCATTTTTCTCTTTAGGGTTATAGAAGAAATCAATCGATTCATTCTCATCGTAGAGTTTAACAGTGTTCCCATTCAATGAATACGAATTGGTCTCTGTTTCCCAACTGCTAAGTCCGCTCTCTCCTACTTTGTAGTATGAGCAATCTACTTTACCTCCGTCTTTGAATACAGCTTCATAGTAGATTTGTGAGAATTGTCCTGTTTTGGAAACTTCCACTTCTACCGTCCCATCCGGTCTGGAAATGACAGCCTTGTATGAATACCATTTTCCCTTCAAGTAGGTGCCTATATCTTCCTCTTCATCATCATCACTTGAACATGCATTAAATGACAGTGCTGTAAGCAGCAATGCTACCATCATTCCGAAATACTTAATCTTGCTTATCATCATTTTATTGATTAATTGGTTATTTGGGTTGCAAAATTACTAAAAAAACTACAGACAGAGTAACATTTTTGGACTTTTTTAGGGTGTCCGATATGATGTGCTTACTTTTATGCATATTGCGAGCACCGAAGCCGGGGACGTGGGCGTCCTCGCCCGCGATGCCCCACAAGGGGCAATGACACAGAAAACCCCACACAATGGAGGCACCCCTAACGGGGCAGAAAGGAAGGAACATTGTTTTACGCGGGCGAGGACGCCCACGTCCCCGGCCTCGATGTTCGTTGATGATATAAGCAAGCACAAACAATGTGGGCATTGTATAAATATGGGACGAAGGCGGCGGTTTGCAAAAATTTCGCCTGCATTTCGCTACTTTTATCAACGAAACGCGACATATTTCAAAAAAAATATGTACCTTTGTCACCGTAAAAATGTCCGGCACAATTGAAAAAGTCCAAAAAGACAAATCGTCCAATTTTTGGCGATTTTTTTGACATTTGTGTTTTTGAAAATGTCGGGCAAAAAATGAAATCTAGAGAGCCGCGAGGCGAAAAATAGTGCATTATTCACAGTTTTTAATGCATTTTTTGAAGGCGGGAAGAGGATTTTGGGGGTAAAAGCAGGTCTATTAGGGTGTCCGCGATGGTGCAGAAGGACCTAATAGCAGGTCTATTAGGGGGTAATAGTAGGTCTTTTACCCTGATTTTCGTGTGCGTTTTTTCGGTTTTGTTGTTCTGTTTTGATGGGCAAACCATCAAACACTCTGTTATTCAGCGCGTTAGCTATTCGTGCTCTCTCGTGCGATATTTGCGAGCGAGGGCAACCTTGGTCCAAAATATCGCGATTTTTTGAAGGGTCGAAAAATCACTTTTGACTAAAAAAAGGGCAAAAAATGAGCAAAATGTAAAATCGGCATAGAACAACATGAATGAACATCTTTTGCCCTTACAGGGCGCAACTACACCACCACATGAAAACCCAGGGCGCTGCCCTGGGCTATATGCTTTTGCCCTTTCAGGGCGCGTACACTGTTTTTTCTTTTACGGAGCTCAGGCAGACAATAAATCTGAGCAGGGCAAATCACCACCTAAATTGATGTTGAATCGCCGTTTATGAAAGATGTCCGTTTGTTCGGCATTCTATACTTTTTCATACTATTTCCACTTTTAGTGACAAGTTTCCGCACATTTTCTTTGCTCCTTTGCAAAAAATAGCGTACCTTTGTCGGCGAAAATCTATACCAGGGAAAGGATACACAAATATGAACCTAAATTTGATATAACTACAACCGAAATGTTTTTTCATACAAGATATTCCTGCCGTTATTGGCTGATTTTTACTATCCTTATGATGTTCTGTGCGCTGCGCGTGGCTGCACAGCAGGTTACCGATTTTACGTTTTCGCACATCGGGCAGGCTGAGGGCATGTACAGCCAGCGCATATACAGCATTGTTCAGACTGACGACAACGCGCTGTGGTGGTCAACGAAGTATGGCGTGGACCGCTATAACGGGGCATCCGTAAAGAAATACCACCTTGGGAAGACAATGGTCAGCGACTTCGGAGGGCGCACGATCAAGCTGAAACAGTCACTCAACAGCGACAACACCCATACGCTGATTGCCTTTGACAGCAGCGGATTGGTGTTTGAATACGATGTCGTGCAGGACCGTTTCAAGCTCTTAGCAGAAATCAGACAGCTGCTGGGAGACCAGGTATTACTCAACGACGTGCTGCTCACCCAGCAGGGCATGTGGCTGGCGATGCGTGAAGGCATCTACTTCCTGCACGGCAATGAGCTGACCGACGTCATGAAGGGTGTCTTCGCCAATTGCATTATCAGCACCGGTCGGCAGTTGCTCTTTGGCACAAGGAACGGTGTGCTGGCCTATAACATAGGCAAAGCATCGCAGAAAGTGAGCAAAGGCGAGAGGATGCAGGTGGTCATCCCCGATGCTGTGGAGTGCGGATATTATGATAATAAATATAATAAGGTGTGGCTTGGCGCATTCCTTGGGGGCGTGAAAGTATTACCCATGAACGCCAAGGGCAGCGTCTCCAATTCAGCCGCTGCGGTCGATATGCCGGGCATCACAAGCCATCCTGTGCGCAGTCTCTACCCCTACGACAACAATACGATGCTGGTGGGTGTTGACGGTGCGGGTGTATGGTGCGCCAATCGTAAGCCCGATGCCACCCAGAGCTATTCGGGAAGGCTGCTGTTTGATGCCAACGACGGGCCTCACGGTGCCCTGCACGGCAACGGTATCTACTCTGTCATCGTTGACAGTTGGGGCAGCATAGTCATCGGAAGCTATTCGGGAGGCATCGACATAGCGCGTCCCGTAGGCAGTACCCCAGCCATCTTCCAGCACGCCAGAGGCACGGACCAGTCGCTGCTGAACGACCGCGTGAACTGTGTGGCACAGATGGCTGACGGGGATATGGTGATGGGCACGGACAACGGCATAAGCTTCTTTGACCATACTGAAGGCAAATGGAAGCATGCCTGTCGCGGTATCGTGATCACGAGTTTCTGTCATACGCCTCAGGGCTCATTGCTGGCAGCCACTTACGGGCGGGGTGTTTACGAGATTACCAAAAGCAGCGTCACGCAGCGCTATAGCTCCAGCGATGGCCTGCTGAAGGATGACTTTGTCTATAGCCTCTTCTATGACCGCAGCGGCAACCTGTGGATGGGCTGCCTGGACGGTGACCTGGTGCAGGTGAGCGCTGCGGGGAGCAAGTATTATAAGCTCAACAACGTGCACGACATCATACAGTTGCCCGACGGGAAGATTGCCGTAGGTACGGCCAACGGCCTTTGGACGATAGAGGCGCAAACGGGTGAGGTGCGCCAACTGAACTACAGCACCGAGTCCACCGAGAATATCAGCCGCTACATCACAACGCTCTATGCGAACAACAATGAGCTATGGATAGGCACAGACGGCGGCGGCGTCTATATCTATCACTTATTCAAGCACCACTCCACGCGCATCAGCATCGCTGACGGACTGCCCTCAGGCAACATCAGCAGCATCTTCCCCGACCGGCGAGGGCGCATCATGATAGCCACAGAACACGGTCTGGCCTTCGTCACACAGAAGACACCACGCGAGGTGGTGGATGTGAACTACTGCTACGGACTGTACCGTGAATACAGCGAAGGCGCCGTGTGCAGCCTCACAGACGGCAACATCCTCTATGGCAGCACTACGGGAGCACTGGTCATCAATCCCGACAAGATACAGAAGCTCAACTATACTGCCAGGCTGAACCTGATGGGCATCAGCTGCAGCAACGACGACGATGAGCAATTCCGCGAGAAGGTCAGCCGCATGTTGCGTGACGGACGACTCTCCTTGGATTACGACCAGCGCACCTTTGACCTGCACTTCGAGGCCATCAACCTGCGCAACCAGTATGACATAGCCTACCAGTATCAGGTAGGCAACGGCCCTTGGAGCAAGCCCGACACGCAGCCTTATATCCGTTTTACAAACCTGGAGCCGGGCACACATCATCTGCGGCTACGCTGTGTCAGCCTCAGCTCATGCGGTGCCATCGAACTGAGGTCAAACGGAGGCATTGTGCTTGACGAGGTATTGCTGACCATTCAGATTGCGCAGCCGTGGTGGAACTCCTGGTGGATGCGGATGATTTACATCGGCTTGATAGCCCTCCTGTTCTGGGGAGCATGGCGCATCTATGGGCTGCATAACAGGTATATGCGTTTGGTTGTGAGCTACTCCGAACTGCAATCCTCCACGGAGAGCGAGGAGGGAGAAGCTGGTAATGATGAGAAAACGGAGCCTGCCACCGATGACGATGGTGCGAAACACTTTATCGAGCAGGCCACGCAGCACGTGCTTGATCATCTTTCAGACTCCTCGTTCGGCATCGATGAGCTGTGTCGCGAGATGGCCATGAGCCGCACACTGTTCTATGTACGCCTGAAGTCATACACGGGACAGTCACCTCAGGACTTTGTCCGCATCATCCGCTTGGAGCGTGCCGCCGCGATGCTGCGCAACGGACACTCTGTCACCGATGCGGCAGCGCTGACAGGGTTCGACAATCCAAAGTATTTCAGCACGGTATTCAAGAAATATTTCGGCACTTCACCCTCAAAATATTGCTAAAAAAGAGTTTGAAATCTATCAAAAGGGGTTTGAAAACTGACATTTGCAGGTTTTCAAACCCCTTTTGTATGCAGTCAAACCACAGGTATTGCCTAAAGCATTACCTTTGCAGCCAAAAACTAACCAACCCGATGAAAAAGCTAACATTTCCTTTACTTAACAACATGCTGTTCGCTATGGCATTTCTGTTCGTCATGCCCAGCTGTTCAGCAGATGCCGCAGAAAGTCAGCCAAGCAATACTGACGCACCTGCATCAGAAAATCGTGCCATCACCGCCCAGCAGTGGAACAGCCAGGTCAAGGCCGGCTGGAACCTCGGTAACCAATTCGAGTGCTCAGCTCCAGGACAGGACGGAGAGTCAATGCAGATAGGCGTTTTTGACAACCACCTGAATGCCGAGACCGCGTGGGGCAACCCCAAAGTGACCAAAAAGACCATCAAGGCCGTGCGCGATGCCGGTTTTGATGCCATTCGCATACCCGTGCGCTGGCAGTGCCACATCACCAATCCTACCGCCATGAGCATCGACAAGCAGTGGATGGCACGTATAAAAGAGGTAGTGGGCTGGTGTCTGGACAACGACATGAAGGTCATCATCAACACCCACCACGACAAATGGCTGGAGGGACGTCCATACTCTCAGTATAAAGATGAAAACAATCAGAAGCTGGCTCTGCTGTGGATGAACATCGCCAGCGAGTTTGCACAGTACGACTATCGTGTCGCCTTTGCCGGAACCAACGAGGTACACGTCAAGGACAACTGGGGGAAGCCATCGAAAGAGAACCTTGAGGTGCAGAACTCATACAATCAGACATTCATAGATGTGGTGCGCGCTACGGGAGGCAACAACGCTCAGCGTCACCTCATAGTGCAGACATACGTATGCAATCCCGACTTCGGAATCAACAATAACGACTTCATTATCCCCACAGACATAGAGGGTAACGGCAACAAATACATGAGCGTGGAGTTCCACTACTACACCCCATGGGACTATGCCGGCGAGTGCAAATACTACTTCTGGGGCGAGCCCTACAAGCAGTACGGCGAGGCATCGCCAAGCAATGAGAAGACAATGAGCGACTTCTTTGACCGCGTAGCCAGCACATGGGCAGCGAAGGGACTGGGCGTTGTCATTGGCGAATGGGGCGTCACCGACCACTATAAGGGTGGCCAGACAGACATCATCCATGAAAACATGACATACTACTGCCGCTTCCTGACCAGCGAGGCCCGTAAGCGCGGCTTCTCAACCTTCGTATGGGACAACAACTCCTTTGGCAACGGAAGCGAGAAATTCGGTATCTTCGACCGCAAGGACGGCATGAAAGTGAAAGCCGACTGGATATTAAAAGGTATTATGGAAAAGTAAAATTGTATAGTAATAGATATGAGAAAAGTTTTTTCTACACTGGCATTGATTGCCACAACCGCGCTGGCTCTCATGGCTTGCTCCACAGAAAGCGAAACAAGCGAAGTAAACAATTTCCAAATCCATCGTGGCACAAACATGAGCCACTGGCTGTCGCAGAGCGAGGAGCGCGGCGAAGCCAGGAAGAATCACATCCAGGAAGACGATTTCGTACGCCTCAACAAGTTAGGCTTTGACTTCATCCGACTGCCTATCGACGAGGTACAGTTCTGGGACGAGAACGGCAAGAAGTTGCCCGAGGCATGGGACTTGCTCCGTTTTGCCGTTGACCAGAGCATCAAGAACAATCTGCGCGTTATCGTAGATCTGCATATCATACGTTCACATTATTTCAATGCCGTAGTAGAAGGCAATGGCGAGGCCAACACCCTGTTCTCGTCAGAGAAAGCCCAGCAAGACCTCATCAACATGTGGTACCAGCTGTCAGACGTGCTGAAGGGATACAGCAATGACTCCGTGGCTTACGAGTTCATGAATGAGCCTGTAGCCGACGAGCATGAGCAGTGGAACCAGCTGATAGCCAAGGTGCACAAAGCCCTGCGCGAGCGTGAGCCACAGCGCACACTGGTCATCGGCAGCAATATGTGGCAGGGCTATGAGACGATGAAGTATCTGAAGGTGCCAGAGGGCGACAAGAACATCATCCTCTCATTCCATTACTACAACCCAATGCTGCTCACACACTATGGCGCACCCTGGACTCCGATAGGCCAGTATAAGGGCAAGGTGAACTATCCGGGCGTACTGGTTTCCAAGGAAGACTATGAGGCTGCCTCCGACACCGTGAAGCACCTGCTGGACGAGGGCAAATATACCACACAGGTATGGGATATCAACAAGATACGTGAAGACTTCAAGGACGCTATTGCAGCTGCCAAGAAGTATGACCTGCAGCTGTTCTGCGGCGAGTGGGGCGTATATGAGCCTGTTGACCGCGAGCTGGCATACAAGTGGACGAAGGACATGCTGACGGTGTTCAAGGAGAACAACATTGCGTGGACCTCATGGTGCTATGATGCCGACTTCGGCTTCTGGGACCAGCAGAAGGATGATTTCAAGGACAAGGGACTTGTAGAACTGCTGACAGGGAAGAGTGAAGAGTGAAAAGTGAAGAGTGAAGAGTGAATTCGCAACAGAACAAACAAAGAGATGAAAACATTTGGCTATTTCGACGACAAGAACCGCGAGTATGTCATCAATGACCCCGCCACGCCGTTCCCATGGATTAACTATCTGGGCAATGAGGATTTCTTTAGCCTGATATCCAATACGGCAGGTGGATATAGTTTCTATAAGGATGCGAAGTTCCGCCGCATCACACGTTATCGTTATAATGGTGTGCCTATGGACAATGGCGGTCGCTATTTCTATATCAACGACGGCGGCACAGTCTGGAATCCCGGATGGAAACCCTGCCGCACGCCTCTTGACAACTATGAGTGCCGCCACGGCATGAACTACACACGCATTACGGGTAGCAAGAACGGCATAGAGGCAAGCGTACTCTTCTTCGTTCCGCTGAAGACATGGGCTGAGGTGCAGAAGCTGACACTCAGGAATACCACTGGCGAGAAGAAGTGCTTCAAGCTGTTCTCGCTTACGGAGTGGTGTCTGTGGAACGCTGCCACCGACATGGAGAACTTCCAGCGCAACTGGTCAACGGGCGAGGTGGAGATAGAGGGCGCTACCATCTATCATAAGACAGAATACAAGGAACGCCGCAACCACTATGCCTACTATACCGTGACCAATGCAGAGATTCAGGGCTATGACACTGACCGCGAGTCGTTCATCGGTCTGTATAATGAGTTTGCTGACCCTCAGCGTGTCGTTGAGGGACGCTCAAGTCAGTCCGTTGCTCATGGATGGAGTCCCATCGCATCACATTATATAGAGGTGGAACTGCAACCGGGAGAGTCCAAGGATTATATCTTCCTCTTGGGATATGTGGAGAACGCAGAGGACGAGAAGTTCTCTTCTGAAGATATTATGCGCAAGAAGGCGGGGGAGATTATCTCCTCACAGGACAGCGATGTGACTCTTGTCAACAAGAAGAAAGCCCACGAGGTTATTGCACGCTTCTCTACAGTCGAGGCAGTGGATGCCGCCTTTGATGAGTTGCGACAGATGTGGGACGAACTGTTGGACAAGTTTACAGTAAGCAGCAGCGACGAGCGCCTGAACCGCATGGTGAACATTTGGAACCAATACCAGTGCATGATTACCTTCAACTTCTCGCGCTCAGCCAGCTTCTTTGAGAGCGGCGTAGGTCGCGGCATGGGTTTCCGTGACTCTAATCAGGACTTGGTAGGCTTCGTACATCAGGTTCCAAGCCGTGCACGTCAGCGCATCATCGACATTGCATCAACACAATTCCCCGACGGTGGCTGCTACCACCAGTATCAGCCTCTGACCAAACGCGGAAACAATGACATCGGCGGAGGATTCAATGACGACCCCTGCTGGCTCATCTTCGGCACCGTGGCATATATTAAGGAGACTGGTGACTATTCTATTCTCAATGAGATGGTGCCTTTCGATAATGAGCCAGGCACTGAGGTTACGCTGATGGAGCACCTGCGCATCTCGTTCAATCATGTCGTGGAGAACCTCGGACCTCACGGACTGCCACTCATCGGTCGTGCTGACTGGAACGACTGTCTGAACCTGAATTGCTTCTCAAAAGACCCCAACGAGTCATTCCAGACCACCGAGAACAATAGCGAGGGCAGCAAGGCTGAGTCTCTGATGATTGCAGGCCTGTTTATCTTCACTGGCAAACAGTACGTGGATCTCTGCCTCCACTATGACCATAACGAAGAAGCCCACCGCGCCCAGCAGTGCATTGACAAGATGGTAGAGGCCGTGAAGCAATACGGCTGGGACGGTGAGTGGTATCTGCGTGCATACGACTACTATGGCAACAAAATCGGCTCAAGCGAGAATGAGGAAGGAAAGATCTTCATTGAGTCACAGGGCTTCTGCACTATGGCAGGCATAGGCCTCGAGGAGGGCATGGTCGATAAGTCATTAGACTCCTGCAAACGCCTCTTGGACTGCGAGCACGGCATGGTGCTTAACTATCCGGCCTTCACCCGCTACCACATTGAGATGGGCGAGATTTCCTCCTACCCTGCCGGTTACAAGGAGAACGGCGGCATCTTCTGCCACAACAACCCCTGGGTAATCATAGGCGAGACCGTAGCACGCCGTGGCAACGATGCCTGGCAGCACTACACAAAGATTGCCCCTGCATGGATAGAGGACCAAGCGCTGCACAAGGTAGAGCCTTATGTTTACTGTCAGATGGTGGCAGGAAAGGAAGCCGCCAAGCCCGGAGAGGGCAAGAACTCTTGGCTGACCGGAACGGCAGCATGGAACTGGCTCACCATTACACAATATATCTTAGGAATCAGGCCTACCTTCGACGGACTGGAGATAGACCCCTGCATTCCCTCTACGCTCAAGGAGTATTCCGTTCATCGTCAGCTGCGCGATGCAGCCTTCGACATCACCGTGAAGAACCCCAACGGCAAGGAGAGCGGCATCACCCGCATAGTGCTCGATGGTTTCCCCATCGAGAGCAACATAATCAAGGCCACACCAGGCCATCACACCGTCATTGTAGAAATGTAAGGAGCTATGGCAAAAGTACGACTGATTGAAAAGATTGGCTATGCGCTGGGCGATGCTGCTGCGGGTGGCATCACATGGAAGGTTATGTCTATTGCCTTCCCGTTGTTCTTCACTAACGTCTTCGGCCTTACCATTGCTGACACGGCGACGCTGATGCTCATCGCGCGAATGTTTGACGTAGTCACCGACCCACTGATGGGATCGCTGGCAGACCGCACACAAAGCCGTTGGGGTACCTACCGCCCCTGGCTGCTGTTCGGTGCCGTGCCCATGGGCGTAGTCTTTGCACTGCTGCTCTACACGCCGGAGTTCGGTGCTGTGGGTAAGCGCATTTGGGCTTACTCCCTCTACCTGCTGATGATGGTGGTCTATACGGCTGTTAATGTGCCATATGGTGCATTGGTAGGCGTGATGACCGACGACGATGACGAGAAGAACCAGTTCTCATCGTTCCGCATGGTCGGTGCATACGCTATGGGCTTCATCACGCTGTTCAGCTTCCCGTACCTGCAGAAGATGGTAGGCGGAACCGAGCAGCACCAGTATGCCGTACTGGGTGCATTCTTCGGACTCCTTGCCACGTTGGGCACACTGGCCTGCGGACTGCTGACAAAGGAACGCATGAAACCCGTACGCGCAGAGAATTTCTCGCTCAAGCCATTTGCTGATCTGTTCAGCAACAAACCCTGGGTATATCTCACACTCATCGGCATCTTCATGAATTTCTTCAACGGTTTCCGCTATGCTGTGGCAGGCTATATGTTCGAGTATTGTCTGTATGGCGACGTTACCATCAACGGCCTTATTATCAATTACACCGTCTTTATGACCTTCGGCGAACTGACGTGCATGGCCTTCGGAGGCGTCTCACCGTGGTTTACACGTCGCGCAGGCTCCAAACGTAAGGCCTTCATGTGGGCGGCAGCCATCTGCATGGTGACCAGCGTGCTGTTCTATTTCGTGCCAATGGATGCAGCCTACATCTGGTTGATGGTAGGCATCGTTGTCCTGACAAGTGTAGGCATAGGTCTCTATTCCCCATTACTGTGGTCAATGTATGCCGACGTGGCCGACTATGCCACTGAGAAGAACGGTACGTCCTCCACAGGCGTCATCTTCTCCTCGGGCACCATGTCACAGAAATTCGGCACTGCCATCAGCGCCTCGCTGGTAGCCCTGCTCCTCGGCATCGCCGGATTTGTATCAGGCACCGACCCCATAAACGGCCACACCATCATCACCATCACCGATGAAGAAGCGGTACGCCAGATGATATGGCTCCTATTCTCGCTCTTCCCTGCAATCATTGCAGTCATCATCATAGCCCTGCTATACTTCTACCCCATCAAGAAATAGCCCTTCCCCCTTTTCCCCCCACGAGTGTTCGACGGTTTCCCCGTCGAATATAAAAAAGAATTTCAAAAACTACTATTACTAATAACTTCAAAATTTAAACACATGAACAAGAAGACATTGCTTCTCGGCCTGCTCCTTGCAGGCATGATGTGGACTCCGACAGCTGTCATTGCCGACACGTCGAGCCGCATGGAAAAAGCTATGGTAGGTCCTGACGATCATGAGGTGACCGGTACGGTAGAAGATGCCGACGGTCCGCTGATCGGTGCCACGGTCAAGGTGGTAGGAGCCTCCAAAGGTACCGTTACCGATATGGACGGTAAGTTTGTACTGAAATGTAACCCCGGCGACATGCTCGAAGTAAGCTACGTGGGCTACGCCTCCGTACAGTCAAAGGCTGCACGCGGCATGAAGGTCGTAATGTCAGAGGACAAGACACACCTCAGCGAGGTTGTCGTTACGGCCCTAGGTGTGAAGCGTGACCGCAAGGCTCTGGGCTATGCTCTCTCTGAGGTGAAGGGCGATGAACTGACAAAGGCAAAGGAGACCAACGTCATCAACTCTCTGTCAGGTAAGGTAGCAGGTCTTGTCGTACAGAACACTGCCAGCGGCGCCTCAGGCTCTACACGCGTTCTCCTTCGCGGTAATACCGAGATGACCGGCAATAACCAGCCGCTCTACGTTGTTGATGGCGTGCCTTTGGACAACACCAACTTTGCCAGCGCAGGCGTGGAGGGTGGCTATGACCTGGGCGACGGTATCTCTGCCATCAATCCCGATGATATTGAGAACATGACAGTCCTCAAAGGTCCTGCCGCATCAGCTCTCTATGGCAGCCGCGCCTCTCACGGTGTCATCCTCATTACCACCAAGAAGGCTGAGAAGGACAAGGTGAGCGTAGAGTACAACGGCTCGCTGACCTTCGACAAGCAGCTGGCTAAGTGGAACGACATTCAGGAGATTTACGGCATGGGCTACAGCGGTGCTTTCAGTCCTTCTGCCACCTCCGGCACTAACAGCAGCTGGGGCGCAAAGGCAGATGACCTGGAAGTGGAATACTTCGACGGTGTCAAGAGACCGTTCAAGATGTATCCTAACAACGCATCAGGCTTCTTCCGCACTGGTATCACAGCACAGAATACTGCCATCCTCTCTGTCAACTCAGGCAAGACAGGCGTACGTTTCTCTGTCACTGACATGCGTAACAAGGACATCCTGCCTAAGACACACATGTTCCGCGACAATTTCAATCTGCGTGTGAATACCTCTGCGGGTCCTGTTGACTTTGACTTCACAGCCAACTACACCCACGAGAACGTGACAAACCGTCCCGCACTGGGCGACTCACAGAGCAATGTCGGCAAGAACCTGATGACGCTCGCCGGCACATACAACCAGGAATGGCTCTCCAACTATCAGACCGCAGAAGGTGACTACGCCAACTGGAATGGTAATGACCAGTACAACAAGAACCCTTACTGGGACCTCTATAAGAACAACAACACATCAAAGAAGGATGTGTTCCGCCTCACAGCAAAGGCTATCTATAACATTACAGACCACCTGAAGCTGCAGGGAACCATCGGCACCGACATGAACTTCATGGATTTCGATGACTTCATCGCACGCACTACGCCTGGTAAGCTGGCAGGTCAGTTCATGTCACAGAAGTTCAAGAACAAGACTCTGAACGCTGAAATCCTCGCGCTCTACAACAACCAGTTCGGCGATTTTGACGTTAATGCGACCCTGGGCGGCAATATCTTCAAGGTTAACAATAAGACAGACATCTTCACAGGCCTTGAGCAGCAGATGAAGGATGTCATCGCCATCATGAACTACTCACAGCAGAGCGTACAGCAGAACAGCTACACCAAGCAGATCAACTCTATCTACGGTTCTGCGAGCGTGGGCTACAAGCACACCTACTTCCTCGAGGGAACGGTGCGCGGCGATAAGTCCTCAACACTGCCTTCTGGCAACAACGTGTATGTTTATCCGTCCGTTTCTGCCAGCATCGTGTTCTCTGAGTATCTCAAGAGCAAGAACATCATCAACTACGGTAAGATACGTGCATCATTCGCTCAGGTAGGTAGCGATACCGACCCATACCAGCTGGCTCTCTACTATTCTACTGCCAAGTACTCTTACGGCGGCTACGTCATCGGTATGATCAACAACAACACCCAGCCTAACAAGGATCTGAAGCCAACACGCACAAACTCTTTCGAGATTGGTCTCGAGATGAAGTTCTTCCGCAACCGCTTAGGCTTGGATGTGACTTACTATAACCAGAACTCTAAGGACCAGATTATTGCACTGGCCACATCTTCTACCTCCGGCTACACCCACAGCCTCGTCAACGCCGGCGAAATCCAGAACCGTGGTATCGAGATTTCGCTCAACGGACGTGTGCTCGACTTCAAGGACTTCGCATGGGACGCAGGCATCAACTTCTCTAAGAACACCAACAAGGTTAAGTCTCTCGTTGAGGGCATGAACTACTTTGAGCTCGAGAGAGCTACATGGTGCGGCGTCTCTGTCGGCGCAGAGGTGGGCCAGAACTACGGCTCTATCATCGGCAAGGACTTCAAGCGCACAGCAGACGGCCAGCCTATCATCAATGCCACCACAGGTCTGCCTGAGGTGGATGACAAGACACACACACTCGGTAATGCCTCTTGGGACTGGACCGGCGGTTTCTACTCTACCTTCACCTACAAGAACTTCAAGCTCACCGCTGGCTTCGACGTCAAAGTGGGAGCTGATCTCTTCTCCATGTCTATGCGCTCTGCATACGCCACAGGTAAGGCCAAGCAGACCCTGGAGGGCCGCGAGGAGTGGTATCGCTCTGAGGAGAACCGTAAGGCTGCCAACATGACACTCGACGAGTGGCGCGCAGCAGGTTTTTGCGAAGGTTACGTAGTACCAGGTGTCATACAGAATGCAGACGGCACTTACCGTACTAATGACATACCTGTCAATCCGGAGTCATACTGGAAGACTGCATCTGAGAATGCGCCTTCTACATTCATCTATGACAACTCTTACGTGAAGTGCCGTGAGATTACCTTCGGCTACACCTTCCCTGAGAAGCTGCTGGGCACCAATAAGTTTGTGAAGTCACTCAGCCTGAGCTTCGTGGCACGCAACCCATTCATCATCTGGAAGAACATTCCAAACATCGACCCAGACTCTGGTTACAACACCTCAGGCCTCGGTCTCGAGTACGGCTCACTGCCATCACGTCGCAGCTATGGTTTCAATGTTAACGTCAAATTCTAAAAGCAATCCCCAATCATGAAAAAGATATTTTTATTGCTCTGTGTCGCAGCATTGGCCTTTAGCTCCTGCAGCGACGAACACATGGAGAGAATCAACACGGACGATACCAAGGCATCGTCCATAGATCCCAGTGCACAGCTGACAACAGCCCTGCTGCAGACATACGGTGACTTCGGCATGATGGATACCTACCGCAGCTACATCACCGGCTTCACACAGCACTTTGCCGGAGGCTGGAACGTATCGAACTATGCCGGCAGCGTACACGCCCAGGATGACCAGATGCGTCTGGTGTGGGACCAGCTCTATGCCGTGTCCATTAAGAACATTGTTGACGCCATCGCCAACTCTGCCGATAAGCCCAACACCAACGCAGCGCTGCGCATACACCGCGTTTATCTGATGTCTGTACTGACAGATATCTATGGTGACCTGCCCTGCATGGAGGCCGGCTTAGGTTACGTAGCGGGCATCAATAACCCTTCCTACGACACGCAGGAGGAGATGTACGACTTCTTCTTCGAGGAGCTGAAGGCATGCGCCGCACAGCTCGGCACCGGCTCTGACCGCATCGGCGGCGACGTGACAAGCCTGAAGGGTGACGTTGCGGCATGGAAGCGTTATGCCAACACTCTGCGCCTGCGCTATGCTATGCGTATCAGCGACGTAAACTCAACCAAGGCCAAAGAGGAATTTGAGAGTGCCCTCACGGCTGACGGCGGCTACATTCAGGATGCCAGCCAGGACGCATACATTATTTATATGGACGGTCCGTTCACCCTGTATGACGGCTCTCGCGACCTCGACTTCCGCGTCAATGCCCTCGGCGAGATTCTGTATGGCCAGGATCCAACATCTCCTACATTCATCTGCTCTACATTCTATGACATCCTGAATGACAACAACGACCCACGTCTGCACCGCATCTGCCGTCACTATCTCAACGTAAAGCGCTCTGAGACAAAGCCTGACCGCGAGTGGAATGTCGATGTAACGGACGAGGTGGTGCCTTATCTTGAGACCACCGGCACATACACCGCCTGTGTACCTGGTGCCGCTTGGTGGAGCGACTGGGTGAATGCACCTTCACTGGATGACATCCCTACTCTGAAGAGACTGGTGGAGCTGTACCCTGAGGCAGGCTTCAACAAGAACAACTTTGATGCCCGCATGATACGTCCGTTCCTCTCCATCGACTTTGAGATGCCTGACCGCCCCGGTACTCTCATCAACTCTGCAGAGGTAGAGTTCCTGCTGGCCGAGGCCAAGGGCAAGAATTGGAATGTCCCCGGCGATGCTCTTGAGCACTTCAATGCCGGCATCAAGGCATCTATGCAGTGGCTGAACACACACTATCTGCAGGCTGCCGACAAGATTTCCGATGACGAGATCAATACGTTCGTCGCTTCTCAGGCAGCAAATTT
This sequence comes from Prevotella sp., assembly GCA_017478025.1. GTDB lineage: Bacteria > Bacteroidota > Bacteroidia > Bacteroidales > Bacteroidaceae > Prevotella. Next base: position 65,892 of record JAFVGZ010000005.1, read on the forward strand.
CAGCGCCAACGCCAAGGAAGCCATCAACACCCAGGCATGGATTCTGCACATGATGAACCCCAACGAGGCATGGGCAAACCTGCGCCGCTCGGACTATCCAGTACTGGAGGACAGGACAAAGTATCCTATCCGTCCTGACTTCACATACGATGATGACAACCTGAACACGCCTACACGTCTGCGTTATCCTATCTCCGAGAACCAGTACAACAGCGTGAACTATCAGGAAGCTATTGACCGCATGGGTGGCAGTGACGACTGGCATAAGCGTCTCTGGTGGGACATGAAGGATATCAACTTGAAGTAAAGCCCCCTTCCAGCTCCCCCCCCGAGGGGGAGAGGGACCTAATAAAAGAATAAATTAAGAAACAAAACGAAAAAGTACATAAGTGCTATGAATATCAAGAATATATCAAAATATCTCGCCACAGCATTCGTTGCTTTCGGCTTGGCCGCAACGACAGGCTGTTCGTCAGATGATCCATTCTTCACTGCCGATGAGAATGATGCTCCGCGCATTCTGAACACTGACCTGCCTGAGGGCAAGGGAGGCGAGCCTGGCGAAATCGCCAACATTGAAAGGACACAGAATTTCACCTTTGAGGTGAAGGTGACTCCGGTTCATTACACCACCGTCAACTGGTATATTGACGGCGAAGAGGTGGCTGAAGGCCTGACCATCGACGTTCCCGTACTGGCCGGCAACCACATCGTGGAGATTGTGGCTACCACCACCAAGGGTCTCTCGACTTCTCGCACCTGCAAGCTGACTGTCCGTCCTGCTGCCGGTGACCCAGAACTGGCTACTGACGGCAAGTCTCGCTGGCTCACTATTGGCAAAGTAAAGACCATCGAGTGCAAAAATGTAAACAGCGTGACAAAGGTCTTCATTGGCAAGACTGAGGCCACTAACGTGTCTTATGCCGACGGCAAGCTGACCTTCACCGTACCTTCTATGGAAGAAGATGATTACCAGGTATCCATTGAGGATGCTACAGGCATGCGTTACGGATGCGGCATCTTCACCGTCAGCAGCGAGGATTACGTGGATCCGGGCATAAAGGAGACTACGCTTTGGGAAGGTGATACCGATATCAACTGGGGCGAGAGCAACGTACAGATCTCTGCGGAAGAGCTGGCCAACGTGCCTGTCGGAGCTACTATCCGATTGGAATATGACATCATCGACATGCCTGAAGGCTATCATGCTATGCGCATCACGACACCGTGGTGGGGTGACAACCCTGAGGATCAGATTATCCCGCAGTTCGATCTCACCGAGGATACTCCTAATCCATTCGAGTTCACCTACACCGAGGCTAACAAGGCTATCGTCGATGAGCGTGGTGGAATGCTGATTGTCGGCTATGGTTACAAGGTCAAGAAGGTAGTCCTTGTTGAGGGTGTTGCTCCTGCCGAGACAACTCTCTGGGAAGGCAGTGCAGAAATCAACTGGGGCGATAGCAACATTAATATCACCTCTGAAGAACTGGCAGATGTGCCTGAGGGAGCTACCATTAATCTCTACTATGAGATCATCGACATGCCTGAGGGCTACCATGCTATGCGTATCACTACTCCTTGGTGGGGAGACAACCCAGAGGATCAGATTGTGCCACAGTTTGACCTGACAGAGGATACGCCTAAACCCTATAGCTTCACCTATACCGGAGCTAACAAGGGCATCGTGGATGAGCGCGGTGGCATGCTTATTGTAGGTTATGGCTATAAGGTAACGAAGGTAACGTACAGTAAGTAGAACTTATATTCAGAACAATGAGAATTTTATTATCAACTATCATGGTGGCCTTTGCATCTTTCGTGGGTGCAAAGACCACCTTTACGTCTCAGGATATGGAGCAGTTATTGCAACGCATGACCCTGGACGAGAAGATTGGCCAGATGCTGCAGCTGAACATTGACGGTCTGGGCAAGGGCAAGGGTGATGACTTCATACTCGACGAGGAGAAGCTGCACGAGGCTATTGCTGTCTATAAGGTAGGTTCTATCCTCAACACCCCCGGTCCGGTGGCAATGTCAACCAAGCGCTGGCAGGAGCTCGTCAGCCGCATCCAGGAGGTGTCAATGAAGGAGATCGGCATTCCCTGCCTCTATGGTCTGGACATGAACCACGGCGCTTCTTATACTCTTGGCGCTACGTTCTTCCCTCAGAACATCAACATGGGTGCCACGTTCAACCCCGCCCTGACCCAGGAGGCGGGGCGCATCACGGCCTACGAGACACGTGCCTCTGACTGTCCCTGGACGTTCTCACCTACCGTTGACCTGAGCCGCGACCCACGCTGGCCGCGTGTTTGGGAGAACTATGGCGAGGATGCGCTGGTCAATGCCGTCATGGGCAGCGCTGCCGTACGTGGTTTCCAGGGCGATGACCGCGAGCACATTGATGCCTTCCACATCGCTGCCTGCGGCAAGCACTATCTGGGCTATGGATCACCACGCACCGGCAAGGACCGCACACCGGCCTACATGCCCGAGAACGAATTGCGTGAGAAGTGTTTCGCACCCTACAAGGCGATGGTCGAGGCCGGCATGCTGTCCATCATGGTCAACTCCGGTTCTGTGAACGGTCAGCCCATACATGCCAGCCACAAGTACCTCACGGAGTGGCTCAAGGAGGGTCTGAACTGGGACGGTATGATTGTCACAGACTGGTCAGACATCAACAATCTCTATAAGCGCGAGCATGTGGCACGCGACAAGAAGGATGCTATCCGCATTGCCATCAATGCCGGCATCGATATGTCTATGGACCCCTACGACCTGCAGTTCTGCACCCTTCTCAAGGAGTTGGTGCTGGAGGGCAAGGTCAGCCAGAGCCGCATTGATGACGCTGTGCGCAGAATACTGCTGCTGAAGTACCGTCTGGGACTCTTCGACCAGCCCAACACGGGCAAGGGCAAGGCCTATGCCGACTTCGGCTCTGAGAAGTCTGCGAAGGTGGCCCTGCAAGCCGCTGAGGAGAGTATCATCCTGCTCAAGAACGAGTCCAACCTACTGCCACTCGCTCCCCTCGCCTCGGGAGAGGGGTCGGGGCTGAGGTTACTGGTGACCGGTCCTAATGCTAACCAGATGCGATGCCTTAACGGTGGCTGGAGTTACACTTGGCAGGGCAACCTGACCGACCGCTATGCCCAGCAATACAACACCATCTTTGAGGCGCTGTCAAACCGCTTCGGCAGCAGCAACGTGGTGCTGGAGCAGAGCGTGACCTATGTTCCTGAAGGAGGATACCAGGAGGAGGAAGCCTCACGCATTGACGAAGCCGTGCGTGCTGCGCAGAATGTTGACGTCATCATTGCCTGCGTAGGCGAGAATTCCTATACCGAGACAGTGGGCAACCTCTCCGACCTGACCCTGTCCGAAAACCAGCGTCGCCTGGTGAAGGCCCTCGCACAGACGGGCAAGCCTATTATCCTTGTGCTCAACGAAGGCCGCCCACGATTGGTCAACGACCTCGAGCCGCTCTGCCAGGCCGTCATAGACATCCTGCTGCCCGGCAATTACGGTGCCGATGCGCTGGCGCGACTGCTGGCAGGCGATGCTAACTTCTCAGGACGTCTGCCCTATACCTACCCACGCAACTCCGCAGACCTCGCTACTTACGACTATCGCGTCAGCGAGCATTGCGAGCGCATGGCGGGAGCATACGACTACGACGCCACCGTCAACGTGCAGTGGCCCTTCGGCTATGGCCTGAGCTACACCACGTTTGCCTATAGCAATATGCGTGTCGACAAGCCCCGCTTCAGCAAGGACGACATCCTGACCGTCAGCATCGACGTCACCAACACCGGCAACAGGGAGGGCAAGGAGAGCGTCCTGCTGTACAGCACCGACCTCGTAGCCTCGCTGACCCCGGAGAACCGCCGCCTGCGTGCCTTCGAGAAGGTATCGCTGCAGCCACAGGAGACACGCACCGTCACATTCCGTCTGCCTGCCAAGGACCTGGCATTCGTAGGTGCCGACGGGCAATGGGTGCTTGAGGAAGGAGACTTCCGACTCACCATTGGCTCTGAGCAGCAGACCATCACATGCGAATAACGAGTAAAGTTTGTTTAGTATATTAGTATTGATCATTAGGGTTGGAACCATCTTTAGGTTTCGGCCCTTTTGCATACCCAAGCAACAGTACCCTCCAGTTTCTCAAAAAGCAAGACTATTCAACACTATTCATTCCATCTGCATAACACATCCTTCGTGAAAGTCGTGAAAGTCGTAGTACCAATTGCATGTAATTCGCGGCACCTGTTGCATGTAATTCGCGGCACCTGTTGCGTGTAATTCGTGGTACCTCTGCAAAAAGTCCAAAATGATAAATCGTACATTTTGGAGCTCATTTTGTAACAAAAGCGATTTTCGGGCCTTCAAAAATCGCGTTTTTCTGCACCAAGGTCGCCCTCGCTCGCAAATATCGCCTAAAATCGCACGAATAGCTAACGCACTGAACAACAGAGTGTTTGATGGTTTACCCATCAAAACAGAACCGTAAAACCCCCAAAAAGACCACAAAACACGGGGTAAAAGACCTACTGTTACCCTCTAATAGACCTGCTTTCACTCAGTAAAAGACCTACTATTGCAAGGTAAAAGACCTACTATTACAACCTAAAAGACCTACTTTCACCCTCCGGAAGGGCATTTTTCACCCTTCAACTCTCATCTTTCCTCTCTTTTCCGCTCCAGATTTCATTTTTTAGTCGTAACTTTCAAAAACGCAATTGTCACAAAAAAAGCCCAAAAATGAACGATTTATCATTTTGGACTTTTTCTCTTTTTGGGGGCCTGAGGAACTTAGTGGGCGATGTGACACCACTGGCCTATTATTCATATTATTCCAATATCATTCATTCCCCAGCCAGCCGTCTTCTTTCCATTCATACGGTGGGAGGCGCTTCACCTCATCTTATCAAAGAAGCTTAGAATCTCCTCCTGCATTGCCTTGTTGAGGAAATGCTTCTCCGGCCATATCTTCGTGATGAGTTTATCGTCCATTCCCTGGCTGTGCCACACCTCACGCATCACTCCGTACGAGGCCTCAACACCGGGCACGGGGAAGAGCTTGTCGCGGTCGCCATTAAAGAACAGCGCAGGCTTGGGGCATATCAGCGATGCCACATGAGGGTAGTCCATCAGGTTTCGAATGCCCGGAATGAGCATGGAGTACGCTGAGCCGCCCTTGTTCTGGTTGTTGGAGAGCGACATGAGGTACTCCGTATCGTTTATCCAACACACGGCGGCAGAGACTTTGATGTCGTCAGAGAGCGCCGCAAGCATCCACGAGCGGTAGGCACCCATAGAGAATCCCAGGCACCCTACCCTATTCTTATCGACCACCGGCAGCTGCGCAAGGAATGCCGCTGCCCGCATATCGTCCCACGTTATCCACGCTCCCCACGATGTGCCCATCTGCAGGAGGTTGGAAGCCAGGGCCTGCTGCGCGTCATAGGTCTTCTGTTTGCGCTCCTTGGTGGATAGCGACTGCGCTATCTTATCCCCTGACGTGTTGCCGTCATTGCCTATGCGGTCCTCTTTCCTGCCCCTGTCACCCCAGAACAGGGCGTCAAAGCTGAGGACGACGTAACCCTTACGCGCAAACTCATCGCCTACATAGCGCCCGTCATAGCATGCCTCCACCCATTGCTGAGCGTCTGCCGTGATGACGGAATCAACGCCGAACGGCCTTACCATCTTCTCCTTACCGATGGCAAAGTGGGCTCCGTGATCGTGAAGCATCAGTACAGCCGGAGCCGGAGTGACCGACGGCACAAGCAGATAGGCCGTGATGCGCTCCCATTTATTGATGTTGAAGCGTATCTTCTGCGCCTCATACCCGTCTCGCTGCTCCCTCTCCACGACCTCGTAAGTATAGTCGCTGGGCTCGGGAGGAGCCAGCTGCATGGTCTTGAAGATTTCCTCACGCGCTCCCTTGCGCCACGCATCAAAGGACATCTCGCCCTGCTTTGACTGCCACGACCACGGGAAGGTGAGCTGCTGTTTCAGTTCCGCATAGAAGGTTGGCATATTATTCTCCAACCCATAGTACTGTGCACACACACAATTGTGTGATACAAATAAACACACCAGCGTTAAAATGATACTTAATGAAGATCTCATAGCGAGTATTTTTTATTTCTTGTTGGATTAAAAATGGGACTTGTTTACTCTCACCACATTGTCTCATCAATTATGATTATCGTTGCCAATCATAGAACAACCCTTAAAAAATAGCCCCGTTGCTCATCCCGGATGAGCAACGGGGCACGTGTCTTTTCCTTTTTCGTTTTATAGTATTGATGAAAGCGAAAGATTGGGTTATAGTACCTAATTGCGTTTGCAAAGGTAAGTGAAATTTATTAACAAATAATAATTTGCCGTTCAGTTTCTTCTGTGCATTTGCTTTTTTTAACATTGTGTACCCACACAGTTTTTGAACTTCACCTGCGAGAGTGTCATTTACGCCCAAAATCTGCAGGAATTTCACCCCATTCCTTCGTATTCCATTTCAATACCTGAGGACGAAAAGAGTGTGTTTTGAGCCATTTTTCGGCCCTTTCCACTAACTCTAATGCCTGTTTCGTCTCATCAGAAGCCTTCAAAGTGGTCTTACATTTCTGCTTTTTTACCCACAACTGCGCATTGACCGAGTCGCTATAGATGGTGTATCCCTGCATCCCACGCTGCTCCATGAGAGCCATAGCGTGGACTATCGCCAGAAATTCGCCGATGTTATTCGTTCCCTTGATGGGTCCGAAATGGAATATAGTCTGCCCTGTATCGAGATCTACACCACGATATTCCATTGGTCCGGGATTACCCAGACAAGAGGCATCTACAGCCCAGGCACGAGTCATAACAGGTCTTAAAACGTTAAAGGTTATTACATTCCTCTATTATGCATTCTTGCATTGTGCATTCTGCATGTGTCGCAATAAAATTGCGACGCAAAAGACAAAGGTTTAATTCTGCATTATGCATCATGAATTATGCATTATGAATTCTGCAGTAGCATCCATACTACATTCTCTCCGGCACTTCTATGCCGAGCAGAGCCATTCCGTTCTTGATGGTCTTGGCAACATTTGCCGAGATAGCGAGACGCAGCAGCTTCTGTTCAGGCGTGTCAGCAGAGAGGACGGAATAGTCGTGATAGAACTGATTGAATGCCTTTGTCAGCTCATAGCAGTAGTTTGCAATGCCTGACGGACTGTAGTCCTTGCCTGCCTGAGCCACCGCAGCAGGATATTCCGCTATCTTCTGTATCAGCGAGATCTCCTTCTCGTTCAGTTCCACGGCATCGGCAGCAGGCACCGTCAGCTGGAGTCCCTGCTCCGCAGCTCTCCTTATTATACTACGTATGCGCGCGTACGTGTACTGTATGAACGGACCCGTGTTGCCGTTGAAGTCTATTGACTCCTCCGGATTGAAGAGCATATTCTTTCTTGCGTCCACCTTGAGGATGAAATACTTCAGCGCTCCCATGCCCACGATGCGTGCTGTCTCCTGCTTCTCGTCCTCGGTCATGTCGTTGTTCTTGCCTGCCTCGTCGCTTACCTGGCGTGCATCGCTTATCATCGCTGCTATCAGGTCATCGGCATCAACCACGGTGCCCTCCCTCGATTTCATCTTTCCGTTGGGTAGTTCCACCATGCCGTATGAGAAATGCACGAGGTCCTTGCCCCACTTGAAGCCCAGCTTGTCAAGCAGTATTGACAGCACCTGGAAGTGATAGTTCTGCTCGTTGCCCACCACGTATATCATCTTGTCAATGGGATAGTCCTGGAAGCGTAGCTTTGCGGTGCCGATATCCTGTGTCATATACACCGATGTACCGTCAGAACGCAGCAGCAGTTTCTCGTCCAGGCCCTCCTTGGTCAGGTCTGCCCATACGCTATTGTCGTCACGGCGATAGAAGAATCCCTTCTGCAGGCCTTCCTCCACCTTCTCTTTTCCTTCGAGATAGGTGTCTGACTCATAGTATATCTTATCGAAACTGACACCCAGAGCCTTGTATGTCTCATCAAAACCGGCATACACCCATTCGTTCATCTTCCTCCAAAGGCCTCTCACCTCCGGGTCGTTCTGCTCCCATTTCACGAGCATCTCGTGTGCCTCCTTGATAAGCGGAGCCTCATTCTTGGCTTTTTCCTTCGCAGCATCATCGGTCATTCCCTCTGCCACATACTGCTTAGCCAGCTCATCACACTCGGCCTTATAGTGCTTGTCAAAGGCCACGTAATAGTCGCCTATGAGGTGATCGCCCTTCTTACCGCTGCTCTCAGGCGTCTCGCCGTTGCCCCACTTCAGCCACGCCAGCATACTCTTACAGATGTGTATGCCGCGGTCATTGACGATATTCGTCTTCACAACCTTGTTGCCGTTAGCCTGCATAATCTGCGCCAGCGACCAGCCCAGCAGGTTATTGCGCACATGACCCAGGTGCAGCGGCTTGTTTGTGTTTGGCGATGAGTACTCTATCATCACCAGCGGACTGTCCTCCGTCGCTGTCTTCTCGCCGTAGTGCGGGTCATCATCGATGGTTTTCAACATCTCCACCCACGCTCCGGAGCCGATGCAAAGGTTCAGGAAGCCCTTCACCACGTTATACTTGCTTATAGCGCCGCAGTTCTCCTGCAGCCACTCGCCAATTTCTTTAGCAGTCTCCTCAGGAGACTTCTTTGACATCTTGAGGAACGGGAACACCACGAGTGTCAGATTTCCTTCAAACTCTGCGCGTGTCTTCTGCAGCTGCACCATCTTCTCTGGCACCTCCTGCCCATACAGCGCCTTCACTGCGGCCATCGCCGCCGTCTGTATCAGTTTTTCCATTACTGTATCTACGATTATAAATTTCTTCGCAAAGGTACGATTAAGTTGTGAGATATGCAAGAGAAAGAACTTGTTTTTTTCTCTTGCATATCCATGACGGAGTACCTTCGACGCAGTCAAAGGTACGATTAAGTTTTGAGATATGCAAAAAAAACAAACCACGAATTTCACGAATTTCACGAATTATGAATTACACATTACCCAGCTTTCTCAAGTAGATAGACGCCCTGCTCTATATTTTCCCCGCCAGAATAACGCTAAAGATAAGCAATGTGCGAAGAGAGGCCAAAGTCGAGTAAGACTATTACCAAAGGCTGGTAAACGGATTACCAAGGCTTGGTAACTCAATTACCAACGCTTGGTAATGTGTCAGAACCACTCCGCTCAGCACTCTATGACGCTTGCGTAACACCGTGTAGCAAGAGCTTCTGACAACTTGAGAAACCTGAATTATACATTAATATCTCTCCTTTCTTCCAGAACCGCCATAAATTTATGGCGATAGAAGTTTTGTATTTCAGAGATTATTTATAAATTTGCAGGCGAAACTTGAATAACTAATCTAAAAGAATACATATTATGACACGAAGGATGTTATGCAGCGTATTGCTGGCTTTGGTGGCATTGGTTTGCCAGGCAAGGGTTTACGACGTGAAGGATTTTGGGGCCAAGGGCGATGGCAAGACATTGGACCATGTGGCTATCAACAAAGCTATTGAGACCGCTACGTCTGAGGGTGGCGGACAGGTGGTGGTGCCTGCCGGTACTTACCTGTGCGGCAGTATCCGTCTAAAGAGCAACATAGACCTGCACCTGATGGCTGGCGCAAAGATTCTTGCTGCCCCAGCCAGCATGAAGGCCTACGATGAAAGCGAGTCATTCGGTGGGTTCCCTGAGTATCAGGACGGTGGCCATACCTATTTCCACAACTCCCTGATATGGGCTGAGGGACAGCAGAATGTCAGCATTACCGGCAGGGGTATGATAGACGGTGAGGGTCTGACAAAGCGTGACACGGAGAAGGGCGGCAACGTGCAGGGCGGCAGCATAGGCACAGGCGATAAGGCGATAGCGCTGAAACTGTGCCGCAATGTGACCATACGCGACATAACCATTTATCGTGGCGGACACTTTGCCATCATCATCACAGGCTGCGAGATTGGTACGATAGACAATGTGACCATTGACACTAACCGCGACGGCATAGACATAGACTGCTGCAAGTATTTCACCGTGAGCAATACGAAGGTGAATACGCCCAACGATGACGCTATAGTGCTGAAGAGCTCATACGCCTTGAAAAAGGCTGTGGCGTGTGAGCATATCCTTGTGACTAACTGTATCGTTACGGGTTATAAGCTCGGCACGTTCCTCGATGGCACATACGTGCCGGAGAAGGTGAACTGGGTATGCGGGCGTATCAAGCTGGGTACGGAGTCTAACGGCGGCTATCGCAACATCACAATATCCAACTGCACCTGCATGTGGAGCAGCGGTCTGGCCTTCGAGGAGGTGGATCAGGGGAAGATGGAGAATATCGTGGTCAACAATATCTCGCTGAGCCATGTGCACCACTACCCTATCTACATCACTACGGGTTGCCGTAATCGCGGCCCGAAGGAGGTGACACAACCTTCGTCCGCACGTGACATATATATAAATAATGTCATCGCCGATGACTGCGATTCGTTGGCAGGCATTATAATCACGGGCATGGAGGGCGAGCCGATACGCAATGTATCACTGAGCAACATACGCATACAGTATCGCGGCGGGGGCAAGAAAGTAGATAAGCCGTACCGCGAGCAGGGCACTAACTACCCGGAGCCCCGCTGGGCAGGTCCCACACCGGCCTATGGTCTCTTTGCCCGCCACGTGGATGGACTGTACATGCACAACGTGGAGTTTGAACTAATGCGCCCCGATGAGCGACCAGATATCATACTGGAGGACGTGAAAAGGAAATAGCCCCGCCCCAAGGAGAGATGTATGACTGGCATCAAAGTTGGGCATACGATTCAACAGTCTATAGACCGGACTGGATATAAACAGAAAACGCGCTAACAGGGACATACAATAGATGTACTGTTAGCGCGTTTTTTATGTTTCGTACGTGTGGCTTATCCCACCTGCGAGCCGGGCTTTACGGCCTTAGAGGTGGTTGTTACGGAGAGTGTTCCGTCATAGTTGACGGCAGAAAGTATCATGCCCTGGCTCTCCTCGCCCATCATCTTGCGTGGTGCGAAGTTGGCTACAAAGAGCACCTGCTTGCCCACCAGCTCCTGCGGGTCCTCATAGTAGGCGGCAATACCGCTGAGGATGGTGCGACCGTCAGGCGTTCCGTCATCAATGTGGAACTTCAGAAGCTTCTTTGACTTCTTCACTTTCTCGCACGATGTGACGAGTCCCACGCGTATGTCGAGTTTCTCAAAGGTCTCGAAATCCACGTTCTCCTTCACCGGTTCGGGCTCGTATTCCTTTGCCTCGTTGCTGCTCTTAGTGTCAGCAAGTTTCTGCAGCTGTGCCTCTATGACGCTGTCCTCTATCTTTTCGAACAGCAGGCTGGGCTCTCCTAACTGCTTGCCGGCCTTCAGAATATCCATGCTGCCCAGCTGCTCCCATAGGAATGTGTCAAGATTCAGCATCTCGCGCAGCTTCTTGCTTGAGAACGGCAGGAATGGCTCAAAGGCGATGGAGAGGTTGGCTGTCAGTTGCAGGCAGATGTACAGGATGGTCTTTACGCGCTCCATGTCTGTCTTTGCCACCTTCCATGGCTCACACTCGGTGATGTATCTGTTGCCGATACGTGCCAGGTTCATGGCCTCCTTCTGCGCCTCACGGAACTTGAACTGTTCCAGATATTCCTCCACATTGGCCTTTACATCCTTGAATTCCGCTATGGCTTGCTTGTCAACATCGGTGAGCTCGCCGCACTCCGGCACTACGCCGCCGAAGTATTTCTTGGTGAGCTGCAGCGCGCGGTTGACGAAGTTGCCATAGATAGCCACAAGTTCGGAGTTGTTGCGCTCCTGGAAGTCACGCCACGTGAAGTTGTTGTCCTTCGTCTCAGGCGCGTTGGCTGTGAGCACATAGCGCAGCACATCCTGCTTGCCGGGCAAGTCAACAAGGTACTCATGCAGCCACACGGCCCAGTTGCGCGAGGTGGATATCTTATCATCCTCCAGGTTCAGGAACTCGTTGGCCGGCACGTTGTCAGGCATGATATAACCTCCGTGGGCCTTCATCATCACAGGGAAGATGAGGCAGTGGAACACGATGTTGTCTTTACCAATGAAGTGTATGAGGCGTGTGTCCTCATCCTGCCACCACTTCTGCCATGTGCCCCATTTCTCAGGCTCTCTGTCACACAGCTCCTTGGTGTTGGAGATGTATCCTATCGGCGCGTCAAACCACACATAGAGCACCTTGCCCTCTGCGCCCTCCACAGGCACGGGGATGCCCCAGTCCAGGTCGCGCGTCATCGCGCGGGGCTGCAGGTCCATGTCGAGCCAGGACTTACACTGGCCATAGACATTGCTGCGCCACTCCTTGTGACCCTCCAATATCCACTTCTTCAGCCAGTCCTGATACTTGTTCAGCGGCAGATACCAGTTCTTTGTGGGGCGTTTCACGAGTCCGTGACCCGGGTTGTTCTTGTTGGTTGGGTTTATCAACTCATCAGGTGACAGCGTAGCGCCGCACTTCTCGCACTGGTCGCCGTAAGCGCCCTGGGCATGACAGCGCGGACATTCGCCCACAATGTTGCGGTCTGTAAGGAATTCGCCAGTCACCTCATCACAATACTGCTCCTCCGTTATCTCCTCCAGTTCGTTCTTGTCATAGAGCGTACGGAAGAAATCAGCAGCGAACTTATGGTGTATATCACTCGTGGTGCGGCTGTAGATATCAAAGGAGATGCCGAACTCCTCAAAGGATTTCTTTATCATCTCATGATAGCGATCCACCACCTGCTGCACCGTTATGCCCTCCTGCTTTGCACGTATGGTGACAGGTACGCCGTGCTCATCGCTACCGCCAATGAATACTACTTCGCGGTTCTTCAGTCGCAGATAGCGCACGTAGATGTCGGCAGGCACATAAACGCCTGCAAGGTGTCCGATATGCACTCCGCCATTAGCGTATGGCAGAGCGGCAGTAACGGTTGTTCTCTTATAGTTTTTCTGTTCCATCTTATTCCAAGAGCCTGCCACATCGTAGCGGGCTTTCTTTTTTGTTTATAAATTGGTAAAGTCTTTTTTCTGCAACTTAAAGTTCGTTCCGAGGTATTTCTCACGCACCACCCTGTTGGAGGCCAGTTCCTCTGGAGTGCCGTGAAACAGTATCCTGCCCTCGAAGAGCAAGTATGCACGGTCTGTGATATTCAGCGTCTCGTGCACATTGTGGTCGGTTATGAGGATGCCGATATTGCGATGCTTCAGGTGCCACACCACGCGCTGTATCTCTTCTACGGCTATAGGGTCCACACCGGCAAAGGGTTCGTCAAGCATTATGAACTTCGGCTCAATGGCCAGACAGCGCGCTATCTCCGTGCGGCGGCGCTCGCCACCAGACAAACGGTCACCGAGGTTCTTCCTCACCTTCTGCAAAGAGAACTCATTGATAAGGCTCTCCAGTTTCTCCATGCGGTATTTACGCGGCTTGCCGGTCATCTCGAGCACCGAGAGGATATTATCCTCCACCGACATCTTGCGGAATACGCTGGCCTCCTGAGGCAGGTAGCCCACACCGTTCTTTGCGTGTTCATACACCGCCATGCTCGTTATCTCTTTGTCATCAATGAAGACACGCCCTGCATTGGGCACCACAAGACCCGTAGTCATGTAGAATGACGTTGTCTTGCCGGCACCGTTAGGGCCTAACAGTCCTACTATCTCGCCCTGTCGCACATCAAACGACACATCGTTTACAACGGTACGCTTGCCGTAAATCTTCACCAAGCCCTCGCTTCGCAGCACCGAGCCCTGTGGCTGCGTCGGCTCCGCAGGCTGCTCTGTCCCCTCCGTCTGAGGTGCGCCTTGCTCCGTCTGAGGCGCCGTCTGCTCCGTCTGAGGTGCTGTCTGCTCCGTCTGAGGCGCCGTCTCTTTCCCTTCAGGGGCGGGAGGAGCGGTCTCGTTGACGGGAAGGGTGTTATCTAAGTTTTCCTCTTGCATCGTTATACTCCTTTTTAAGTCTTTCCATGATGACGCTGACGGGCTCTATCTCCCTTATCGCAGAAGCTATCTGTCCTATCTCCAGCTCACCGTCCTCAGTGTCTCCGTCAAAGATGCCGCGCCTTGTGGCCTTCTCGCCGAGTATCTCCAGCAGTTGTGGCACATCGGCGCCCTTGTCCTCTGCCTCTGCTATGCGCTTATACAGACCGTTCTTGACGAGTCTTGACGGAGCCAGTTTCTTCAGGCAGAGCATCGTGTCGCCCTCCTGAAGCGTGGTGCATACCTGCTTGAAGGCATCGCTGGCGCTGCTCTCCTTTGACAGAGCGAAGAGAGTACCTATCTGCACACCTTCTGCTCCGAGCACCTGGGCTGCAAGGCATGCCTGTCCCGATGCTATGCCACCGGCAGCGATGAGCGGCAACGTGGTAGCCTGACGTACCTGGGGGATGAGACACATCGTCGTTGTCTCTTCCTTGCCATTGTGACCACCGGCCTCAAAGCCCTCTGCCACTACGACATCCACGCCGGCTTCCTCACACTTCTTGGCAAACTTGGACGAGCTGACCACATGGGCCACCGTCATGCCGGCCTCGTGGAAGCGCTGTGTGTATTTCTTAGGGCTGCCTGCCGAGGTAAAGACAATCTTGCATCCCTCCTCGATTATCATATCTATCAGGGAATCTATCTGCGGATACATCAACGGCAGGTTGATGCCCCAGGGCTTATCGGTGGCAGCCTTACACTTCTGTATGTGCTCCCTGAGCAGATCTACCGACATCGTGCCCGCACCTATCAGGCCCAGACCACCAGCATTACTAACTGCGGCAGCGAGACGCCAACCGCTACACCAAGCCATACCACCGGCAATAACCGGCAGCTCTATACCAAAGATTTCCTGTATTCTGTTCAACATCTCACTATGTACAATTTACTATGTACCATGTACTGTTATGTACAATTTACTATGTACAATGTACAATATATTTTATACTATTTACTATTTTCAATTTACCATTTACCATATACCTTCACCTATGACAACCCGGCAGGCGCATCTCACGGCAACAATGTCTGAATGGCCAAATGAAAATTGTACATGGTACATGGTAAATAGCTTTATTCCTTATTCTTCGTATCCATACAGATGGTCACGGGGCCGTCGTTGAGCAGTTCCACCTTCATCTCTGCGCCGAAGCGTCCCGTCTTTACGGGCTTGCCCAACTCATGCTCCATAGCCTTCACAAAGGCCTCATAGAGTGGGATTGTCACCTCATGGCTGCCCGCTCGCAGGTAACTGGGGCGGTTACCTTTCTTATATGATGCCCACAGCGTGAACTGTGACACCACAAGCACATCACCCCCAACGTCCAGAAGACTCTTGTTCATCACGCCGTTCTCATCGTCAAACACCCGCAGATTGGCTATCTTATGGCTCAGCCAGTCTATGTCCTCCTGAGTATCGGCATTCTCGCACCCCAAGAGTATAAGGTAGCCCTGCCCTATACCCTCAGTATCATACCCTTCTATCGAAACGGATGCATGCTGCACCCTCTGTAATACTGCTCGCATTTACCTAAACACATTTACTTTCAACTGCAAAGTTACGATTAAGTTTTGAGATATGCAAGAGAGAAACCACGAATTACACTAATTTCACAAATTATGAATTCCGCATTATGAATTTTGTATTATGAATTGTGCCACATACTAATTCTATACGCCTTAAGCCTAAAATAGGGGGCCATCGAATTATAGCCCCCTATCCTATTGTAAGAATTTCAAGTTTCAAGTGGAAAAACGCCATGAAGGGCGAAACTTGAGTAAGAAAAACTAAAAGTTATCACCTCGCGTATTTTCTCTCACTATTTACATATACGCCCTTGGCTTCGGGTTCACCGTTGAGTTTCACGCCGTCCAGCGTGTACCAAGCGGCATTCCCGGTGCCCGATGTTGCACTCTTCACGCTGCCTACGCCTGTGTTGTCGTCAAAGTGGAAGGGGTGTTTTCTCCACGCCGGGCCCATAGATGGTGCGGAAGTCATTCTTCATAGAGATGAGCATGAAAGAAATAAATGATCAGGGCATTAATCATGGCGGGTAAGAAGGAATTAATTATGGCAGGGATCAGGCCAGAAACTATTATGCAGGAAGTCAGGAGTTCTTGATTAAGGGAGTCAGGAGCCCTGCTCCACTCTATTACGCAAGCGTCACAGAGTGCCGGGCGGATGAGCCATAAAATTACCAAGCCTTGGTAATGTGGTTACCAAGCTTTGGTAAGGTGGTTACCAAGCCTTGGTAATCAGTTTACCAGCCTTTGGTAATTGTTTGGTAAAAATATCCCCCATACTCTTGCACTTCCTTAAAAAAGTAAAAAAGTGTTGCTGGGTGTAGGGATTTGAGGTAGGGTTTCTTTGTTTTGTCATAAAAAATGACGAACTTTGCGGCAATAATAAAAACAACCTAACACAATGACACTATCCATTATCCACTTTCTCAGACTCCCCGTTTGCATCGCCGCCTTTCTCCTGTGCTGTGCGTTTACCGCCGTTGCGCAGCCCCACAGGTATCATTTTGACCCCAAACACCCCGCCGTTCACGACCCCGTGATGGCACTCGGTGAGGATGGGCGATACTATATCTTCTCCACCGGTATGGGCATCAGCGTGATGTCGAGCAGCGACCTGGAGGTGTGGCGCAAAGAGAAGCCTGTCTTCGGACGTGAGGATCTGCAATGGGCACACGACTCCATCAAGGGTTTCCGAGGGCATGTATGGGCACCGGACATTTGCCGCCGCGACGGAAAATGGTGGCTATACTACAGCTGTTCCACCTTTGGCAAGAACCGCAGCGCCATCGGCGTAGCGACAAACAAGACCCTTGACCCCACGTCGTCGGACTACAAATGGGAGGACCTGGGGCCTGTGATAGTGTCACATCCGCACAAGGATAAGTGGAATGCCATAGACCCGAACTTCATCACGGACCATGAGACGGGCGAGGAATACCTGACGTTCGGCTCTTTTTGGGACGGCATACAGTTGGTTCCCCTGCAGGACGGCAGGATAAAGACAGAGGGAGGGAAGCAAGTACGGCCAAAAACCATAGCACGCCGCATAGCTATCAAAAGGGCGGGAACAGCTACTGTGCCCGGTGGGTCTCCATCGGGTCTCGCCAGAGACGACACCGAGGCAGGGGCTCCGCATGACCATGAACCCGGGAAGGCTGCTGACGGCGTGAAGGGCGAGAAGCCCGAGAACGCCATCGAGGCACCTTTTATAATATATAATGAGGGGTATTACTGGCTCTTCGTCAGCTGGGACTACTGCTGTCGCGGCAAGAACAGCACCTACAGAACCGTCTATGGCCGCAGCCGCAGCATCACTGGGCCGTATCTTGATATGGCAGGAAAGGACATGGCACAGGGTGGCGGCACGCTGCTCATAGGCCCCAGCGATGAGTTCTACGGCATAGGCCACTGCTCAGTATATCGCGTGGTAAGACTGGACAATGAGTGGTACTTCGTGGCCCACGCATACGACGCCAGCAAAAACGGCAACGCTCACCTGTTTATGAAAAAGCTGACGTTCTCAACTGACGGAATCGCTATCGACGATTAGAACGTTGCAGGCAGCGCAAGCAGCTGATATACCAGCGTCAGGGCTATGCGTTCGTGACCTTTGTTATTGGGATGCAGACGGTCTGTGTCGGCATTGTTGAAGTACTGCGCATGCTCGTCAAGCATGGGATAGAGGCCGCTGACGGCGTTGAGGTCTATGAAAGGCACCGCCCACACATTGCCGGCCTCCTTGGTAGCATCGATATAGGCCTGCAGATACTCGCCACATTGGTTGGTGTAATCCTCTGAACACTGCCAGTTCTTGTCGTTGGCATGGAAATTCTGACGGTGCAGCGGTGTCATAATGACAATCTGCTTTGTGGGATACATCTGCTTGAGCAGAGAGAGAGCCTGGTTCATACGTCCGCGATAGGTGCTGTCGGTCATGCAGGGATACTGACGCTTGCGGAGCGTCATAGCCTTTGGCTTACCGTGACCATACATCACCTCTTCCTCTTTCTCCACGTACCATTGACCCAGGGGCACGCCGTTGTTGTAATCATTCGTACCCATGAGTATGAGGATAGCGTCTATGCTGTCACCGTGCTGCTCCTTGCATAGGTTGGCCTGACGCTCAATGTCCGTCCATTGACGCCCGCTGACGGCATAGACGTAAGGAGTGATGCCAAGCCACTCCTGCAGCAGTTTCCAGTACTTATTGCTGGCAGCCTTATTGCGCGGATCTGTGATGCTGTCGCCGAAATAAGCCACCTTCTTGCCCTTCCAGGGATGGGAGAACGATGATTGGAAGTCAAAAACGGGAGCCGGCTGAGCTACCGCCACGGTGTGGAAAGCCACAAGCAGGAAAAGTGAGAGACAGAGTCTGAGGATAGATGAATGTTGTTTTGTCTGCATAATTGTATTCTTTTATTTAGTGTTTTCTTTCGTTTCTGCGTCGCGTATGATGTTCGGTTGGTCCGGGCTGAGGTAGTCCTTGTCTGCATCGATGATGATAAGCACACCGTCCCTGACCTCATAGCCTGACAGTTGGGCTGCTGCATCACTGGTGGCACTGCCCCGATATGACAGCGAGGCAGCAGATGTCACCGGCGGCAGTATGGTGTGGCGCCCGTTGCTCATAGCGCCGATATATGTCAGCGAGCCGTCAATGCAGCTCATCCACCACACGTTCTTGCGCTTGCCGCTGATGAGGGTCATATCGACAGGCATATCACGACCGGTGTAATTATAGACCAGGGCATAGTCTTTGCCGCGTGTGGCTATCAAACGATTATATTTCTTGCCGTTGTCCCTGTAGATAATGTCCTGACACGGCACGCGCTCGAAGTATGGCAGCGAGAGCATCAGCGCCCTGAGATACTTCATCTGCACATATCCGGAATCGCGCTGAGCCTCATACCAGGGCTTTGAGGTATCGCTATAAGCCACCGCATCACCGGGGCGAGCCATCTGCATTATGGCATTGTGACCGTAGGTGTGTCCGCAGGTGCCGGCAAAGACATCCCAATAGGCGTAGCGCCTCACATCGTGGGAACGCCAACGCGGGCCGGTGGGGAAATGAAGGCCTTTCGGTATGTCCTCATACGACGGCTCACCGTCTATGACCGGCTTGACGGGGTTGTATTTCCATGTGGAGTCAACGTACATCCAGCAGTCTTCCTCTGTATTGTCGGGTATGGGATAGGTTTTGTCACTCATGCGCTGACCATACCTGCGGTGCCCCGACTGATACATGTGGAAGTCTATCCACGGGGACTTGCTCCACCAATGGGCAGAGGTATAGCGTCCACGGGGATGGAATGTCATGAGATGCTGTGTGTCGATGCTTTTGATTGTCTCGGCTAAGGCAGTCCACACCTCGGGTTTCAAATCACCCTGTATATCACCTCCAATGACCCAGACGATGTTTGGAGAGTCCTTGTAACGCTCTGCCAGGAAGCGCCCGTAAGCCTTTGCCCCCTCCACGTCTAAGGCACCGCCTTTCACGAGCCCGCCCCAGATGCAGACCATTGCGATATAGATATCATGAGCCTCAGCGGTCTTGACGATAAAGTCCATGTGGTCCCAATAGCTTAATCCACCTTGCACCCCGCCTGAAGGAGACGAAGCAGGGCCTGTAGAGGCTGCTGCAGTTGTGAAGACAGAGAAGTCCCAGGGGTTCTGCGGGTCATTGGACAACGCACCGTATGCATTGACAGACGGCACGGCATTGAGCACCTGAACCTGCACCACGTTGTAACCGTTCTGCTGACAGCGTGAGAGGTAGCCCTTCGTTGCCTCACGATCTAGCTTCTGTGGCAGCAGCCAACCCGTATCGCCAAGCCAGAAGAAGGGCTTGCCGTCAGGATATTGTAGAAAACGACTATTGGATGACACACACAACCGCCACGACTCACTGCCGGCACAAGCGGGGACAGAAAGCAGAAATAACAATAACAGAGTAATATAGATTGTTCGCATGATGTTCACAAAGTTAGTAATAAGACAGGTTAAACCACATAAAAAAGATACTTTTGTTACAGGAAAGCAAAAAAAATAGCAAAAATATTTTGTGGTTTCAAGAAAAAGCAGTAACTTTGCACCCGCAAAACAAAACAGAATGCTCTGAGGCTCCGTAGCTCAACTGAATAGAGCATCTGACTACGGATCAGAAGGTTGTGGGTTTGAATCCCGCCGGAGTCACAAGAAAAGAAGGATAAGGAAGTTTCCCTATCCTTCTTTTTTGTGTTCAGCACTGTCGTACCGTTATACATATATACATATAGCCGCCCTTTAACAAGGACGGCTATATGTAGTTTCTTATCCACCGAAGTTATCGAACGAAATCATGTCGTCCTCTACACCGAGAGAGTGCAGGAGGTCAAGCACAGTCTTCGCCATCATCGGAGGTCCGCAGAGATAGTACTCGATATCTTCTGGCTCCTCATGCTGCTTGAGGTAGGTATCGCCCAGCACAGGAGCGATAAATCCAGCTGTATATTTCACTCCAAGGCTGTCTGCCTTTGGATCTGGACGGTCCAGAGCCAAATGGAAGTGGAAGTTTGGATATTCCTTCTCAAGTGCGAGGAAGTCTTCCATGAAGAATACCTCATCGATGGCACGGGCTCCATAGAAGTAGTGCATCTCACGATCACGAACGTGCAGAGTCTTGAGCAGGTGCATAATCTGTGCACGCAGAGGTGCCATACCTGCGCCACCGCCTACCCATATCATCTCACGACCAGTGCCATAGTGTGGATGGAACTCTCCGTAAGGGCCGCTCATGCGAACCTTGTCGCCGGGCTTGAGGGAGAAGATGTAGGTAGATGCGATACCACAAGGCACATCCATGAAGCCTGGCCCCTGGTCTTTTGGCTTGAACGGAGGCGTAGCAATACGCACGGTAAGGGTGATGATGTCGCCCTCATCGGGATAGTTAGCCATAGAGTAAGCACGGATGGTAGGAGTGTCATTCTTCTGCTTGAGGCCGAAGAGACCGAACTTCTCCCATGCCGGAACATAGAGATCACCGATGAGACCCTTGTCCATATCACGGTCATAGTCGATGTCGTACTCTGGGATGACAATCTGAGCGTAAGAACCTGGCTCGAAGTCCATGTGCTCGCCAGGAGGCAGCTGCACCTTGAACTCCTTGATGAATGTAGCCACATTCTTGTTGGAGATGACTGTGCACTCCCATTCTTTTACGCCCAATACACTTTCGGGCACTTTTACCTCCATGTCGCCCTTTACCTTGGCCTGGCAACCCAGTCGCCAATTGTCCTTTATTTCCTTGCGGGTAAAGTGTGGACGCTCGGAGTCAAGAATCTCGCCGCCGCCCTTAAGAATTTGCAACTTACACTGTCCGCAGCTTGCCTTACCACCACAGGCAGAAGGCAAGTAGATGCCCTGCTCATTGAGCGTGGCCATGACGCTGCTGCCCTGATCTACGGTGAGCTTTGTGTCACCGTTGACGGTCAGCGTCACCTGGCCGCTGGGCGAAAGATATTTCTTTGCTATAAGCAGCATTACCACGAGGAGGAGGATCACCACGAGGAACACTACTATTGATGCTAATATATATGATGTGTTCATATATGAGATTTTGAGTTATTTATTTATACTTGCAAACTTACTTTACAGCTTCAGGCCTGAGAAGCACATCATTGCCATTGCCATGAGACCTACGACGATGAAGCTTATGCCTAATCCCTGAAGAGGCTTTGGCACATCGCTGTACTGCATCTTCTCGCGAATAGCTCCCATTGCCACAATGGCGAGAGTCCAGCCGAAACCGCTACCGATGGCATAGACCATTGCGTCCCAGATGGAGCCAAGATACTGTGTCGATGACGGGTCGAGGTTGATGCGCTGCTGCATGAAGAGCGATGCACCCATGATGGCACAGTTCACAGCTATCAGTGGCAGGAAGATACCCAGTGCGCCATAGAGAGAGGGAGAAAAGCGTTCTACTATCATCTCCACCAGCTGCACAATACCGGCAATGACGGCGATGAACAGGATGAAAGCAAGATAAGAGAGGTCAACACCAGGCAACAGACAGTCAGGGCCGAGCACCTCTGTCTGCAAGAGATAGTTGACGGGAACGGTGATAAAGAGCACGAAGGTGACTGCAATACCCAATCCCAGAGAGGTCTTCACATTCTTACTCACGGCAAGGAACGAGCACATGCCGAGGAAGAAGGCAAATATCATGTTATCTACAAAGATAGACCTGAAGAAAAGATTTATCATGTGTTCCATACGTTATTTCTCCTCCTTATAAAAGAATGCTCTGTGCACCCATATTACACATCCAATCATGATGAGAGCCATAGCAGGCATCGTCATCATACCATTATTAATATATCCGAAATCATAAGCCCCCTGTGGAATAATCTGGAAACCCAGGAGCGAGCCGCGACCGAAGAACTCACGCGCAGCACCTACGATAACGAGGATCATGCCATAGCCCAGACCGTTGGCAATACCATCAACGAAGGAGTGCCAAGGCTTGTTCTGCATGGCGAAAGCCTCAAGGCGTCCCATCAGAATACA
This sequence comes from Prevotella sp., assembly GCA_017478025.1. Taxonomy (GTDB): domain Bacteria; phylum Bacteroidota; class Bacteroidia; order Bacteroidales; family Bacteroidaceae; genus Prevotella. Next base: position 88,526 of record JAFVGZ010000005.1, read on the forward strand.
GTTGGTAATGATAAGTCCTACATAAACCGACAGCTGTACGCTCACGTCATAGGCAAAGGCCTTGAGCACCTGGCTGACGATAGTAACAAGCGCAGCAACCACTACAAGCTGTACGATGATACGTATGCGGGTAGGGATTGTATTACGCAGGATTGAGATGATCAGATTGCTGAATGCGGTGATGACCGTAACTGCCAGACCCATCACGATGGCAGGCTTCAACTGAGCTGTGACGGCAAGCGCGCTACAGATACCCAGCACCTGCACCAGCACGGGGTTCAGAATGTTCAGGGGAGCCATGAACACTTCCTTTAATTTGCTATTCATAACTCTTTATTTCTTATTTGTTAGTATTTCCTTATATTTCGTGAAGCCGTCCTGCAGCATGTCGCTGACGCCATTAGAGGTCAGCGTAGCACCTGTCACGCCGTCAACCTCGCTCTGCGGGTTCTTCACTTCACTGCTTTTAACAACCTTCAGCACCGGTGTGCCGTTGGCATCATAGATGGTCTTGCCGATAAACTTATCCTGCCAAGCCTTGGAATCCTTGATTTCAGCACCCAGACCGGCTGTCTCTGAATCGTGGTTGAAGTATGCTCCATAAACGGTATTGCAGTCATCGTTTACTGCCACATATCCCCAGATGGGGCCCCACAATCCCATACCATAGACGGGAACGACGTATTTCTTCGAACCGTCAACTTCACACTCATAGATTGCCAGGCGTCCCTCCTTGTAATCGCTACTGTTGAGGGCGAAGGCCTCATCCTTCTTTACCACCTCGCTATACTTCTTCTCGGCTTCGCTGTCAGAGAGATCGCGTATATTGAGTGCTGCAAGTACCTGCTTCTTCTTGTCAAGAGCCACGTTGATGTCCTGCTGGGGCTTCAACGCACTGCTGACGAAGGCGAGCAGAAAGGCTACTATCACCACCATCAGGCAGCTGTAAACGATAATGTAGCCGTTTGCATTCGTATTTAGTTTCATATTGTTTACTTTCTATTATCGATTATAACTTCCAATTACCGATTTCCGTTTAGCCTGCGGAATTCGTAATCTTCCATTTTCTTTTCAATACTTATCTCTTAGATTTGCGTTGCTCTCTTAAGACGCTTGTTGATATTCTGCTGCACAACGAAGTAGTCTATCGTCGGAGCCATCATGTTGCCGAAGAGTATTGCAAGCATCATACCCTCTGGGAAGCCAGGGTTCATAACACGTATAATGATTGCCAGAGCACCGATGATGAAGCCATATATCCACTGTCCCGTGTGTGTGCGGCATGATGTCACAGGGTCGGTTGCCATGAATACAGCACCAAATGCGAAACCGCCAATGATGAAGTGGTGCCACCAAGCAATGTCAGATGAACCTGTTGCCTCAAAGACGAGCCCCATCACAGCACCTCCGATGAAGACGCTGAGCATGGTGCGGAGCGATGCGATGCCCATGAAGAGGAGCATCAGTCCGCCTATGGCGATGGCAATAATGCTGGTCTCACCGATGGAACCGGGGATAAAACCGAGCACACTGTCCATTACCGAAGCGGTAGGGATGGAACCCTGAGCCATCTGTCCGAGCGGAGTGGCACAGGTGAAGCCGTCTGGCAAATCATTACCCAGGCCGCAGAAACTCTCTGTTGCAACCCACACGGTGTCACCGCTCATCTTTGTAGGATAAGAGAAGAAAAGGAACGCACGCGCGAGAAGGGCTACGTTAAAGATGTTCATACCCGTACCGCCAAAGATTTCCTTACCAAAGATTACTGCGAAAGCAACTGCCAACACGATTACCCACAATGGGCAACCTACAGGGAGAACCATTGGTATGATGATACCGCTGACGAGGTAACCCTCCTGAATCTCTTCACCTTTCCACTGTGCCCAGGCAAACTCAATGCCCAGACCGACGATGTAGCTGACCAGAATCTTGGGCAGAACAACGAGGAATCCATACAGGAATACTTCGAACCATGAAGCCGACTCAAGCGTGCCGGCAGCCAGATAGTTCTGGTAACCCACATTGTACATACCGAACAGCAATGCCGGAATGAGCGCTATCACCACCATACTCATGATTCGCTTTGAATCGATGGCGTCATGTATGCTTGCTCCTGAGCGGCTTGTATCGTTCGGAACATAAAGGAACGTCTCAAATCCGTCGAAGACACTGCGGAAAGCGTGCAGCTTTCCACCCTCCTCAAACTGTGGTTTGATATCGTTGAGATATTTTCTTAAGAATGATAGTTTCATTATTCTACCTCCTTTCTCAGCATATCAAGCCCCTCGCGGACAATACGCTGCAATTCAAGTTTACTACTATCTACGAACTCTGCCAGTGCGAAGTCCTCTGGGCTTATCTCATATATGCCCAGCTGCTCCATCTTGTCGATATCCTTAGCTATGATGGCCTTGATGAGATACTCGCCGTAGATATCCATCGGCAGCACCTTATCATATTCGCCTGACATTATCATGTGTCTCTCACCACCCTTTATACGGGCGTCAATGTTATACTTCTTGTTGCCTCCGAAGAGCCATGAGAAGTAGCTGCGGCTTGTGGAGAACTGGTCGAAACGCGGCATTATCCACCCAAACAGCTCGTCAGCATCCTCACCTGTCGGGATGGCGGTGATTTCGCTGGTGTGTGCCGAGAGGAACACCTTGCCCGGATTGCCCATAGCGCGGCCAGTCAGAGGGTTGCCCATGATGACACGTGTGTAGCCTTCTTCCAGCTCGCCGGAGAGGTCTATCTGCGTGCCAACAAGTACATCAGCGTATGCAGGATTCTTCATCTGCGCTCCTGCCAGTGCTATGGTGCGGCAGAGGTTTACGTTACCGCTGTTGAACAGGCGTCCGAAGAATAGCACTGCGGTAGGCTCTACAGTCCATACCACCTCGCCTTTGTTCACCGGATCAATGTGGTTGACCTGCACGCCCACGTTGCCTGCTGGACACTTGCCGTCAAATTCCACTACCTCACAGTTGGCACCGGCGACATTCAGACCGAGTACCGCAGCCTGATTAGAGCCTGCACCTACATAGACCTTAGCGATTTTGCCTAGTGCTGTCAGGCCTGTGACGAAGTCCTTCTCCTGTCCTGCCAGCTCAAACTCAAAGTCTCCGGCGAGAGGCATATCCCTCAGTGCGGATACGAAGATTGCCTTTGGCGTTGTGGTGGGGTTGGTGCTGATGGCATAGGGCAGCTGGTTGATGTAACCAAACAAGCCTGCCTCAAGCAGAGATGCCTTCACCTGGTCGCCGGAAAGAGCATTCACGTCCTTCTTGCCGAAGTCCTTGTACTGTTGTTTACTGTCTGCTTCCACCTGGACACTCAGCACTTTACGTCTGTCTCCGCGCTCCACCAGCGTCACTTTTCCGCTGACAGGAGAAGAGAACGTCACCTCGGGGAAGTCCTTGTTAATAAATAAAGCATCGCCGGCCTTCACCGTGTCACCCTCCTTCACCACGACTTTCGGCTTTACGTCAACAAAGTCATCTGGTTGAAGGGCATAGACATTACCCGCCTTCACGTTGCGCTTCTCTTTCTTCGCAGCGCCCTGCAGGTTAATGTCGAGGCCTCGACGCAGTTTCACAATTTTTGTCATAACTTTTATATTAGTTGTAAATTTGGATATCCTTTCCTTACTTTTATTCTCCTTTACCTTTCAGGATGATTACGTCACCTTTCTTGGTCGGTATGTCATAGACCTGCGTCTGCGGCAGTTCCAATGTAGGAATCTTTGTCTCATCCACGATTTTTACCGATGAAATGGGGTAATTCTGGGTTAGCGGGTTAGTATTTCGCCCTGTTGCGGCAGCCATATCATGTCCGCTCACGCATACCAACTCATCAGCGCTGCGCAGGCGCAGATTGCCTCCCAGCCTGCTCTTGATGCTTACACTCACCAGCTTGCCATCCTTCCAAGTCATCTTCTCAATCTCAAAACCGCCACGTGTCACCAGTCCACGTACTTCACCCGTGCCCCATTCCTTTGGAACTGCGGGCAGCAGATGTATAGCATCCGTGTAGCTCTGCACCATCATCTCCGCAATACCGGCGCAGCAACCGAAGTTTCCGTCTATCTGGAACGGCGGATGAGCATCAAACATGTTGGCGTATGTGCCTCCGTTAGGGTCATCGTGCATGCTCACATCAGGGTCCATGAGGCGCAGCTGGTTCTTCATGAGGCGTAGCGCATGCTCTGCATCCAGCAGTCGTGCCCACAGACACACCTTCCATCCCATTGACCACCCACGTGCTCCGTCACCGCGACCGATGAGTGATTTCTTCACGGCCTGAAAGAGCTGGGGCTGTGTCCAGGGCGATATCATGTTGCCGGGAAACATTCCCCACAGGTGCGACACATGTCGGTGAGATGATGTTTCGCGGTCCCAATCCTCCAACCACTCCTGCAACTGTCCGTATTTTCCTATGCTCATCGGCGGCAACTGGCTTCGCAATGTATCGATGTCGCGGGCAAAATCGGCATCAACGCCGAGTATTCCAGCGGCTTCTGAAGTGTTTTTCAGCAGGTCATAAATCATCTGATTGTCCATTGTGACACCGTGAAAGATGCCCACAGACTGGTCTTTGTTCAGCCATTCATCGTGGTATTTTCCCTTTCCAGGGTTATTCTCAGGCGACACAGAAGGGCCCGCCACCATGTATCCGTACTTCGGTTCCTTGTAGAGAAAGTCCTGATAGAACTCTGCCGCACCCTTCATCACGGGATATGCCTGACTCAAGAAGTCCTTGTCACCAGTGTATAGGTAGTGCTCCCACAGGTGCGAGCAGTACCAGGCGTTACACGTTGGCCACACGGCGCACGATGCATAATCCACCGCTCCCGTTGCTCTCCAGATATCCGTGTTGTGATGCAACGTCCATCCGCGGGCTCCATACATCTCCTGCGCGCTCTGCCGGCCCGTCTCGCTCACCTCCTTTATCATCTTCAGGAACGGCTCATGACACTCCGAGAGGTTGCACACCTCTGCCGGCCAGTAGTTCATCTCCACGTTGATGTTGGATGTATATTTCGAGTCCCATGCGGGATAGAAGCGTGCATCGGGGTTCCAGATACCCTGCAGGTTTGCCGGCTGTGTGCCGGGCCACGATGAGGAAATCAGCAGATAGCGTCCAAACTGGAAGTACAGAGCTGCCAACGAGGGGTCTTCGCTCTGCCCATATTCACGGATGCGGGTCTTTGTGTCCTTTGCTTCCTGCGCTTTGTTGTGTCCTAAGTCTATTGACACACGTCCGAAAAGCGCCTGATATGTCTCCGTATGCCTTTTCTTTGCATCGTCAAAGTGTGCTGCTATGCCCATCTTGCGGTCACCTTCACTCCATTTCGCAAGCTTGCTCATGGCCTTTGCCTGCGCATCTCCGCTGATGTCCTTGTAGTTTATGAAGTTCGTTGCTGATGATATAACAATCGTGACAGCCGTCGCCTTAGCCACATTGACAGTAGGAACATTCTCTGCCGCCGCCACCAGTTTCGTGCGTTTTACGCTCGTGGTACCGTGAGTTATCTTACCGTCATCCGTCACAACACGGATGAAATTGACCAGATGAAGGCCGTTCTTCACATTCTCAAACGTATCGTCTGACGGTGCCATAGCAATCTGCAGCGTGTTATCGTCGTAATAAGAGTACCCTGTAACCTTTACAAGGTCATCCTTCACCGGCCCTGCAAACGCCACTCCTACATTCAGCTTCCCTTTCTTGGATGCCGTGAGGCGTATCACCGTTACATCATCGGCAAAGGACGAGAACACCTGTCGCGTGTATGTCACCCCGTCAACGGTGTATGACGTGCCTGCCACAGCCTCCGATATGTCGAGCCACCTGCGGTAATCGGTAGCCTTACCCTTATGCAGAAAGGACAGCAGCACGTCGCCAGCGCTCTGGTATTGCGCGCCATGACCCGTCTTGCCGCCCTTCAGGTCTGCTATGACATAACGGAATGCCTTGCGCTGAGCATCTTCCCAACGCTCATTATTCAGGTCGTCGCGCATCTCCTGAAGGTGCTCACGAGCCTGAGGATTGGTGTTATTGTAGGGGCTGGAGTTCCAAAAAGTGTCTTCGTTTATCTGTATCGTGTCCTGATTGACGCAACCGGAAACCATCGCTCCAAGGCGACCGTTACCCACAGCGAGGTATTCCTCCCAACAGAATGCGGGCTGCTGATACCACAGCTGCAGACCTTTACCAGAAGCAATCGCCTCTGAAATATAAGCACCCAAAAAGCAGATAATCAGAATGAACAGTCTTTTCATACCAATGCACTATTTTGATATTTTGCGCGCAAAATTACAAAAAAAACTCCATACACGCGAATATAACATAAAAAAGATACCCCTAAGTGATAAAAATTTTGCGCTTTGATAGTTTTTTTGTACTTTTGCGACGCATTATTGCGACTTTGCTCTCAACACTAACAACATGACACACTTACGCAACATCATCACTCTGCTACTGCTGCTCCTCGCTGGCAGCAGCTACGCACAGTTCTCATCGGCTCCTGCATTCCCCGGTGCTGAAGGTCACGGACGCTACGTCACAGGCGGTCGCGGAGGCAACATCGTCCACGTCACCAACCTGAACGACTCTGGCACAGGTTCGCTTCGCGCTGCCGTAGAGACCAACAACAAGAACAAAGCCAAGATTATCGTCTTTGACGTGGCTGGCGTGATAGCCCTGAACAAGGAGTTACAAATCGGCGACAACACCACGATAGAGGGTCAGACAGCGCCCTATCCCGGTATCACGGTAAGATACTACACCATGCGTCCCGGCAGCAACGTGATAATACGCTTCATCCGCTTCCGTCGCGGACAGGAGAGAGACGTTGATGATGGTGCCGATGCAACGTGGCAAAGGAACAAGAACGGACTGATTTTCGACCACTGTTCCTTCTCCTGGAGCATCGATGAAATCGCCTCTTTTTACGATAATAACAACTTCACCATGCAGTGGTGTACCATCGCAGAATCACTCACCAATGCCGGGCACGGCAAGGGCGCACACGGATACGGCGGCATCTGGGGCGGCAAGCTCGCCAGCTTCCACCACAATCTCATCGCTCACGTCAGCAATCGCGGCCCGCGTTTCAATGGTGCGCGCTATGAGTGGAGCGGATATACGAGCAACAAGGACTACAATACCTACAAGTGGGCCAACTTCTGTCAGGCTGAGAATGTGGATTTCCGCAACTGTGTGATGTTTAATGCGCAGGGCACATGTTACGGCGGTCCCGGTGGAGGGCAGATTAACATGGTGAACAACTACTTCAAGGCTGGTCCCTGCGGCAATGGCTATCAGGAGCGCGTAACCCTCGTCACCGTGGCTGCATCAGGCAACTCCAGCGGTCATCCTAATGTTTATGACATGACGAGCCGCTATTATATCTCAGGCAATACCACAGAGACAACGACAGGCAAGAAGACGGAGAACCGCGACTGGGCAGGTGTGGATTACGATGCCGGGGTGCAATACAAGGGCAATCTGGTCTATTCCAAGGACGCAAAGAACTATTTTGCCGCTGACGTGCCGTCTATCACCATCAACAATGTGCGCTGGGTTCAGATCAAGATGGACTCCCCTGCTCCCACAGGCAGCATTATCACCCACAGCGCGGACGTAGCCTACCAGAAAGTGCTGGCATACGCAGGAGCCTCACTCCACCGTGATGAGGTGGATGCGCGCTACATGGAAGAGACGGCAACGGGCACCGCTACATACGTCGGCTCAGTGACAAAAAAGCCCGGTCTCATCGATGTTGTGGCCGATGTCAACGGCTATACAGAGAAGACATTTCCCACCGGAGCACACCCCGCTGACTACGACACCGACGGCGACGGAATACCTAACGAATGGGAGATACGCTATGGCTTGAATCCGAATAGTGCCGCCGATGGTAAGACATACACTCTGGACACCAAGAAGTACTACACCAACCTGGAGGTATATTGCAACAGTCTGGTGGAGGACATAATGAAACAAGGAATGGCTGACGGCGACAACAGCTTTGAGGAGTACTGGCCTCAGATTGGAGGCGGCACCGGCATATTCAGCGTGGAGGAGTCCAACGCTCCCCTCACCCAGCCGGAGACTTACAACATTGCAGGTCAGCGTGTGAACGACAGTTATAAAGGAATAGTAATCATAAACGGAAAGAAAATTGCAAGATAGCCTGATAGGACATACTCTCCCGGAGCTGAAAGAGATCTGCACGTCTCTCGGTATGCCAGCCTTCACTGGCAAGCAGGTGGCGCAGTGGCTCTATACTGGGCACGTGAGCAGCATCGATGAGATGACAAACATCTCAAAGAAGAACCGCCAGCTGCTGGCAGAACACTACTGTGTGGGCAATATGCCATACGCAGAGGAGTTGATATCTACTGACGGAACAAAGAAATACCTCTTCCCCGTAGCCTCAGGCAAGAACGTGGAGGCCGTCTATATCCCTGACGGAGAGCGCGCTACGCTGTGCGTATCATCTCAGGTGGGGTGCAAGATGAACTGCCTCTTCTGCCAGACGGGCAAGCAAGGCTTTGAGGGTTCACTCACCGCTGGTGACATCATAAACCAAGTTTACTCCCTACCCGACCGTGAACGACTCACGAATATCGTCTTCATGGGTCAGGGAGAACCGATGGACAACCTCGACAACGTGCTCAAGGCCACCGAGATACTCACTGCTGACTGGGGCTATGCATGGAGTCCGCGACGCATCACCGTCAGCAGCGTGGGAATAAAGAACAAGCTGCGGCGCTTTCTGAACGAGAGTGAGTGCCATGTAGCCATATCGCTCCACACACCCATCCACGAGCAACGCATGCAGCTGATGCCCGCAGAGCGTGCCTTCGCCATCAGCGACATCGTAGCCCTGTTGCACCAATATGACTTCTCGCACCAGCGCAGGCTGTCTTTTGAATATACGGTATTCGACGGTGTCAACGACTCTACCACCCACGCCAAGGAGATTATAAAGCTGCTGAGAGGGCTGGATTGCCGCATCAACCTCATACGCTTCCACTCCATACCAGACTGCGACCTGCGCCCCGCAGACGAGAAGAAGCTGGAGAGCCTGCGCGATTATCTGACTGCCCACGGCATATACACCACCATACGCGCCTCACGAGGGCAGGACATCTTCGCAGCCTGCGGACTGCTATCCACGGCAGCAGACGGACGTGGGAGATGAAGCCCCATCTTACCCCCCAAGGGAAGCCCGTCCAACTCCCACAAGAGGGGGGGAGGAACGCTACGTACAAAAGAATGAGGGACGGAGGATGAAACGCCCTGCAAGGGCAAAAGCATATAGCCCAGGGCATCGCCCTGGGTATGGATACGGGTAGTAATCACGCCCTGTAGGGGCAGCAGAAACAAGCAAACCCTCACCTCCCATCCATCAACCATTACAAATAATTATGCATTCTGAATTATGCATTATAAATTAATATGAATAGTACTGACATTCAAATCGCTCTTGTGGGTAATGCCCCCAAAGAGCAACATTCGCTACTGAACAGTATGCTCGATGAGGAAGGCCTCACCGACTTGTGCGACATAGTGCTCTACGGAGCTGACGGCCAACCCGAGTATGAGGCGCTGCAAGATGCCCTCGATGACTATACCGACGGACAGATACAAGGTATCGTGTGCCTGCCTATGGCGAAGCCCGCAGAGGAACTCGTGGGCCGCGCATTAGAGAAATCCGGCGAGACATTTGCAGTCTTAGACAACGGCATCATACGCGTTGGCAGCGTGCTGACCGCCAACAATACCGAGACAGCCAGCAAACAACTCACTTCTGAGGCCATACAGAAACGCGGCAAACAACTGTGGCGCATGCTGAAACGAGACCTTAACGTGCAGAACCCGCGCATCGCCGTGCTCTCTGTGGGTGACAACGTGGATGTGACAGACGGCTCAACAGACATCACCGTCATCGCTCCGGCTATAACGGAGATGGTGAAGGAGGGCATACATGCCTTCGGACCCGTCAATGCAGCCACATTCTTTGCATCCGAGAAATACAAGGCTTACGATGCCGTGCTGCAGATGTATGGCACGCAATGCACCGAGGCCTACCGCGCCTTGACCACCGAGTCTGTCATAACTCTCATCGGAGGCACCGAGACACCCATTGCATCAGCCGAAGCCGAGGGGATATACAGGGCACTATGGGCCGTGATAGACATGAAGCGAAACCGCAAGGAATATGACCTGCCCTTTGCCAATCCGCTGGAGAAACTCTACCACGAGCGCAAGGAGGACGGCGAAAAGGCACGCTTCGCAGTAAAGAAGAAAGGCTTCAACCCAGCGGAACATCGCAGGGAAAACGTGAAATTTGTAACCAAGAACACCCTGCAACAGGAACAGGAAGCAAAAAATACAGATACAACCACAAAGTGATAACAGATCTTACGGTTGAAGAAATAGAAGCTTTATAGCATGCGTGCCAATTTGTTTCACGTACAATAGCACGGCACATCAAATTGAACACCTTAATTTCAAATGTTAAAAATTGACCCCGGAAAGTGTTAAAATGGCAAACGAAGGGTTTCGGATTCGTCCTCTCTCGTTGAAAATTTGAAAACGAAATTGCCTCTGATGCGAAATTTGCGATATTTTTGATGTTTGGGATTGAGTTCGGAAGGAAAACGGGGATGCGTTTGGAACTGGCTGATTGTTAAGGTGTTGGAGCTATCAAGCCTCGTTTCGCATGGAGGAAGAGGTGGGTGGATGACGGGAAATTGGTGCTTTTGCGATAGAAAATCGGATAATTTTCTACAGGAAACGGACAATTTTGGGGTGTAATAGCAGGTCTTTTGCCATGTAAAAGACCTACCGTTACCTTGTAAAAGACCTACTATTAGGAGGTAATAGACCTACTTTAGCATCGGAGCTGACCTACTTTACTCCGATAAAAGTAGGTTAGCGGCGTTGGAAAGGCAGGTTGGCGTCTCTAGAATTCATTTTTTGATGGGGAAAATCGTAAAAATTATAAGCTCGATTTTAACACTTAATTTAACATTTGCCAAACTGTTACCAATATGCCCCAGAGATGGAACGGATGTTACACGTCAAATCCAAGTTCGCGGGCCATCTGCTTGATTACATTCAGCTTAACGGTGGAGGCATCCTCTTTGTCGTAAATTGTGAGGAGTGCTATACGTCCTTCGTGCTCGGCAACGATGGCGTTGGCTGTGATAACGCGGGCACCGCCAGACTTGCCTCGCCCCTTGGACTTGATGGGCATGCGAATCTTACGGATGCCGGGACAAAGCTCTGCACCTTGGAAGGGATTTTCTTGAAGGGAATCACGGAAAGCCTTGATGTCCTCTATAAGACTTCGGTATCTCTTGTAAAGACGTTTGAAACTATGTTCAAAATCTGGGTGACTCTGAATTGCGTAGCTCATCTAAAAACTCATCTAAAGGTCGGAACTTGTCTGATTTGCCAGTCTCTAAATATTCTTTCCAGTCCTTCATGCCCCGACAAATCTCTGCTGTCACATCGCGTTTAGGCTCTTCTTCCTCTGCGGGCATTAGTCGGTAACTGCCGCGGCGAGACTTCAGAATCACAGCCTCACCACGATCCACCATACCAAAATACTTGGTCTGATTTGCTCGGAAATCTGTTGTACTTACAATAGTCATATTACTCAGAATTAATGTCTCACGCCGCAAAGGTACGAAAAAAAAGCGGATTATAATGGTTTCCATGCAGTTTTCTTGCAAAAAATTTGCACAGATAGAAAATTATGAGTAATTTTGCACCTGCGTTCAGTGGAATGAGGGGCTCACACAGAGCCTCTCATTCTTTTATTACAGGCAGGATGCCGGATGGTTACGGCCAAAGCCTTTAAGAATAAAAGTATCACGGTGGGCGTAAACAGAACCCACTATAAACAAGATTATGATAGAGAAGAAAATTGTAGAGAGTTTAGTAGAAGAGTGGCTCACGGACAAGGACTATTTCCTTGTTGACGTGGAGGTAACCCCTGATGACCGCATCGTTGTAGAGATAGACCACGCCGAGGGCGTGTGGATTGATGACTGCGTGTCGTTGAGCAGGTTCATTGAGGATCATCTGGACCGCGATGAAGAGGACTATGAACTGGAGGTCGGCTCTGCCGGCATCGGCCAGCCCTTCAAGGTGGAGCAGCAATATATCAACAACATAGGCAAGCAGGTGGAAGTCCTTGCTGCCGACGGTAAGAAGTATAAGGGTGAGCTGACCGCCGTTGACGGCCGCAACTTTACCCTGAAGACGCAGGAGAAGCAGACCGTGGAAGGCAAGAAGCGCCCCGTGTTGGTGGATGTGGATAAGACATTCTCTATGGACGAGGTGAAGTATTGCAAGTACGTGATAGAGTTTAAGTAATTCATAATGCATAATTCATAATGCATAATTGCCCCTTGGAAGAGGGGTGACAGAAGAGAGTAGCCCCACCCTGGCTCTCCCCTGAGGGAGGGAGAGTGAGATGAGAGGAGAGCGGAGGGAGGAGTGATGAAAAGGAAAAAGGAATAAAAAGAAATAAAAACAATAAATACTTATGGCTAAATCAACCACACAGCAACCAAGCATGATAGAAACGTTCCGCGAGTTTAAGGAGACGAAGAATATCGATCGTACTACGCTCGTCAGCGTGCTCGAGGAGAGTTTCCGTAATGTTATTGCCAAGATCTTTGGTAGTGACGCTAACTTTGACGTTATCGTAAACCCCGACAAGGGTGACTTTGAAATCTATCGCAACCGCGTAGTGGTGCCCGACGGTGAGGTGAGTGACGAGAACAAGGAGATCGCCCTCTCTGACGCACAGAAGATACAGGACGACTATGAGGTAGGCGAGGACGTGTCAGAGCGCGTGGACTTTGCGAAGTTCGGTCGCCGCGCTATCCTCAATCTGCGCCAGACTCTGGCATCCAAGATACTGGAGTTGGAGCACGATACGCTATATAATAAATATAAGGATCGCGTGGGCGAGATAGTCAGCGGCGAGGTATATCAGATATGGAAGCGCGAGGTGCTGGTGATAGACGACGAGGGCAACGAGCTGCTGCTGCCTAAGTCTGAGCAGATACCGAGCGATAACTATCGCAAGAACGAGACCATCAAGGCCGTCATAGCACGTGTGACCAACGAGAACAACAACCCGAAGATTATCCTCTCGCGCACGTCAAACCTCTTCCTGCAGCGCCTGCTGGAGGCTGAGGTGCCTGAGATTGCCGAGGGTCTGGTGGCCATCCGCAAGATAGCACGAATGCCTGGCGAGCGTGCAAAGATAGCCGTAGAGAGCTTTGACGACCGCATAGACCCGGTAGGAGCCTGCGTGGGCGTGAAGGGAAGCCGCGTGCACGGCATCGTAAGAGAGCTGTGCAACGAGAACCTGGACGTCATAAACTACACCCAGAACATCAAGCTCTTCATACAGCGCGCACTCGCTCCGGCACAGATCAGCAGCATCGTGATAGACGAAGAGAACCGCCATGCCGACGTGTCGCTGAGACCAGAGGAGGTGTCACTCGCCATCGGACGCAGCGGACAGAATATCAAACTCGCTTCAATGCTTACTGAATATACCATCGATGTATTCCGCGACGTGCAGCAGGATAGCCTGGACAACGAGGATGAGGAGGATATCTACCTCGACGAGTTCAACGATGAGATAGACCAGTGGGTCATCGACGCCATCAAGGCTATGGGCCTGGAGACAGCCCGCCAGGTGCTTGACGCTCCGCGCGATATGCTTATCGCCAAGGCAGACCTTGAGGAGGAGACCGTTGACCACTTGCTTGAGGTGCTGCGCGCCGAGTTTGCAAAGTAACGCAGCAGGCCGGTCAGGACGCACAGGCCGCTGAAGCAGACCCTGCAATGTGTCGTCAACAGATGTAGAAGTAGAAGATAAACAAGGTAAAACAGAATATATGAGTATAAGAATAAATAAAGCAATGAGTATGCTGAACATCGGTTTGTCCACTCTCGTGGAGTTCCTCGAGAAGAAGACATCCCTGGGCGAGGTTAAGAATGACCTTAACTTCAAACTCAACGATGAACAGTATGCTGCGCTGGAGTCGGCATTCAAAGGCGACAAGGAAATACGTACGCAGGCTGAGAAGATATTCAAGAAAGCCGAGAAAAAAGCCGAGAAGAAGGTGGAGAAGAAGCCGCAGGAGGCTGCTGTCACACCGAGTGACCTGCGCATTCGCCAGGAGGTGAAGCCACTGGGCACCATAGACCTCAGCACCGTGGGCAAACCGGCAAAGAAAGAAGAGCCTGCTCCAGCTCCCGCACCACAGGAAGATCAGCCCCAGGAAGAAGTTGCTGCGGTTGAGGAAACGCCCGAAGTAAAGGTTGAAGAGCAGCCACAGCAGCCTGAGGAACAGCAGCCTGAAGCAAAGGAAGCTGAGCCCCAGAAGGAGGAGCAGCCTGTGATACAGGATGAGAAACCTGCTGAGGAGCCTGTAGCGGTTGAGACTCCGGAGACACCAGAGGTGAAGGTGGAGGAAGAAAAACCGGAAGATACCCCGTCTGCAGAGCCCCGTAAAGAGGTAGAGGTATTCACCTTGAAGAGCGACCGCCGCACAGTTGCGCGCCCGAATGTTCTGGGCACCATAGACCTCAGCGCAATCAATCAGAGCACCCGACCCAAGAAGAAGTCGAAGGAGGAGAAGCGCAAGGAGCGTGAGGAGAAGGCACAGATCTCTGCCGACAGGAAGAAGCGTGTTCGCATAGGCAAGGAGCGCGTGGACATCAACGATGCAGCCAACCAGCAACAGGGTGGCAAGAACGGCAAGAATGCGCGCGCCACACAGGGACAGCCTAATCCAAACCAACCCTCGGGAGGCAAGAAGAAGAACAAGAAGAAAGGCAACCAGCAGCCACAGGAGATATCTGAGGAGGATGTAGCACGCCAGGTAAAAGAGACGTTGGCACGCCTCACCAGCAAGAGCAGCCTGAATAAGAAGGGTGCCAAATATCGTAAGGAGAAGCGCGATGCCGCCGCTCACCAGCGTGAGGAGGAGGCACTGACAGAAGAACTGGACTCAAAGGTACTGAAGCTGACGGAGTTCGTCACCGTGTCAGAGCTGGCAACGATGATGGATGTGCCTGTGACAAAGCTCATCGGAACGCTCATGTCTGTCGGCATCATGGTAAGTATCAACCAGCGACTGGATGCTGAAACCATCAATCTGGTGGCTGATGAGTTCGGATATACAACAGAATATGTCAGCGCCGAAGTGCAGGAGGCAATCCACGAGGATGAGGATGACGAGAGCGAACTTATCTCACGTCCGCCTATCGTTACCGTCATGGGACACGTGGATCACGGTAAGACATCGCTGCTTGACTATGTGCGTAAGACCAATGTCATCGCCGGCGAGGCCGGAGGCATCACCCAGCACATCGGTGCATACAACGTGAAGCTGCCTGACGGACGACGTATCACGTTCCTTGATACCCCGGGTCACGAGGCATTTACTGCTATGCGTGCCCGTGGAACACAGGTAACGGACATCGCCATCATCATCATCGCAGCCGATGACTCTATCATGCCTACCACAAAGGAGGCTATAGCACATGCTCAGGCTGCCAACGTGCCGATGGTATTTGCCATCAACAAGATTGACAAACCGGGTGCTAACCCCGACAAGATACGCCAGGATCTGGCGGCCATGAACCTTCTCGTGGAGGAGTGGGGCGGTAAGTACCAGTGCCAGGAAATAAGCGCCAAGAAGGGAACGGGCGTCGAAGAGCTGATGGAGAAAGTGCTCCTAGAGGCTGAGATGCTTGACCTGAAGGCTAATCCTAACCGCAATGCTACCGGTTCGGTCATCGAGTCGTCGCTGGACAAGGGTCGCGGATACGTCTCTACCGTGCTTGTCAGCAACGGAACGCTGAAGGTTGGCGACATCGTCATAGCCGGAACAGCATGGGGTAGGGTAAAGGCAATGTTCAACGAGCGCAACCAGAACGTGGAGAAGGCAAAGCCGGCTGAACCGGTAATTATTCTCGGTCTCAACGGTGCACCACAGGCAGGAGACTCCTTCCACATTATGGAGACGGAGCAGGAGGCCCGCAATATCGCCAATAAGCGAATGCAGTTGCAGCGTGAACAGAGCCTGCGCACCACCAAGACCCTCTCGCTCGAGGAGATTGCACACCGTGTGGCATTGGGAGAATTCCATGAGTTGAACCTCGTCGTGAAGGCTGATACGCAGGGCTCTGTAGAGGCTCTGTCCGACTCTTTCATCAAGATGTCAACGGAAAAGGTGCAGGTGAACGTCATCCTCAAGGGTGTCGGCCAGATATCCGAGAACGATGTTACCCTCGCTTCTACCGCCGAGAACGGTATGATAGTAGGCTTCCAGGTGCGTCCTTCAGTTGCAGCCAAGAAGCTGGCAGAGCAGGAAGGCGTGGAAATCAACACCTATTCTGTCATCTACGACGCTATGGACGACATCAAACAGGCCATGGAAGGCATGCTCGACAAGATTAAGAAAGAGGTTGCCACAGGCCAGGTTGAGGTCAAGGAGGTATTCAAAATCTCCAAGGTCGGAACCGTTGCTGGTGCTATGGTCACCGACGGTAAGGTGCATGCAAAGGACAAGGCACGCCTCATACGCGATGGTATCGTAATCTTCACCGGCGACATCAACGCCCTGAAGCGTTACAAGGACGATGCAAAAGAGGTGGCAACAGGCCTGGAGTGCGGTATCTCGCTCGTTAACTGCAACGACATACAGGCAGGAGATATCATTGAGACATTCACGGAAATAGAGGTGGAGCAGAAGCTGTAAGGCGCTCCACCACTCTATACAACCAGTTCCGCAGCAACAGGAAAGACTGTAGGACATGGCATAATAAAAGCCCGAGACATTCATTGCCTCGGGCTTTTTATTGTGTGGAATAAAACTTTATCCTATGTCGTTTGTATTTGTCAAAGATTGTCCAAAGACGGGGGAAAATAATTTGTTTTGAAAAAAAATCATGCAAAATAATTTGTGTTAAAAATATTTTGTGTACCTTTGTGACGGATTGAGATAATTCAGTCCATACATTTTGAATATATAGAGGCGTTATGCCCGACTTCTTGTAGATGCGAAGCCTGAGAAACTTCTAAGAAAGAAAACAAGAGTTGGCGTAATGGTCTCCACGTTTATACGTGGGGCTGTTAACCATTTCTGTTTTCGAAGGTTTTCTCAGGGCCTGCATCTTAGGAAATGGTATTCACAGTTCCACGTCTCTGTATCTGCTAACCAAAAGGCCTGAGAGGAACTGAAAGGCAACGGAAATGTCATGAGAGACTTTTTTAAACTACTACCGCTGCTTTGCTTTGTTACTACGATAGCAAGTGCAGCCAATCTGCCTAAGTATTTTGCTGTATGGCTAAAAAATGGACAGCGTGTTGATTTGCTACTCACAGAGACACCTCGTGTGACCTGCGGTGCGGAGACTTTCACCTTTAAGGCGGGCGCTACAACGCTTGAGTATTTGGCTGTAGACGTCAAGGAATTCACTCTGGAAGATAAAAGTGCTACTGCTGTCAACAACGTCAGCAAAAGCGATGAACATGGGACGATAACCCGTGACGGTAATACTTTGCGGTTCTCGGGCTTTGCTCCCAATGAGACGGTGCGTGTCTGTAAGCTATCTGGTGAACAAGTGGCAACGTATGTAACAGACTCTGACGGCTCTCTCATATTTTCCATTGACAATCTAGGTCGTGGAATTTATGTCGTAAATGCAGCAAACACAACCATTAAAATTACGCAGCCATGAGACAGATAAGACTTATTCTGACGGCGATGATTGCCGTATTAGCTTGTGCTCAGATGTCGGCACAGGGAGTAAAGGTCGTAAAGAAGGATGGTACGAAGCAGGACTATCCCTACACCAAGTTACAGCGCATAGAGGTATATGCGGCAGATGAAACCAAAGTTGACACTGCTGTAGATCTCGCTCTGCCCAGCGGACTGCTGTGGGCAAGCATCAATGTGGACGCTAATGCGCCAGAGGAGCATGGTGGCTACTATGCTTGGGGTGAGACAGAAGAGAAGGTGATATACAGTTGGGCACGGTATCTGTGTCCAATGGATCAGTGTGGCACAAGTTCTGACCCGCTGTTTGGCCTCCTTCATGAACAGTATGGTATATGGGAAGGTAGTATTTCTGGTTCAATATACGATGTAGCGACGAAAAAGTGGGGAAACGGTTGGAGAATGCCAACACGTGCGGAGGTTTTGGAACTCCACGAGAATTGTTTCTCAGAGTCTACTACCATAAATGGCGTGAAGGGATACAAGTTGACTGGTGAAAACGGCAATAGCATATTTATGCCTGAAGCACAATATAAAAACGCTACATCTATGCAAACCGGAGGTGGCTATTGGACTGGCACGATGTATGGATTAAAGGACTATAATGTGTATAGTTTTAGTTGTGGTGCTTCTTTAACAGAGGCAGGCAGAAACTGCGGAATGGCTGTTCGACCAGTGAAGACGGGTGTCAGCACTGCACAGAAGAAGGGTCTTATCCTGCATCTCTCTGACGGGAAAACGGACTATTATCCCTATAGTCAGATTGACTATGTGGAGGCATACGCCGAGAAGGAATATGACCCTAATGCACCGACGGAGGGTGACCTCATAGACATGGGACTGCCCTCTGGACTGCTGTGGGCAAGTTGTAACTACGGAGCACGCAATCCACAGGACTTCGGCACCTATCATTCCGGCAGTCAGGTGTATTATCACTCGGATACAGGAGCATTTAGCGAGATAAAAATCCCCGATGGATACCGCTTCCCGCATCAAAAAGACTACGAGGAGTTGCGAGATAATTGCGATGTTAAGATCGTCAGTTATGAAGGTGTTAGTGGTTTGTTCTTTACAAGTAAAGCAAACGGCAACAAATTGTTCTTCCCCAATGCCGGATATTATAGTGGAAACAATTATAGTACCGGCGTAGGACGCTACTGGACAGATACCTCACATCTGTATCTCGAATTCTATAACTGGCTCTATTACATGACAACAACCTATTATGATTTCCTGAGTGGACAGTTTACTCTATGTTATACTGAGGACTTTGCTAACAATAAAAATGGTGACTGGTCAAACAGACAGAGTGTACGTCTGGTTGCTGCAGGAGGATCAAATGTCGGTAAAGCCATAGACTTGGGGTTGTCCGTGAAATGGGCTGACCACAATGTTGGGGCTATCAATCCAGAGGATTTCGGTGACTACTACCAGTGGGGCAGCACAAAACCAATCAATGGAAACTCCCAATACTCCAAACCGTCAACGCAGAATATCTGCGGAACGGATTATGATGTCGCCACTAAGAAATGGGGCGGAACATGGCGTTTGCCTACTAAAGCAGAACTTGAGGAACTCAAGAATTACTGTACATGGACCTGGACTAAGAAGAATGGAGTTGAGGGCTTTACTGTTAGCAGAAACGGAAATTCAATCTTCTTGCCTGCAGCAGGACATAATGTTGGCGGTACACCCGATGGAGAACATAACTGTGAATACTGGACTGGCACGGCTGATAATGATGGATACCCCTACGACCTTTATGCTAATTGGGGATGGAACTATATATTATCTACAGGAAACAGTGCCGACATAGGCGAGCCGATACGCCCTGTTTGTGTCTCTTCTGGAGATACGCCAACTCCTACACCAACTCCAACGCCCACTCCATCTTCGGATGACATAGAAATTGATGAGGTGCACTTCCCCGATGCCAACTTCCGCAGCTACCTGCTCTCTCAGAGCTATGGAACTGACGGTGTCATCACAAATAACGAAATACAATCTATAACATACATGGGGCCATCAAATTCTTCTATTGCAGACCTGACAGGAATAGAATACTTTACCGCATTAACCTCTCTGTTCTGCTACGATAATGAACTGACTTCCCTTGATGTCTCAAAGAATACAAAGTTAACACATTTGTTTTGTAGTGGTAATAAGTTGATAACTCTTGATGTCTCAAAGAATACAGTATTGACAGATTTGTCATGTTATTCCAACCAGTTGACTTCGCTTGATGTCTCGAGGAATACAGCTTTGGAGTATTTGTCATGCGGTACGAATAACCTGACCTCTCTTGACGTCTCTAAGAATACGGTATTGACGGAATTGTCATGTTATTCCAACCAGTTGACTTCGCTTGATGTTTCAAAGAATACAGCTTTGACGGATCTGTCATGCAGTACGAATAACCTGACATCTCTTGATGTTTTGGGGAATACGGCTTTGGTGTATTTGAACTGTTCATCCAATCAATTGACCTCTCTTGACGTCTCGAAGAATACTGTATTGACAGATTTGTGGTGTTATTCCAACCGGTTGACTTCGCTTGATGTCTCAAAGAATATAGCTTTGGCAAGGCTATACTGTTATTCCAACCAGTTGACTTCGTTTGATGTATCAAAGAACACTGCGTTGACTAAATTCCACTGTTCTTCCAATAAATTAGCCTCTCTTGATGTCTCGAAGAATACGGTATTGACGGAATTGTCATGTTATTCCAACCAGTTGACTTCGCTTGATGTCTCAAAGAATACAGCTTTGACGGTATTGTAC
Organism: Prevotella sp.; assembly: GCA_017478025.1. Classification (GTDB taxonomy): domain Bacteria; phylum Bacteroidota; class Bacteroidia; order Bacteroidales; family Bacteroidaceae; genus Prevotella. Next base: position 109,141 of record JAFVGZ010000005.1, read on the forward strand.
TGTTCATCCAATCAATTGACCTCTCTTGATGTCACGAAGAACACTGCGTTGACAAAATTGTCTTGCAATTCAAATCAGATAAAAGGGGCGGCCATGGATACTTTAATAGAAAGTTTGCCCGTCGTTGCCAGCGGAACGGAGACAACATTCCATATATATTCGCAGACAGCATCGGACGAAGGAAATGTCTGTACGAAGGCACAAGTGGCCAAGGCAAAGACAAAGGGATGGACACCTTATTACTATGATGGAAATGAATGGCAGGCGTATGCAGGCTCAGATTAGACAGATTTAGATGAACACCTACAACTACGAATTATAGAAAAAGGGATGCGACCGTTGCCAGTCGCATCCCTTTTTCTATATTGTTTTGCCTGAGTGATTTTACTTCACTACGACGGGCTTGTACTTTGGAACGAGCAGCTTCATCACGGTCCAACCGATGAGATAGGCAACGGCGCAGACGCAGAAGATAATCATATAGCCTGCCGGCTTGCCCTCAAAGCCCATGAACTGGAACGCAGAACCCTGCTGTTCAGCGTAGGTGAAGAGGTTACCTGATACCTTATTAATAAGGAATGAGCCGCAGCCGCCTGCCATAGAGCCGATACCGGTGATGGTAGCGATGGCTGACTTGGGGAACATATCGCCTACGGTAGAGAAGATATTGGCAGACCATGCCTGGTGTCCAGCACCTACAAGGCCGATGATGATAGCTGGCCACCATGGTCCGAATGCGTCACCCATAGGCTGTGCGAAGAGTGCCAGCAGTGGGAAGAATGCGAAGATAAGCATGGCGAGCATACGTCCCTGATAAGGGTTCATGCCCTTCTTCTCCACGAAGAGCTTTGGCAGATAGCCACCGAACATTGACAATACCGTTACGATAGCATACAGTGTGAATATGAGTGCTATGCCAAGAGGTGAGTCTGACGTTGCGCCGAACTGGTCAGAGAAGTATGCCGGAGCCCAGAAGAGGAAGAACCACCATACACCGTCGGTCATAAACTTACCGAAAGCGAAAGACCAAGTCTGCTTGTGGCTGAAGGCCTCCATGTATGACATCTGCTTCTCTTCAACTACTACGTCGGCAGCTTTCTCGTTCTCCTCATCCTGATTGATGTAGTTGAGCTCTGCTTCGTTGACGAACTTAGAGTCTTTTGGCTTGTCATATACGAAGAGCCATATGCCAGCCCAGATGAAGCCGATGGCACCGATGATAATGAAAGCCATCTCCCAACCCCACAATTTAGCGAGCAGTGGAATGGTAGCAGGGGCTGCAAGGGCGCCTACAGATGCTCCGGAATTGAAGATTGCAGTAGCGAAAGCGCGGTCCTTCTTGGGGAAATACTCTGCTGTTACCTTGATAGCAGCAGGGAAGTTGCCTGCCTCACCCATTGCCAGCACGCAACGGCAAACGAGGAAAGCATACATGCTGACCGTAGCGACAGAGACAGCAACGAGACCTGTAGTCTTTGCCATAGCTGCCAGATTAGGCAGACCGAGAGAAACCATTGTGAACCATCCGCAGCCGGCGTGCAGAACAGCTCCTAATGACCAAATAGTGATGGCCCAGAAGTAGCCCTTCTTGGTGCCCATCCAGTCAACGAACTTGCCTGCAAAGAGGTTTGCAACGGCATAGAAGATAGAGAAAATGGCGGTAATGTTACCATAAATTTCATCATTCCAATGGAATTCTGGTGAAATGAAGTCCTTCCATGTGAGGGACAGAACTTGGCGGTCGAGGTAGTTGACAGTGGTTGCTGCAAACAGCATCGCACACATCACCCAACGCCAATTGGTCATTTTGTTAGTTGTTACGTTCATGATTAGGTATAGAATTTTTATTAATATGATAATCGGAAAGAAGTTTTATGATTCCCCAGCCTATGAGATAGGATACGGAGAAGATGCTAAACATCATCATGTAGGCTGCCGCTTTGCCAGAATAGCCGAGGAATGTGAATGTATCGTGCATCTGATTGGCGTATTGCAGTAATGTTCCGGTGAACATCATTACGAGGTATGACGCTATACCTCCGGCACAGCCACCGATGCCTATCACTGTCGCGATGGACTTCTTAGGTATGTTGTCGCCCACCAGCGAGAAGAGATTAGCCGACCAACTCTGGTGCGCGGCGCCGAAGATGCCGATGATTATGACGAGTACCCACGGTGAATGGCTGCCCAATGGCATCTGCAGCAGGCCTATCAGCTGCAGGCATGCGAAGCCGAGCATGGACCGCAAGCGTGCTTGCTGGGGTGTGAGTGAGAACTCTTCAGTAAGATATGTGGGCAGATAGCCACCTATTACCGACAGCATACTGATGAGATAGATGGTGAATATCAGTGCCATTCCCATTGGAGAGTCGGTGGTGTAGCCGTAGGTGTCGGCTATATAGATCGGAGCCCAGAAGAGATAGAACCACCATGCACCCTCTGTCATGAACTTGCCGAAGATGAATGCCCACGTGACACGATATGAGAAACAGCGCAGGAAGCTTATCGGCTTACCGTCGTTGATGATGTCGCTGTCTATTCCGTCAGAAGTGTCTTTCTCGTTTTCATTATAACTCTGAACCGATGACACCGTGTCCTGCTGTATGTAGTTGTATTCAGAGATGTTTACTCTATGGCTTTCTCCGGCGCTCTCATAGAGCATCAGCCACGCAAACATCCATAGAAATCCCAGCGCACCCACAAGCAGGAATGCCATTTCCCATCCAAATTCGCGCGCTATCAGCGGTATTGTGACCGGTGCAAGTAGCGAACCCACGCTGGCACCGTTGTTGAATATGGATGTGGCGAATGCACGGTCTTTCTTTGGAAAGTATTCTGCAGTAACTGATATGGCTGCCGGGAAGTTGCCCGCCTGGCCCAAAGCCATGACGCTACGGCATCCGAGGAAGAGGTATATGCTCAAGGTGGTGATGGCTGTGCCGGCTACTCCAACATCGTGCAGAGACTCTATTGCGCCGTCAAAACTTACTATCCACGTGTCGGCGAGGATGCCGCTCATCATGATTCCGCATATAGCGTGCAGCAATGTGCCTACCGTACAGATGCCTATGGAAAGCAAATAGCCTCGACGCATGCCGATAATGTCCATGATTTTACCACAGAAGAGCATGCATATAGCGTACATCAGCGAGAACAGGCCTGCCAGATAGCCGTAATCAGCGTCTGTCCATCCAAATTCGGGAGCCAGGAAGTCTTTCCATGTCAACGACAAAACTTGACGATCCATATAGGTCGTCATAGTAGCGAAGAACAGTAACATACATACTGTCCATCGGAAGTTAGTCATTTTCGTTGACTGTATTGGGCTCATTCGGTTAGTATTACTCTGCAAAGATAGTAAGAAATCGGTAAATAGACGATATAAAAAGCTGAGAATTAATAAATGTTAACTATTGCGAAGATTTGGAATGTGGGGACTTAGGCCTTCGATACAGGGCGTATCAGCAGTTGAAATGGCGGGTTTCGCCCGATGAAACCGCGGATTTTATCCGATGAAACCGCAGATTATTGATGCTTTGTGCCGTCGCTCAGGCATAAAAAAAGACTGTACCATTGCTGTCGGTACAGTCTCTTCGCTTTCAAAGGTGGGTTATAGGGATGTGTCAATCCTTCTTCTTATTGTTCTCGAAACGCTCTCTGCGTTCCTTCATCATCTTCTCCTGATCGGCTTCGTAGGCCTTATACTGTGCTTCGTTGAGTATGGTGCGCAGCTCTTCGTTATACTGCTTTATTCGTTCTCCGCGCTGTCCCATGCCTCCTCCGCGCTGTCTCATGCCCTTGCCGTTGCCGCGATGGCCGAGGCTGTCGGGTCTCATGTCGCCCTGAGGACGCTCCGGACGTGAGCCGTTCTGCATGCCGGGGCGGTGTCCGCGGTTGCCGCCACGACCTCTGCCTCCCATCTGCGACATGTATTTCTCGTTAAGCGCCTTGACCTTGGCGGCCTGCTCAGTAGAGAGAGCATATTTCTCTACCATGTCCTTCGTGCGCTTTTCTGCCATCTCTTTCGGGTCAGGACGGTTGCCTCTTTCGCGCTTACCTGCGTTTTCCTCGCTCTGTGCCATGGCCAATGTCATTGTTGCCAAAGCAAATAATGTGAATATCAGCTTTTTCATTTCTCTTCTTTTTTAAGTTTGTAACTTGTCGGATGCATTGCTCCATTTGTTTGTTTTGTGCACATCTCTGTGACGCGAGAGAAGAGAAAAGGTTTTATACGCTAAGGATTTTTTAACTTATCCCAGTTTATCTTCGGCGATATCGGAGGGTTTTTCCGCAAAGGTGGTGGCTCCATGCTGTATGAGGAAGTCCTTGTCGCGAAATCCCCACAGAACCGATATGCAGGGCAGGCCGGCGTTGCGTGCCGTCATGATGTCCACGTCAGAGTCGCCGATATATACCGCCTCTTCCTTGGTGACGCCCAGTTCTTGCAGGGCAAGGTCCACCATGTCGGGTGCCGGTTTGCGTTGCATGCCCGGTCGCTCGCCGATAGCCACGTCAATAGTAGAGGACAGGTAGTCACGGTACAGCTCATCCACGCCCTTTTGCAGCTTGTTGCTCACCACGGCCATCTTCTTGCCTTGCTGCTTCAGGGCCTTCAGCGTGTCTGCTATGCCGTCATACAGGTCGGTATTGTCCTGACAATGGACTACGTAGTAGGCCTTGAATTCCTTAAAGACATCCTCAAAGAGCGGGTTCTCCTCGCCCTGTGGCACCGCGAGTTGTATGAGTCTGCGCACACCGTTGCCCACAAAGCGGCGCACCTCGTCGAGGGTTCGCTCCGGCATTCCGTAGGTTTGCAGGGCATGATTGGTTGCTAAGTAGAGGTCCTGCAGCGTATCCATGAGGGTACCGTCAAGGTCCCAGATTATTGCTTTGTATTTCATAGACTCTGAATGTATTCTATTAGTTTTCGGTAAAAGGCGTAATGAGACAATGTCTTACTGTTGCCGAAGATGATCAGCTTCATCCGTGCTCGCGTCATGGCGACGTTCATGCGCCTCAGGTCCGACAGAAATCCTATCTGCCCGTGCTCGTTACTGCGCACGAGGGATATGAGTATGAGGTCCCGCTCCTGTCCCTGAAAGCCGTCAACTGTCTGCACGGTGATGGCATTGCGGAAGGGTTTGAAGAACGGTCTGCGGTGAATCTGCTGCCTCAGGTACTGCGTCTGCACGCGATAGGGGGATATGATGCCCACATCCAGGCGGTCTTCCAGGAAGCGTTCCTTGCCCACCTTATTTATATATCCCTCCAGATGCAGGAGCAACAGGTCTGCCTCGGCCTTGTTGATGCGGCCATGACTCTCGCCGACGAACTGTTCCGGCTCATCGCTTTCCACCCACACTATGGGCTGGTCGTAGTCTATCACGGAGCGATGGCCTACGGAAGGGTGAGAGATCAGACGCCCCTGGTAGAACCATTCGGAGGGGAAACGCATGATGGCCTCATTCATGCGGTACTGCATGGTGAGTAGCGTCACGCTGTCCGGCTGGCTCTCCACGATGCGCTGCATCAGCGTTCTGCCCAGCCCCTGCTGCATGGCGTCAAAGCTTTTGATTGTCGGCGGCAGCTGTTGGTGGTCGCCTGCCAGTATCACCCTGCCTGCCCTGCGTATTGCAATCCAGCATGCCGGCTCCAAAGCCTGTGCCGCCTCGTCGATGAAGAGCGTGGAGAACTTCTGGCCCACCATGATTTTGTTTGCCGCACCCACCAGCGTGCAGGCCACTACGCGCGTCTCGGCAAAGAGGGAATGGCTGATGCGCATCTCCAGTTCCGCCTGTCTTTCGCGTAGGCGGGCCAGCTTCTGATGCCTGTTGTCGCTGCTTCCCTGCCGGCTGTCACGTATCTGCCTGATGGCCTTGCGTATGGACCACAGCTCGGGATAGTCGGGATGGCTCTCAAATTGCCGCTCATACGTGAATGAAAGCATCTTGTCGTTCACTCGCGAAGGGTTGCCGATGCGGAGCACAGACACGCCGTGGTCAACGAGTTGCTCCGATATCCAGTCAACCGCCGTGTTGCTCTGGGCGCATACCAGCACCTGCGTCTCGCGGTGCAGCGTTTCGCATATCGCCTCGACGAGCGTGGTGGTCTTGCCAGTTCCCGGCGGTCCGTGCACTACTGCCACGTCCTTTGCCCTCAAGACCTCATGCACGGCCTGCTGCTGCGAGTCGTTCAACCAGGGCATAGAAACCGATGGAATCGTTAATTTTCGCGCTTCCTGGTCGCCAGAAAAGACTGCACGCAGGTCGCAGAGGCGGCCCTTTGTGCTGCCGATTACCTCGTCGAGAGCGTGGAGCATAGTCTTGTAGCTGGACTCATCGAAGTACAGTTGCACGCCAAGGTCCGGCGTTTGTGACAGCTGCATCACCTGACCTGACGATGGAACCGTTGCCACCATGCGTCGCCCATCTACGTATGAGATTGTCGAAGTCCAGTTGAAGTAGGCGGGCTGGCCGTCCGCTTTTATCGCAAAGAACTGTATGGGCTTGCCATACTCGAATGCCGTATCTGGGTCTTCGTCGCTCTCGTCCAGGGCTTCGCTGCCGTTATGGATCTCTACTACGAGCTGGTTCAGGGAGTTATAGTACGACCGTCCCACCGTGACGGGGTGCCAGCAGATGCCCCGTCGTATCTTACGCGCAAGGGGCATCTTCTCCGATTGCAGGCGAAAATCCTCCTTCTCCGTCTCATATTCCAGCAGTAGGAGCGAGCGGAGCTTTTGCAGGTATTGTATGTTCTTTGCTGTGGACATCGGCGCAAAGGTAGTAAATAATCCTCAAATGGGCAAATTTCGGAGGCGGGATTATTGTGCCTGCGATGGTATCGCAGACTCTTGAACGAATTTCTCATGCTCTTTTGTGACGTCGCTGATTGTGATATCCAGCAGCGCCATCTGCCTGAAGAGCTCGGGCAGGCGCTCCCTGAGGAATATCTGCCGGCGCTCTTTCAGGATCTGTTCCTTTGCCCCCTTGGTGACGAAGTAGCCCAGTCCGCGCTTTATATATATAATGTTCGAGCGCGACAGTTCGTCGTATGCCTTCATCGCCGTGTTGGTGTTCACCTCAAGCAGCACGGCATATTCGCGCACCGAGGGGATGCGGTCATCGTCCTTGTAGGTGCCGCTCAGTATCTCATCGCAGAGACGGTCTGCCATCTGCATGTATATTGCCTTGTCGTTGGAGAATGTCATACGTTCAGCCATTTATTGTTTATCACCTGCGTGCGGCGGAAGATGCGGTAGCTTATCCAATAATTGAGCAGCGTGAATAGTGTAAATTTGCATGCAAAAGCCCAGAAGACTATGTCTCCGTCAATGGTAATACCCTTGTTCAGGGCTTCGTCAAACATATACTCCCACGCGCGAGCAATCATTCCACCACCCATCATGGCCAGTATAAGTATTGCTGTTCCCGTGAGAAGCCATTGGCGGCGTGTGAAGAGTGCGCCTCCGGCTATGTAGAGGGACTGCGCCCATAGCGTGCCCAATATGCTTATTACTATGGCCTGCCACGGAGTGTAACTGATAAATCGCAGCGTCGGCAGCGTCACGGTACCGTTCAGACCCACCTGGAGAGTTACGTGTATAAGCCATCTCAGCATGTCGGCTGCGACGATAGCAGCTATACATGCCAGCGGCCACAGTACTACTGTTATCAGCAGTCGGGCAACCATCTTCTCGGCGGGTGAGGCTGGGAGCATCAGGTAGGCAGTGCGATGCTGCTTGGTGTCCATGTGGCGGAGTATCCAGGAGCCATAGAACACGGTACAGATACCTATTGTGAGAAGTGTCATTACGTAGTTTCCCTCTCCTATTTCGCCCACTCTGCCATCTGGGTAATACCATGTGTTGACTATGAACATAAAGAAGAACATGACAAAGAAGGCTAACGCTATCTTTGCAAAAGTCGCCAGATTCTGCCTGCGATTGATGAGCAGGTCGTACTTCAGCACCTGCCACATGCGTTTTGTATTGAAATTTTTCATTGTCTATATTGCTTTTTATGGGTTATATACTTACCTTATTGAACTTTCGGATGTATTTAAGAACCACGTTCCGAGCCTAAAGCTCGCCTGAGCACCGCTGAAAGGAAGGTAATGAGCGAAGAATTACCCGAATTTCTCGAATTTTACTCTCTTCATGTATTTTAATTCGTGTAATTTTATTTTGAAATTTCTCGAATTTTTCCCTCACCCAGAGCAGGTTTCAGAGTATGAGGAATTAGTGAAATTCGTGAAATTCGTGGTTTCCTATGACTCCCGAAAGTTGAATTACCTTATTTAAGTTTCGCTTGTACTCAGCTTGCTGTCAGTTAAGTGATTTATTGTCATCAAGAATTTGAGAATTAGAGAATTTTTCTATCAACATGTAAAATTTTATCATATGAAATAATGAGAATGGTCAGAATATTTTTGCTTTGCAAAAAATTAATTCTCTAATTCTCAAATTCTTGAAAAACAAAATAACTACTTGCGAAAGTCGAGTAACAGCCGTTTATCCGAGCTTGCCCTGCACGGCGGCGCTGAACAGCAGTTCCAGGTTTATCTGCGTCTCGGGCTGGCCCTCCTGTCGGCGTGCTATCACGGCGTTGCCTTGCAGCGACGGCTCTGCATAGATGACCGTCGAGTCCATCTCTGACGGCGTGCGATAGCCGAAGACGTACTTCCGCTGTATCTCCGTTGTGGGGGCATCCAGCAGCAGATTGCGCTCCGTGAGTATGAGAATGTGGTCCAGCAGCTGCTCCACATCGTGCACCTGGTGGGTGGAGATGATGAGCGTGCGGTCTTCGCTCATCGACTGTGCCACAACCTTGCGGAACTGCGACTTTGACGGGATGTCGAGGCCGTTGGTAGGTTCGTCCATCAACAGGTACTTGGTGCAGGTGGCAAGGGCAAAACTCATGAACACTTTCTTCTTCTGACCCATGGAGAGCTCCTGCAGATTGGGATTCTCCGGCAGGCCGAACTCGCTGAGGCAGCTGCTCAGGATGTCGTCGCTGAAGCGGGGATAGAACGTGCGGTTGAGCCTTACGTACTCGTTCAGACGGCATTTGGGCAGGTCAAACTCCTCGGGCACGAGGAATATCTCGCTGAGCATCTCGGCCCTGCGCTCTGCCGCCACGTCGCCATCTACAGTCACATAGCCCTTGTTTGGCCTCAGAAGGCCTGCGATGAGATAGAGCAACGTGCTCTTGCCGGTGCCGTTCTTGCCCAGCAGACCATAGATACGGTTCTGTTCTAAACGAAGATTGAAACTTTTGAATACCAGGTTCTTCTGACCTGGATAGCTGAAATGGATGTTCCTTACGTCAATCATAGCTTGTTTATTATGATTTGTGAATGATGCTCTATGCACTGATAATTTTGCATTATGCATTATGCATTATTAATTAATTTTGGTGTACTACCTTAATAGGACACTGCAAAGGTAACACAAAAGTTTTCATATCACCAAATGTTTTGGGCGAAAATGTGCTATATTTAACATCGTTTAACGCCGTAAGGGGTCTGCAAGCGGGCTAAATGGGGTGTGGTAGCAGGCCTCTGTAGCCGATGGTGCCGAATTTACAAAATGACACTTTTTTAACTAAAAAATGAACAAATTGTCATTTTGACTTTTCCCACTAAAAAATGAAATCCAGAGCGAAAGAGAGCGGAAAGATGAGGGTTGAAGGGTGAAAAATGACCTTCCGGAGGGTGGAAGTAGGTCTTATCGGCTCTGGACAGAATAGAAATCTGCTCCGAATACTATCAATTTCGGCTCTTGGAAATGTTAAAATCATCCCTCGAAAAGTAGGTTATTAAATATATAAAAGAAAAAACCTTCACCACCCATAAGGGCAGTGAAGGTTTGTTCTAATCAATGGTCAATGGTCAATGGTCAATGGTCAATTCTCAATGCTCACCCACACCATTTCCTGCCTTTCCTCGCAGTCCTGTATCTCTTCTGTGAGGGCTATGACGTGCTGCTTTGAGCGGCTTACGAAACCCTTGCTGGTGTTCTCGCCCAGCAGGATGCAGCCACGTGTTTCCTTCACCGTGTTGCCCTCATGGATAAAGATACCCCAGAACCCCGGTACAGAAATCAGCTGTGGGCGCATCTTCATCATCTTCGGCATCCAGTGCACGTGACAGACATACGCCCCTGTGGGGATGGCGGTCTTGCCTGGCACCTTTGTCTCCTGAATCGACATACTGCTCATGCTGCTCTTAAAGCCACGATCCTGTGGCTCCAGCGTGTTGCAGCGAAACTCTCCGTTTACATACAGCTCACCAACGGTGTAGCCTTCCTTCTTCCAACGTCTTCTGATTTCTATTTTCATTCTTTGTCCTCCTTTTCTTTATTAGTTTTCTTTCTTTTGGTTTAGGTATATGCACTTACGAAAACTGATATCTGATATCTGATACACATATTTTCGGCTCTTCCAGTTTCTGACCATGTTTGCGGTTCTTTCCACATCCATTCCCTGCTGGCGTCTTACTCGGCGGGCATCGTCGATGGTGAATTCATCTGGCAGCAGCTCCAGCAGGTTTCTTGGGCCACGCGTTCCTATACGCGAGTATTCCCCATTGTTTGCCTTCTCTATCTCATCTCCAAAGAACTGCATCTTGCACCACAGGTCATAGTTCAGGCTCCAGCGTATAAATTCCTCAATCGTGGTTTCCCATTTCCGTCCGTTGGCCACATAGAGCACACATGCCTTCAGCCACGCTATGACGCAGGCACGATGCGAGAGGTTCCAGTACACCTCATTTTGACTTAGCCGTGCAAACTCGGCACATTCCTGCTGCAGCTTCTCTGCCAGTCGCAGCGCCTGCGGACAGTCTATCAGTCCGCGTGCCGATGTGAGAGTGTCGATGTATGGTTTCAGGACCTCGTCAAACTCTGCGCCGTACTGTCCGTAGATAGGCTGTTCGCTTCCGATCTCCTGCTCTGGGATGGTGCAGAAGTTAATGCGTGATATAGGTCCGTCGGTCAATACTCGCTGGAAGAAGCGGCGTCCCTTCAGCACCGTAGTGCAGGCGTTCCAGTTGAAGCGGCACCGTGGTCTGGCCGTCACGGACTGTGTGCCGATGCGTGTCTGACCGTATTCGGCTCCCGGGTCGAAGGCGAGACACATCAGCTGGAAGTGCTGCTTGCCTGTCTGCCCTTTCAGCTGCTCAAAGAGATCCAGCTCATTGAGCTTTACATATACAAAGTGTCCCTCTGCCTCGTCCATACGCGTGACGAGTGCGGGTTTCGTCATATCGGGGTCTATGATCTGAATGACCAATCCCTCGGGGCGCAGCATCTTGTCCTTGTTGGCTCCGCGCTTCTGGCAGTCCTTCTTCCATTCTGCCTCCCGGCGCTCGTTCTCCTTGTCACGGTGGCGTATGTCTGCCATGATGTGCCGTATGGGCTCGTCGATGCACCCTTTCCCCGCTCCTGTGCCGGCCATGAGGCAGTTCATGAGCGTCGCCTCGTGCTCCACGCCGTCGGTATATCTGAACCTCACTCCGCAGAGATGAGTTGCCAGCGGCGGAAAGACAGCATGTGCAACGGCGGGTTTGTAGATGTCAGGGGTCTTGCTCGTCAGCAGCTTTATGAGCTTCGGCAGCCGCTTGGGCATCGCTGGCGGTTCTGTGGCTCCGTTATCTGCTATGCTGCCTGGTGTCTCGCCAGTACCGGGGAGGCTCAGGTGTCTGCTCTTCACAAAGAGTTGTTCCTGGGCTCGCGTCAGTCGCTGGCTGGGCTTGGTGTAGTTCTGATAGAAGTCGCTGACGAGTGTCTGAATGTTCTCATCCCGCCAATGTTCGGGCATCAGCTCCTGCAGCACGCCGTTCATCTCGGCCTTGGAGAGCAGCTGCGTCGCTCCGCTGAGAAACACCTTCACCGTAGTATGTCTGCCGCCCTCGTCCAGGAAGTCGCTCTTCTCAAGCCCTTTCTCCCTCATCACGCCATCAGCGATGAAGCGTGTGCGGGCAGAGGCTGAACCTGCATCGCCCGGAGTCTCATCGGCCTCTCCTGCGGCAGCGGGCTTCACGGTACCGGCATTCCCGTTGCGAGCCTTCCTGTCAGCATCTGCTACCGCCACCCATGGCCGCAGGTGTTTGTTCGCCCTCCTAGCGCCTGCCGGCACCTCTTCCAGATTATTCTTCTCGCGCTCGCGGAGCAGACGGTATTCCTCTGCGCTCTCCTCAACGGTCAGCGACTCTTCAAAGATGCGGTCATCCAGGAATAGCAGCACATCGTCCGTAGCGGGTCCGGTGTAGAGCACCCTCTGCTCGTCGTGTGTGGAGGTGTCCATCTCCGTCTTTGTGAGTGTGGCGATGCGCATCTGGTTCTCCAGTATGGTCCGGCCTCTCTGCCTCAGGCATACGGCGTGCAGACCCCATCCCGACGATACTGTGAGCTCCAGCAGCCCTATCTTCTCCTTCATCTCCAGCAGCCTCTCGGCGATGGCCTTACAGTCCTTCTCGTTGCCGCAGTCGATGTCGTGGGCAAAGGTGGATGCCGCGTGACAGCAGCCCTTCAGCACGCCGTCGGGCAAGAGGTCATTGTAGTTGAACTGACACAGACCCGCCTTAGCATTCTTGTCACCTCCACGTGCAGCCATGAAGCGGCGCCTGTTCTCCGCCGTATTGCGAAGCCGGAAATACTCATCCCTGCTTTTCACCGGGCGAGCAGCCTTGTGCCCGCTGCCGTCTATATAGATAAGGTTTATCATTCTTCTACCTCCTTTCCCGCACACAACCGCTCGTTGATAAACTTCCTCGAGATGAGCCACGCCTCCCTGCAGAGCAGCTCAGGCAGCGCGTCAGCCAGCTCTTCTCCCAGCACGAAGCGGAAATAATACTTCCCGTCGCGCCCCAGCGTGAGCGATGAGTTGTCCTCACGCAGCATCGGCTTGTTCTTCACACGCTTAGGCAGCTCCGTGAGATACATGTTACCGTCTCTCATCACCTGCACCTTACACCGCGTCACCACGCTCTCAAGCACCACATCCTCGCAACACATAAACTCTGCGTGCAGACCTGTTTCCAACATGCCGACAGTCAGCAGACCGTCAAGCGTTACCTCTCTCTTCGTTGTTTTCTTTGTTTGTTTCATTTCTTTTAAGTTGATTTTGCGAGAGAAGCATTCGGAAATCCGATGGCCATCTTTAATCACGTGAAGACCCCTCCGCTTCAACTCAAGATTTCTTTGATTTTTAGATGTTCTGTATGTCGTTTGCAATCACATCCTGGAAAAACGACCCATTTGACTCGTGCGTCTGAAAGCGCAGCGAAGCAATCACGGTCTTCCCCACAGCAAACTTACACTGAGCCAGGTTGCCAAACATCGCGCAGATGTACTCATCCTCATAATCGCCGCCAAGCTCCTTGAGCCTGATCATACACTTACCAATCAGCCCGTTCTCCTGTTTCTTACTCGGCACCTGAACCACCGGCCCCTGCGCCACTACCTTCAAAATCTTTGTCTGCATATTTTTCCTTTGCCAACGCCGTTAGTGGTCGATTGACGAGTGCAAAGGTATATAAGCTGATAATCTGTGCAAATCTGAGCGAACAATCTCAGATTATTTTTAGGCAAAAGGCATAACGTGTTGAAAAACAGCACAAAACAAAAAGTACCCGATTCTCAAAAAAAGAGAACCGAGCACTCTAATAATTCGCTCAGATTATGTAAGATTACTTTTCTGGCTTTTCCCAATGGGTCTTTTCCGAGAAAAATAACCCGATATTATCGTTTTCGTCAGCGAAACTAATCTGATACTCCTGCTTGATAGCCCTGCTTTTCGGAAAACGCTGTGACACCACCACATGACAACTCAGAGTCACGGCATCTTCAAACTGGATATCAACTTTCTGTAATCTATCCTTAAACACGTGGATGGTTTCCTTCAACTGACTGGTTGCCTTATCAAATGTCTCACGCACCTGTTCCATGCTGTTCCCGTAAGCATTCGTCTTAAACTCAACGAAACGGAACTGTTTGTCATCAAACAAGGCGCAATCACATATTCCACCCTTATGTTCCTTAATCAGCATGTTGTCTATTGAGAGTAAGACTATCTGCCTGTTGTTTTCATTAATCACCATCAAGGCTTTCTGCTCATCGTCTGGATTGTCAGTGAATCGTGAAAACTTCCCTTCATCATCGTCAATCACCATTAGTTCACTATCCATTCTCACCGTCCAACATTCATTGAACGGCTTGTTAGCCTCCGTAGCAAATGCCTCATCCAGCTTTATTCTGTCGATAGCCTGTTGATTTACTGCCATAGCCTGCTACTTCTTCTTAACCTGACGATAGAGATCATATAGGCGGTCAAAATCATCTCCAATCACCTCTGATACAGAATCCAACTCATTTACCGACACAAGCCCAGTCTTCTCAGAAATCAGACTCTTGCAATATTCCTCGCTATTGGGGTCAAGCGAATATACTGCCACATCGTCTGGATTCACACTATAACCTGGAACGATAATTTTCTCAGCCTCTTCACGCACCTCGTCAATGTGGTGAAGTTTATATGCCAGCATTAGCACATTCAGACTCGATAGCAAATAGGGACTATGAGTAGTAATGACGAACTGTCTGTTCTTCTTCTCCCAGAACTTTGAGGTAATGAACCCCAAAACCTCATGCTGGTTCTTAGGGAACAAATTCTGCTCAGGTTCCTCTATCACAAACGAATTGTAGCCCTCCTCTCTTAGAGCATAGTCGATAATCATCAGCATGGGGATAGCAGACTGGAGTCCTGATGAAGTCGCTTTCAGCGGCAAATCCTTGCCTTTGCCAGTCAACTCCACACGATATCGTCCACTTTTCTTTACGAAACTCACGCCAAAGAACGGGATATTATAAGGAACTAACTTGAATCTGGCCTTCTCAAACCAGCTCATATATTCCATCAACGGATCAAGCAACGGAACCTTTGCAGTCAACATCGACGCCAACGACTCAGACAGATTGCCCACCAGATTGCGCTCCGCCAAGATATACAGTATGTCGTTATCTTTGGCCAGCGTGTCAGTCTCAACCATGAACTTACCTTCCTCATACTTCACCGTATGACCATCAAAAGTATATGAAAAATAGCTGTCATCCTGGAAATACTCATCAATGGCAAAACCATAAAATGGTTTCATCAACTCGTCAGCTTCTGCATCCGTCTGTATCTGCTGCCACCATTCAGCATTACGGCAAATTGCCAACAGTTTTGACACAGTACTCTTACCGCTGCCTTGATCGCCAATAAACAACGTCAGCCTACGAAACTCTATGTCCAAATTCGTTATCGGACCAAAATTTCTGACTACAAGTCTTTCGCTATACATTCCTGCCATATCTCTGTATTCCTTTTATTTAGGTGCAAAATTACAAAATTCTCTTTTATTATGCACCATTAGTTGCCATTTTTTTACGCTTTTTTATCCGACTTAGGCACATAAGCGTCCAGAAGCGGCAACACCTCTCTGAACACAGATGACATATTTTCCCTGCTGGGACGTCCTTTGTTGATATTATCCGAACCCTCCTTGTCGCCGAAGAAGTCTAAGTTCAACATCGGAGCACTCTTCTGTTTCAATAGATGCCGGTCATCATAGTAGCCAATCATATTCTGCCACGTAACTCTCAGGCGTTCACCCCTTCCACTCTCCAGCAAATTCCACAGCTTTTCCGACAAATCCGCTTCATTGCCCGATAGCAGAGTTTCGCCCAGCCCTAATATCGTTCGCAGCATCTGCTGCACACCGTCGGCTATTTCATCACACTTCCAGTCACCCTTATCGACAAGAGCCAACAATTGATTGTATATGCTCTGACGATTAGAGGTCAGCGTATGTTTTATATCAGGCTTTCTGTTCCCGTGATACACTGATTCTAATTTCTCTATCAGTAGCAATACGCTATAAAGGTCATACAATTCTTGACGTGATAATCCCAAGTAATTTACGCGAAACCCCATAGCTCGCAAATTCTTGGGATTTCTCAAATCACTCCATTTGAGACCTTTCATCCAACCGCAGAGTCTATCATATTCAGAAGCAATCTTGTCCTTATCTGCCTCCGCAAAATCCTTGCCGTCAAGAAAAGCCTCGCAATACTTTTTGTATAAGTGACCGCTTGAGTTTTCATTTTCCCTTAATGTCTCAAGATGATTAACAAACACTTTTTCTGGCCAGTGCTCAACTGAGCGATGCATATCACCAACAGCATCACGTACCTGTTTGCAATATACCTCCATCTCTTTTGTGTCATCAGCACTCATGCCCAACTGTTGTCTGTTATCAAGGAATTGCTCCAGTTTCCTTAATATCAAGCTGCGCCACAAATTATCATCATAGCAGATGGATATTTTTGCTAAAGGGACATATCGTTTGGCAAGTTGCATCACTTCAGGAAGGTTGTCCATGTTTACTTCCTTTTCTGACAATATGCTCGCAATTATCTGTAGCGCATTTTCATCCTTTGTATATGGCATTCTAAAGCTATCGCCAAGCGGACTCTCAGGC
Organism: Prevotella sp.; assembly: GCA_017478025.1. Classification (GTDB taxonomy): domain Bacteria; phylum Bacteroidota; class Bacteroidia; order Bacteroidales; family Bacteroidaceae; genus Prevotella. The sequence goes on from JAFVGZ010000005.1 coordinate 125,662, forward strand.
AATACTCGCTCACGAGGTGTTGTCACCTTTTGATTCTCCGATGCACCAGGTATTGTGATGAAAAAAGTCACATTATCGTCTTTGCGAACGATTGTACCCTTTCCACGATTCTGTTCGTTAAGCAGAGGATGCACCAAGTCACATTGTTCATCAGCAATGTAACCGATGCGTTCATAGTCTATATATACAGCAATAGCCTTATTGGGAGAACCAGGATTATCTGGTTCAAACACCAACAAAACCGGCTGCCCTATCTTAAGTGAAGCAACAAAACTTTTTGCGGCTGCATCCTTCTCTTCGTAGCTTAGGTGCTCGCCCATCTGATATCTGATACCTGTTACGGTAAACTCTGTCATTTTATTCTTTTAACTGTTATTATCGAACTCTTTCTTTCTTCAAACTATTGTATTTGCCCTTGGCTTCTTCGAAACTCATCCAATCCGCATTGTGAAGATGCTGTCCGACGGGGAGACTGGTACCTGTCATATCCAGGATTATTCGGGCGAAACAGATACCAGTCCCTTGTTTGTTCGGGCACCGCAGTGTCACACACCTCAAAGGCCACCCCTGCCTGCCGCAGCGACTTCAGCAATTCTCTTATCTCCTCTTCCTGCATGGTTGCTATATCTGAACTGTTGTTATTCTTGTAATTCTATGTGGTTGCCTTTGCATTCGTGGATTGTCTTTAATCCTTTATTGTGCCATTTTTCACTGATACCCAATCAACGTCCTGAGTTAACATAGTCCAAAGTATAATGAATCCTACAAGAATTATTGCTATTATGCCTAATAAAACAATTTTTTTCTTTACCGAGGATAGTTTTATTACGCCCCTTACACAACGATAAAAATATCTGAAAAACAAGGCGAATAAACCTGTCGCCAAACCTGAAAGGATAAAAATGCGTGACTCTTGAATATTTTCCATTTCAGGGAAATTTACATGGTACCTTAATCCATACCTCCCTATTGTTTCTATTTTTGTGGGGTCTGTATATTGGATAGAGTTTAGAGTGATACTATCAGGCACAGGAGTAAGTTGTCCAGAGAATTCTGACGGACCTACATAATCTATCGTCAAGCGATTAGTTATTCTACTCATTATCCCACCATTTGAATCACCCAATCTTTTTCCTATCTCTATGATTTCTACAAGCTTACTTACATCCTCTAATGTCCTCCAAACTGGGGGTTTCCTTAGAGCGGGGGTAGTTATCATAGTATGAACTGAAAGGATAGAATCTTTAGTGGAAGCATAATAAAATGATTCATCGTGACACCCATTACCACCTTTATATTCTGAGAGTTTGCCTAATTCAAAGTAGTCATTATATATATTCTTTTCAACAATAATTCGTTCTCCATTAAAGAACGAATCTGTTGTCTGTGTACAAGAATCATCTTCTTCATCATTACAATGATGCTCAGAAACAGGGTCTGGCCAGACTTTGCGCCCTAACATTTGACGGTCTGATGTTATGACGGAAACGTACATAAATTGTGGGTATTCCAAAGACTTTTGGGTATATTTTTTTCTTTCTTCCAAACACACTTTCTGTAAAGAATCCAACTTACTGCCGATGTAATTTAGGCCACAATGCGGAGCACTTTTAAACTTACCATTAACGTATATTCCTGCGGGACCATTCCGGAATTTTAAGGTATCTGCTAACGATGTACTTTTGTCCGAACGGTCATAATTGCGTATTATATGAATATCTACTTTTCCATAATTATCACTATTAGCCGTTACTATATCTATGTTAGTATAATATACAGGAACTTCATACACTTTTTTTAAGGCATAGGAAAATATAATTGCAAACAATAAAGCGATTAGTGCCTTTATAAAATCCTTTATACTTTTCTTTTTTATTTCGCTTTTATCATTTTCACTTATTGGAGTCTCATCCTTTGAGCCTAAATAAACAAATACACTGCTAAGAAAACCAAAATTTGCCATATTCTATACAATAAAAAATTAGTTATTAGTTATAATTTCTCTCTGTTCAAAAGATTCAGGACCTCCAATCCCGACTTTTCAATTCCATTCTTTTTTAAGTAGTAGATAACATGTCCTAAAGATCATCTGCAAATTTACTACTAAGTTTCGATATACACAAGAGAAAGAAGAACTTTTTTTTCAGCTGCATATAACGCACCATTGACCGCAGCTGACAGCGGGCGGGATAGCGGGCGGACAAAAAGCATCTCCGTGAAGATTGGGGGAAGATGTCCGTACGCCTCAACACCGAGAGCACTGCACCACCTGCCGTATGCTCTGCTTCATTGAGCGGCGTACTTACCACACAGTGTGCAGATGGTCAGGCATAAGGCAATACTGCAAAATCTGTATTTCAGGATGATACACAGGGATAGACCTTTGGCAGTCCAGCAACAGGCGTCCCAGCTCCGTACGCTCCACCCGTGCCTGCGACGGATTACCATCAGGAATAACCAACCTGCCCATCAGTGGCTGCCGCGATGGTACCGTCAGCGTGATATGATACACGCCAACACCTCTCCACGCTGTGCCTGACTGCAGCCATTGCCACTGTTCCTTACCCATCACAAAGACACTTTAATTTACACCCATCACATAAGGCACTTTTAATTACCCACAAAAGTATAAATTTTATTTTACAACACCAAATTTCCAAAAACAAAAACAGATGAAAAGTAAACAATATCCGTACGAAGTCTACGTTCTTAGGAAAGGAGACAACCGATCCAGGAAAACTGTCAACTATTCCTCGGTGAAGAAGTCAACCAAATCCGTACGGGTAGGCAAATGTTAAAGAAAAAGGCCTAAAAAGAGTCAACCGTATTCAGGAAAAGACACAACGCAAGCCAATTTGTATCAGATATCAGATATCAGTTTTTATAGCGAGCATAACAAAAACTGCAAAAAGAAGGTTTACTATATATATAATGTTATATATATAGTAAAATTTTTACAGTAAAATTTCTCCCCTTCTTTGTGTATGTGCTCCTGAGAAAACTGATATCTGATATCTGATACACTGACACGTCAATCATGAAAATGTTAACAAACCTTTCGTTCGTTAACGTGAGATCAAACACCTATAATCCCACCATTCACTTCCAGTCCGTCTGTGCTAATCTCTAACTACCACATTTTCAGAGTGTTCTAAAAGTATGTGTTTTGCCACCTAAAACCTTTGTTTTTAGGTGGATATCTCAATGCGATTTCCCTGCTATTTACGTGCTAATAGGGTCATATTCATCTACCATTGCTATATGGCGCATCGAAGGATGGCGAAATGTTAAAATACCGTGTAAACGGATGTTAAAGTGATGCAGTTTTTTCGCGATTTTCAGAAATGGAAAGAAATAATGAGTAACTTTGCAAACAGAAATGAAGGACGGAAGAATTGAAAGAAATTGGAATAATTAGAATAATTTTCGTTATCAGATAGCCCAACTGCGCGAGCTTATTATTTCTATTATTCCAATTTCTTTCAAAAAAACACCGAATTTCTTTCAAAAACCACCCAATTTCTTTCAAGAAAAACCGCCGCATTTCTGTTAAGAGACAAGTAACTTTGCAAAGTGATCTATATTATTAACCGTTTAGCATTGCGCTGTTATGGCGCAGAAAGGAGAAAAAAGTATTATGGCAGGAATTATTCAGTATGTTACCTATCAGGACAACCGCAAGGAAGTAGGCACTCACCTGTACTATGGTCGCGCCGTTCACACTACCACCATCGGTACTGAGCAGCTGGCAGACCGCATTCAGCGCTCTTGTACGCTGAAGGTGTCCGACATCATAGCGTGTCTGAAGGAGCTTTCTGAGGTGATCCGCGACGAGCTGGGCAACTCTAACCGCGTTCGCATCGACGGTCTGGGCACGTTC
>JAFVGZ010000006.1 GCA_017478025.1 Prevotella sp.
ATAATATATATAGCAAAATTCTTTTACCACATTTTACACCTGCACACAAGGAAACTGCCATCTGCCATCTGTACCAGCATATTGCACTTTCTTGACCAGCAATAAAACTTGTATGATACTAACAATCAGAGCATTGGCTACGCTCCCCTTTTCGTGCAGGAAGTGGCAGTTCCCCTGAGTCTGCGACTTTTTCATGTAAAAAACATAAGCTCTAATGACCCAAAGACCTGCATTTCAACCATGAAAATGTTATCTTTCGACTGAAAAAAAGCTATATCAGAACATAATCCTCCCTCTCTTTGACATATTTATGACACACAAAACAATGCAAATCCAAGTTGCTTCCTCAGATATGTTAACAAACCTTTCATTTATTAACAAAACTCCTACTCCCTTACATTTAACATCATATTCCCGCCCATCATTCTTCTTCCCTAACTGCCTCACAGTCAACACATTCCAAAAGCAATACTTTCACCGCCTAAAACCTTTGTTTTTAGGCGGTTATCTCAATACGATTTCCCTACTATTTACGTGCTAATAGGGTCATATTCACCTACCATTGCTATATGGCGCATCGAAGGATAGCGAAATGTTAAAAAGCCGCGTGAACGGATGTTAAAGTGGAGCAGTTTTTTCGCGATTTTCGGAAACGGAAAGAAATAATGAGTAACTTTGCAAACAGAAATGAAGGACGGAGGAATTGAAAGAAATTGGAATAATAGGAATAATAACCATGCGGATGAAAGGACAGAAAGGGACAGAAATTAATAGACTCCGAGCTTTGCTCGCCTGAGCACCTATGAAAAGAAAGAAATGAGCGAAGAATTAGTATAATTAGCCATGCGGAGTGAGGGGTCTTTTACACGAATTGTCAGGAATTGAACATAAATTGATCATAAATTTAATCTGCAGGAAAGAAATTCATGAAAAATTCATGGGCATTCATGTTAGAAAAAAAATCAGAATGGACATATACGAAAGAAAAACGCGCTTAGTTCTTGTGTATCTCAAAACTAAATCGTAACTTCGCAGCACGAAAACGCAAACGCGAGAGCGGCTTTTTGAGTATTTTTGCACGTGATAAAGAGAAAAAAAAACATGTGTATGATAGACCAGATAATAGATTACAACAAGACTTTTGTAGAATCAAAAGGTTATGAGAAGTATTTGACTGACAAGTATCCCGACAAGAAGTTAGCGGTACTGTCTTGTATGGACACGCGCTTGACTGAGCTGCTTCCTGCCGCCCTGGGCCTTAGGAACGGTGATGCGAAGATAATAAAGAACGCAGGAGGCTTGGTTATCTCGGCTTTCGACTCAGCCATGCGCAGCCTCATCGTTGCCATCTATGAGCTGGGCGTGGAGGAAATAATGGTGGTAGCTCACTCCCATTGCGGAGCCTGCCACATGAGCTATGACCATTTCCACCATGAGATGATAGCGCGTGGTGTGACAGACGAGACACTCGACACCATACAGAAGTGCGGCATCGACCTGCATCATTGGCTGGAGGGATTCAAGGACACGCATGAGTCTGTTCGCAAGACCGTTGAGACCATCAAGACCCATCCCCTTGTGCCAAAGGACATCATGGTCCGCGGGTTCATCATCGATTCTGAAACAGGAGGACTTGAGGAGGTCTGTTAACAATTGAAGTAACACATCTGCTGACATTTACACACAGGCAGCAACTGCGTGAATGGTTTGAGCGCAACCACCTCTCGGAGAAGAGCTGCTGGGTGGCATGCAACAGGTCAAAGGCTCCCAAGGCTGATACCATACCATACATCGACATCGTAGAAGAGGCGCTCTGCTTCGGTTGGATTGACTCAACACTAAAGAAACTCCCTGACGGCAGATTGGCACAAAGGCTGTCCCCGCGTCGCAAAGGCAGCCATTGGACGGAGCTCAACAAGGAGCGCTGCAGGCAACTCGAAGCCAGAGGTCTGATGACCGACTCAGGCAGAGAGGCATTATCCCGCACATTTATGAGTTAGAAAAAAAAGAAATGGACTACTTACCAAAAGACCCCGCCATACTGGTTTCGAGCGTCAATATGCTTCTGAGAGACAAAGAGTTTGACAGCCTTGAATCATTGTGCTATGCCTTCAGCAGAGAGCCGGAAGAGATAAAAGACTATCTGCTGGGGAAAGGGTTTGTATGGAGTGAGCAACAGAAACAATTCAGGCCCGTGGGCTACGACGCATAATGAAACTAATTCAGGCCCGTGGGCTACGACGCATAATGACACTAATTCAGACCCATGGGCTACGACGCATAATGACAAACGATGTAACCATAAGCACCGTCAGAAAGGGCTCAGAGATGGCTGAGCCGCGACAGAGTCCGACGTTGTCAAAAGACAGCATAGAGACAGCATATAGCTTTCTGCATCAGAAGCGTAACGTGTATATTCATTCTTCCCTTGAGTGGCAGAAGGATGACATAGAGTATGCCATCAGTTCCTATGTGGATGACATGAACAGGGAACTGTATGACAATATCTCTGACGGCAGGGATGATTTCCTCAGAGACCACAAACGGTTTCAAGAGGACATCACGCTGGCCGTAGCAAAACTTGAGGATATGTTATGAATGATTTTTACTTGCAAACAGCATTATTCTACCTTTTTATAATCAACGCGGTCACCTTCTTCATGTATGGCATCGACAAACTCAAAGCGAAGAAGTCAATGTGGAGGATACCTGAGGCTACGCTGTTGTTTATGGCTATGTTGGGTGGTAGCATCGGCGCATGGCTCGGCATGAAGGTGTGGCATCACAAGACCCTGCACAAGAAGTTCAGGTACGGCGTTCCCGTTATCATCCTTGCCCAGCTTGCATTAGTTGTATTCCTGACTTCATGCTCCAGCAACAACATACCCCAGAGAAGCAAGGTTACCGAGATCGTGAAACGCGGCACGTTGCTCGTCGGCACAACGGGGGACTACCGGCCGTTGTCATTCTATGAACCTCAGGGGCTGCAGGAACAATACGTGACGGAACAGAGCCCTGGCATATCGCGGCAGAGTGCTGACATCACTCAGGACGACGGGGCCTACTGGGGATTTTGTATTGATGTGGCAAAGGAGATAGCAAAGACATTGGGCGTGAAGACTATGTTCATCAGAACCTCCTGGCCTACGCTGACGGCAGACGTGATGGCTGAGCCCCAAACCTTTGACCTCGCCATCGGAGGTATCACCATCACAGATGCCAGATGTAAGATTATGCTGATGAGCGACGGCTATCTGGACAACGGGAAGACAATCCTCTGCAGGGCAGCAGAGAGCAGCAAGTACAAGTCGCTTACAGATTTGGACAGGCCGGAAGTTCAGGTGATGGTAAACCCGGGAGGGCTGAACGAGAAGTTTGCCCACGAGAAACTGACTCATGCTACAATCAGCGTTCACCCGAAAAACGAGGAGATACCCACACTCATCGCAGAGGGCAAGGCAGACGTGATGATAACGGAGATAACCGAAGCGCCATACTATGTGATGACCGACTCGAGGCTCGCGGCACCATTATTGGATAAACCCTTCACACATGGAGAAATAGGAGTGCTGATGCGTAAGGGACAAGAGGACCTGCTGCAGGTGGTGAATAATACCATCAAGAAGATGAAGTCAGACGGATCCCTTCGCCGCCTGAAAGAAAAATACAGACTGCCTTAAGGCGAGGGAGAGTGTTGTCTGTCCCCGCTTTCAATCCTGCAGTTATGACACCAAAGAAAAGTTAGTATGGCATACCTGTCATACTAACTTTTCTACTACTGGCGGGCAATCTGTTGGCTATATATCCCGCCAGTTATCCCATAGAGTATTAATAGTATCTTTCCTGATAGAGCCTAATGGTTGTTACGCCATTCTCCTTGTTGAAGCTAACCTTGCCTTCGCGAGCAAGCCAGCCGATAGCAGCACACAATGCCGTAGAGTCAATGCCCGTTATCTCTTGTAGTGTCTCAAGATTCATACTACCTTTTCCTTCTAACGCACGCCAAACGATGCCTGCGTCTTCTCCAATTTGTGCTGTTAACATAATGGTAATGTTTTATATGGTTAATAGTTAAAAAAAATGTTTCGGTTGACTTTCTGTTGCAAAGGTAGCAACCTATTTTTGTATTACCAAATTCTTTGCCGACTTTTTTCTGTTTTTTATCTTTTTTTATCCAATAAAGGACAGTAAAGACCTCCCAGACAACTGGGTGGAGGCAGTACTATGTACCTTTCTTTTAATGTGCTGACCTGGTGCTTATCTTCTTTCCTTCTTTGCTCCAAGTGTAAATCCATGAGCCTGACTGACTGGTAAATGTATCGCCGCTGACAGACAGTACCCTTCCAACAGTTGATGCACTCAGGGGCTTTGTCTTTTTCCCATTGGCATCATAGACATAGTACCACGCGCCGCTCTTGACCACAAAGAACGTGGAGCTGAACCCCTGTAGCTCTCCTATATTGCTGCTGAGGGTCTTTATCTTTTTACCTTCCTGGTTATAGAGATAATACCAGTTCTTTGTTGTCTCTATATGGCTGATACTCTGTGCCTGAAGGGAGGCTACAGACAATAACATAATGATGGATATTATCAGTTTCTTCATACTATTGGCTCCGGTTAGTTTTACTTATTTTCATGTTGACAAGCCTTGTAACTCGGCACAAAATTACTAATTTTTGCCTTAAATCTTCCATTTTTCAAGCAAATGTATGTTATTTAGGCCATTTTCTTACGAAATTTAACTAACTTTGTCCCCTGGTATGAAAAATAAAACAAGAAAAGTATGTTTGACATGATAGATGCCACAGGGTCTGGCTACAAATCTGCTCCCCGAATGGGAGACGTGGAGGCGGAGATGATACACAGCCAAATCATTCCACAAAAATGACGAGAATATGAGAAAAGCACTATTTATTAACGGAAGTCCGCGTAAGAACTGCAATACTGCCCAGCTGCTTATGCGTGCACATAAAAAAGGGAACCGAAATGGTTCCCTTGACGTAATTTTTAGTGATCCGGCGGGGATTCGAACCCCGGACCCACAGCTTAGAAGGCTGTTGCTCTATCCAGCTGAGCTACCGGACCATCCATGATGTTTTTTGTAATTCGGGTGCAAAGGTAGTTATTTTCTTTGACGTGTGCAAATCTTTTTCCTTTTTATTCTTCTTTCATCAGGTTTGTGATGAAGTCGTCAAGGTCTTTCTCCAGGTCTTGCATGAAGGGTGTGCCAAGAATTGTGGTGTCATCGTCGTCAACTACATATATCTCTGCAATGTGTTCCCCTGTGTCGCTTTCCAATACAAAATTGTATGGCGGCAGTATGCCCAACTGGTAGTTGCCCTGCTCTATGGAGTCTTTGATGACCTTATAGGCCTGCTTGTAGAACTCTTCGGTCTCCAAGGGGCAGTTTATCCACTCATCTACAACGACTCGTGTTATTTCCTTGTCGTCATCGTCATAGGCCATAACGTCGCCTGTGTCTTGCGACACTCTGAGGTGTATGTCGGTAAATACCTCCGGCTCGTCTGTCGGTGGAAACTTTGAGGCTATCTTGCTCAGCAGCCTCTGAATGTGGAATGATGGTTTATCTTTTGCCATGACATTGTTTGTATTTCTTTCCTGAACCGCAAGGACATGGGTCGTTGGGTCGTGGCGTCTTAGTGTTTACTATAGGAATGCGTGGCATCTGCTGTGGTGCCGATGGGTCTATGTAGTGCGGCCTGTCCATTCCGTCGCCCATAGGATTGCCTGGCATTGGAGGGCGCTGGAGCTGTTGCTGCGGCTGTGGGGTGTCGCCTACAGATGGTTTGTTGGTCTGATATTGTGGCTGAGGCTGTGGCTTGGGCATCTCGCGAGGTGCCTCTACCGGGGCTTCCTTGTGGATGCGGATGCGTGACAGGGTAGAGCAGATGCTGTCGTTCATCTGGTTTATCATGTTGTCCCACAACTTCACACTCTCCAACTTGAAGATAAGCAACGGGTCTTTCTGCTCGTATGACGCATTCTGTGAGGAGTGGCGCAGATCATCCAACTGACGCAGGTTGTCCTTCCAGTTGTCATCAATGTTGTGGAGAATCACCATCTTCTGGAACTCCTTCATGATGTTCTTGCAATCCTTGTCGTAGCACTCCTGCAGGTCGAAGCTCATGCGATAGACCATACGCAGGTCTGTGAGCGGAATGAGTATGCGCTCAAAGTTGGCGTCTGGGTTCTCCACAATCTCCTTGACAACAGGCAGAGCCTCGTTCGTGACATTATCCACGTGCTCCTTGAAGTGGGTCATCACCTGTTGGAATGCCTCCTCCTCCAGCTTATCGCGTGACATAGAGGTCCATTGCTCCTCGGTAAACGGCACATCCATGTAGAAGAGCTTCAGGAATTGCTCCTTGCAGCCCTGATAATCGTTGTTGTCCAGAACGTAGAGCACGCGGTCCCAGATAAGGTTGGTGATGTCCATTCCGATGCGCTCACCCATGAGGGCGTGGCGACGCTTCTCATAGATTACGGTACGTTGCTTGTTCATCACATCGTCATACTCCAACAGTCTCTTACGTATGCCGAAGTTGTTCTCCTCCACCTTCTTCTGTGCGCGTTCTATACTGCGTGAGATCATTGGCGCCTCAATACGCTCGCCCTCCTCAAAGCCCAGACGGTCCATCACTTTCGCGATACGCTCTGAGGCGAAGAGTCTCATCAGCTTGTCCTCTAATGAAACGTAGAATACAGATGAGCCCGGGTCTCCCTGACGTCCTGCACGTCCACGCAACTGACGATCGACGCGGCGGCTCTCATGACGCTCTGTACCGATGATGGCCAGACCGCCGGCAGCCTTCACCTCTGGTGTCAGCTTGATATCCGTACCACGACCCGCCATGTTGGTTGCTATGGTCACGGCTCCGAGTCCGTTGACGGACTTACCTGCCTCTGCCACGATGAGTGACTCGCGCTCGTGCTCCTTGGCATTCAGCACGTTGTGGGGAATGTTTCTCATGCGAAGCATACGTGACAGGAGCTCTGAGATCTCCACAGATGTGGTGCCCACGAGGACAGGACGTCCTGCGTTGCGCATAGCCTCTACCTCGTCGATGACAGCCTTATACTTCTCGCGCGCCGTCTTATAGACGCGGTCATCCATATCTTTTCTGATGACAGGCTTGTTGGTAGGTATCTCTACTACGTCGAGCTTATAGATATTCCAGAACTCACCCGCCTCCGTAGAAGCCGTACCGGTCATACCAGCCAGCTTGTGGTACATGCGGAAGTAGTTCTGGAGCGTGATGGTGGCGTAGGTCTGTGTGGCAGCCTCTACCTTCACGTGCTCCTTGGCTTCAATAGCCTGGTGCAGACCGTCACTCCAACGACGGCCCTCCATGATACGGCCGGTCTGCTCATCGACAATCTTCACCTCATTATTAATTACCACATACTCGTCGTCGCGGTTATAGAGCGAGTAGGCCTTCAGCAGCTGCTGCAGGGTGTGCACGCGCTCAGACTGCTCTGAGAAGTGGTTGAGCAGCTCGTCCTTCTTTGCCAGACGCTCATCATCGGAGAGCGACTTGTCTGCCTCGAGAGCAGAGAGCTGGCCTGCGATGTCGGGGATAACGAAGAGGTCATTATTGCCCACCTTGTCGGAGAGCCATTGTACGCCCTTGTCGGTAAGGTCTGCGCCATGCAGCTTCTCGTCGATGACGAAGTAAAGCGGAGCGACAGCCTCAGGCATCTTGCGGTTATTGTTCTCCATATAGATCTCCTCCGTGTTGAGCATGCCGGACTTTATGCCGTCCTCAGAGAGGAATTTCACAAGCGGAGTATTCTTTGGCAGCGCCTTGTATGAGCGATAGAGAGCCAGGAAACCATCGGCAGTAGTCTGCTTGTCCCCGTTCTTCTCACCCTCGGCAATCTTCTGCTTGGCCTCGGCCAGGAGTGATGTTGCCAACTTGCGTTGCTCTGACACGAGTTTCTCGATGAGTGGCTGATACTCCTCAAACATCTGTATGTCGCCCTTTGGCTGGGGACCGGAGATGATGAGCGGTGTGCGGGCATCATCAATGAGGACTGAGTCCACCTCATCGACAATGGCGTAGTTGTGCTGTCTCTGCACCAAATCCTCAGGCTGCATGGCCATATTGTCGCGCAGATAGTCAAAGCCGAATTCATTGTTGGTACCAAAGGTGATGTCCGCCTGATATGCCTTGCGGCGCTCCTCGCTGTTAGGGCGATGCTTGTCGATGCAATCTACGCTCAGCCCGTGGAACATATAAAGCGGTCCCATCCATTCTGAGTCACGCTTTGCAAGATAATCGTTGACCGTTACAACGTGTACTCCATTGCCTGTCAGGGCATTGAGGAATACCGGACAGGTGGCTACGAGGGTCTTACCTTCACCGGTTGCCATCTCGGCAATCTTGCCCTGATGCAACACGGTACCTCCGATGAACTGCACGTCATAGTGCACCATCTCCCACTTTGTGTCGTTGCCGCCGGCAGTCCAATGGTTGTGGTATATTGCCTTGTCGCCGTCGATGGTGATGAAATCATGTGAAGGGTCGGCGGCCAGTTCGCGGTCAAAATCTGTTGCCGTAACGACGGTCTCTTCGTTCTCCGTGAAGCGACGTGCGGTATCTTTTACAATAGCAAAGGCTATGGGGTAAACCTCATCGAGGCTCTCCTCCAGTTTGTCCAGCACCTGCTTCTCCAGCTTGTCTATCTGGTTGAAGATAGGTTCGCGCTCGTCAATGGGTGTTTCTTCAATCTTGTCTTTCAGCTCGCTGATCTGTGCGCGCAGATCCTTGACAGAATCCTGCACATAGCGTCGTATCTCTGCGCTCTTGGCACGCAGGGTATCGTTGTCCATTGCCTGAATCTCAGGATAGACGGCCTTTACCTTATCCACCAACGGGGTAATCTTCTTGATGTCTGAACGGGACTTGTTGCCAAAGAGTGACGTGAGAATATCTATAAAACTCATGTTATGATTTGTGATTTACTGATTTACTTTATTTACTATTTTATGTCCGGGGAGATTAGTATGTTACTCCCACTTGTAAGCTAAAACTTTGCAAAGGTAGTTATTTTAATTCATATATCATGTAACCACCGTCTATAATTAACATTTTTTTTGCGACAGCCAAATGTTTTTTCCTACAACAGCAGACAAAGCCATTGCCAAAACATTTACTCCCTCGGCGTATTGCTGTAGCGCGTTGCCGGCAAAGAACAGTATCAGCGCTACTGCCATAACTGCCCATCCCCTCAGGTTTTTCCTGCGTGGGAATGCCGTCAGGAACCATAGCGGGCAGAATAGCAGCATCTGCAGGTTAAGGCTTACCGTCGGGTGTTCCGAGAAGAGCATGAGCATGAGCGGCAGGCCCGTTGCGGCATAGAGGCAACAGATGGCATAATCCACTTTTCCGGTCCACTTGCAGGCTGCCACGCCGTTTTTGCGCAATAGTGCAATAGATATCAATAAGTATGCCAAAATGACACACAGGAAGCCCCAGGCACATTGGGATGGAGTAATCTGAATGTTAGAGTATTCGGTATTAGCCCTCGGGACACCTGGCTGCAGAACCCAGAACGCAGTATCTACAAGGGCTCTGACCGAACCATCGCTACGCTTTACAAGCATGGAGTCGAAGTCATGCATCAGCACCTCAGGCAGGAATTCCGCTTCCCCGGGTGTTGCCATTTTGTCAGACCCCACGCCAAGCAGTATGTCATTACCGAAGCGTGACCACAGGTGTCCCTCGTTTTTCGTGTGTATCAGCTGGCGGAAAGTCTGCCTGCCTTCCCTTTGTGGCGCTATTATGCTGTCCAGACAGGAGAAAATGATGTCTCTCGCGCGCGTGGTACAATTATTATAATAGAAATTGTATCTATAAACCACGTTCTGCGGCAAGGCGTTCTCTGCCAGGCGATGCATGAATACGGCCTTCTCTGCTGCGGTGAGGTCTATGTGCTGCTGGTAAACGCCGCTGCCCCAGTATTTGTATTCGAGCAGAAAGTCCTCGAAGTCGAAGATGCCCATCATGTAGTCCGTCTGACCAAAGACAAACTTCAGCACAAAGTTGTCCGTGTTGAAGTCAAAGACACCATAGTTTACTGCCATGTCATCTCCCGTTGCCGGATTTTCCACTCTTATGGCCGTATGTCCGTAGAGGCTATAGACCTCATCGTGGGGCTGACACGTGAGCAGCGACACCTCGATACTGTCGTACATGGTGCCGGAAACCGCAGGCGTTTGCTCCTGACCACACGCCTCTATGGTACCGCATAGCTGCGTGACAATACATATTAAAAAAACTTGAAAAAGCAAAATAATTCGTTTCACGGTGCAAAAATAACTTATATTTCTGAGAAATCATTCGTTTATTTCATTTTTTTTGAATAATTTTGCGCCAAATATAAAAATAACTTGTCATTTTCGATGAAAAAACATATAGTTTTCATTGCTCTTCTCATACTCGCTCTTCCCGTGATGGGACAGAGTGGTACTAACTCTCCCTACTCGCAATACGGTCTCGGACGTATTGCTGATGCATCTCAGAGCGCGTCACGCGGAATGAACGGCGTTGGTGTGGCTTTTCGTGAGCACAATCAGGTGAACACACTAAACCCTGCTTCATATTCCTCTGTCGATTCTCTTACGTTTATCTTTGATATCGGAATGTCAATGCAAAAGACCAATTTCAAAGAGAATGGAAAGAGGAAAAATGCCAACAATGCCGACTTCGAATATGCTGTAGGTGCTTTTCGCGCTTGGAAAAACATAGGCGTGGCATTCGGTATCTTGCCTTATACGAATGTAGGTTATAACTATGAACAGACGACCAAGATGAATGACTATGTAATTCCGTCTGTCACCTCCGAACCGGTAGAGCAGACTAATACCTATGAAGGTGAGGGCGGACTACATAAGGTCTTTGTCGGAGTTGGTGTGCAGCCGTTCAAAAATTTCTCGGTCGGTTTGAATTTGAATTATATGTGGGGTAACATCTCAAACCTCGTTACCAGTTCATATACAGATGGTTATGTGAAATCGTTCATGAAGTTCTACTACGTAGAGACGAAGAACATAACATTCGACATAGGTGCCTCATATAGCTTGAATCTGAATAAGCATGACCAGATAACTATTGGTGGTACATTCACTCCGGGTAATAACCTCTCAAAGGACCCTTGGTGTTATGTAATAACCTCGAACATTCAGGACGGTGTGATAGATACCACAAGCTATACGGCTGCTGGAGCTTACAATATCCCTATCTCCTTTGCTGCGGGACTTTCTTATAAGCATGCTGACAAACTCCTGATAGGCTTGGACTACTCGTACTATCGTGGCTCTTCCGTGCATGTGAGAGATTATGTGGATTCTCGTGGCGTTAAGGCCGAGACTACTGACCGCATGATGGATCGCCATAAGGTGAATCTCGGCGCACAGTATGTACGCAATCCTCAGAGCCGCAGGTTCGGAGACCGTATAGTGTATAGGGCAGGTGTCTCTTATGCTACGCCATACGTCAAGGTGAACAGCTACGACGGTCCGAAGGAGATTTCTGTCAGCGCCGGAATAGGTCTGCCTATCATCAATTTGTATAACAATCGCTCGATGCTCAATATAGGCGTGAGATGGATTAACAACAGTCCGTCATCCTCTTCACTCCTAAAGGAAAACTGCTTCATGTTAAATCTTGGTATGACCTTCAACGAACGCTGGTTTGCCAAGTGGAAGTTTGAATAAATGGGAAATTCTCAGTTTTCTATTTTTCGTTCTGCATTCTGTGACGCTTGCGCTACATGGTGGAGCAAGCGCTCCGTTCTCCGTGATGCTTGCGTGACATCGTGGGCGAGGCATCTGCAATTCCTGTTGCTGCTGCCCCTGCTTGTGGCTGCCTCCTGCTCTGAGCCTCAGGAACATACAGCTCCCGCCATCAATGAGCGTGACTCCGTACCGATGATGCGTACCTATGGCGTCAACACGCTCATCAGCGACTCGGGGGTCATGAGATATCGCATGATTGCTGAGCGGTGGATGGTAAACGAAGTGGTCAATCCGCCAAGGTGGATATTTCCTCGAGGCATCTTCATGGAGCAGTTTGACGAGAAGTTCCACCCCGAGGCATACATACAGGCAGATACCGCATATTACTATACCGTACAGAAACTGTGGCACCTCATAGGCAACGTGCGTGTCAAGACCGTAGATGGTCTGCGCTTCAATAGCGAGGAACTGTATTGGGATCAGGAACGGCATGAGCTTTACTCCAACCTCTTCTCGCGCGTCGTGACACCAGAAAGGGAACTGCAGGGCAACCGCTTCACAAGCGATGAGCGAATGCAGCACTATTCCGTCACTACGGCCAAGGGCTCGTTCCAGCAAGAGGACGCAGACAAGAAAAATGCTAAGGGCAAGGACACCACAGCTGTCGATACCACCCCCAAACGAGCTCCGGCACAGCCACGCAGGACAAAATGACGAATTAACGAATTAACGAATTAACAAATTAACGAATTAACGAATTAACGAATTAACGAATTAACGAATTAACAAATTCTGATTACTGCAACACTTCATCGCGCCAGCTAAATTGTACATTGTACATGGTAAATAGTAAATAGTACATTGTGTTAATAACAAGCATCATAATCACTTTGCTCTTCTCGGGATTCTTCTCGGGAATGGAGATTGCGTATGTCTCAAGCAACCGTATGCTGGCCGAGGTGAATTCAGGTAGCAATGGCGGCATAAACCATCGCATTGTTGCCTTCTTCTATCGTCACCCAAACACCTTTGTCAGCACTATGCTGGTGGGCAACAATATAGCGCTCGTCATATACGGCATACTCATAGCGCGCCTGTTAGACCACAGCCTCTTCTATGAACTCTCAGAATCATCACGCGTGGCGGCAGATACCATCGTCTCTACTATCATAGTGCTCTTCACAGGCGAATATCTGCCCAAGATGATTTTTAAGAACAACGCCAACACGCTTCTTAATTTTCTCGCCATACCTACATGGATGTGCTACGTCATCCTTTACCCTCTCTCGCAGTTATGCTCACAGCTCTCCAAGGGATTGCTGAGGCTGGCTGGCATCTCGACCACAAACCGCGAGAAAAAGGAGGAGTATTCCAAGGAGGATCTTGACTACCTGGTGCAGCAAAGTATAGGCAAGAACAGCGAGGATGCCGAAAGAAAAGCCGATGGCGACAAGGATAACCTTGAGGTGCGCATATTCCAAAACGCCCTCGACCTATCTGATACTAAGGTGCGCGACTGCATGATACCGCGAACCGAGATTAATGCTGTGGAACGTAACGACTCGCTCGCTGAGTTGCGCCAGCGATTCATAGAGAGTGGACGCTCCAAGATTATCGTTTATGACGAGGATATAGACCATATCATAGGCTACATACACTCTCAGGAGCTATTCCGCATCAAGAACGACAAAGAGTGGCAGGCACACATTCACCAGATGCCGTTTGTGCCTGAGACGATGGCAGCCCACAAGCTGCTCCACACTCTCATGCAGCAGAAGGTGAGCCTTGCTGCCGTGGTAGATGAGTTTGGCGGCACCAGCGGCATCGTTGCCCTGGAGGATATCGTGGAGGAGATAATCGGCGAGATAGAGGATGAGCATGACCAGGTGAGATACGAATGTCGCCAAACAAATGACGGTGGCTATCTTATCTCTGCACGACTGGAGATAGAGCGCGTCAACGAGATACTCGGCATCAACCTGCCCGAAAGCGATGCGTACAAAACCGTTGGTGGACTGATACTGGCACGATACCAGAAATTCCCGAAGCTCAACGAGGTTATCACTTTTGATAACTGGGAGGTGAAGATACTCAAAAACACCAAGACAAAGATTGAATTGGTGAAGATAACCAGAATAAGTTAATGCCGCTTTCATAGGCATTCAGGGATAGGACATTTCGAACATGGAATGTCCGGATTTTGATGCCGCATTTCGATAGCATAACTTTTACGCTCTGAAAGTAGGTCTTTTACCGAGTAATAGTAGGTCTTTTAGGAGGTAATCGTAGGTCTTTTAGACGGTAAAAGACCTGCCTTTGCAACGCTCTGATAATCAAAGCGTTCTGAACTGCCATTTCCGTGTATCTCCTCATTAGCCTTCATTAGGCCGTATTAGGACAATTCATGCATGACCGCTTACAAATCTCCTGCATGCTCACTTGCAAATAAAAAAATGAAATGGCATTCTATTCACGTGCAAAGGTAATAATTTTTTTTCAATTATTTGAGAAATCCGAAAAATATTTTTCAATTCTTCACTCTTCACTCTTCGCTCTTCACTTTCTTTTTCTTTTTCTTGCATATCTCAAAACTTAATCGTAACTTTGCAGCAGAGACACAAATTATAATTACAAAAAACGGTCAACCTTTATTCAATGCAAAATTCTGTTATTAACCCTGCACAATATGAACTTCTGAATGTTCTCTCTTGTGTCAATAAGGAAGAGGACATAATGGAACTAAAGTCCGTTATTGTGAAGTTCTTAAACACCCGTCTCCAAAAAGAGATAGACCGTCTTTGGGAAGACGGTACTCTTACAGAACAGAAAGTGGCGGATTGGACCGACGAGCACATGCGCACACCACATAAAAAGAGGTATGTGCAAGTACATTGTTCTTGATACCAAGAGAAAAGGCATCTATACCATTCCCACATGTAGAAGTGCGGAAATTAGAAGAATTTCATAGAGAATTAAATAATAGTAACTAACCACTAAAACCATTACAATAAGAACCAGACAGTACAGACAAACATTAGGGAACTGCAGGCACCAGGTGCCGCCCTCCCAACAGGGATTTAACACAATTACAAACTTTTCGAGCAGCGAATGCCATAGTGCTTGCACATTTGGCTGGGTCGCGAGAAAAGTCAAACAAAGTTTAACCAAACGAAATTGTGCGTCGTCCCGTTCTTTGTTTTTTAATATAACTTGAGCTTTCTGCTCTTGTTCTCTTCCATCGAATACCGCCAAATATTCAATTACGTGAGAGCAAGCAGTTTGGAAGGTTCACGTCTCCATAAGGCGTGAACTATTCTTGCTTGTTTACGTAATAGGTCACTTGGCGGTAACCCGATGGAAGAACAAGCAATCGAATGGTTGACGCCTTTTTCTTTTATATCATCATCTCAAATGAGAAGAAATGTCATTTTAACCTTTTTGGGCTGTATTTTAGCATGGTGTAACCTTCATGCCCAATATTACTTAGAGTATAACGAACCGCAATTCCTAAGTATTCCAGATCCGCCATACGATGGTTATGTTGCCAGTGCCACATGGCATGTGAGCAACCCAAATCTTTCCTTTGACAGTCATGACGAAGCAGGAGCAATTATCTATCCTAATCATTATTTTGATGAGACTTCACTCGTGACGTGTAGTTACAGATATGAGTACTATCGGAATGGTCACATGCAGACAGGTACGAGGACTGCGACATACTCCGTTTCGTTCAAAAGTAACAATGCTACACTGAGCAAGAGCGAGCTATCCATGCCTGTGGGCAAGACAGAGAAACTCACATATAAACTTCAAAGGTCATACAACAGCTCTAATTATGGAGCTCCAAAGATGACCTGGGAGTCTAATCGGGAAAGCGTCGCCACCGTTGATAAAAACGGAAAGGTGACCGCGGTGGGACCGGGGAGCGCGACAATTACCTTTGACCCTGTTGTCGGCCCCCCTGTGTATTGTGAGGTCACAGTTATCAGCAATCCTCCGACGGCTATCTCATTGCCTTCCACTTCTAAGACTAAAGTCGGTGAATCTGTTACGCTTTCTCCCACCTTGACACCATCTGATGCGTATGCGACAATCAAGTGGAAATCAAGCAACGAAAATGTAGCCACAATATCTGGAGGTATGGTGACAGGAAAGAACGTCGGAAAAACCACCATCACAGCCACTACGGACAACAATCTGTCTGCTGAGTGTGTGGTGACAGTCGAGAAAGGACCTGTGACTATTACGGCAGATACAGAGTCTGGCCTCTATGCATCGGGAAAGACTATAACCCTGAAAGCCAGCCAGAGTGATGCCGACATTTATTACACCCTCAATGGCACCACCCCAACGACGAGCAGCACGCGATATACGGGGCAAATCACTCTCACAAAGAGTGCCACGCTGAAGGCGATAGCAACTGGTAGCAACTATGAGACAAGTGGTGTGCTTACTCGCCAGTACCAGATTACGTCGCTTACCGTGAAGACATCTTGGTCGGAAACAGAAGAACAAACTCCGTTCTTTATTCCAGTTGTTACATTCAGCAAAGAT
Source organism: Prevotella sp. (assembly GCA_017478025.1). Classification (GTDB taxonomy): domain Bacteria; phylum Bacteroidota; class Bacteroidia; order Bacteroidales; family Bacteroidaceae; genus Prevotella. The sequence continues at coordinate 16,316 of JAFVGZ010000006.1, forward strand.
GTCAGCAAAGGTGTTAATGTTGGAGAATTGAAATTGGCGAAAGGTTATTCTACCATTACGGGATTGTCAATAGTGCAGGATGGAAAACTCTACTTTGTGCCCGATAACCAACTTGAAGCTGGCTCATATACGCTGACCATTCCAGAGAATGCCGTAATGGATAATAGTGGCGAACCAAACTTAGAAATGCAGCTTAAATTGGTTATCGGGAAAGGTTTTGAAGCAACTCCCATACAAGTTTCCGCCAGCATATCTCATTCCATCGCACTTATGTCTGATAACACACTTTGGGCATGGGGGGCGAACTATGATTTGCAACTGGGGGACGGTACAGACAAACGCCGCCTAAAACCAGTCAAAGTAATGGATGATGTGATATATGCCTGTGCAGGCGATGTTTTCACCGGTGCCATCAAGACAGACAAAACCCTGTGGAAATGGGGTAAATGGGGTGATAAAATAACATCACAACAAAAGGTGATGGATGATGCCGCTTTTGTGGCGAGTGCTAACCAAGCAGTGAAGACTGATGGAACATTATATAATCACAATACTAATGAAGCCATACTTGACAACGTAGCAGAATATGCTGCAGATAATCACTATCTTGCTGTTAAGAAAGACGGTTCACTATGGGTATGGGGCCAAAACAAGTATGGACAATTAGGCGATGGTTCGACTACCGACAGAACTACACCAGTTAAAATTATGGAAGATGTTGTTCATGTTGCTGTAGGTTGGCGCCATTCTCTTGCTTTAAAGAAAGATGGGTCTCTTTGGGCATGGGGTGAAAATGCCGGCTCAATAGGCGACGGCACGTCAGTGAATCGTTTAAAGCCTGTCAAAGTGATGGATAACGTTTCTTATATTAGTGCTAACAGATATTCTTCATTTGCAATAAAGACAGATGGAACACTTTGGGCTTGGGGTAATAATTTGTACGGACTATTGGGTGACGGAACTACCACGAGGCGTTTGAGCCCAGTCAAAATTATGGATAACGTTGCACAGGTTGCAACGGGATGGACTCATACCCTTGCAATCAAGAACGATGGTTCTCTTTGGGCATGGGGAGATAATGATAGCGGAGAATTGGGTGATGGCACGACAAAAGGAAAGACAAGTCCTGTGTGCATCATGTCTGCGACATCATTTAACCATGTAACTGGAATGTCGTTGCAGGAGACCACTCACCAAATGTCATCGGGCTCTAAATACCTTTTGCTTCCAACTTTCATGCCTGATAAGAGTAGTTGTGAGAATATTGGATTCGAATCAAGCAATCCACAGATTGTGTCTGTCTCCTCTCGTGGTATAGTAGAGGCCAAGGCTATAGGCAAGGCTACTATTACCGTCAAAGTAGATGGAAAATATACCGCTACCTGCATTGTTGAAGTGAAAGCACGCGATATAGATGTTGTGATGTCTGCAGATGGATATGCTACATTTTATGATTCAGAACAGGCATTTACGATGCCCTCAGGGATTTCTGCCCAGGTGGTAACTGGGGTTGGCAATAGCAAAATAACGTATCAGAAGCTATCGGGCAGTGTCATTCCTAAAAATGTACCAGTAATGCTCATCAACAGTTCACGTCGTGCCGGCACTTACACGCTGACGGCTTCGGATAACGCGGGAACTTACAGTGGCACTAATCTACTTCGCGGCAGCGATGAGGCTATGACCACCACTGGCGACGGCTACCACTATAAGCTGAGCTATGGGCAGTCTGGCAGCAATTTGGGCAATGTCTTTGGATGGTACTGGGGGGCTCAGAATGGTGCTCCGTTCCAGATAGAAGGACACAAGGCATGGTTGGTTGTTCCGAAGTCGTCATCGTCAACTCGTGGATTTGCTATTGGAGGCGAGGCTACAGGAATAGAGATGGTAGGCGGAGATGATAACGTAGAAGCCGATGCTGTCTATTATGACCTGCAAGGTCGTCGCGTCACTAAACCTACGGTGAAGGGCGTTTATATAAAGAATGGTAAGAAAGTAATGGTAAAGTAACAAGAAAAGTAATCACATTATGAAAAGAATAGAATTATATCTGGTAGCTCTATTGAGCATTTTCGTCCTCGCCGCATGTGGCGGTGGTGATGATGGCGGTAATACAAGCGGCGGCAACGGTGGTGGTAATTATACTCCAAAGACCTACAACCAGTCTGTCACGCTGCCTGCAACGGGAGGAGAAATGACAGTGACATTATCGAACTTGAGTTCGGCAGTAAGCAGCGTCAGCAGTACTCCCTCTTGGCTGATCATTACACGTGAGTACTATTCTTCCGGTGCCCCGACATTGAAGATTGGGTATGAGGAGAATAAGGATGGGCAGGAGCGTAAAGTGACTGTTACAGTCACAGCCTCGTCAGGTGACAGGGTTGCTCTCACCATCACTCAGCAGGCCACTGGTGGATCTGGTGGAGGCGGTACCCAGGAAGATGTCCAAAAAGGTATAGAAGACCTCCATGACGAATATACAAGCCAACCTGCATACGCCCACGATTATAACTAAGTGAGTATAAACTATCAACGGCACAAGTCCCATTATTCCGCAGGGCTTGTGCCGTTTTTTTGTCACAATCATTTTAAGAAATGAAAAAGTCGTCCAAATCTTTGGAGGTATAAAAAATTATACCTATCTTTGCACGAAAAGGAGAATATGCCAACACTGCTTACATTAAAACGATGTTGACTATGGAGAAGATTAAGAATTTATGGTTCGATGGGAACCGTATCTACATGAGAACGAACGAAGGTCGGGTGCTTAGTCGTCCTTTGAAGGCTTATCCGGAGTTGGAAGAAGCTACGATGGAGCAACGTAATGATTTTACGATAGATGAGGATGGGATGGCCATAAGGTGGGAATCTCTGGATGCTGATATGCACATTTCGAGTTTCTATGAGACTTCAGAACCTAACGAGCAGAACGAGGTTGCTGCGATGTTTCGTCGTTTCCCATGGCTGAATGTGTCTGAAGTGGCTCGCTATCTGGGCATCAATAAGAGTCTCTTAGCGCGCTATATCTACGGAATTTCAAAGCCCAGTGAGCAAAGGATTCAGCAGTTGCGTGAGATTCTTCATACATTTGGGAAGGAACTCCAGAGTGCTTGACTTATATTTTTTCGATAAAAGTTTGGTTATTAGCCATATTTTTTGTAATTTTGCAGCGTTTTTGTGCGCAAGTGTGTAGAATAGAACAAAATAGGTTCAGGCGCGTGCGTGCAATAGGCATGATTAGCTGAATAAAAACAAAACAAAAAATAACAAAAAAATCAAATGGCAGCATTAGGAAAAATCAGAAATCACGGAGCCCTGTTGGTCGGTATCATCGGTCTGGGTCTCTTTGCCTTTATTGCTGAGGAGGCCTTCCGCTCTTGTGAGTCAACAAAGAACACAGAGCGTCAGCAGATTGCGGAGGTACTCGGTGAGAAGATTAGCTATCAGGAGTTTCAGGAAATGGTTGACGAGTATCTTGACGTAATCAAGATGCAGCAGGGTCGCGAGAACCTGGGCGAGGATGAGCTCAATCAGGTACGCGACATGGTGTGGAACCAGTACATCCAGTCTTCATTGATTAGTGAGGAAGCAAAGAAAGTAGGTCTGCGCGTTACGGACGATGAGATTCGCAACGTCCTGAACGAGGGCACTAACCAGATGCTCATGCAGACTCCGTTCGTAAATCAGCAGACAGGTCGCTTTGACGCTAACCAGCTGAAGCAGTTCCTTTCAGAGTATAAGAAGGCGCAGACCTCTAACCCACAGTTGGCAGAGCAGATGCGTACGATATACAACTATTGGAACTTTATGGAGAAGACTCTGCGCCAGCAGCTGCTGATGCAGAAGTATCAGGCTCTGCTCGGCTCTGCATTCCTGTCAAACAAGGTTGAGGCTCAGCAGGCTTATACCGAGGAGAGCAGCGAGGCTTCTGTACAGCTGGCTGTTCTGCCATATTCTTCTGTCAACGACAAGGACGTGAAGATAGAGGAGAGCGATCTGAAGGCAAAGTATGACGAGCTGAAGTCTCGCTACAAGCAGATGGATGAGACACGCGACATAAAGTATGTGTCTGTAAAGGTTAACGCTTCTGCTGCTGACCGTGCTGCGCTGAACAAGCAGACACAGGACTTCGTAAACCAGCTTGCTGCGGCAGCTGACCCATCAGAGGTTGTACGTAAGTCTGGCAGCAATGTGCCATATCTTGGTGTTCCCGTCCTGAAGACAGCTTTCCCATACGACATACAGCAGCAGCTTGACTCTGTGGCTGTAGGCTCTACAACAGCGCTGAAGGAGAATACACAGGATAACACTCTCAATGCTATACGCCTCTTCTCAAAGCAGGAACTGCCTGACTCTATTGAGTTTACTGCTATTCAGGTAGGTGGTGAGACCGTAGAGGCAGCTCACACTCGTGCTGACTCTATAATGAAGGCGCTCAATGCTGATCCTGCACAGTGGGAGGCATTGGCTAAGAAGTATGGTCAGAGCGGCGAGAAGCAGTGGATTACAACATCACAGTATCAGAGCGCTTCATCTATAGGCGCTGATCAGAAGGACTACCTTAATGCTCTGAACACTATGTCTGCAGGCGAGGTTCGCAAGCTGGCTGTTTCCAGTGGCGACATTATTATAAAGGTAACAGACCGCAAGGCATTTACCACAAAATATGTTGCAGCAGTCATAAAGGTGAATATCGATTTCTCTAAGGAGACATACAGCCAGGCTTACAATAAGTTCTCACAGTTCGTATCAGAAAGCCGCGACTTGGATGCCATTGAGAAGAATGCAAAGAAGAACGGCTATCAGGTTATGGACCTGACCGATGTAATGTCTTCACAGCACAATGTGGCACGTATCCACGGCACGCATGAGGCTCTGAAGTGGGTCTTCGAGGCTAAGGAGAATGAGGTGTCTCCACTCTATGAGTGTGGTGATAATGACAACCTGCTCGTTATGGTTCTCACCAAGATTCATGCAAAGGGCTATCGTGACATCAGCGATCCATTGGTAAAGGAGAATGTAAGACAGGAGGTTCTCAAAGACAAGAAGGCCGAGAAGCTCATCGCAAAGCTGCAGGGAGTGAAGAATGTTGCTGAGGCAAAGGCAAAGGGTGCGCAGCTTGCTACGCTGGATCAGGTGACATTCGCAGCACCTGCTTTCGTACAGCTCACCAGCAGCTCAGAGCCTGCACTCAGCGGCGCGATTGCTGCAGTAAAGCAGGGTGCTTCGGTGGCAAAGCCTGTAAAGGGCAACGGCGGTGTATATTTCTTCACCGTAACAGCAAAGAAGAATCGTCCAGGCAAGTTTGACGAGAAAGTGTATGAAGAGAAGATGGAGCAGCGCTCAAGGCAGATTGCTTCTGGCTTCATGCAGGGTCTCTATGAGAAGGCAAATGTGAAGGATAATCGCTATCTGTTCTTCTAAAAAATAAACGTCCCCGGTATCTTCTCAAAGTAGAGTAGGGGAGCATATAAGGGAATACAACTTTCCCTGCAAAATAAATCCCGATACGAAACATGTTTGTATGATGTTTGGTATCGGGGTTTTCTTTCTTAGATATGATAAGCAAACAACAACTTTCAGACATAATACAGAGTCACTTCGGGCACGCTCCGACGCAAGACCAACAACATGCCATTCAGGTGTTCATCGAATTCCTAATGTCCGAACGGGGAATGACTACGATGATACTTCGTGGCTCTGCCGGCACGGGAAAGACATCCCTTGTAGCGGCTATAGTACAGGCACTTCTGTCCTTGCGGCAGCGTGTCGTACTGTTGGCTCCTACGGGACGTGCGGCAAAGGTGCTTGCCCTGAACAGTCAGCATCTTGCAACGACTATTCACAGGAAGATATATAGGCAGAAGAGCCTTAGCGACGACTTCTCCTTAGACATAAATCTGCATACAGATACAGTATTCTTCGTCGATGAGGCCTCTATGATTTCTACTATGCCGCAGATTCCGACAGAGGGGATGCCAATGTTTAATGGTAACGGAGGCGGACTGATAGATGATCTCGTAACTTATGTCTATTCTGGTCGCAACTGTCGTATGGTCCTTATCGGAGACAGCGCCCAGTTGCCGCCTGTAGGTGAGGACGAGGCTCCTGCGTTGCGCAGCAATGTGTTGGGGTGCTATGGACTGGATGTGTTGGAATGTGACCTGAACGAGGTGGTGAGACAGGAAGAGGCTTCGGGCATCTTGTGGAATGCTACGCGGATAAGACGGCTCATCACACATGACAGCGCTACAGAGTTACCGCGCATACGCTTCAATGGCTTTGCCGATATAGTGTCGCTGAACGGTAGCGACCTTATTGATGCTCTTGCAGAAAGCTATTATAAGGTGGGCCAAGACGAGACAGTGGTGATTACCCGCTCGAATAAGCGTGCCAATATATATAATAATGGAATACGCGCGCGCGTGTTGGATCAGGAAGACGAACTCTGTTCAGGTGACCGTATAATGATAGTGAAGAATCATTATTTTGATAATGAGACGTCAGACAAGGGCAATGAGTCGAAGGGAAATGATGAGCGGGGGGGGATGGCATTTATAGCAAATGGCGATATGGCTATCGTTCGTCGCATCAGAAACGTGCGTGAGTTTTACGGCTTCCACTTTGCAGACTTGACCCTTCGTTTTCCTGACTATGATGATATTGAGCTGGATATGACGGCGCTTCTGGATTGTCTGCAAAGTGAATCGCCTGCACTTACAGCCGCACAGCAACGAAAACTATATGATGGGGTGATGGAAGATTACGCAGACATACCACGAAAGGCTGACCGGCTGAAGGCCTTGAAGAAAGATATTTACTATACAGCTCTGCAGATAAAGTTTGCTTATGCAGTTACTTGCCATAAGGCTCAGGGTGGGCAGTGGCAACATGTGTATATAGACCAGGGCTACATGACCGACGATATGCTTACTCCCGACTATATCCATTGGCTTTACACAGCTTTCACCAGAGCTACAGAAAGGTTGTATCTTGTCAATTGGACAAAGGAGCAAACATTAGAGTAAGCTTTCTTATGAGAAGGAATGATAATGAAGAGGAACAAACAAGTTTCTCAAGTGGTGATGTAAAGTTACATACTACGGCGCGCAAGAAGGGCAATATATCTACTTCTGAAACTTGAATATACAAAAAAACCACCGGTAGAAACCTTGTTTCTCCGGTGGTCCGTAAACCTTGTTACTTTGTGCGTTGTATGATTACTGAGCAGCAGCAGTGTCAGCAGCAACAGTGTCAGCAGCAACAGTGTCAACAGCAGTTGTATCAACTGTGTCCTCTGCAGGAGCCTGAGCAGTCTTGTCACCACAAGAAACCATTGACATAGCAACCATAGCTACGAACATAAATACTAATTTCTTCATTTCTTTCTAAGCTTTTTTAATCTGTAAAACAATCTTTGTTAATTAAAACGCTGCAAAGTTACGCACTTTTTTCAATTCCCGCAAGCATTTTTTAAGATTTTTTTTAGGCTTTTTATGTAACTTTTTCGTAAATCGTTATAGATGTGACACTTAGCCTAAGATAAACAAATGTTAAAATTTTGCTGTGTGCGTTCACAATGCCAAAAATGCTCCCTTTTTGTCTCTTTTTGTTGTTTATGTTGGATTTTTTGAGTAACTTTGCAACACTTGTCGAATTTTAATACAAAATAGATTGATTGACAGTTCTGTTTTTCAAGGAAAAAAGGCAGCTTACTTCACATTGGGATGTAAGTTGAATTTCTCGGAGACCTCAACGGTGGCACGCATGTTGGAGGAGCGTGGAGTCAGTACTGTAACGGAGAAAGAACAAGCTGATATTTGTCTTATCAATACATGTACCGTTACGGAGACAGCAAATAGCAAGTGCCGCCAGCAGATACGAAAGATGGTCAGAGAGCACCCTAAGGCTGTTGTGATAGTTATGGGCTGTTATGCTCAGCTCTCTCCACAGGAGGTCGCGGGAATAGAAGGCGTGGATCTCATCGTAGGAAGTAATGAGAAAGGTGAGATATTGCAGTTTCTCGCTGACAGGCTAATGGCTCCGGTCAGCGCACAGGAGAGTGGAGGGGAAGCGAAAACCGCAGTTGTTGAAACTCATGTGACACAGCGCGTAAAAGATATTCGCAGTTTCGTGCCGTCGTGCTCACGCGGAGAGAGAACGCGCTATTGGCTGAAGGTGCAGGATGGATGTGACTACTTCTGTACATATTGTGCCATACCTTTCGCTCGCGGCAATAGCAGAAATCCCACCATTGCGTCTTTAGTAGCGCAAGCCAGGCAGGCTGCAGAAGAGGGGGGGCATGAGATAGTGTTGACAGGAGTGAATATAGGTGACTTCGGAAAATCTACTGACGAGAGTTTCCTCGACTTGGTGAAGGCACTTGATGAGGTGGAGGGTATCAAGCGATACCGCATTTCATCGCTGGAGCCGGACTTGCTCTCTGATGAACTGATAGAATACTGTGCTCACAGCCGGGCATTTATGCCACATTTCCATATTCCCTTGCAGAGTGGTAGTGACACGGTGCTGATGTTGATGCACCGCCATTATGACACGTCGTTGTTTCGTGATAAGATACTTCACATCAAGTCGGCTATGCCTGATGCTTTTATCGGAGTAGATGTAATGGTAGGATGCCGAGGTGAGACAGCGGAATGTTTCGATGAAACTTACAAGTTTCTTGATTCGTTGCCGGTAAGTCAGCTCCATGTGTTCCCATACAGTGAACGTCCAGGAACGGCAGCGTTGAAAATTCCGTTGAAGGTAGCCGATAAGGAGAAGAAGGAGCGCAGTAATCTGTTGCTGAAGCTTTCAGACCGCAAAACGGAAGAATTCTATGCCCTATATAATAATAAGGTACGCGAGGTGCTGTTTGAAAGTTCCTCTGACGGGAGAGTGGTGCATGGATTTACCGACAACTATATTCGGGTTGGATTGCGTGTTGCTGACGGAGAAGATGCCTCAATCCTTGAAAACCAGATAATGCCTGTGAGGCTGAAACATTTAGGAAAGGACAAAATGATATGCTATCAATAGTTATTCTGAACTGGAACGGCTGCAAGATGATGCAGCGATACTTGCCAAGCGTTGTGGAGAATTCGAGCGGAGCTGATATAATAGTCGCTGATAATGCTTCGACCGATGAGTCTTTGCACATGCTGGAGCGTGATTTTCCGGATGTGCGTACTATCCGTCTGTCGCGCAACTGGGGCTTTGCCAATGGATATAATAATGCTTTCAAGGTGTTGGAGGCTCACGATATATCTACTGAGACTCCTTTCAAGTCACCTCTGCGACATAAGCCACGCAAGGCTGACGCGCCTGTGCTGGGCAAAGATAACTATTACCTGTTGCTGAACAGCGATGTTCGCGTGGAGGAGGGTTGGCTTACACCGTTGGTGGATTATATGGACAGCCATGCTGATGTCGCAGCTTGCCAGCCGAAACTGCTAAGTGACCATAACCCGCAGATGTTTGAATATGCAGGAGCATGTGGCGGATTTATAGACAAGTATGGTTATCCCTACTGTCGTGGACGGGTGTTTGGAGCTGTTGAGAATGACGAAGGACAGTATGATGATGTCACAGATGTATTGTGGGCATCAGGAGCTTGTCTTATGATCCGCGCGTCTGACTATTGGACTGCAGGAGGATTGGACGGTCGCTTCTTTGCTCACAATGAGGAGATAGACCTGTGTTGGAGACTGAATCTCATGGGGCGTCGCGTAGTATGTATTCCGCAGAGCAAGGTTTATCATCTTGGAGGAGGGACATTGCCGCATGGTAATCCCCGCAAGACGTACCTTAACTTCCGCAATAATCTGACGATGCTTTATAAGAATTTGCCTGACGAAAGCAATTCTGCCGCTCCGCTGTGCAGGTCAGAAGTTCTTTCAGCACGTAAATGGCTTGACAGATTGGCAGAACTCAGGATGCTCCTTACTTTTCACTGGGGTGACTTCCGGGCCATTAAGAGAGCCCGTCGTGATTTCAACGCATGGAAAGAGAAGTTTGACGAAGAGCACGAGCGCATACAGAAGAAAGCAAAAAAACGTCCACCAGTGGGGCCATCGGATATCTCTATCCTTTGGAGGTATTATGTAAACAAGAAAAAGACGTTCAAGGAACTGCTGGAGCAGTAGGAAAAGAAGATGTCCCAGTAAGTCCAGGCAGTCAAGAAATATGACAACTGAGGAATATATCTCATCTCACCGCAATGATGATACGAAGCGGTTGGCTCTGGGGGCGGTACCTCCCGGTGTAAATCTTCGTTGGGCGCTGCGCCAGATAGAAGGCTGGCAAATGGCGCGCAAAAAACTGCCGGAATGGTCGAAAGCTGATGGCTTGTGGTATCCGCCACGACTGTCTATGGAACAATGTTCCAGCGAAGCGACTGCTCTGTATAAGGCATCGCTTGCAGAAAGATTGCTATATGGTAATAGAGAGAACATAGATAGCAACAGTGTGAATACAGACCGAAAGGGTAGGGGAGAGCAGATAGGTACCTTAATAGATCTGACAGGTGGATTCGGTGTGGATTTCAGTTACATGGCACGTCGTTTCCGCAGAGCATTATATGTGGAGCAACAGGAAGAACTTTGTAAGGTTGCTCTGCATAATTTTTCTGTTCTTGGGCTGGGGCAGGCAGACGTGACGTGTTGCTCTGCTGAGGAGTTCCTTGATACAATAGATGTTATAGACACAACAAATAAGCCTTGTGACATCTTATATCTTGACCCAGCGCGGCGCGACGGAGCGGGACGCAAGATTGTTGCTATCAGCGATTGTACTCCAGATGTGGTTTCCTTGCAGGATAAACTTCTGGAACTGTCGGATTGCGTTATAGTAAAACTGTCCCCGATGCTCGATATTAAACAGGCACTAAGGCAGTTAAGATATATTGCTGAAGTGCATGTCGTCAGTTTCAAAGGCGAGTGTAAGGAGTTGCTCTTCGTCTTGAAATCCTCAGCTAAGAATGTTGAGTGCTCTCTGCATTGCGTAAATCTTGCATCGCCTGATGCTGACTTTGTCTGCGAATGTCAGGGGGACGGGAGTGCTAAAGGGAACGGAAAAGTGGAATATATGACGGAACCTCTGTCTGCGGGATTATACCTTTTTGAACCCAATGCGAGCATACAGAAGGCAGGTTTGCAGGATGTGTTTGCGGCAAAATGGGGATTGCGAAAATTGCATCCCATGAGTCATCTGTTCATTGGATCAGAGGCTATTCCACATGTGCCTGCGAGACAGTTTGTCATTACGGCGACATCAGATTTCTCTAAGTCAGGCCTTAAGTCGTTCCTTAAGAATATAAAGCAGGCCAATCTCACCGTGCGTAACTTTCCGGAGAGCGTTGACAAACTTCGGGCTCGTCTGAAAATAAAAGAGGGTGGCAGCACTTTTCTTTTTGCTACCACCCTCTTTGACGGGAGTCATATACTTATTTCTGCCAATCTACCAGACAAGAATCAAGCTCTGCTGTGATGGCTTTTTTGTCCAGCTTTTGACCAATAAAGACCAGTTTCTGTTGACGGTCCCCATATTCCTCGTCCCAATCACGATTCACTCCGGGGTTGTCTATGCGGAATTGTCTCAGCTCCTCTTCAGGCATCGTAGCATACCATTGTCCGGCATTCTGGAGTTGCACTTGTCTGCCAGCCTGTTCAAAGATGTAACACAGATGTGGCTGATCCTCAAACCAGCATAGACCCTTGGCTCTGATGATATTCTTAGGCCATTTGCGTGCTACGAAGTCATCAAATCGGGTGATGTCAAAAGGCTTGCGTGCGTAGTACACAAAGGAACCGATGCCATACTCCTCGGCTTCTCCTTCGCCGTGATGATGGTGATGATGGTGGTGGTGATGGTGCTCATGCTCATCATCCTCATCATCATGGTGGTGATGGTGCTCATGCTCCTCGTCCTCGTCATCATGGTGGTGATGATGGTGCTCATGCTCATCGTCATCATCTACATCGTGATGATGCTCATGCTCATCGTCATCCTCTTCATCTCCCTGGTGGTTTTCTATCTCGCTAATCCACGCGGCAGATGTAGCCACATCATCAAAGTTGAACATTCCCGTGCCCAGAATCTTTTCAAAATCAACGTTGCCGTAGTCACAAGGAATGATTTCTGCTTTAGGTTGCAGGGCGCGTACTATTTGCTTTACGCGCTCCAATTCCTCGGGTGTTACTTCCGAAGCCTTATTAAGCAGCACGATGTTGCAGAATTCTATCTGCTGTATTACGAGGTTTTCAATATCCTCCTCATCGCGTTTAGCTCCGAGCAATGATTTTCCGCATCCGAACTCGTCTTTCATTCTCAGCGCATCAACGACGGTAACGATGCAATCCAGGCGTGGCGTGCCTCCCTGACAATACTGCGTTCCCATGCTTGGGATAGAACATATCGTCTGTGCTATCGGGGCCGGCTCGCAGATGCCGCTGGCCTCTATCACAATATAGTCAAAGCGTTGCAGGGAGATGATGTCATCAAGTTGCTTTACAAGATCCATCTTGAGGGTACAACAGATGCATCCGTTCTGCAAGGCAACGAGCGAATCGTCCTGTTGTCCCACGACACCTCCTTGCTGTATCATGTCGGCATCAATGTTTACTTCGCCGATATCATTGACAATTACGGCAAACTTGATACCCTTCTCGTTTTTCAGAATACGGTTCAGTAACGTAGTCTTTCCGCTGCCTAAATAGCCCGTAAGCAGCAACACGGGAACTTCTTGTTTCATTTTGAAATCTAATATGTCTTTAATGTTACGTTATTCAGCTTTACATCGCTGCCTTTATCAATATCTGTGCCAACTTTGGTATAGAAGAATACTGAGTTGGATATATTGATGTCATGTATCATTCCGCCACTTGTGTCAGACTTGATGGCAGTCTTGCAACTGTTACATGTTACGTTGTAAATGTTGATGTCCTTAAAGTCTGGCACCCATTTCACTCCGCCCCAGCCTTTGCTGCGATCTACGCTTACGGCATTATCGGCGTAGGATGTCTCAAAGATTACTGCTTCTTCCTTAATGTTTGTCATCACGATGTCGTAGCAGTAAATATCTTTTGTTTCGCCACCTCTGCCAACAGCACTCTTGAAACGCAGACCTGTGTCAGTATCTGAGAATGTATTGCGACACACCACGATTTTGCGCATACCGGCAGAGAACTCTGAGCCAATCACAAAGCCTCCGTGTGCGTGAAATACGGTATTGTCACATATCAGTATGTCTTCGTTAGCCTTATGGTTTACAGCATCGTCGCCTGTTGCACCTTTCATGCAGATACCGTCATCGCCACAGTCAATCACATTGTTGACAATCAGCACCTTTTGACATGTGCCCACGTCTATGGCGTCACCGTTCTGTGCATTCCAGGGGCAGCGTACAGTCACTCCGTCTATGATGAGGTCAGTACAGTCATTGGGGCTAAAGTGGAACTTTGGGCTGTTCTGCAGCGTCACTCCTTTGAGCATCACACGCTCGCAACGGTCAAATCTCACAAGGTTTACCCTCATTTTCTCCTGTTGCATCATGTCGGAGGCAATGTTTTCCTGATGTTTCAGGTTGAAGGGAAACCACGTATCACCTTTCTCATTCAGCGTGCCACCCATAGCGAGAAATTCCTTCCATTCCGTATCGCTGTTCTTGTTTTTCTTGGCATATCTCCAGAACTCGCCATTGCCGTCAATGAATCCCTCTCCTGTAATGGAAATATCGTGCAAGTCGGAACCTGAGATTGCAAACGAGGCTTTCTTCGCCCCTGGCTTCACAGAGAGGCTGCGATTCTCTGAGAGCTGCAGTATGCAGTTCCTTTTCAGGTGCAGATCCACGCCAGACTTCATCTTCAGCGGAGAGAAAACCCATATTCCAGCATCCACATCCACGTGACCACCGCCCTGTTTTGCTACATCGTTGATGGCCTTTTGTATGGCTTCGGTACAGTCGGTCAGTCCGTCACCCTTGGCGCCGTAGTCCTTGATATTCACCCTGCGGTCAGGAATGGTGGGGCTCTGGACTTGCTGCAACTCTATGGGCAGCCCTGTATAGTAACTGGAGTAATCCTCTGCTGATAACTGCTGAAGCGACAGAAGTGCTACAGCCAAAGCAAAAATTTTTTTCATGTTCATGTCAGTTTGGTTTATTCATTTAGTTTGCAAAGTGTATTATATGGACAGTTAGTGCATGTCTTTGTGTCTTGTGTGGGCGTAAAGGGAACCTCCGGATTCAGTATCTCCTCAATGAGCTTGCGAATGTGGCCCATGAATTCCTCCCTTATGGGTTTTACGTCCGTGACGGCTTTACCGTCAATGGGTAACAGTGGCGAATAGTCATCCCTGAACAGCTGGTTCACATAGAGCAATGCCGGCAGAACTTTCTGACTCCCATCGGTGGCTTTTCTTCTGCTTATGATGCAGGAATAGAGTATTGCCTGCAGGTAATACCCGCTATGTCTTGCTACATTCTTCGGGGCAAAGATGTCTTCCACTGACGGCATAGCCAATCGTGAGTATTTTCCTGTCTTATAGTCTATTACCCTCGTTGTGCTTTGCCCGTTCTCTGTTTTCTCGTCAAGTCGGTCTATGATACCTCCTACCTTCAATCGTTGAGGTCCTTCGATAGTGCTCACCTCAATCTCCTCTTCGCACCATTGCTCTGCGCTAATCATTCTGAACGGTGTGGATTTCAGATCATAGGTCAGCAAATCCTTAAGAAACCTTATCACCATTTCGCGGTTTATCACCTGCAGTCCTCCCAGTCGGGGCATGCGTCGCTTGTCATCCTTGAGTTTGAACAGCTCTTCTCTGAACGCCCTGTCCACGATGCGTTGCAAGGTGATGTGACCCTTCTCCTCGAGCAGTCCTTTCAGATATTGTGAGGTTACCTCCTTCCCCGCAAATGGTCCATAGACCAGTTCTGCCGCTTTATGGAAAATGTTACCAAAGGCCTGTGAGTTCATCTCCTCCTCATCGGTGGTGTCATCGTCCCTGATGCCTCTGATGTATGTGTAATAGAAACTTACAGGACATCTCAGATAGCGCCCCATTGCCGAAGGTGAGATTCTGCCTTTCTCTATCAGGGTGTGCACCATTTCAGGTGTCTTATCCACTCGTGTCAGTGGGGTAGTGTCAATCTCCTGTGCTGCCACCATCACTCCCCTGTTTATCGAGAGCTCGCTCTCTGCCAGCAGTTGCAGCATGAAGCGTGACATCTCTCCTTGTCTGCCATTCTCAGTAGAGCTGTTATAGGTCACGGTCACATCTCCTGCCCGTTGTATCAGTCGGTGGAAGTGATACGCATAGATGGCTACCTTATTATCTATAGTGGTCAGCCCGTAAGCCTTTCTTACTGCGTGTGGTATGAACGAGCTGTCATTTACCTGTGCCGGTATGTTTCCTTCGTTACACGATATCAGCAGCAGGTGGTCAAAGTCCAGGTTTCTTGTTTCCAGGATACCCATAATCTGTATGCCTTCTATTGGCTCCCCGTGAAACGGCACCGTTGTCAGGTGTACTATCTGCTGCAGCAGTTTCAGGTATATCAGGTTTTGCGAACCTGCGTTCTCCTCCTTGCTGAAGAGGTTCTCCAGCCTGTTCAGCAGCCCATACATGCGGTACAGCGCCTCTGTATCACCCTCATTCACCTCTCCGGTCATAGCGATGGTCTTCACTACCCACATCAGACGTTGGCCTATTTCGTGGATGTCCTGTGCGTCTTTCAGCGGAGCGAAGAATTTTGCGAGCGTGTCATCTGCTGCCACGTCTTCCAGGGTGGGGTAGTAGATGATCTCCCTGTTCAGCCTCTCCATCAGTTCCGCTGCCTTTGGCGACAACAGCTGGGCATACGGATGTCTCAGCACGCTGTTTACTGCGTGTAGCGTCAGCCCTCGCTTTTGCAGCAATGCCACGTACAGTCTTACGAACGATGCTATATGTGTCTTCTCCAGCGGATAGCCTGTTGTGATGTTCACATGCCTCACCTCTGGAGGCAGACAATAGAGCACGGTGTTCAACAGTCCCTCATCGGCAAGTACTATGGCTGTCTTTCTCCCTGCTGCAATGCGCTCCGGTGTCAGCCATTGCGCTATATATCGTGCCTGCACATCGTCTGTGGGGGCTGAGAGGAATGTCATATTCTCCTTTTTTTCGAAGCGCCGATATACTTCATGGTCAAGCGGCAACATGTTCGGATAGCGCTTCATGTGTTGCGCTATAAACATTCCTGCCTCTGAGCCGTGCATATAGTAATCGTCAAAATCCCAGTAAAACCACGCCCTTTTCTCTGAGTTCAGGTAGTCAAACAGTGTCTCTTCCGCCTCATTGAGCAGGTTGAAGCCCACAAAGACGAAGGTCTCGTCAGCATTTCCGGGCAGTCCGGTCCCATCCCCGCTCTTCAGTCTCTCTGCGGCATCCCTGTATATCATGCCCTCGTAAGCCAGTCCCATATCGCTCAGGTGTTTCCTGTAGCAAGAGTATATCTCATGAAACTTGCTCCACAGTCTGAGAAACCTGCTCTTCAGTTCGCTGCTATGCCCGTCTGTGAAGTTCGAGAAGAATCGCTTCAGCACCTCCTTCTGCCCTTCTGTCAGGTAGTCCACGCTGTCCAGCTCATGATAGTCCGTCACCAGTCTCAACACTTGTCCCGCATTAGCCAGGTGCTTGTCTATATCGTCAAAATCTGTCAGCATTAGTTCCCCCCAGGCATAGAACTGATCCAGCGTTTCCTTGAGCCCCGTCACTTCCACATACGTCTTGTGCAGTTCCATCACTAACTGTATGCGGTCTCCCAACGCTAATGGCGAGAGTGTGCGCAGCAGGTCGCTGATAGTGGTATATTTAGGGCTCCACAGCGCCCCCTTGACCTGCTCCTGCAGCGATTTGTTGAAAAACAGCGATGCGCGCTTGTTGGGAAACACTACAGTCATGTGTTCCAGGTGCCCATTGCTCTTCTTCAGCAGGTCTTCTACTACTATGTCCAGAAATGTCTTCATCCTTCTATCTTTACCACCTCTCCTTTTATTACAAACCACAGGTAGCCCTTCACCTCAGGCAGTCCCATCTCTCTCAGCAGCTGCATGTATCTCTTTACCTGTTCCACGTAGCCCCGGTGCGGATTACCGAACTTGAAATCCACTACTATCGTCTCCGTTCCGTTTGTCACGACGCGGTCTGGTCTCTGTTCGCCCTCGGGGGTTATGATGGTACACTCGTTGTACACGTCCCACCCCTTGTCAAACCAACTCTTCACCTGGCTGTTCTCAAAGGCGCGGCGCAGGTGTTCCTGCAGCTGTTCGCGTGTGATGTCCTCGCCATAGAGCATACCGTCAAATTCCATTCTCTCCATCATGGGCTCCACGTCATCCAGGGTGTGGATAGAGGAGAAGAGCTGGTGCATCACCATTCCTATCTTTATCATTCTCTCCCTGTCACGGTTGTCTATGGAGTCATCGGCAAAGCGCAGACTCTCGTTGCTCTGTCGGTACTCTGCGGTGTTTTCGTAAGAATGTGTCTTGACTGTTACGGCTGTCGGGACGGTAGTGAATACATTTCTTGCTTTGCTATGAGTAATATTGCTTATTTCTTTGGTTGATAGGTTTTTACTGCAGCTCTTGTTGTCATCTGCTTTATCCGCCTCGCCTGCATCGCCATACTCTATTCTCAGAGCTTGCGATGTGTCCTCACGTCCCTCTATCCTCAGTTCACTTTTTCCTATCGAGTCAGGCATCAAGTTGATTGCTTCCTCCATCGCTCTGGACCGGTTCCCCTCTTTGCTGCCGCGTCCACCGATTACATAGAGTGACTCCCCGGCTCGTGTCATTGCCACATAGAGCAGGTTGAGGTTGTCAACAATCTTCTGCACCTGTTCGTCATAGCCGTCCTCCTCATATATTGTACCTTCGAGCGATGTTGCGCTCACACATTCCAGCGGTATCATCGGCAGTTGTGAGAACGGCTCCAGCGTAGGCTCCGCCCATATCAGACTTCCCTGTGGGGGATTGAATGTCCAGTTACAGTAGGGTATGATGACATGCTTGAACTCCAGTCCCTTACTCTTGTGTATGGTCAGTATCCTTATACCGTCCTCCTCGGCTGCCTCAATTGTCTTGCCACAGATGTCGCTGTCCCATTCACGCAGGAAGTCCTCGGTCACGGGCAGGTTCGTCTCGCAGTAGTCCCTTATCTCGTCAAAGAATTTTGACACGTATGCATCCTCGCCATCCTTTTTGAATGTTTTTAGCAATGCCTCGCTCAAATCGTATAATGTCATCATCTGTAGCGAGTTATACTGTGCAGTGAAAGCCTCTGGCACCTCCCCGTCACAGAGTCCCTCTAGGAGTGCTCGCGACAGTGCTTCCTGTGGGTGTATCAGGAGTCGCATGGCGCTGACGATGCACTGCAGCGTCCTCGAAGAGTCGAGCCTGAAAGCCTCGTCTGACACCACTCTTATTCTTCCCTTTCCGTTCTCGCCCTTTTCGTCCATGCAGCTCTCTATGGCCTTAGCTATCTCGGGTATCACCCTGCGGCTTCTCACCAGTATCGCTATGTCCCTCTGGCGTTCCCCTCTCTCCAACAACTCTTTCACGCGCATCACAACCTTCTCCTCCATTGTTACGGGAGCAGCGGTGTCATCTCCCTTCAAGGGCATTAACTCCATGACTACATGTCCCCGTGGTTCCTTCCCCTTGGGTATCTCTTGTGCTACGTCGCTATAAGCGCGCTTCAGCTCCTCCGCTCTCTCTTCCGAGAATTGTCTTACATTCTCAACCTCGATATGCGCCACGGCCTCAAAGAACGCATTGTTGAACTCTATCACGTTTCTCTCCGAACGGTAGTTCGTTCGCTTTGGTTCAAAGCCTATCTCATCCTTGCGAAACTCTCGCTCTATGCCGTTCAGCAATCTCCAGTCACCTGATCTGAAGCGGTATATGCTCTGTTTCACGTCGCCCACTATCAGGTTGCTCTTCCCTTGCGCCATGCACTCTCTCAGTAGGGTCTTGAAGTTTCTCCATTGCACCACGCTCGTGTCCTGAAACTCGTCTATCATCACGTGCTCCAGCCTTGCCCCTATCTTCTCAAAGATAAACGGTGCGTCACCCTCTTCTATGATGTCGTGCAGCAGGCTCTGTGTATCGTTCAGCATGAAGCGCTGTGCCGCCTCGTTCAGCTCGTGTGCCGCCATCTCTATTCGCTTCAGCAGCCTCAGGTCATTCAGATGCTGCAGGGTTTTCTTTGCCGATAGTGCCATTCGTGCGTCCTGGGCTCTGTGTGCCTCCGTGTCCAGCATCAGCGGCAGCAGTTCCTGTGTCACCACGCCCATCACCTCGCCACGCCTCGCGTGTGTCTTCTTCACCCATTTCTCCGCATCCTCCATAGCGTCAGAGGCCGTCTTGTTCAGCACGTCATAGAGGTTCCCCTGTGCCAGCTTCACGAAATACCCCATCACGCCGCTCTTGCCTCTGCTGAAGTCCTCCAGTCCCAGCCCGTGCGAGCTCAGTATCTGCATCGCCGCCTCGCCCTGCTCCCTGTAGCGCTTCTCCGTCTCGGTCACTATGTTGCGCATCGTGCGTTTGTAGTTGTCAAAGAACTTATCATCCTCAAACACCTTCTCCATCCTGCGTCGATTCTGCTTGAAGTGCTCCTTGAAGATGTTGCCACCAAAGGACTTTATCTGGCTTATCACGTTCCAGTTCTTGCCGTCAGTCATGTTGTCGTTGACATAGTCCATCACGACCTGCTTCAGTTCCTTGTCATCGGCTACGGTATCGACCATCTCATCCACGGCCTGATCCACCACCTGTTCCGTGTTCAGCCCCACTCTGAGGTTGGCGGTCAGCATCAGTTCCTTAGCCAGGTTTCTCAACACGTTTTGAAAGAACGCATCAATCGTCTGCACTCTGAAGTAATGGTAGTTGTGCAGCAATGATGTCAGTATCACCCTTGCTCGGCGCCTTATCTCTGCTGCCTCCAGCCCCGTCTCCTCCATGAGCACTGCCAGATAGCCCTCGCTCTCCTTCAGGCTGTGTGACAGTCCATAGAGCGTGGAGAGGATACGCATCTTCATCTCCTCTGTGGCCTTGTTCGTAAAGGTCACTGCCAGGATGCCGTCATAGCCGTGAGCCTCCTCCAGCAGCAGCCTGATATACTCTACTGCCAGAGTGAATGTCTTGCCGCTTCCCGCGCTTGCCTTATATACTGTGAGTGTATGCATTTCTGTTAATTTTGTGCAAAAGTACGAGTTTTTTTTTGATAAACCATATAAAAATACTACTTTTGCACAAAATATAAACCCAAAATGCTAAAATTTCTGTCCATAGGCAGTGGAAGCAGCGGTAACTGTTACTTCCTGCAGACTGCCAACGACGCGATACTGATAGACGCTGGTGTCGGCATACGAAATATAAAGAAACACCTCTACAACTACGGTCTCAGCTTGGATAGTGTGCACCATATCCTCATCACTCACGACCATGCTGACCATATCAAGTCTGTGGGGGTGATCAGTACTGAGTATAACATTCCGGTCTATACATCCAAGGAGGTTCATGAGGGCATAATGCGCAATTTTTGCGTTCCCAGGAAAATCCCCGCAGACAATTGCAAAATCATAGAGGTGGGTCAGCACTACACCATCGGCGATTTCAGCGTGACGACTTTTCCCGTGCCTCATGACAGTTGCGGAAACATAGGTTATCGCATAGACATTGATGGTGTCACGTTCTGCCTCATGACTGATGTGGGACATGTCACAGAGGAGATGCAGCACCACATCGGAGAGGCCAACTATCTGGTCCTTGAAGCCAACTACGATGAGGAGATGCTTCGCACGGGGCCCTATCCGCAACACCTGAAGGAGCGCATCTCGTCAGGCAATGGTCATCTCTCCAACAAAGTCTGCGCCGAGACAATCGCCAACTATGCCACTCCCGCCTTACGCCACGTGTGGCTGTGCCATCTCAGCGAAGAGAACAACCACCCCATCCTGGCACAGAAGACCGTAGAACAGATACTTGCCTCATACGGCATCCTGCCAGGAAAGGATTTCCTCGTCGATGTGCTGAAACGCAAAACGCCCTCACAGCTTTTTGAACTGACATAACAGACACGTAATCTCAAATAAACGTAATCTCAAATAAACACAACTTTATACAACGATGAAAAAAGTATTCATTCTTCTATCACTTCTCGCCATGACCATTACCGGCATGGCCGACCCCGTTATCTCTTTTGATAAAAATGAGTGGGACTGGGGTGAATTCTCTGAGGATAACCCTATTCAGAAGTGTGTCTTCACCTTCACCAACACGGGCGATGCACCTCTCATCATCAACCAGGCTGTAGCATCATGTGGCTGCACCGTTCCTAAGTTCACCAAGACACCGGTACGTCCAGGCGAGACAGGAACCATCAACGTCACTTATAGCGGAAAGGGCAAGGTACCTGGCCATTTCCGTAAATCCATCACAGTTCATTCCAATGGCAAGCCTGCAATCGTTCGCCTATACATCGAGGGCGTAATGACCGAAGCCAAAGTTGTAAAGAAAAAATAACTTCATTCATTCAATACCCAACGAAAACCCTCATACGCGACAAGACAATTCCATCTCTCCCCGCTGTATGAGGGTTTTTTCGGAAAAGCTCAGCCCCACCCCAACCCTCCCCAGGGAGGGAGTGATAAATGGGACCGGCTAAACAGGGGCAGTGGGCATTTTCGCCTGTGATAAACAATATCCAACCACTTCATTTATAACTCTCCCTCCCTTAGGGGGGAGCAGGAGGGGTATTATGAATTTTGCATTATTCATTGTGAATTATGAATTATGAATTGACTCCAGTCGAGCGAGCCTTCGCCATAGATCTCGTCAATGCCTTGCGTCTCAAGGCTGGTATTCATCTTCATCCCGACGATGAAGACAAACTGCGGCATCTGCTGCTCCCTGCCATCAGTCTGGATCAGCCTGCTGACACCCATGCCGTCACCTCGCAGGGTTATTCCTCTCCTTCTGGGGAGGGCAGGGGTGGTGCTGTCCCTCCCGCCTCATCGCCTCATGCCGACCACAGCAGTCTCAACAGCCGTGATGCCTTTGGCCTACATCCCGTCATCAAAGCTCTCCAGACAGGTCTGCTCGCTGTAGATGAGATGTCCCTAAGGCGCGACGGCCTCATAGCCACAGTTCTCTCACCCCTTGTGCTCCACGGGCTCCTGCCCCTCGATAGGGTAGAGCAGCTCTTTGGCACCCCGCCGCGAACCATCCTCAGCGGACTTCTTCGCATTCAGGAGCTATACCGTCAGCACCCCACCATCTCCACACACGCCTCACACCTCAGGGACCTCCTCCTCTCCTTTGCCGAGGACATGCGCGTAATCCTCATTATGATAGCCAACAGGCTCATCGTCATGCGGGCCATACGCGACACCGACAACCTCAAGGCACGCGAGCAGGTGGCGGCAGAGGCGGCCTATCTCTACGCACCGCTGGCTCATAAGCTTGGGCTCTATGCCATAAAGAGCGAACTGGAAGATCTCTCCCTCAAATACCTATCCCCGGAGCCCTACTACCACATCCGTGAGAAGCTCGCCTCCACCAAGCAGGCTCGTGACCGTTACATCGACAGCTTCATAGGGCCTGTACGTCAGCGTCTGCAGGAGGCAGGACTGCATTTCCATATCAAGGGGCGCACCAAGTCCATCCACTCCATCTATCAGAAGATGAAGAAGCAGCGTTGCCCCTTCGAGGGGGTCTATGACCTCTTCGCCATACGCGTCATCCTCGACTCCCCGCCGGAGCGTGAGAAGATGGACTGCTGGCAGGCCTACAGCATCGTCACCGACATGTATCAGCCCAACCCCAAGCGCCTGCGTGACTGGCTCTCCGTGCCTAAGAGCAACGGTTACGAATCACTCCACATCACCGTCCTCGGTCCTGAGAACAAATGGGTGGAGGTGCAGATACGCACAGAGCGTATGGACGAGGTGGCGGAACACGGTCTCGCAGCACACTGGCGTTACAAAGGTGTCAATGCCGGAGGCGGCATGGACGAATGGCTTCTTGCCATCCGTACCGCTCTCGAGGCTGGTGACGACATGCAGATGATGGACAGTCTGCGTGGTGACCTCTATGAGGACGAGGTCTATGTCTTCACCCCCAAGGGCGAGATACGCAAATTCCCCAAGGGCGCAACGGTCCTCGACTTCGCTTATCAGATACACTCCCAGGTAGGCAACAAATGCGTCGGTGCCACTATCAACGGGCGTGGCGTGCAGATACGCGAGCAACTCCATTCCGGTGACACCATACACATACAGACCTCCTCTCAGCAGCGTCCCCGTCATGACTGGCTCAATATCGTCAAGACCTCTCATGCCAAGAGCAAGATAAAGAAAGCCCTCAACGAGCTGCAGGCCAAGGAAGCCGCTGCGCGTGGAGAGACACCTGCCGCCCCTAAGGAAGAGAACACCGGTCGTAATGCCGCTCCCCTCCGTGAGGGCGATGCGAAGGGCGCCATTGAGCAGGCCCCCGTCTCTGCTGCCAATTTCTCTCTCCTGCGTACCTATACGGACAACGATGTCCTCGTCATAGACCGCAACCTCAAAGACATTGACTACAGCCTTGCCAAGTGCTGCAACCCCATCTATGGCGACAACATCTTCGGCTTCGTCACCGTTTCTGGCGGCATCAAGATTCACCGTATGTCGTGTCCCAATGCCCCGGCCCTTCGTCAGCGCTTTGGATATCGCATTGTCCCTGCACGTTGGAGCGGCAAGGGCGAGTCCAAGTATGACATCACCTTAGAGGCAATCGGCAACGATGACATCTCCATCATCAGCACCGTCACATCCCTGCTCACCAAGGAGGGCAACGCCATACTGCGCAACCTCAACATCGACACCGGTGACGGTCTCTTCAAAGCCCTCATCACCGTTCGCCTCTCCGACACCACTCAGCTCCAGGCCCTCATACGCAAAATCCGCACCATCAAGGGAATAAAAGACATCAGAAGAAAATAAAGCCCCCTTCCATAGCAACGAGTTACAGTGCCCTGCTTCCCCTCTGCCTATTAACGAGTTACAGTGCCCTGCGGTTTCCCCGCAGGGATAACATAAACGATAATGAAAACAATAACCCCCACTGGGCGCAGCGCTGACGCATCACAAGGATTCATCAGCGTGCGTGGTGCCCGCGTCAACAACCTCAAGAATATATCCCTCCAGATACCCCGTGGCAAGTTTGTCGTCATCACCGGCGTCAGCGGCTCCGGCAAGTCCTCACTGGCCTTCGACACCCTCTATGCCGAGGGGCAACGCCGCTACGTGGAGAGCCTCTCCTCATACGCCCGTCAGTTCATGGGACGCATGCGCAAACCCGACTGTGACTTTATCGACGGACTGCCACCTGCCATAGCCATAGAGCAGAAGGTCATAGCACGCAATCCACGCTCCACCGTGGGCACCAGCACCGAAATCTATGACTACCTTAAGCTCCTCTTTGCCCGCATCGGCAAGACCTACTCACCCATCTCTGGGCAGGAGGTAAAGAAACACACCGCAGAGGATGTCGTGGATGCCATGCTTCAGCTGCCCCGCGGCACCAAAATCCTGCTCCTCGCCCCCGTCATCCTCACCTCTGGCCGCACCCTCCGCGAACAACTCGAAGCCAAAATCCAACAAGGCTACTCCCGCCTCTACATCAACGGAGAGATCGTATCCATAGCAGAATACCTTAACAGCCCCCTCCCAACCTCCCCCTTGGGGGAGGAGACGGAAACAACAGGGGTTCCCGAAGCTGGGGACGTGGGCGTCCTCGCCGCTCAGGCAGATTTGAAATCCTCCAGCCCCTCTCCATCAACGAGCACCGAAGCCGCGACCGATTCCGACACAGGGGACGTGGGCGTCCTCGCCCGCGACAAAAAAGGTTCGGCCTATTCCAATTCTTCACCCTCCACTCCAGATTCTTCACTCTTCACTCTTCACTCTTCACTATCCCTTTTCCTCCTCATCGACCGTCTCAAGGCCGATGACAGCAGCGAGACCATCTCGCGTCTCACCGACTCCGCCGAGACTGCCTTCTACGAAGGCTGCGGAGCATGCCGCCTCGTAGTCCTCCCCGACAACGACCATCCAGCTTCCCCCTCTCCATCTACGAGCCTCAAAGCCAATACCGAATCCGAGCCAGAAGCCAATACCGAATCTGAGCCCGAAGCCAAGACCGAAACTGGGGACGTGGGCGTCCTCGCCTGCGACAAAAAAGGTTCGACCACTTCCAATTCTTCACTCTTCACTCTTCAATCTTCACTTGACTTCTCCTCCCGCTTCGAGGCTGACGGCATGACCTTCGAAGAGCCCTCCGAGGGTCTCTTCTCCTTCAACTCCCCCCTGGGCGTCTGTCCGTCCTGTGAGGGTTACGGCAACATCATCGGCATAGACGAGAGTCTCGTCGTCCCCGACCCCTCACTCAGCGTCTATGACGGCTGCGTCAAGTGTTGGCACGGAGAGAAGATGGGCGAATGGCTCAAATACTTCATACGGCGTGCAGAGATAGACAACTTCCCCATCTTCACCCCCTACGCCGAACTCTCTCAGGAGCACAAAGACTGGCTATGGCACGGCCTGCCCTGCGACAGGGGAAGAGACAAATACGAAGTTGCCAGCATCGACAACTTCTTCCGCATGGTAAAGGAAAACCAGTACAAGATACAGTACCGCGTGATGCTTAGCCGCTACCGTGGCAAGACTGTCTGTCCCGAGTGTCACGGCACCCGTCTGCGCAAGGAGGCCTCCTATGTCCGCGTGGCAGGCAAGACCATCACCGAACTCGTCTCCATGCCTGTCAGCCGCCTTGCTGAGTGGATTGACTCCCTGGCCCAGGAAGGCACCGATGCCGTCACCCTTGCCAAAGACCCCATAGCAGCGCGTCCCCTGAAGGAGATACAGAGCCGCCTGCAGTACCTCCTTGACGTAGGCCTCGGCTACCTCACCCTCAACCGCCCCTCCAACACTCTCTCTGGCGGTGAGAGCCAGCGCATCAACCTCACCACCGCCCTCGGCTCATCCCTCGTCGGCTCCCTCTACATCCTTGATGAGCCGTCCATAGGCATGCATAGCCGCGACACCGAGCGACTCATCCATGTCCTCAAGAAACTGCGTGACATCGGCAATACCGTTGTTGTGGTAGAGCACGACGAAGACATCATACGCTCTGCCGACCACATCATCGAGATAGGTCCCGCAGCAGGCACCCATGGCGGCACCGTTATCTACCAGGGGCCGCCCCGCAGCCCTGCCTCCCCGGAAACTCCGGAAAAACCGGAAACTCCGGAATCTCCGGCCCCCCTCCCTTCAAGGGCTTTGACCATCTCCGGTGCCACCCTCAACAACCTCAAGGGCGTCACCGTCACCATCCCCCTCCATTGCCTCTGCATCGTCACCGGCGTCAGCGGCTCCGGCAAGTCATCGCTCATCCGCGGCACCCTCTATCCCGCGTTGCGACGCCACCTCGGGTTGGGCACAGACACCCCGGGCCCTTACAGCTCCCTCAAGGGTGACATCAAGAGCATACGCCATGTGGAGATGGTTGATCAGAACAGTATCAGCCGCAGCACGCGCTCCAACCCCGCCACCTATATCAAGGCCTACGACCTCATCCGTCAGCTCATGGCAGAGCAGCAGCTCGCCAAGCAGCTCGGCATCACCGCCCAGCACTTCTCCTTCAATGCCGAGGGAGGGCGCTGCGAAGAGTGCAAGGGAGCGGGTGAAGTCACCATCGAGATGCAGTTCATGGCAGACCTCACGCTCCAGTGTCCCGTCTGTCACGGCCAGCGCTTCCAGCGCAATGTCCTCGATGTGCAATACAAAGGCAAGAACATCAACGACATCCTTGCCCTCACCGTTGACGAAGCTATCGCTTTCTTCTCCTGCCCCCTCCCAAGCTCCCTCCCAGCCTCCCCTGAGAAAAAGCCCCACTCCAACCCTCCCTTAGGGGAGGGAGAGCCAAACGGAACAGCCGAAGCCAAGACCGAAGCCAAGACCGAAGCCGAGACCGAAACTGGGGACGTGGGCGTCCTCGCCCGCGACAAAAAAAGTTCGACCTTTTCCAATTCTTCACTCTTCACTTCTGATTCTTCACTCTTCACTCTTCACTCTTCACTTTCCCCTCTCCTCCGCGCCATTGTCAGCCGTCTTGAGGCACTTCGTCAGGTAGGCCTGGGCTATGTCACCCTTGGTCAGAACTCCTCCACGCTCTCTGGTGGTGAGAACCAGCGTCTCAAGCTCGCCACCTACATCGCCATGGAGCATCAGGACCACACCCTCTTCATCTTTGACGAGCCCACCACCGGTCTCCACACCCGCGACATCGCGGTCTTACTGCGAGCTTTCCGCAGGCTCATCGAACTGGGTCATAGCGTCCTCATCATCGAGCACAACCTCCACGTCATCCGTGCTGCTGACCACATCATCGACCTCGGCCCCGAGGGAGGAGAAGAAGGAGGCCACATCGTCGCCACCGGCACCCTGCAGGACATCAAAAACTGCCCCGACAGCATCACGGGACAGTATCTGTAATACTTGCCGCCTACGCGGCATCGCGGGCGAGGACGCCCACGTCCCCGTGTGGATGCTCGCTGAACAAATAAAATGACATAACTGAAGTTTCGGATGTAGAGCGTTCAATATGATGTACTCACTTTTACGCATATTGCGAGCACATCATATTGGACTCGTTAGCGCAGGGCGTTTTCTAATTACGAAATAGGAACATCATATTGAAAACGCTAATTTCGAAGGCTTCGGAAAAACATTCCGAACCCCCATCGGGAAAAGTTTCCGAACCGCTTCGAAAAATTCTCACAAGCCCATTCCGCTATCCAACAGTCAAGACTATTGCGCAATTTGCCATCATTCTTTTGCTTCTTTTTGCTTGCCGTTTGAAAATAATTGTGTAAATTTGCAGCAAGTTGCAAAAATGAAATAAATATGAATGCAGTATCACTTAACAACTTATGGAGCTACCTGCAAGGCCTGTCGCTCTCTGCAAGCAACCAGCGTTGGCTGGGTGAATGGCTCATTGAAGCAGCCAGAGGAGACAAAGATATCAAAAAAGTCAAGCAGCAAGAGGCTATGGTGAAGGATACTCTGACCCGGGCCTTTGAGGAACTTCATGCAGGTGGGGTGTATGATGACGCACGTTCTTTGTTTAATGACTAAGCAAACATGCAATGAAGGTAACAATCTAATACCTCGCAGAGTTTCAGCGCCTGGCAAAGGACTTGAAAAGAAAATATAAGTCATTCAAGGATGACTACGATACATTCCTTGATGAACTTGAGCGTAATCCATTTGGCGGAGAGCCTCTGGGACATCATACCTATAAGAACAGAATGACTATTGCCTCAAAGGGGAAAGGTAAAAGTGGTGGAGCACGCGTCATCACGTACAATGTTAATCAGGTTACAGAAGATGAAGTAGTAATCACCCTGATGACTGTCTATGACAAAAGTGAAATCAGCAACGTCTCAGATGCTTACATTCGCAGTCTGGTTCAACAGATTGAAAAGTAAATAACGTGTAACTATATAAATCCGCAACCGCCTATTGGTTGAATTAAGATAAAAAAGAGGTCGTGTCGAAAGTAAAAGACACGACCTCATTTTTATTGTCTATTTCAGCGTGACAGTGAAACCTGTCCCTTGTCACATCGGTATGTCATTTTCGCTAATTTTTGAGAAAATGGGGCACAGCTCCATGTTAAAGTCTGTCATTCCTGCTCTACTTTGATGAAAATTCAGTAACTTTGCAGCGCAATGTTTGTAAAACAGCAGACAATATGGCAAAGATAACAGTACAGAATACGCAGATAACGGTCATAAAGCAGAATGAAGATGACTATATCAGCCTGACAGACATGTTGAAGGCGAAAGATGGTGAATTCTTCTTCTCTAACTGGCTGCGCAACCGCAATACCATTGAGTTCCTTGGAATATGGGAACGGTTGATGAATCCGAATTTTAATTGTGCCGAATTCGACATAATTAAATCTCAGGCAGGGCTGAACCGTTTCCGTCTCAGTGCCAAAGAGTGGACAGAGAAGACTAATGCCATCGGTATTGTCTCAAAGGCAGGGCGTTATGGTGGCACTTACGCCCACAAGGACATTGCCTTTGAGTTCGCTATGTGGATAAGTCCAGAGTTCAAAGTCTATCTGATACGAGAGTTCCAACGTCTGAAAGATGAAGAGCAGAAACAGCTAGGTTGGACGGCTAAACGTGAACTCTCAAAAATTAACTATCGCATTCACACGGACGCTATCAAGCAGAACCTAATCCCTGAAGAGGTGACGGCAGCACAGGCCAGCATCATCTATGCAGAGGAAGCAGACGTGCTCAATGTTGCCATGTTCGGACAGACGGCCAAGCAATGGCGTGAAGCCCATCCAGATCTGAAGGGGAATATTCGTGACTATGCTTCCATCAATGAACTCATTTGCTTGGCAAATATGGAGAATATCAATGCCGTTCTCATAGACGAGAGTGTACCACAGGGCGACCGCCTTGTGCGCCTCAATCAGATTGCCATCAATCAGATGCGTGTGTTAGAGAACGATGATAATAGAAACCTGTTAAAATGACATGAGCAGATAGGACATAACATAGAACTACATAAGTAAGCGTTGACTTTTTGATTCTTGCTATAGAAATTTCGCCAAAATATTTCCCGAGAAGAAAAAGGTTGATGCTCGCGTTTAGGCGCGGGCTGAGACTATATCTAGGGAAACGGCGTTTGGCGATGCCTCTATAGCGGATGTGGAATCAGACTCGCGCCATCTTTATACCCTGCGATTAGTAAAGTTTAACGCCCTACGATGCAAGATTTCCGACGGCTCACGTTTGTATAGACAGAACATAAAAGTAAAAACATAACAGAAATGACAACAATGAAAATCTGGAGACTCGCCTTAGCGATGCTTGCTGCCTTCTCCCTCGTCTCTTGCAGCAGCGACGATGATGACAAAGACATTACCAAGGAAATTATCATGAATGTTTCCGCTGAACCGGGCGTTATGTATGACCTCTTCGACAGTATGGGAGAGCATCCCATTGAGTGTATGCAAGTGATGACGGAAGACGAACCGGGACAATGGCAGAACCTGTACTTTAGCGAAGTCAAAGGCTTCACTTACGAAAGAGGTCATGAATACGTGCTGCGCGTGAAGCGGACTATTCTGGCCAATCCTCCCCAGGATGCCAGCAACCGTACATACGAACTGGTACGCATCCTCGCCGACAAGAAAGTGGAAGAGGTGGCAGAGCCTGTGGAGAGAGAAGTAAATAGCGAGGCCGACATAGAGTATGAGCAGCTGTGCCCGGTAGAGAAGTATGCCATAGCCAAAGGTGGTGAATATATTGTGGATGCCGATGGCAAGGTGACATACGCCGACGGCACGCCTACTCCAGAGTTTGACAAGCATGCACAAATCTACTTGGAGAACATTCTCGACAAGAGCCATCCGCTATGGCAGGCGGGTGCCCGTTATCAAGCAACCTACGCCTACGTCCTTTCACCGCTTACCGATGAGATACGCCTTGTGCCGAGCAATCGTTCTGCAATCCTCTTCAAGAACATACTTACAGAAAGCGAGATGGCCCACGTTCAGCAATCGATGCCGCAGGGTGAAAAATTGCACTACGGCCTTGTTCTCTGCAATGTTTATAAGCGCGGAATACAAAAGGTGGAGTTTACGATCAAGAAGAAGTAAAATAAACGGACTCATAAAGAAAGAACAAATCACGCCTGTTCCTATGAGCGTGCCTCCCCGTTTGCTTCGCGGCAGCGGGGAATTTTTTGTGAATTACGAATGCAGTTTAACGAAATGGTTTGATATAATCTAAGGGTGACCTATAGATTTCGGGGAGGGGATCAGGGGACTCTAATTTTGCGCTCTGATAGAATATATCAGTGAAGAATTTGCTTTATCACGGCCAAATCCTTACCTTTGTTGTCAGAAGGAGGAAGAGGCCGGCAGGAAAGGGAACCTATTCGGGGGACAACAGTCCTTCAGAGTCTATGAACCGTCTTAGTCCTTCCCGCTTAGTTGCAAAGTCCAAATAGAATGCCAGCGGCATGATAGCCTATTTAGAGTCCAAGACCAGACAACTATTGGCCAATTCCTTCATTCTTAAACGGTACAAAGGTATGAAAAAAATTTTTATCGGCATCGATTTCTCTAAAGAAAAGTTTGATGCGACCCTCATTAAGGCTGAGGGATTGAAGGAATGTGCCCCCAGTGTGCACGAAGTTTTTGACAACAAGACATCGGGCTACCGTCGTCTGGTGAAATGGGTAAAGGCTCATACAGAGGGCTTTGCGGCAGATGCATGGCTCTTCTGCGGGGAGAATACCGGTGGGTATAGTATAGGGCTTAGCAACTATCTTTATACCTCGGGTTACGACATGTGGCTGGAGTGTGCCTACAAGATCAAGCATTCAGCTGGTATCCAGCGCGTGAAGAACGACAAGGCAGACTCACGGGCCATTGCAGAGTACGCCATGCGTAACTACGACAAGATGACACTGCATAAGCCTCAGAGTGCCTCACTAACTTGTTTGAGAGAGATATTCCTTTATCGTCATAGCCTTGTCAGGCAGAAGGTGGCACTGACGGTCAGGAGAAACGAGAAACGGCTCACACAGGAAAAGTCGGATGCCAGGGCTTTTATGTCCTTCACCAGCAAGCATCTTATTACAGAGGTAAACAAGGCCATCGCCAAGTGCGACGAGAAGATCAAGGAGATTATCGCTTCTGATGACGAACTCAGGGAGGTCTTCGACATCATCACCTCCATGCCTGGTATTGGCATACAGAATGCGACGTGTCTGATGGTCTATACAGACAACTTCCAGAAATTTGATTTGGACTCAAGGAAGATAGCCTGCTATTATGGTATAGCTCCATTCGGACGTCAGTCGGGTACTAGCGTCAACAGCAGGCCTCAGGTCAGTCCTTTTGCCAACAGGATGATTAAATCTCTGCTGTCACAGGCCGCACTGGCTGCAATCAAGTTTGACATGAACGTACACAATTACTATCAGCGGCTCATAGAACGTGGCAAGCATCCTCTGCTGGTACACAACAACATCAAGAATAAGATGCTGCACATCCTCGTGGCAATGGTTAGAGATCGAGTAAAATACAACCCCGATAACGTGTATAGAAAGAGTAATGAGGTGAGCTTAGCTCCTCAAGTGTTAAATATATAGTTAAATATCAATCAATGTTTGGAATTTAGCATAGAATGCGGTTCCCTGATCACTCTGAGATGACCGAAGAATCGCCCCCTGATCTTGTTGATCTTAAATTGCTTGCTTTATGTCCAAACGTTCTTATCCCTTTATTCATGTTTCAGGGCGTTTTCCTACTTGCGGAATATGAATTATATAATCTCTTTATACAAGTCCTTGGCCACCTTTTCTTTATTTATCTCGCAGCGTGTACAATTGCGGCACGTGCTTCAAGAAATCTTGATAGTACGAGAGTATCATGTCGTGGAGAGGATGGTCGTGCCGCATGAGGATGCCTGCGTAATAGTTGACATTCTTGAATGTGACGGAATCACTATACAGTGTCATTTCGTGACTGCGGGCGTAATCATAGAACCATAGGTGATATAGGCGGTCACGCGCGGCTTGCCGCTTGTCGGTGGAGTCGCATATATAAAGCATGACGGTAGGTTCCTGGCTGAAGAGCCCTTCAAGGATGGTGGTCACCACTTCGAGAATCTTTGGGTCGTAGGAACCATGTTCATGCTCGGTGTTATCAATGAAAAAGTAGTAGGCACCATCATCCATGAAGATAGTGTCTTTGTAGAATCCGACGGTGTAGTGTATCTGCTGGTCGGTCACGAAGCGGAAAGTGAGGTCGCCCAGTTGCGTCAGTGCGTAGGGCGAACGTTAGTTGAGAGTATCGGCAGAAAGCGTCATCGTGCTATCTGTGCTTCTTGTTCATGAACCTGCTCGCGCCACCTCTCGCGGGCATCAATCATCTGCTGGAAAGCCTCGGCGTATTGCTCTGGGCTGTCGTAGTGCTTGAAAGTGTTTTGTTCCGTCATCATCATGCTTTATTGTTAGTTCAACGCTGCAAATATACTCATTTTTATTGATTCAAAGGCTTGAAAAGAGGTTTTTTTGTGAAGGAAGTTGCAAATTTCTAATCCTCATTTTGTGAAAGGGATATTTTTTCGGTAGTTTCGTAGGGTGTCCATTATGATGTATCGAGACATATTTATTTACCGGACACCGATTCCACAAAAAAAAGAATGGTGGCAAAGTGACACATACGAAAAACGGTGCACCTCATGCGAGGTGCACCGTTGATTGTATTGATTAATGGATGATAATCTAACTGTAAATTAGTATCCTGGGTTCTGCCACATACCGTCTGCTGTAGCGCTATATTGGAGAACGCCGTTAGCATCCTGTGTTGCTGGGCAGCTGATGACGTTGGTACATGCATCGAGCTGACTCAGAGGGATAGGACGATAGTAGTGGATGGCCTTGATGTTGCCTGATGCCTCTGCATTGCGAGCCTTGACGTAGTCAATCAGCTTGTGAGTGCGCTTCAGGTCAAACCAGCGTGTGTATTCGCCACACAGCTCGATGGCGCGCTCCTGAAGGATTACGTCGATGTCAACGCTGTTCTGTCCGAAGACTGCTGCCAGTGAGTTGTCCTTGCCCTCGATGGCACGTGCCTGACGAAGGGTGTTGATGGTCTTGAGAGCATCGCCGCCGGTCTTGAGCTGGCACTCTGCCACGATGAGGTACATCTCTGCGAGACGGAAGACAACGCCGTCGCGATAGGAGAGGTCAAGGCAGAGATAGGTTGCGTCGTAAGGAGAGTCAAGGAACTTCTTGATGCCTGGGTAAGAGTTCTTACCGCCAATCTTCTTGTTGTTGTAGCGGTCATCGCCATAGACGTCAGAAACAGCTTTTGCAGCTGAGGTAGGCAGAGCTGTTGCATAGTCGCCAGAGGTGTAAACGGGGATGTCGCCACCATAAGCGAACTGGATGCGATAGCGGTCCTTTGCCCATGCCTGGAGTGCCTTGCCTTCTGCAGAGTTACCGTCAAGTTCGCTGTAGTAGATGGCTGTATCGCCGGCATTGAAGTAGTTGCCGTCACGTGCCAGAGCTGCTTCAGGTGTGTTGGCTGCGTCATAGATGAACTGACCCATCTTTGGATACTTGTCATGCTTGTTCTCCTCGAGGCCGGCTACGATGTTGTAGTGGGTGACGAGTGAGCCATCAAAGCGCTGGTCGGTGTTGCGGCCCTTTGCCAGAGTCTCCCACAGATAGAGAGAAGGCAGGTAGCGCGTGAAGCCGCGGCTGTAAGGAGAGTAGTATGGAGCAACGAAGATGTCTTCGCCAGTCTTCTTACTCTTGATGTAAGATGAGGCCGTGTTGGTAGGACGGTTGAAGAGACAGTCGTTCTTGGCACCGTTACCGAGGTCTGCCGTGTTACCGTTGTTCCAGGTAGGAACGAACATCAGATGATGTGCAGAACCGCCACGGGTGTAGCCGGTACGGGTGATGAGTGAGTTGAAGGTCAGGTTGTTACCGTTGGCATCTGTCTTATAACGGTAAGGGATGCAGTTTCCGACACCTTCGTCGTATGCATAGTAAACACCCCAGATGGCCTCATTGTTCTTACCAACCTCGTTGTTGTCCATAGACCAAGTGTCGTTGTAACGGCTATAGAAGCTGGCACCGGCGTTGTCGATAACGTCCTGAGCACACTGCTGAGCTACGCCATACAGGGCGTTGTCGCCGAGCCATGATGCGCCGAAGAGAGCTACGCGTGCCTTGAGGGCCTCTGCAGCATACTTGGTAGGCAGCCAGTGGCTGTTAACGAGCTTCTTAGCATTGTTGGAGGGCAAGAGTTCAATAGCCAAATCCAGATCGTCAAGGATGTGATCCACTACCTCAGACTCAGGTACGCGGACTGGGTTGGTCTTTGTAGCTGTCACACGCTCATCGTTGTAAGGGATAGGTCCCCACATCTGTACCATGTTGAAATAGTAGAGGGCACGGCAGAAACGCACCTCACCCTCGTACTGGGTGGCTTGAGCATCTGTAATGACACCGTCTTTCAGACCCTTTTCGATGTAGTACAGGGCGTTGTTACATACATCGACAGCGTCGTAGTACATCTCCCAATACTGGTCGAAGCAAGGGTTGTTGTTTACTTCGTTATCAAGAGCTGCTGATGTGAACGTATAGGTGTTCAGCAGCATCTGCTTGTTGTCGGTACCAGTGTACCAAAGGTCAGATCCGGCATCGGCCAGACCAAGGGAAGGCTCCTTGCCCCACCAAGCTCTGGTGTAGGCATAACATGAATTGACGAGGCCTGCCAATCCAGACTCTGAGCCGTAAATCAGGTCAGCGGTGTTACCGGTCTTGTTTTCCTCTTCCAGAAAGTCTGAACAAGAGGTGGCACCAGCCAGCACCGTTGCTGCCATTAAAAATCCATATATCTTTTTCATACTTATTCTAATGTTAAATTGATCGTTTGTTGATTAGAATTCGAGATTGAGACCGATTACGACCTGTTTCTGCAGCGGGAAGGTGATGGCACCACCACGCTCTGGGTCATAAGAGTCGTTCAGACGGTTGAACGTGATAAAGTTCTTCAGAGAGCAGTAAACCTTTGCGTGGTTGATGTAAGCCTTCTTCAGCAGGGTCTGAGGCAGGTTATAGGTCAGCGTGATGTCCTTGATCTTGAAGAAGTCAGCCTTCTCATAGAGCAGGGATGTAGCATAGGCGCTATAGATAGCCTTCAGGTTTGCATGAGCATAGGTAGGAGCAGGAATGCGTGCACCCATGTTGTTGAGGGTCCAGTAAGGTACGTCTGCCCAGTTAGCATAGTTATCGTTCAGACCCAGGGCGTTGTTTGCCTCGTATGCGATGTAGCCGCCAAGACGTGCCATGCACTGGATAGAGAGCGAGAAGTCCTTGTAGGTGAACGTGTTGTTGAAACCGAGGATGTGCTTTGGTGAGCGGTTATAGACGCGACGGTCGTTGTCGGCATCAATCTTGCCATCACCATTCTGGTCAACAATCTTCATTGTACCAGGTGTGCCGTAGCCTGCGATAGGTGCTTCGACTGTGATGCCCTTTGCCTCCATTTCGGCTACATAAGCCTCATACTCGCCTGGCATCCAGCAGCCGTTGCTCTCGTAGTCGTAGAAGATAGAAACGGGCTGGCCTACTATCAGGGCATTGTCGTATCTTACGATGTTCTTTTCAAGTCCGTCAGCCAGATATTTCACCTCATCTGTAGAGTGTGTGTATGACACGTTCAGATCCCAGTTGAAGCTCTTGGTGCGTACAGGAACTGCGTTGATGGCAACCTCAATACCGCTACCCTTTGACTCACCGATGTTGGAAAGAACAGATGTGAAGACTTCTGATGCAGGAGAGCTCTTGTAGTAGAGCAGGTCCTTTGTCTTGGTTGTATAGAAGTCGATGGTACCGTTGATGCGACCACCCAGGAATCCGAAGTCAAGACCGATGTTGAGGGCTGAGGTCTTCTCCCAAGAGAGGTCAGGATTAGCCATGTTCATAGGGATGAAGTCGGTAGCGCTGTTAGGTGTTGTGGCGCTTACGAGTGCAGCGGTCTGGTAGGCATTGACGGCAGCATTACCGGAGATACCCCAACCGATGCGCAGCTTCAGGTTGTCTAACCATGATTTAGATCCCTGCATGAACTTCTCCTCTGTGATACGCCAGCCTGCAGAAACAGAAGGGAATGCAGCCCACTTCTTGCCTGGAGCAAGCTGAGAGGCACCGTCGTAACGGACTGTAGCCTGGAAGAGGTAGCGGTCCATGAATGAGTAGTTAGCACGGCCAAAGAAAGACACGAGAGAAGTCTTGGTGTAGCTTGAGCTTGGGTCTTGGTTAGCCTGAATCTTTGTTACGTCATAGAAGGCGTTGTTGTAGTAGTGCTCCTGTCCGGCTGTACCGGCATAACCGAGGCCTTCAGAAACGGTCTTCTGCAACTCATGACCCACGAGGATGCCAAGGTCGTGCAACTTGTTGAATGTGGTGTTGTAGTTGACCGTGTTCTGCCAAACGAGCTTGTTGGTGAAAGCCTGGTCGTTAGAGATATAGGTCGTGGTAGGTGACTGGAAGCGTCCTACAGACATGTAGTCCTGATAGACACCTGTACGCGAGTTGTTGCGGTCGAAAGAGAAGAGAGACTTAGCTACGAGACCGGTGATCGGGGTGAGCTGGATGTAGCCGCTGCCGAGGAAACGGGTGGTCTGTATGTTTCTCTTGTAGTTGTCGCCCTCGTCCTGCAGTGGGTTGACGTGTGAGTCATACCAAGGGTTAGGCTTGATGTTCACGGTACCGTCGTTCAGATAGGCGTGAGTGATGGTGGTCATCTTACGGGCTGCGTTGAACACACCTGTTCTGGTGTTGTGGTCCTTATAGGTGAAGGCCATGCTGGCACCTACCTTTACCACCTTATTTATAATATGATCCACATTCAGACGTCCGTTGTAGCGGTCCATGGCGTCGCTCTTCTGCAGACCCTTGTCAAACATGGCTGCGAATGAGAGAGAGACGTTGGTCTTATCGTTACCGCCGCTGACGCTGGCCTCATAGTTCTGTGTTGTAGAGTTCTGGAGAATGAGGTCATACCAGTTAACGAAGCTACCGTTCTTGATAATGTCGGTCTGCAGAGTTCCGTCTGCGATGGCTGTATTACCAAAGACATCTTCGTAGTTATGGGTGCCCCATGTGCCGTTAGTGATGTAATCATCATAGTTGGCGCGATCAACATAGAGGTTCACCTCGTCCATGCCCGTCTTGTTGCGAACGTCGCTGGTAGGGCTGTTGAAAGACAGGTAGCCATTGAAGTTGATTCTCGTCTTACCAGCCTTACCGCGCTTGGTGGTGATGATGATGACACCGTTGGCACCCTTCGTACCATAGATGGCGGTAGAAGACGCATCCTTCAGGACATCCATTGACTCGATGTCGTTGGCAGGGATATCGAGGGTAGAGCCATACTCCACTCCGTCCACGATAATCAGAGGTGCGTTGCTGGCAGAGATAGAACGATTACCACGAAGGGTGATGTTTACGCCGGCACCGGCCTGACCGCTGCTCTGTGTGAGGTCAAGTCCTGGAACCTTTGCCTGCATGGCCTGCATGGCATTGGCTGCTGCTACATTGGCTATGTCCTCAGCCTTGATTGAAGATACGGCACCTGTCAGGTCCTTCTTCTTCATCGTACCGTAACCGACAACTACGACTTCGTCAAGACCCATAGCATCTTCTTCCAAGGTTACATTGAAACTGCTCTTACCGGCAACAGGAATCTTCTGATCCTTGAAGCCTACGTAAGAGATCTTCAGAACACCATTCTCGGGAACTTTCTGAATGGTGAATTTACCATCGATGTCGGTTACAGTACCACTTGTGGTTCCGTCAACGAGGATATTAACACCAATCATGGGCTCACCTGTAGCATCCACCACAGTACCTGTGACTGTCTTCTGAGCATAGCTGACGAAGCAGAACACAGACAAAAGCATAGCCATAAAGGCTCTTTTGATTTGATGATTCATACACGTTTGTTTTAGTTAAACATTGTTGGTTAGTTAGAGAATAAAAAAATCTAAATCGGGCACAAAGTTACATATTTATTTGCAAATAAAAACCATTTTTGGTTCTTTTTTTTGAAAAATATGCAAAATAAACGAAAGGGAGCGACAGGATTCTTTTGTCTGAGCCTAGAAAAACATGATTTCAGTCGCCGATGAGGATAAGGATATTAATGTGGCGACTCTGACATCTATTTTCAAGTGTCTTAGGTCTCGTATGTTGGTTGTTTATGTTATTGGGCCCTTTTACGTTTTTTTCTTCTTTCTCCTCTCCTTTTTCGGTAATGGGCGGGGTGTGGGAATGTTGTATAAGTCCTATGCATGATTTTGCAAAAACTTCCTATGAAAAAACCTCTAATAAATCGGGAAAACTGCTTCTGGAAAGCCAATATGACCTTCCGTCGTGTCGCCGAGTAACTTTTACACCCTTAAAGTTACTCTAGAACACCCTTAAAGTTACTCGGCGACACCCCTAAAGTTACTCGCGGACATGCTTAAAACTTACCCATCTTGCGGCTTTGTTGTTCTATATTTACCCTTCGGAAAACTGTATTTTAACACTTCAAAAAGCAAAATCCACTATGTCAGCGAGTTACGGGAATTGTTCATTTTAACGTTTATACACGAGCTGCAGATTTTTCGTGGAAAATATGCGCCTGTAGAGCACGAATAATTATGCAAAATCTGCATAAATGTCATTTTTGTCCTATTGCCCGCAGGC
Organism: Prevotella sp.; assembly: GCA_017478025.1. Lineage (GTDB taxonomy): Bacteria > Bacteroidota > Bacteroidia > Bacteroidales > Bacteroidaceae > Prevotella. Next base: position 55,707 of record JAFVGZ010000006.1, read on the forward strand.
TGCAGGTGCATCAAGGTGAATATCTTAATCTGCATCCGAATCTTTATGCGGGTTCTATCAATTCCCGTCCCGATACATTTCTTCTGTGGGGATTTTCTTCGCACAGCACTCTATGACGCTTGCATGCAAGAACTCCTCCCAAAACCTTATTTTTTATCAAATGTAAAAAAAATAGGGAAAAGCCTACCGTATGTTAGGGATTTTCTTTAATTTTGCAAATGAAATAGTGATTATCTTTGCAACGAGAAATGATAAAAAGTATGAATATGAGAAAGTTTTTCGTAGCCTTTTTGAGCGTTTTTGCCCTAAACGTGGCAGCGCAGGACGATGACATGTATGTGGATGTTACAGCCAAGCCACAGCCTGCTCCCGTGTATAGCGTGCAACGCCCGCAGACTGTCTATAGGCCTGCGGTGGTGGTGGAGGAAACGTTTTCTCCTGATGATTATTGTGGCTCTACGCGCAGCGTGGATGAGTATAACAGACGGGGTGCTTATCGCCGTTCCTATCAGCAGTCGGCAACGGACAGTACGAAGGTGGGCACAGGTTCGGACATCGTGATGCTGGACTCTATGAAGGGCGGCTCTGCGATGTATCGTGACTCTCTGCAACGTGCCGACCGCCATAGCGAGACGAAGGATTATGACTGCTATGACCGCATGCGCAGGTTTGACGGCTATAGGAACTATACCGTAGTGGTGCTGGATGATCCTTGGTATTATCGTCCATACTATAATTCATGGTATTCGTGGTATGACCCCTGGTATGACCCTTGGTACTGGTCTTGGTATGACCCATGGTGGTATGGCGGCTGGTATTCTGGCTGGTATGGCTACTGGGGCCCAAGCTGGCGAGTTGGCTGGGGCAGCTGGTATGCAGGTGGCGGCTGGTACGGCCCGTATCGTTATGGTCCATACAGATATGGCGGCTATGTGGCACACAGAGGCTATTATGGCGGCGCACGTATGAGAGGCAGAGACGGTTCGGTGGCAGGCAGATATCGCGGCACGTTCCATCGTAATCGCATGAGCGATACGTATTCGCGCGGCTCGCGTGGCACCTATGGCTCACGTAGCTCTCAGGGCCGATCTACTGGCAGCTATTCACCGAGCCGTAGCGGTAACATAAATTACGGCAATATGTCGCGTGGCAGCAGTATGGGTACTCGCAGCAGCGGCAGCATGGGCAGCGGTATGTCACGCGGCAGCATGGGTGGCGGTATGTCACGAGGCGGCATGGGTGGCGGTATGTCACGAGGCGGTGGAATGGGAAGACATTAAATTAAAAATTAATAATTAATAATTCAAAATTCATAATTGTGCCCATTCCTTCAGCTCCCTTCTTATAGGGGGAGGGAAGCCCCCCACCGGTTCCACTTTTCGGGGGAGGGACGTGAACATTCGATATGCCAATATGACGAGGGTGGCGATATGTTGATATAACAAAGGGACAATATGTCGATATGTCGGTATGTCGCGATAGAAAAATAATAAATCATTAAATACATAGATCATGAAACGTATCTTTATTTTCGCAGCAATGATGATGTCTCTTAACGCAATGGCTCAGGAGACATATGAGAGTGCACAGTTAGCCACGGAGGACCTCAACGGTACGTCGCGCTACATAGGTATGGGTGGCGCGATGGAGGCTCTGGGAGCTGATATCTCGACTATGCATACCAATCCCGCAGGTGTCGGCATGTTGCGTAAATCGTGGATTGGAATTACGGCTGGCGCTACCATTCAGCAGGGTAATGGCAATGTGAATGGGATATTTAACAAGACAGGCGTGACGAATGCAGACCTGGACCAGGTGGGCTTTGTCTATTCCACTACTACGAGGAAGGGTAATACCCTGAACCTGGGCTTTAACTTTAAGAAGAACCGTAACTTTAACGAGGTACTTACCGCAACGAACCGTCTGTATGAGGCTTCGGCAAGCACCAAGTCGGCTATAGGCAAGATTGTGGGACGGTATAACTATTCTGACTACTTGGTGAACGAGGTGTTCAATGCGCAAATCAGCGATGGTGAGACTGCAGGTTATGCTGTGGCAGACTCATACGCGTTCTCGTCTATCAACGACGGTTACATAGGAGAGTATGCGTTTAACATTAGCGGCAGTATAGGTAATCGTGTTTATCTTGGTCTGGGTGTGGGCGTTAAGTCTGTTCACTATCAGGCGGATTCTGAGTATGCTGAAACTCTGCTGGATGCCTTTGATGATTATCGCGGCGACCTGAGCATATCTGATTGGCGAAAGATTACAGGTACGGGTGTTGACGTGAAGTTTGGGGCCATTTTCCGCCCAATAGAGGCTTCGCCATTCCGCTTAGGTCTGTATATTAATACTCCGACGTGGTATAGGCTGACATGCCGGACGGAGCAGAGCGCGTCGTTCTTTGTGGACCCAAATAACAACGTGGATGTGCAGACGGGTAAGGTGCTCGTGGATGATACCTACGGCAACTCTACGAAGTGGGACTATAACGTGAATACCCCTTGGAAGTTTGGCGTCTCTTTGGGCCACACGATAGCAAATATGTTTGCCATCGGTCTGACATACCAGTATTCGGACTATAGCGCCATAGACAACCGTCGCGCTTCTATAGACACTTATGACTATGTTGACGGTTGGGGCTGGGGCTACACGGAGTCTTACAGGACGTCGTATAGCGATAATGTGATGAACCGCAACACGGAGAGATCCCTGAAGGGTGTGAGCCTTCTGAAGCTGGGCTTTGAGGCAAAGCCTGTGCCAGAGGTGGCTATAAGGTTGGGATATAACTATCAGAGTGCTATCTATGATAAGAACGGTACCAAGGAGACAACGCTCGACACGGACGGTAGCTATCTCGCTTCAAATTCTTTCACCAATTGGGGTGACACGCACAGGATTACGTTTGGCTTAGGCTTTAAGCTGGGTCCAAGCCTGAACCTTGATATGGCTTATCAGTATGCCACAACGAAGGGTGACTACTATCCTTTTGAGAAGATGACCGAGACGAGCAGTACTGTAGGTAATATCCCTGTATCTACGGAGGTCAAGGACAACCGTCACCAGCTGAGCGCTACGCTGGGGTATAGATTCTAAAAACCTCACCCCCCGGCCCCCTCTCCCAAGGCGAGGGGGAGAGCCCCCCACCAGCTCCCCCCAAGGGGGGAGGGACGTGAATTGAGAGGATGATGATAAGTCGATATGTCGATATAACAATATCACGATATCACGACATCACGATATGTTGATGTGACGATATCACGATATAACGAGATGTCGATGTGTGAGGTATCAAGGCATCAATAGTTAATAAAAAAGACAGCAGTCGAGGTTTTCGACTGCTGTCTTTTTATGTGTGGGGCACTAATGTTATTGGAACATTCGTGCGTGTTGTCCTGTTGCGGAATGTCAGTTCCTTGGGTTGTTTATTCCTTTGGACGTATGTTCATGGCCTGGAGCATTTCTGCTACTTCGGCAAGGATGCGTGCTCCGAAGTCTTGCATGGTGAGAGTGGCCTGTTCGCCACCTCCCTGCTGACGCATGGCAACGGTTCCGTCTGCCTCTTCCTTCTCGCCTACGATGACCATGTAAGGGATGCGCTTGATCTCGTTGTCGCGCACCTTGCGGCCTATCTTCTCGTTGCGGTTATCCACAACGGCACGTACTCCAACGGTAGCGAGATAGTCCTGAACACGCTCTGCGTAGTCGTTGTATTTCTCTGAGATAGGGAGGATGGCTACCTGCTCAGGTGTGAGCCAGAGTGGGAAGTGTCCTGCGGTATGCTCGATGAGCACGGCTGTGAAGCGCTCCATAGAGCCGAATGGCGCGCGATGTATCATGACAGGGCGCTGCTTGGTGTTGTCGGCTGCGGTATATTCCAACTCGAAGCGTTGTGGCAGGTTGTAATCCACCTGTATGGTGCCCAGCTGCCAGCGACGTCCAATGGCATCCTTTACCATACAGTCGAGCTTAGGACCATAGAAGGCTGCCTCGCCGGTCTCCTTGCGGGCATTGAGTCCGCGCTCTGCACAAGCGTCGATGATAGCCTGCTCTGCGCTCTGCCACATCTCGTCGGTTCCGATATATTTCTCTTTGTCGTTAGGGTCACGAAGTGATATCTGGAACTCCACCTGATCGTCCTTGAAGCCGAAGATGGCAAAGACGGCCTGAATGATGTCGAGCACGCGCAGGAACTCTGTCTTCACCTGGTCAGGGCGGCAGAAGATGTGTGCATCGTCCTGGGTGAATGAGCGTACGCGGGTCAGTCCGTGCAGCTCACCAGACTGCTCATAACGGTAAACTGTACCGAACTCAGCGCAACGGAACGGCAGCTCCCTGTAGGAACGTGGCTTGCTGGCGAAGATTTCGCAATGGTGAGGGCAGTTCATTGGCTTGAGCATGTACTCCTCATCCTCCTCTGGTGTGTGGATAGGCTGGAATGAGTCCTTGCCGTAGTGAGCCCAGTGGCCTGAAGTGACGTAGAGGTTCTTTGAGCCGATGTGTGGAGTGATCACCTCCTGGTAGCCGAAACGCTTCTGAATGGTGCGCAGCATCTCTTGCAGGCGCAGACGCAGGTCTGTACCTTTGGGGAGCCAGATGGGCAGACCCTTGCCGACACGGTCGGAGAACATGAAGAGCTCCATCTCCTTGCCAATCTTGCGATGGTCGCGCTTCTTGGCCTCCTCAAGCATTACGAGATACTCGTCGAGCATCTTCTTCTTAGGGAATGTGATGCCGTAGAGTCGCTGGAGCTGTGCCTTTGTAGCGTCTCCACGCCAGAAGGCTCCTGCGATGCTTGTGAGCTTGATGGCCTTGATGATGCCCGTTGAAACGATGTGCGGACCCTTACAGAGGTCTGTGAAGTTGCCCTGAGTATAGGTGGTGATGGTGCCGTCCTCAAGGTCCTGCTCGATGTGCTCTACCTTGTATTCCTGACCCTGAGCCTTGAATTGCTCTATGGCTTCAGCCTTAGCTACCTCTTTGCGTACTACGGGCTCGTCCTTGCGTGCCAGTTCGAGCATCTTGTCTTCTATCTGCTTGAAGTCGCCCTCCTTAATCATCTCTCCATTGGGGAGCTGCACGTCATAGAAGAAACCGTTTTCTGTGGCTGGTCCGAATCCGAACTGTATGCCGGGGTAGAGTTCCTGCAAAGCCTCGGCAAGGAGGTGTGCAGAGGTGTGCCAGAATGCGTGCTTACCCTCTTCGTCTTCAAAACGATGGAGAGAGATGGTTGCGTCGGTATTGATGGGGCGATTGAGTTCTGTCACCTCACCATTTACGCTACAAGCCACAACACTCCGCGCCAGAGCGGGGGAGATGCTCTCGGCTATTTGTTGTCCGGTAATGCCGTTCTCATATTCACGTTGAGAACCGTCAGGAAATGTTATTTGTATCATTTTATGGTTGTTTTGTTATTAAGTGGGCTTATCATTTCCCACCTTAATTTTATTAGTTTAGTTGTTGAGATGGTTAGGATTTCTGCGGTTTGGGAGGAGTGTGGCTTTTCTTCTTTTTGGCAAGCCACAGAGCCTTGCGACGCTCGTATTCCTCCTGATGATATTCCAGAAAATTGTCTGCCACGTTTATTCGCTGAATTTACTGTATATTACTTTCAAAGTTATCTTGCCATTGTCTTCCGTTCCCCTTGCAAGCTTGGTACTTGTCAGCGACATATCGTAGGTCACCTTCGTGAGCTCGCTTGAACTGGACAGGGTGGTGTAGGTCGTCTCTACAGGTATCAGCATAACCTTGTTCCAATTGGGATGCAGTTTTGCGTATTCCTCGTTGCTCAGTCCTGAGGCGTTACGCTTCCTATACATGGATGATACGAGGTAAGAGATGTTACCAAACGAATATCCATTATAAGTGGAAGAGTATGTGGAGAGATAGGAAGACCTATAGTCTGCCAATTTCTGCTTGTTGAAGAAACTTTCAACACTATCCTTTTCTACCAGCAGGAGAGTCTTTGGAATAGGCAGGCTGTATTCTGACTGGTAAGTGTTATTGATGCGTTGCAGGAAGAGTCGTGCCGTGCTGAGTGTGTCATTCTCATGTTGCTTTGTGATGACCTCATCTACGGGAAGCGTAAGCTCTGTAAAGATGCCGGCAGGCGTTTTGAGGTATGTGCATGAGTTGTCGCTGACCAGCTCATCCATTTTGTCTGACTCAAGCGATATGTTGGTCTTTTGCAGCACCTCTTCCGTAGCGCCGAATATTGACACCGTGTGATATAGCGTATCATCTTCCAGTGTGGAGTAGAATACCATAAGTCCCGCTCCGTCAACTGTTGCCATGTTACCCAGTCCCCCGGATGTCTGGAAATAGAATCCCGGGCAGATGTTGTGGTTGAAAAGGTACTGTTGGTCGAAATTCTTAGATGTTGCGGGGTTGTAGTATTTGCGCATGATGTAGGTGCCATAGTTGTTGTACGTCACTCCATCACGATCCGTATATGGGTCATTCATGGTGATAATGACATTGTTGGCATAGTCGTCACCGAGTCTGTCTGACAGGCTATACGCAAGATTGGCCAACGTGTATGATAGCTGTTGATGCACGGATCCTGGGTCTGTGCGCACATATCCCTCTTCAAGCGGGTCAAAGTCGGAAGGGTAGGAGACTCCCTCCTCATATGTCTCTGACATCTCGTGAAGGGTCACCTTCATCTGTGTCAGCGAATCTCCGTACCATTTAGGCAGGTATAGCATAATGGCACAAGAGTCACACTCTACCTGTGACCATTTCGGCTGCGAGGGGTCATAGTCCTCCACATAGACATCTTCAAGCGGGTCGAACTGATTGTCCATAAGCGGTCGAAACTGTGTCATGTAGTTTCCTGCTATGTATAGTCCCGTCTCGGGATCTTTGATTTTGCCGAGATAGCCTGTTGTGGCTCGCGAAACGAGGTTGGTGGCTCTGACGGATTGCGATGTCACAGCATACTCAGCCGTCTCGATGTGCATAGTGTCATTGACATCGGTGAGGGATGAGCCCAGAGTGTCTGTTGTGTCATCGCAACTGATCAGGGCGATAATCAGGCAGGGAATGAATAATAGGAGTTTCTTCATTTGCTTAATGAATCATAGAACTTTAAGTATTTTGCGGCAAAGTCCTCATTCTGTATATTGGCAAACTTGATGTTGGCCGCTTGCGCATATTCAAGCAGCTTCTCATCGATGCCGTCTGTGGCCTGTATGATACCGTCAGAATAGTCGATAGCAATCTTCTGCATTTCATTGATGTCCATGCTATCCTTGTACGGCTCCAGAGTCTTGTCGGTTATCTCGCCAAACTTGATGCACTCCTTGAACCCCTTCTCCAGCTTTATCTTCTTGGATTCAGAAAAGAGAGAGGTAACAATTTTTGCATTAGCCACAGCTGGCTCATCGCTGTAAAGCGTTTTGATGAATAGCGGGACGAGGGATGTCATCCATCCCTGACAATGAATCACGTCAGGAATCCATCTCAACTTCTTTATCGTCTCGATGACTCCACGGGCAAAGAATACGGCTCTCTCTCCGTTGTCCTTGTATGCTTTGCCATTGGCATCTGTTGTCTGTCCCTTACGTTGGAAGAACTCTTCATTGTCAATGAAATAGACCTGCACCTTAGTGCCGACAATGCTTGCCACCTTTATGATTAATGGGTGGTCAATCTCTTTTATGGCAATGTTAAGCCCCGACAGTCGTATCACCTCGTGCAGTTGTCCCCTGCGCTCGTTGATGTTACCCCATCGTGGCATGAATGTACGTATCTCGCACCCAGACTCCTGAATTGTCTTAGGTACCAATCTTCCCATTCGAGCCAGTTCTGTCTCTGCTACGTAGGGTATGATGTCGTGGTTTATAAAGAGTACTCTTTTCATCAAAATCTGTTAAGGTGGTTTCTGTTGATTGACAGGATGTCAAAAAAACAAACCAAGTTAAACAATACGGAAGGAAATGATACTCCTCCGTCTTTACATTGGAATACAGCCGTGCTTCTTAAATGGTAACTGTTGCTTCTTAGTGGCGAGCTGTGCCAGGGCCTTGATGATGCGGAAGCGAGTGTTGCGTGGCTCTATCACATCATCGATATAACCGTATTTAGCTGCCTGGTATGGATTCTGGAACAGATCTGTGTATTCCTTCTCCTTTTCTTCGATGAAGGCTGCCACATCTCCTCCTTCTTCCTTTACCTGCTTGATGCCCTTGGCCTGAAGTACTGCCACAGCGCCTGAGGCACCCATAACGGCAATCTCTGCAGAAGGCCATGCGAAGTTGATGTCTGCGCGAAGCTGCTTGCAGCCCATCACGATATGAGAACCTCCGTAAGACTTGCGCAATGTCACAGTCACCTTAGGCACAGTAGCCTCTCCGTAAGCATAGAGCAGCTTTGCTCCGTGCAGGATTACCGCATTATACTCCTGGCCTGTTCCAGGCAGGAATCCTGGCACATCGACGAGGCTGACGATAGGAATGTTGAAAGCGTCGCAGAAGCGTACGAAGCGTGCACCCTTTCTTGACGCGTTCACATCCAGCACGCCGGCGTAGGCAGAAGGCTGGTTGGCCACGATACCTACTGACTGACCGTTGAAGCGCGCAAAGCCCACTATGATGTTCTTTGCAAACTTAGGCTGTATCTCAAAGAACTCGCCGTTGTCCGTTATGGCAGATATTACCTGATACATATCGTATGCCTGGTTCGTATCCTCCGGTATGATTTCGTTGAGCGAATCGTCCAAACGATCGATTGGGTCTGTGCACTCCTTGCGTGGAGTCTGCTCCATGTTGTTTGAGGGGATATAGGAAATGAGGGTCTTGATCATCTCTATTCCTTCCTTCTCTGTCTTTGCTGTGAAGTGTGTCACACCCGACTTTGAGCTGTGAACACTTGCACCGCCCAGATGTTCTGCATCTACATCCTCGCCGGTCACGCTCTTTACTACTGCCGGGCCTGTGAGGAACATGTATGATGTTCCCTCCATCATCAGAGTGAAGTCTGTGAGGGCAGGGGAGTAAACGGCACCACCTGCACATGGACCGTATATCATGGAAATCTGTGGCACTACGCCAGAGGCAAGGATGTTGCGCTCAAATATCTCGCCATATCCTGCCAGCGCATCGATACCCTCTTGGATACGTGCACCGCCTGAGTCGTTGATGCCTATCACAGGAGCGCCCATGGTCATAGCCATATCCATCACCTTGCAGATCTTCTCTGACATGGTCTTAGACAACGAACCACCGTTTACGGTAAAGTCCTGTGCAAAGATATATACCAAGCGACCATCAATAGTACCCGAACCTACTACCACGCCATCGCCGAGGTAGTGCTTCTTCTCCATTCCGAAGTTTGTACAACGATGCAGCTTAAACATATCGTATTCCTCAAACGAACCTTCGTCAAGGAGCATGTTGATACGCTCGCGAGCTGTAAATTTGCCACGTGCATGCTGCTTCTCGATAGCCTTCTCGCCACCGCCCAAGCGAGCCTTCTCACGATTTTCTATTAAGAGTTTTATCTTATCTGATTGTGTTGACATGAGGGATTAAGTATTAATAGTTAGGAAATTCTGCATTCTGCATTAATTCTGCATTCTGCATTATTAATTATCCATTTAATTCTGCATTATGCATTATTAATTATTCATTCAATTCTGCATTCTGCATTATTAATTATTACTTTTTTGGTTCGCAGAGTTCTGTCAGCACGCCTGCGGTAAACTTTGGGTGCAGGAAGCCAATCATCATGTTCTCTGCTCCTGGGCGTGGTGCCTTGTCGATGAGGCGTATCTCCTTACCCTCACACTCTACGAGTGCCTCGGCTACTCCGTCCTCAATGGCAAATGCAACGTGGTGCACACCCTTGCCGCCTTTCTCAAGCCACTTGGCGATAGAACTCTCTGGAGATGTTGGCTCAAGGAGCTCCAGTTTCACCTCGCCGACCTTCAGGAAGGCTGTCTTAACCTTCTGGTCTGCTACCTCCTCTACGGCATAGCACTTCAGACCAAGTACGTTCTCAAAGAAAGGCAGGGCTGCCTCAATACTCTGTACACCTATTCCCAGGTGATCTATTCTTGAAATTTTCATATTGTTGTTTTTTTGTTTGTTAGTTATTTCGTTTTATCCTTTTTTCGATATGCCGTTACTTAGTTCACGAAGAATCCGAGCAGCGCGCCTGCTGCTACTGCTGAGCCTATGACGCCGCCCACGTTTGGACCCATTGCGTGCATCAGCAGGAAGTTGTGGCGGTCATACTCCAGACCGAGGTTGTTGGAGATACGTGCTGCCATTGGTACGGCACTAACGCCGGCATTACCGATGAGCGGATTAATCTTGTTGTCCTTGCTCAGGAAGAGGTTCATTATCTTCACAAAGATTACACCTGATGCCGTAGCGATGATGAATGCCAACGCTCCGAGGAAGAAAATCTTGATGGTGTCAAATGTGAGGAAATACTGAGCCTGCGTAGAGCAACCTACTGTGAGTCCGAGCAGTATCACAACGGCATTGTTCAGCGCTCCTGTAGCAGTCTTTGCCAGACGGTCTGTCTTGCCGCTTTCCTTCAGCAGGTTACCGAAGAAGAGCATGCCCAGCAGAGGCAGGCCTGACGGAACGATAAACGTGGTGAGGAGCAGTCCGATGATAGGGAACAGGATTCTCTCTGTCTGGCTCACCTTTCTGCCCGGCTTCATCTTTATGACGCGCTCTTTCTTTGTGGTGAGCAGACGCATCACTACCGGCTGCAATACTGGTACGAGAGCCATATAGGAGTAAGCACATACGGCAATGGCACCAAGCAGTTCCGGTGACAGCTTGCTGGTCAGGAAGATGGCCGTAGGGCCGTCAGCGCCGCCGATGATGGCGATAGATGCTGCCACGTTAGGCGCAAAGCCCAGGGCCAATGCTATCATATAGGCACCGAAGATGCCGAACTGGGCTGCTGCACCAATGAGTATCAGCTTTGGGTTAGAGATAAGCGCAGAGAAATCTGTCATAGCACCAATACCCAGGAAGACGAGTGGGGGATACCAGCCGCCTCTTACTCCCTGATAGAAGATATTCAGCACAGAGTTCTCCTCATATATACCTATCTCCATTCCCTCCTTGAATGGGATATTACCTATTATGATACCTAAGCCTATAGGCACGAGCAGCAAGGGCTCAAAATTCTTCTTTATGGCAAGCCAGATAAACAATGCGCCAATCGCTATCATCAACAGATTGGTGTACTCCGCGTTGGCAAAGCCTGTCATCTGAAGGAAATGATCAAAGTTGGATGTTATGAATTCACCTACTGACATTTTTGTCTTTCTTTATGAGTTTATAGGTCTGTGAATGTTTCAGCCCGTTTGTAATAGCGTGATAATACTACTGTCGCGGTAATACCATTATTATATATATGTATTACGATAGACTGAAACCTTGGAGACTCGTTATGCTATTGTAACGAGGACTGCACCCTCCATTACTGATTCACCTTCTTTTACGAGAATGCTCGTCACAGTTCCGGCATTCTCCGCTTCGATGTTGTTCTGCATCTTCATGGCCTCAAGTACCACTACCGTGTCGCCTACGGCTACGGCGTCACCTACCTTTACGGCAATTGAAGTAATGGTGCCTGGGAGCGGAGAGCAAACCTTCTCGCCGTCTCCGGCATGTACCTCCTGCTTCGGAGCCTCCTGCTTTGGAGCCTCGCCAACGACCTTTGCTGCCGCTGGCTTAACGGCTGCCGGCTGAGCGTGTATCTGCTTGCCAACAGAGATAGGCTGTTTCAACTCTACTTCAAATGGGGTTCCATTCACCGTTACCTTGGCCAATGTACCTTCTACTTCAAGGATTTCTACCTCGTAGTCAACACCCTGAACAGTATATTCGTATTTTGTCATGATTATATAATGTTGTTCTTTTTATAAGTTAAGCTTTAAGCTTTAAGTTTTGAGCTTTGAGCTTTAATTTTGCATTATGCATTATTAATTATTAATTGATTTAATTTCCTTGCTCGTTGTTGAGCTGCAAGATGTTCCAAGCAGAAGCATGTGGCTTGATGGTCAGCACGCCTGACTCTACATCGTGCACGTCGTCAAGGTACTCCTTCATGGCCATTGCTATCACGGCAATGTAAATCTTCTTGTCGCGACCCTTGGTGTCAATACCATCCTGCAGGATGTTGCTTGTCACCTGGCGTACCTCATTGAGCATCTTACCTGTCTGAACGATAGGCTTAACCGGCTGCATTTCTGCAAGTTCTTTCAGTTTCGCTTGTCTGTCAGCGAAGTATCCGAATACTTTGAAGAAGCCAAACAACAATGTGAGGCACAGGAACACAACGCCCATACAGAGAATCGCAATACCGAATCCATATGGATCATCTTGGCGCAGATGCTCTACAGTGGATTCGTTTACCGCCATAATGGTGCCCGATGCGCCGAACATCATTGTGACAAGTATCAGTAAATAACGTTTCATGTATAATTTATTAGTTTATTAGTTTTCTGTCTTTATTTTAAAATATGAATTCAGCATCAATTCTGCATTCTGCATTCTTAATTTTTAATTCAATTCTGCATTCTGCATTATTAATTATTAATTTCTAAGAGCAGCATATCAGCACTATCAGCTGTGCCGTGAAGATACGCAGGAACATGCTCAGCGGATATACCGTAGAATAGCCTATTGACGGAGCGTCCTTTGAGCACGATGCGTTTGCAAATCCCAGAGCCGGTGGGTCGGTACATGCGCCGGCCAGCATACCCATGATGGTGAAATAGTTGAAACGGAACATCTTGCGTGCCACCGTACCGATAATCAGTATCGGCAGTACCGTAATCAGGAAGCCCGTACCCACATAGAGCAGGCCGTCACCATCCACCACCGTGTTCCAGAAATTGGCACCGGCCTTGATGCCCACACTCGCAAGGAACAGCACCAGTCCTATCTCGCGCAGCATCAGGTTTGCCGACGTTGTGGTGTATGTCACGAGTTTTATCTTGTAACCGTAGCGGCCAATGATGATAGCGACAATCAGCGGACCTCCTGCCAGACCGAGCTTCAGCGGCACCGGAATGCCAGGAATGGCAAACGGTATGCTGCCCAGAAGGAGTCCGAGTATTATTCCTACGAATATCGTTGCCAGATTAGGAGCATCGAGACGCTTCTCCATATTGCCCAGCACAGACGAGATGCGGTTTACGCTCACTCTGTCGCCCACCACCATCACCTTGTCTCCCACCTGAAGCGGCAGGTCGTTGCGGGCAAAGATATCCATTCCCTGTCTTGTCACGCGTGTCACGTTAACGCCATACACGCTTGAGAAATGCAGCTTGGCAGGCGTCTTGCCGTTTATCTCCGGCTTGGTGATGAGTATTCTGCGAGACACCATCTGCTTCGTCTTCTCTTGCTCTGCAAACTCAGGCACAACGGTCCTTGGGCCTATGAAAGCCTGTACCGCCTCCGCGTCAGCCTCTGAGCAGACCACGAAAAGCTTGTCGCCCAGCTCCAGCGTCGTGGAGCTCTTGGGGATTATCAACTCCGTGCCGCGCAGGATGCGTGAGCAGACGAAATCGCGCTTCAGGAAGTCATGTATCTCAAGAATGGTGTGATTGGCCAGAAACTCATTCTGCACTATCAGGTGCATCAGGTGCGGCTTGGATGTAGTGCTCTCCTCATGGCTGTTCAGGTCCTCCTCCTCTTCCTGCAGCTTTATGCCGCAGATATATCGTATCGCAATCGTTGCTCCGATAATGCCCACCACGCCGAGGGGATAGGCGCAGGCATAACCGTTGGCGATGGCTGGCGTCGCAGCTCCTCTGATGCTCGTCAGGGCTTCTGTAGCAGCACCAAGTCCCGGGGTATTTGTTACGGCACCATACAACGTACCAATCATCATCGGGAGATTGTTAGGGTCTGCTGTATTAAAGAAAGCAAAGTAGCACACAAACATCGCTACGATGTTAAGCAGTATAAGCCCTACCGCAAGCAGGTTGAGCCTCACGCCTCCCTCCTTAAAGCTGGAGAAGAAGCCCGGTCCCACCTGAAGACCTATCATAAAGACAAACAAGATAAGACCGAAGTCCTGCATGAAGTTCAGGGTGGACAGAGGTGCCGTAAACCCAAAATGGCCTGCCACAATGCCGGCAAACAATACAAATGTCACGCCAAGAGAAACTCCTCCGAGCTTTATCTTGCCCAAATAAACACCCACAGCTATTACCATAGCATATAGCAAAGCTATGTGAGCCATACTGTCTTCTTTTGTGAAAAGGTCTATCAGCCAGTCCATTTCCTTATATAGTAGATTATGCGCCGTTTTTTTTGTGCTCCTCGGCAAGAGCCGTTACGTAACGTGAAAATTCGGCGCAAAGTTACAAAAAAAAAATGATGTGAGCAAAAAAAACTCCTGCAAAAGCACTTTTTTCGCTTTGAATAAGGTAATTAACGTGCTTTAACCTCTATAGAAGGCAATCTTGCAGGTGGTAACGCTTCTATGCTATACTTCTTTCTATGTCCAATGCCGCTCCTGCCTACTGTCCAATTTACTCCACCATTTCCGCATGAACATTATGAAAATTATTTAGATTTCTTTCAAAATAATCTCTTGTTTTTTTTCAAGATTTGCCCCGATTTCTTTTACTGCCCGATTTTACAAATTGTCACTTTTTTAACAAAAAAATGAACAAATTGTCATTTTGACTTTTACCACTAAAAAATGAAATCTAGAGTGGCGGAAAGAGAAGAAAACCGAATTATCGAACAGAAAATTAACAATTCGGAGACCGAAAAACCATTTTTGGGGTATCGAAGTAGGTCAATTAGGGTGTCCAAGTTGGTCAGGAACACCCTTCTCGTAGGTCTATTAGGGGGTAATAGTAGGTCTTTTACCCTGTTTTTTGTGGCTGGTTTTTCGGTTTTGTTGTTCTGTTTTGACGGAGGAACCGTCAAACACTCTGTGATTCAGTGTGTTAGATATTCGTTCGATTTTTGGCGTTATTTGCGAGCGAGGGCAACCTCGGTCCAAAATATCGCGATTTTTTGAAGGTTGAAAAAACACATTTGTCACAAAAAACGGCAAAAAATGAGCAAATTGTCAAATTGGGCTTTTCGCTTTTTGTACCTCCATTTTGGTAAAGTTCGGGGGGACTTGGTTTGTGGGCAGACCGTTATTATACATGCTAAAGAAATGTTATTTTTTGTTGTAATGTTGCTCTATCAGAAAAAAATGTGTAACTTTGCGCTCCGAAATTAGAAAATAAAGAATAGAACATGGTAGATATTAGAGAGCTCAATGCTCTGATAGAGCAGAACAGCAATTTCGTGACGAACCTTACGACCGGAATGGATAAGGTTATCGTGGGTCAGAAACATCTGGTGGATTGCTTGCTGATTGGTTTGCTTAGTGATGGTCACATCTTGCTTGAAGGTGTGCCGGGCTTGGCAAAGACGTTGGCAATCAAGACGCTGTCAACGCTTATTTCGGGCAAGTTCAGCAGAATACAGTTCACTCCTGACCTGTTGCCTGCCGATGTGGTCGGCACGATGGTCTATTCACAGAAGGTCGGTACCTTCGAGGTGAAGAAAGGTCCTGTGTTCGCCAACTTCGTCTTGGCCGACGAGATTAACCGTGCTCCGGCAAAGGTACAGAGTGCATTGCTGGAAAGCATGCAGGAGCATCAGGTGACAATAGGCGAGAACACGTTCCCGTTGCCGGAGCCATTCCTCGTTATGGCAACGCAGAACCCAATAGAGCAGGAGGGTACATACCCGCTCCCTGAGGCCCAGATGGACCGTTTCATGCTCAAGGTGATCATCGGCTATCCTACCCTGGAGGAGGAGAAGCGCATCGTGAGGGAGAACCTCTCCGAGAGCCTGCCACAGGTGATGGCGGTGAGCAGCGCAGAAGAAATCATCAAGGCAAGGAAGATCGTCAGAGAGGTGTATATCGACGAGAAGATAGAGCAGTACATAGCCGATATGGTGTTTGCTACCCGCTATCCTGACCGTTACGGCCTGAATGACCTGAAGGCGATGCTGACATTCGGCGCTTCGCCACGTGCTTCCATCAACCTTGCGAAGGCAAGCCGCGCTTATGCGTTCATCAAGCGCAGAGGCTATGTCATTCCTGAGGATGTGAGAGCCGTTGCACATGACGTGCTGCGCCACAGACTGGGACTGTCTTACGAGGCAGAGGCCAACAATGTGACAGCTGAGGAGATTGTTTCCAATATTATTAATAAGGTGGAGGTACCATAAGGATGTACCATTTACCAAGTACAATGTACAATTAAGTTTGACAGTTGGAAACAGAAGAACTGATAAGACAAGTCCGTCGGATAGAGATAAAGACGCGTGGTCTGAGCAATGATTTCTTTGCCGGACAGTATCACTCTGCCTTCAAGGGCAGGGGTATGTCGTTTGCCGAGGTGAGAGAATACACCTACGGCGACGATGTGCGTGATATTGACTGGAACGTCACGGCTCGCTGGAACCGCCCCTACGTGAAGGTCTTTGAAGAGGAGAGGGAACTGACCGTGATGCTCCTGATAGATGTGTCCGGCTCCCTGAACTTCGGTACAAGGCGTAACACCAAGCGCACGGTAGTGACTGAGATAGCCGCCACGCTGTCATTCTCAGCCATACAGAATAATGATAAGATAGGCGTAATCTTCTTTTCTGACAAGGTAGAGAAGTATATTCCGCCAAAGAAAGGCCGCAAGCACATCCTGTATATCATCAGAGAGCTGCTTGGTTTCGAGCCGGAGTCGAAGAAGACGGACGTGTCGGCGGCGCTGGAGTTTCTAAGCAGGATGCAGAAGAGACGTTGTACCGCCTTCGTGCTCAGCGACTTCTATGACCGCAAGGACTTTGAGCGCCCGCTTCAGGTGTGCAGGATGAAGCACGATATTGTTGGCATACAGGTCTATGACCCCCTGCAGAAGGCTCTGCCCAACGTGGGCCTGTTGCGCATTCACGATGCCGAGACGGGGCATGAGCAGTATATAGACACATCGAGCAAAGCGTTGCGCGAGGCACATGGCCGCTACTGGCGGGAGCGAAGCGGGATGCTGAAGCAGACGTTTCAGAAGAACAGCGTTGACTACGTGAGCGTAGCGACAGACGGAGACTATGTCAAGGCTCTGCGACAATTGTTTGCGATGAGATGAAGAGAATACTCAATATAGTGATGCTATTGGTGGTGGCAGCCGTGTGCCGGGCACATGTGGAGGCTACCATCGACTCTGTCCAGATGGTGGTCGGAGAGCAGACGTGCATCCATCTGTCTGCCTCTGTGAAGAACGGGCAGCACGTGATGTTCCCCCAGCTGAAGGCGGGACAGATGCTCGGAGGCGTAGAGGTGGTCGATATACCGAAGGTTGATACCGTCGAAGCTTCGGACGGACTCCTTAAAGTGACCCAGCATATCAAGGTGACAGCCTGGGATGACAGCCTCTATTACATACCGGCAATAGCAGTTAAAGTAAATGGTAAGACTGAAAGCTCTAAGAGTTTGGCACTTAAAGTGTTAACGGTAGATGTTGATACCATACATCCAAATCAGTTCTACGGTCCGCGTGACGTTCAGGACAACCCGTTCCGATGGAGCGAGTGGTCCGGTCTGTTGTGGCTCACATTTCTGCTGATGCTGCTCTACGTGCTCTGCTGGCTTGCCCTGCTGAGGCTGCGCAGCAAGAAGCCGATAGTGCTGAAGGTAAGGATAAGGAAAATTGTGCCGCCTCACCAGAAGGCACTCGACGGAATAGAGAAGCTGAAGAAGGAGGGAACGGCCCTCGTTAGCGGCTCTTACGCAGGCGGAGCGGAGGATGCCGAGGGCCTGAAGGCATACTATTCTGAGCTGACGGACATTCTGAGGGTCTATATGCAGGAACGCTTCGGATTTAATGCAATGGAGATGACCTCTGCGGAGATCATCGAGAGGATAGAGTCAACTGATGAAAAGGATGTGAAGATAGAGGAGCTGCGCAGCCTGCTTGAAACGTCTGACCTCGTGAAGTTTGCCAAATACACGGTCAATATGAGCGAGAGCGACCGTAACCTGATGACGGCAGTAAACTTTATCAACGAGACGAAACAGGAGAACGTCGCTACGGAAGAGCGCATAGAGCCAACCATCACAGAGCAGCAACGGCAGACCCTTCGCATGCGCGTGTCCCTGAAATGGGCTGTGGCGCTGCTTGTCGTTGCCATCGTGGCACTCACGGCCTACCTGTGCTGGCAGGTGTTCGAATTGACAAATTAAAAGCCCCACCCCAGCCCTCCCCTGGGGGAGGGAGTGAAATTAGTAATTCAGAATTAAAGCCCCTCTCCGGCTCCCCACTAAGTGGGAAGAGACGTGAGCGAATAAACGAAATAAAACGAAATAAAAACTATAGAATTGGAGTTTACACAACCACTATATTTCCTATGCCTTCTGTTGCTTGTGCCATATATATTATGGTACGTGCTATGGCGGAACCGCGGCAAGCGCAAGATGGAGGCGAGCCTGACGGTAAGCGACTCGTTTGCCTATAAGGATGCTCCCGTGAGTTGGCGCGTGAGGCTGATACATCTGCCGATGTTGTTGCGATGCCTCGCCTTTGCCGCTATCGTCTGCGCGCTGGCAAGACCGCAGACACATAACGCATGGGATGAGAGGAGCGTGGAAGGCATCGACATCATGCTGGCAATAGACGTGTCAACGAGTATGCTGGCAGAGGACCTGCGCCCTAACCGAATAGAAGCGGCGAAGCAGGTGGCAGGCGAGTTTATTAGTGACCGAGCCAACGACAACATTGGCCTGACGATATTTGCGGGTGAGGCATTCACGCAATGCCCTATGACCACAGATCACACCTCGCTGCTCAACATGCTCAAGGGCGTGCGTACCGACATAGCCGCACAGGGAGTCATCAGCGACGGTACGGCAATAGGAATGGGACTAGCTAATGCCGTCTCAAGACTGAAGGGGTCGAAGGCGAAGAGCAAGGTGGTGATACTGCTGACTGACGGCTCGAACAATATGGGTGATATATCGCCTATGACAGCGGCACAGATAGCCAAGAGCATGAATGTGAGAGTCTATACCATTGGCGTGGGTACCAACAAGGTTGCGCGTTACCCAATGCCCGTAGCGGGAGGCGTGCAATATGTGAATATCCCCGTGGAGATAGATACAAAGACGCTGAAGAGTATCGCGGCAATGTCGGAGGGTAACTACTACAGAGCAACCAACACGAAAGAGTTGCGACAGATATATCACGACATCGACAAACTGGAGAAGACCAAGATGAACGTGAAGAAATTCTCTAAGCGTTATGAGGTCTATCAACCCTTTGCAGCTCTGGCTGTGCTGCTCCTGCTCTTGGAGATGCTGTTGAGGCTCACGGTGCTGAGGAGGAACTAAAGTAAATGCACAATGCATAATGCAGAATGCAGAATTAGAACTCCTCTTAACTTTTTAACTTCTGAAAACTCGAAAGAATAGTGCGATTTAATGATCCTATATACCTCTACCTGCTGGTAATCATCCCTGTGATGTTTGCCCTTATGGCGTATGCCGAGTGGCGCAGACATCGTAGCATGCGTCGCTTCTGCGATGCCGAGATGCTTCCGTTGCTGATGCCCGATGCATCAAAGTTGCGCAGGTGGACAAAGTTTATTATCCTACAGCTGGCGTTGGCGCTGGTGATACTGGTGCTGGCACGCCCGCAGATGGGCACTAAGGTGAGCCACGAGAAGAGAAACGGCATTGAGGCCATCATCTGTCTTGACATCAGTAACTCCATGCTGGCTGAGGATGTGCAGCCCAGCCGTCTGAGAAAGAGCAAGATGCTGGTGGAGAACCTGGTAGATCACTTCTCGTCTGACAAGATCGGCTTGATAGTATTTGCCGGCGACGCCTTCGTGCAGCTGCCTATAACGACTGACTACGTGTCGGCCAAAATGTTCCTGCACCAGATAGAGCCCGACCTGATACGCTCGCAGGGTACGGATATCGCAGCGGCGCTGGACTTAGCATCCAATAGCTTCACCCAGCAGAAGAATATAGGCAAGGCCATCATCGTGATAACCGATGGCGAGGACCATGAGGGAGGGGCCCTGGAAGCGGCAGAGGCAGCAAAGTCCAAAGGCTATAAGGTCTTTATCCTCGGCATAGGTAATACCAGCGGAGCCCCAATACCGTTGGGAGACGGTGAGTATCTGAAGGACAACTCGGGAAATGTTGTGATGACAGCCCTCAACGAGCAGATGTGTCGTGATATAGCAAATGCCGGCAGCGGAACATATATCCATGTGGATAACACCTCGATGGCGCAGGAGCGGCTCAATGATGAGCTGGCGAAGATGCAGAAGGGTGATATGCAGTCCGTTGTTTATGAGGAATACGACGAGCAGTATCAGGCGTTTGGCATCCTGGCGCTGGTATTGCTGGCAATAGAGGTACTCATCAGCGAGGCCGTTAATCCGTGGATGAGAAAAATAAAGCTGTTTAAGGACAGAAGAAATGAGATACATAGTTAACATACTGATACTGTTGCTGATTGCCGTAGGAGCGAGCAGCCAGAACGACCGCAGCTATATCCGTTCGGGAAACCGAGATATGCGAGGCGGGGCAGAAGGCGCTGCAGGCAAGGCAGAGACAAAGTATCGCAAGGCTCTCACGGCCAATGGCGCTAATGCGCAGGCGATGTATAACCTGGGCTGCGCTTTGCTGGCACAGAACAAAGACTCTATGGCAATGGAGATGTTTGAGAAGTCGGTAAAGGCAGAGAAGAGCGCGCATCGTAAGGCTATGGCCTATCATAATATGGGTGTGATAATGCAACGCCAACAGCAGTACGGAGCTGCTATGGAGCAGTATAAGAATGCCCTTCGCCTCGCCCCGCATAGCGAGGACAGCCGTTACAACTACGTGTTGTGCAAGCGCCTGAAGAAGGAAGACGATAACAACAACGGCGGCGGAGGAGGTAATAACAATCAGCAGAACCAGGATAAGAACAAAGATAAGAACAAAGACAAGAATCAGAATCAAGACAAGGATAAGCAGGATCAGAAGGACGAGCAACAGAAGCAGGATGAGCAGCAGCAGATGAGTAAGGAGAATGCTGACCAGCTGCTGAATGCTGCCGTTCAAAACGAGAAAGCTACACGTGAACGCATGAGAAAGGCTGCAAGCCAACCAAGCAGAAGAAATCTGGAGAAGAATTGGTAATGGGTAATAAGTTTATCAGGTCAGTAAACATATTCATATTGCTTGTCATAGCTGTGGCGGGTTTTGCACAGAGGATTTCTGTGCAATGTCCTGCACAAGTGCAGAATGGCGAGCAATTCTATCTGCGTTATGTGGTGAACACCACAGACGTGAGAGATTTTAGGATAGGCAACGTCCCCGATGCCTTTGAGGTACTGATGGGACCGAGCACAAGCACACAGCAGAGTTTCTCCATTGTGGGCGGCAAGACCACACACTCTTCGTCCGTGACATACACTTATGTGCTCATGGCCACGAAGAACGGAAGCTTTGTGATACCTGCCGCACATGCTATGGTAGAAGGCAAAAGTGCGGCTTCGGCGGCTCATAAGATAAGCGTCTCTGGAACCGCTCCAAGCGGAGGAAACGCAAGAAGCGGCGGAGCACAGACCCAGCAGCAGCAACCGGCACATCGAGTAGATAGGGCCGGAACACGCATTACCGGCAACGACCTCTTCATACGTGTGTCGGCAAACAAGAAGAGAGTGCACGAGCAGGAGCCGATACTGTTGACGTATAAGGTCTATACCCAGGTAGAGCTGACACAGCTGGAGGGTAAGATGCCTGACCTGAACGGATTCCACACTCAGGAGATACCATTGCCCCAGCAGAAGCGTTTCCACACAGAGAAGGTTGACGGAAAAATATACAACTGCGTCACATGGAGCCAGTACGTGATGTATCCGCAGATGTCGGGAAAGCTGGAAATTCCGGCTCTGACGTTCAAGGGCATCGTGGTGCAGGAGAATCCGAATGTCGATCCGTTTGAGGCATTCTTCAACGGCGGCGCAGGATATATAGAGGTAAAGAAAGAGATAACCGCGCCAAAGGTAGAGATACAAGTCGATCCTCTGCCCGTAAAGCCCGCAAACTATAGCGGCGGAGTGGGACATTTCTCCATCCAGGCATCTGTTGATAAGACCGAGGTAAAGGCCGGCGACCCCGTTAACCTGCGCTTCGTGGTGAGTGGTACGGGAAACATGAAACTGCTGAAAGAGCCGGAACTGGTGCTGCCAAAGGACTTTGAGAAGTATGACGCGAAGGTGACAGACAAGACAAAGCTCAGCTCAGAGGGAATAAGCGGCAGCATGATATATGACATACTCATTGTTCCGAGAAACAAGGGTAAATATACCATTCCTGCCATAGAGTATGTCTATTACGACCTCAGCACACAGGCATATAAGACACTCAAAACCCAGCCGATAGAACTGAATGTGGCTGAAGGCAACGGAGGAAAGGGCACCGTAGCCGACTATTCGCAGCGAAGCGATAATGATATCCACGATTTCAGCAAGGGACTGACTTCTGCTAAGGAAGATGAAGAGAATGGCTTCTTCCAGAGTAAGATGTATTGGATAATAAACTCGTTAATCTTTTTGCTGTTCATTGTGCTTGCATGGGTATTCCGCAAGCGTGCCCTGGCATTATCTGATGTAGCGGCTATGCGTGCAGGTAAGGCTAACAAGGTGGCTACAAAGCGACTGAAGAAGGCTGACAAACTGATGAAAGCAGGCAAGGACAATGAGTTCTATGATGAGGTGATGCGCACCCTGTGGGGCTTCATAGGCGACAAGTTTGGCATGAAGGCAGAGGAGCTGACCCGTGACAATGTGACAGAGAAGCTGACTTCAAAGGGGGTGAGCGAAGAAGTGATAAAGGATTTGATAGCAGCTCTGGATGAATGTGAGTTTGCGCGCTATGCTCCGGGAGACAAGACGGGCAACATGCAAGACACATACAACAAGGCGCTGTCTATATTAAATAAGGTTACGAGATTGTGAGGTCATGAGGTATATACTTAACATATTGATACTGTTATTCACCTGCACGATGAGCATAGAGGCGGCAAAGTCGGCCCAGGACTACTTCTCTGCAGGAAACGAGGCGTACAGACGTTGCGACTATCCACATGCGATGCTCAACTATGAGCGTGCCCTGAAGTTGGCACCCCTGAATGATGATGTGCGTCATAATATAGAGATAACACGCGGAAAGACCATAGACCGAATGCCTGCTGAGGGTGAGGTCGTATTCGTAAGGTGGTATAAGGGGCTTGTGATGAGTCTCAACACGGACGTATGGGCATACACATCGCTGATATGCTTAGCGTTAGCATTGTTGCTGTATTTGTGCTATCTATTCGTAGATAATTTGTCAGTAAGAAAAGTTTCCTTCTACACATCCTCGCTGCTGTCCATTATGTTTATATTCACAACAAGCATGGCCTGGCTGCGCAGCGAAGTTGTGACAAAATGCAACAAAGGCGTGATAATGGCTGAGATGGTGACGGTAAAGTCTTCACCCACGATGAAATCTGCTGAGACATGCATCATACACGAGGGAACGGTTGTGAAAATCACAGACCGTGACCTTATGAAGGGAAAGCTGTCTGGTGGAAAAGCTCAGGGATGGGTTGGCATAGCCCTGTCTGATGGACGAGAAGGATGGATAGAAGCAAACACATTGGAGGAGATATAAGCTAACATGTTAGAGGAGATATAAGCAGATGAACATTATAGACAAGATAGGCGTTCTGTTATTAATGGGAAGCGATAGCGCTTTCCTGGACTACTTTGCACTAACGGTAACCAATGCCCTGGTGTGGGTACCTCTGTTCCTGGCTATGGCCTACATGGTCATAAAGAACAATGACAACATGCAGCAGATCTGGATATTCTTCTGTTGCTTGGCCTTTATGATGCTGCTGTCTGCGGGGGTATGCAATATCATCGTCAAACCACTTGTAGAGAGAGTGAGACCCTGTAACACCCCGGAACTTAAGTATCTTGTGCAGATAGCCGGAGATTATCATGCAAAAGACTTCAGTTTCTTCTCTTCACATTCTGCCAACACTATGGCTGTGACAGCATTTATGTCAATGGTCGTAAGAAGTCGCAGGCTGTTTATGGCTTTGTTCACCTGGTATCTCATAAATATATGGAGCCGACTCTATCTGGGACAGCATTTCCTGACAGATATTGCTGTCGGAACCATGTGGGGCATCGTGTCGGCTATCGCGGGCTACTATATATATAATAAGGTGTATGGCCCCATAACATCGAAAAAGGCATTCATATCTGAACAATATACTGTAACGGGCTTTGCCATATCTGATGTAAACATCGTCGTGACGGTATTTCTGCTGATCGTAATGGCGGCAATGGTGTTCGGAATAGTGAATATTCTATAGGAGGAATCATATCGTGTCAGTTACAGATATAAAGATAAAGGACTATACTTACTCATTGCCTGATTCCAGGATAGCGAAATATCCCCTGGAACATCGTGATGAGAGCAAGCTGCTGGTATATGACCAGGGAAACATCGGTCAGGATGTATTCAAGAACGTGTCGCAATATATACCGGAGCGTAGCCTGTTGGTGTATAACAATACGAAAGTCATCTATGCCCGTTTGCATTTCCGCAAGGAAAACAACGATGCCACCGGTCAGCCCGGGGCGTTGATAGAGGTCTTTCTCCTTGAGCCGGAAATGCCGCGTGACTATGAGCAGATGTTTCAGAGCAAGGGACGTTGCTCATGGGTCTGCATGATAGGCAATCTGAAGAAATGGCGTGAAGGCATCACGCTCAGTCGGACCGTAAGGGTAGGGGAGCGTGACATCGTCATCAAGGCAGAGCGAGGTGAAGAGAAGGCTACGGGATGGGTCGTCTCGTTTACCTTTGCCGATGATGTGTCGTTTGCTGAGATACTTGAGGCAATGGGAGAACTTCCTATCCCCCCGTACCTGAACAGAAAGTCGGAGGAGAGTGATAAGACAACATACCAGACAGTATATTCAAAGATAAAGGGAAGCGTGGCAGCCCCTACTGCCGGTCTGCATTTTACCCCCGAGGTGCTGAGCGACATCGATGCACACAACATAGAGCGTCAGGAGGTGACGCTACATGTGGGAGCAGGTACTTTCCGCCCCGTGAAAAGCGAGGAGATAGGCGGACACGTGATGCATCAGGAGTATATCTGCGTCAGCAAGGCTGTAATAGAACGGCTGATAGCACACGAAGGCCATGCCATAGCTGTAGGAACAACATCCGTAAGGACACTTGAGAGTCTCTATTACATCGGGTGCAAAATACTGAGCAATCCAAACATAGAGGAAGAAAAACTCATCGTTGAGCAATGGGAGCCATACAAGGACAAAGCAAGCGAAGAGGATATTTCAAGCGTGAAGGCTTTGGAGGCTATAGCAGACTGGCTTGACCGTAACGGGTTGACAGCCTTGCATACATCTACGAAGATAATCATCGTTCCCGGGTATCAATATCACATTGTGAGCCGACTGATAACAAATTTCCATCAGCCCCAGTCCACGCTTCTGTTGCTCGTTTCCGCCTTCATAGGCGAAGATTGGAGGAAGGTTTACGAATATGCCCTGAACAACGACTTCCGGTTCCTGAGTTATGGTGACTCATCGATACTCATACCTAAAATGTCCTAAAGTGGGATTTAACAGAGCCAACCCTAAACAAAACAAGGTCTTATTCAAAATTCATTACCATATATGAACTACGGATACATAAAAGTTGCATCAGCCATTCCAAGCGTGAAGGTGGGTGACTGTCATTATAACCTTCAGGAGATAGAACAGACAATCATCCGTGCAGAGGGACAGCATGTAGAGGTGATTGTCTTCCCCGAGTTGTCCATTACGGGCTACACCTGTCAGGATCTGTTCCGACAGCAGCTGTTGCTGGATGCCTCTGAACAGGCTATCGTGATGCTGCTCGACTTTACTCGTCAGCTTGACATCATCTCCATCGTCGGAGTACCCGTGCAGGTAGGTTCCATCCTGCTCAATTGTGCTGCGGTAATACAGAAGGGTGAGCTGATGGCTATTATCCCAAAGACATATCTGCCTAACTATAATGAGTTCTATGAGAAGCGTTGGTTTGCCTCATCTCAGGACTTGCACGCCACAGAGATTATCTATGCAGGAAGTCGTGTGACTGTGTCACCACAGCCAACGATTTTCCATACCTATACAGGTGCGACCTTCGGAGTGGAGTTGTGTGAGGATGTGTGGGCACCCGAACCTCCATCCACAAAGCTGACCCTTGCAGGAGCTGACATCGTGTTCAACCTTTCGGCTTCAGACGAGTTGATAGGCAAGCACACATACCTCTGCCAGCTGCTCTCCCAGCAGAGTGCACGCACCATGAGCGGATACGTGTATTCCAGCTCCGGATTTGGAGAGAGTACGCAGGATGTGGTCTATGGAGGTAATGCCCTGATATACGAGAATGGACAATGTATTGCCGAGAGTGAGCGCTTCTCTTTCCAGCCACAGATGGTGGTGTCGCAGATAGACTATGAGAAGCTCAGGGCTGAGAGACGAAACAACACAACATTCGTCAATGCCCAGCGGACGGGATATAAAGAGGAGGAAATACGCCATATAAACTGTCATTCCATTGCGTTGGATTCTGATTTCCGGTTAATGCGTGAAGTTTCCCCGACGCCATTCATTCCCCATAGCGATGACATGAAGTCATCATGCGAGGAGATATTCAATATCCAGGTGGCAGGACTTGCAAAGCGTCTGACTCATACCGGATGCGATAAGGTTGTCATAGGTATAAGCGGCGGCCTGGATTCCACGCTCGCTTTGCTCGTCTGCATCAGGACTTTTGATAAGCTCAACCTGTCGCGCAAAGGGATTCTGGGCGTCACTATGCCGGGCTTCGGAACCACAGACCGCACATACACCAACGCTATAAACCTGATGAAGTCCCTCGGTGTGACCATCAGGGAAATCAGCATCCGCAAGGCCTGCGTGCAGCAT
Organism: Prevotella sp.; assembly: GCA_017478025.1. GTDB lineage: Bacteria > Bacteroidota > Bacteroidia > Bacteroidales > Bacteroidaceae > Prevotella. The sequence goes on from JAFVGZ010000006.1 coordinate 82,736, forward strand.
TTTGAAGATATAGGACATGATATAGCCATCCATGATGTGACGTATGAGAATGGTCAGGCGCGCGAACGCACGCAGATACTGATGGACCTCAGCAACCAGATCGGTGGACTGGTAATAGGTACGGGTGACCTTTCGGAGCTCGCTCTCGGGTGGGCTACTTACAACGGAGACCACATGTCGATGTATGGAGTAAATGTATCTATTCCTAAGACGTTGATACGTTACCTCGTTCAGTACGTGGCAGAGTCTCCTTCAAAGGTGGGCGTTATGTCGGGCGAGCTTGACGAAATGGCGCGTACCACGTTGCTGGATGTTATAAACACTCCGATCTCGCCTGAACTGATACCTGCTGACTCAGAGGGAAACATAAGCCAGAAGACCGAAGACCTCGTGGGGCCGTATGTGTTGCATGATTTCTTCCTCTACTATTTCCTGCGTTGCGGTTTCAAGCCTGCAAAGATTTTCATGCTGGCAAAACAGGCCTTTACCGCTCCTAATGCCGAATATCACTTCGAGGAGGAAACGATAGAAAAGTGGCTTCAGACATTCCTGCGACGCTTCTTCTCCCAGCAATTCAAGCGCTCATGTCTCCCTGACGGGCCCAAGGTGGGCTCTGTATCTCTGTCTCCCCGTGGAGATTGGAGAATGGCGTCAGATGCGTCATCGGCCCTTTGGCTTAAGGCTTGTTCTGTTAATTAAGGCGGGTTTTATTAATTGCCTTTGTTAGATAAACGTTACTCGATGCTGTTATATCCTAAAGCTAAAATAAACCTCGGCCTTAACGTGGTGGAGCGCAGACCCGATGGGTATCATAACATAGAGACAGTATTTGTCCCTATCAATCTGACAGATACCCTTGAGGTCAACATCCTGCCAGATAAGGCTCCCGGGCAAATAGAAATAAAGGTAGAGGGCGTAAATGAATTGTGTCCGGTTCAGAATAATCTCGTTTATAAAGCCTATGCCCTCTTGAACCCAGACTTCCCCTTGCCCGCTATGGAGGCGCGACTTGTGAAGAACATTCCTTCGCAGGCAGGACTTGGCGGCGGTTCCTCTGATGGCGCATACATGCTTCGCGCTATAAATGAACTATGCTCCCTGAGGCTCTCCAATGCTCGCCTGCAGCAGTATGCGGCAAAGCTGGGAGCAGACTGTCCGTTGTTCATCACGGCAGAAACGACCTATGCCACAGGGATAGGTGACATACTGACACCTCTGGAGATACCGGCCCTCATTCCAAGCGGCAGGTACAGTCTCGCTCTGATCAAACCGCCTGTGGCAGTATCAACAAAGGAAGCCTATTCAGGTATCACGCCACAAACTCCGCAGCAGAATTGCCGGGACATAGTGAAGCAGCCTATAGAAACGTGGAAAGACCTGCTGCATAATGACTTTGAAGATACCGTCTTTTCCAAACTCCCCATTCTTGCCGAGGTGAAGCAGGGCCTGTATGACTCGGGAGCCATTTATGCGGCTATGTCCGGCTCCGGCTCTACCGTCTTCGGCATATTTGACAACTCAACCCCTAATCTGCAATCTTTACTCAATAATACAACAGATGCCTACTCCAAGATCATCCCGCTCTAAAGAAGTTACCGTGGATACCACCATGGGGCGCGTACCGCCTCAGGATATAGAAATAGAAAAGGTCGTTCTCGGCGCACTTATGATAGATAGTGACGCCTTTACCGTCGTTTCTGAAATCCTGCATCCCGAGACATTCTATGACCGTCGCCACCAGAAGATATTCCAGGCCATACAAACCCTCAACATGAAGGAGATGCCTGCAGATATGCTGACCGTATGTGAGCAGTTGAAGCGTGACGGCACGTATGACGAAGTTGGGGCACCGACATATGTCATAGAGCTCACGAGCAACGTGATGTCGTCGGCCAATATAGAAACTCATGCCAGCATCTTGGCACAGAAGTATATGGCGCGACAACTCATCTCCTATTCTTCAAGGGTTCAGACGCGTGCCTTCGACGAGGGATTGCCTATCCTGGATGTCATGAATGATGCTGAGGGCGAGCTCTTTGAACTCTCGCAGCGCAACATGAAGCAGGACTATACGCAGATAGATCCTGTCATCATGGATGTTAAGGCTGCTATGGAGAAAGCCTCAAAGAGTAGCGGAGGTATCACGGGTGTCTCAACGGGATATACCGATCTTGATAAATTTACTTCAGGATGGCAAGACTCAGACCTCATTATCATAGCAGGCCGCCCCGCGATGGGTAAGACATCATTTGCCCTCTCGCTGGCTAAGAATATCGCAATAGACAATGGTGACCCCGTAGCTTTCTTCTCGCTTGAGATGAATAATCTTCAGTTGGTAAACAGACTCGTCTCCAACGTCTGCTCCATCCCCGGAACAAAAATCCTGAATGGACAGCTGAATGATGATGAGTGGCAGCGATTTGACAATAAGATTGGCCATATGATAGGCAAACCGCTGTATGTGGATGATACTCCGGGCCTTTCTGTATTCGAATTGCGCACAAAGGCGCGACGCTTAGTAAGAGAGAAAGGCGTGAAACTGATTATGATTGACTATCTGCAGCTGATGAATGCAAGCGGAATGCGCTTCAACAGTCGTCAGGAGGAGGTGTCAACCATCTCGCGCTCACTCAAGGGATTGGCTAAAGAGCTCAATATCCCTATCATCGCTCTTTCGCAGTTGTCGCGTGATGTGGAGAAACGCCCCGGAGAAGACAGCCACCTGCCAAAGCTCTCAGACTTGCGTGAGTCTGGTGCGATAGAGCAGGATGCGGATATGGTGCTCTTTGTGCATCGCCCGGAATACTATCGCATTACCGAGATTGATGGAAAGGATGTGCGTGGCTTGGCCCAGATTGTCATAGCCAAGCATCGTAAGGGTGCAGTAGGTGATGTGTTCCTGAAGTTCGTCGGCGAATTCACACGTTTTGCCAACCAGGATGAAAAAGACCCTTACACTCCCCACAAAGGAGACGAAGGGCAGTATTTCAGCTCCGGCATCAACGACGTGCCCTATTCACAGGATGATGATTATAACGGTCCCGGAACTATCTCCAATAAAGACGTACCGTTCTAAAGGTTTCCCAACATAACCAAAGATTTACAAAGAAATTTCGCATGAACCCAACTTCTTGAGATTTCAAGAGTTATGGATTCATGCGAAATTTATTAGGAGGCGACTCCCCGTTTACGTCTCTTCCTCCTTGGGGGAAGTTGGTAGGGGGCTTTCTCTTCCTCCTTGGGGGAAGTTGGTAGGGGGCTTAAAGTTCGCTATCAGACAACGCAAAGGTATTTCCCTTGCTCATATCTCCGGTAGTGAGGCCCAGTTTCAGCCACTTCATGCGTTGCTTTGATGTGCCGTGAGTGAACGACTCAGGCTGTGAGTAGCCGCGTGCTTTCTCCTGCAGATAGTTATCGCCAATCACCTGTGCGCAGTTTATGGCTTCCTCGATGTCTCCGTCCTCAAGGCTGCTGAACTTCTCGTTGTCATGATAAGCCCACACGCCGGCATAGAAATCAGCTAACAGCTCCAGCCTTACGCTAATCCTGTTAGCATCCTTTTGTGACATTCTGTTCATCTGGCTATGTGCTTTCTCCAGCGTTCCCAGCAGATACTCCACGTGGTGACCCACCTCGTGGGCTATGACGTATGCGTATGCAAAGTCTCCGTCGGCACCAAGCTGCTGCTTCATCGAAGTAAAGAAGCTGAGGTCTATATACAGACATTGGTCTGCCGAGCAGTAGAACGGTCCCATCGCAGCCTGGCCGCCACCGCAACCGGTCTGCACGCTTCCTGTATAGAGCACCATGCGGGGAGGCTCGTATGTGCGTCCCATGCTTTCAAAGACTTCTGTCCATACATCCTCTGTGCCGGCAAGGATCTGGCGTGAGAATTTCGCCAATTCCTCTTCCTCTTCCGTAAACTCCTGCCCATCGGCTGTCTGTGTCGTGACATTTGCCATTTGGCTTTGCGTTACCATCTGAAGCGCGTCAAGTGGGTTGCCGCCCATCATCCATGTTATCAACGCAACGACAATCACGCCGCCAATACCCATTGACCCCATACCTGCTGCTGACAGGCCGCTACGGCGACGATCATCAACATTACTACTTTCTCTGCGTCCGCTCAGTTTCATGTGTTATTATTGTTTAGTGTGAAAAAAAATGAAGGGAAAACAACTTAGTGTTATCCCTTCATCCTAATTATAAATATTTCTGTTTGTTCTATTACTTATGCAAGAACAATCTTGTTGTCCTCTGTAGAAGTAACCTTACCCTCCTTGAGGAGCCAGCCGAGTCCGAGATATACGTCCTCTGCGGTTGTCTTTGCCTTCTTAGCGATCTCTGCTACAGTAAGAGCCTTCTCAGCAGCTGCAAGTGCGTTGTAAACATCACCAGCCTTGAAACCTGCGTTCTCTGCGTTTACATAAACTACTGCTGCTGCAGCCTTCTTTGCTGCTGTTGCTGTAGTCTTCTTCTCCTCTACCTTCTTTGCTGGAGCAGCCTTTGCTGTTGCCTCCTTCTTAGCAGCCTTTGTAGCAGCTGCCTTAGAAATTTTCTTTTCTGCCATAACTTTTTTTACTTTTGGGTTTTATTATCCTTTTGTTAGAATACTTTGTTGATTGAGATTTATAATCCAGTTGTTAATCGTGCTGCAAAGTTACTGTAAATCAGTAAAAAAAAGATAAAAAAGCCCTATGAATTTACTAATAAATGTATATTATTTTGATAAAAGTCAAAGGTTTGTGTGCGTACACAGGTAGCATAACGGTTATTGAGCACTCTACTTACTAAAACTTCAATCCATACAAAATGTCATGTCTCGCAACTATCTCCAGTCCCATTTTCCTTTATGTCCCAACCAAAGTAACGATAGGTGTCAGTCACCTGTCCCTGTGGCATTCCATGAGTGAAGAGTGAAGAGTGAAGAGTGATGAGTGAAGAGTAAAGAGTGAAGAGTGAAGAATTAGCCTCACCCCCTCTCCCTCTCCAAAGGAGCGGGGAGGGAATGCGACTTTGAATTTTGAATTCTTAATTTTTAATTTTTAACTCCCCCTCGCTCCAATGAGGGAGCCGGAGCGAACTTTAATTTTGAATTTTGAATTCTTAATTTTTAATTCTCCCCCTCGCTCCAATGAGGGAGCCGGAGCGAACGTTAATTTTGAATTTTGAATTCTTAATTTTTAATTCTCCCCCTCGCCCCTTGGAGAGGGGGGCGGGGGAGAGGTGTTCATGCCTTCTTAAACTTCCCCTTCTGCACGGAGTTGTTGGCGAGCAGCGTCTTGGACGTGATGTCCTTGCCCTTGCAGCCTTCGGGACGGAAGCGGATATGCGCGCCCGTGACGTTCTCAGAGGCGACAAACTCCTCCTCGCTCTCGGCGCCGGTGGACGTGAGATTGATGCGGAACGTGCCGATGCCGTTGAGCTTCACCTGCTTAGAGTCCATCAGCATCTCGAGCATACAATCCTTCATCTTCATCAGCACAGGCCTTACGATGTCGATGCTCCAGATAGAGCCGTGATTAGCGATATGCGTGGCCATAGCCTCAAGGTCAAGCGTCTCGCCCATGTCAATCACCTTGCCATAGTACAGATGCGTACCAATGGTCTTTCTGTTGTCTTGATAAGTTTGAATAAATACTGGCATAACTAAAACTAAAATTAGGAAGTTAATAATAAAATAATTGATTTTTTTTGAAAGAAATTCAGAGGGATTTTTTTTGAAAGAAATTCAGAGGGATTTTTTTTGAAAGAAATTAGAATAATTAGAATAATTTTTTTCCTAACATGAATGCCCATGAATTTTCCATGAATTTTTTTCCTCATGCTTTAATTTATGGTCAATTTATGGTCAATTCGTGTAAAACCCCTTTCAGTCAGCAGGACTAATTTTCTGAATTATAATATGTTTTTTGTTACAGAACAGCCCAACTGCGCAAGCCTATTATTCCTATTATTCCAATTTCTTTCAATCCCTCCTCCGATTTCTGTCCTCTCCCTTCATCCGCAGGGCATTATTCTTATTCTTCGCTCATTTCTTTCTTTTCATAGGTGCTCAGGCGCTTCGCGGAGTCTTCCAATTTCTTTCAATCCCTCCTCCGATTTCTTTCCTTTCCTTCATCCGCAGGGCTAATTCTTCACTCTTAAACTTCGTTTGACTTTCCTCACGCTCGGCCATTGATGCGAGCATCATGGCTCTCGCTTAATCGGAAAGTTCACTTTTCACTCTTCACTCTCTTTACGCCTGCACGAAGCCCGTGGTCTTCTGCAGCTTGATTTTGCTCAGCAGCGACTTGGAAGTCACGTCCTCGCCCTTTGCGCCCTCGGGCAGCATGCGGATGCGGATGCCCTTGATGTTCTCGGCGCAGGTGAACTCCTCCTCGCTCTCGGCGCCCGAAGACTTCACGTTCAGGTAGAACGTGCCGATGCCGTCAATCTTCACCTTGTTGCCGTTCAGCAGCTGCTCGATCATACACTTTCGGAACTTCTCCAGCACGCCATAGATCACATCCTGCGTGTAGGGCGCTCCATGCTCGGACATGTGCTGCGACAGCTCCTTCGTGTCCAGCGTGCCCATCATCACCGTGCGGGCATACCACAGATGCGTACCCTTCTCCTTGCGATTGTCTTGATAAAGTCTGTAATTTACCATAATGATTAAAAATTTTAAGCCCCCTCCTTCAACTCCCCTCCAGTCCCCTCGTTTTCCGAGGGGCAGAAACCCCCTGGGGGGAGGAGTGATATATGGGGCGGTTGATTAATAAGTTAATTGAATACTTTGAATAGCTTTTTTTTGTTTATTTGAATAGTTGTTAGTAATTTCTCTCTCCTCCCAGGGGGAGAGATGCCCTTTGGGCAGAGAGGGGGCTTACTTCAGTAGCGCTCCTGAGTAACTTCCGTCCTGCGTGTAAGTAACTTAACCGTTAGCGAAGTAACCCGCGGGGGCCGGTGAGCTGAAATCGTTTCATGCTGCAAAGTTACTACATTCCTCATCGTCGGTCATGTGATGTCATGCTATGTCATGCGATGCCGTGCGATTTTGTTTAATTCATAATTTCCCCGCTTCCCGCCCGAGCGGATAATTCTGCATTCTGCATTTTGCATTCTTCACTCTTCACTCTTCACTCTTCTACGGTTCCCCCAACTGTTCCACGATGGCTTTGACCTGTCGTGGGGTGAGGGTCTTGCTGTTGATGGAATAGTCCATCTGTTGCAGCTGCTGCCACAGGCTTGTGCAGCGGCGTATCCATGCCATGAGGTGATTGACCGCCGTGCGTGGCGCGCTGTCAGGGAAATACATCAACGCCAGCTCCTTCTTGGAGTATGTGCGTATTGTGAATTTACAATTTTCCATAGCTATTTACTATTTACAATTTACCATGTACAATTATTATATAGTTAATTTGTTAATTCATATTCCGCAAGTGCGCCCTGAAAGGGCAACCTGCTTATAGCCCAGGGCAACGCCCTGGGTTTTTACGCGATTGGTAGGTGCGCCCTGTAAGGGCAAAAGAAGTTCATTCATGCCGTTCTGCTGCCCTTACAGGGCGTAATTTCTATCGGTCTTTATACCCAGGGCGCTGCCCTGGGCTATATGCTTTTGCCCTTTCAGGGCGTTTTCCTACTTGCGGAATATGAATTTGTCAATTCGTTCGCTCGGCCCTATGGGACGCTTGCGTAGTAGAGCGGAGCAAGAATTTGTTAATTCGTTAATTCGTTAATTTGTTAATTTGAAAAGCTCCGCGTAGTCCTTGCAGCCTGGGGGCAGGTGGTGGCGTATGAGCGAGGGCAGCACCTCCTTGAGCTGCAGGAAGAGCCGTTCGCCCGGGACGTCGTTGTCGGGGTACATGTGATAGCTAATTGACAATTGAGAATTGAGAATTGACAATTGTTCCCGGTCCTGACGGCTCAGGAGCGTCGCCGACGGTATGGCGATGGCCTTGTGTCCGGCCGAGAGCAAGGCCCAGCAGTCGCTGGCACCCTCTGCGATGTATAGCTCGTCGCCCTCACGCAGCCTGTTGAGCACGGGGAGGTTGTAGATGCCGCACTTCGACCCTTGCGGAAATCGAAAGCGGGGTGTGGCCCCCTTTTCCCCCCTCTCCTTGGGAGAGGGGCCGGGGGTGAGGTTTCTGTTCTGCACGCCTATCAGCTTGCCCTCGCGGTCATAATACGGTATCTGCAGCCAGGGTGTGCCGTGTCGGTCAGTCCATGACGTGAGGCGGCACCAGCGCACCACACGCGGATCCAGCCGCCGCTCCGTGAAGAGAAACCTCCGCGCCTCATCGTTCAGCCACGGACGCTCAAAGAAGCGCTCATAGCGCGAGGCGTCGAACGGCTTCTGCACCTCATCGGTCGGGGCTGGCTTCCACTCATCAAGGATGATGTTGTGCTCGTCAGCCAACCAGCGGCATGCCTCTTTGAAGTCCATGCGCAGATGTCGCATCACCAAGTCGATAGGGCCTATTGATTGCGTCATGCACACGAAACATCGACAGGTATTCTTACTCACCTTAAACGAAAGGCTTGGGTGGCTGTCCTCGTGGAACGGGCATAGGCTTTTATGCCGCGTCACCTGTAGTCCCAGTCGCTCTGCGACCCCCTCAATGGGCAGGTCGCGGAGCTTTTGAAGTTCTAATTTATCCATATTGGTTCTAACTGCGATTTTCTCGAATTACACAAATTCTGCATTCTTGCTCCACTTTCGTTACGCAAGCGTCCCTGAAGGGCCGAGCGATTAATTCTGCATTCTGCATTATTAATTCTGCATTCTGCTGAGGTACTCATCGGTCTTGGTGTACAATCCCGTCTGATTGGAGTAGGTGATGAAGCCGCGGAATTTCCATACGTTCAGAAGGTTCTTTGTGCCCTCTCTGCTTTTCCCAATACTTTCACGTAGCGCAATGAGTTGTGCTTCGTTAAAGGATTTGGGTAGGTCATTGAGTATATTCTTCGGTCCGCTCTTGGCTGCATTCGTGGTGCTTGTGTCTCCCTCCTTCAGCAGGTCGCCGGCTATACGCAGCTTGCTCCAAAGGTCATGATACACCAGCCACTCCACCAGGTCACCCATTGGCTTTGACCATGTCTGATTATTGAGCATCCACAAAGTACATCCTGCCTTCCATGCGCTGACAAGGCTTCGCTTTGATATATCCCACAATACATCATCGTCTGTCAGATCGCCCAGCGATGCCATGTCGGCTGCCAGGCTGTCGATGAGCTTGTTTAGCGGACGTATGATGAAGCGCCCCTTCGTGATGTTGAGCCTCACGAGGTATTCGTCAATTTTGCGATAGAACTCGTCGGGGAACTTTCCCACTCGTGGTATCTTATCCTCACGTTTCAGACGTGGCTTATAACTGAATACCATGCGTCCGAAGGTTCCGTTGAAGAGATCACCCTTCCAGAACTTCCGTGTGGCAATGGGGGTGGATGAAACTGTTAGGCACGTGCGCAGCAGCGGGTTGCCTACCACGCCGTCAGCAGTAGCTCTCAGGGCTCCAGTCCTCTGTCGGTCGTAGATGTTGCGCAGCATCTGCGTCACCTGCTTGTGGCCGCCGCAGAGACTGTCGAGCATCTCCACCTCGGGCAGATTCAGGTACTGTGTGCGCTCGCCCAACGACTCACAACCAACGGAGTTCTGTAGGAAGGCGGCACGTGTCATATCACTTGGCGGAAACCAGAAAGCCACCTCTGGACGGACTGGTTTCTCCTTGTTCGCCCCACGTGTTTTTACTTGTTTCTGCCACTCTACGAGCCTCCGCAGTTCCTCCTCGTCATGATGACGGAAGTCGCGACACAGAGCCTCTACCAATAGTGACAATTGACCCTTGTTACACCCACTATCGGCAACGAGATTGGCCATTTGACCACAAAGTTCTTTCCATGTGAGGTCTGGGTACTGAAATTCTGTATTGCTGACGTGAGCGCCAAGTATGGGAAAAAGCATCGGAACAAGGGGCTCGTGCATATCTTTTGATACCTGTGAGAGCAGGATTTTTATACTTTCTGTCCCTCTGCCAAGGTTGGGCATCGCAGGGGCAGTCTTTTTGGAAATGTCGTATTTCATTGGTTTATAGCTTTTTAGATGAAACTTCTACGTGGCTGCAATTACAATTACAGTTATTACAGTTGTTTTTTTGAGGCATACATTTGCGCGCTTCTTTATATAACTTATTTATTATTAATTAGTTATATATGTATATAGAGGAATGTAAGACATTCAATTCGCAACTGTAATAACTGTAATTGTAATTGTCAGGACATAGCTGGAGTAATAATTCTCAATTAGGTTAAGGTAATTTTCCCTCTCCCCCCCAGGGGGGAGTTGGTGGGGGGCTCCTCTCTCCTCCCAGGGGGAGAGATGCCCTCTGGTCAGAGAGAGGGGGGCTTTACTTCTCTACAAGTCCTTCGAGTGCTGTGCACAACTCGTTATACACGCCCAGGGCATATCTCTCTATGGAGAACCCTGTGTCTGTGTCCAGGTGCTTGAAGTTAGGCCTCAAGGTGCCGTCGTCACATTGCGTGATGGTGATGTAGCGTCCTTCGAAGACACGCGGATTGCGCTTTACGGCGTTCTGCTGCGGGGTTTCGATGAAGGTGTAGTGGGGGTCGCGGCACAGGAACTCGTCCAACACCCCCTCGCGGTCGCGGCATATAACGCCACGATACCAGCGGCCTGTCTTCATGCGCTCGGCGGAGAAGAGGATGGTCTTCAGGTCCACGCCCATGTCTGTGTCGCAGCTCCACGGCTTCTTGCGGGCCTTGCCGTCATGCCCCGTTGTGCCGTTGCGGGGACTGTTGCTGCCGTTGCCGTTCTGCTGACCCTTCAGGGAAGCGACGAACTGCCGATAGCCGACAGCGAGAGGTGAATCACTCTGTGAGAGGAAATCGTCAAGGATTTCTGCGAAAAGGCGTGGGTCGTTATTCTTTCTTGAGCCAGCCTTGGTGTTGCGGTTTAATACCTTTTTCATATCTTTTTATAGCGGTATTAAAATGCCTTCTCGCACTTACGCGATGATATAGTAAGGCATACTTCATCTCGCGCCCGGAGCCGTGCTCAGTTTTTGACTGCCCGCAAACCCTATGGAAAAAGAATGCAGCAGAAACTCCGATTAGAAATTTCTGCTGCAAAATTACAATCAAAAAACGAAAGAAAAGCAAAAATAACTGACTTGCTAAAAATGACACATTTGACTGATATTCAGTACTTTCTGACTGCGTTTGTTCTCTGTTTTGTACTGTTTGATATGTCTTGAGAGTCAAATGCATTTCTGTTTTTGACCGACCCAAAACTGGCCAAGACAAAAGTTGCCAAAATATTGACCAACCGGTACAAACTTCTTGGTCAAAAAAAAGGATTGACACCCCTTGGTGCCAATCCTATGTTTGTTGCAATACTCCCGAAAAAGGTCAAAAGTTTGCTGCTAATTTTATGTTTTTATCATCTTTGTCTGTTGAAATCATGTATTTCTCTACAAGATTATCCATTCTTTTATTGAAATCCTCTACCGTCTGTTTGGTTATTTTTTCGGTAGTAATCATGCTAAGACATCTTTTTACCGCACCTTTTTTCACAGGTGTCAGCTTGCCATCACTTTTTTTGTAGAAATCAGTAAAATACGTTAGCCAATACTCCATTCCATGATTTGGTTTAGTATTCGACCACTTGTATAGCATAGCAAGAAACTCTCCGCCGATGTGGTCCTTCTGCCCCTCTGGTTGCAGCTCGTCAATGTGCTGATAAACTATCCTGCACATCATCACCTGCTTCTTGTTATCTCCCCAGATGGCACGTTCCTGATTGGTGATACCATCCCTTCGGGCAGCCATCACTTCCTCGCTAATTACCCAGTCGTTATACTCGTTTTCGTCAAGCGTGTGGTATAGCATAGCACTAATCTCCTCAATGGATTTCTTCTCTTTCTTCCAATCCTCCACTTTGTCCATAAGCTCGTTTTCCATATCTACCCCCATGCTGATTAAACGCTTTATTACCGTGCGATTGTTCAGCAAGACCTTCTCGCGGTTCTTCTGGTGCTTATCATAAGCATCCTCAGGGTGAGTCTTTACATATTCCACGCTTTTCAAAACATTCAGGCACAAGTCTATGCACTCCATCAGATGCTTTTTATACATGCGAATTTCGTTATACAAAGTTATGACAGAATCTCCATAAAGTTCCAGCCCCCACGTAGATTTCGTATAGGCAGCTTTGCCTATCTTTGAGCTGCTCACCACGTTGTGTTTATTATGATGACTGCCTTTTCGCGAACGACCTTTCTCACACATGCGTCCCAACATATCCAGACCTCTGCTGACAGAACTTTTCATCTTGGACATCAGCATTTGGCATGTGCTATAGCTCTTATTATAATTTGTGGCAAATTTCTCGATAAACCCCTCATTAACAAGCTGTTTAAGTCGCGTATACTCCAGCTGTGTCAGGCCGTCGCTATTACGTACATAGTTAATAAACTTCTGAATATCCTGTTCATTGCAAATCTTTCCTGCCTTCAATCCGTCAATAAAACGGTTCACATCATCATTACTGTAAACCTCTCTCAGTTCACGAAGTGCTTCTTCGGTTTTATCAATATGTTTATCGTATATCATTTTAGATTATTTCCTTAATAAATTTGATGTACTTATTAAATTGCACGCAAAGTTACTAAAGAATTTGCAAACCCGCAAATAATTGCAGAAAAAAATATTTTGCGGAAAAATTGTGGGATTGTTAGCTATCGGAAGTTGCTTGTGACGGCGATGCTTATGCAAACCTGTAGATTTTCTCTGTATTTTTTTTTGTGAATTAGAATGTTTTTCTTAATTTTGCTTCGAAAACGATTATGTTGATACAAGATGGGGCATCAGGTGGCTTGTCACGTCTTCCACGCAGTCGCCGCCGCAGAAGTAGACGCTCGACAGCGAACCGACAATCTCGCTGTACTGATAGCTGTATGACGTACAACGAAGACCCAACACTTTGTCGATAACGGAGCCGACGTAACGGAAAAAAACTCTCTCACATGAAATATTCCTCCAAAAGGAGTGGTTTTCTCAGATTTTATGCTTAACTTTGCCACGTCATTGATGATTTTGCTTGTTTTGATTTTGCAGCACTAAGATAAGTGAAAAATCTGACATGACAAAATCCTGAGCCGCTCGGCTCTGCCGCTTGACACAGCAAGAACTTTTTGTTGCTCAGGAACTTATAAACAAAGTTAAACTAAAGTGCTGCGGAATTTAGGAAATACTAACGATGAAGAAATTTGTATTCTTTCTTTTCTGCCTCTTGTGCTGCCAGATAATAGCAGCACAGCGCGTATGCTATTCTGATGGCAGCATCACCATAGAGGGCGACCCGATGAAGTGGACACTTGCTACCGACGGAACGCAGTATCCGTGGGTCACCAGTCAGTACCAGTGGGGCAAGACCTACTATGAAGCCGACGGAGAAATTGCCGTCAATACAGAACGTCGGCAGGACGGCAGCGACATCGTCGAGACATATACCTTCACAAACACGTCGAAGCGCAAGATGTCGCTGAAGAACGTCGGCATCTACACGCCGTTTAACGACAACTATCCCGATGCCAAGACCTGCATGACGCAACGCTGCAACGCACATATCAATGCCAACGGACGCGGTGCATGGGTAAACGCTTTGCGGATGAACGGTGTGGGCCCGCACCTTGGACTGATGGTCACCGAGGGCGAAATTACCGACTATGACGTATGGGAGCGCGGACAAAAGAAGGGTATGTCAAACTTCCGTGGCGTCCTTGCCCTTTGTCCGCCTGACATGATGCTGAAGCCCGGCCAGAGCTACCGCCTGACGTGGCGCATCTTTACCCATCAGGGCGGCGACTTCGACCAGCAACTGCTCAGACGAGGCGGCACGGTGGTCAGGAGCGAGAAATATGTCTATGCCGTAGGCGAGACAGCCAAGGTCGATTTCGCCACCAGTAGAGGTACGAAGACGGTCAGACGGAAGATAACGGCAACGGGCGACATAGATATTGAATACAAAGGTACTCACGCCCTTCTGTTAGGCATCAGTGACGAACAAAAGTTGATTGAGAAGCGCATTCGCTTCATCCTCGAACGACAGCAGATGCAGGACAAATCCGACTCTCGCTACGGAGCCTTTATGATTTTCGACAATGAGGGTGACTCGATACTGACCAACGACCAGGGACGCAGCGACCTCAATGAAGGTCGTGAACGCTTGGGAATAGGTATAGCGCTTGCGGCATACGGCCTAATTGAAAAAGAAGAAAGTAGAAATGAGAATTTGCTATCTGCCTTGGAACGCTATGCTAAGTTCGTACGCGAGCGGCTGCAATATCCCGACTATCGGACAAAATCAAACGTCAATGGCGGCAAGAACCGAGGCTACAACTATGCCTGGGTAGCTGACTTCTATTTCCGCATGGCTATGCTGACTGGCGAGGCGCAGTATGCGCGTGACGGCTATGCTACCTTGCAGTCGCTCTATCGTCAGTTCGGATATGGCTTCTATTGCATCGACTATCCCGTAACGACAGGTCTGCAGGCATTGCAACAGACGGGACTGACTTTCGAACGCGACATGCTTCTTCAGGACTTCAAAGCCACAGCGGATATTTTCGTAAAGAACGGTCTGAACTTCCCAAGCTTCGAGGTAAACTACGAGCAAAGTATCATCGCTCCTGCTGTGCAGTTCCTATGCGAAGTATATTTAGCGACAAAAGAACAGAAATATCTCAAGGCAGCACAAGGTATGATGCCTGCACTTGAAGCACTCAGCGCACGGCAGCCCAACTACCATCAGCACGAGATAGCCATCCGTCACTGGGACGGATATTGGTTCGGCAAGCGTCAGACCTACGGCGATGTCTATCCCCAATATTGGAGCTGTATCACCGCTGCCGCCTATCACTACTATGCCAAGGCTACGGGCATTCAGGACTATCAACAGCGTGCCGAGAATATTGTGCGTGGTAACCTCTCGCTCTTCCGTGAGGACGGTAGTGCCACCTGTGCTTTCGTCTTCCCTCGCCGTGTCAACGATGAGCCAGCCCATTATGCCGATGCATACGCCAACGACCAGGACTGGGCACTGCTTTATTACATGTTGGTAAATGAGAAAAATATATAAAGCCTAAAATCCGCAACTAATAGTCATGCGGACTACTATTGCTGTCTGGATACTCTGTTTGACGATTCTTTAGCTACCTCAGACGTGATAAGGTGTGACAGGGGACTTCACATCCCTTGTCACAAATGTATATTAAACGATGTTTTCAAATCTCTCTCATCCACCATTCGCCAGCATGGATTTCTAAATACTCAGATTCTGAATACCACGTATAGTCATGCCAATTTGTGGAGTCACCATATTGGTTCTTCTCTGACGAATACTCGAGCCAATGTGTGGACCGCAAGATACCACCAAGGTAATGGCAATACTGTTGTTCGTTATCTGGGTCGTTTCTCAAATTCTGGAGCATCTGGTCCGTTGTAATCCATTTCTTTTCCATGTCTTTTTTCGGCAAAGGTCGGAGATCCATTTGGGATAACAAAATCATTTTGATCTATTTTGATCTTTTTTGTTAAGTTTTGATCTATTCTTCATATCGTCGTTGTTTTTGATTAATTTTGCACAGCGTATGAAGAAGTACAAAATAGAAGTAAAGGAGTTGCTGAGCCGCATCGTTGAGACGGAAGCTGATAATGAAGAGGATGCCGTCGAGATGGTGAGGCAGATGTACCGAAATTGCGATATTGTTTTGGATGCTTCTGACTACATAGATACAGAAATCAGCGTGAAAAGGTGAAAAAGATGAAGTGGATTGCTATTTTGTCGAGATAATTTCTTAACTTTGCATCCGCTTATTGCTCATGACCTGAGCGCTGGCAAGACATTGTGGAATTAGATAGTAGTATCTAAGTTTCTAAGAGGCTTTAACGAAAACAGTCCACCAAACTAACAGTAGTTACAGAGAGTCTCTGGGGATGAGGATACGCCTATGCTGTATAGGCGTACCCCTTCCTTTCACCTCTCTGTACGGGCATCTGTGGTGGACGGCCTTCGTTAAGTGGTGAATTGGAGGAGGGTACGCTTTCTTTTGTCCACAGCCAAATGACAAAAGAGCAATGAGCATAGAGGCTAAACCATTTTTGAAGTGGGCTGGCGGTAAGGGAAAATTACTGAGTCAACTGGCTGCATATCTGCCCCAACAGGTTAAGGTCGAACCATTTACGTACATTGAACCATTCGTTGGCGGTGGTGCAATGCTATTCTATATGTTGCAGCATTTTGGCAACATACGCAAGGCAATAATCAACGATGTCAACGAAGACTTGATTTTGACTTACAGGACTATTCGTGATGATGTGGATGCTTTGGTAAATTGTCTTTTCAAAATGGAAAGTGAATACTTGGCTATTGAAAGCCAGGAGGGCCGAAGCTCGATGTTTTACGATGTTCGTGAGCTGTATAACCAACACTCAGGTGACGGTATAAACAGAGCGGCACAACTGATTTTTCTAAACAAGACTTGTTTCAACGGTCTTTATCGGGTAAACGGTAAGGGATTGTTCAATGTTCCTTTCGGCAGATATGCTAATCCCACTATCTGTAATGCTTCGTTGTTGAGGGCTGACAGTCGTTTATTACAACAATCCAATATCGAGATATGTAATGGTGACTATACAGAGACGATAGCGTATGTGGAAGGGTTGACTTTTGTGTATCTTGACCCTCCGTACCGCCCATTGGATGCCACATCGAGTTTCACGGCATACGCCAAGGGTGATTTTAACGATGACGACCAACGGCAATTGGCCGCATTTTGTCATCAACTTAATAATGCCGGATGCTATTGGATGGAAAGCAACGCAGATTGTTCTGCGAAGAATCCTGAAGACCGCTTTTTTGAAATACTCTACAAGGATTTCTGTATTGAGCGGGTCAATGCCGTCCGCTCCATTAATGCTAACGCCAGTAAACGTGGAAAACTAACCGAACTTTTGATTAAAAACTATGAATAAGGATTTCAATCTTTTCATGTCTCAACTCTATGAGACGAATGCAACTCTTGATTTCTATTGCGATTTTGAGAAGATACAACAGAATGTGGAGAGTATTGCCATAAGCCTAAATACGCTCAACTATCTCATTGGGAAAGAAAACATCCAAAATGCAGTTAAACAACTATGGGATAGGGATCCAAGAGTATTCCAAGTGCTTGATATTCTTATCGCAACACGTCGTAAGGATGATAAAATGTACTTGTTGCCAGACAAAACAGCCCGGCCGATCAAAGAGTTGTATAAGACAGCTGAAGGTGTAGTTCAATTTCTGAATGAAACAGGTTTGACAAAAGTATTTCAGAATCGTGAAATTAAGAACCTTGTGGACTATGTGTTTGGCGTTGAGACTGGACTTGACACTAATGCCAGAAAGAATAGAAGTGGTCATGTGATGGAATACTGGGTTCACGATATATTCATCAAGAACGGAGTACCATGTGAGATAGAGGTACAATGTAAAAAACTGCCTGAGATTAAGGCGGTTCTTGGTAAGGATATCAAACGATTTGACTTTGTGGTCAGGACGAAGAAGCAGACTTATTTGATAGAGGTGAATTTCTACTCTAAAGGTGGTGGGTCAAAACCAAGTGAGGTGGCACGAGCCTATACTGAGCTATCACCAAAGATTAACGGAATAGACGGTTATAAGTTTGTCTGGATTACCGACGGTAAAGGCTGGGATGGAGTAGGATCTTTCAAAGAAGCATACGAAGAAATACCTTTTGTGTATAATCTGACAAATATACAGGATTTTATAGACTTGTTACGCTCGGAATTGTGATGAAGGCTTATTATAAATCATCCAACCACGATTTTAATCTGCTTCATGGCGACACGTTTGAATTGCTGCCGCAGTTTGAGTTTAAGTTCGACATGATATTTGCTGACCCTCCATATTTTCTGTCGAGTGGTGGCATTAGCGTGCAGAGCGGTAAGGTGGTTTGTGTGGATAAGGGTGATTGGGATAGGAGTATGTCGCCTGAGGAGATAAATGAGTTTAACCTGAAGTGGCTGTCGTTGTGTCGGGAGAAGCTGAAGGATAACGGTACGATATGGATTTCGGGCACATATCACAATATCTTTTCTGTGGCGAATTGCTTGACGCAGCTGGGGTATAAGATTCTGAATGTCATCACGTGGGCAAAGACCAATCCGCCGCCGAACATATCGTGCCGGTATTTCACTTACTCTACGGAGTTTGTCATCTGGGCGAGGAAGAAGGAGAAGGTGGCTCACTACTATAACTATGAGCTGATGAAGCACATAAATGGCGACAAGCAAATGACTGATGTGTGGCGGCTGCCAGCTATAGCTCCTTGGGAGAAGTCATGCGGCAAGCACCCTACGCAGAAGCCTTTGGGATTGCTCTCACGTATCATCATGGCATCAACGAAGCCTGGCGCATGGATTCTTGATCCTTTTGCCGGCAGCAGTACGACAGGCATAGCTGCAAACCTGTTGGGGCGCCGGTTCCTGGGCATAGAGCGCGAAAAGGACTTTGCCGTAATGAGCAAGGCCAGACGCGAGGAAATAGAGGATGGTAAGACGTTCTCTATGTATAAGAGGAAGATTTCTGATGTCGTCAAGGCTGAGGACACGCAAACGGATTGCTTCCTGTGTGGCGATAGTTTAATAGAGCCGCTGCCGTTTTTGGGTGAGGAGACCAGCGATGATGATGCTGTAAGCCATGCATGTAAGGATATGGAGTCAGGAGGCAAACGGCCTTTACGTATAAGATTGAAAAAGATACCAAGGATTATGGAAAGAAATGAACTTGTACCAAATCCCGAGGACCGCATCATGTGCGTGAAAGTGGGAAAGGTAAGGAGGGAGAGTCTTTATGAGATGGCACGTAAGTATTGGAAAGTGGATATTCGTCGTGTCAGAAAGGCTACTCATGTGCTTGCCATCGTGAATGGAGTTGTGGAGGAAGTCTATACGCCGATGGAGTGGAAGCATACGGAAGAGCCCAAGTACATGGGACGTTGTGAGTTTCAAGGGGTAGTAGATGAGAATTCTGACTATATAGGAAGGTCGGTAGCCTCATATTATGGGAGAAGCCAGAATCCTGTGAAGTATATCAATATGTAGAAGGTGATATGGGACAGTCCCTTGCCACACAGTAGAAGAACGCCCTGGGTATAATGGCAAATAGAAATTGCGCCCTGGACTCCGAGCTTGCTCGTCTGAGCACCTATTGGAGCGCAAGAAGGGCAACAGAACAATAGGCAAAGGACTCTGCTGCCCCTACAGGGCGTGACTACACACCGCGTAAAAACCCAGGGCGCTGCCCTGGGCTATATGCTTTTGCCCTTGCAGGGCGCGCTTGCGAAAGTCGAGTCAATGAATTAGATCTAAAAAAATGGTCTCGGGTAAAATGCCGATTTTGAACACCCTACCCTTAGGGCCGAGTGCGGGGCTTGTATCAGCCTCTGCTTTATACCAGCTCCACTCTCTCCAGTTCCTGTTCTTTGTCGCAGTAGTGGCAGCGGACGATGCGGGTCTCGCGGTTGACGTGGAAGTAGGTGTCCATCGGCTCGTTGTTGGTGATGCACTTCGGGTTGTTGCATTTTATGATGCCGCGAAGCTCAGAAGGGGTTTCGATGGTCTGCTTTTCCACCACCTCATAGTCCTTGATGGTGTTCAGGACTGCGCGTGGGGCGACGATGGAGACTTGGGAGATCTCGTTTGACGTGATGAAACGGTCAGATACTTTGATGATGCCCTTGAGCCCCTCGTGCTTTGACCTGTAGTTCAGTCCGATGGTCACGGGTGTGGAGAGCTGCTGGAGCTTGAGCAGGGAGGCCACCTGATAGGTCTTCTCTGCCGGTATGTGGTCTATAACGGTGCCGTTCTCTATAGCGGCGACGAGTCGTTCTTTCTTGTTCATGAGATTATCGTCTTATCGTTTTTGATGTCTTCGAGTGTGATGCCCAGGCAATGGCAGAAGATGGCCTCGCGTGCATAGAGTCCGTTCTGCGCCTGCTGGATGTAGTATGCGTGCGGGTCGTTGTCCACATCATAGGCTATCTCGTTGACGCGGGGCAGGGGATGGAGTATCTTCATGTTGTCCTTTGACTTGCCCAGCATGGCACGGTTGAGGATATAGACGTTCTTCACGCGCTCATACTCCATGAGGTCGGAGAAGCGCTCCTTTTGCACGCGCGTCATATAAATAATGTCAGCATCGGCTATCACGTCTTCGTTGAAGTCCGTGTGCTCCTCATACCTGATGCTATGCTCGCGACAATAGAGCTTGTATTCCTGCGGCATACGTAGCTCTTGGGGTGCCACGAAATGGAATGTGGGGTTGAAGTGACGCATCGCCGTGATGAGCGAGTGGACGGTACGGCCGTACTTCAGGTCGCCCACGAGGTAGATGTTCAGGTTCTCCAGCGTGCCTTGGGTCTTGTAGATGGAGTAGAGGTCGAGCAGGCATTGTGATGGATGCTCGTGTGCTCCGTCTCCGGCGTTGATGATTGGCACCGGTGCCACCTCTGCCGCATAGACGGCAGCGCCCTCTATGTAGTGGCGCATGGCTATGATGTCGGCATAGTTAGACACCATGAGGAGCGTGTCCTTGAGCGTCTCGCCCTTGGTGGTGCTGGTCACTTTGGCATCAGAGAAGCCTATGACACGCGCTCCGAGACGGTTGGCAGCGGTTTCGAATGAGAGACGAGTGCGGGTGCTGGGCTCAAAAAACAACGTGGCAACAACCTTGCCTTTGAGCAGCTCGCGGTTAGGATGTTTTTCAAATTCTTCGGCCATGGAGATGAGATACATTATCTCCTCTCGTGACAGGTCTGCGATGGTGATATAGTCTTGTTTCTTCATATCAAGGTGCGAAGTTAAGAAAAAAAAATCAAAGAAAAGCATTTTTCTCAAAAAATTATTGTATTTTTGCACTTGAAATACAAATTTCGGTCCACAGACCCTGAATTATCACATCATTATAATCTCAAAATGAGAAAGAAATTTGTCCATTTTCTATGGTCCCTGATACTGTTCGGCACAGCCTTCTGTGTCTTTATGTTTATCCTGATATGGAATGGGTGGATAGGCTACATGCCCGACATGAAAGAGCTGCAGAACCCCATAGACCGATATGCCACGCAGGTGTATAGCGCCGACGGCAAGGTGATCGGTACGTGGAACATGGATAAGCAGAACCGCATCCGCGTGGGATTCAACAAGATCAATCCCAATGTGGTGCAGGCCCTGGTAGCCACGGAGGACGAGAGGTATTATGAGCATTCCGGCGTTGACTTTGTGGCGCTGGGGCGTGCCATCGTGAAGCGCGGCATCATGGGACAGACAAATGCCGGAGGCGGCAGTACCATCACCCAGCAGCTGGCAAAGCAGCTGTACTCGGAGAAGGCCGGCAGCACGTTTGAGCGCCTGATGCAGAAGCCGATAGAGTGGGTGATAGCCATAAAGCTGGAGCGCAATTTCACGAAGGAAGAGATTGTGACGATGTATCTCAACCAGTTTGACTTCCTGCACAACGCCGTAGGCATCAAGAATGCCGCCAACACGTATTTCAGCAAAGAGCCTGAGAGCCTGTCGCTGGAAGAGGCCGCGATGCTCATAGGCCTTTGCAAGAATCCATCTTATTTCAATCCTGTGCGCCATGAGGAGCGTTGCCTGGAGCGCCGCAATGTGGTGTTGCAGCAGATGCTGAAGGCGGGATATATCACAGAATCGCAATACAACGAGGTGTCGGCAAAGCCCATAGAGCTGCATTTCCACCGTGCCGACCACAAGGAGGGCGTGGCACCCTACCTGCGAGAGTTCCTGCGCCAGTACATGATGATGGAGCGGCCAGACATGAGGAACTATCCATCGTGGCAGCACGTGCAGTATGTCATAGACTCCATCAACTATGCCCAGGACCCTCTGTGCGGATGGTGCAAGAAGAATTTCAAGAAAGACGGTACACCTTATAATATATATAAGGACGGTCTGAAGGTGTTTACCACCATAGACACGAGGATGCAAGAGTATGCTGAGGAGGCGGTATATGCCCACGTGGCGCGCTACTTGCAGCCAAACTTCAACCGCCAGAACCGTTATAAGGTCAACGCCCCGTTCTCGGGTAACCTCACGGCCGCGGAGGTGCAGCGCATTCTCAACCGTTCCATCACGCAGAGTGACCGTTACCGCACGATGAAGGCAGCGGGCTATTCGGATGAGGAGATCAGGGCGTCATTCCACAAAAAGACCGAGATGACCGTGTTCACATATCATGGAGACAAAGACACGATGATGACCCCGCTCGACTCGATACGCTACTACAAGTCATTCCTGCGCTCCGGCTTCTGCTCTATGGATGCCAAGACCGGAGCTGTGAAGGCGTATGTGGGAGGACTGAACTTTGCCAATTTCCAGTATGACATGGTGACAGGGGGCCGCAGACAGGTGGGCTCCACCATCAAGCCCTATCTCTATGCCCTCGCTATGGAGAACGGCATGACCCCGTGTGACGGTCTGCCCAACGCGTCAGCCTTCAGCGACTGGCACGTGAAAGGCGCCAGCGGAGCATATCGCTCACTCCGCTCTGCGCTGCAGCACTCGCTCAACGGCACATCGACGCAGCTGATGAAGCGCTTCTCGCCTGACGGCAGGGCATTCATGGACTTCCTCAACACCTTTGGCATCCATCTGCCCGACGTGTATCCCACAAAGACGCTGTGCCTGGGATCGTGTGACATCAACGTCATAGAAATGGTCAGCGCCTATACGGCCTTCGTCAACCACGGCATACGTTGCGCTCCGCTCTTCGTCACGCGCATAGAGGACAGCAACGGTCAGGTGATAGCCAAGTTTGAGCCCCGCATGAACGAGGTGCTGAGCGAGGAGGCGTCATACAAGATGCTGGACCTGCTGAAGGGCGTCGTGGACGGAGGCACGGGTTCCAGGATGCGATTTAAGTATAATGTGGATGCCGAGATGGGTGCCAAGACCGGTACGACCAACAACAACTCAGACGGCTGGTTTATGGCTATCACGCCCGAGCTGGCCAGCGGCTGCTGGGTGGGCGGCGAAGACCGTGACATCCATTTTGACAGCGAGGCATGGGGACAGGGCGCCACAATGGCGTTGCCGGTATATGCGTACTATATAAAAAAGGTATATGCCGACAGTAGCTTGCCATATAGGAGCGACGCGAAATTTGACGTGCCGGAGGACTTTAATCCCTGTCAGCGCGAGGACACAAGTGATGATTTCATGGACATAGAGGATGTGTATGAATAGGGCCGGTAATAATATCTCGTATCTAAAATAAGTTAAAAAAAACACCAAACCTCGGGGAGTACAGAAATTTATTTGTAACTTTGCAGATGTGTGTGTTTGCAACCCGCATGGATAGAGTCCCCCCTGCGTGTTCAATGACTTGTCAACGTAACGATTTGTCAACATAGAAGGTTTAATATTCAAAAGCTTAATAACTTATAAACTCACAAAACTAACATGAAACAGTTTAATGACAAAGACTTCCTGCTCGAGACCAAGACAGCGCAGGATTTGTACCACAACCATGCGGCCAAGATGCCTATCATAGACTATCATTGCCACCTCATTCCACAGATGGTAGCAGAGAACAAGCGCTTTGAGTCTATAGCCCAGATTTGGCTTATGGGCGACCACTACAAGTGGCGCGCTATGCGTTCAAACGGTGTTGACGAGCGCTTCTGTACCGGTAAGGACACCACAGACTGGGAGAAGTTTGAGAAGTGGGCTGAGACCGTGCCTTACACCTTCCGTAACCCATTGTACCACTGGACACACCTGGAGCTCAAGACCGCATTCGGCATAGAGGAGACCCTTAACCCAACCAACGCGAAGGCTATCTATGATAAGTGTAACGACATGATCAAGAATGATCCTAAGTTCACACCTCGCGGCCTGATGGCTCACTATAATGTGGAGACAGTCTGCACCACAGATGATCCTGTTGACTCTCTGGAGTGGCATGATATGGTGGCTGCCGACCCAACAGCCAAGACACGCATGATTCCTGCATGGCGTCCTGATGCAGCTATGAACATTGAGGCTGCTACGTTCAAGGGATATGTTGAGAAGCTGGAGCAGGTAAGCGGAGTAGAAATCAAGAAGTTTGCTGATATGATTGACGCCCTGCAGAAGCGCCACGACTTCTTCGCTTCAAAGGGATGTAAGCTCTCTGACCACGGCATAGAGGAGTTCTATGACGACCCATATACCGATGCTGAGATTGACGCAATCCTGCAGAAGGCATTGTCAGGTCAGACACCTACCGTAGCAGAGCAGCGCCAGTATAAGCACGCCTTCCTCAAGGAGATGGCCATCATGGACTGCAACGCAGGATGGACACAGCAGTTCCACTATGGCGCTATCCGTAACAACAACACGAAGATGTTCCAGCAGCTGGGCGCTGACACCGGCTTCGACTCTATCGGCGAGTTCACAACCGCCAAGGCATGCTCTCACTTCCTCGATGAGCTGAACATGGCAGGCAAGCTGACAAAGACAATCCTCTATAACCTCAACCCATGTGCCAACGAGGTACTGGCAACCATGCTGGGTAACTTCCAGGACGGCTCTTGCCCAGGCAAGATACAATGGGGTTCAGGCTGGTGGTTCCTTGACCAGAAGGACGGCATGGAGAAGCAGATGAATGCCCTCTCTCTGCTCGGACTGCTCTCACGCTTCGTGGGAATGCTCACCGACTCACGCTCATTCCTCTCTTACCCACGTCATGAGTACTTCCGTCGCACCATGTGTAACCTCCTGGGCAACGACATCGAGAAGGGTCTCATTCCGTTCACCGGCTATGAGGAGCAGCGTGTGCGCCAGATGGTTGAGGATATTTGCTACAACAACGCAAAGAACTATTTCCAGTTCTAAACACCTGATACCTCACCCTAAACATACTGAAAATGAGAAGCTGAAAGTACCTCTTTCGGCTTCTCATTTGTTTTTTTGTTTACTATTTTTTGCGTATCTCAAAACTTATTCGTAACTTTGTGCCCGATTTGTCAACTATGGCATAGGAATATAGGTGGGTCAGATAAATTGACACAACGTCAAAGGCCCATAAAACAATAAATATCACATGGTGGGAATGAACAGACCCCACCTATAGAAATCAAGCGGATAATGACAGCAAAAGAAATACGCGAGTCTTTCAAGAAATTCTTTGAAAGCAAGGAGCATCTCATCGTTCCAAGCGCCCCAATGGTGGTGAAGGATGACCCTACATTGATGTTTACCAATGCGGGCATGAATCAGTTTAAGGATATCATCCTCGGTAATGCCGTACCCAAGTCACGTCGTCAGGCAGACACGCAGAAGTGTCTCCGCGTGTCGGGAAAGCATAACGACCTTGAGGAGGTGGGACACGATACCTACCACCACACCATGTTTGAGATGCTTGGCAACTGGTCCTTTGGCGACTATTTCAAGAAGGAAGCCATCTCCTGGGCATGGGAGTACATCGTCGATGTGCTCAAGATAGACCCTGCAGACCTCTACGCCACAGTCTTTGAGGGCTCACCGGAGGAAGGCCTGGAGCGTGACAACGAGGCTGCTGCCATCTGGGAACAGTTCCTGCCAAAAGATCATATCATCAACGGCAACAAGCATGACAACTTCTGGGAGATGGGTGACACAGGTCCCTGCGGCCCTTGCTCAGAGCTGCACGTCGATTCACGCTCTGCAGAAGAGAAGGCCAAGGTGCCCGGACGCGAGCTGGTGAACAAGGACGATCCGCAGGTGATAGAGATATGGAACCTTGTCTTCATGCAGTATAATCGCAAGGCTGACGGCTCCCTGGAGTCTCTGCCGGCAAAGGTGATAGATACCGGTATGGGCTTTGAGCGCCTCGTGCGCACCCTGCAGGGCAAGACGTCCAACTATGATACCGACATCTTCCAGCCACTCATTCAGGCTATGGCCGGTATGGCAGGCTGCAAATACGGCGACGACGAGAAGAAAGACATCGCTCTGCGTGTCATCGTAGATCATGTGCGTGCTATTGCCTTCGCAATCGCAGACGGTCAGCTGCCGTCAAATGCAAAGGCCGGCTACGTGATACGCCGCATTCTGCGCCGTGCCGTGCGTTACGGATACACATTCCTCGGACAGAAAGAGGCATTCATCTATAAGCTTGTGCCAACTCTCGTAGAAGAGATGGGCGATGCCTTCCCAGAGCTGCCTGCACAGCAGAAGCTCATCATGAAGGTGATGCAGGAGGAGGAGAGTTCATTCCTGCGTACCCTTGACAAGGGTATCATGCTCCTGCAGAACGTCATAGACGAGACAAAGGCAGCAGGGCAGACAGAGATAGCAGGCGACAAGGCCTTCACTCTGTTCGATACATACGGATTCCCGCTTGACCTCACCGAGCTCATCTGCCGCGAGCAGGGCATGACGCTCGACGAGGAGGGCTTCAACAAGTGCATGGAGCAGCAGAAGAACCGTGCCCGCAATGCCGCTGAGGTGCATCTGGGTGACTGGGTGCAGCTGTCGAATGAACAGACGTCCACCTTCGTGGGATATGACAACACAGAGTACCCCTGCCACGTTGTGAAGTATCGCGAGGTGAAGCAGAAGAAGGGCGTTGCATACGAGATGATACTCGACAATACCCCGTTCTACGGCGAGATGGGCGGCGAGGTAGGTGATACCGGAGTGCTCGTATCGGAGAATGAGGAGATAAAGGTGCTTGACACGAAAAAGGAGAACGGCGTGTCTATACACATCGTAGATAAGATACCGGAGAATGTGGAAGCAGAGTTCATGGCCTGTGTTGACACCGATCGTCGCCGTGCCATAGAGAGCAACCACAGTTGTACCCACCTCCTTGACCAGGCTTTGCGCGAGGTGCTCGGCTCACACGTTGAGCAGAAGGGCTCACTCGTTACTGCTGAGGGCCTGCGCTTCGACTTCTCTCATTTTGAGAAGGTTACCCCTGAGCAGCTGCGCGAGGTGGAGCATATTGTTAATGAACGCATACGCATGAATATACCGCTTGAGGAATTCCGTGACACCCCGATTGAGGAGGCTCGCGAGCTCGGCGCCATAGCTCTCTTCGGTGAGAAGTACGGCGACAAGGTCCGCGTGGTGAAGTTCGGTAAGAGCGTAGAGTTCTGTGGCGGCTGCCACGTGAAGGCAACCGGACAGATCGGTATGGTGCGCATCGTGTCAGAGAGCTCCATTGCTGCAGGTGTGCGCCGCATAGAGGCTGTCACAGGCAAGCAGGTAGAAGAGATGCTTGACCGCTTGCAGGACTTTATGGTTGACCTCAAGGGGCTCTTCAATAATGCACCAAACCTGATGCAGACCATAGAGAAAGCAATCGCAGAGAACAAGGAGCTGCAGGAGCAGGTAAGCCAGTTTAAGGCTCAGAAGGCTATGCAGCTGAAGGACGAGATGGTGGCAAAGGCAAAGGACGTTAACGGCATCAAGGTCATCAGCGGCGTGCTGCCTGTAGATGCCCAGAGCGCTAAGGATATCGCCTTCTCTCTGCGTCAGGAGTTTACGGAGAATCTGCTTGTCGTAATAGGCAGCGCCGCAGAAGGCAAGCCGACACTTACCGTAGCGTTGTCTGATGACCTGACCAAGGAGGGCAAGAATGCCGGCGCGACAGTACGCGAGGCAGGCAAGCTCATACAGGGCGGCGGCGGCGGTCAGCCACATTTCGCTACTGCAGGCGGTAAGAACGCAGATGGCCTCAGGGCTGCCGTAGATAAGGTGATAGAAGTGATAACAGCGTAATATCGGAATAACGGAATAAAAAAAAGAACATACAATGGCACAGAAAACAGTACAGCAGGCCGCTGCTCCAGAGCAGAGCCTCAACAAGCAAGAAGCTATTTTCATCAAGTATCGCAAGCAGATTATGATTGCAGTTGTTGCTGCTATCGTTATCATCGCAGGCATTGTAATCTACAAGAACTTCATCAGCGCCCCTCGCGAGGACAAGGCAGCTACCGCGCTGGCTAAGGCTCAGGATGCTTTTGCACAGGAGAACTACGCCGCAGCTCTCAATGGTGATAAGACCTTTGAAGGCTTTATCGCTATCACAGAGAACTATGGTGGCACCGATGCCGCAAACCTGGCACGCGCATACGCAGGCATCTGCTATGCCAAGACAGGCAAGTGGGCTGAGGCTGTGAAGTATCTTGAGGACTTCTCTACTAAGGATGACGCCCTCATCAGCCCTGCCGTAACAGCAGCTCTCGGTAATGCTTACGCTAACACAGGCGATATCGACAAGGCTATCAAGACACTCCAGAAGGCAGCAGATATGGCAAACTCTGAGGCTCCTGACGGAATATCCAATAGCTTGGCTCCTGCTTTCCTTATTCAGGCAGCACGTCTCCTGGAGAGCCAGAACAAGAACGACGAGGCTCTGAATATCTATCAGACCATCAAGGAGAAGTATGTCAATAGCCCTGCATCTCAGGATATTGATAAGTACATAGAGCGTCTTGGCAATAAGTAAAGTTGCTTTCAGTAGTTAAGAAGTTAAGCAGTTAAGACCAAACTGAGGCCTCATAGGAGTCACATTATTATAGAGTGAAAATAACCTTGTAATGTCTTAACTCCTTCGCTCGGCACTTTGTGACGCTTGCCCAGCAAGAACTCCTTAACTCCTTAACTCCTGACAACTTGCATAATAAATATACCCCCCTAAAACCTTAAACAAGTATATGAGGTCATTTCTCTTGATAGCTTGTGCCCTCATGGCCATAGTATCCTGTAAGCAGAAAAAACAGGATGAAAACATAATAGTCGATAAGGTTGTTACAAAAAAGATTGTAGTAACCCAAAGGATGGAAGATTCCGACCAAAACGGTACCTTCAAGTGGATTAAGGGTTCAGACTACCGTTACAACATTCTGCGTACGGC
Source organism: Prevotella sp. (assembly GCA_017478025.1). Taxonomy (GTDB): domain Bacteria; phylum Bacteroidota; class Bacteroidia; order Bacteroidales; family Bacteroidaceae; genus Prevotella. Next base: position 111,708 of record JAFVGZ010000006.1, read on the forward strand.
TTCTGACTCGTTGGCGCATGTCGTAAATCACGACATTCCATACAACGACAACTGCATCACGTTGTCCATCAAGCGTACTGACGGCTCGATATTCTTCACCAAGACCTTTACGAAGGAGAATTTTTCACCCGTCCTGCCAAAACAGTTCATGGATAGTGGCGTGCTCCTGAGCATGAACTTCAATAAGACCATTGACAACGAAGCCTATTTCGTGGTCAGCGTAGGTTCTCCTGACGAGAACAACGAAGAGTTCTGCTATGCGCAGTTAGTAATCGACAATTTCGGTAACACCCGCGCCGAAACCTACAACGAAGCGATGGAGTAGCGGTTAAATGAATAATGCAAAATTCAGAATTAAGAATGCAGGATTTATAATGCAAAATCCATAACTTAGTTATGTCTCTACATACAAATAGGCGAAGCCATTACGGTTTCGCCTATTTTATTTTTTGTTATCAGACTGTTCAATACGATGTTATCGCGTTTACGCATATTACGAACATCCACGGGGGTTTCTGTCCCCCGGGAAACGGGGGAACCGAAGGGGGTTGAAGGCGTCTCGCCCGCGTAAAAAAAGGTTTGACCGCTTTTATAGTGTAATTCGTGGTTGAATTCAAGACTTATGCTGTTCAGTCGTTTTTCGTCAGGAAATCCACGAGTTTTGCTGTTGCCCTGCCTCGGTGCGATATGTGGTTCTTTTCTTCGGCTGACATCTCGGCGAAGGTGGAGGTGTGCTCGTCTGGCTGGAAGATCGGGTCGTAGCCGAAGCCCTCTGCTCCGTGACGCTCTGGTGTTATCTTGCCCTTCACGATACCCTCAAAGAGATGCTCCTTACCGCCTTGTATCAGGACTATGACGGTGCGGAACTGCGCGCTGCGGTCTGCCTGGCCCTGCAAGGCGTCAAGTAGCTTGCGCATGTTGGCCTCCGAGTCGTGGTCATTCTGGGCGCCCCAGCGGTTTGTGCCGTCTGCAGCGACATCCTCTGGCAGCGAGGCATAGCGTGCCGAGGATACTCCGGGGGCACCTCCAAGGGCACTTACCTCCAAGCCCGTATCGTCGGCAAAGCAGTCATAATGGTAATGCTCATAGACATATCTCGCCTTCTCCAGGGCGTTGCCCTCCAAAGTGTCATGCGTTTCGGGCAGCTCTTCGTGGCAACCGATGTCGCTGAGTGACAAAATTTCGTATGAATCGCCAATAATCTGACGTACTTCGGTCAGTTTGTGGCTGTTGTTTGTTGCAAAAACCAGTTTCTTCATTCTATTTTCTGTTTTGTTCTTTTATCTTGTGTTCAGAAATGCTCTTCTCCCTTATGTTCTTTTATGAGGGAGCATAGGTTGAATAGCTCACAAAGGTACAAATTCTATTGAAATAATGCCCCATCAAGCATGTGAAATCGCTTTGAGTAGGCTGTTTTTTATGGTTTTTTAGTGAAAAGTGCCGCATAATCTTACTCAACTTTCGCAGAATCCTTGTGCTTTTATTCGACTGGCGAGTAATATTCTTAACATGAATGCCCAGTTCTAGTAGTTTTTATAACGTGAATGCCCATGAATTATTCATTAATTTTCCATCCTACCTTTGCAGTCGGAATCGAATAACAAAGATTTGTATAAACAAAAGTTAATTTGTACCTTTGTTGTAGAAAGGATGGATTAACCTCCAGAGGGTACTCTATAATTTCCGTAAGACCAGAGTCTACAATTCA
>JAFVGZ010000007.1 GCA_017478025.1 Prevotella sp.
ATGTCATTCAGAGTTTTATTTGTTTTTTATTTGCAACACTAAGATAAGTGAAATTTCTGACATGGCAAAATCCTGAGCAACTTTTTGTTGCTCAGGTGCTTATAAAAAATATTAAATTATAGTGTTGCGGAAATTAGAATAAACAATAACAAACAACATAAACCTATGAAATTATATACGTATTTACTGACTGCAGTTTTCTTCGTAGCTTCTTTTTCTGCTATGGCAGATGACAAGAACAGGGGCCGCGTGAGCATTCCCGTTGATGATGTGCGACTGACATCGGGGTCGGCCTATTATCATGCGCAGCAGATGGATATTCGCTATCTGCTCTCGCTGGACCCTGACCGTCTGTTGGCCCCATACATGAAGGGTGCGGGACTAAAGCCAAAGGCGGAGAACTATTCCAATTGGGAGAATACAGGACTTGACGGACACATAGGCGGCCATTACCTGTCTGCCTTGAGCTATATGTATGCCGCTACGGGCAATGAGGAGATTCACGCACGGCTGCGCTATATGGTGAGCGAGCTGGGCAGGGCTCAGGCAGCAAAGGGCAACGGCTACCTCTGCGGCGATCCTAAGGGTGAGGAGCTGTGGCTGCAGATAAAACGCGGAGACATCAAGGCACAGAGCTTCAGCCTGAACGGGGGATGGGTGCCGCTATACAATATACACAAGATATACGCAGGCCTGCGTGATGCCTGGCTCATAGGTCATCAGGAGGAGGCGAAGGGGATGTTGATAAAACTGACTGACTGGATGCTCGACATCACATCCGGCCTCACGGATGCCCAGGTGCAGCAGATGCTTGTGAGCGAGCATGGAGGCCTCAACGAGACGTTTGCCGATGTCTATGCCATCACGGGCGATAAGCGCTATCTCACTATGGCGCGACGCTTCAGCCATCATGCCCTGCTCGACCCTATGCTGAAGGGCGAAAACAAGCTGGACGGAATACACGCCAATACGCAGATACCGAAGGTGGTGGGCTTCAAGCGCATAGCAGACCTGACGGGTGATGCCGACTGGGATAGGGCCTCAGCATGGTTCTGGCAGGATGTGACAACACGCAGAAGCGTGAGCATAGGCGGCAATAGCGTGAGAGAACATTTCCATCCCGCTACGGACTTCACGCCCATGAGAGAGTCAGAACAAGGACCTGAGACATGTAACACTTATAACATGTTGCGCCTCTCAAAGATGCTCTGGCTGTCGTCAGGAGACAAGAAGTACATGGACTTCGTGGAGCGCGGGTTGCAGAACCATATTCTCTCAACCATAGACCCCGTGCAGGGCGGCTTCGTCTATTTCACCCCCATGCGCAGCGGCCACTACAGGGTGTATTCGCAGCCGCAGACATCGATGTGGTGCTGCGTGGGCTCGGGTATGGAGAACCATGCGAGGTATGGCGAGTATATCTATGCCTCTGATGCCAAGGGCGAGGCGCTATATGTGAACCTCTTCATTCCGTCAACGGTAAAGTGGAATGACTGCAAGATAGAACAACGGACACGCTTCCCTGAGGAGGAGGGTACCTCTTTTATAATACGCGAGGGGAAGAAGCAGAAATTCCGTATGCTGATCAGAATACCTTCGTGGGCAGAGCAAAAGGAGATTGTTCCCATGCTGAACGGTAAGCCTATCAAGTGCGAGTCAGAAGGCGGCTATCTCACATTCAACCATAAATGGCAGCAGGGAGACTCTCTGCACATAGCCCTCCCGATGCACCTGAGAGCCGAGCAGATGGCAGACGGAGCACCTTACTATTCCTTCTCCTACGGCCCTGTGGTGCTTGCCGCACAGACGGGACATGAGCGTCTGGACGGACTCTTTGCCGATGACAGCCGAGGCGGACACATAGCAGCCGGCCCGAAACTGCCGCTCACCTCTATGCCCGTAATCGTAGAGGACAGCCCTCAGGCCCTGCTCAGCCATATCACGCCGGTAGCCGATAAGCCCCTGACGTTTAGCCTCAAGGCCAGCAAGGAGCAGACATTGGTGCCGTTCTATAAGTTGCACGAGTGCCGATATATGGTGTATTGGCCGGTATATACCTCTGCGGAGCGGGAGAAGATGCTTGCAGAGCAGGTGAGACGAGAGAAGGAGCAGCTGGCTCTTGATGGCCGCACAACGGACATCGTCATTTGTGGAGAGCAGCAACCGGAGAGTGACCACTTCGTGCAGATGGACCGTAGCCGCACAGGAACGGATGATAATGGCCATTGGCGCGTGGCAGACAAGGGAGGAAGTTTTGGATATATGATGAAGAACACGCCATCAGGAAAGCTACGACTGGTGTATCAGCCAGCAGCAAATGCCGATATGCTTATCATGGTGAATGGCAAACAGATAGGCAAGGTGGCTGCATCAGCACAAAAGGAGCCGATGACGGTCGAGATGCCTATGCCGAAATGTGACGGGGAAAAGGTGACGGTCACCTTCCAAGCTGATGAGCAGAAGAGGACGCCGATGGTCTATGAGGTGAGAGTGGTGATGTGATGGAGGGCCTGGCGGCCCCCTGCGGAGAACCGCAGGGCACGGTGGCAGGAGGCCGCAGGGCACAATGAAGGGCTATTCACCTATTTTGATGCTTACGGACTTCAGTTGTTGCCAGCCGGCACGATCGGTCAGACGTATCATGAAGTGATAGTCACCCTCGGATATATCCTCTGGGATGGGGATATCGATGGAGGCCTTGTATAATGTCTGACCCGCGGGAATGGAATAATCCTGATTAAATACCCAGGCATTAGGATACAAGTCGTGATCGTGGTCGTGATCGTGGTCGGTTTCTTCGTCGTGGGCGGCTTCGTGGTCATGGTCATCATCATGATCGTCGTGATCATCATGCTCGTCGTAGTCGCATTCTACGGAAGAGGTCGAATGGCTGTGGTGGTCGAAGTTGTTATGTATCTCCACGTTGAAGTTACCCAGTTCCATATCGTCGCTGAAAGTACATCGCAGGGGTATGAAGCCCCCACGTGGATATACCTCACATTGCTGTGGATAACTCTCTTCTGATTCCTCTATGAAGGGCATAGTCATATCCTTGTCATCAGGGGCGCTTATGCATGCTCCCACTAAAAGCGAGATGCATGCATAAGCCAAAATTACAGTAAGTTTTATATATTTCATAATAGAACATCCTCCTTATACATTATCGTGATCGTGGTCATGGTCATGGTCATGGTCATCATCAACAACGTCATCATCATCAACGATCATAATATCTTCCACTTCAACTGTGGTCTGCTGCCCCAATTGGTCTGTTACCGTAAAATGCAGGTGATAGGCGCCTAACGGAGCATCTTCGGGAATATCGATGTGTTCGTGGAACATCGTGTTTCTTACGCCGATGTACTTACCTGTAGTATATGATTTCTCTATTTCATACGTTGCTCCCTCCTCCTGATGCATCTCTAAATCAATACGCTTCGTAAGACCTTCTGCCAGGATAGCGGCTTCCAAGTGCATGTCATGACCGCGCACAGCCTTGCGATTATTACTGTCGTCATGATCTGACCCAACCTCAATATCACTAATAACGGGCTTAGCAACTATGGAATTATCATCATCGCTTCCGCAGGCTGTGAAACACATAGTTGTAAATATAGAAAGCAGCAGCATGGCTGCAGAAAATATACTCTTTTTCATAATTTTTATCTGTATTACAATTAAACTTTATTGAATGTTTTTAGAAGGCGTATGAGGCTACGAGCGAGAAGTTTCGCCCTGCCTCCGGCACGCCAATGAGCCGATAGTAGCTGGTATGGTCATAGTAGCGTTTGTTGAGGATGTTCTGTACTTGTAGCGTGACTGTCAACGCATGCTTATGACGCAGATGGGAGAAATGGAAACAGTAGCCCATAGCGGCATTCAGCAGGAAATATCCGTCCGTGGGTTTCTCTGGCGGTACTATCTCCGTCTGCTTGCCCGTATAGCGTCCCGTGACGGATACATATCCTTCCTCCAAGGGCTTATACTTCAGCATGAGCTGCACGTTCCACGGTTGAGAAAACGGCAGGGTGTAGCCTTTCTTTGAACCCGATGCGAGGCGGGCATACAGGAACTCGCCCTGCAGTTCGCTCTCTAACTGCGGCAACCACTCATAGCGTACAGTACCCTCCACGCCCCAGCGCAACACGCGCGCCTGTTCATAAGTATATACCTGCAGGCCTTCGTAGTATTCCGGCGTAGGGCTCATGTAGATGTAATTGGAGAACCAGCTCAGGTATGGATCTACCTGTATGGTCAGCTTGCCCTTGGCATAGTTCACGCTACCATCCACCTGGTAGCTCTCCTCTGGATTGAGGTCGGGATTGCCGCGCTCATAACGAAAGATGTGATAGTTCACGCCATCCGTCCCCAGTTCCTTCGGGAGGGGAGTACGGAAGCCCTTGCCCACGTTGGCTTTCAGAGTCCAGGGGCCTAAGGCATAGTTGATGCCAAGAGCCCAGGTCAGGGAGCGGAAATACAGCACGCGGTCCTCTGAGCGTTGCCTGTATTCGCCAAGAGTCTCATACCAATCGACGTATGGCATGATATGTGTCCGCGTCCAGTCGTAACGCACTCCTCCGCTAAGAATCAGCTTCTCAGACAGGTGCCAACGGTCATAGACGTAGGCTCCTGCCGTAAGGTTGTGGAAATCAGGAATGACGAATCCCCAACCGTCGCGCTTGTTGTTCTGATGCTCCATAGACGCTCCTATGGAGAGGTTGTGCCGCTCGGCCACAAGGGTCTTTGCTGAGAGCAAGGCGGTATAGGTATCCTTATCAAAGCGTCGCTCCAAAGTTGTTGCAGGTCGCGGCATGTAGCCATGACTGACGGGCTCTGACTCCTCGTCACGACGGTTGTGCTGATAGCCCAGGTCGGCAAAGAGATGCCACAGGGGTGACAGATGCAGCTCAGAATGTGAGAGCACCTTCAGATGGTTCACCTTGTGGAAAGGCAAATCGATGTCGCGCTCAGAGCTGTCGTAGTCAATATCCGAAAGTCGCACCTCCAGGCCGTGGGCGTTGGCAAAGAAGCCGCTCTTGCCGTTGGTGTCTGACACTCGCAGGCTCGTAGAAAAGCGCTCGCTCCAATAGCCCAAGGTAGCACTACCGTCAATCTCACGGCCTGCGGTATTGCGCAAACGCCCGTCCTTGAGCTTGATGTAGTAGGAGTAATACTGTATGCTGTCCGTAGGCACCTTCATGTCGGCATAGTCCGTGCCGCTCAGGGCCAGCTTCCAGTAGAAGCCCTTGGGAGTGATGCCGCCCAATCTGACGGCTCCGCCCACGGAGTTGTTGACAGAACGCAGGAAGAGCTGCGCACGTCCCTCTATCTTGCGTTCGGGCAAGGCGTCGCTATAGATATTGATTACGCCTCCGATGGCATCGCTGCCGCAGGTCAGAGCCGAAGGGCCTTTGACTATCTCCACGCGGTCTATGTCCATCTGAGAAATCTCCAATCCATGATCCTCGCCCCATTGCTGTCCCTCGTGCTTTATGCCGTTTTCGGTTACTGCCATGCGGTTGAAGCCCAAGCCGCGAATGGTGGGTTTCGACTCTCCCGAACCGATGCTCATAGCCTTCACTCCGGGAATCTGCTCCAGGCTTTGCATGAGGCTGCCGCCCAGGTGGGTCTCGATAAACTCCTTACCCACGTTGACCACAGACTGTGATGACTTCATCAGCACCTGCTGCCGGTTTGCCTGTCCGCGGATCGTCACGCCTTGCAGCGTCTGAGTCTCCATCGTGTCACGTGTCGTCATATAGTCATACGACTGACTATATGCCAACACAGGTACACAACAGAGCACAGACAAAAGTATAATTTGTCTCATTATGTGTTGCTGTTTGTGTTATATTGTTGATTTGCTGATTTGAAATAAAAAATCAAATAGCAAATCCCGGAGGGCCTCGTTGTTTCTTTGTAAGTACTACGCCACGGGGAGCATTCTCCATGATGTTCTGGCGCAATACTTTGTAAGACAACAGCAGTCCCCCCACTCCAACAGCAAGAGCCATTACGAAGGGTAATGACAGGAACTGGCACAACACGCAGTCATAATCGCAAGAAGCGACTGCCGTGAGGTGCCCGGAATGGGAAACATGATGAGCACAGTCCGAACATGTCTGAATGCTATTGCACTCATGAACATGCAATACGGACATCATCAGCATCGGTACAAAGACCAACAACAAAAGGCGTGCAAAGAACCTTCTCTTCACGCTTCTGCTGTATCGGCTATAATCCTGAATGCTCATTCCGACTGCAAAGTTAAGTATTTTTTATCTATTATTTGGGTGTTGTCATAATATTTTTGCAAAAATTATAGGGATTGTTACATATTTTATTTGTACCTTTGTCCTTGTGTTAAGGCACAATAGAAAGCTATCACACAATAAAAACACATGTCAACAACTGAAAATACTCCATTATTTCAACGCCCTCTCTGGGTAACGGTATTTGCCCTTACTGCCGCAATAGCCTGGGGGTGGGCCTTTCCTATCGTCAAAATCGGATTCTCGGCCTTTGGCATCACGCCCGAAATGACAGGCAGCAAGATGCTCTATGCAGGCATTCGCTTTGCCTCTGCGGGGCTTATTGTCCTGACTATCGCGCGTCGTAGCGGACATTCGTTCAGGGTAAGGGCCAAGAGTGACTGGTGGTTTATCCTCGCCTTTGCACTCATGAACACCACCCTGCACTATTTCTTCTTCTACATCGGCATGTCTCACAGCATGGGCTCGCGTGCCGCAATCCTCAATTCCATGAGCACCTTCCTTGTGGTTCTGCTGGCGTGTCTCTGCTTCAAGAGTGACAGGATGACGCTGAGGAAGCTTCTCGGCTGCGTCATCGGCTTCGGCGGCATCATGGCTCTCAACCTTGGCGGAGCGGATAGTGGGCGCTTCACGTGGCTGGGTGACGGTATGATAATCATCAATACCATCGTCATAGCCCTTGCTGGCCTGATGGTAAGAGGGCTGAGCCGACGAATAGACATCTTTGTAGGCACGGGTTTCAGCCTTACCATAGGCGGGCTGCTGCTCGTGATTCCTGGCCTATTGATTGGTGGCACCCTGCCTGTTGTCAACGCCAAGGGCATCATCTGCCTCCTCCTGCTCATCAGCATCTCGGCCACAGGCTTCGCACTCTATAACAAGCTGCTCAGCTGTAACCCCATCGGCAAGGTGGCGATATACAATTCGCTCATCCCCATTGTGGGGTCTGTCACAAGCTGCATCTGCCTGGGCGAGACCTTTTACGCAAAATATGCTTTGGCAGGCATACTCGCCGCCCTGGGCATATACATTATTAATAAAGGTAAGGGATAAGGCAAAGAAGGTAAGGTGTAAGGCCGAAAAAGGTGACATAAGATGCCATAGAAACCATGATTAAGTCGCGGACGATATATCTTAATAAACATTAAATAATTTGCAGATATTGCTGATAATCCAAAAACTATTTGTAACTTTGCATCGCAAACGACAAAAACTACAATGAAACATTTATTCACCCTGCTATTAATGGCAACAATTAACATTACAGCTATGGCACAAACAAACATCTATGATTTCACGGTCAAGACTAACAAAGGCGCTGACCAGTCACTTTCGGAGTACAAGGGCAAGGTAATCCTCGTGGTTAACACAGCAACGAAATGCGGCTTCACCCCGCAGTATGAGGATCTGGACTCGCTCTATGACGAGTTCTCAGGTCGCGGTTTCACCATTCTTGACTTCCCATGCAACCAATTCGGTGGCCAGGCTCCAGAGAGCGACGAGGAGATAGAGCAGTTCTGCACACTTCGTTTCAACACTCAGTTCCCACGCTTTAAGAAGATTGACGTGAACGGCGAGAACGAGATACCTTTCTATACCTGGCTGAAGTCACAGAAGGGCTTCGCCGGTTTTGACAAGAACCACAAGCTGACAGCCATTCTGGAGGATATGTTCAGCAAGGCAGACCCTAACTATGCCGAGAAGCCAGACATCAAATGGAATTTCACGAAGTTCCTCATAGACAGCAAGGGCAACGTGGTAAAGCGCTTTGAACCAACAGCAACAAAGGAGGTTATAGCTCCTGAGGTGGAGAAGTTGCTGAAATAATCGAATCTTAAATGAGCAATGAACTATTAAAACTTGAGAATCAGGGGTGTTTCCGTCTATACACGGCGGCACGCCTGATAGTACAGGGATACCAGCCGTGGCTCTCGCAGATGGGCATCACATACACGCAATATCTGGTGCTGATGGTGCTTTGGGAGAATGATCATCAGCCTGTGAATGACATTGCCCACAAGCTCTACCTGGAGTCAAACACCATGACTCCGCTAATAAAACGAATGGAGGCGGAGAAGATCGTCACGCGTCGCAAAGACAAGACCGATGCCCGCAAGACTATCGTATCGCTGACAGAGCGCGGGAAGGCAATGGAGCAAGAGGCAGAAAAGATACCGGGATGCATGACGGAACTGCTCGCGGGAAAAGGGATAGCCCCTACGGAGCTGGTTGGTATATTCTCCACACTTGACAGTTTTATAAGCAAGATGGCAAGTAATTAAACCAAATAAAAAAAACAATATGGAAAAGATTAAGGAAGTTTACGATTTCCTGGAGAAAGCAGGAACATTTTACCTCGCAACGACAGAGGGCGATCAGCCCCGCGTACGTCCTTACGGAGCAATGTTGTTCTTCGAGGGCAGAATATACATCATGGCCTTTGGCAAGACCAACGCGACACGCCAGATAGCCGAGAATCCTAAGGCAGAGATATGCGCCTTCAAGGGTCAGACTCTTAGAATAGAGTGCACACTCGTAGAGGACAACCGCACAGAGGTAGGCAAGGCTCTCGTGGATAAGATGCCTGTGCTGAAGCCTGCACTCGGAGAGAATGGTGAGAATGGCGTGATGTATTACCTTAAGGATGCTACCGCCACCTTCTATAAAATGATGGAACCAGTAGAAACTATTAACTTTTAAAACCCTAAAACAACTAAACAACTATGACAAAAGAAGAAGCATTGAAGCAGTTTGCCCAGCTCGGCGCTGTATGGTTTGGAAACAGTAAGCAACATTTCGCATTCTCAGCCTATAACCGTCTGAACGGCTGGACAAAGCTGGCAGACAAGTGGAAGGAAGAGGCAGAAGAAGAGTGGGCAGAGGCAGAAGAGGTTCTGAACCGCCTCGTAGAGCTCGGTTGCAAGCCTGCTGACCTTCAGGAGGCCATGAAGACCATCGAGTTCCCATTCTACGATGACCCAAAGCAGCAGATTGAGTCTGACTATACCCCAGATGCCATCCAGCAGCTCAGCGAGCTGGCAGCAGCATTCTCTGATGACTATATCACACAGAAGCTCATCTACAAGTGGATAGAGGACGAGAAAGAACACATGGCTTGGGAGGCTCAGTACCTGAACTACATCGACAAGCTGGGCTATGAGAACTTCCTCACAGCTATGATGTAAGACAGGCCTGCACAAGCAATAACAAAGCGACAGAGCACTTACGGAATTTTCCGTAAATAACAAAGCGACAGAGCACTTACGGCATTTACCGTAAGCTTCAAAAAAAATCCGCCACACTCGGGAATGTTTCCGAAGCGTGGCGGAATTTATTGTAATGGGGTTAAATCTTCTCCAGCAGGCCGTTCTTCCAGTCTTGCAGAGCGGTTTCCTTTATCTTCACGTGCAGTTTCTTGCCTGTTGCATTGAACGGAATCTGACGCACGAAGCGATAGAAACGAGGGCGCTTGAAGTTGGCTATCTCAGGACTCTGCTTGCAGTATTCATCCAGCTCCTCAGCCGTGATGCTGTCATCATTTGGCACTACGTAAGCCGTAACGAGCTGACCACGAACCTTATCGGGCACGGAGGTGACGATGCAGTCCTTTACCTTATCATGCAGATTGAGAACTGACTCAACCTCAGCAGGATAGATATTCTCGCCTGAGGAGATAATCATGTCGTCCTTACGACCGACGATGGTGATGTAACCGTCCTCATCCCACGTGGCGAGGTCGTTGGTATAGATAAAGTTCTTGTAGTACTTGCGCTCCGTCTCAGATGGGTTGTCATGATACAGGAACGGTGACTTGGCAGGTGATGAGATGATAACCTCGCCGACATCTACGCCATCCTGTGCCGCAAGATCTTCTGGCTCAGTACGACGATCCTCATATATCTTCACCACGCGCACATCATCATCCACGCATGAGCGTCCTGCACTACCGGCATTATCGGGCAGGTCAAAGGGACGCAGGAAGGTATTCCAAAGCGTCTCGGTTGTGCCATATCCGTTGTAGATGTTAGGCGTGAGCACCTTCTGATAGCGAATGCATGCGGCACGCTCCAGGGGACTGCCCATTGTGACGATACCCGTGAGCGAAGACAGGTCATAGCCTCCCTGCTCCTGACGGTCTGCAAGCTCCTCGAGAACGGTAGGCACGCCCACGATGAAGGTTATCTTGTAGCGATAGACATACTTCAAGGCCATCAGCGCATCAAACTTGCCCATGATGACCATAGAGGCTCCTGCATAGAGGGCGGGACAGGGACCTGCACAATGCAGGCCGCCACGATGGAACCAAGGGGTGGTGTTCATCGTAATGTCACGGCTGCTCATGGGGAAGTGTATCATGATATCGTGGGCAGAGAGCACCTCGTTGATGCTGGTGATGCAGACACCCTTGGGACGGCCCGTTGTGCCTGAAGTATAGAGGCGGACAGTCTCGTCATATATGTTATAAGGTGTGGTGATAACCGGCTCATCAGCCGAAGCATCCTTGATGAAGTCATTATACGCTATGATGCCATCTGTGCTGTCTGATATAAGCCCTATGACGCAAGAAGGCTTATGCTTCGTGTTCTGCAGGGCATTATTGACCTCCTTGCACTTTGACTCACAACAGATAATGATGGCGGGCTTTGAGTCATCTACGTTCCACGCCATCTCGCCAGGGGAGAGACGGAAATTGACAGGGCAGCAAACGCATTGCATCTTGTGGCAAGCCACATAGGCAAAGACAAACTCTGGGCAGTTGAGCATCTGAAGCATTATGACATCTCCCTTTTTCACTCCAGCCTTGATGAACGCGTTACAGAGACGGTTGACCTCCTGGTTTATCGCCTTATAGGTCCACTCACGTCCTGACAAAGGGTCTATGAGGGCATTGCGCTGGCCAAACCTGCGCACATTACGCATAAAGCCCTCAATCCATGTGTATTGACTTTCAAATACTTCCTTGAAATTTTCCATCTGTATTATGTTAATTGTTAGTTTTCTTTATTTCTTATTTCCACGCGCTTTATCTTGCCGCTAATGGTCTTGGGCAGTTCATCAACGAACTCTATGATACGCGGATACTTATACGGGGCTGTCTCTTTCTTCACGTGCTCCTGTAGTTCTAAGACAAGTGCGTCAGAAGCTTTCTCCCTGTACTCTTCGGTAAGCACAACGGTTGCCTTGACTATCTGACCGCGTATCTCGTCGGGAGCAGCCGTGATGGCACATTCCGCCACCGAGGGATGGGTCATGAGAGCTGACTCTACCTCGAACGGTCCCACGCGATAGCCTGAGGTCTTGATGACATCATCTATGCGAGACACGAACCACATGTAGCCTTCATGGTCATAATAAACCACATCTCCTGTATGATACATCCCCTCCGTGATGCGCTTCTCTGTCATCTCGTCGTTGCGATAGTAGCTCTTAAAGAGTCCCAGGGGCTTACCCTTGTCAACCCTGATGACGAGTTCTCCATGCTCCATCGGTCCCACATGGTTTCCGTTCTCGTCAACCACGTCTATGTCATACTGGGGGTTAGGCTTACCCATAGACCCGGGATGGGGCTTTATCCAGGGATATGAGCCCACCACCATCGTCGTTTCTGTCTGACCGTAGGCCTCATAGATGGTGATGCCTGTCTTGCTCTTGAACTCATCAAAGACGCTTGGATTGAGCGCCTCGCCTGCTGTGGTGCACCATTTCAGGGAAGAGAGGTCGTATGACTCTATATCCTCCCTTATGAGAAAACGGTAGATGGTAGGAGGCGCGCAGAAGGATGTAATCCTGTAGTCCTGCAACGTCCGCAACAAGACCTTAGGCAGGAAACGCCCCTCAAAGTCATATACAAAGACCGTTGTACCTACCAGCATCTGACCATAGAACTTTCCCCATGCTGCCTTGCCCCAGCCCGTATCGGCAAGGGTGAGATGCAGGGAATCATCTCTGAGATTGTGCCAACACTTTGCGGTAATGATATGTGCAAGAGGATAGGAATAGTCGTGCATGACCATCTTCGGCTCGCCTGTAGTGCCGCTGGTGAAATAGAGCAGGAAATTATCCGTCACCTTGTTGCGCTTGGGCCTTACGAAAGGCGGTGCCTCATGCAGGCCGCGCCAGAAGTCATAGAAGCCGTTAGGCACTATCGGGCCTATTGATATGCAATGGCGCAGCATGGGAGAGAAGCGGCGTGCCTTCTGCACGTGTCCCAGAACGAGAGGATCGCCGCACGACACGATGCCGCTGATGCCTGCCATGTGGCAACGATACATGATGTCTTTCTCCGTGAGCATGTGTGTGGCAGGGATTGCCACAGCGCCTATCTTGTGAAGGGCAACCATAGAGAACCACCATTCCTGGCGACGCTTCAGGATAAGCATCACACGGTCACCCTTCTCTATGCCTATCTCCTGAAAGAAGGAGGCACATTGGTCCGTGATATTCTTGAACGCACGATAGGTGATGTGGTGCTCTTCGCCCTTGTCGTTCACCCAAAGGATTGCGGTCTTTTCGGGCATTATCTCGGCCCACTTATCTATCACGTCATAACCGAAGTTGAAGTCATCAGGCACGTTGACGCGATAGTTTGACATGAAATCTTCATAGGAACTAAAGTCCTGCTTGCTCGTATATTTGTCAAGTATGGGATTCATAACCGAGTAGTGTAGCTTTATTGCTGCTCGAAGTCAAGCACTTTAGTTCTGAATTTTTCTTCTATTTCTACTGACTTATTGGTGGTTGTATCCATCATCACCATCACGGTCTCGCAGTAACACTTCACCTCGTTGGTGCGCTTGTTGACGGCACGCTGCAAGAGGGTGAAGCTCTTATTACCTATTTTTATAATACTCGTGTCTATGACTATCTCGTCAGGAAACAGTACAGGAGAGATGAAGTTTGCATCTATATGGACTATCACAGGAGCCATGCGATTGAAAATGTCGGAACCAACGACATCGTGAAAGTAGCATGTCTTACACATGTCAAAGAGCGAGAAATAGACAGAATTGTTTACGTGGCCGAACCTGTCAACATCTGAGAACCTCAGCTGCGCAGGCATACGATGGCGAAATGTTTGTGTACTGTAGTCCATTATATTTATATTGCTATTGCATTTGAATAATTGCATTTGGTTAATTGCGTGTGCAAAATTACTCCCTATGTTCTATTTTACCCCAAAAATGGTTTCCATAAAATACCGAAACGTCGTTTTAAGCTTCCCAACCGTAAGCGTTTTGCACACACATATCATCGTGTGTGCACCTTTTTTATCTGCATAAATACTCTGTATTATTCTTCACGGTTTCACTATGAAAATGACACTTACACACAATTGCTTTTTTTGTGCATAAATGTGTAATAGCTACAGTATCATATAGACCACGTGGTAATACGGAATAGCAAATAGTAACAAAAAAGTTTGTAGAATTAAAAAATATAACTACCTTTGCACCAAAGGAATAAGGACATCACCTGTTCTATGAGAAATGAAATCTGTTGAGACATGAAGAAGATTATAAACCCTTGGCTTCGCCGTACTGAATACAACTGCTTTGGCTGTTGTCCGGACAACCCCATTGGACTTCACATGGAGTTCTATGAGGATGGTGATTATATCGTAAGCAAATGGAACCCCGATAGGCTCTCGGCCTCACCGCTGCGTGCCGCAAAGAACTATCAGGGATGGGTGAACACTATGCACGGTGGCATTCTGAGCACTTTGATTGACGAGGTGTGCGGATGGGTTGTGACGCGCAAGCTGCAGACGAGCGGCTATACTGTACAGCTCAATGTGAAGTTCCGCAAGGCTGTGCTTACTACTGAACCGGAGCTGACGATAAGGGCAAAGGTCAGCAAACAGGTAAGGAATCTGGCGTACATCAATGCTGAGATTATCAATTCCAAAGGGGAACTGTGTAATGAGGGAGAGGCCATATACTTCCTGATGAACCAAGAGAAGGCAAAGGAAATGGGCTTCCTGCATTGTGACGTAGAAGATGAAGAAATAACTCTTTGATAAAAGTTTCGCTTTGCTTGCTAAGGAATAGGAGGGAGTAAGAGGGAGATAGAAGGAGATAGAAGGAGATAGAGGACAAATGTCGCAAGTATCTGAATTACGCCTTGTTTCCTTTAGGATCTCCAGCGCCATGTTTTTCTGATTATGGATGATATGGTATGGGTAATGTTACGCATGTGACGATGCTCTGCCGCTGTGTCAGGCGTCGCGGAATGCTGGGCCTGAGGCGTTTCCGTTGCACGATGCTGCGCCTGAGGCGTTTCCGTTGCACGATGCTGGGCCTGAGGCGTTTCCGTTGCACGATGCTGCGCCTGAGGCGTTTCCTCTACGGCATGCTGCGCTTGAGGCGTTTCCGTTGCGGGATGCTTGGCTAATACTACAAGCATCACAGCCGACAGGATAAGCACTATGCCTATTATGAGCCTTAGCGTGACGGCCTCTCCAAAGACCGTTGCGCCGATGGCTACTGCTGTCAACGGCTCCAAGGCGCCCAAGACGGCTGTTGGCGTAGCTCCCACCTCGTGTACGGCAATAGTCATAAGGACCAGTGAAAGGACCGTAGGCACCAAGCCCAGCCAGCAGGCATAGAACCAGGCACGGGGCGAAGGGAGCAGCTGAAGCCGCAGATCGGGAGAGGTGAAGGAGTAAGCCCATAATGTCAACGCGCATATCAGCAGGACATAGAACGTGAGTTTCAATGTTGACATGCGAATGCTCGACTGATTGACTATCACGATATACACGGCATAGGTCAGGGCTGAGATGAGGACCAGCAATACGCCCGTAGCGCTTAGGGAGGCGTCTGAGTCTCCTTTGTAGAACAGCCCTATGCCCACAGACGAAAGTATGATGGCTATGACGGTAGGGTAAGTGACTTTTTCCCGAAAGAACGCGGCCATGATGACAGCCACCATCACGGGATAGGCAAAGAGAATGGTGGAGGCTATTCCTGCGTCCATGTAACGGAAACTCAGGTAGTAAGTGCCGCTTGAGGCAGCAAGCAGGACCCCGAGGGGACAGAGAATCTTCATCTCTTTCATACTGATGGCCATAGACTTACGTTCAGCCATGAGCAACACACCTATCATGATGACCGCCGTAGAGAAGCGATAGAAGAGCACAGAAGAAGTGTTCACGCCTTCCTCGTAGAGCGGCAGCGCTCCTAATGGGTTTGTGCCATAGCACACAGCCGCCAGTATGCCACATATTATGCCTTTGTGATTCCTTGCCATATCGCATTCAAGGACAACAGCTGATGATTATCCGCAAGATTCTCAAGTTCTGCAAGTGCACCCCTGCTCCAAGCTTTGCTCGCTTGTGCTTGAAGCAGGGCGTTTATCTACTTGTGGAAATGATTTCCTTACGTTATTTCTTCAGCACTTTCTTACCGTTGCTGACGAGGATGCCTTTCCTATTTGAGCTGACCTTCTGGCCATAAAGGTTGTATAGCTGACCATCCGCGGCTGTTGACGACTTGACGTTTTTAACCCCGTTTGCATCGTTTGCTATCTGCACGCCGTAAATCTTCACGGCATCTGCAGCCTGCTGCGCATCTGCGAGACCCTTGGCACCTGCCACATTCTTGCTGCCGCCGTAGAGATATATGTTGGTATTCTCACTTACATTATAAGCGAACGACGCACTCGGTTTGCCATTCAGCTCCAGCGTCACAGGTGCTTCAGCACCCACTTTCGCCTTCAGCACCATCGCGCCCTCTGTCTCGGCCAGCACATTCACTACGCCCTTGCCAGGAGATACCATGAATACGATGCCCGTGTAGCCAGACTTGAACTCTTCGCTGAAAATGTCCTTGCCATCTATGACACTATCGTCCGTCACCTTGCTAACCACGATACAACCGTCTGTAGCATCAAAGCCGCCGTTATTGCTGCCGATGCAATAGTAAATGTTGCCCACCTTGTTGCCGTTAAGGTTGGTGTTACCGTCAACCTCTGTAACAAAATTAACCGTATATTCGTTGTCAACAGGCGTGATTTCCATCTCTACAATCTTAGTAAACTCTTTCCATCCTTCGGTGGCCTCATAGAGAGCTTTAGTGCCTGCGGGGACGTATAGCGTAGCCGGAGTGAACATTCTTTGATCATCCACACGCAGCGCAAACACATGCGGATCGAAGGCGAACGGCGTTTTGATATGAGATGTGACTTTTGCCAGCTTAGGACAATTCTCAAACGCGTCTGCGTCGAGAGTACACAGGCTTGACGAAAATTCCACTTCAGTCAGGTTTTCACATCCATAGAAGGCTTCTTCGCCTATGGAGACAACTGCAGGCGAACAGGTGAAAGACTTCAGGCCTGTCACCTTGAATGACTCCTTGCCCACAATCTTGACCGTTGAGGACAATGTCACATCCACCAGATTTTCACATCCGTAGTAAGCCTCTTCACCTATTGTCACCAACCCTTCAGGGAAAGCAACGGTCTCTATGCCTTGCATCTTGTAGAACGCCTGTTCTCCAATTGCAGTAACGCCATTGGGTATTACGGTACTGTTACTTCCCTGTATCAACGTGTTTGTCGCAGTTTCTATCAAGGCGTTGCAATCACTCCGTGAATCATAGTTCTTGTTACCCTTATCCACCGTGATGGAATTGAGACCATAGCATACGCCGAAAGCACGCTCCCCGATGCTGCTCACAGATGCCGGAATGTTGAGAGACAGCAGGCCATAGCAAGAGGCAAAGGCATTCTTGGCGATAGTCACAATACCCTCAGGAATCACGATTGCCGTTAGGTCATAACAGCCCCGGAAAGCACGCTCACCTACTTCCACTACGCTATACCCGTTTGCCGTTTGGGGAATAGTAACCTTGCCGGGAGTGGATTTGTCAATCGACACATTCTGTCCGTCGCCAATCCGACACGTCTTATCTGTTTCGCTGATTACTGTGAAGAGCATATCTATGCCCTCAACGGTCTTGGCCTGAAATGTGACATCCTCCTGTGCCAGGACATTCAACGATGTCAATAAAGCGGCAAACACAACAAGTAAATGTTTTATCATAGACTCTTAAGAAATGCTCTCCAGTCACCGCGAGAGCGTCAAATATGTTATGAAGCGTGGTGCTGATTATCCACGTCCTCTGATGCTAGTACCTCACTTTCACATCAGTAAGCCGAGCATACCGCTTCGATGTTTCATCATGTCTAGTGTCCCTTACTAAACACTCTGCAAAGTTACAAAATTATTTTGAATTAAATCCGTTTTCCGCGATTTTTTTTCAATAAAAGAAACAAATAACTCAAGTTTTTCAAGTGCGCCCTTTCTTGCTCCGCTTTGCTACGCAAGCGTCACCCTTCGGGATGCCGAGCACAGGGCGTTTTCCTACTTGCGGAATATGAATCACTTACAATTCACGGAAAGATAAATGGCAGTTTGGTACAGATGGCAGATGGCAGTTTTCTCATGAGCACAAACATTGACAACGGAAAACTAACTGTTAAAATATGTTTGCTATATATATTATATATAAATATA
>JAFVGZ010000001.1 GCA_017478025.1 Prevotella sp.
GATGCCCTCCTCCTTGGTGTTTATCTGTAGTTGGTCGCCTGTATGCACGCCGACCAATGTGGTCTGTCCGTGATACAGATAGTCCGCACCGCGCCCCAAGTCAAAGTAGAGAATGCTTATAGAGTAAACCTTCTTAACCTGGTCATACTTCTGTCCTAAGTGTATATGCTCCGTAATGGTTTTGGCTACCCCATAGAGAATGCGCTGCAGATAGTATAATTCACGTGTCTGCTGTATCTCTACAAGGATAATCTCATCCTTTGAGTTCTTTGCCTTGATGTCAACGCGGTTGAACTTATCATCTTCATTATATTGGTTAGCTTCACTCTCCAATATCTCTACAATCTTAATCGGCTCGCCAATAAGCACGGTGACAAGACCTTCAAGAACTGCGAAGTTGGCCTTGTCGCGTAGCATGCGCTTAGCTGCCCAGTCAAACCGTATGAATTTATTTTCCTCACTCATAGTGTCAAAATTATATTTTCCCGCAGCAAAGTTACGATTAAGTTTTGAGATATGCAAGAGATGAAATTGAAAATTGAAAGTTATTGCTCCGTTTCTCTCCGCAGGCATACATAAGGGCTGAGCGGAAAGTTATTATTACGCAAGTGTATCAGAATTCAATGTAAGGTGAGATTGCTTTCAGTCGCTCAGGGGTGAATGACGGGAGCAGTGACATGTCGCTGACGCTGCGTATGCGGCCTGTGGTTTTGCGCAGCTGCATGATGTCGCGGGCCTGAATGTAGTTGATTAGCGGGTGGCGTTGCAGCTCCACCTGTGTCATGGTGTTCACACGTACAGGTTGATAGTGGTGGGATAGGGTGATATAATCCAGCGCTTCTACGGGGAAATTCTTTATGGAAAGCAGCTCTTCCTTGCTGAGAAACTGCTGTCGGCGGTTGCGTAGCTGCACAATGCGGCGTGCGAAGTATGAGCCTATGCCCGGGATGCGTTTCAGTTCGGTGGTGTCTGCGGTATTCGCATCCACGCTGTCACCAGGTGAGAGTTTATATGCTCGTGGGATCGCATTCTGCCTGTCTGCCCCAACGGAGGCAGAAATTGTGTCTCGCCTGCCTGCCTTTGGAGTTCTATCTTTTGCCTCACGGTATGAGTAAGAGCGTGCAGGACGCTTGATAACATCTGCTGCCATGACAACCGGTTTGATGCGGATATATGGTTCCAGCTGGCGGTATTTCTCAAGGGTCAGGCCATAGAGTTGTGCAAAGTCCTCTTTGCAGCGATAGATGCCGCCGTGAGAGCGATACTTGTAAATGTTCTTAATCTGCCATTTTGATAGTCCCAGGCGTCGCAATGAGGTGCTGTCGGCTGTGTTAGGGTCAAAATAAAACAAGGACACTCCGTCTGTTTCCTCTTGTGTGGAAATAGTTGCGGAATGTCCTTGTTTGTTTTTTATATGGTCCTCCTTGCTCTCTTCCTTTGGGGGGAAGAGCGGGAAAAGCACCAGTGCCGTGATAATGATTAGTATAAGCAACGTGATGGCATCTCGATCACTTTTTCTCAGTGGCTTCATACGATGGGCAGCGATGTGCCGTTGATTTTCTGATAGAAATCGAGTGCGAAGACATCTGTCATGCCCGATATAAAGTCGAGCACCGCCATGATGCGCGTATCAATGTCGGGAGCGTCAATCTCATACTGGCTGCTGACGCGGCTCAATAGTTGTTTGGAGTAGAAGCGGTCAGGGTTGATGACGGCGTGCGTGAGGCGCTGTAAGAGTGTCTCAATGATGTTGTAACCGCCCAACTCTATGTCCAGCACGGGTTTAGACTTGTATATATGCCGGAATGCCACCTTGCTGCACTCGCTGTATGCCTCGCGTTCGCGTTGGTTGATATGCTCAATGAGGCTCCCCTGGAAGGTGCCTTGCAGGATTTCGTCCTCATGGCGCAAGAATGCTGCAGCACATTCATTCTCCAGTTTGCCTATGACGGAGGCGCGGAGATAAACGACTTGCTCGTTGCTATCCTCTATATGTTCGCGCTCTATGCGGTTCAGAATGTCCTTTTGGGCCTTTTCGTCGAAGAAACGCAACAGTAGTTCCAGGGTCTTTTCAGTGGAAAGAAGCCCGAGCTTGTGGGAGTCTTCGATGTCCATAATCTCGTAGCAGATGTCATCTGCCGCCTCCACGAGATACACAAGCGGATGCCTCATGGCGCTGCCGTCGGGTCGCAGTAACCCTAATTCGTTTGCTATCTTCTGGTATGTCGCCTGCTCCGTGTGGAAGAAACCGAACTTCGGATGCTCCGGCGTGCACTGCGAGGAGATGTATGGGTACTTAACGATGGATGCGAGTGTGGAGTAAGTCATTACAAAACCACCCTCGCGGCGGCCCCTGAAGCGATGAGTGAGCAGTCGGAAAGCGTTAGCATTGCCCTCAAAGTGTGTGATGTCATTCCACGTGGCTTGGGACAATGTGCCTTTCAACGACAGGCCTTCGCCCTCTGAAAAGAATGCCTGAATAGCCTTCTCGCCTGAGTGTCCGAATGGTGGATTGCCCATGTCGTGAGCCAGACATGCTGTCGCGACTATGGTTCCGAGTGACGGTGCATAGTCAAATTCACCGCATTCGCGGAGCGCTGACTCTACGTCGTTGCCTAGCGACATACCTACGGATGCCACCTCAAGGGAGTGTGTGAGGCGGTTGTGCACAAAGATACTGCCTGGCAAGGGGAATACCTGCGTCTTGTTTTGCAGGCGACGGAAGGGCGCGGAGAAAATCAGACGGTCATAGTCACGCTTGAACTCCGAGCGGTCATCGTGACGCTCAGTGTGGCGCATCTCCTGCCCAAGGCGCTTATTGGATATGAGTGAGGACCAGAGCAAATTATTAAAGCCCAACCCCGGCCCTCCCATGGGAGGGAGAAGGGGACAGAGGGACGTATTAACGAATTGATGAATTGATTAGTGTCTGCGATGGTAGTGCAGCCCCATTAACGAATTACATAAAGTTAAGCATCTGCTGTGTAGGGGATTCGCCTCCGGTATTTCCCTTGGGGGCGTTTGTGGCGTTACCCGCAGGAGACGCATCGGGCACAGTGGAGGGCGTCTCTGCTGCTGCCTCGTTGACTTTCTGTTGCGGCTTAACGAGATGTGCGAGGTTCTCTAACTGCTGACGCGTGCGAGTGTAGGTGGGCTGGTTCTCGATTGCCAAGATGAGATCCTCGTTGTCAAGGTCGGTTGGGGAGAAGTAGTAAATGTGATAGTTACGCTTCTTGGCAGTGCTGTTGCCGTCGCCACCATAGTAACGGTTGAAGTTGTCCTGCAACTTCTGCTCGCGGTCACGCTCTTCGGCAAGCTTCTTCAGGTCTTCAGACGTCTGGTACTTTTTCATGTGCTCCGCCATCTCAGAATCTATGTCGCTTAGTCCGAAGCCCGTAGCGAGGATCGTCACCTTGACTTTGTCTCCCAGTGATGGGTCATTTGCAACCCCCCATTTCAACTCAAAGTCAGAGCCGAACTTCTCCATGAAGTCGTGAACATCGTTCATCTCGTCCATCATCAGTCCCTTGTGACCTGTATCGTCGCTGCGGAATGAGATGGAGATGAGAATCTTCTTAGAGTTGAAGACATCGTTATCGTTCAGCAATGGTGAGTTGAGTGCATCGGCAATAGCCTTCTTCACACGTCCGTCGCCCTCTCCGTAACCGGTTGACATGATAGCCACGCCACCGTCTTTGAGGACTGTCTTAACATCGTTGAAGTCAAGGTTTATCTGTCCATGTACGGTTATTATCTCTGCTATGCTCTTTGCTGCCACGGAGAGAGTGTCGTCGGCCTTAGCAAAGGCTTCCATCATTGAGAGCTCACCGTAGATGGTGCGCAGGCGCTCATTGTTGATAACGAGCAGGGCATCCACATTGCGAGACATCTCTTCCACACCGTTCAGAGCCTGAGCGATTTTCTTCTTACCCTCAAAGCGGAACGGTATTGTGACAATGCCGACAGTGAGTATGTCTAACTCTTTGGATGTACGTGCAATGACTGGAGCAGCACCTGTACCGGTACCACCGCCCATGCCTGCGGTAATGAACGCCATGCGTGTGCCGTCGTTGAGCATGTTTCGTACATCCTCAATGCTCTCCTCGGCTGCAGCACGAGCTCTGTCAGGCACATTGCCGGCTCCTAAACCTTCACGACCCAGCTGAAGGTGTACGGGAACAGGAGAGTCGTTGAGAGCTTGCGCATCGGTGTTGCACACCACGAATGATACATCGTGTATGCCTTCGCGATACATGTGATTGACTGCGTTACCGCCGCCGCCGCCGACACCGATAACCTTGATGATGCTCTTTTCTTTTACTACGGGGCCAAAGCCTAATATCTTATCCATATATGAATTGACGATTTAACGGTTAGTGAATTACTCATCGGCATCGGTGAATGTGCCAAGCCATTTGAGGAGTTTGTTGCCGAGGGACGGTTTGCGATTTTCCTTCTGCTGCTGACGTTGTATCTCTTCCTCGGCCAATTGCTTGGCTTTCTCGTCAGCCTTGCGCTTTTCTTCAGCTTCTTGCGCTGCTTTCTCGGCTGCTTCCTTCTCCTTTTGTGTCTGGATTACACCTGGTGGCAGAGAGTTAGGGTCGCGCGGTGTCTGAACTGTTTGCGTCGTGTCTGGCTGTTCCGGGTTGCGACGCTCTGATGTCTCACCATCGTTGAAGAGGTCTGAGTTGCGATCTTCAGGAGCCCAGCAGTTCTGGTCACCCTTTGCCAACAGGCCGAGAAGCGTGTTCATCGTGCCATTGTGAGCATTGATTTCGCTGTTGGAAGAGTTGATGGTGTAGGTGACGAAATTGGCTACGCGCACCTTGTCGATGTGGGTTATCTCGCGGAATGCCACATCAATGTTCTTCATATTAGAGCCACCGCCGGTTAGAACAATGCCGCCAAGAATCTTGTCGCGGAAGTCTGTCGGAACCTGATTCCACACGTTGGCTATGATTTCCTGAACTCGACCTTCTACAATCTCAATGAATTTAGAGCTCTCAATCTTTCTGTCAGCATCAAGATCATACTTCAGTGACGGGTCAATGTCGGAAGCTGGTGTAAAGGCTGAAGCATGACGCAGCTTTAGTTTCTCGGCCTCAGACTCGTCAACTTGTAGCGAAGTGATATCTTTTGTTATGTTAGCACCGCCGAGAGGTATTACGGCAATGTGGCGTATGATGTTCTTATGATATACCATAACGGTGGTAGTATCTGCTCCGAGATCCACCAACAGACACCCACTACGCTTCTCTACCGGTGTCAGCACAGCATCTGCCAGTGCGAATGGGGCCAGACACATTTCTGCTATCTGTACGTCAGCAATGTCAAAGCAGCTGTTAAGCTTCTGATAGTGGCGACGGCACTGTAGGATATTGAGGAAATTACCTTCCAGCCTGTGGCACTGTATGCCGACTGGATCTAACTCAGGCAAAGCGTCTGCACGGTATTCCTGAGGCTCAACATCCAGAATTTCCATATCGGGATACAAAGTGTTGCGGTTCTGGTCCATCATTTCCACAATGACGCGCTGCGTAACGGGCACATCAGAGTCTATCTCACGCACTATGGTATTGCGCTCGGAGTGGATGGACTGGCCTCCGACACCGATATAGACATGCTTGATGCCGGACTTCAGCTGGCTCTTCAGTCGCGTGATGATGTTGGTTATACACTGTACGGTCTTGTCTATGTTGTAAACAACGCCTTTGCGCATGCACTGCGAGGCATCCTCACTCATGACTGAAAGGACCGCAATACTGCCGTCAGATCTGCGCTGACCGGCTATCCCGGTAATTTTGGTGGAACCAAGTTCAATGGCTACGACGAAATTCTTTGCTGGCATAGGTATGGATTGATGTTTATTGTTGATGTGTAGATGTAGTGGAGTTTCCTTCCTGCTGATGTGTAACTATAGTTGAGCTTTCTTCTGTATGATGTTTTATTGGAGCTCGATGACACACCACTTGATTGACATATTCTAAGGAAATGTAGTCGTATTTTGTCCATCCTGCATATTTCAGACCTTCTTTATAGAAGAGCTCCAGACGGTGTAACTGCTCGTTGACGAATGCCTGTACCTTCTTTTGTCTTTGCTTGTTGTCTGCATCAATGGGTAGCACGCCGATATTGACAACGTGGTCGCCCACGCGTGGCACCAGTTCTACAGACTTGTCTGGCAGGATGTTAATCTGCTCTATCTGACGGCTCCACAGCTCGCTGGAGTTGATAATCTGTGCCAGGAGCACCACGTAGTGTGTGGCATAGTGACGTGTGACTGCACCGGTAACGATAATCATATCGCTGGTGTATTGTGAGTTTGGCATGACACCGCCATTGTCGTCAAGGTAGTAGTCGTCTCCGTTATTGCTCTTGACACGTATGATGGGGGTGCGTTGCGTGACTGTGATGCATACATAACCGTCAGTGGTGGTGTAGCATTGAGCCGTGTTTACGAACGGCATGTGCGTCAGACGCTCCTCGATGCTTCGGGTATTGATCTCGGCAATGGGGCGGGACAGAGGATACATCCGGTTGCGCTCCAACAGACTTTTTATCTCTTTTGAGTTGAGGAAACCGTTCTCGTTTTCGTCGGCAATGTTGATCTTTACCTTAGAACACACGTCGGAATACTCCACGGGCTTGTTCCATGAAGTCATTGCCATAACGAGGTAACCGGCTATCACCACGTCGAAGATAACGAGGAAGGTTTTCTTCCAGTTGATGTTTATTCTAATCAAGCTTCTTTATTCTTTATTATTTCTGCTATTTGAGGTACGTAGTTGTCCAGGTCTCCTGCACCAAGGATGATGAGAACATCAAAATCCCGACTGCCGACATATTCAAGCACATCCTCTTTGTGGATCATTGATTTCTCCACCCCGTGAGCGAGATTGTCGTATATCAGCTGTGATGTGACGCCGGGAATGGGCTCTTCGCGTGCGGGGTAGATGTCACAAAGTATCACCTCGTCCAACTGAGACAGAGCCGATGCGAAGTCTGCATAGAAGTCGCGGGTGCGGGTATAGAGATGCGGTTGGAATATCGCGGTGATGCGTCGGTCGTGGTAAACCTCACGCATGCTTTTGGCGCTTTGGTATATTTCCTTCGGATGATGTGCATAGTCAGAGATGACGACATGCTTGTCGGTGCGCAATGCGAAGTCAAAACGACGGTCCACGCCTTTATATGTCTTCATGCCTTGCCTCAGTTCCTCCGCTGTACAGCCGTTCAGCTGAGCCATTGCCATAGCTCCGACTCCATTGTCTATATTGATTGGGACAGGCTGACCGAGTTCTACGTTTGTTACGTTCTCAATAGGCGAGATGAAATCGAATGTGATGCTGCCGTTCTCAATTCGAATGTTCTCAGCATGGAAATCACCGTCAGAGAGACCGTAGGTATATGTTCGTACGCCTTCACCCACCTCTGGTGTCATCTCAAGTCCGGTGTGGATGATGAGTGCTCCGCCTGGCTTTATCAGCGTGGTATAGTGGTGGAAAGACTCCAAGTAGGCTTCTTTGGTGCCATAGATGTCCAGATGGTCGGGGTCTGTAGAGGTGATGACAGTCATCCAGGGGCGCAGCCAGTGGAAAGAGCGGTCAAATTCATCGGCTTCTATCACAACATAGTCAGAGCGGTCGGAGAGGATGTAATTGGTACCATAGTTCTTTGATATGCCTCCCAGAAAGGCGTTACAGTCTGCCTTTGAGCCATGCATGATGTGTGCACACATGGTGGAGGTAGTGGTCTTACCGTGAGTTCCGGCTACGCACAGACCCTTATGAGCTTTAGTAAGAGTGCCGAGTACCTGAGCGCGCTTCTGAAGGTCAAAGCCATTGCTGCGGAAAAACTGCAACTCTGTGTGGTCAGACGGTATGGCTGGGGTATAGACAACCAGCGTGTCCTTGGGATCAAGGCACTGCTGAGGTATCATGCTGACGTTGTCTTCGTAATGTATCAGCATACCTTCTTGCTCCAGTTGAGCGGTGAGTTTTGACGGTGTCTTGTCGTAACCTGCCACGCACAGACCCTGACGCAGGAAGTAGCGTGCAATGGCGCTCATGCCGATACCGCCGGCTCCTATGAAATAAACTGCTTTCAATGTTGTGAACTATTTAGTATTCTGTGATATGTTTTGTATTGCTTTCTGTTATGCCGTTATGCCTGCGAGCTTCAAAACCTCGTCGGCTATGATGTCGGCAGAGTGGGGGAGGGCGAGTTTCTTCACCTCGGTCTCCAACTGCTGGATGGTCTCTTGCGAGGCTACGAGAGCTACAGCCTGTTCTACGAGCAGCTGACGTGCTTCCTGATCGGCTACATATACCGCTGCTCCCTTGTCGGACAGAGCATGTGCATTCTTGCTTTGATGGTCCTCAGCCACATTAGGTGAGGGCACAAGGATGGCTGCCTTGCCCAGCAGACAGAGCTCGCTGATGCTGGATGCTCCGGCCCGCGATATTACGATGTCAGCTGCACGGTAGGCCATTGACATGTCTGAGATGAAGGCTTGGGGCTTCACATAGCGTGCATTGGCCTCGCGAGCCTTGCGCTCACATTCCTCAATATAGAACTTACCAGTCTGCCAAATGACTTGTATCTGCTTTTCTTCAAAGCGGTGTATGCCTTCTGCAATGGCATCGTTTATGGTGCGTGCTCCCAACGAACCGCCGATGACAAGGATTGTGGGACGGTCGGCCTGCAAGCCTAATGCCTTGCGTGCTTCCTGTTTCGTGGAAGTGTTGTCAAACAAAGCCTGTCGCACTGGATTGCCAGTGAGGATGATTCGGTCGGCGGGGAAGAAACGCTCCATCCCATCGTAGGCCACGCAAATCTTCTTTGCCTTGCGTGCCAGCGACTTGTTTGTCACTCCGGCATAGCTGTTCTGCTCCTGTATGAGGCATGGGATGCCCATTGACGCAGCTGCATTGAGGGTGGGGGCTGATGCATATCCACCAACGCCGACAGCCACGTGGGGCTTGAACTGACGTATGATGTTCTTAACCATCCAGCGGCTACGGAAGAAGTCATACATCACGCCAAGGTTCTTTGGACTCCATAATGGACGAAACAGCCCACGCACGGGGAGCCCCTTGATTTCGTAGCCTGCTTCGGGAACACGTGTCATTTCCATTCGGCCCTCAGCTCCGACGAAGAGTATTTTCGCATCGGGGCGCTTGGTCTTGATGGCATTGGCTATGCTAATTGCAGGGAAGATGTGGCCTCCCGTGCCGCCGCCGCTGATGATAATTCTTGGTTCTTCCATAGTTGTTGTGATGTTATGTTATGCCATTTCGAGTTTTACGTCATCGCGTTTCTTTGCAGTTCGGCTGATGCTTAGTATTACTCCAATGTATATACAGTTTATGATTGACGATGTACCTCCCTTACTGATTAGTGGTAACGGTTGCCCTGTGACAGGCGCCAACCCTACGGCAACCATCATATTGAACAGTGCCTGGATAACTATCAGCAGCGCCAGACCCATTGCCAGGAATGCTGGGAAGGTGTTTGTGCAGCGTCGTGCTATCTGCCCCGTGCGGAAAAGGAGCGAGATATAGAGCAATGCGACAAATGCGGCACCAAGCCATCCTAACTCTTCAAAGATGATGGCATAGATGAAATCAGAGAACGCCAGCGGCAGGAAGTCGCGTTGTTCAGAGTTTCCGGGACCTTTGCCTATGAACTGGCTCGATGCTATCGCAATGTTGGCATGTCCTACCTGACTGTTCTTGTCAAGGTCATATTTGTGTGGATCCACGCGCTCACTGTTCAAGAAGTTGTCTATACGCTGCTTCCACAGGTCCAGACGGTGCAGCACTCCCTTGCGCTTGTTGGTGGTAGCGGGCTCTTTCTTCACCTGTCCGGGGCTGATGGTTTCGGTCAATTGCTTGTCTGAGGCCTCTACGCTTTCTGTCAGTTGCTTTGCCTCTGCAGCCTTATTGGAGGCTATTTGATTGCTGTCCTGGCCAACGAAGTAAATCGTTGACACTGCCAGCACCAGCAAAATAGCGACTGCCGAACACAGGTAGCCAATCTGTTTCCACGGCACGCGTCCTATGATCATCATGCAAAAGACCGTTGCACCCATCAGGGCGGCAGTGGAGAAGTTCTCGGTTACCACAAGCCCCATGAAGAAGAGGGATGTCAGTACGATGTATTTGAATGCCTTGGGATGTGCCCCCTCAGGTGTCTGCAGCTGGCTCAGAATGTGCGCAGTAAGCAGCACCAGCGTACCTTTGGCTATCTCCGACGGCTGTAACGGTATGCCGAAGAAACTTATCCATCGCGCAGCGTCGTTGGTCTTGGCTCCGAAAAGCAATACCCACAATAGCAAAATGGGTGCAATGATACACAGAATGGGGGTGCATAGCTTGAAGTATCGGCACGGGATGTTGAGCACAAAGACCATCACTCCTATGCCGAGACAGAGATATGTGGTGTGCTGAATGGCTGCAATCCAGTAGTTTCCGGATTTGTAGCCCAATGAGGATGATGAGGAATATACTTCCAGCACGCTAATGATGCATAGCAGGAAGAAGATTATCCAGATAATCCTGTCGCCTTTGAATATGTTTTGTAGTTTCTGTACTTTCACCGTCAGAGACGTATATTTGTTGTCAGATAAATGTTTTTGTATAGTTGATAGAGTCTGAGTCTTATTCAAGTTTCTCAAGTAGTCAGAAGTTACCAAGCTTTGGTAATTGAGTTACCAAGCCTTGGTAATGCGGTTACCAAGCCTTGGTAATCAGTTTACCAGCCTTTGGTAATCGTCTTTCTCGACTTTGGTCTCTCTTCACACACGCTGCTTATCTTTAGCGGTACCCGGGCGAGGAAAGCCCTGAGTAGGATCTGCTTGAGAAAGTTGAGGCCTTATTCCTTTGCTAAAGCCTTGAACTGCTCGCCTCGGTCCTCCATGTTCTTGAATAAATCGAAGGATGCGCAGCATGGTGACAGTAGCACCACATCGCCTGGTTTAGCCATCTTCCGGCATGCCTCCACGCACTCTTTCATCGAGTGAGTGTCGGCAACGGGCAGCCCCAGACCGTCAAAGGCAGCGTGGAGCTTTGCGTTATCCACTCCCATATACACCAGGGCAGAGCATTTTTCCTTTACCAATGGTGCGATATCGCTATAGTCATTGCCTTTGTCCTTGCCTCCTACTATGAGCACCGTGGGGCGCGACATAGCTTCAAGGGCAACGTGGCAGGCATCGACATTCGTAGCTTTTGAGTCGTTAATCCAGAGTATTCCGTCCTTTTCGATAACCTTTTCCAGCCTGTGCTCCACTCCGGGGAAGTCCTTCAGGCACTGTTGCAGTATGGCTTCCATTTTAGCCTGCTGACCAGCAGAGAGGTCCATCTTTGCCATTGCTGAGTGTACTGCACATCGGGCAGCCATCATATTGCGCTGGTTATGCTTGCCTGGCAGGGGGAAATCACTGTTAGGATCTATCTCGCTATCGCTGAAAGGCTGCAGAGTTGGGGCACCCATGACAGCGGGACGTGAAGATGGTGTAGGCTTTGGAGCATAGCCATCCTGGCGCTTTTGCAGCTCGTTGTTGATGTATTCGTCATCGTTCCAGTAAACGAAGGTGTCCTTTGGAGTCTGGTTCTGTATGATGCGCATCTTGGAGTCAACATAGTTCTGCATGTTGAATTCATAGCGATCCAGATGATCCGGGGTGATGTTCATCAGCACAGAGACATCGGCACGGAACTCAAACATATTGTCGAGTTGGAAGGAACTGATCTCCAGCACATACCAATCATGGTCCTGCGTGGCTACTTGCAGAGCGTAACTGCGTCCTATATTGCCTGCCAGTCCTACGTCAACACCAAACTTCTTCATTATATAGTATATAAGAGAGGTGGTCGTTGTCTTGCCGTTTGAACCGGTGATGCATATCGTCTTGCCCTTGCTATAGCGTTTCGCAAACTCCAGTTCGGCAAGGATAGGTGTTCCCTGAGCTATCAGAGCCTGTACCAAAGGCGCTGTATCAGGTATGCCGGGGCTCTTCACTACCTCGTCGGCAGAGAGGATTTCTGCTTCGGTGTGGCCGCCTTCCTCCCAGCGTATCTTCTCTTCATCAAGCCTTTTCTTGTACTTTGGCTTGATGGAACCCATGTCTGAGACGAATACCTCGTAACCCTCTTTCTTTGCCAGGATTGCGGTTCCTACGCCGCTTTCACCTGCTCCAAGTATTGCTAACTTCATAACTTAACTCCCTCTTGTTTATCTTATCTTGAGTGTAATGATTGCCAATGTCGCCATGCCTATGGTTACTATCCAGAAGCGTGTCGTGATTTTAGACTCCAGCCAGCATCCTCGTGGCCAGTTGAAGATTATGTGCAGGTCGTCCGACAACTGTCCGGGCTTGATGCGGAAGGCATCGTGAATAGGTGCTCGCTTGAAGAGTCGCAGTTTCTTGCCGTGTTTGTTGCCATACTTCGCTATCTGTATTTGCAGCATCACGGAGATGCTTTCTATGAAGAACACGAAGCAAAGGATAGGTATCAGCAGCTCCTTATGGATGATAATGGCTATGACGGCAATGATGCCTCCAATGGCCAATGACCCGGTGTCGCCCATGAATATCTGTGCTGGATAGGCGTTATACCACAGGAAACCTACCAGCGCGCCGATGAATGCACTTAGGAATATCACCAGTTCCTCCGACTGCGGTATGTACATTATATTGAAGTATGCGGCATATCCGATGTGACTGGACACGTAAGCCAATATGCCTAACGCCACACATATTATCGCCGAGTTGCCTGCACACATGCCGTCCATACCGTCGTTCATGTTGCTGCCGTTGCTCACTGCCATGACCACAAAGGTTGTCAGCAGCACGAAGAATATCCATCCGGCAGCGCTGCGGTGCTCACCGAGCCATGAGAAGAAGACGTCGGTGTAGTTCAGGTTGTTGTTCTTTACAAACGGAATGGTCGTGGTTGTTGACTTTACGGGATTACTTTTGTGCATGACAATCTCTGTTGTCTGCAGTCCGTTTGCCGTGCTGCGCTGCATAGACACGTTCTCACGGATTACCGCGTCGGGGCTGAGCCACAGTGTCAGACCCACAATCAGACCCAGTATGGCCTGCCCTATGAGCTTGTAAAACGGCTTCAGACCGTCTTTCGTAATCTTCAGTTTTATGTAATCGTCGGCAAAACCGATGAATCCGAGCCACAGAGTAGTGACTATCATCAGTATCATATATATGTTTCTCAAGCGCCCGAAGAGCAGACAAGGTATTACCGTTGCAACGATAATGATGACTCCACCCATCGTTGGCACGCCTTTTTTCTCTGTGCCATAGGGGTCAATGCTCCTGTCGCGTTGCGTTTCGGTGCCTCCGTGCGAACGCATCCATTTGATGAATTTCTCACCAAACCACACCGATATAATCAGCGAGAGCACCAATGCCAGCAGTGAACGGAAGGAGATGTAACTCCACATACCAGATCCCGGAATGTTCCATTGCTCTAAGAAGCGAAAGAGATAGTATAGCATATATTGTCTGTATCTATGGTTTTATTAGTCAGATTTCTGTTTATAGTCCGAAGGCATTGCGCAGCTCCTCACGGTCATCAAAGTGATGTTTCACACCTTTGATAATCTGATAGTCCTCGTGTCCCTTGCCTGCCACGAGTATCACGTCGCCCTTTTTGGCCAGCATCGTAGCCGTCTTGATGGCCTCATGGCGGTCCGGTATGGTCAGGACCTTCTTCATCTGGCGTGCATTGAGCCCTGCCAGCATGTCGTTGATGATGTCTTGCGGCTCTTCATTGCGCGGGTTGTCGCTGGTGATAATCACCTTGTCGCTCTGCTTTACGGCCTCCTGAGCCATAAGCGGGCGCTTTCCCTTATCACGGTTGCCGCCACAGCCGCAGACGGTGATAATCTCTCCCTCCTTGCCTTCCATTACTTCGTGGATGGCATTGAGCACATTGGTCAGTGCATCGGGGGTGTGGGCGTAATCTACGAGGCCTGTCACACCCTCGGCGGAGCGTATCGGCTCCAGTCTGCCGGCAACACTTTTCAGCGTGCTCAGTACCACGAGCACATCTTCTGCACTCTTGCCCAGCATCCTTGCAGCACCGTAAACGGCCAAGAGATTGCTGACATTGAACTTGCCAATGAACTGTACTCCCACCTCGCGGCTCTCCACACGGCTCTCTCCGCTTTCCTCAATGCCGAGATACATACCCTCGAAGTGACACTCAATGATGTGGGCTTTGTAGTCGGCCATGCTGCGGATGGAATAGGTTTTCACATTCGCCTTGGTGTTTTGCACCATGATGAGGCCGTTCTTGTCATCTATGTTTGTGATGGCGAAGGCTGTCTTTGGCAGGCCGTCAAAGAAGGCTTTCTTCGCATCGCGATAGTTCTCGAAGGTCTTATGGTAGTCCAAATGGTCGCGGGTGAGGTTGGTAAAGATGCCCCCTACGAATGTCAGACCGCCGATACGCTTCTGCGCTATGGCGTGGCTGGAACATTCCATGAATGCGTATTCGCAGCCTGCCTCTACCATCTTGGCCAGCAATTGGTTCAGCTCGATGGGGTCGGGAGTGGTGTGGTCAGTAGGGAATGCCTCGCCATCCACATAGTTGCACACCGTGGAGAGCAGTCCGCACTTGTGCCCCAGCTTGCGGAACATATTATATAATAATGTGGCGATGGTCGTTTTGCCGTTGGTTCCGGTCACGCCGACGAGCTTCAGCTTTTCTGTGGGGTTGCCATAGAATGTCGTGGCGGCAATGCCTACAGCATTTTCCGTGCTCTCTGTCAGGATGAATGTGACATCGCTTTTTGCCGATGAAACCGGCATTTCTTCGCATAATACAGCCACCGCACCCAGCTCGATAGCCTTTGGGATGAACGCATGACCGTCCACCTGAGTGCCGCGCATGGCTACAAAGAGGTGGCCCGCCTCAATCTTTCTTGAGTCGATGTTAATACCCTTGATATCAATGTCGGTGTTTCCGACAATTTTGATGGGCTTCAGTTGTTTAACAATCTCAGTCAGTTTCATGTCTTTCTGTTATGAGGTCACGCTTACAGTGCGTGGCAGATTTATCGTTTTTTGCTTTTGTCCTTGCTCTCTCCAGAATGCTAAATTGTACATTGTACATGGTAAATGGTACATCCTATGAGAGTTGCAGGACTATCTTTTCGTTGCGATGCATTGGCGAACCGGCGGGTTTGCTCTGTTGTCTCACCTTTCCTGTGCCTTGGATGACAACCTTTCCTCCTCGGCTCTCAATGATATAGACGGCATCGCGCGCTCCCATGCCTGTTACGTCGGGCATCTGATTCTTTGGATAAGATGGTGTAGCCTTAGCTTTTCCCTTCTTCAGATTGAAGTGTGACATAATGAAATCGGAAGCTTCATTGTTGCCCCATTTTATCTCGGGAATGGCGCTATAGTTATCATCCTTAGCCAGCACCAGGTCGTACTTGATG
Organism: Prevotella sp.; assembly: GCA_017478025.1. Taxonomy (GTDB): domain Bacteria; phylum Bacteroidota; class Bacteroidia; order Bacteroidales; family Bacteroidaceae; genus Prevotella. The sequence continues at coordinate 15,475 of JAFVGZ010000001.1, forward strand.
TTCTTGGCCATGATGCCCTCTGCTATGTCGTGGAACACCTGTCCGCTCATGGCACCGCCAGAGGCAGGCAGTCCTGCTTTGTGTATGCAGACGATACATGAATACTTAGGCTTTATCCTTTCTCCAGTCTTGGGGTCTTTGCCCGATGGGAAGTATCCGCAGAAGGAGAGCAGATAGTTTACGACTCCGTGCTTGTATCCGCCGCCTGCAGCTTTCTGCGCTGTGCCGGTCTTGCCCGACACGCCGAAGTTCGGTGAACCGGCGCGTTTACCCAGACCGATGGACACTACCTGATAGAGAATGTCCTGTATCTCGCGCAGCGCCCTCTCGTTTTTGTATATCTTTTCCTTCAGTACCACTACAGGAAACTCCTCCACAACCTCTCCGTCGTTCTCTATTCTTTTTACGAATCGTGGCCTTACCATCTTGCCATCGTTCGCTATTGCGTTGTAGAAGGTTACTACCGAGATTGGCGGAACCTGTGTCTCGTAGCCGATACTCATCCACGGCAGGGCTGTAGCGCTCCAGTTCAACCACTGTCCGCGGTCGTTCTTCTTCGGCATACGAATGCGGGGAGCCTCATATTCGCTGAATTTCAGGTTGAGGTTTTCCGCTATTCCTACGCGCCTCAGGCCTTCCACGAACTTCTCCGGACGACTGTGATAGTACTTGTCTATCAGCGCGCTGACTCCGATATTTGAGCTGACCTGCAGCGCTTTCGGTACGCTGATGACGCCATATCCGCCTCTGTGCCAGTTGTGGTCCTTCATCTTTGCTCCATACATCTCGCGTATTCCGCAGCCGGTGTCTATGTGCATCGTTGTGTCGATAACGCCGTCGTCAAGTCCCACCAGGAAGCTTGCGGTCTTGAATACCGAGCCGGGTTCCAGCAGGTCGGCTATAGCATGGTTACGCCCTTCACGGTATTCGCCGGTCTCAGGGTCTAAGTCCATGTTCACCATTGCCTTGATATCGCCCGTTTCTACCTCCATCACAATGGCCACGCCGGTATATGCGCCGTCCTTCTTCAGCTCCTTAATGAGCGAGCGCTCAGCCAAATCCTGTATTCCTACGTCTATCGTTGTGACGATATCCATTCCGTTCACGGCGTTGGAGTCAACGATATTCACGCTTGCGTCAAGCACCTTGCGGCGATGCATAAAGCCGGGTCTGCCCTTCAGTATGCTGTCAAATGCCAGCTCCAAGCCTGAGAAAGCGGTGCCTTTCTCCTTGTAGGTGTCGCCAATGACTGATGATGCGAGAGAGCCGTATGGCCTGCTGCGTATCATGTATTCCTGTGCTGTGAAGCCTCCCACACCTGGGCGAAGACAGAAGATAGGCAGTGCCTTTACCTGTTTGTATGTGTTGAAGTCTATTCTTCTCTTTACTATTGGCCAGTAGCGGCTGTTTTTTTCATATCCCTCCTTCAGGTGTTCCTTGAATTCGGCTGCCGTTTTATTAGGGAATATCCTGTGTAGCCCGTTGCATAGCTCGTCCAGCGTCTTGGTGTCATTGCCTAAAGAATCATGCCACAGAGTGTCGGCCTTGCCCTCCTTTAGTGCTACGAAGTCCATGTGTATGCGATATTCCGGCAGGTTGCATGCCAACTGTTGCCCCTTGTCTCCGTAGATGCTTCCTCGCACGGGGTACATGGGCAGGCTGTCGCGCTTCACCAGTGAGTCAACAGCACTCCAATAACTTCGCTCTACGGTCATAATATAGAAACCCTTAGCAAGTACTGCTACCGCTACAAGCGTCAGCAATACTGCAAAGATAGTATATCGCAGAGCAGATTTGTTGTTATCGTATGTTGCCATGTTGTTTGTTTTGTATGAACCCTCCCCCCCCCCTGTGGGGGAGCCGGATGGGGGCTTGTTATTCTTTTACTCTTATCAGGAATGGTGGTTCGCTTGGTACTGTCAGCGTGCTGTCGCCGTAGGAGCTAAGCAGCTGCATCACATAGCTTTCGCGGCTTTTCTCTGTCAGCATGCCGGTGCAGGCTACTGCCTTGTTGTGCATGTCGCGCATCTGGCGCTCCGTCTTGGCTATCTCCACCATCATCTTTTGGCATAGGTACCTATTGCTTATATATATAATAAGGAACGCGCACACGAGCAACACCAATCCTATCTGCCTCTGTACGGCTCTGGCTATGATGACACCGCCCAGAGTGCGCGAGATGGAGAACGGCGACGTGGTGTCCTGCTCCTCCTTGGCTTCACGGGCAATGACGTCTTCTATCGTCTTGTTGCCCAGCACTCCGCTCGGCTGCGCGGGGATGTCCTCTGTCCACTCCAGCGTAGCATTGTCTTGCTGCTCTTCTATTTTCTCGTCCTTGTCCTTATCCATTCGTCTTCTTTTCTGCTATTCTTAGTTTTGCGCTTCGTGATCGCGGGTTGTCCCGTTGCTCTTCGGCGGATGGGGTTTCTACCTTACCGTTGACCGCTTGCAGGGGCGTCTGTGCTTTTCCATAGAAGTCAGTCTTGCGCTCTCCTTCGGCATTGCCGGTCTTTATGAAGTTCTTTACGATGCGGTCCTCCAAACTGTGGTAGGTGATGACGCTCAGCCTTCCGCCCGGTTTTAGTAGTTCTATGGCCGACTGTAGCATCTCCTTGAGGGCCTCCATCTCGTGGTTCACCTCTATCCTCAATGCCTGAAAGAGCCGTGCAAGGTCTTTCTTCTCATGTGGGCTGACCTCTATCGCATTGTCTTTCAGCTCAGGTCCCTCCCCCTTGGGGGAGAAGGTGGGAGCTTTGATGGCAGTCAGCAGGTCTCTGGTTGTCAGTATCTTCTTTGCTGCCCTTGCCTTTACGATGCTTGCAGCCAACTTCCTTGAGTTTCTCAGTTCTCCGTAGAGATATAGCGTGTCTGCCAATCGTTTTTCGTCGTAAGTGTTTACGATGTCTGCCGCCGTTGCGCCATCGCGCTTATTCATTCGCATGTCCAGTGGCGCATCATAGCGAAAGGAGAACCCTCGTGTCTCGTCGTCAAAGTGGTGTGACGATACGCCGAGGTCGGCAAGCAGGCCGTCTATCTGTTCTACCCCGTAGTATCTCATCCAGTTCTTCAAGTATCTGAAGTTGCTCCTTACGAACGTAAATCTGTCGTTGGCATGGATGTTTTGCTCTGCGTCGGCATCCTGGTCAAAGGAGTAGAGATGCCCCTTTAGCGCCGCGTTCAGACTTCCTTCTTCCGTCAGTGCCAGCCGTCTCAGTATCTCTCTGCTGTGTCCTCCACCTCCGAATGTGACATCCACATAAACGCCTCCCCGTTGTATGTTCAGCCCGTCAACGCTTGCATCCAGCATCACGGGGACGTGATATGTCGGTTCTCGGAGAGTGGAATTTATGATTGTGGAAGGGTTGTCCATGTTTCGTAGCCTTCGTCATTTTGTTGTTATACACACTCTCATATTAACTCTCTCTGACTGACTCTCTTTCCCGTAAGTCTCCCTCCCTCAGGGGAGGGCTGGGGTGGAGCTTCCCATCAGTTCTTCCAGCGCTTTGCTGAAGTCATCGGGGCTCATGAATTGCTCGCTGTTGCTGCCGGCTGCCCATATCTCGACTGTGTCGCCAACGCCTATGAAGCGCACCATCTGGTCTATCCCCGCAACTTCCATTAAGCGCTTGGACAATAAGATACGTCCGTTTCCGTCGAGCGAGATGTTCTCTACCTCGCTAACGAACTGACGGAAGATGTTCTGCTGCTCCCTGTTCCAGCGGTTCAGCTTGCTGCGCATGAAGTCCATCTGCTCCAACCATACGCTCTCTGGGTAGAGCACCAGGCAGTTCTCATGCACGTCCTTCCTAAGCACCAGCTGCTCCTCGCTCTCCGATTGCAACACTTTGCGGAATGTTGCAGGAAGGAAAACGCGGCCTTTGGCGTCAACGCGGGCTTCTATGTTGCCGAGAAATCTCATTGGATTTGCTGGGTGCTCTTGTGTTCTTATTTATAAATTGCGTAATCTGCCTGCAAAGGTACAAAATTTTTCCCCACTTCCCCCCACTTTGCTCCACTTTTTTGCTAAATAGGTTAAATTTATAGATATTTAACAATAGCCGCCTCGCTCTGTTTCGCCTTCTTGTCTCAGGTGTTTTGTCGCTCATCCGAGCGCAATGCTTGCTCCGGTTTTACCGGAAAAATAGGACACGCCGTAACGCGCTAATATACAGAGTGTTGCAAAAGCAGGTTTTTTAGGCCATAATAGTAGGTCTTTTACTCGGTAATAGTAGGTCTTTTACCGCCTAATAGTAGGTCTTTCACCGCCTAAAAGACCTGCTATTACAACGCCCTTGATAATCAGTATGTTACAAAGGCACTCCTGAAGATTGTAAATTATTCTATTTTTCGGCACCTCACAGCTCAAACTGAAAGGACTGGACAAAAATTTAGCTGAGTATTTTTGGACAGAAATTGTTATAATTATTATAATTTTCGTTACTGGAGTAGGGGGTTCAATATTATGTACTCATTTACAGACATGCTACTATAAAAAATAATTTCTATATGTCTGCTTGGCATCTTTACATGCCTTAATACTAATGCTCAGACAAATATTTTCATAAAAGAACAGCTAATCGGGAAGAAATGGACAAAAAGTGTGACCATGGATTCAAGCCGTAAAAGTGCGATGAGAAGGCATGGGAACATTTCTGTAGGTTCAAAAAAACTGCAAGTGACGACGGGTATGAATGTTTCAATGTCCCAAATATTTGACAGAGACTCCATGACATTAATAACAACATTCAATAATGATGCTATTACATGTCGCTATGCCTACTATTTGTCAGACTCGTATGAAATGTTCTTTGACTCTTCTAAAATAGGAACTTCAAGCACGGGTAATTGGTTACATACGTAAGGAGAAATTACTATGAACGGAAGAACAAGAACGGAAGAAAACCATCAACAAATTATGTCACTCACAGGTGAGGAACTGGTTTTAGGTTCAAAGGACAACCAAATACTAATTGAATTAACCGCAGAACCCTTAGACTAATTACACTTTTCCCTCCAAGCGCATCAACTCGCCTGGAGGGAAATTCAAACCAATCATAAACATGCGGAGAATACATTTACTCGTCAGGCATCTGTCGTTCTCGGAGTTCTGCGAATGGCTGCTGCCATACCGCCTTACCAACAAAAACCTTTGCGAATGGCGCGAGAGGTTGTACGGCGAATACAAACGCGGCCAGGATGCCATCAGCCAGATAGCCGACAAGAACCGCTCCGCATAATGGGCGGCAGCGCAGGTGAACGACATAATATAGCAGAACAAAATGACGCACCCTCTTTGCCATTTGTTAAATTATACATTCAGCGTTGCTAATTTTACATTCTGAATTCTGTATTCTGAATTATTTTTATTACCTTTGCAACCGAAACCGTAAAATTGAAAATTTAAGCATAAAACATTATGGCAAAGAAAGCACTTCTTATGATCCTCGACGGTTGGGGAATAGGCAAGCACGGTAAGGGTGATGTGATTTATAACACACCGACACCTTATCTTGACTATCTCACGGCTGTCAGCAGTCACTCACAACTTAATGCGTCAGGTGAAGACGTAGGTCTTCCTGATGGTCAGATGGGTAATTCAGAGGTCGGTCACCTTAACATCGGTGCCGGTCGAATCGTCTATCAGGACCTCGTGAAGATTAATCGCGCCTGCGCTGACGGCTCTATCAGCAAGAATCCTCAGGTGGTTGAGGCCTTTACCTATGCAAAGGAGAACGGCAAGAAGCTTCATCTCATGGGCCTGACCTCAAACGGTGGCGTGCATTCTTCACTCGATCATCTGTTCAAACTCATTGAGGTGGGCAAGGAATACGGACTCTCTCAGCAGGTGTTCGTACATTGCTTCATGGATGGTCGCGATACGGATCCGAAGTCTGGTAAGGGCTTCATCGAGCAGTTGACGGCAGAATGCAAGAAGAACGATGCCAACGTAGCGTCTATCGTAGGCCGCTTCTACGCTATGGACCGTGACAAGCGATGGAACCGCGTAAAAGAAGCATACGACCTTATCACTGCCGGCAAGGGTAAGGCTGCCACCGATATGGTAGCAGCAATGCAGGAGTCATACGATGAGGGAGTGACAGACGAGTTCATCAAGCCTATCGTCAATGCTTCAGTAAATGGTAAGATAGAGGAGGGTGACGTCGTTATCTTCATCAATTTCCGTAACGACCGCGCCAAGGAACTTACTCAGGTGCTCACTCAGCAGGATATGCCAGAAGAGGGAATGCAGACCATTCCAGGGCTGAAATACTACTGTATGACTCCATACGATGCATCCTTCAAGGGCGTCGGCATACTCTTCCCGAAAGAGAATGTAACAAATACACTGGGTGAATACCTCTCTTCTCTCGGCAAGAAGCAGTTGCATACCGCTGAGACAGAGAAGTACGCACACGTCACATTCTTCTTCAATGGTGGCCGTGAGCAGCCTTACGAGGGTGAGGATCGTGTGCTTGTAGCATCGCCCAAGGTGGCTACATACGACCTGAAGCCAGAGATGTCAGCCTATGAAGTAAAGGAAAAGCTCGTTGAAAATATTAAGAAAGATATCTACGATTTCATCGTTGTCAACTTCGCTAACGGTGATATGGTGGGTCATACTGGCGTCTATAATGCTATAGCAAAGGCTGTAGTGGCTGTTGACAACTGTGTCCGTGACGTTATAGAGGCAGCGAAGGCTACGGGATATGAGGCCATCATCATTGCAGACCACGGTAATGCCGATAATGCTATCAATCCTGACGGCTCACCAAATACTGCTCACTCACTCAATCCTGTACCGTTCATATACGTGACAGACAATAACTCTGCCACTGTCAAGGACGGCCGCCTGGCCGATGTTGCTCCATCTTTGCTGCACATCATGGGGCTGGAGCAGCCTGCCGACATGACCGGAGAGAACCTGATTGTTGACTGATAACGGTAGCCGCGCTAACTGATAAGGTTGGCGTTTCAACTTTCGGAAGTCATATCTATGGTAAAGATTGAACAGTCCTGGGGCGCTGCCCTGGCTGAAGAATTTGATAAGGAATATTTCAAAAAACTGTCTGTATTTGTCCACGACGAATACAGACAGTTTGTGTGTTATCCTCCAGGGTCGGAGATATTCAATGCCTTCAACCTTTGTCCGCTTGACGATGTGAAGGTTGTCATACTGGGGCAAGACCCCTATCATGGTGCTGGTCAGGCTGAGGGGTTGTGTTTCTCTGTCAAGACGGGTGTGCAGCTTCCTCCGTCTTTAGTAAATATATTTAAGGAAGTGAAGGCCGATACAGGCCATGTGCCGCCTGTTATCACCGATGAAATGGGCAAAAAGATGTATGATGGCAGCCTTCGTCGCTGGGCTTCGCAGGGTGTTTTCCTGCTCAACGCTACGCTGACGGTACGTGAACATCTTGCCGGCTCGCACCAGCGTCACGGTTGGGAAGAGTTTACGGATGCTGTTATCAGGACTGTTTCGGAGCGTAAGGACCATGTGGTGTTTATCCTTTGGGGCGGTTATGCAGGCAAGAAGGAGCTGCTGATCGACCGCAGCAAGCATCTTATACTTAAATCAGTACATCCCTCTCCACTCTCCGCAAACCGCGGAGGATGGTTTGGTAATCATCATTTTAGCTCCTGCAACGCTTGGTTGCAGCAGTATGGCATTACACCGGTAGATTGGTAGCAGCGATGCAAAGCGCATCATACCACTCCTGACCGAAGCGGCGAATGAGCGGCTCTTTAAGGAATTGATAGACCTTGATGCCTTGATTGTTTCCTTTCGCTACGGCATCCTTGCAGATATTCCACCTATGATACACTATTGCGGTGAGCCCATTGCTCAGCTTGCTCTCCCTTATTGGGTAGAGTGCGCATGATATAGGCTTGCACCAGTTGATAGTCTTCTTCCTGTAAGCGCGTTCATAGGCGCAAAGACAGCAGTTTTTTACGGTTCCATCGGATGTTTCGAGGTCTTCATAACACGTGAAGACGCAGTCTTTTCCATTGACTATTGATGTCACCAGGTCGCCGTCCTTGTCATTATAAGCCACGCCCTGGGCTGCTATCACAAGCTGGGCCGGCACTGAAAGGTCGGACATCACGCTGTCAAGGTTGAGCTCTATCTCTTCCAGTTCATCAATGGTGATAGGTGCTCCGGCGTCACCTTCAACGCAACATGCGCCCTTGCACTTCGTAAGGTCGCAGCAGAAACATTCTGTCAGGATGTCTGATGATACGAGAACATCACCTATCTGTACTATCATAAAGGATAATTTTTGGTTCTATGCCGTTGCGATACTCTGATGGGGTTACTCCGACATTCTCCTTGAAGTACTTACCGAAGAATGACTGTGTGGGGAAATTCATGACCTCTGCAATCTCGCTCATGCGCATATTGGTATGTCTCAGCAGGTTGCGCATCTCTGAAGTGACGAATTTGTCAATCCATTCATTAGGTGTGCGGCGGCTTACGTTGGTCACTACTTCGCACAGATACTTTGGCGTAACGTTCATTTGTTTAGCATACCACTGCACCTGTCGCTCTTCGTGGAAGTGGTGTTCCACTCTTTGTACAAATTCTACAAAGAGCTGTTCAGCCCTTGACTGCTTCTCGTTCTTGCCTGGCTGCTCTATGACGCGGTCAAAGGCACCTGCCATATCATATATCATCGTCAGGAGGCTAAGGCGTATTATCTCCACTCGATAGCGCTTTCCTGTTTGGGATATATGTGCATGGATGGAACGGTAGTAGTGCTTTGCTGCATTGAGTTCACTGTCGTTCAGGCTAAATACGGGGTGATTGTGGGACAACAGGAACAAGTCGCTCATGTTGTGCACATCGCGAAGTATCTCTTGCAGTAATTTGTATGATATGATGAAAGCAAATCCGTCGAAATCTTCGCTGAATTTTACATCGGTTATTACAGACTCTTCTGTAATCAGCATCACTTGCTGATGGCTTTGAGTGCGGCGTTTTCCATTTACTGTTAGCGTTACTACTCCGCTGGTGCATACTCCCACGTACAGGCATAATGACATGCGTCGCGGTTCTGTATATATAGGTAGCGTCCGCGTGGATTCTATCAATAGCAGTTCGTTGCTCAAGTGTGGCAACTTAAACTTTGATGACACCTGTTCGATGGAGATAGGTAGAATGCTGTTGTCCTTCGGCATATTTTATTAGTTTTAAGGTGATTGTATGTACCTGCAACAGCCCTATTGGACTGATGCAGGTGTGTGTGTTATGATATTTCTGCTTTACGCATCAATGTTAGCATAGTTTGCGTTCTCCTCGATGAATGCTCGGCGTGGCTCCACGTCATCACCCATCAGCATAGAGAATATCTCATCTGCTTCGGCAGCGTTCTGTATTGTAACCTGTTTTAGCAGTCTTGTCTCTGGATTCATTGTGGTATCCCACAGTTGCTCTGGGTTCATCTCACCCAGACCTTTGTATCTCTGTGTGTGCAGCTTAGTGTCATCGGCATCTCCTGAGCAGTAGGTGTTGATGAAGCGCAGACGGTCTTCCTCAGTGTAGCAGTACTCCTTGTGGTTCTTGTAGGTGCACTGGTACAGTGGCGGTGTTGCGATGTAGAGGTGGCCTTCCTGTATCACCTGTGGCATAAAGCGGAAGAACAGCGTCATGATGAGGGTGTCTATGTGTGAGCCATCGACATCGGCATCGGTCATGATGATAATCTTGTCATATCTCAGCTTGTCGATATTAGCGGTCTTGGCGTCCTCGCCATCTACGCCGAAGCGTACTCCGATGGCTTGCAGAATGATGCTTACGGACTCTGCCTCAAAGACCTTGTGCCACTGAACCTTCTCTACGTTCAGTATCTTACCGCGCAAAGGCAGGATGGCCTGTGTGTGACGGTCGCGGCCCTGCTTTGCTGAACCGCCTGCGGAGTCACCCTCGACGAGGAATATCTCTGTCTTCTTCGGGTCTCGGCTGGAGCAGTCTGCCAGCTTGCCAGGCAATCCGCCGCCTGCCATTGGGCTCTTGCGCTGAACGCTTTCGCGTGCCTTGCGTGCTGCGATACGTGCCGTAGCAGCAAGGATTACCTTCTCGCATATCTGGTGCGCCTCCTTCGGGTGCTCCTCCAAATAGTTGCCCATAGCCTCGCCAACGGCCTGCTGAACGGCGCCATTCACCTCGCTGTTGCCCAGCTTGGTCTTTGTCTGACCTTCAAACTGAGGCTCTGCCACCTTAACGGAGATGATGGCTGTCAGACCTTCGCGGAAGTCATCAGGGGCTATCTCAATCTTCGCCTTGTCTATCTGCTTGCGCAGCGCCTCGTCCTCGTCGGCATATTTCTTCAGCGAGCGGCTGAGGGCGATGCGGAAACCGGTAAGGTGTGTACCGCCTTCGATGGTGTTGATATTGTTGACGTAGGAATGGATGTTCTCTGAATAGTCGGTGTTATAGAGCAGCGCTATCTCTATCGGGGTGTTGTTCTTCTCTGTCTTCAGGTAGATGGGTTCTCCGATGAGGCTGGTGCGATGTCTGTCCACGTAGCGCACGAACTCCTTCAGGCCCTCTTTGGCGTGGAATACCTCTGGCTTGCGCACGTTACCCTCCTCGTCGGGGCGCAGGTCTGTCAGCGTGATGGTGATGCCTGCATTGAGAAATGCCAGCTCGCGCATGCGGCGTGCTACGATGTCGTATTTATATACGGTGGTGGTGAAGATGGATCCGTCTGGCCAGAACTGCTGACGGGTGCCGCGCTTTTCTGTCTCGCCGACAACCTTTACAGGGTACAAAGGTTTTCCCTTCTCATACTCCTGCTGATAGATCTTGCCGTCGCGATAGACTTGTGAAATCATGTGTGAAGACAGCGCGTTGACGCAGCTGACGCCCACACCGTGCAAACCGCCGGAGACTTTGTATGAACCTTTATCGAATTTACCACCGGCATGGAGCACTGTCATGACCACCTCCAAGGCAGATTTGTGCATCTTTGGGTGCTCGTCCACAGGGATACCGCGGCCATCGTCCTCTACTGTCACAGAGTTGTCTTCGTTGATTGTCACGCGGATGTCGGTACAATAACCGGCCATTGCCTCGTCGATAGAGTTGTCAACGGTCTCGTTCACGAGGTGATGAAGTCCCTTCTCTGAGATGTCGCCGATGTACATCGCAGGGCGTTTACGTACTGCCTCGAGACCCTCAAGCACCTGAATACTACTGCCTGTGTAATTCGTCTCTTTGTTCTGATTTTCTTCCATTATATCGTTTGTTGTTATTTTTGCCTTGCAAAGTTACGCAAAATTATTGAATTGTGCAAATAAAATACGTAGTATTTTCCTTGCTTTCATATCGTTTTGTATTATTGTGATTACACCTGTTGGGATAATTGGTAATTGCCTGTCGAGGTAATTGACAATAGATGTTTAGGTTATGGGCGCGGATTGTCTGGGTAACGGGTATATGTAGCCAGGTTTATGGGTATAAAAAAAGGCTGCTACCCCTCACGGGCTACAGCCTTCTAGATAAAAAATTATTATGGAAACAATCTTGTGTATTCGTTTCTTTTCGCTGCTCTTAGAGCTTTGCGATGTGCTTGCAGAGGCTTGACTTCAAGTTCGCTGCCTTGTTCTTGTGGATGATGTTGGTCTTTGCGAGCTTGTCGAGCATCTTCTGTACAGCAGGATAGAGCTTCATAGCCTCTTCCTTGTTTGTCATTGCGCGCAGTTTGCGCACTGCGTTACGCATTGTCTTTGCGTAGTACTTGTTGTGAAGGTTCTTTGTCTTAGTCTGACGGATTCTCTTCACTGATGACTTGTGGTTTGCCATTTTGTTTGTTTTGAATTTGTTGCACGGCCTTGTATGGCGGTGCTGTTAATGATTAGCTATGGGTCTTACGTCACTACAACAGCCCTGGCGGGTGCTTGCACCCTCTGTCACCCTGAGGGCATCACTGCCCGATGACAAATAAATCGTGGTAGCGCGTAGGGGAGTCGGACCCCTCTTGCAAGAATGAAAATCTTGAGTACTAACCGATATACGAACGCGCCGAACCGATATCATTGCGGGGTATTCCCCCGAAATGCGCTGCAAAGGTACAAGTTTTTTCTGTAATGTGCAAATTTTGTTGCCACAATTTTATTGTTTCGATGATTTTTTATACTTTTGCAAGTCAAGAGATGGAATATAAAGACAGGGCTATAGTACTGCGGACGGTGAAGTATGGCGATAATAAGCTCATCGTTGACCTCCTGACTCGTGAGGCGGGTCGGGTCTCCGTGGTGTGGAAAGTCAGCATGTCACGCACATCAAAAGTGCGTAAACAGTTCTTCCAGCCGCTTACATTGCTTGAGGTCGATATGGAGCGCTCTCCGCGACAGGCAATGGCGGCGCTTGGCGATGCCAGGCTTTTTAGGCCCTATGTGTCGCTGACGGCTGATGCCGTGAAGATATCGCAGGGCTTTTTTGTGGCCGAATTTCTGGTTTATGCTACTCGCGACATGCATCCCGAACCGCTGTTATATGATTTCGTAGAGCAGGGATTGTTGTGGCTGGATGCTACGGTGGGCAGTACGGCGAATTTTCATCTGATGTTTATGCTGCGTATGTCGCGCTTCCTGGGTTTTATGCCTGATGTGGGGACATACGTGGATGGTGCCGTCTTTGATTTGCGCGAAGGTGTGTTCTCTACTGCTATGCCGCTGCATCGTGATGTCTTGATGCCTGAAGATGCAAAAAAGATGCAGATTCTCATGCGTATGACGCCGTCAAATCTGCATCTTTTTCGCTTCTCGCGTGAGGAGCGCAACCGTGTGGTTGACCTCTGTCTGAAGTTCTATCGCCTTCACATTCCGCAGTTTGGCGAGATGAAGACACTTGAAGTGCTGCAGGCGCTATTCGTCTGACGAGGCCCTTTACCGTTACTCTGTAGAGGCGGTCTTTTTCTCCTTTATTACTTTGTCTGCTCCCGATGTGATGTTGTCCAGGCTCTCAGGGTGTTCTCTGACGAATGATTCGATGTGTCTCACACGCTTGCTCTCAAATATCTCGTTTACTGCAATGAGAATGCCTGTCTCCTCCACCTCGCCGAATCCGTCGTTAATGGCGGTGCCAAAGAGCTTCATTGTGGGTGAGAGGTTCATGTAGGCGTTTACCAACGGCGGTATGTTGAAGCCCAAAGCGCGTATGCCGCCGTTTAGGATTCTGTAGTCTTCCTTGAAGTCACGGCCGCAGAAAACCTGCTGCAGCTCTTCCTCTGGAGTGTCTAATTTCAACGGTTTCATCGGGTAAATGAGCCCTTCCTTATCGTCAAAGTGCTTCTTTAGGAAGTATAGTATAAGGTCGCGCCCGAAGCGTATGTAGTCGGGATACATCGTCATCTTGCCGAAGTAATACTTCATGTTGGGGTTGATGACGGTCAGCGCCCCCAGTCCGTCCCACAGATTGTCAAGCGCGAAGAGGCTCTTTGCGCCCATCTTTGAGCTCTGATACGCTGGTGTGACGAAAGAGCGTCCCAGCTCTATGGTGTATGGAGCATACTCGCGGATGAACTTCTCAGAGAAGCGGAACATGTGTGAGGTGGCCAGTATGGGCTGTCCTTCCTTGTCATAGTCCCACGTGTCACCCATCTTATAGCGGTATCCGCCGATGATCTCCTTGTCTTGCGGGTTCCAGACGATGAGCTGTTTGTAGCAGTTTTCGCAGGTGTCAAACTCGTCAATGTCCAATTCTTTGCCAGTACCGCCGCCTGCCATGCGGAATGTTATCTCGCGCAAGCGTCCTATCTCGCGCATCAGGTTGGGAGAGTCGTGAGATGTAATGATGTAGATCTCGTTGCTGCTCTTGTTGGTCATGCGGAGCTTTTTCTCGGAGGTTAACTCTGCGAGAATAAGGTCCTGTGGTACGGGCTGAATGATTTCTGCGTCCATTTTTGCGTGGAGTGTTGTTATTGAAAGTTGGTTAGTCGGGTTGTTTCTGTTTCTGTCGTTGTTGGTTTACTTCACGAGATTATACACCTCGTTCCGCACCCATTGTGCCCATTGGCTTGGAGTGCGCGTCTTGTCGAATGTTTGCCAGGGTATGGGCTTGCCTATTGTCAATTCAAATGTCTTGTTGGTGTTCTTGAACAGCTCGTCTGCCAAGTATAACATGGCGATATTTATGGGGCTGTGCAGGGCCTTGCAGATATTCGCGATGCGATAGAATCGCTCGGAGTTGCGTCCGTTGAAATGCATGGGCACTACGTCGCGGTGGTACTGCACGCTCTTTTGTATGAAGGTCTTCTGCCAGGGCAGGTCCCTTATCTCGCCGTCAATCCTTCTTGAACACAGTCCTGCGGGGAACACGAACATGTGATAGTCTCCGCTGAATGCGGCGTCAATGGCCTGTGGCAGTCCGCGGCTCTGCTTGCCCACCTTGTTCACCGGCACGCAGAGCGGAGCCAGTCCGTGGAGGTTCATCAGTAGGTCATTGACCAGTATGCGCACCCGCTCACCATAGTTCTCTGCCAGCATCTTGCCGTATATCAGTCCGTCAGGCCCCCCCAGCGGATGGTTAGACACAAAAGTGTAACGCTTCCCGTCATCGGCAGGGGGCAGGTTCTCCTTGCCGTGAACAATGATGTCTATGCCCAAATCCTGCAGGACTGCCGTAATCCAAGGGAGACCATAGACATTCTGGTGTCGCAGCAGTATCGCGTTGATATCATCCTGATGTACTATCTTCTTCAGATAGTTTACGAGAAAGCGCGGCACATAGCGGTCCCGGTCGCCAATCTTTGAGTGAAGAATGGCTTCAACGTCTATTGTCAGTGGTTTTGTCGTTGGTGTTTCAGGGGTCATTGTCTTTGGATGCATCGTCATGCGGCGCAGGGCAAGCACTGTTAGGCTTCACCTATTTATATATGCGCATTTGACGAAAATATGTGCAAAGTTACGATTAAGTATTGAAATATGCAAATAAAAGCGAAAAAAGTTTTAATTTGTACGTCCGATGCACCCATATCTCAAAACCTAATCGTACTTTGGCTTCGCCTATGTTCTTGCGCTCTATCGGTGCTCAGTTGCTTCGCGGAGTCTTTCGTCATGGATATGAAAGAAAAAAAAGTGAACACTTTTTCTTGCATATCTCAAAACTTAATCGTATCTTTGCCGCAAGATAACTTGCAAGGAATTACACAATGGGAATAGAACCACGCGAGAGATACATTGATCCATACACCGACTTCGGGTTTAAGAAACTGTTCGGCACAGAGCTGAACAAGGACCTGCTTATCAGTTTCCTCAATGCGCTGTTCAATGATGCCAAGCGGGAAATAAAGGATGTGCAGTACCTTAACGCAGAACAGTTGGGTGACGGATACGGCGACCGCCGTGCCGTGTTCGATGTTTATTGCGTGACCGAGGACGGCAGCCGTTTTATCGTAGAGATGCAGAAGGCCGAGCAGGAGTATTTCAAAGACCGTAGCGTCTATTACGCCACAGCCCCGATACGTGAACAGGCACCGAAAGGTAAGTGGGACTATCATCTGGATGGTGTCTATACCATCGGCGTGCTGAACTTTGTGTTTCCCGACGGGGAGTATCCCGCAGACAGTTACATACACGAGATAAAACTGAAAGACACCCAGGACAATCACGTATTCTATGACAAGCTGACCTTTGTCTATCTCGAGATGCCTAAGTTCAACAAGCGCGAGGACGAGTTGGAGACGATGTTCGACAAGTGGATGTTTGCCCTCCGCAACCTGTCGCGTCAGCTTGAGCGCCCGGCGGCATTACAGGAGCGCATCTTCAAACGTCTGTTCGACCAGGCAGAGATAGCGCAGTTCAGCCCTGCCGAGCGCCGTGAATATGCAGAGAGCGTGAAGGATTACTGGGACTATTATAGCACCATGAAGACTGCCCACAAGAAAGGAAAGGCTGAAGGACGTGAGGAAGGCCTGGCTGAAGGTGAGGCAAAGGGCCGCGCAGAAGGTCTGGCTGAAGGTCAGCAGAAAGAAAAGACCGAGACTGTTCTTCGCCTGAAAGCCTTAGGGCTGAGCATTGAGCAGATAGCTCAGGGGACAGGCTTGACCGCTGATGAAGTAACAACGATATTATCATAACTGGAACCTATAACCACATAAAACCACGATGCCTATGATATAAAACAATAGACAACAAAGACATATAGAAATTGAAGCGTCCGCTTGAATCTTGTTATCTGAAATTCGCCAAATTTTAAAACAACATGCAAGAGTAAAAGCAAGGATGCTCACGCCAGACGGCGTGGGCTTTTACTCGGATATGCATGTTAGGTGTTTGGCGATACCTCAGATAACGTAGACGAAGTAACAGTCCACGTTTTCTTTTTCTGTCTTTTTCCAAAAACCGCAAAAGTATTATTAAACCCTTAAAACAGTAGTAATTATGAAACAGAAATTATTAGCTTTATTGGTGATGGCGCTATTTGTTCCATTAGCGGCCAACGCTTATGATGCCTGTATTGACGGCATCTATTACAACATTGTGATGAAGGCCAAGCAGGCCACGGTGACCTATGGAGAAAATGAGGAAGGAACTTATTCAGAAAAAGTTGTGATACCTGAAAAGATAAACTACAACGGTATAATCTGTGATGTCGTGGGGATCGGAACAAGGGCATTCACAAACTGCAAATTAAGCAATTTAACCCTTCCTCAAAGTTTAACAAAGATTGACCAATATGCATTTGGCAAATACTTCGAAGTAGACTCTCTATGTATAACAGACTTAACCTCTTGGTGTAATATTGAATTTAATGACGAATACTCCAATCCTATTCGATATGCCTCAGCATTGTTTGTAAACAATGAAAAGGTAACTAATCTTGTCATTCCTAATGGCATAAAATCTGTCAAGAATTATGCTTTTTATAGTGCCAAGATGCTGACATCTGTTAAACTGTCTGATAGTGTTGAAGCCATTGGTACAAAGGCATTTTATTTCTGCTCAGGACTTAAGTCTGTTACATGGGGTAAGGGAGTTACAAGTGTTGGCCAAGATGCTTTTAAAGAGTGCAATAATATTGAGCGTGTCAACATCTCTGATCTGAAAGCATGGCTCTCCGTTGACTTCGGAATATCGAGTGTGTATGGTTCTTTAGGTGAGGGTATTTATCGATTTATTCAAAATCCCTTGTATTATGCAGGCCATCTGTATCTAAACGGATCCGAGTTGACAGATGTTGTGGTACCTGATGGAATTGAGACATTATGGGCACATGCATTTGAAGGTTATACGGCTATCACTTCATTGGTTATTCCTGATGGAGTCAAAGATTTCAAGTCAAGAGGATACGAAGGCAGTACGCTTTCTGATTGCCACAACCTAAGAAGTGTAAAGATTGGAGCAGGGCTAAAAGAGATGCAAATATTAAATTGTGCCTCTCTCACCTCTTTAGAGGTTGGGGATGGTAAGATAAAAATTGAAATCAGCAAATGCCCTCTGCTGAAGGAGAGCGGTATCAAGATATACAACGCCCAAGATATAGAGATTGAACAGTGTAATGCCATTACAGAGTTGACGCTTGCAAACATTGTTAATGCCACGAACAAATTTAATATTTATTCATGCAGTGGTCTCAAGAAGCTGCAGATTCCTGACGGAGTGTCTTCGGCATATGTAAGAAACTGCCCAGCATTGACTACTCTCATATTGGGGATGGGATTAAATGGTTTAACGGTTGATGGGTGCAAGGAACTTACCGATGTATATAATCCAATGACTACTCCGAAACATGTTTCGTTCGGGTTCGGTAATGATTGCCTGATAGAATATGCCACATTACATATTCCTGGAGAATCCATCGATGCTTACAAAGCCACCGAACCTTGGAGTAAGTTCGGAACAATCATAGCACTGAAAGAGGGCGATCCTGGTTATGCAGACAATCCTAACGTAGGAGGTATCATCACATTTGCCGACTCACGTGTGGGAAAAATTTGCGTTGACAACTGGGATACTAACGATGACGGAAAACTTTCTGAACAGGAGGCTGCCGCCGTGAAAAGTATTGGGACGGTATTCAAAGACAATACACAATTAGTGACATTCTATGAACTTAAATACTTCACAGGTTTGACTGCTATAGACGATGATTCCTTCAACGGTTGTACCAACTTAAAAAACATTTCAATACCAGAAACGGTAACCTCCTTCGGTAATAGAGCTTTTGAAGACTGTATTTAGAGCCTTCTAAACAACCATGAATAATGAAAAACACATAGAGATAAACCTTTGTATATCAAGTACTTTTGGATTTTAACACTTCAGAACCTGTTTTTGGTTGCTTCGGAAATTCCCGTTAAATTTGCAACGTATTTCTACCGCAGGGAATTTACGAGGCTTTATTTTTGCAACATCGTGGACATAGTTGACTGTGGGTGACAATAGGTTACAAAAGTTGACAGGTTTCCGACTCGCTTTTGAGTAAAGCAATATCGTGGCGAAAGTTGACAAAGGGTGTCAATAGTTTACTTGTGATGACTTGCGGAGAGGTACAACAAAAGGAATGTTGAACAGATAAATATCGCAAGTATGCCAAAAACCAGAAAATGCGCTTATTGTGGCAAGGTTTTCACCACAAACAGCGGAATACAGAAGTACTGCTCTGAGGAATGTGCTGAGCAAGCGAAGGAAACCAAGAAAAAGAGACAAAGGGATTTCCTTCGAGCTGTCGAGCCAGTGATGGAACTCCAGCAACAGGAGTATCTGACCTTTTCTAAAGCTGCCATCCTTTTAGGCTGTACCCGTCAGTATGTCTATAAACTCGTTGAGCAAGGGAAGTTGCCTGCTTCACGACTGAGCAGCCGAATGGCTCTTGTCCGCAGAAGTGACATAGAGAAGATGTTTGCAGCCAATCCATATAACCGCGTCCTTCCTTGTACGAAGCCCAAGAAAGATTCTTCAAAGAAGAAGGCATCTGTTGGTGACAAGAAGCAGAAAGTCCAATCAGCATCATCGTATTCAGATGAAATTCTTGAATACTATTCTGGTGAGGAAGTGAAGCAGATTTATAAGGTCAAACAGTCGTGGCTTTATGCATCTGCCAAGCGTCATCAGATTCCCATGTGCCGCATCGCAGGACGGAACTATTACAGCAAAAAACACATTGATGCAGTATTTGGCACTACCATAGACCTTGATGCCATTGTCGATTGGCTGTCACCACAGGAAGTGGCAGACCGATATGGTATCAACCTTACGGCAGTCCGTTCCTATGCCCATCGTCACAAGATTCCAACCAAGCGTGAGTATGGATGCACCTACTATTCTCAGAGTCATTTTGATGAACTCCGTCGTACAGACCTCTTGTCCAACGAGGACTATTATACTGTGGAGCAAGTGCAGCAACTCTATGGACTGACTAAAGCCAACATCTGCCACATCGTCAAGGTCAAGCACATAGAGAAGACAAAAGTAGGAAGGCTTAATCTCCTGCTCCGTTCTGATGTGGAGAGAGTGATGGAGGAACGTAAGGCCGCAGGATTCTGAATTTCTACCATACTGACAGATTATTCGGTGATGATTGAGAATAATCGGAGTCAGCAACGCATCATTGAGTTCCTTTGCACCCGTGGAGAAACGCTCCACCATGATTACTAACAATAATATATATATGTATGAGTAACATTTGTAAGACCGTGAGCCTCCGCACACGGAAGATCAAAGGCGGAGAACAACTTTCCTTCTATCTCGACTACTATCCTGGCTATCGGGACGAGTCCACCATGAAGGTCATGCGTCATGAATCGCTCGGCATCTACATCTATGCCAAGCCGAAGTCACAACGGGAGAAGGACTATAACGACCGTATGCGTGAGAAGGCTGAAGCCCTCCGCTGCCGTCGCTATGAGAGTATCGTGAATGAAAGGTACGACTTCTTTGATAAAGAAAAGATGAAGGGTGACTTCCTTGCCTACTTCAAGCAGAAGGCAGACAAGAAGAACTGCAAGTGGCAGCATGTCTATAAGCACTTCGCCAGATTTTGCAATGACAAGTGCCGCTT
Organism: Prevotella sp.; assembly: GCA_017478025.1. Lineage (GTDB taxonomy): Bacteria > Bacteroidota > Bacteroidia > Bacteroidales > Bacteroidaceae > Prevotella. The sequence continues at coordinate 35,477 of JAFVGZ010000001.1, forward strand.
CGATGAAATCAACGTTGATTTGTGCAACAAGTTCCGTGAGTATCTTCTAAATGCTCCACAGACCATCCACACAGAGCACAAACTGCACATCAATAGTGTTGCAGGCTATTGGTCCACCTTTCGTGCCGTACTCCATACCGCCTACAGGGAGCACAAGATTATGGAGAATCCCAACGGCTTCTTGGAACGTATTGACACGATTCCGACAGAAAAAGAGCACTTATCCAAGGAGGAACTTATCAGATTGGCCAACACGCCATGTTCGTCTGAGGTCTTGAAAAAGGCTTTCCTCTTCTCTTGCCTGACTGGACTCCGCAAGAGCGACATCAAGCAACTGACATGGGACAAGATTCAACCATACGGTGACGGTGGCATGTATGTCACGCTCCGTATGCAGAAGACCAAGGAACTGGTGAACAATCCCATCAGTGACGAGGCTTTGGAACTGATTGGTTTCAATGATGACGATGAAAACCACAAACCTACCGATAAGGTGTTCGTTGGCTTCAACGACAGTCTTACTCAAACTCCGCTGAAGAACTGGCTAAAGGCGGCTGGCATCACCAAGCATATAACCTATCATTGCAGCCGTCACACACTTGGTTCGCTCCAAGTCGAGGCTGGCACGAGTGTTTATACCGTCCAGCACATCCTTGGACACAAGAATGTTTCCACCACTCAGATCTATGCTGCGATGGCAGACGAGAGTAAGCGTGAGTCCATCAACCGCATAACATTGAAGCCAGCAAAGAACGTGCAGCTGAAGATTGTCGGCCAATAGTTTTTCTATTCGTATCGTTTTTATGGGGAGAGGCATTGCTTCTCCCTTTTTTGTTTCGCAGATTTCCGTTTTGTCCTGACTTACAACCCTTTTAGAGTATGAAAATCGCTGCAAAATCATACTCGTAAGCCAACTAATCTTAAATATGGGCTGATTGTTTTGACATTCATCGGCAGTCAGAAATAACCGAAGTAACTTTGCACTCCAGAAGCACCTAAGCATTGGCTGTTTCCGATTAATCGCGAATAGTAAAACTAAAAGATACAAGATATGTTTGAAATGAAATCACTGAAGCTTAGAGACCTTTGTCTCTTGTTGGGATGCCCATGTGTGGTGTTCCTTTCCATTTCCCTGCTTGTCTCCCTGAAAGTTGGAGCCGATTTTCGGCAGGACAGCCTTGCTAAGTGGATGGCATTTATTCTGTGCAACCTGCTGCTATGGCTATTATATGTCATGTTCCAGTCGGTACTGCTTGATTTGTTTCCGCAAAAGAGGGACAGACAATCAATAGCAATTCCACAGACAATGAAACAAGTGGTGCAGACAGACGTTGTCCCTGAAATGGAAAACACAAACCCTCTGCCACTTATGGCCAATGATAGCACCTCCTTGATTACCCCTAATTCAGAAACTCTGGAAGAAAGTGTAAGCGTCAAAACCAAGGAAGACTCATACATCCAGCGATGCAAGGCTTATGAGCAGGAGCAAGAACAAAGACGGAAAGAAACTATCGCTGCAATACTGGATTATGCCAGATATACCATGTCGCCCTATGTCTATGACAGCGAAGAGTTGGAGAACCTTTGTGAGGAAGTAAGGCATTGGTCAGAAGAATATACCTATTCTCCAATCCCCATCAGGCTGAAACAGAGACTTACCACCCTCGATCTCCGCCACTTTGTTTGGAATATCGGTGAACGTCTGGGTACCAAGAACGGCTACAATGGCTATGCACGTGCAGACTTCATCAAGGCGATGTTTCCCGATGTGATGAAGGACATCGAGCAGGATAGCATCCGTAACTTCAAGTTCCAACCTAACAAGGGGAGCATCGTGATAGACGAGCCTGATGAAGATAACTACCATTTCCACATAAAATAGAGAAGTATGCCTTTTAAAAATCAGCGAAAATCAAGAAAAATTTCCCTTTTTCGCTGATTTTTAGACAAAGAATGGTGGGGTTCAAAATAAAATTTGTATTTTTGCAGCACATTAAAGACATATAAAGATGAAGTACCCGAATATTATTGGCAGAGAAGCTGAAATCGCGACACTTGAGCGTTTGTACAAATCTAAGAAGTCTGAGTTTGTGGCCATCTATGGACGCAGACGCATAGGCAAGTCATATCTGGTCAGTGAAGTGTATGGCAGCAAGATTGTCTTTTCTGCCGTCGGCACATATATGAAGGACGGAGATAAGAATTACGATACTTACCGCAAGTTGCAGTTGGATCATTTCTACGATTCTCTCTTGTTGTCAGGTCTTGATGCCACTACGTCAGAAAAACCATCCTGTTGGCGTGAAGCCTTTCTGCTTCTACGCAAACTGCTTGAAAGCATACGCTCTCGTCGGAAGGTTATTCTCATAGACGAACTGCCCTGGCTGGCGGGGCCCAAATCGTCTGAGATGATTTCGGAACTCGGCTATTTTTGGAACTCATGGGCAGACAGCCAAAGAAATATAGTGCTGGTGGTTTGCGGCTCGGCAACGAGCTGGATGCTTGACAATGTGATCCGTGATTACGGAGGACTGCACGGAAGGCTTACCGAGACAATAAAACTTGCCCCCTTTACATTGGCCGAATGCCAGAAGTATTACAGGCGCAACGGATTCCGTCTGTCCCGATATGAGATGTGCATCTGCTACATGGCTTTGGGAGGTGTTCCCTTTTATCTTGACAAACTGCGCAACAGTCAGACAATTACGGAAAACATTGACCGTATTTTCTTTGCTGACGAGAAAATACATCAAGAGTTCGTCGATGTCTATGCCGGACTTTATGCCAGCAAGGAACGCTATGTGGATATCGTAAAAGTCTTGGGAAGCCAATTCTATGGAATGACCCAGAAAGAAATTGGTGCGGCTATAGATGTCAAAAGCGGAGGAACTCTTACCAAATTGCTTGAAAATCTTATAGAATCTGATATCATCAGGACTTATCCGCGCTATGGTAAAGAGCGAGTGGAGACTGTCTATCAGCTGATTGATTTCTTCTCTTTGTTCTATTTGCGTTTCATACAGGGCGGACAGGCAAAGAAAGGAGTATGGAACTCCATTCATGGAACTCCCACTTTCTATACATGGGCAGGAGATACATTTGAACTGCTTTGTATAGAGCATTTGCCTCGTATTCAGGATTCGCTGCGTATAGCTTCCATCGACAGTAATTATTGCTGGAATGGAAAGAGTCCTGACGGAAGAGGTGCTCAGATAGACTTACTGCTGGAAAGCAAAGCTGACAGGACAGACTATCTGTGTGAAATGAAATTCACTGGAACCAAATATGCCATAACGAAGACCGATGAAGAGAATTTCCTGAATAAAATAGAAGCCTTTGTTGCAAGTAAGATGCACAACAAGACGCATAGCATCCAACTGGTTATGGTTACGACGATGGGAATAGCAAGAGGCGAACATGCCAGTATCGTTAACCAATCAATCACATTGGATGACCTGTTTATGGAACGTTGATTCATCTTTACCAGTATTCCGACTAAATGGTATTTCCCAAATCGGAATGCTAATTCTCTTTTAATAATAAGATTCTTATACCCCTTAAAGGTGGGCGAAAGTTGATGTTTAGGCATCGGTTTTCGCCCACCTTTTTTTATTGTGTCTGTACTGTAAAGGCAACTCTATACCTTCTTTTTCCCTTTATTCAAACTTGAAACCACTTGTTTTTCATTAAAATACCCATGCTGATTGATTATTCATTGCTTATCGTGAATAATCGGAGTCAGCATGGCATCATTGAGTTCCTTTGCAGCCGGTCTCAAACCAAAGACCGTGAACATAATGGAAAATAAAGAATTGACTTTCAACGACCTTCCACAGGTCGTCGCCCAGCTTCGGGATGAGGTGATGGGCATGAGAACGCTGCTAATCAAGCAGCAGGAAGAGAACCGTAAACAACAGGTACGCGAGAACCGTCACAAGCCCATGACGGTGGAGGAGGCAGCTGAGTACACGCGCATCCCTTTGGGAACGCTGTACATGAAACTCGGTGATGGGACGATACCAGCCACAAAGCCAGGCAAACGCTATGTCCTCTATCAGGATGAGCTTGACAAGTGGCTGGAGGCGAATCGCAAGAATCCCATTCCTTTGACGGATGAGGAGCAGAACTCAGCCATCCTTGCCTCGCACAAGAGAAAGCCAGACAAGCATGACTGGCAGTCAGAAGCAGACATCAATCCGACGTAACCTTGTCTTCAGGTTCAACTCGAATTACGTTCAAACACATTATTAACAACGGTTGAGGGCTGACCAATGCCAGCCCTCACCACAAACAAATAAAAAAATGAAATACAGGAATATCAAATACGGAATCCTGCTGACCAAGCAGCAGCTTGACTTCCTCAAAGATGACAACCAAGGTTTTCACCGCATGAAAGCCCTTGATACCATTCTCTCTTTGGCGGCAATAGAGCCTTTCCATTACGAGAAGAAGAACTTTTCTGCTGACCTCAGTATCGGTCAGTTTGCCATATCGAAAGTAGAACTTGCCGAACTATGGCACTGTGACCGCAAGACTGCACAGAAAATGATCGACCTCTTCAATGAGGTGGGGATTCTCACATCTATTGCCAATAACCGCACGACTATCCACACCATTCATTGTTTGGCATTCTGGTTTGTGGATGGGCGGGATGCTCCCATCAAGAATCCGAATTATCATCGGAATACAGCCACTCTCAAATTGGCTGACCAAGGTAATGCCAACCCGACAGATTCTAATGATAATGGCAACATCCATCCTCTATCGTTAACCTCTTCTACTCCCGTTTCATCTGTGGCTGATGCCAACAACGATGAAAGGGAAGAGAATAAACCATCTCCATGCGAAGAGGATGGACAGCTGCCAGATGATTACTTGAAGCAACTTGATGAACACTATGCCAACCTGTTGCCAGAAACCGATGAGCCATATCGCACATCAAATGATGTCGCATTAGGCGACACTCCTCCCATACCTACCAATCCAAAGGGCATCCCTGATGATGATGGCTCGACAAATCAACTTGTCTCGTCAATCCCTAATCCAGCAGCTGGGGATGTAACCGACACCATCAAAAGCCCCCAAAATGGCAGAGACAAACAAGAGGTTAATGCCACGGACAAGCCCGAAGAAGTGTGATTTTTTCTGAGGTCTAAACAAGAAGTCCCAATGTCTGACAGATTTGCTCCGCTGCACTGTCCTTCCACTGGGTTCTTGCGTCGCTCGCAGGCTCGCACCGGGCTGTCCAAGGCTTTTACTTCAATCTCCCAATAGTATTACATTTATAACCCAACAAAAAAAATCATTGAGTAATTATGATTAAGACAAAATCGAAGACCTCAGAAAAGAGGCAGAACAAAGGACACCATATCGATGTCCGCTTCACGGAAGAAGAATACAACCAGATTATCACCAACGCCAACAAGTGCGGAATGCACAAGAGCATCTATGTCCATGATGCTGTCCTTGGGCACCAACCAAAGCTTTTGATGACCGTGGAACAGGAGGAAGCGCTGAAAAGTCTTTCCGCCGCAAGGTCTGAACTTGTCGGCATACGCAATGCCCTTCACGGACTGCCGCAGGAGGTGAGGAAGCGTTACTTCAGGAACGAGCGAATCATGACGGCATGGATAGAGGGCGTGAACTACCTCATCCAGCACTGGGACACCATCAAGGAAAAGTTTGGAGGATAGGATTATGATAGCAACTGCAAGACCCATAGCGCATGGTCAGGCCATGACCAACTATGCCACGAAAGACTTCCGTGCCGACATCGTGAAGGTGAACCTCCTGACAGAGGATCTGCCCCCGATGGGTATGTGGGACGAGATGGTGCTCCACATGAACCGCTTCAGGCAGAAGTTCGCACGGAAGCCCATTGACAAGACGTCCATACGCATAGAGGTTTCCCCATCCATGAACGAGAGTGACGGATGGGAACTCGATGACTGGCGACATTTCACAGAGGAGTTTGTGGATGAACTTGACCAGGTGACCAAAACACCAGATGACAAGCACAAAAATCTTGTCCCGACGAACATTAAGAACTCGCAGTACTTCGCAGCTCTCCACTATGATGCCAAATCAGAGATTCCTCACCTGCATCTGGTGGTGAACCGCATCGACAAGGATGGCAATATCAATGACTGTCACTTCATCGGCGAGCGGGCTGTGGCAGCTGCCCATGCCATCAATCTGCGGCACGGCTGGAAAGATCCGATGGAGATACGGGATGAGCACCTCCAACAGATAACCGACGACTGTATGGAAATACTCAAATCTCTGCCACGTTTCGACTGGACTGATTACGAAGCCCTGCTGACCAGAAGAGGCTATAAGGTCAAATTGCAACGTGACAAGGAGAATGTGGTTAGAGGCTATTCCATCAAGAAGGGCAATACCTCTTATAAGTCATCCGAACTGGGCATAGGACGCAACCTGATGCCGACTAAGATAGGAGATACATGGCAGAAACTGCATCCTGTTCAGAAGCCGATGGCTGTACAAGCACCAAAGCCATTGGACAGCAAGAAGCCAGTCACGGATAGACCGTCAACGGCACAGGCATTATCCTCACAAGCCAAACCGATTGCCACATTCAACGACTATCGTCAGGTATTCCTCATCGATGGCAAGCAGGTACAGCTGAGCATCCCCGAAAGAATTTACAAGGAGCTTGACAGAAACATCGAGGTTCCCGAAAACAGCAATGCCACGCATGGGGACATTCTGAAAGTCGCCATGCTGTTGTTCCTGAACTACGTCGATGCAGCTACTGCCATTTCCGAGTCTTATGGTGGCGGTGGCGATGCTGGCACAGGCTGGGGAAAAGACAAGGACGAGGATGAATTGGAAAGGGCCAGACGCTGTGCCAAAATGGCAAAATGGCTCTGCAAGCCGATTGTCAGAAGCAAGAAGTATGGAAGATAGAAAACAAGTTATACAATCAATACAAATAGTATCACAAGATGATGAATACAGACAAATACAATAACCTTGTGCAGTCCATCAAGGAGGACGAGGAAAAGGAGAAAGAGCAGAACCGCTTTGATGCCACCTTGGAGCAGATCAAGGAAGCGCTTGCCTTGTTGCAGAAATTGCTTGAAGCAATTAAAGAAGCGAAGGAAAGTAGTGTAACGACACAGAAAGGTCTCAATGCTGCTACCCAAAGCGCTGATAACGCCATTACGGGCATTTGCCACGCCATTGTCCAAGCACAGCAGACACCTGTCAAAACGAGGCTTGATGATGAGAGTTTGAAGCAGCTCCATGACAGTCATACTCAATGGCTGGGACAGGAGAAACAGACACTTGACGACCATCACAGGCAGCAAAAAGAGAGTTGGCAGAAACATAGCCAACGACTCACTGACATCGTGAAGAACAACGAGGGTGTATGGATTTCCACGAAACTGTTCTACATTGTCGGCTCACTATCCCTGCTGTCAATCATAACGATTGCCATAGAGATAGCTTTCTATGTGTATTTCCACTGGATCCAATAATACAACCTCGAAGAATACCCTCCTGTAACGAGCAGTCCCGTCTCGTCGTCACGACGCAATTGGGCTTAGTGCCTAAAGGTCTTTGAACAAAAGCATATAGCAAAGACAACGACTCTCGACCGAAGTGGGCGATGTCGTTGCCTTTGCGATAGATATTATAATGTCATTCTTCAATCTTATTCTCCCCCCTCATCAGATGGCGAAGGGCGCTGAGGAGTTCTTGAGACTCTTGGACAACACTCAGGAATACGGTCATGGCTTCGATGTTGAGTTGCCTGGTCTGAATGTCATGAATGATGCGTTTGCGATAATCGGAAAGTGATGATTGAAGTATGGCTGCATCATTGCGTATCAGGGATGCCGCCTCGCTATCGAGCGACCGAAGGTACAGACGAACAATCTCATTTCGCAAGACAAGAAACTCATTGGCATACTCACTTGGAACGGGACTGAAATTGTTGCCGACATGCTCC
>JAFVGZ010000008.1 GCA_017478025.1 Prevotella sp.
GCAGGTAACATCCCAACTTGCTCCCGCCAAGCTGATGACCCTCACCAGCGCCTCCTTTTCAGCAGGTACGCTGACACTGAATTTCTCTGACGCCGCAAGCATCGAGGCCGGCAAGCCCTACATCATCAAATGGGCATCGGGGACAAGCATCACATCGCCCACCTTCAACGATGTGACCATCAGCAGCACCGCGCCAACGGACGTGACAGGCACAGCCGCCAACTTCCATGGCATCTATGCCCCCTACTCCACCGGCGGAGAGAACAAAAAGATGCTATACCTCGGTGCTGACAACAAAGTATATTACCCCTCAAAGAGCAGGACCATCAATGCCTTTCGTGCATACTTCACGCTGAACAAAGGCATTGAGGCAGGCGACCCCGCCAGCACATCAGCATTGGCAGCCCGTGCCTTTGTGCTAAACTTTGACGATGGAGAGACCACAGGCATCACTGATGTGAAATCAAATTCTTCACTCTTCACTCTTCACTCTTCACTCTCCGGCTGGTACACCATCAACGGTCGCAAGCTAAACGGTAAGCCCACGATAAAGGGACTATATATATATAATGGAAAAGGAATTGTAATCAAGTAAAGTCAACTTTCTGAAGCCCGGGACGTGGGCGTCCCCGGCCTCAGCGCTCGTATTATGCAGAAAAGTAGGTACATCATATTTCCGTATTAAGGGCATGTTTGCAACGCGGTTGCACTTTTTTTGCCATAACTTTGCACCCGCAAAACGCATGATATTAATAAACTCACATACCTATTACCTTGTAATAATACAATAACCCATGCTTACATTCATTGAACACTATTGGGACGCGCTGATCGTGATGCTTGCCGAGATGGCTCCCTATCTTCTCTTAGGTTTCTTCTTTGCCGGACTGCTGCGTGCCTTTGTCCCCAAGACGATGCTGAAAAAACACCTTGCCTCTCACGACATGAAGAGCGTCGTGAAGGCCGCTGCCCTCGGCGTTCCATTGCCTCTGTGCTCCTGTGGTGTCATCCCTACCACCGTAGGTCTGCATAAGGAGGGGGCGTCAAAAGGCGCCTGCACCAGTTTCCTCATAGCCACGCCGCAGACAGGCGTTGACTCCATAGCCGCCACCTATTCGCTCATGGGACTGCCCTTCGCCATCGTGCGCCCCATCGCTGCACTGTTCACCGCGATATTCGGAGGCTGGATGGTGAACCGTTTCGAAAGTGAAGCCCCCCACCAGCTCCCCCCAAGGGAAGAGGGATGCAAGAAGGATGAGGAGACAGAACACGACCACTGCTCCTGCGGCTGCCACCATGAGGAGGCCAGCGAGGATGCCTCCTTTGCCGCCAAGTTCCTCTATAGTATGCGCTACGCCTTTGTGGAGATGCTGCAGGATGTAGGCAAATGGCTCGTCATCGGCCTGCTCATTGCAGCGCTTATCACCGTCGCCGTGCCCGATGAATGGCTTGCTGCACTGCACGACTACAAGCTGCTGAATATGCTCATAGTGCTCGCCATCGCCATACCGATGTATGTATGCGCCACGGGCAGCATACCTATCGCCGTATCGCTGATGGCCAAGGGCCTCACGCCGGGCGCGGCACTGGTGCTGCTCATGGCGGGTCCGGCGGTGAACAGCGCCTCGATGCTCGTCATAGGCAAGGTGTTCGGCAAGCGTACGATGTCGCTCTACATCCTCTCCATCATCATCGGAGCCGTTGCCTTCGGCCTCGGCATAGACTATTTTCTGCCCGCAAAGTGGTTTGAGGTGAGCAGCGCCATGATAGCCGGAGGCGACTGTATGCATTGCCTCACCGCGATGGACTGGATATGGATAGGCGTCTTCGTGCTGCTGCTCATCAATGCCTTTACATCCCAACACCGCCACTCACACGCCCTGGAGCATGAGCACAGCCACCATCACCATGAGCATGACGGGGAGCATTGCCACTGTCACGACCACTCAGAGGAAAGCGAATGCCCTGCCGACGCAGAGGATGTCACCATCTATAAGGTGGACGACATGCATTGCAATCACTGCAGTGCCAATGTAGAGAAGGCCATCCGCGGCATCCCCGGCGTGGAGACCGTGGACATAGACCGCATCAAGGGCATTGCCTACGTCCGCGGCAAACACGACTCCGAAGCCCTCATCAAGGCCGTATCAGACATCGGATACCCCACACGCAAGGCGTAAGAGCCAAGCAAACACGACATATAAAAAGAGGTGTGGCACCAGCGTAATCCGCCTGTTGCCACACCTCCGAATCTTAATAAAATAGCATAACCATTCATGAGAGAAGTTCAGAATGCTGCCGGACAGCACTATTTGGAGAGTTTCCGATATTGCCCCGTCTGTGGGTCACAACGCTTCGTGGTGCATGATTTCAAGTCGAAACGCTGCGAACATTGTGGTTTCACGCTCTACCACAACTCTTCTGCCGCCACCGTTGCCATCATAGAGAACGAGCGAGGCGAGGTGCTGGTGGCACGGCGCGCCTGTGAGCCCATGCAGGGAACCCTCGACCTCATCGGCGGCTTTGTTGATCCAGGCGAGAGAAGCGAAGAGGCAATGGTAAGGGAAATCATGGAGGAGACAGGCATAGACGTGAAGGAGAGCCAGCTGACATATCTCTTCACCCTGCCAAACACCTATAACTTCAGTGGTTTCCTCATCCACACCACCGACGCTTTTTTCCATGTCAACATACCCTCCACCGCTTCCATCAAGGCTCAGGACGACGTGGCCGCATGCTGGTGGGTAACCAAAGAAGCGCTGAACACCGCCGACATCGGCCTCGACTCCGTCAGACGAGGCATGGAACAATGGCTGAACTGTTTACCCCGATAACCTCTCAAATAAGTAACATCCCATCTACCATTCAAATAAAAAGGCATGAAAAAAGGGAACCTGATTGGCTCCATTGACGTGGTTTTTAGTGATCCGCTTGGGTTCGTAATCGGCTCGATAGAGACGCTTTCACAAAGCAAAGCGACTGAAAGAACCCTTGGGTGAGAAGCCCAAACGGATATAAACGACACAAGGAGCACCCAGGTGCTCCTTGTGTCGTGGTGATCCGCTTGGGGTTCGAACCCAAGACCCCCACATTAAAAGTGTGATGCTCTACCGACTGAGCTAGCGGATCAACCGAAGAATCATCTTTGCCTGTCTCTGCTATGACGTGTTCAGGTTCCTATACGGAGGGCCTGACAGACGTAGTAATGACCCCGAAAGATGAGGCAACAGGCGAAAATGCGGCTGCAAAGGTAATAAGAATTATGCAAATAGCAAAGGAAATGTGAGAAAAGTTGTTAAAAAGTTAGTGTTTTTTAACTCATTCTATGTTTTTTCATTACCTTTGCAAGGCGGTATGGATTAACCGCAAGAAACTCTGAAACGTATAGAATACCATACATAATTAAATGTCATGGTAGGAATAAATAGAACCCACCAATTAATTCTCAGACAATGATTGAAGGCCCCATCACATTTGATCGCATGGCGCGATGGACTGTTATTGCAGTAATAGTAGTCGCCGTTTTCTTCATTCTGGATAAGCTCAGCGCCGTATTGCTTCCTTTTGCCATTGCATGGCTGTTTGCCTACCTGCTATATCCGTTGGTGAGGTTCATACAGTATCGGCTGCACATAAAGGTGCGCGCCATTGCCATCATCATCACTATGATACTGGCGTTGGCGGTGCTGGCAGGCATTTTCTGGCTGATTATCCCTCCGATAATCTCGGAGTTCGGGCGCTTTACCAAGGTGTTGACGCACTATCTGGAAAACACCATACACACGGACAGCCTGCCTGACACCATAAACGATTACCTGTTTGCCAACCAAGCACAGATAAAGAAGTTCCTGACATCTGAGAACTTCATGACTGCCCTCAAGGAGGCGATGCCGCAGTTATTCACGTTCATGGGCGAGACGATGAGCATCATCATGAGCATCTGCGCGTCGTTCATCACATTATTATACATGTTCTTCATCCTTTTAGACTATGAATACCTGTCAGAGAACTGGATAAAGATATTCCCCAAGAAGCACCGCCCCTTCTGGGCATCACTCATGGGTGACGTTGAGATAGCCCTGAACAACTACATCAGGGGTCAGGGACTGGTGGCTACCACGATGGGAATACTCTTCATCATCGGCTTTGCCATAATAAACTTCCCTATGGCTGTGGGCCTGGGCATCCTTATCGGCATACTCGACATGGTGCCTTATCTCCATACCTTCGCCCTGATTCCTACTGCATTCCTTGCCTTCCTGAAGGCATCAGAGACGGGACAGAACTTCTGGGTAATCTTTGCAAGCGCCCTGGCTGTATTCTGTATCGTACAGGTCATCATCGACGCCATCGTGACTCCCAAGATTATGGGGCATAGGATGGGGCTGAACCCTGCAGTGCTGCTGCTGTCATTGTCGGTATGGGGCGCGCTGTTAGGCTTCATCGGACTTATCATTGCCCTTCCCGCTACAACAATTATCATCTCGTATTGGCAGAGATATATCACTAAAGACACTGACGAGGTGACGAATTGACAAATTTACGAATTAACAAATTAACGAGTTAACGAGTTAACAAATTGATAAATTAGCGAGTTAACACATTAACGAATCAACTTAATCTCCCCCCGCTGAAAGATGCTTTACCTTGTTCCTACCCCTGTGGGCAATATGGAGGATATGACATTCAGGGCCGTACGGCTGCTGAAGGAGGCCGATGTGATACTCTGTGAGGACACACGCACCAGCGGAATCTTGCTCAAACATTTCGATATCAGCGGCAAGAAACTGCTGGCCCACCATAAGTTCAATGAGCATTCCACGACGTCTAACATCATCGAACGTCTAATGGGAGGCGAGCTGATATGCCTCATCACCGATGCCGGGACGCCCGGTATCAGCGACCCCGGCTTCTTCCTGGTGCGCGAGGCAGTAGCCGCGGGCATAGAAGTGCAGACGCTCCCGGGCGCTACGGCATTTGTTCCGGCACTCGTCAGCAGCGGATTGCCGTGTGACAAGTTCTGCTTTGAGGGCTTCCTGCCACAGAAGAAAGGAAGGCAGACACGGTTGCAGGAGCTGGCAAGGGAGCCGCGTACCATTATTATATATGAGTCTCCGCGGCGCGTTATAAAGACCTTAGAGCAGATATGCGAGCTATTCGGTGCTGACAGACAAGTCAGCGCCTGCCGCGAGATAAGCAAGATACACGAGGAGAGCGTGAGAGGCACGGCGCAGGAGGTGCTGCAACACTTCATGGACAATGAGCCGCGAGGGGAGTTTGTCATCATCATCGGAGGTGCTACAGGCAGTCCCGAAGGCCCGGACTACGCCGATGAAACCGATTCTTTCAGCGAAAAAGACAATCCCCACAACCGTGAAAAGCACGAAAGCAAGTACCAACGGAAACTGCGTCAACGCAACAACGAGCAATAATGGAGTCACTGTTACACTACACATGGCGACATAAGATACTGCCTCTCGGCGACCTTCACACCACCGACGGGCGGCTTGTGGAGGTCATCAACCCCGGACTGCACAACCGTTCGGGCAGCGGTCCGGACTTCTTCAACGCCCAACTGAAGATTGACGGCATGCTGTGGGTGGGCAACGTAGAAATCCATACGAAGGCAAGTGACTGGTATCGACACCACCATGACAGCGACAAGGCCTACGATAACGTAATCCTCCACGTGGTGGAGCAGGCCGACATGGACGTCACCACCTCCCAGGGGCGCACCCTTCCCACCCTCGTCATCCCAGTTGCCGAGCAGCTGAGCCGCGACTATGCCGCGCTTCTCAACTCTGAGAAGTACCCACCATGCTATGAGATAATCCCCGATCTGCCGCGCCTGAAGGTGCATTCATGGATCAGCGCGCTGCAGACAGAGCGTCTGGAGCAGAAGACGCGGGCCATGAGTGACCGCGTAGCCCTCATGAACGGCTCGTGGGATGACGGCTATTTCATCACCTTGGCACGCAACTTCGGCTTCGGCGTCAACGGCGACGCCTTTGAGTCGTGGGCCAAGACGGTGCCTCTGCGCGCAGTAGATCATCACCGCGATGACCTGATGCAGGTCGAAGCGATATTCATCGGCGTTGCGGGACTGTTGCCACGCCTCGCAAATGACAAGTCTGTCAAGGATGCCGACAGGTATCGCAAGGAGTACGAATATCTGCAGAAGAAATTCGGTCTGCCCACGATGGAACCGTCATTATGGAGCTATAAGACCCGTCCGCAGAACCATCCTCACGTGCGTCTGCTTGAGTTGGCGAGGATGTACCACGAGCGCCGCACATCGATAAGCAGCCTGTTGGAATGCAAGACGGTGAAGGACATCGGAAAACTCTATAACATCAGCGGCAGCAAACTGACGCTATTGGCCATAAATACCGCCATTCCATCGATATTTGCCTATGGTCGCAGCCACGACAAGGAGGCGCTCTGCCAGCTGGCTTTTGACATGCTGGACTCGCTGAAATGTGAGGATAACAACATCATCCGCATGTGGAGAGAGTGCGGGCTGGAGGTGACGACGGCTGGAGACTCACAGGCTCTGATACAACTGAAGAAGGAATACTGCGACAAGAAGGGGTGCCTGAGATGCCGTTTCGGCTATGAATTTCTTACCGGCATGCATAGGAACAGATTCCTCGGGGAGACTACAGATCAGGCAGACGAATAAGCATCACACAATATAAACGACCAAACAACATAATATGGTATTAAATTACATCTTTGTAGCATTCTTTTTCATAGCCTTTCTTATAGGGCTCTTTCGATTGATTTTCCTTGGCGATGTGGAGGTTTTCCCAGCCATGATGAACTCCACCTTCGACTCTTCCAAGACGGCTTTCGAGATTTCCCTGGGCCTCACGGGCGTCCTGTCGCTGTGGCTCGGCATCATGAAAATAGGCGAGAAGGGCGGCGTGGTGAACGTGATAGCCCGTCTGTTGACGCCCATCTTCACACGATTGTTTCCCGATATCCCAAAGGGGCACCCCGTGACGGGCAGCATCTTCATGAATATCGCCGCCAATATGCTGGGTCTTGACAATGCCGCCACGCCATTAGGCCTGAAGGCAATGGAGCAGATGCAGCAGCTGAACGAGGAGAATATATCCAAGATGCAGGTGAGCGAGAGCGAGAAAGCCACGCTCCGCGCCACTGCCACGAACCCGATGATAATGTTCCTGGTGCTCAACACCTCCGGCCTGACGCTCATTCCGGTGTCCATCATGGTGTATAGGGCACAGATGGGAGCGGCACAACCCACCGACATCTTCATACCGATACTGCTTGCAACCGCTGTCGCCACATTGGCTGGAATGATTGTCACGGCACTCTATCAGCGCATCAACCTCCTGAACCGCACCCTGATACTGACCCTCCTCGGAGCGATAGCCATAATGGGCGGCATCATCTGGGGCTTCTCACAGATGGACAAGGACACGATGAACAATGTTTCTACAACGGCTGCAAACATCATGCTGATGACAATAATCGTCGGTTTCATCGCTGCCGGAGTAAAGAAAAGGGTCAACGTCTATGAGGCCTTCATCGAAGGAGCAAAGGACGGTTTCACCACCGCCGTGCGCATCATCCCATACCTTGTAGCCATCCTCGTAGGCATCGCCGTGTTCCGCGCATCAGGCGCTATGGACGCATTGATAGACGGAGTGAAGTGGACCGTAGAGCTCTGCGGCATGAACGCCGACTTTGTGGGAGCCCTGCCTACCGCCCTTATGAAACCCCTCTCAGGCAGCGGAGCACGCGGTATGATGGTGGATGCCATGACAGCATACGGTGCAGACAGCTTCATCGGACGCCTGAGCTGCATCTTCCAGGGCAGCACCGACACCACCTTCTACATCCTCGCCGTCTATTTCGGCAGTGTCGGCATACGCCACACCCGCCACGCCGTAGCATGCGGACTGCTGGCAGACCTCGCAGGAATCCTTGCCGCCATTGCCGTAGCCTATATGTTCTTCGGGTAAGACAATGTCGTTTCTATTTTGTTTCGACCTACGAAACAGTTTGTTTCCACCTGCGAAACAAACTGTTTCCCTTTGAGAAACAAAGTGTTTCACAGGTGGAAATAAATTTGAAACTCGACTTTCTCAAGTAGATAAGCGCCCTGCTCTGGGCTTTCTTCGCCTGAGTACAGCTAAAGATAGGCAGCGTGTGAAGAGAGGCCTAAGCTGAGTAAGACAATTACCAAAGGCTGGTAAACCGATTACCAACGCTTGGTAACCACCTTACCAAGGCTTGGTAACTCAATTACCAACGCTTGGTAACTTCTGACTACTTGAGAAACTTGAATCTGAAACTGTATATCTCAAAACTTAATCGTACTCTGACCTACGTCGCGCTCGGCACACTGTGACGCTTTCACCAAGCGTAGCGACTGAAAGAACTTACTCCGTCTTGGATATGCAAGAGAAAAAACGAGCTTTTCTCTTGCATATCTCAAAACTTAATCGTAACTTTGCACTCGATATGAATATATCGAACAGCGGAATGAAAGTGCTGGCCAAGGACACCGCCGTGTATGGTCTCAGCAGTATTGTGGGCAGGTTTCTGAATTACCTGCTCGTGCCTTTATATACAAATGTAATCAGCGCTGAGAGCGGTGGCTACGGCATTGTGACCAATCTGTACGCCTATGTTGCCCTGATATTGGTGTTCCTTACATTCGGCATGGAAACGACATTCTTCCGCTTTGCCAACAAGGAGGACGAGAATCCGCATCAGGTATTCCGCACCGCACTTGGTATTGTCACCACATTGAGTGTGATATTCCTCGCTATTGTATTCCTATTTATATCGCCCATAGCACACATTATAGGTTATGACGGCGATACCGAAAAGCTCTACATACAGATAATGGCGTGCGTCGTGGCGCTGGATGCCATACAGGCGATACCGTTCTCGTACCTCAGATATAAGGGGAAAGCGATAAAATTTGCTACGCTGAAACTGTTGTTTATCGCCCTGAACATCGGCCTCAACCTGTTTGTATTCGTAGGTCTGCGGTTCACAGACGTTTACTACGTATTCTTCCTGAACCTGGTATGCACGGGCTTTATCACGTTTTTCTTTATCCCCGAGCTTGTCGCAGAGTTCAAAAATCACGGTTCCATCGCCTCTGATGCCGCTGCAATGCAGGCAGAAGGTAGCGCTGCCCAAGGCAGTTGGGTATCGTTATGCAAGCGTATGCTCAGCTATTCGTGGCCCATCTTGGTGCTCGGCATAGCAGGAATACTGAACCAGACTGCTGACAAGATGCTCTTCCCACTGGTATATCCCGACCCTCGCGAGGCGCAGGTACAGCTTGGTATCTACGGAGCATGCGTGAAGATAGCCATGATTATGGCGATGATAACACAGGCCTTCCGCTACGCCTACGAGCCAATAGTGTTCCGTCTGAGCGGCAAGCGAGGCGACAATACAGACAGCAACGGGAGCGCAGAGGAGAAGAGTAAGGCTACTCAGGCACGTGCCATGAAGTTCTTTCTCATGGGAACGCTGTTCGCCTTCCTGTGCGTGGTGGGCTATATGCCATTACTGCAATACATCATCGGCGAGGACTATCGCGCCGGATTGCGCGTGGTGCCCATCGTGATGGTGGCCGAAATAATGATGGGAATATATTTCAACCTGTCCTTCTGGTACAAGCTGATAGACAAGACCATCTGGGGTGCATGGTTCTCCTTAGCGGGATGCACGGTGCTCGTGGCCGTGAATGTGCTGTTCATTCCACAGTATAGCTACATGGCCTGCGCGTGGGGCGGCGTGGCAGGTTACGGTACGGCGATGGTGCTTTCCTATTTGGTGGGTCAGCGAAAGTACCCCATCGACTATGACCTCAAGACGCTGGGAGTCTATGTATCACTTACCGTGGTGCTATACTACGTCATGACAGATGTCAGCGCCCTGCTCCCGACCATCTTGCAACTGCTTAGCAATACACTATTAATTGCCCTCTTCATACTTTATCTCATAAAGACCGAACGATGACACAAGATTACCTATTACTTTCCTTCAGACTGTTAGGATCGCTGGCCCTGCTTATGTATGGCATGAAGACGATGAGTGATGCACTTCAGAAAATGGCCGGTCCGCAATTGCGCCACGTGCTTGGAGCGATGACAACCAACCGTTTCACCGGAATGCTGACAGGCACCCTGGTGACGGCAGCCGTGCAGTCTTCCACCGCCACGACGGTGATGACCGTGAGCTTTGTATCTGCCGGACTGCTGACATTGGCCCAGGCCATCAGCGTCATCATGGGTGCAAACATCGGTACTACGCTGACGGCATGGATTATGTCGGCAGGCTTTTCATTCAATATCACAGACTTCGTCTATCCCGTGTTCTTCATGGCTATCATCCTGATATACCGGAAGAACCACCGCGTGATAGGCGATTTTCTTTTTGGTATAGCCTTCATGTTCCTGGGACTGGGCACTCTGAGACAGACAGGTATCGATATACACCTGGGCGAAAACGAGGCCGTTCTGGCTTTCTTCTCATCGTTTGACCCACAGAGTTTCGTCACCACCCTGCTGTTCTTGCTTATCGGTGGCATTCTGACGATGTGCGTACAGTCCAGTGCGGCGGTGATGGCCATAACGATGATACTCTGTTCCAGCGGCGTGCTGCCCATCTATCAGGGCATAGCACTCGTGATGGGCGAGAATATCGGTACCACCGTGACATCAAATATCGTTGCCATGTCTGCCGGCAAACAGGCTCGGAGAGCGGCCTTCGCACACATGTTCTTCAACATCTTCGGCGTCTGCTGGGTGCTGCTGCTCTTCCGTCCGTTCGTGGATATGGTGTGCGGACTGGTGGGATATGACGTGGAGATGACGAAGGAGACAGCGGGACAGGCGGCATTCCTGGCCAACGCAGCAAAGCTGAGCTTCGTGCTGGCTGCATTCCATACCTGCTTCAACCTCATCAATACGGGCATCCTGATATGGTTCATACCGCAGATAGAGCGCCTGGTATGCCATGTGATAAAGCAGGAGAAAGCGGACGAGGAGGAGGACTTCCGTCTGCAATACATCTCTGCCGGCATCATGAAGACCCCGGAAATCTCGGTGCTGCAGGCACAGAAGGAGATCACTCTCTTTGGCGAGAGAATGCAGAGGATGTTCGGAATGTCATGCGATTTGCTTGCTGAACGCAACAAGGAGAAGTTTGAGAAGATCTTTGAGCGCATAGCAAAGTACGAGGGTATCAGCGACAACATGGAGCTTGAGATAGCCAACTACCTGGAGCAGGTGAGCGACGCGCACCTCTCTGATGAGACGAAATGGAAGATCCGCCTGATGCTGCGTCAGGTGTCTGAGCTGGAGAGTATCGGTGATTCCTGCTACAACCTGGCCCGCACCATGAAGCGCCGCATGCAGTCAAAGAGCGATTTCACAGAGAAACAATATGAGCAGATACACAGCATGATGAAGCTGACAGACGAATCACTCACACAGATGAACCGCGTCATTGAGGGTCGCCGTGAGGAGCAGCACATCGAAGACACGTACAACATCGAGAATCAGATTAACGAACTGCGCAACAAGCTGAAGGCCGACAACATCCAGGCCATCAATGACCATGAGTATGACTACGCTATCGGCACCATGTATATCGACCTTGTCAGCGAGTGTGAGAAGCTGGGTGACTATGTAGTGAACGTGGTACAGGCCAAGCTGGGAGCGTAAAACAAATTAACGAATTAACAAATTAACGAATTAACAAATTAACAAATTAACAAATTAACAAATTAACAAATTAACGAATTATCGACTCATCGAAATAACAAACTCACGGATTAACAACTTGCTACACAAACTCTTCATACTTCTTTTCGCCCTGCTGTTATCGCAGGATATCTTCAGTCAGGAGCTGAATTTGCGGTCTTATGTATCGCTGGGCGAGCAGTATTTAGGCAAGCCTTGGGAGGCTTTGTCCATGCAGTCCTTTGCCCGATACCGCACTGACGGCAACCGCGTGGAGTATGAAGGTCAGGTGTTTGCACGCCGCCGCCAGCTGGCATCGCTTGTGATGGCAGAGGTGGCAGAGCAGCAGGGACGCTTCATGCCAGCCATCCTTGCAGGCATCGACAGCATGTTAGCAGAGAAATGGTGGGGCATTCCGGCGCATTACAAGCATGACACGCCGAGGGATGATGACCAGACAGTGGATCTTTTCAACGCCGAGTCAGCCTCTCTCCTGGCGTGGACAGGCCAGGCACTGGGCAAGCAACTGGATGCTGCGCGCCCCGGAATGACTGCCACCATAGGCAGGGAGATGAAGCGACGCATGCTGATACCGGTACTCGGAGCTAAGTATTGGTGGAAGAAAGCATCGATGAACTGGAACCCGTGGATCTGCTCCAACTGGCTCACATGCCTGTATCTCTATGAGGATGACGCTGACAAGCGCCAACAGGCCGTGACCGAAATAGAGGGATGTCTGCGCACATTCATTGACGGCTACCCCGACGATGGCGGCTGTGATGAGGGTACAGGATACTGGGATCGCGCCGCAGCATCGCTATTTGAGTGCCTCAGATTGCTGAACCTCATGAAGCAGGAGGGCCTGGCCACAGTTACCCTGACGGACTATAAGAAGGATAAGATAGCACGCATGGGGGCATATATATATAATATGTATATAGGAAACGACTACTGCGTGACCTTTGCCGACACCCATGAGAACCACAGCGCAGTGCAGCTGAACGTGCTCTACCCCTTTGCCATATACCTCAACGACCCGCAGATGCGCTCGTTTGCCGCCTATATAGCAAAGGAAAAGAACTACTGGCAGGACCCTGCACGGCTCTATGAGAAGAGCGGAAACTTCCCCACCTTGGGGCGTGAGCTGCTGCTTCTCTCGATGACTGACCGACTGAAGCAGGAGCAACCCTCTGAGCCCACAACGACAGCGTGGTACCCTGACCTGCAGGTTAAGACGTTCCGCAGCCCTCTCAACAGGAAGAGCGCTGGCAAGAAGGGACTCTATTGCGCCTTCAAGGGCGGTCACAACGGCGAGAGTCACAACCACAACGACGTGGGTTCGTTCATCGTTTATGCTGACGGCGAGCCGCTGCTGATAGACTGTGGCGCAGGGGAATACACCAATAAGACGTTCGGCAAGGAGCGCTATAGCATCTGGACGATGCAGACGGCATATCACAATGCGCCGCTCGTCAATGGCTATAACCAGCGCGAGGGCAAGCTATACGCTGCCGCCGTGATGGAAGAGGATGACAACAGCCTGACGCTTGAGTTGGCAAACGCATACCCCGAGGACGCTGAGGTGGCCTCATGGCAACGCACCATTTCAATGGACGGGGAGGAGATAAAGCTGACGGAAGACTTCAACCTCAAGACCGTAAAGGCCTCCACAAGGCTCATATTCATCACCCCGGTGAAGCCCGACGTGTCCCGACCCGGGCAGATAAGGATAGGCAAGCACACCATCAGCTACCCGATAGGGTGGATGACAGCCGGTGTCGAAGATATTTCAGACAAGATAGACCTGGCCATTGAGAGCATGTGGGGAAAGCAACTCTACCGCATCGGACTCGGCATGAACAACGGAAAGATTGTCGGAAAGACAACATTGAAAATAAAATAAAGCAAACAAAGCAAAGAGGAGAGACTTGGAATAACGGCATAGATTCCGGCAAAAAAAGAATCTGTACTGAATAACCATAAAGACACAGAGTAAAACCTTAAGTACGTGTATTCAGGATTATGATGTATTATCAACTTTTAATTGCATTACTAATATCTTTACTGCCCTTGTCATCAAAGGCCGACGAAGGCATGTGGACACTCTTCAATCTGCCCGATGTAGTCTATGAACAGATGCGCGAAGAGGGCTTCACCCTGCCCCGCACATGGCTGTACAACGACTCATTGGGCCGCTCGGCACATAGCGACGCTGGCGAAGAGAGGCAGAC
Source organism: Prevotella sp. (assembly GCA_017478025.1). Lineage (GTDB taxonomy): Bacteria > Bacteroidota > Bacteroidia > Bacteroidales > Bacteroidaceae > Prevotella. Next base: position 13,976 of record JAFVGZ010000008.1, read on the forward strand.
CAAGAACAACTGCGCTGCCTCGGCGGTGGTCAACTTCAGCGGTTTCTGCACAGGAGTGGTGGTGTCACCCTCCGGTCTGGTGCTGACAAACCACCATTGCGGCTTTGATGCCATCAGGGAACTCTCATCTGTTGAGAACAATTACCTGCGCGACGGCTTCTGTGCAAAGGAGCTGACCGATGAGCTGCCTGCTGAGAATACGTTCGTCGCGTTCATGCGCAAGCAGGAGGACATTACTCCTCTGCTCGATTCTTTGGGCATGAAGGAAATGTCAGCCTTCGACCAAGGGGCGCTTATCGACTCGCTGGAGGAGGCCATGACAGAGCAGGCCAGGGGCATTGACTCTACCTATTACGTTGAGATCACGCCGTTCTTTGAGGGCAATGCCTATTATGCCACGACATACCAGAGCTACCCCGACGTACGTCTGGTGTTTACTCCCAGCAAGTCAATGGGCAAATTCGGCGGCGAGACGGACAACTGGATGTGGCCGCGACAGACGTGCGACTTCTCCGTCTTCCGCATCTATGCCGACCCGAACAGCGGTGCTCCGGCACCTTACAGCAAGGACAATACGCCCCTGAAGTCAGAGCAGTATATCCCCATCAGCACCAACGGCTACCGCGAGGGCGACTTTGCCATGACCATCGGCTACCCGGGGTCAACGGAGCGATACCTCAGCAGCTACGGCATAGAGGAGATGAGAAACTGCAAGAACGCTCCCACATGGCAGGTGAGGGGCGTGAAACAGCAGGTGATGAAGCGCCACATGGAGGCTTCGGAGGCTGTGAGGATAAAGTATGATGCCAAGTATGCCAGCAGCTGCAACTACTGGAAGAATGCCATCGGAATGAACAAATGCATCGATTCCATCGACATTATCGGCATAAAGCGCCAGATGAAGGCCGTAATAGACACGCTGCACTACCCGGGACTGGACCTCAACCTGCTGAAAAGGCTATACGAAGAGCGCGCAGTGGCACAGCATACATACACCATGTTCAAGGAAAGCTTCATGCGTCAGAGCAACAATGAGCTGGCCAACAGAGCGCGGAAGTACTTCAACGGCATGCCCGTACACGGTCCGGCCAAGCTTCCGAAGAGGCAATACACCATGTTCCCGGACAACAGTGACACCTGGGACAGGGATCTGGACATCGATGCAATGGCTGCTTTGATGCGCAACTACCGCGAGCAACTGAAGCCCGAAGCGCTCAAGGCAGGCTATCTACCCACGTTCTATAAGCGTGTGGATGAGCAGTATCAGGGCGACTACCGCAGGTATGTGGAGGATATTTTCAACAATAGCATACTGTTTAAGAAAGGTGCCAAGATACCCGTCTTCACCACGCGCAAGTTGAAGAAGGACATCGGAATAGAGTTCAGCACCTCGCTCATGGAGACACAGGCCGACCTGAAAATGGTTGTCGATGCGCCTCTCAGTGACAGCATCGCCACGCAGGAGCGACTGCTCTGTGCGGCAAAATTGCAACTGGAAGAGGGCCTGCCGCACTATAGCGACGCCAATTTCACCATGCGTATCAGCTACGGACAGGTTGGAGGATACAGCATAGGCAACTATAATTCAGGCTATTACACCACCGCCGCGTCACTCTCAGACAAGATGCTGCAGGGCGGCGACAACAGCGATTACTATGTGGAGCCCCACATCCGCGCAATGATGGACCAAAAGACTTACGGCATTTTCACCGATGACATAAGCAAAACCCTGAACCTCTGCTTCCTGACCAACAACGACATCACAGGCGGCAACAGCGGCTCACCGGTGATCAACGGCAACGGTCACCTCATAGGCCTGGCCTTTGACGGCAATTGGGACAGCCTTGCAGACGACATACGCTTTGACACCTCACTGGCACGCACCATCTGCGTCGATATCCGCTACGTGCTGTTCCTTATCAACCAATGGTCCGGCTCCCAGCGCCTGATGCACGAAATGGGAATAGACGATTAATCAGTCAGATAATACAAGCGTTGACTTCTCTCCCGGATAGGTGATATCCTTTGGCCTCTGTCCGTTGATGATGACCCCGAGCATCATTACTCCGGTACATCCGTCAATGGATGCCGTTGGGTCTTCTGCCGTGATTGTCGCGTCCTGTAATACGAAGCCCTGCGTGTCGCGCATCTTCATATATTGGTTGCAGTTAGCTCGTATGTTGCTGATAAGTACGTTGCGCAATGGCCGCTCTGGCAGCCCGAGCGCGAAGACAAGCTGACGGCAGTTCTCTATGATGACATTATTAACTTTGACAGTGTTAAAGTCTGGCGTCTGAATGTTAATGGGTTGAGCCGGCAATCGTTTAGCCAGGTCTCCCCCCCACTTGATGCTTCCAAGCATGTCGCAGAAGAAAGCATAATCCTTTACATTGGCTCTGATACGCTCCACAGTAAGCCCTTCCACGCCTCCTCCGCGTGGACGCAGCGTCTTAATACGTACCGCCTGGTCTGTCCCTTGGAATACGCAGTCGTGGCAGTAGATATTCTTTATGCCACCAGCGACTTCGGTTCCACATACTATTCCTCCTGCTCCACGCAGCGCGAGACAGTGGCGCACGACTACGTTCTGCGTAGGAATTCCTACGCGCACACCCTCTTCGTTACGTCCGCTCTTCATGGTGTAGCAATCGTCCTGACAATCCAGAGAGCAATACTCCACAAGCACATTCTTTGACGATTCTATGTCTATGCCGTCCGTTCTTCCGTGTCCGTAGCTGCTGACTGTGACACCACGTATTATGACGTTTTCACAGTATTGCGGCACTATGTTCCAGTATAGCCCCTGACATACTGTGATGCCTTCGATCAGTACGTTCTTACAGCGTATCGGTGCTACAGACTTTGGCAGGAACACCTCGCCGTTTCGATGCTTGCCATCAAATACACGCTCTGAGATTGGCATGTCCGGCGAGATTATCTTCTCTATGTTGAGCGCCTTTTCCTTGTTAATCTGATAAATCTCACAGTCTGTGGATGGACCGATTATTTTTCCCTTACCTGTCAGAGCTATGTTTTCAGCTTCATTAGCATAGATAAACGCTCCGAGCGACATGATTTCGATACCCTCATCGCGTGTGAACACAACGGGCAGATAGTCCTTAATGTGTCCGCTGAAAGAGAGTTCGCACCCTTCGCTAAGATGCAGCTCCACGCCGGATTTGAGTTCTATGCGTCCCGACATCCACTTTCCTGCGGGGATGATGACCTTTCCTCCGCCCCGCTTTGCCATTTTGTCTATGGCTGCCTGTATGGCTTTGGTGGACATTCCTTTTTTCGACATGCTGACGACAGCTTTTCTTGCAGCTATCTGTGGTCGCTGTAACTGTGGCATAGTAAATGGTGCGCAGATGGGTGCTATCTCCGGTGTCATGGCTTCAGGCCCTACATCCTGCAATGTGGGGATATCGTAATCCTCAATCCTCCATTCATCTTGCCAGATTAGCATTGGCTTTCCCTCGGGTGAGAATGTGATGGGAAGGAATACGTAGCGCGAGTCTTCGGTGGTGTCCCACTTATTACGTTTCACCCCGGTCTTGTCTTTCACCTGCGGTGTGGTGAAGTCACGGTCGAAAGGCTTGTGATTGGTGTAGCGCTGCGCGTAGTTCTTGGCTATGCGTACAGGGATATCCGTCCCCACGAGATTAGGCAGCCACCTGTCTGCCAAGGCGACATAGAGATTGCGTCCCGGTATCTTGATAACGCTGGTTATCTGTGATGCGAAGGAGTCTTCAAACTTGTCATCAATGCATGGATCACCTAAGTCGGTATAGTGTCCGTGATATTGGTCAAAGACGCATACCTTTGACGGGTTGGGCACATAGCCTGTCGTACCGCTTGTAAACATATAGTGCCGTCCTCTCCATGTGAAGTGTGCCGGCGCTTCACGCGTGTATGGAGGTTTGTTGCCTATGAAGTGCTCAGAGAACTTGCCGTTGGTTCCGAGGAAGTCGTCTGTCAGTTCAGCACAGATCATTTCCCAGTGTGGACGCTCAAACCATACGTAGCCTTTACCTGTTTCAGGATCACAGTACATGTCAAAGTCTCCCACTCCGAATCCTTCTGGCTTCAGGCTCTTGACGAGCGTGTATGGTCCTTCAAACTTGTCAGCCTGGAGTATCACGAAAAAGCCGTCCGTGTCCATTGACTTTATCCAGCATACCCATTTGTCCATCTTTTTGTTGTAGAGTATGTGCGGTCTGTCCAAGGTCTGCGAAAAGTGCAGTGGTGAGAGAGGGTTCACCGTGTCGGGTGGTATGATGAGTCCAAGGTCTTCCCAGTTGTAGAAGTCCTTTGAGCGATACGCCCGTATGCCCCATGTCCACACGTTAGAGTCCATCTTTGTGTTTTCCTTGTTCTCTCCATACCAATAGTATGTACCGTCTTTCTCAAATATCTGAAAGCCGTGCGCATGGATGGGGTTGCCATTGGTGTCCAGCCATTTTTGCCCCGGACGTATGCTGTTGTAGCGCTGCGCTGAGGCATTGATGGTGAGAGCCAAGAGAATCAGGATAGTAGAGAGGATTGATAATGTCTTGTTCATAGGTTATTGTTTGTTATTATATTGTTGGGTCTGCATAATTTTGCTTATCACATTCTGCTGCTGTAATAGGATAATTAGGTTTGGTGTCGCGGAGCATGCATCGATATCACAACGACGCATCTCCGCTAGATACACCTCCAGTAAGGGGATTCTTACTGATAAACTAACTAAAAACTACTATACTTGATGAAACAAAAAAACTACTCTACCTCTTCATCTTCCCACAACATGAAGCCACCTCGGGCCTGTTGTGTGAAACCTTCGGTGTTATCATCCACCACATCTTTCTTCAAGGTTTCGGTCAATGAAGTTACCGTAAGAGTGATAGCAGATATTTTAGCAATCGTTATGTTGGGAATTATATACTCTTTTTTCATTGTTGTCAGCGAATTATGAATTATACATTCTTGCTCCACTTTGTTACGCAAGCGTCACAGAGTGCCGAGCGATAAATTATGAATTATGAATTATGAATTATGCATTACTTTATCACCTTCTTGCCATTCACGATGTAGAGGCCCTTAGTGGGGTTCGCTACGCGCTGACCAGAGATATTATAATATACATTCTCTGCCATTGTCTGCCTTACCGTTGCAATCCCTGTAGGAGCAGCATCAAACACAAAGTTCATCTCTATAGCACGCGCACCTGCAGCCTGCCCATCAGTCAGCTCAAGATATGCCTTACCTGCTGCGCTGTTGAATGAACTTGAAGAGCTGACAGGATAGAAGCCTGCCTCATTGCCTTTCACTCCAAAGACATAGTATGTCTTATTCGTTGTTGATTGCAAAGAGGTCTGACTTGTTGCAGAACCCTTGAGGAGGTTGGTAGCACTATAGTCAACTGCACCTTCTGTTGCCTCAGGAACGTTAACATTGATAACAGAACCACTTTCTTCATTAGCCTTAATATAAAGCGGTGTATTTTCAGCCACTTTGGTTACAGGACTGAACGTCACACTACCCGCACTGGCTTTGGTTGCCACATAAGCAGTGATGTCATTAACATCTGTAAAGTCTAAAGCTTTATCGCTAACCAAGGTTGCACCGATGTAGGTGCCTGTAGTCACGTCTGCAGGCTCGATAGTAACCTTATAGATATATACGCGTTTGTCTTTTGTATTTGAACCTTCGTTCAGTATCAAATCACCATCTTCTTTGACTGTATATACTTGATCGCTAACAACTGCATCATTAGCACTTACACCATTGACAATCGCATTATTGAATATTAACGACTGTTCGCTGTCACAAATAAACTTGATGCTTACCTTGTCACCGGCTTTTAGACCGAGGATAGCCAAATAGCGACCACTATAGCCGTCTTTAGTGCATAGGCCGCAGTACGCAGCATTGCTATGCTTGCGGATAGCCCAATCGCGGTTACCGGCAAAACGGTCGTTAAATGTTTTTTCGCTAAAAGAAATCAACTTGATGGACGCAGGTGAAGTGAGGACCTCTGTGCCGTAAGTAACCTCTGTCATGCCATCTGACGCCTGTGCCTGACCTAATGCCTGGAAGTCATACGTCTCGGTAGTAGCGTTAGGAATGACATTGATAGTTACTGGAACAGATGAGGCGATGACAATCTTCTGGATGTTGACCTTAGCAGTACCAGTTTTCATATCGAAACGTCCGTCGGCAGCAATGGTGTACTCTGTACCAGAGACGATGGCTGCAGCGTCGGCAAGACCGGTGATGGTGGCACTGCCGTCGCGGGTGTAGTTGTTGAGCGCACCCTGGTTGTAGGTGATGGTTACCTTGTCGCCAGCCTTAAGGTCGAGGATAGAGAAATAACGTTCAGCAGCATAGCCGGAGTTCAGGCCATTCCCGTTGTTACCACCCTTAAGTAGGTTGAAGCCGCTGGAACTACGAGCTTCGGCAGCGAAGCGGCCGTTGACGTCAATCTGGGTGAGAGTCATTTTCTCGATGTTAACCCAGCCTGGGTTCTCTACGTTAAAGATACGTGTACCATCGTAGGTGGGATAATGCTCATTAGCATCCTCAAGCGCTTTGGCAGCTGCCTCGAAGTCATACGTCTCAGTAGCGGCGTTCACGCTACTTGCGGTTATTGCTGCGATGAGCAGCAACGTAATTTTAAGTAAAGTTTTCTTCATAGTTTTGTTCGGTTGTTTAGTTATTTGATTTATACCTTATTATATTATATACTGTATATTCACGCAAAACCCTTTCAGGTTCCGAGTGCAAAGTTACGGCTTATCGTATATGCGCAAAGTGCCATCTTGTCTAAAAAAGGGTAATTTTGTGTACCGGTGATTGTTTAAGGCGCAGAAAGGCCTACGCGCGCGAGTGTTTACTTTTTTTCACCTTTGTGTACAAATTTATCGTTGCAGGTGAATTATAATTATTAACTTTGCAGCAGATAATTGCAGCGGTAAGACGATTACCAAAGCTTGGTAATGCCTGACTACTTGATAAACCTGAACACATAATATAGACACACTATAAACAAAAAGGTATGCAAAAGACTAAACTCCTGACTCTATTTCTGCTTTTCATCGCAGCGAACACCCTCATGGCTCAAAGCTCCTCATCCCTCTATCCTTGCTTTCTCAATCCCCAAGACACTGCCCGCACAAAGGTGTGGTGGTTTCATGGCGAGACGGAAGGGACGCACCAGGGCATCACCGCCGACCTTGAGGCATTCCGTCAAGCAGGCGTAGGAGGTGTGGTTTATTACGACCAGGTGCACGGCAACGGCGAGGGAGCGGCACAGGTTTTCACGCCCGAATGGTGGGACGAGATAGTCTTTTCGGCGCAGGAAGCGCAGCGGCTCGGGCTGAGTTTTGAGGTCAATGCCAGCAACGGCTATGTGGCAGGCGGGAAATGGATAACCCCCGACAAGAGCATGCAGCGCCTGGACAGCCACGAGATGCTGCTCAACAGCAGAGGCGGCGATGTGCAGTTCAGCCTGCCAGCCATTAAGACACCGGAGGGATGGCAAAAGACGGTGGCGGTGTATGCGCTGCCATACGACGCTGAGCTCATGGGTGACTCACGCAGTGTCTTCAGCCCCGACTCCGTGATGCGGCTCAACGACCCGTCACAGACGGCATACCTTGTGATAGACTTCGGCAAAAACTTCACCGCGCGCAGCATCACCTATATCACCGGAGGACGCGGCAAGGCACGCACATCGTCCATGCAGGTGCCCAAGTCACACTTTCAGGTGCACCCCGACAACGGCATCTATCAGGAAGGCTCTTTCTTCGGCTGCGGCTTCCGCAACCTCCCCGACATCGGCGAGCTGCAAGTGTCTGACGATGGAGTGAACTACCGCACCGTGTGCAGCCTGCGCCCCAAGTACCAGAACCTCGGCGGCAGCAAGGAGCAGACCATCGCCTTCCCCACCACCAGAGGGCGCTACTTCCGCATCATGCTACATGACTGGGCATCGGGAATGAAGAGCGACGACCGTCTCACCTTCGGCAATGTCGTTATCTCTGCACGTGCCAGCGTGGATGTGTGGCAGGAGAAGGCCAGCCTCATCTCGGAGCTTATGGAGCCTGACCGCACACCTGCATACGAAAAGACCGAAATCATCGACTTCTCACGCGCCATAGACCTTACCTCATGCACCGATGACAAGGGAGTCATCACATGGAAGGGCGCGCCGAAGGGCCAGTGGCTGATACTGCGTCTTTTCGCTGCATCCACCGGCGGCCACACCAAGCACGGGCGCAAGGAAGCCCTCGGCTACGAATGCGACAAGCTGTCCACCGACGGTGCCCGCCTGCAGTGGCAGAGCTACGTGAAGCCTATCATAGACACCCTTCGCACACACGTCCCCTCTGCCCTCAGCGGCGTGTGCATGGACAGCCATGAGGCAGGTCCGCAGAACTGGACTGCCGGCATGCCGCAAGAGTTCAAGGCTGCGAGGGGATATGACATCACTCCGTTCCTGCCCGTTATGGCGGGATACGTGGTAGGCTCTGCCGAAGAGTCCAATAAATTCCTCTATGACCTGCGCCAAACCATCAACACCCTCATCACCGACCGCTACTATGGTGAGTTCAACCGCCTCTGCCGTGCCGAGGGGCTCACCCTCACCGCACAGGCCATAGGCGGCGCACTGTGTATGGCAGGCGATGCCGTGTCCGTAAAGAAACTCGTTGACAAGCCGCAGGCTGAGTTCTGGGGCTATCAGACCGAGGGAAACTATGATATCAAGGACTGCTCCAGCGCCGCACACGTCTATGGCAAGCAGATAGCCTCCGGCGAGGCATTCACCGATATCACCTACAAACATTCGCTGGCCGACATCAAGAACCTCGCTGACTACGCATACGCCTTCGGCATCAATGAGCTTGTAGTCTGCGCCGTGGCCTATCAGCCCTGGGTGAGGCAGGCGGGGGAGCAACTGCGCATAAGCACCGCCAACGGCAGGCAGTACGTTCTGAACCGCCTCAACACATTGTGGCCGCTCAGCAAACCATTCTGGGACTATCAGGCTCGCTGCTCGTGGATGCTGCGGCAGGGAAAGCCCGTCAGCGACATCTGCTATTACCTCGGCGACGATATACCGGCACGCATCCTCTCCCACAAGCTGCCTGACATACCGCAGGGCTACGACTTCGACGCCTTTACCACCGACGCCCTGCTCAGCCGCATGTCAGCATCCGACGGGCGCATCATCCTGCCCGATGGCGTCAGCTATCGCATGATGATATTACCCTCCGACGGTCAGTTGCCCGATGAGGTCAGGCAGCAGATCTCACGATTGCGTCAGCAAGGTATCTCCATCTACAACCCGCAGACCGACAGCAGGACACTGCCCGAGGCCCTTCGGGATTTCGGTATGCAGCCCGATGTGGAGGCTCCACGTGCCGACGGCCTCTATTTCTGCCACAGGCGCACGGACACTGCCGACATCTATTTCCTTCACAACCACTCCGACCAAGACATCACAGGCACCTTCAGCTTCAACGTCACCGCCTCTGCGGCAGAACTATGGAACCCCGTGACAGGGGAACGCACCCCTCTCCCATCATCCAACAACCCTAATCCCTCATCCACCGCCCTCCCTCTCACCCTCCACGCACGCGAGTCATATTTTATTATATTTAGCGATGCCCCTCGTCCAGTAGCCTGCGATGCCATCGCAAGCACAAAAATACCGACGGAAGAAGTACCCCTAACCCAGCCTTGGACCGTCACTTTCGACACCCAGATGGGAGGTTCAAGCGAAACCGTTCTTATGTCTTCGCCCCTCAACTGGGCTGCCAGCGACGATCCGCGCATCAGGTATTATTCTGGAACAGCCGTCTGCCGCTCCACCTTCCGCATGGATAACCTCACACGGAAGCACAAATATCTGCTTACCCTTCCGCTGCTTAACGCTGCCGCCGAGGTCATCATCAATGGCCAGACTGCCGGCATCGTATGGTGCTCACCCTGGGACATCGACATCACCCGCCTGCTCCGTTCGGGCAAGAACACCATAGAGCTGCGCATAGCCAACACGCTGTGGAACCGCCTCGTAGGCGACGCATGCCTGCCAGAGGCACAACGCATGACGTGGCAAACCACCCCATTAGCAAAGCCCGACGACACCTTAGTACCATCAGGCCTCAGCGCAATGCCTACGATACACATCATCAGATAGAAGCCACCTCCTACAGGGTGTCATCCGCAATTAGAGGCTTTTTAAGTCAAAATCATCATATTTTCCGCATAACAGCATCGTGTTATGCGGATTTTTTTTATTTTTGCAGCGGATTCTTGGTGGTATATCACCGAAATCGGTGATATACAGGGGGTTAGCTATTCGTGCTTTTTTTGGGCGTTATTTGCGGGCGAGGGTGCAGGCGCTTCTGAATATGCGCAAATTTTTGAAGGGCCGAAAATCACTTTTGTCACTTTTTTAACATAAAAATGAACAAAAGTGATTTTGGGGTGAAAAAGTTGTATTCACATACAAAATAATCCTTTTTTACACAAAATTACCCTCTTTATACATATATACTAATGTAATTTTGCGCTCAGAAATCCTCGCGACAGAGAGTTTTTGCATTATTAACCCATAACATCAACTAATTATGAAAAAAAGACTATTACTCCAAATGCTGTTAGCAATGGTTGCCATTTGCAGCTATGCTCAGGGAGAGTATCTCTACTCTCACACAGCAAAGTACGTGACTATTGGCGAGAACCATATCACCAATGCCACATTTGCCGATTTCACTGGTTGGCAGAACGAGCTGGGCCAGGAAGTCATGGCACAGTTCTGGGAGACATCCGCAGGTGCGGGCTATGGTGGTGCTAACGCAGCTATGGCACTCAGCAGCGATGCTGCCGACGGGGGTGCCCTCGTATGGAAGACGAAAAGCCTTCAGGAAGGTGAGTATGCCGTATCATTCTACGTGAAGAGCGAGACCACTTTCACCAGCAGTATCACTGCCGGCACCGACAACTACATTGACGTATTCACCAACAAGACCGGCAGCGTCGTCAAGGTTACAGACGGTGACACACCCGACACACAGATTGCCAAAGTTGAGGTAATCGACGACAAGTGGCAGCAGATCACCTATCCGGTCTCTGTTGCCAGCGGTGACTACATCATCATCAACATTGCCAAGCTGCCAGCAGGAACACTGCTGTCTGGCTTTATCATCAGCGAGACATTAGAGGTATTTGACAATCGTATCGCTGACCGTCTGCTGGCATTCGCAGACAAGCTGATGAAGGAAGAGAGCCTGCCTAACGGTCGTGAGGACTTCGCCGCATGGATAGAGAACGACTGGAAGCCCGCTCTGGCTGATCCTGAGACAAAGGACTCCAAGGACGAGATGATGGACTACGTGTCTGCATTCAATGATGAATATCTCCCCGCATTCCTCGGTGCCAACGGCGGCAACCTGATGCCTAACTACCTGCAGGATTGGTCGGCGTGGGGCAAGTATAATTATAACAACCTCGGCACCAAGGACAACTGGACATTCACCGGCGGTCGCTGGGGATGCACAGGCAACGAAGATTATCTGGAGTTCAATGCCGGTGACGGCTACATCTGCTCCGCAGGTATTCAGGTAACACAGAACGCGCTGAACGTAGGCGTTCAGACACGCGAAGGTAAGTTGGACAACCTGCCATACGGCAAGTATTTCTTCTCCATAGAGGTACAGGCTGTGACAGCATCAAACCGTGCTAACCCTTACGGTGCCGACCACAGCGTAGTGATTGCAGAGCCTTGGTTCATCTTCGGCGAAGAGAATACGGTGCTGCCCGACACGCTGAACGGCTACTACTGGAAGACCCTCTATGCCATCGGCGAGATAAAGGAAGGCCAGCCGAAGGTAATCGGTTTCCACTTCCCCGTACTGGATCACAAGAAGGGTGGCCGCTATAGTGTGCGCAATCCTAAGATATACATGCTTGGCGAGAATGAAGAGGACATGAACTACAAGGCTCAGAAGGAGGCGTTCATGGTACAGCAGTACAACCTGAACAAGCGCATCACGGAGTATCCTGTTGAGCTGAATGCTACTGACTACCCTTGGGAGCAGGAGACACTGTCTGCTGCGATAGCAGAAGCAACGCCTGTCTATGAGGCTTCCTTAGCTATCATCGATGCCGAGGGCAACGTGCTGAACAAGGATGAGGTCGTTGAGGAGAACACGCAGTTGCTGCTTGACCAGGTGAACGCACTGGGTCGTGCCCGCAACTATCTCATTGAGCAGAATGCTCCTATCTCCACTCTGAAGGAGGCTGTGGCTGCTGCCAAGGAGTCTTTGGCTGCTGCCGAGAATGCCGGTGCATCTGCTGAGAAGCGCAGCAATCTGGAGGCTGCCGTAGCTGAAGGCGAGAAGCTGATCGCAGCCATCTCATCAACCAACGAAGGTGAGAAATTCACATCAGCCACAGCTGACATCCTTGCCGCGAAGGAGGAATTTGAATCTACTTCCGCTTCACGCGCCAATCCTACAGAGATACAGATAAAGAATGCTGACTTCACTGACTTCTCCGCCGGCAGCAATGTGACCGCCGCAGGAACCAACAAGGACTGGAACTGGTCAATGGGAGCATCTACATCACGCTGGGAGATCCGTGACAATGAGACGCTGACACAGGGACACGGTGCAAGCATCTGGAGAGGTACTACGGTCGGTCTGGACGGAAAGTGCCAGCAGACAGTGGAGCTGACTTACGAAGGTCTGTATGAGTATCGTGCCGAGGCATATATCTCTGAGGAGAACGTCAACGAACTCGTTGCCGCTGCCGAGGTGCTGGAGAACGATACTGTCTTCAAGCCAAACATCCGCCTCTTCTTCGGTGAGGACGGTCTGTCTGACTCTATCGCCATCTCTAAGTGGTACCACGGCGTGAAGGCTGACGGCACATACTTCACACGTGACGTAAACGGCAAGACATATCCAGGCATGGTTTACGCTACATACTCCGTTTACTTCAAGAAGACCGGTGCTGCCCCCGTGACTGCCGAGTTTGGCTTTGAGGCGCTGGGCAATGGTGCTAAGTCAGGTGCAAACGGCTTCGGCTTTGGCAACAACAGAATATACTATGTAGGCGATGAGGCACAGTATCTCACAGATACGAAGTCAGAGCTCACTGCTGCCGTTGCTACTGCCAAGACTCTTGCAGGCAATTATCCTGACAGCTATTGGACTGTCAAGCTGAACCGCTACATCAGCGATGCAGAGGCAGCTACTACGGCAAAGGCAATGCAGAATGCGCTGCACGGCATCAATGAGGTATCTTCCCGCCTTGCAAACACCACTACAGCTATCGTTGCGGTGAAGTCTTCCGACAAGACCAACGCGAAAGCAGCCAAGGGCGTCTATAACCTTGCAGGCGTGAAGGTGGCAGACAATGCCGACGGTCTGAAGGCTGGCATCTACATCATCGATGGCAAGAAGGTAATAAAGTAATACATAATTCATAATTCGCTGAAGTTTCGCCTTAATTTAGGCGAAACTTCAGTTACGATTATAACGCACAACTAACTAAAACGACATCATCCATGAGACTACTATCCACTATTCTTTTTGCCTTATTATATATATGTAATGGTGAAGCACAGATTTTACCACAACCGCAGCTTGAGAAGCTGGACCGCGGTGTGGTAGCTATCAAAAGCGGTTCGAATACGTTTATCAGCTGGAGGATTCTGGCTACCGATGCAGCAAATACCACCTTTGACGTGCTGCGTGACGGTAACGTGCTGTCAACCGCCAAGAACCTGACGGTAAGCAATGTCAGCGTGACCGGCGGCACTGATGCCAGCAAGTATGAGGTAGTGAGAAAGGTGGATGGCGTTGCCGTAGATACGAGCAAGGCCGTCACCCGATGGGCTGACATCTACCGTAGCCTGAAGTTGGATCGCCCCGCATCACAGTCTGGCTATCACTATTTCCCCAATGACTGCGCCGTAGCAGACCTTGACGGAGACGGTGAATATGAGTTAGTAATCAAGTGGGACCCTTCCAATAACCAGGATAATTCAAAAAGCGGCAAGACGGGCAATGTGTATCTGGATGCCTACAAGCTTGACGGCACGAAGCTGTGGCGCGTGGATTTGGGCCCGAATATCCGTGCCGGTGCCCACTACACACAGTTCTTAGTCTATGACTTCAATGGCGACGGCGTTGCCGAGATGATCTGCAAGACTGCGCCCGGCTCAGTGGATGGTCAGGGAAAATACGTGAACCAAGCCTCTGATGACAGCAAGATTACATCGGCCAACAACAGCCTGAAGTATGCTAACAGCAACGGCTACATCCTTCAGGGTGGCGAATACCTTACCGTCTTTGAGGGTACCACGGGACGCGCCATCAATACTATATGGTATAACCCGAACCGCGGTTGCACTACCGGCGAGGTGAAAGTCCCATCGACATCTGAGATGAACACACTGTGGGGAGACAGCTATGGCAACCGTTGTGACCGCTTCCTGGCCTGTGTGGCACATCTGGACGGCGCAGACAAGAATGCCTCTGCAGTGATGTGTCGCGGCTACTACACGCGTGCCTACCTGTGGGCAGTGGATTTTGACGGAGAGAAACTCACTACCAAATGGCTCCACGCCTCGGTATCGCCTACAGTCGTGGAAGTCACCGATGCCGCCGGCACAAAGACATCCAAGACCTACTCCACCAATACATCGGGCATCAGCAGCGGCACTACAGACAAGCACTTCTATTGCACTGCATACGGTCAGGGCTGCCACTCGGTATCGGTAGGTGATGTGGATGGCGACGGCTGCGATGAAATCATCTACGGTTCGGCAGCGATAGACAATGACGGCGAGCTGCTACACACGACTGGTTTGGGACATGGCGATGCGCTGCATCTGTCAGACCTGATGCCCGACCATGAGGGACTGGAGGTGATGATGGTCCATGAAGAGGCTCCCTTCGGCTGGAGCGTGCGCGATGCAAAGACCGGCGAGCTGCTGATCCACCATACTGGACGCGGTGATACTGGCCGCGGCATAGCTGCCGACATATTGGCAGACAAGCGAGGATTTGAGTATTGGCATTCCGATGACAATGACTATAAGGATGCTGCAGGCAACTATAACATATACGGCAGCAACGATGCCGTCGTAGCACACTACACGAAAGACTATCCCTTCTATAACTTCAGACTCTATTGGGACGGTGATGCACTGGATGACCTGTTTGACAAGGGAGCCGTGAACAACGGTAAGTGGAGCCGACTGCTCTCTACAGGCAACTATGGCAATTCCACCACATACGGCACGAAAGCCAACCCGCTGCTCATTGCCGACATTCTGGGTGACTGGCGTGAAGAGATTGTCATGTTTGACAAGTCGGACTCCTGCACCATCAACATCTTCTCGACCACCACTACGACCAAGCTGAGCGTGCCAACCCTGATGCACGACCATATATACCGCATGTCCGTAGCGTGGCAGAATGTGGGATATAACCAGCCACCGCATCTGGGCTATTATCTGCCCGACTACGTCGGGACACGCTTTGAGGCTATGGAAGGAGTAGCTAAGGAGCAGACCATCCAGCTGGGCTCTCCTATCCAGGACATCGTCTGCCGCTACGTGAACTGCACGTCTGCAAGCCTGCAGTACGTATATCTGAACGGTACGCGCATTAAGTCATACACAGCTCCCGACGGCATGACATTCACCCGCAATTCTATTGACAAGACAATCACGCTCAGCGGCACGCCTCAGGAGGCTGGCGACTATGAGTTCATCGTGAAGTCAAGCGGTGACATCAGCGGCACCTCGGTTACGGACACGCTGTGTGTGCATGTGGAGAATGCAACAGGCATCAGCGAAGTGAACTACGATGCTGCCTCACAAGGCACAGAGATATATGACCTTGAGGGCCGTCGCGTTGAGAAGATGCAGAAAGGACGCGTATATATCATCTGTCAGGATGGTGAGAGGCGCAAGATCATAGCACGCAAGTAAATACATTATCCTTTAGAATACAGAAAAGAAGGTGGCTATTCCTATTGCAAGGAAGGCCACCTTCTCCGTTTTGGCATACACTTCTAAATACGGTCTCAACATTTTAAGATACAGAAAAAATATATAAAAAGTTGCTTAAATGACATATTATTATTATTTTTGCACCTGAAATGAAAAGACTACTACTAACCTTCACAATAATCATTGTGGGCATGACGTGTGTCCATGCCTTCCATCTCCAGTCGCGCTTGATAAACATGGAGAGCGGTTTGCCAGACAATAACGTCCGCAGCCTGTGCCAGGATGACAAGGGGTACATCTGGCTCGGCACGCCGAATGGCCTGTACCGCTATGACGGATACTCCTTTATCACCTTCCGCTATGCTGCCGAGGGCAATATGCGGCTGCTGAACAACAATCATATCACCGCCATACGTGCTAAAGGAAACCTCGTTTTCATCAGAGAAGCGGGCAACCATTTCTCTGTCTTTGACACTCATCTCAACCGCTTCATTGAGAAGCATGATAAAGATGCAGAGGATTATTTCGCCTCAAAAAAGACGGACTGGCTCCATCATCGGCTCGTCGCACCCTACGTGAAAAGCGTGATAGCCAATGGCGGCAACGTCATAGAGGACAACAAGGGCAATCCCGTGGTGATAGACAACAGCGGACTCTTGTGGCACATCAACAAGAATACCGGCGAAACTGTCAAGATGAGGGTGTATGACGAATATCTCTACCCTCTCATCAGCAGTCATAAGTATAAGGTGTGCCTCACTGACGATGGCGGACAGATATGGGTGAGCACCAACGGATGTGGCATCACGGTATATGACAAGGCAGAGGGCACTACGCAGCAGATACGCCATAGCTCGGGACTCATACCCACTGATTATATCCTTGACATGCTTATAGACAACTTAGGGAACGTGTGGGTAGTGAACGAATATCACGGTCTGACGTGTCTGAAGGTAACAAGGTCCAACGGACAAGACATACTCCTAAACCCCGACACCCATGAGATGCGCAGCAACCAGATATACATCATCCATCAGACGGCAGACTCTACGTACCTTATTGCCAACACCAAGGGCGACGCATGGTTTGCAGGACGCGATATGCAAATACCCGCACATCCCTCGGTCACCGGACAAGACATCCATGCTATCTGCAACGATGGTAACGGGATGCTGATAGGAACGCGGCAGCAGGGACTGAGGACGGCAGACGGAAAGTGGTATCGGCACAATGACAGAGATCCCGGTAGCCTGTCATCCAACAATATCTACTACATCTTCAAGGACAAGGATAAGAATGTGTGGGTGGCTGGACAGGACTCACCGCTGGACCTCGCCACTCCCAAAGAGGACGGCAGCCTCAGCTTCCAGCATTTCTTTGATGCAGACTTTGGAGCCAGGGTGCTGATGCAAGACAAGAGAGGATGGCTATGGGTAGGAGCGAAAAAGGGGCTCTACAGGTTCCTGCCACACGAGCTGAAGCTAAATCCGCAGCGTTATGAAAGGATGCTTTCAGAAGAGGAAACCGACTTCAGCCCCGTGAGTACCATTCTGGAAGACAGTCACTACAGGATATGGGCAGGAACCATAGGCAGCGGAGTATTCTTGGTGGAGAATGGAAAGCACACTAAACTCACTACCGCGAACGGACTGTGCTCTAATGAAATCCACGCACTTGCAGAGGATAACTACGGACACATCTGGATAGCGACGAGCAGCGGTATCACTATCCTTGACCCCGACTCGCGGGAATATACCCATATCCTGACGCACTCACAGCCGCTACTGGATCGTTATTCCGACAACTGTGTATGCAAGTTGCCGGACGGCAGGCTCGCATTCGGAACCAATATGGGCATGAGGATATTCACTCCGACCAAGAGTATCACATCTACACTGAAGAAGGTGCCTCCAACCATTACCAACATCATGATCAACGGCGTACCGCTACAACAGATGGGAGACGATGCTCCGCTCAGCGTGGCACCAGATGATGCAGAGACACTGACTCTGAATCATGACCAGAACTCACTGACGATAGAATGCACTCACTTCAACTGGTTCTCTGCAAGAGGCACTACATACAGCTTCTTTCTTGAAGGATATGACCGGAAATGGAGCGAGCCGTCACCGCATAACTTTGCCACATACAAGAACCTGCCCCCAGGTAAATATGTGCTACACATCAAGTCCTTTGACAACACATCACAGAAGGATGCCGAGCACCTGCTCACCATCGTCATACGTCATCCTTGGTGGGCTACATGGTGGGCATATCTCATCTATCTCACCCTGCTTGCTGCAATAGGGCTGGCAGTATATCGCCAGTTGCGCACGGTCTATCAGTTGCGACGCCGCATCAGCATCGAGAAGGAGCTGACTGACTATAAGCTGCAATTCTTCACAAACATATCACATGAATTCCGTACTCCGCTGACCATCATACGCGGTGCAATGGACCGCATCAGGGCCATAGGGGGAATGCCGGCAGAACTGCGCCAGCCTATAAGCAACATGGAGCATAGCACTAACCGTATGCTAAGGCTCATAAATCAGCTGCTCGAATTCAGGAAGATGCAAAACAACAAGCTGCAACTTGCACTCGAGGAGACGGATGTTGTAGCTTTCGTACAGGATATATTCCATCATTTCACCGACCTGGCACAAAACAAGCGCGTCAGCTATACCTTTGTCTCAAGCTCAAAGAAGTTCCTAATGCCTGTTGACAGGCAGCACTTAGACAAAATAGTTCACAATCTCCTGTCAAATGCACTCAAATATACTCCCTCCGGAGGAAGCGTAGCAGTGAGCGTAAAGAATGGTAAGGGGGAGCTGATTATCTCCGTTAAGGACACCGGTGTCGGCATACCCAAAGAGAAGCAGCCCGAACTCTTCCATCGCTTCATGCAAAGCACGTTCTCCGCTGACAGCATCGGAATAGGTCTGCACCTGACCAAGGCGCTCGTGGAGAGGCATCATGGACAGATACAATTCAAAGAGAACAGCCCCACAGGCTCTGTCTTCACCGTCTCACTGCCTACTGATATGAGCGTATATCAGCCCGAAGATTTCCTCAGGCAGTCCAAATTGGAACGGAAGGTCGTGGCGCAGGAGATACCATACCATGAGTTGCTGCCCACACCGATGAACGACAGGAATATCCTGGTGACAGATGATGACCCTGATATATCGGCATTCCTGAAACAGACATTGCAACCATATTTTCACGTGGAGACGGCGATGGACGGCCAGACAGCACTCGACATGATACAACAGAAGCAGCCCGACTTGGTAATCAGCGATGTCGTAATGCCTGTCATGGACGGCTATGAACTGACTCGACGCATACGCAGCAATAAAGCTACGCAGACCATACCCGTCATTCTGCTTACCGCACTTGATGCTGACGATAAACATCTCAAGGGTATAAAGGAAGGAGCCGATGCCTATATCACAAAACCATTCGACATGCAGCTGCTGATAGCCACATGCCGACAACTGATAGAACAGAGAGACAAGATACACCACAGTGCTGCCAACAATGCCGACACGACATCGCGCACGGTAGCACCGCCTGAGATAATAGTGGAAGAAAGGGACAAGCGTCTGCTCAACGCAATGAACACATGGCTCTACTCACACGTAGGAGACCCCATGCTATCAGTCGATGACTGGGCAGAGGCAATGGGATACAACAGGTCTATATTCTATAAAAAGGTAAAGGCACTGACAGGACAGACACCTGCCGACTATATACGCACACTGCGCATGGACCGCGCGGCACAGATGCTGGAAGATGAAACCGTAACTGTTGCTGAGGTGTGCTACAGTGTGGGCATCAGTGACCCACACTATTTCACCAAGGTATTCAAGCAACAGTTCGGCATATCTCCAAAGAAGTATCAGCAGGGGAAGAAAGCAGGAAAGCCCGCTCCGCAAGAATAAAGTCCCACACAAGGAATGGGGCAGACTGTCCGAGAACTCTGAAGTAACAGTTTAGGATAAATTTTTGCAACCATCTAATTATCAAATAGTTTAATCGTTTTTAACTCTATATATTCTTTATTCTGCGATATTTTTTGTACCTTTACACCTGATTTAAGGTATCAGAGATATGGCATACATAAAAGGTGAAGACCGCCGGCAGTACATTCTGTTTCCCAACTGCATAGACGAATATGTA
>JAFVGZ010000009.1 GCA_017478025.1 Prevotella sp.
CGGCACTGCGCGTCGAACACGTAGATGACATCGTAGTAGGTCTGGTCGAACTGCTGATAGCCTCCAGGTGTGTAGATGAGCACCTGTCGCTCGTGATTGAAATACTCCGACTTCATTGTGAGTTCCTTCACGCTTTCGAGTGGAACCTGCCCCTGTCCAGCCACTGCGACGAGGGCGAGCATCATTGTAAGAATAGTTTTCTTTGTCATATTCATTTCGTTTTATCACTGTACCTTTACATTTTAAATATACGACATTTCCGCAGAGATATTGCGTTCGGAGCTTTTATTTTCATCATATAACCTCCTCCGAGAGCCAGTCCGAGCCACATGGGTAGTGTTTTTTTTGAACCAATCAATCTCTTTGATGGGAAATCGATATTTGGATGTTGGTGCGTTCATGTTTTTGAAAGTCAGACGTAATGTGGTTTGGGTCACATGTTCTTATCCCGAATAGTGCTAATAATATGCAATAGTTGAAGGAATTTTATTTCCGTTTTATGTTTGGACAAAAATGTAAAGTCGTCTTTGCAATGTCTTTATAAGTGACGTAACAATCAGTCTATTTGTGATGTTTGTGTCATTTTGGCAATGGTTTTTCTTGCGCATTTCAAGAAAACTCCGTAACTTTGTGGCGGAAAATAGAGATTAAGTTTCTTAAAAGCAATTATGTTGCACATTGTGGTGCAGTGAATAAAAAACGGATGAAGAAGGAACTACATCTTACGAATGACGTCTCGCAGGTGGTTGCACTCGGCGAATGGGTGGAGCGCCTGGGTGAGGAGTTGTCGCTGAACCCTGCCGATGTGTTTCAGCTGAATTTGGCTTTGGAGGAGGCCGTCGTTAATGTGATAAATTATGCCTATCCAGGACAGACGGACATGCCTATCGTGTTGTGTGCTACTGCAGACGAGGACGGAAAAGGAATAGTGTTCAGCCTGAAGGACAATGGTGTGCCTTTTGACCCGACAAAGGCGGATACCCCCGACATAACACTGTCAGCAGAGGAAAGGGAGATAGGAGGATTAGGCATATTCCTTGTGGAGCAGATGATGAGCCGGGTGGCTTACGAGAGGCAGGGTGAGAGCAATGTGCTCACGATGGAATGGAAGAAGGCTGATAATGCATAAGACAATACAATAAAGAACAAATTTAATTTTAGGTAAATATACTATGACATTAGAGATTTTAGAGAAGGACAATCAGATTACTGGAGTATTGGACGGACGCTTGGACACAGCAGCATGCATGCAGTTCTCTGCTGACATGGAGCCGTTGATGGATAATGCGGATAAGCATATCGTGCTGGATTGCTCGAAGCTGACGTTTATCTCATCATCAGGCTTGAGACTGTTCCTCTCGCTTCGCAAGGCAACGATTGCCAAGGGTGGTGATATCACTATTGCAGGAGTGACAGCAGACGTGAAGCAGGTGTTTGCCATCACAGGTTTCTATTCGTTGTTTAACTTCCAGTAAGAGATGTTCGCAAAGACCGAGTTTACAGAAGAGGAATTGCAACAGATGGAGGCCGTGAAGGCCAAGATGGCTGAGCTGGATAGTTATGCTCGGCGCTTTGATGCGGGGGAGACACTTCCGCAGAAGTTGTTGCAAAGCCTTATAGACAGTGTGCTGGACGAGACGGTGCCTATGGCTGAGCGTCTCGGCATGCATGCTGAGCAGACAAAGATGCAGGATACCTGCGTCAGAATTGGATATCCTGAGGACTATAAGGCACTGAAGAAACTGCTGAGTGATTCAGAGGTGATGTGTGAGGTGGTATTCAAGACCTTCAAGATACCTATTTGCGCAATGCTCGACGATGCTGGCATAGAGTATGACTTCCAATACAGAATGAAGTCTGTGTACTCCATTTGGCGCAAGATGCGCATAGACCAAAAGGAGTTTGACGATGTGTATGACCTGTTCGGTACGCGTATAGTTTATAAGGTGCCGCAGAATATCCTGCTGGCAGAGAATGTAGATGTGGAGAAACTCTACTGTTACAGGATATATAACATCATTGCAATGCTCTATAGGGTGCATCCTGATCGCATCAAGGACTGGGTGGCACACCCTAAACCCTCTGGCTATCAGGCACTGCAGTTTACCGTGATGGGACCGGACTGTAACTGGATAGAGATACAGTTGCGCTCAGAACGTATGGACTATGAGGCGGAGCAAGGTGTGGCTGCACACTGGCTGTATAAGGACGAAACGGCAAAGAAGTGATAGAGAAGGTGTTAGACTATAATCTAAGAAATATCACAACGATTATCTTTGACGTTGATGGCGTATTGTCTGCCAGCACAATCCCCGTGGGCGATGACGGTGAACCACTGCGCACAGTGAATATCAAGGACGGATATGCTATACAACTGGCAGTGAAGATGGGGCTGAGGCTTGCCATCATCACCGGTGCAAGGGAAGAGGCAATAGCGCGTCGCTTCACAAAACTCGGAATGAAGGATATATTCCTCGGGTGCGGAAGGAAGATAGAACGCTATGAGACTTATAAGGAAGAGAACGCAATAAAGGACGATGAGATAATCTATGTGGGCGATGACATACCTGACTATGAGGTGATGAAACGCTGTGGTTGCCCATGCTGTCCTGCTGATGCAGCGCCAGAGATAAAGGAGTTGGCAGTATATGTCAGTCCGCGCAATGGTGGTGCAGGATGCGTGAGGGATATCCTGGAGCAGGTGCTCAAAGCACAAGGACAATGGCTCAGCACGGAAAAAGCATTCGGATGGTGATGGAGAATGTATAATTCATAATGCTTAAAGCTCAATGCTTAATTCCTCACTTGCCCAGCAGAGCAAGAACTCTTGATTACTTTAATAATAACAGCAATATAACAATCATATAAACTTAAAAACTAAAAAGAAAATGAACATTAACGATTATGATTTCGCAGGCAAGAAGGCCATCGTTCGTGTGGACTTCAATGTGCCTCTTCAGGATGGCAAAATCACTGACGACACTCGTATCAAGGGTGCCCTCCCCACACTGAAGCTGATTCTTGAGAAGGGTGGTGCACTTATCATCATGTCTCACATGGGCAAGCCAAAGGGCAAGGTGAAGGCTGAGCTGTCACTGAGCCAGATTAAGGACGCTGTAGCTGCTGCACTTGGTGTGCCAGAGGTAAAGTTTGCTCCTGACTGTGCAAAGGCTGACGCAGAGGCTGCTGCGCTGAAGGCCGGTGAGGTACTGCTGCTGGAGAATCTCCGCTTCTATCCAGAAGAGGAGGGCAAGCCTGTAGGTATTGACAAGGCTGATCCTGCATACGAGGAGGCTAAGAAGGCCATGAAGGCAAGTCAGAAGGAGTTTGCTAAGAAGTTGGCTTCATACGCTGATTGCTGGGTAATGGACGCATTCGGTACCGCACACCGTAAGCATGCCTCTACTGCTGTCATCGCTGACTACTTCGATAAGGACAACCGTATGCTTGGACTCTTGATGGAGAAAGAGGTGCAGGCTGTTGATAATGTGCTGAATAATATCAAACGCCCATTCGTGGCTATCATGGGTGGATCAAAGGTGTCTTCTAAGATTGGCATCATTGAGAACCTGCTGGGCAAGGTTGACAAGCTCATCCTCTGCGGTGGTATGACATATACCTTTGCCAAGGCTCACGGTGGCGAGATCGGTCAGTCTATCGTTGAGATGGATAAGTTGGATGTTGCTCTTGGCGTTGAGGAACTGGCAAAGAAGAACGGCGTTGAGTTGGTGCTGGGTACTGACTGCACAGCAACAGACGGTCTGGACTTCGCTACTCTGAGCGTGAAGCCAGGTGCAAAGATTACAACATGCATGTCTAACGCAATTCCTGCTGACCTGGAAGGTGTGGACGCTGGTCCTGAGAGCCGCGAGGCATTCAAGAATGCTATCAAGGGCGCAAAGACTATCCTGTGGAACGGTCCTGCTGGCGTATTTGAGTGTGACGAGTTCACTGCTGGTTCACGCGCTATTGGCGAGGCTATAGCAGAGGCTACCGCAGAGGGCGCTTTCTCTCTCATCGGTGGTGGTGACTCTGTAGCTTGTGTGAATAAGTTCGGACTGGCAGACAAGGTGTCTTACATCTCTACTGGTGGTGGTGCACTGCTCGAGGCTATCGAGGGTAAGGTGCTCCCAGGCGTAGCTGCTGTACAGGCATAAAGCAAGCCTTCCAAGAACGTAAGGAAAGAAGATAAGACCAAATATAAAGACATAAAAAAGCGGCATCGTATCAACGAAGATACGGTGCCGTTTGTTATTAGGATAGTTAGGGGCTTCTTACGATTTGCTCATATCATAAACGATGTCCATAATTTCTTTGGCAAGTGCCTCAGCCTCTTCCATGGTATGGGCCTCGCTATAAACGCGGATGATAGGCTCTGTGTTTGACTTGCGGAGGTGTACCCACTTCTCGGGGAAGTCGAGTTTCACGCCGTCAATGTCATTCACTTGTACGTCGGAGCGTTCAGAGTAGAGTGCCTTAACCTTTGTCAATATGGCATCAACATCGGTGGAGGCTGTGAGGTCTATGCGGTTTTTAGCTATAAAATACTCTGGAAAGGTCTTGCGAAGTTCACTCGCAGTGCAACCTTTCTGTGCCAGCGAACTGAGGAAGAGTGCTATGCCAACAAGGGCATCACGGCCATAGTGACTCTCTGGATAGATGACACCACCATTGCCCTCACCGCCAATGAGTGCACCGACCTCTTTCATTTTTGTCGTCACATTGACCTCTCCAACGGCTGCTGCGCTGTAAGTACCGCCGTATTTGCTGGTCACATCACGTAGGGCGCGGGTAGAGGAGAGATTGCTGACTGTCGTAGGCTGAGAAACAGTAGTGTGAGAGAGAACATAGTCGGCTACACTGACGAGGGTATATTCTTCGCCAAACATCTTGCCATCCTCACAGATGAAGGCAAGGCGGTCAACGTCAGGATCTACTACGATACCGAGGTCATAGCCACCACTCTTCAAGGTGTCCATAATACCTCCGAGATTCTTCTCTAATGGCTCTGGATTGTGTGCAAAATCACCGTTGGCCTCGCCATTGAGGAATGTGTATGACACTCCGAGACGGTCAAGAAGTTGTGGAAGGATGATGCCGCCGACACTGTTGATGGAGTCAACAACAACATTGAAATGGGCCTGCTTGATGGCAGCTGCATCCACCAACTTAAGATTCATTACTGCGTCAACGTGGCGCTCGTTGTAATCCTCTTGGGTGTAGTGGCCGAGATGATCAACGTCTGCGTACTCAAATGCCTCGTCAGATGCTATGGTGAGAACCTTATTGCCATCAGTAGCGCTGAGGAATTCTCCCTGATTGTTGAGCAGTTTCAGCGCATTCCAATGTCGTGGATTGTGTGAGGCTGTGATGATGATGCCGCCATCAGCCCCAGACATAGTGACCGCTAACTCAGTGGTGGGTGTCGTAGCAAGACCGATGTCAATGACATCATAACCCATGCCGAGCAGTGTGCCACAGACGACGCTTCTAACCATCTCGCCAGAGATGCGTGCATCGCGACCCACTACGATGCGTCCTGTACCAGATGGGGTGGACTGACGTATGAAGGTTGCATATGCAGAGGTGAATTTTACAATGTCAAGAGGATTTAGTGTATCACCCGCAGGACCACCAATAGTGCCGCGAATGCCTGATATGGATTTGATTAATGACATAGTGACAATTTTGTGTTAGTAATAATAAGATGTTGTGGTACGTTTGCGCTTCTGAGAGTCACGCGACACACAATGTTTGTTAACTCGTTCCGCTCAGCCCTTTGAGACGCTTGCGTATCAGTGTGGAGCAATAATTTGTTGGCTTGTTAATTCGTCATATTCCTCTCTCGTACGTCAGTTCGTATTCGCAGGCGTAAACACCGGTCTGTGCGTAGCTGTGTCCCTGATCATGAGGAAGTATAACCTTAACATGAGCCAACTCTGCTTCTGCTGAGTTTATACGTACTAGATTGATGTAACCGAGTGGGTAGAGCCAACCTGTGGGTACAGAAGATGAACCGTATTGTGTCTTAAGCATACCTTCAACAAAGGTGGCATTGAAGGTGCCGCTGGTGTTCTTTACAGTCATCTTGTCAACAGAATTGGCAAGTACATTGAATCCCTCATTGAAACTTTGCAGAGAGTCTCCATTGATATTCCATTCTACATAGCGAACCAGAACGCTTGCACTCTCGCCGCTCTCTAGTTTCTTGCCTAGTCCCTTGCCTTTGCTAATGATTTGCATATAGATGCCATTGGAGGGAATGAGGACATACTCGTTCTTGGCTGTATCGGTAGTTTCGCCTTGGGCTTTGAATGTAGCCTCGTCAATGACCTTGATATTGTTCTTCTTAATGTATTCCTGAATAGCATTGAGCTCACGTTCACGCTGCTCGGCATAAGTCTCTGTCTGTTTGCATGAGCTGATGACAAATACAGCGATGATGACAAGGAGTAGGGGGAAAAGTGCTTTTTTCATTATGTTTTGAGATTTTTTTCGTTGTTGTCAAAGTAGTGATGCATAGCTTTGTATTGCATCGCGAACTATCTTTTCGGCCTCCTGCAGGGAGCAGAAGAGCTTGCCGCCAGAGGCGTTTTTGTGGCCGCCACCATTGAAAAACCGCTGCGACATTTCGTTGCATGGAAAGTCATCAACGCTTCTCAGGCTCACCCATATTACATTGGGCTTCTCGCTATCTTCACGTAGAGAGATAGAAAGACGATGATTGCGCAACTGCAGAGGCATGTTTACCAATCCCTCGGCATCGCCCTTGATGAAGTGAAAACGACGTTGCTCCTCCTTTGATAGCGTATAATAGGAGGCTCGCAGAGGAGTGAGCATGCGGAGTTTTTGGTAGAGAACATACCCCGTAAGGCGCAGACGGTCTATGCTGAAGACATGATAGATGTTGCGATAGATTTTGTCTTTGTCTATACCTTTTGCCAAGAGCATGGATATGATGGTATATATCTCCGGTTGGTTGCTATTGTAGGTGAAACCTCCCGTGTCGGTCATCATGCCGCAGTAGATGTTTGCTGCCATGCTGCGCGTCATGTTTTCATAGTCGCCCAACTGGTGTATTATGCGAAAGACAATCTCACTGGTGCTTGAGAGTTTTGGAAACGAGACACTCTGCACCGCCTTGACAGAGGGGTTGAGGTGATGATCCATGAGCAGGGTAGGCTTATCAGCCTTCTGTAGTATAGACTCCAGTTCTGCTCCTGCTCGTGAAAGTACATTGAGATCAAGTATGCAGATGAGGTCACTCTCCTGAATGAGAGCCTTTGCCTCGTCGCTTTTCTTGTCATAGCGGATGATATTCATCTGTCCAGGCATCCAATGCAGGAAGTCTGGATACTGGTCAGGGGCTATGACATGTACGCTCTTGCCTTGTTGCTGCAAGTATTCAGCCCATGCGAGACTAGATCCCAGTGCATCTCCATCAGCATTGACATGACAGATGATGACGACGTTTCTAACAGAGACAATGAGGGAGCGCAGTCGGGCTACCTCATTGTCTGTTAACAGTTCTATTCCCATTCTCAAAAGAGCTTGTTGGGATAAACGCCTTCTTCAACGAGTTTGGCTATGCGCGCAACTGTGTCAGGACGATCTTCCGAGTATGTTACTCCGAACCATTTGCTGGTGGTGTCAAGCACTTTGCAGGTTGCAGTACCCTCATTAATGAGTTTATTGACCATCAGGGGGATAAAGAATTCTGACTTCAGGTTGGAGATGTTGGCGGGATCAGAAAGGAATTCCTTGAAATACTCCTCGCTATACTTGAAGTAATCAGGTGTGAATCCCCACATGTTCATAGATACGGGAGCATTGTCTTCTATGCCTACCCATTCGCCATCGTCCTTGTTGTCAGCACGATAAGCTACCTGTCCGTTGTCCAGACGTGCTATCTTCGTGCGCTCAACACATGTAGTGAGACAACCATTGTCATCCTTGGAACAGATACCACGACTCACGGTACCATTCTCAGAGAGCGTGTTGCCTACGCGGAAACCTACCATAGCATACTGGCCCGTAGCTCCTTCTGGCAATTCAGAGAGGAATTTTCCTATTACCATGAATGCATCGCGGTTGTAGAAATCATCGCAATTAATGACGCAGAAAGGCTCCTTAATCACGTCTTTTCCCATCAATACTGCGTGGTTGGTGCCCCAAGGCTTTTGACGGCCTTCAGGTACGCTGAAGCCTTCAGGCAGCGCATCGATGCTCTGAAAGCAGAGTTCACACTTCACCTTGCCCTCATATTTAGAGAGAATCTGAGTGCGGAACTGCTCTTCAAAGTCTCTGCGTATTACCCATACTATTTTGCCAAAGCCTGCTTGAATGGCATCGTAAATACTATAGTCCATGATGGTTTCACCGTTAGGTCCCAGACCGTCAAGTTGTTTCAGACCACCGTAGCGGCTTCCCATTCCTGCCGCAAGAAGAAAAAGTGTTGGTTTCATTGTTTTAGAAGTTTGTTATTTATTCTTTAATACTCTCGTTTTTCTGCTATTTTACTCGTTTGTTATGTGTTTAGATTTCCCTGCCATCCCTGTGCTTTCAGCTCAAACTCAGTGCCGTCACGGGCTACAAGCATCAGTCCCAGCTCAGGTTTTGTGATATGTCCTATCACTTTTATGCTATCCATAGCCTGCAGTTTCTCGTTGTCTCCAATGGGACAGGTAAATACCAACTCGTAGTCTTCACCTCCATTCAGAGCACAGGTGGTGACATTCATATTCATTTCCTCAGCCATTACTGCTGTCTGATAGTCTATGGGTAGGAACTTTTCAAATATGCGGCATCCTTTGCCAGACTGTTCGCAGATGTGATGTAGCTCTGACGACAGTCCATCAGAGATGTCCATCATTGCTGTGGGATGGATGCCCTCCTTGCGTAGTTGCTCTATGATGTCACCGCGTGCCTCTGTCTGTAGTTGCCGTTGGATGAGGTATTCCTTGCCTGCGAAGTCTGGATTCCACGGAGTCTCAGGCTTGATGAGACCCTCTTTCAACTGCTGATAATAGACGCTTTTCTCTCTTTCCAACAGTTGCAGGCCCATATATGCGGCGCCAAGATCACCTGACACGCATATCAGGTCCGTTTCTTTTGCGCCGCTACGGTAGATGATATCCTCTTTCTTTGCCTCTCCGATACATGTTATGCTTATTGCCAGTCCTGTCAGAGACGAGGTCGTATCACCGCCTACGATGTCAACATTCCACTTATCACAGGCCATGCGCAGTCCAGCATAGAAGTCCTCAAGGTCTTCTACGACAAAGCGTTTAGACAGTGCAATGCTTACGAGCATCTGCTTTGGAGTACCGTTCATGGCAAAGATGTCACTGATATTTACCATTGCTGACTTGTATCCCAGGTGCTTCATGTCCATGTATGTCAGGTCAAAATGCACTCCTTCCATCAGCATGTCTGTTGTCACGAGGGTCTCCGTGTCACTGTTGTGCAACACGGCACAGTCATCACCGATACCGGTGACGGTGGATGAGTTTCGCGGTTTTATGTCTTTTGTCAGGTGAGTGATGAGTCCGAACTCACCGAGCTTTGATATATTCATATACTAATATAAAATAAGGTGTGTGGCTTTAGCATCGTGCCACCATTTCCCTAATCAATTTTGTCATTCTTGGCTGTACGCTGTTAGCTGCTTCCGTCACCTCTTCGTGAGTCGCTTCTGTCGGCACGTCGCTCAGCCCTATGTTGGTAATTATGCTGATTCCGAATACTCTGATTCCGCAATGACGCGCCACAATCACCTCTGGTACAGTGCTCATACCCACCGCATCAGCGCCCCACATGTGAAAAGCCCGATATTCTGCAGGCGTTTCGTAGCTTGGACCTTGCAGTCCGAGGTACACTCCGTGCTGCAGTTTTATGTCGTTATCACGCGCTATATCATCAGCCAGAGTTATCAATGTTCTGTCATAGGCCTCGTGCATATCTGGAAATCGGGGACCTGTGGGCATGTTTTTTCCACGAAGAGGGTTCTCGGGGAAAAAGTTTATGTGGTCGGTGATAACCATCATGTCGCCCACTCTGAAGTCTTTGTTGGCTCCACCTGCGGCATTGCTGACGAAGAGTGTTTTGATTCCCAGTTCATACATTACTCGGATAGGGAATGTTACCTCCTGCATAGTGTATCCTTCATAGTAGTGGAACCGTCCCTTCATCGCAAGCACGCACTTGCCTCCGAGCTTCCCCATGATGAGTCTGCCATCGTGTCCCTCAACGGTAGAAATCGGAAAATGGGGAATATCCTTGTATGGCATTTCCCATGTTTCGTCTATCTCGTCAGCCAGATTGCCAAGCCCGGAGCCTAATATAACGGCAACGGAGGGCGTATCAGGCATGCGCTCCTTAATCCATTGTGCTGTTTCGGCTATTTTGCTGTACATAGTTTATTATGGTTTGGTTAAAATCCTCCTCACCGTCCTCAAGGAAGACTACGCGTATCGGCAGGTAATTGATGTTGCGTCTCACGTCTCTCGACAGACCGTTCAGGTTTTCCAACCGTGTTGCATCCTTCTCCGTTGTGATGATAATAGAGGGCTTCGGTATCATTTTGTAGGCCATATTGATGGCCTCCACGTCTGATTTCGTAAAGTCATGGTGATCATCAAAGTGCATTGGAGTGATGGATTTGCAGCGGCCTTTGAGGTCTGTCATAAGTTGCTCAGGAGATGCAATACCCGTTATGAGAAGTACATTGGGTAGCATTTCTTTGGTTGCGATAGTGCGCCCTTCAACGAATACTGGCTGCAATGCGCCGTATTCTATTGTCGTGAAGAACAGTTTCTGGAACGGCATCAGTTTCATAGCTCTCTGCAGCACACGGTAATCCATCGGTTTCAGGTCCGTTGGACATTTTGTTATAATCACGATGTCCGCTCTGTCCTTTCCCTTACAAGGCTCTCGTAACCGCCCGGCAGGCAGCAATTCGTCATATACAATCAGTCTGTGGTAGTCCACCAACAGTATATTCTTTCCCGGTTTTACGTACCGGTGTTGGAACGCATCGTCCAGCAATATCACCTCCGTGTCCTTCGTAGCAGGATTGCTGAGCAGCATGTCTATACCGTGACAGCGGTCACTATCTACTGCCACCTTGACATTCGGAAACTTCTTCAGCATCTGATAGGGTTCATCTCCTATCTGCGGCATTGTCGAGTGCTGGTCTGCCAACAAGAATCCTTTGCTCTTCCTTTTGTATCCCCGACTGAGCACTGCTACTTTGAACATGCTGCGCAGCAACGATATGAGGTACTCCACATGGGGTGTCTTCCCTGAACCGCCCACAGTGATATTCCCCACCGAAATGATGGGAATATCGTATGTTCTCGTCTTCAGTAGCCACTGCTCGTCAAACAAAAAGTTGCGTATCCCTATTCCGATGCCGTATAGCCAGGATAGGGGTTTGAGCCAATGGTTTATTTTGATGAAGTCGCCTTCCACTGTGAGTGTTACGGTTCTTTGTTAGTTCGTCTTTTCGTTTATATTGATGTACTCACATCTTGCCTGTATTGGGTTCTGAGTCTCCAGACTCTTGATGATGTAGAATGGTTCATACAGTGTTCCGAGCGTGGCCTTCATCTGTTCGTCCAGATTGTTGCCGTTTCCTGTTGCCTTTTCCATCAGTTGTTCAATCAGTGTCGGTGGAGTAGGGTAGGCCTTTGTGATATAGTTCTTTACTTTTGCCAGTTCTGCGGCCTTTTTTATGGCCTCTGGCATGCCTCCTATCTCGTCCACCAGTTTCAGCCTCATGGCATCACCGGCTATCCACACCCGACCCTCGGCAATCTCTTTCACTTTGGCAATAGGCATCTTTCTGCCGTCGCTCACACGTTTGCAGAATAGCTCATAACCTCGGTTTATGTATTGCCTTAGCAGGGCTTCCTCTTCTGCGTCAAAGGGCCGTGCCGTCTGCAGCAGTGACATGTCAGCGTGTTTATTGGTCTTGACATTGTCAAATGTAAGCCCCAGTTTCTCTTTGTACAGTCGTGTCATGTCGGGGAACACGCCGAATATGCCTATGCTGCCGGTGATTGTCGTGGGTTGTGCTACTATCCATGACGCTGGCGCAGAGAGATAGTATGCTCCGCTGGCAGCTGCCCCGCTCATGGAGATTACCACGGGTTTCTTTTCCTTCAACATTGCTACGGAGTGCCATATCTCCTCCGATGCGAAACTGTCGCCGCCTCCGCTATTGATGCGTATCACCACAGCCTTCACGTCATCGTCTTTTGCCAACTCGTCAAGGTCTTTGACCATGCTCTTGCTTACTATGCTCTGCCCGCCTGAAAATAGCAGCCCGGCCTCGGCATTTTGCACGATACTGCCTTCTGCATAGTATATAGCAATCTTGTCATCAGTACTGGAATCCATGTCGCTGCGTACCTTCGTGGCAAGCTCAGAGCATGTTATTTGTTTTATTTCCTCGTCAGCATCTTGCTTCAGCAGTTTCTTTATCTCTGCCTTCACCTCGTTGGCGTACATTGTTTTGTCTATGAGGCGTTGCTTTATCAACTGTGCAGCCGGCTGTGCCATTGTTACATTGTCGGCATAGGCATTTACGCTGTCTTTGCTGATGCCGCGGCTTTTGCCTATCTCCGTTGCTACGGTTGTCCACAGACTGCTGACATATCGTGTCACCTGCTCGCGGTTAGCATCGCTCATCTTGCTTTCTGTATATTGCTCAGTGGCACTCTTGTATGTGCCCACTTTGATGACAGTCATCTTCACCCCGAACTTCTCCAGCAGATCCTTTACGTACATCGGCTGTGCTGCGAGTCCGTGAATGTCCAGTGTACCCTCAGGGTTCATCCACACTTTGTCTGCTGCCGAGCAAACGTAGTATGTTCCCTGCGTGTAGCTGTCGCCATAGGATACTATCCATTTCTTGCTTGTCTTGAAGCGCAGCAGCGCATTGCGAATCTCTCGCAGAGCACTATAGTCAGACAGCATCAGGCCCGATTCCACATAGATGCCCTTTATATTTGGCTCCTTTGCTGCTGCATCAATGGCTATGACGATGTCATCCACACCCTGAGAAGACGGTGTAACCCCCATCATCCGGTTGACATCATCACCTCCAACGTGCTCCACAATGTCGCCGTTGAGTTTCACTACAAGCACACTTCCATCTCTGATATCGGTGCTGTCACTCGTTGCTGCCACACCCGCAATGACGGCAAAACAAATTACCGTGAAAATACAGAATGTAATCAGTAAACCGACTACTGTGGCACAAACATATTTCAGAAATTGCTTCATTACAAAAATGTCAATTTGCGGCAAAGTTAGCAAAAAAAATAATCAAAACCAAATGTTTTCCTTTTTATTTATAAATAAGGTGAAAAAAAGTAGGTGGCGTCGTCATCAGAAAAAGAAAACTTTTAACTTTGCATAGCGCAATTATGCGTATTTTGCTAAAACGATGTCTATGAAAGAAATACAACCTATACAGAAATGCCGCATTTCTCCCCAGTTGAGAGTGTGTGCAATGGTCCTGCTCTTGTGCTGTTTTTGTTTCTCCGCAAGCGCCCAGCGGTATGATTTTTCCAAGCAACGTCTCTCATACCCCTACTACCTCTCTGTCCCTGTGACTGACGGTAATTATCGTGTCACCGTTGTGGTGGGCAGTAAGAAGCATGCTGGTGAGACCTGCCTGCGTGCAGAGAATCGTCGCCTCATGGAGCACAAGGTGCTGACGCGTAAGGGAGAGATGAAGACATGCTCCTTCTTGGTCAACAAACGCAGTGTCAATATCCCCGCTTATGATTTCGGTGGCAAGCAGAAAGCAGCCTCCGTTGTAAAGATTAAGCCTGGTGAGGTTGGCTCATTCTCGTGGGATGACAGTCTGACGATAGAGGTTAATGGTGGTAATCCATGCGTACAGAGCATAACGATAGAGCCCGACACCACTGCCGTATCTCTCTTTCTTTGTGGCAATAGTACCGTTGTTGACCAGGGTCGTGAGCCCTGGGCATCATGGGGACAGATGTTCCCGGTGTGGTTCAGTGATAAGGTATGTGTCGCCAATTACGGTGAGAGCGGTCTGACGGCAAATACTTTCATTGCACAGAACCGTTTGGAGAAAATCCTCTCATGCATGAAGTCCGGTGACTATGTGTTCTGTGAGTTCGGACATAATGATGAGAAGGAAAAGGGACCCGGCACAGGAGCCTGGTATCACTACACCGTCAACCTGAAGAAATTCGTGGATATGGTACGTGAGAAGGGTGGCAACATCATCTTTTGTACTCCCACAGTGCGCCGCTTCTTTGAGAAGGACGGCACTCTGCGCAATACTCACGGCGACTTCCCTGCTGCTATGCGTGCTGTGGCAGAGCGCGAGAATGTACCGCTCATAGACCTTAATGCCATGACCAAGGTGCTCTTTGAGGCAATGGGAGTGGAAGGTTCCAAGCACCTCCTTGTGCACTATCCTCTCGGCTCATTCACTTGGCAGGATAGGGAGTTCGCTGACAATACCCATTTCAATCCCTTTGGAGCCTACGAGGTGTCAAAATGCATTGTGATGGGACTCAAGGAGCTTCAGTCTCCTTTGACGCAGTATCTGCGTCCGGGTTGGCAGGATTTCTCGCCTTCACAGCCTGATGATTGGCAACAGTTCTATTGGCCTCAGTCCATCTATCACGACTCTACTAAGCCTGACGGAAACTGATTTATAATGCATAATTCAACATTCTCAAGTAGATAAACGCCCAGCTCTGGACTTTCCTCGCCTGAGTACCGCAGAAGATAAGCAATGTGTGAAGAGAGTTTAAAGCCGAGTAAGATGATTACCAAAGGCTGGTAAACTGATTACCAAGGCTTGGTAACTCAATTACCAACGCTTGGTAATGTTTCAGAACCACTCCGATTGGCACTCTGTGACGCTTGCATAACACCGTGAAGCAAGAATTCATAGCGCATAATTTCTAAACAAAAGAACATTCAATAATAACTAACAGAAACATGAAAGTAAAACATCTATTCACCTTCCTGCTATTGGCGATGATGTCGCTCTCGGCAGGAGCTCAGCGTGTCACAGACAAGCTGACCCGTGGTTTGGTGGCTATTCCGTCCAATGACAAAGATGGTGTTGACGGATCTTATGGCACCTATTCCGCAGGTATGTTTGTCAGCTGGCGTAAGTTGCCTGCAGATTATTATGACACGAAGTACAATCTCTATCGCAATGGAACGAAGCTCAACAGCGAGCCATTGAGCGTTTGTAATTACCAGGATACCGAAGGTACAGCAACCAGTACCTATAAGGTGATACCTGTTGTTAAAGGCACGGAACGCGCGGATTTGGCTTCTGCTGAAGTGAAGCCTTGGTCGCACATGTACTGGGATATTCCGGTTAAGCCTGTTGTCAACCGTAACGGTGCCGACGTAGATGGGCAGTACTCGTTGAATGACTGCTCTGTAGCAGACGTTGACGGTGACGGTGAAATGGAGTTCGTTGTTAAGCGTCGTAATGATAGCGGGCTGAATGTGGCTGGCAATACAACAACCTTCAACCTGCATGAGTGCTACAAGATGGACGGCACTCGTCTGTGGTGGATTGATATGGGCCCCAACATGATGGCTGGTCCTGATGAGCAGTTTGACCTGATACTGTATGACTGGGACGGTGATGGCAAGGCTGAGGCACTTATGCGTGGTGCGGATAACATGATTATCCATACGGCAACAGGTAAGACTATCAAAATCGGCAACATGGACTACTATGCTCCCCGTGATGAATATACCAAGGAAGGTAACGAATATCTTTTATATATAAATGGTACAACCGGTGAGCCTTATGGATGGGATGGTTCAGATAACTGGACTCCAATGGCTTATCCGCTTCCACGCTATGAGCAGGGTGAGAGTAACTACGCGACTGTATGGGGCACCAGTGACACAGGTCACCGCGCATGCAAGCACTATTTCGGTGCGCCGTATCTTGATGGCCGTAACCCAAGTATCTTCCTTGGTCGTGGCTGTTACACCCGCCATAAGTTCTGCGCACTGAATGTAAATCCTACCACTCACGAGTTGACTCAGATATGGCGCTGGAACTGCTATGACTCTCGTTCACCTTGGTTTGGCAACGGCTTCCACAACTTTGCCATTGCCGATGTTGATATGGACGGTCGTGACGAGATTGTTTTCGGTTCTATGATAATTGATGACAACGGCTACGGCCTCTCTACCACCGGCTTCGGTCATGGTGATGCCCAGCATTGCGGTGACCTTGACCCATACCGCTGGGGACTGGAGCAGTTTGTCTGTCTTGAGAGTTCTACTGTGCCTGGCATAGCCTATACTGACGGCATGACTTCCACGCTGCGTTATACTACCGGCTCAGGTGGCGACAATGGACGTTGTATGGCAGGTAACTTCCAGAATACCTATCCTGGTGCTATCGGCAATACCTTCGGCTATGATGTCATCAGTCTTGTGGCCGACAAGAACATTACTGGCATGAACATGTCCAACGATGACTATATGAATATGCGCATATACTGGGATGGTGATCTGCTCGATGAGTTTATGGATTCACCGGGAGCCCAGGAGCGCTCACCTTATGTGTATAAGGCACCGGGACAAAAAGAGGTCGGTACCAACAGATCATATACGAACAGTCGCTGCTGGGGCGGTTATGGTAATCTTAATAATTCATCAAAGAACAACCCCAGTTTCTTAGGTGATATTATTGGTGACTGGCGTGAGGAACTTGTTATACGTCAGGGAAATAGCTCTCTTCGCATCTATATGTCCAACTATCCTTCTCCACATGCTATAACCTCTCTGTGGTATGACCACGAGTATCGCAACGGCATGACATGGCAGTGTGTAGGCTATAACCAGCCTCCTCACCCCAGCTTCTTCCTCGGAGAGATGGAGGGCATCACCAATGAGCCACCGGCCAACACGCTTGAGGGCCGTACTGAGGTGACCGGCTCTATCAGTGGGGGTGACCAGTTGATTATCTCCGGTTATGAGGACAAGACTGTCAGCGTTCAGGATGGCGCTGCTCCTAACGTGCTTTACGTAAATGCACCTGCACTTGTGGCAGGCAGCGGTTCACAGCAAGCCACCAGCTCTACACCTAAGCTGCCCGAGCAAACAGTGACCACCTACACCACAACGCTGACCGGCGGTGCCTTTGGTGGTGCCATGCGTCTGGTGAAGCAGGGTGAGGGCGTCCTTGTACTGCCTAATGTTACAGAGAAGCACACAGGAGCTACCGATGTGTGGAACGGTACGTTACAGTTCGACGGCACATTCGAGTCCAGCCCTCTGTGGCTCAATCGTCACACCAAGCTTATCAGTGACGGCGGCAAGTTCCTGGCAGGCCTGAAGGCTGATTATAATGCTTCTATATTCCCCGGCGGACAGGGCAAGGTAGGCAACATCACCACTTCAACTCTTGAGATGGGCTTCGGTTCACGCATCGTCTTTGACTTCGCTAATGGTTCCTTTGACCAGGTTAATGCCAACGCCCTTATGGTAGAGGCAAAGACAGATTTGGTGTGGATAGAGTATGGTCCTCGCTACAAGGCACCGGTATTGCAGTTCGAGGGAGCAAGCAATATTGAGGCAGGCACTTACGACCTTGGTACTATAGGAAAGGTAGAGGGTGACATCTCCCAGATTGTCCTTGAGGGCTTTGAAGCCACTAAGAAAGTTTCTCTGGCTTACAACGACGGTAAGTTGCAGTTGGTGGTAGAAGGCACGCGCGATGCAGGCACGGTGCAGTGGAATGGTACGGCAAGCGAGAGTGAGTGGCAGGAGGCTGTCAGTGAGACCTTCCTCATGGATGGAGCACCTACCTATTCAGCGAAGGGTGACCATGTGATATTCAATGATAATGCCGCAAACCCCAATGTTATCATCAAGGGAGCGGTAAGTCCTGCTGATGTTACTTTCAGCAACGAGACGAAAGCCTATATATTCATTGGTGACAGCATCGTGGGCAATGCACCTATCGTTAAGAACGGTGCTGGCGTTGTCAACCTCAATAACATCAACCATTCTGGCAATACCACCGTCAATGCCGGTGTTCTGTCTGTGGCCCTGCTGGCAAACAACTCAGGTCAGAACTTTGGTTCACTTGGTGATGCTAACCAGCAGATTACGCTGAACGATGGTGCTACTTTGCGCACCAACGGTATCATCATTACCGATCAGCAACTGAATATCAGCGGCACGGCAACCGTTGATGTACCTTCCGGCAAGAGTGCTATATTCAATAAGGCAATCAACGGCGAAGGAGCAACACTCGTCAAGAGCGGTGCTGGTACCCTTGAGACGGGTACAACTGCTACCAATATCGCAAAGATGATAGTCACGGGTGGACGTGTGACTTCCAATTACGCATCTAATAATGTGGAAGCTCTGCCTAAGACAGTAGAATTCCAAGGTGGTATCATTTGGGGAGCTAATCAGGAAGGTGGCAGCGGTGTGACCAATACTACCAACTTCGTTGTGCCAGAGGGTAAGACCGGCACATTCTACGGTTCATTCCGTGGAGTATATAGCGGTACCTTGACCGGTTCTGGCACGTTCAATGTTTATACTGGCGGTGTGCGTTGCTACTACGATGGTGACTGGAGCCAGTTCAGCGGTACTATCAACGTAGGTAAGGAGAATCGTCAGAACAAGAAATCCTATGACCCGGCTTTCATGTACCGCAACTCAAAGGGTCTGCCTTTGGCAACTGTGAATGTCTTGCCTAATGTGCGCTTCGACAACCAAGGCAAGAGCATAACAGTTAAGGCTCTTGGTGGTACAGGCGCTGTCACA
The DNA here is from genome assembly GCA_017478025.1 of Prevotella sp. Taxonomy (GTDB): domain Bacteria; phylum Bacteroidota; class Bacteroidia; order Bacteroidales; family Bacteroidaceae; genus Prevotella. The sequence goes on from JAFVGZ010000009.1 coordinate 18,823, forward strand.
GGTACTGGTACGTGGATAGTCAACAACGATGAGGACTTCAAGCTCACTACAGAGATTGGTATAACGTCTGACCGCACCGATGACTATGGTGGCACTATATCAAAGAGTGCAACACCGCTCACCAAGCGCGGTAAGGGCAAGATGACCATATCTACCGTTGGCAATATGTACGGTACGTTTACTATCGAAGATGGCACCGTGATGTTCAACGACTCTAAGTTTACTGCTCTGCTCAACGGTGCAACTCCTACTATCGTAAAGGGTACGGGTCGTCTCTTCGGTCAGGGACAGGTGAACTCTATCCGTGTGATGACTGGTGCAGAGTTCCAGCCATGCGGCTCTACCTACACAGAGACATCTGCCGGTACTGTCAAGTGTGCTAACTACTTCCAGTCTGATGCAGGTTCTACAACTAATTTCTTCATCCAATCATCCAAGAATTCTTATCTAGAGGTTACCAATGGCGTTACCTTCAATGGTAAGCTGAAAGTCATCCTGGCTTCCAGTTACACACCGAAGGTTGGGGCTTCGTTCACTCTGTGGAAGGCTAAGACCTTCAGTGGTTCTACACTTGAGTTTGATTTGCCGGCTCTGCCATCAGGAATGGAGTGGGATACCTCAGGTGTGAAGGCAGCAACAGGCGTGCTCCGCATCATTGCTGCTACTCCGGTAGAGAATGTATCAGCTGTTGAGACTGTAGGATGTAAGGTTTACACCGTTGACGGTGTATTAGTTCGCACCTTCAGTGCTAAGCGCAACGCGGTACGCAGTACTGTCAACAAGCTCGGACTTGCCAGCGGAACATACGTTGTGTCTATAGCAAATGGTGATAACACTGAGACTGAAACCGTTATGGTAAAGTAATCGTCACCACTTAGTGACATTCATGAATAGTAAGGAGGCAAAGCCGGTCAATCCGAAGCTTTGCCTCCTTTGCCTGTTTGTTTGTTGTCACCAACAGAATAATCTCGTATCTGACTAATATAAATAATGTACACGTACATTTAATTAATGGGGACACGTCGCCTCCTCTGTTCGCTTGAGACCGTTAGTCTGCATTGTTGGAGAGCATCCACACGGGTACGTGGACTTCCTCGCCTATGACACAGCGACATAGTGCTTCTAATTCTTCTGCGATGATATACTCAAGAAATAATCACGGAACAGAGAGCTAATTCATAAAAAATATTAAAAAAGTTTATTCTTAACCTTGTTTTCCCGCTTTTTCTGTACCTTTGCACTCGTATATCATAGTTGTCCGCCAATTGTGCAGCGTTGATTATCATTTATTTTATTATACATTTTATAAACTAACTAATTATAAACTAACTAAAAACAAAACAATTATGAAGAAACGTTTACTCTTTGCCTTTATGGCATTGTGCGTTGCTGTTTCTGGATTTGCCCTTACTGAAGGAGAGTACATTTACACTCCTCAGGGACGTTTCCAGATTACGAGTGCTCCAGTAGCCACCAGCCTTTTCACAGATTTCTCTGGCTGGGAGGTAATCACAGCTGCTGAGGGTAAGACCATTCAGGACATTTTCGCAATTGATGCAGAGCAGGGTCCTGCTCCTGGTGTGAATTGTGCATACAGCCTTGACGCTACTGCCGGTGAAGGTATGTATTTCAAGTTTACCCCGACAAGTGCTGGTAACTCTTACGTTGTAAGCTTCAAGATGAAGGGTGCTCAGACCGTTACTACTCGTGTTAAGACCACTGATACCTCTATCAATCTTGTAAAGATAGAAGGTAACTCAGACGGTGTATGGGCTGGCACAAATGATGTTGTTGTATGCAACACAGCAGAGGAGACGACAGACAATTGGGAGACCTACAACTATGCTATCGTAGGTGATGGTACCTCTCGCACTTATTTCATCTCATTCTCTGGTATGGCAAACAACATCTACATTGCTGACCTCCAGATTGCCGAGGCTCTGCAGGTAGCTGACCTTCGTGCTCGCGATGCTGCTTTGGCGAAGATTAATGTGTATAAGAATGTGTATGCATGGTCAGAGGATATCCTCGCTGATTTCGGTATCAATGATGCTCTTGAAGCTCTGAATGCTATTGGTGATCAGTCTGCACAGACGGAACTTGATGGAGCTTTGGAAACCGCTGACGCGACTCTGGTAGAGTTCCTTGACCAGAATATGGATGACTATCTGGCTACTAACCCACAGAATTATCTGAATAAGTGGCCTGGCAAGACACAGAAGGCAAGCAAAATCGGTGATTGGACCTGTCTGCCTGGTGGTCGTGGCTTCTGGGAGAGTGAAGGTCAGGGTGCCTGGGATTTGGGTCACTTCCAGAATGCAGCCACATGGAACAACGGTTCACCTACAACAGCGCAGGGTGTAACAATGCGTAAGGAGCTCACTCCTGGTGCATACGTATTCTCTATTAAGGCTGCTGCTGCTATGCGCGAGCCAGTGAAGAATTCTTGGGCTCATGACGATGGCATGAAGCCAGCATACGGTATCGCATATATCGCAAAGGTTGTTGATGACGTTGTGACCGATACTCTTGTTTCTGCAACACAGGACCTTGAGCCTAACACCAGGAAGCCTTTCTATATTACTGCAAACATTAACGAGACCGCTACATTTGAGATTGGTATGCTGGCATACTGTAAGGAGGCATATCAGGGTCTGACTCTTGGCTCTGTGACATACGTCGTTGACGCATCTCTTCTGTGTAAGAACGACAACAAGTACAGCCAGAAGCAGTTAGGCTATGAGGCTGACGTTCGCGAGCAGATTAAGACTGGTCGTGACAATATCACTTCAGCCACTGAGAGCATTGCAAATCCTGAGAAGTATTGGGGCAAGGCAGAGCTGCAGGCTTGCGTAGATACTGTGACTCCAAAGATTACTGCTTACGAGGCTCTGACACAGGACGAGATCATCGCTACCTACGAGCCATACTATACTAAGACCACAGCAGACGACAATGGTCTGATGGTATATGAGGTATATCAGGCAGCAGTGAAGGACATCATCGCAGCTAATCGCACATTCAAAGCCGTTAACGATACTCTTGAGTCAATGCAGACTGCTATTGACGGTGCAGAGCAGACACTGGCAATGCGCATTTACGACGCAGCTACAGGTAAGGACGCTTTGACCGCTGCTATCAACAAGGCTAAGGGCATCCAGGCTCAGATGCAGGCTGCTCAGTACAGCGAGGAGAATGCAGCAGCTGTCGTTGCCGCAAACGCTGAGCTGGCTGACGCAGTAGAAATCTTCAAGGCAAGTGTTCCTGCTGCTGCAGTGGCAACACTCGTTGACATTGACTTCGTACAGGATCCTGTACAGAATCCTGAGACCCTGCTCTATAGCATCAGCGGCGCTGCAGGCACTATGGATTTCGATACATACAACGGTGAAGGAGCCGAAAACAGCACATCATTTGAGAAGGGCTTCTGGTCAAACGGCGAGCGGATCCTCAGCGATGTTCTCCGCGTAGGTAACGGTTCTGGTACTGTAACATTTGATCCTACAAATGGCACAGGCTCAATGGATTCTAACATCCTCAAGGTGGAGTTTGATTATTACTATGGTAGCCTGAGCGGTAAGAATGCTGGATTCTACATCTATAACGGTGAAACTGAGGCTGCTGCTCTCTTCATAAGCAAGTATAGCGGCACTGAGGTAGTCAACACATTTGGTCTTGACAGAGGCTTGATTCCTGCACTTGGAAGCAGCGCAGTTAATAACGATGCTATCTGCGTTGAGACTAACAAGACTCACTTCGAGATTGTCTTCGACTTTGGTGAGAAGAGCATGTACTGCTCAACAAACGCTAACGGCAAGTCACAGACCTCTGAAAAGAAGCCGTTCGCTGAGGCTACTCTTACCTCTTTCGTTGTTAAGTCTGACTACAACAACTCTGGTCGTCGCTGCTGGTTTGACAACCTGAAGATCAGTAAGATTCAGGCCGGTGCGGTTGACCCATCAGGCATCGAGAATGCTAAGGCTGCTGACGCTAAGGAGGCTCCTGTTAAGGTTCTTGAGAATGGTCAGATTATCATCGGTGGCAAGTACAACGCTGCTGGTGCACTGGTGAAGTAACCTCTCCCCAGCCCTCCCCAAAGGGGAGGGAGATAGCCCCACCCCAGCCCTCCCCCAAGGGGAGGGAGATGAGAATGGTCAAGGGCGTAATGGGAAAGGGAATATAAATAACAATAGAAATCCCCCGTAAGGTATTGATCCTTGCGGGGGATTTTTGTGTCGGTTTTGTTTAGTGGTTTCAATCTTTACTCGACTTTAGCAAGTGGGGCAACGCCCTGGGCTATAGGCTTTTGCCCTTTCTTGCTCCACGTTGTTACGCAAGCGTCCCATAGGGCCGAGCGCAGGGCGTTTCACTACCTAAATTGACTCAGGACGTTGTTCTATTTTTCTGTGGAAAATGGAGGCAAGTGCCTTTTGTAACTGCTTAATTTACAGGCGGTTGTAATAGCAGGTCTTTTACCCTCTGATTGCAGGTCTTTTACCTCCTAAAAGTAGGTCTTTTAGGAGGTAAAAGTAGGTCTATTACGACGTTAAAGTTACTCTGGCGAAAAACAATGCTTTTTCGGCGGTTTTTTGCGGAAAAATAGAACAAATGCTATAGCGCGTAGTTCTATCGTCTGATATCAAATTATTATATTTAATATCAAATACGTATTATTAGATTTTATTAGGTTACCAAAGGTTTAATGCATTTTTTCCATTTTTTGAAATTATTTTGTTAAAATGTTGCAAGTTTGATAAATTTTTTGTTATTTTGCAGATTGATGTATAGTGTACCAAGGTGTTGCGTCACGAAGGCGTGTATCTCTCGCGCGTGCGTACCTTTATATATTATATGCATTGCCCACTACTAACAAACGCAGAAATACTAAATAAACTAATTAATCATTTATGAAAAAACTCTTTTTGTATGCATCCCTGCTGTGCATCGGACTGGCATCCTGTTCGAAGGATTACATCGTGCCACAGGAGGAAGGTGAATTGCCATCATGGCTTGGCGAGAGTATCTACAAGGAGCTGAAGCAACCATCACAGTTGGTTGGTACGTTCAATACGTACTGCCGACTGATTGATGATCTGGATTACGCAGAGGTGCTTGGTAAGACCGGTAGTAAGACTATCTTCCCAGCCAATGATGAAGCCTTCGCAGAGTTCTTCGAAGGTGGTAACAACAAGTTCGGCGTCAGCAGTTATGAGGAGCTGACTCACTCGCAGAAAGCAGAGTTGCTCTTCTCTACGATGATTGACAACGCTATCCTTGTCGGTTCGCTGTCTAACCAGCAGAACAGTCAGGGTGAAGTGTTGCAGGGTCAGTTGGTTAAACACCCCACTAACATGCGTCTCACCTATAGCGTGACACCGTGGTTCTCTCAGAACCTGCCGGCAAACAACAAGTACTTCAACCGTTTCAAGACAGACGGTCGCGGCTCTCTGCTGGCAGTCTTCGACAACACCGTAGCACCTATGGTACACTTCACCGGTGAGTACATGCTGAACAACAACATGACCGTTACCGGCGATGACAGTGATTTCAAGATTCTCACCGGCAGTGACTATGTTGACGGAGATGCATATATCTTTGACCGTAAGGTGATTAAGAGTGATGTGGTGTGTCAGAACGGTTACATCCATCAGCTTGACAAGGTGCTCGTAAATCCGGGCAACATGTCACAGGTGCTGCGCAGCGATGACGAAACACATTATATCTCACGCATTCTGGACTATTACTGTTTCCCAGATCCAGACATGACGCTGACGGAGCAGTATCGTGCTGGTGCTTCTGTGTTGGGTCAGGATACCGTCTTCGCTATCCGCTACCTGAGCAAGAACTCACAGCGCGCAAAGCTGTCACAGCCTTCTCGCGGTGTCACCGTTGCTGACAACCAGCTGCTGGACTTTGACCCGGGTTGGAACTACTACAATCCTACGCTGAAGGGTAGCACCACTACCGACGAGGCAGAGATTGCAGCATTCCTGGCTCCTGATGATGATGCAGTAGAGGACTATTTCCTCAACGAGGCAGCATACATCCTGAAGAACCTCGGTGCTCCGGGCCTGCCTATCACAGCTGAGAACCTCGATACTCATCTTGACGCAGTATATAACAGCGACCCGTCAATCTTTGCCAGCATTCTGAACAATGTGATGAAGGGTTATCTGACCAAGACGGTGCCAAGCAACTTCTCTACGGTGCAGAACGACGCCTTTGAGTTCCTTGACGTTACGAAGGACGATATCATAAAGAAGGCTGACGGTAACTATGATGTCACCATCGCCAACAACGGTGTCATCTACAAGATGAACAAGCTCTTCGGTCCAAAGCTTTATAACTCAGTCCTCGGCCCTGCCTCTGTATATAAGGACATGCGCACGATGGGTGAGATGCTCAACGACCACCAGACCACAGCAGGTGTAGGCTCAAAGCTGGGTGCTGATATGTACTACTATCTGCTCTCTATGAAGGCCCGCTATGGTCTCTTCGTTCCTACAGACAATGAAAATCAGTTTATCATCATTGACCCTGCATCAGTAAAGGATACAGACGGTAAGCTGAAGGGTCTGCGCTTCAAGTTTGACCCAACTGCCGACGGTTCTTTCCACGTTTTGGTAAAGAAGTATATCTATAACGGCACAGGTCCATTCAATTCTATTTCTTCTTATACAGAAACTGCTGGCGCTCAGGATATTAACATAGAGACCGGTATGTTCAACACTCAGATCAAGGACTTCCTTGACTACTGCACCATCGTGCTTGCCGACTCAACGGAGACAGGTAAGGGCAACCCGGTTTATGGTCTCTATGGCAACAAGTTCTATAAGACCAAGCAGGGCGGTGCCATCATGGTTGTTGACAACAAGGTTGCCGGCGGCCCACAGATCAGTGACCCATCACAGTGGAGCACCATCACTGAGGTATTCGATGAGAACAGCGCTGACGCAAAGATAGAGAACGGTACCGTATATCGTCTGAATTATCCTATGCAGCCCACTATCACCGGCGTGTATAAGACTCTGGAAGACAGTAAGTACGACTTCTATGACGAGAATGCTGACTATGACGTTAACCCACCACAGTATGACCACTTCCTCAACTTCTGCCTGCAGTTCAATAATGAGGACCTCTACTCATTTGCCGGTATCCTGACCGGTGAAAAGGGTGAGAACGTTGCAGCCAAGCTGAAGCCATACCGCGTGATTGACGATCAAGATAACTGGGCTATGCTCAGCGCTTACAACTATACCATCTATGCTCCTACCTACGAGGCAATGGTAATAGCACAGAGAGACATGGGGCTCCCAGTATGGAAGGATGTGCTCGCAGCAATGAATAACTGGCAGAGTGCCGGCTTCAGCAGCGAGGACGAAGCTAAGAAATACGTGAAGGAGTGTCTTGACGTTATGTCTCGCTTCGTGCGCTATCACACCCAGAACAGCTCTCTCTTTGCTGACAGATACTTCAAGAACTATGACCCGGAGACGGGTTTGACAACTCCGGAGCCTGCTTACTCTACTTTCTGCTCTAACTCTATCGGTATCGCACAGACTCTGTCGGTATCAGGTGGTGACAACAAGCTGATTGTGAAGGACGCTTCAGGCACTGCAGTGACCGTCAACGCTTCTTCAAAGGATGCCAACCTCATTGCACGTGACATCACCGTAACTTCAAAGAATGACTCACAGTACGGCCAGTACAACGTCATCGAGAAGTCTTCCTACGTGACCATTCACGGCATTGACAAGCCTCTCTGCTTCAACAGCAACAGGAAGTATTAAGCCCCCTAACAGAGATAAAAACTAAAAGACTAACATAACTATGTCAAAATCTAAAATCCTATTGACACTCCTTTTCACCATCGTCGCCCAGGTGATGATGGCACAAGGAACAGTCATATCAGGTACGGTGGAAGACGCCATGGGTCCGGTGATGCTGGCCAATGTGGTGGAACGCGATGCCAATAACCGTATTGTCAGCGCTACACAGACTGATATGATGGGTAACTTCTCTATGGAGATTAAGAACCCGAAGAACAAACTCGTCGTCTCATACGTAGGAAGTAAGACAAAGATACTTCCAATCGGTGACAATGTCACCTTCGCTATCAAGCTGGAGGATGAGAAGACCACTCTTAACGAAGTTACCGTGCGTGGCCGTCGTGCAAACTCTGGCGGTCTGAGCATTGACAAGCGCGAGATTTCGGTATCACAGCAGACCTTCAACCTCCAGGACGTGGAAGGTATGGCGTTCACCTCAGCCGACGAGGCACTGCAGGGTGAGATTGCCGGTCTGGATATCGTAAGCAACTCTGGTAACCTCGGTGCCGGTACATCTATGCGTCTGCGTGGTGTCTCCACCCTGAGTGGTAGCGCAGAGCCGCTGATTGTCGTTGATGACAAAATCTTCGACTACAACAGCGATGATATCGATATTGAGAATGCCGACGAGGAGGCTTTCTCCTCTCTGCTCGCTGTCAGCGTTGATGATATCGCAAACATCACGGTGCTGAAGGATGCCGCTGCTACGGCTATCTGGGGTTCCAAGGGTGCTAACGGTGTCATCCAGATTACCACTAAGCGCGGACGCCGCAGTAAGCCAAGAGTGAACATCGGATATAAGTTCACCGGCACATGGATGCCTACGGGATATACACTGCTGAATGGTGATAACTACACGATGATGCTCAAGGAGGAGTTCTATAACCCGACACAGAGCACAAAGGCTACATCTACCATCAACGAAATCAATTATATCCGCCCAGAGTCATGGCCCGAGGCAAACAACTGGAACAAGAACACCGACTGGGTTGACGCCATCACACAGTTCGGTCAGCAGCACGAGGCTAACCTCAGTGTCACCGGTGGTGGACAGAAGGCACAGTTCCGTATTTCTGCAGGTTATAACCACCAGGTGGGTACTGTGATAAAGCAGCGCATGGACCGTCTGACAACACGTCTCGTGTTGGACTACAACGTGTCTGACCGCATCAGGTTCTCTACCAACTTCGCGTTGACATACACTGATAACCTGAAGAACTATACCCTCGGTAGCAGTAAGGACAACAGCTCCCACAACAACCTGCTGCCAATGGCGCTGGCGATGGCTCCTAACTCAAGCATCTATCGCTATGACCGCTATGGCAACATGACCAATGACTTCTTCTTGATGAATCCTATCGTGAGTGGCAGAACTCCAGACGACGGTAACTATACGTCTGAGCAACTCTCTGATATCGTAAACATCGGTAACCCAGTGGCTTACGCCAACAAGTCTTGGCAGAAGGAACAGACTTACAGCATCGTGCCTGACTTTGAGATCAAGTATGACCTCCTGGGTACTGGCAACGGCCAGCACCGCCTGACATTCAACGGACGCGTATATTTTGATATCTTCGCAAAGTCCCTGCCTACATTCATGCCAGGCAGCCTGTCTAACGGTTTCTATACCGACAATGACTACAACTACATTACAAATGCTGAAACGAACCAGTTCAAGATGGGTTCACGTTTGCAGTTGACCTTCACTCCGGCATTCAAGAATGAGGACCTGTACCTCACCATGTTTGCACGCTATGAGGCTAACACAAACAGGAATACATATCAGTTCCTGGGACAGAGTTCTATTCCTAACGGTATCACAGCGTCAACCATTGACGCTCACCTGCTGGATATGAATAACCAGCCAAGTACAACAAAGTGGTCATCACACAACTGGGTATATAACGCGCACTTCTCTTATAAGTCACGCTACAGCGTAGGTTTCTCTCTGCGTGCCGACGGTGACTCAAAGTTCGGACCTAAGAACCCTTGGTTCTATTCTCCATCTGTCTCTCTGCGTTACAACGTGAGCGACGAGAAATTCTTTGAGCCTCTGCGCAAGGTGGTATCAATGCTCGGTATCCGTGGATCATGGGGTATCACAGGTAGCTCCAACGCTTCTGTAGAGAACTACTTCAACCAGTACACCTCTCGTGCAGGACGTTATGGTGATGCTTATTACACCACGATGAGCGGCATGAAGCTCGATGACCTGCGTCCACAGAAGAAGATCGGTCTGAACCTCGGTTTCAATATCGGCTTCCTGGATGACAAGTACGAGATTGACATTAATATATATAATGAGAAGACCAAGGATCTTATCATGAAGAGCCTGCCAATCCCGACATCTGCAACATGGAACAGCTCTACTGCTCTTTCTTACGGTAACGTAGGTGAGATGGAGAACAGAGGTTGGGAGTTGAACGTCACCGGTAACAAGTTCATCAAGTCCGGCAAGTTCTCTATGTCTGCAAGCTTCAACCTGGCTCAGAATATCAACAAGCTGAAGTCAATGGACCAGCGCGTGCTCAACACTCTGAACACAGAGCCAACGTTCAGCGCCATCGGTTCAGGCTCTATGCTGACTCACGTCGTTGTGGGTGACCCGCTCGGTTCTATCTACGGATACAACTGTAAGGGTGTTTATCAGTACTCATACGACTACCTGACCAACTATAATACAAAGCAGATACAGCAGCAGACTCAGGCAGAGGCACGCGGCGAGACTTACGATTGGAACTATGAGGCTTGGATCAACCAGCAGCTGGCTGAGGGCAAGACATTCCCTGTAGCTACTGACGAGAACGGCCACGTCATCATGACCAATACCGGAGTGCCAAAGCACATGGCTTACTACTATGGTGATACAGAGTATAACTTCAAGGGCGGTGACGCTATCTATGAGGATGTGAACCATGACGGTAACATCAACGAGCTGGATATCAAGTATCTCGGTTCTTCACTGCCTAAGATGCAGGGTGGTTTCAGCCTCACACTGCAGTATGGTCAGTGGAAGCTGGTTGCACGTTTCAACTATCGTTGGGGTAACAAGATCCTCAATACGGGCCGCATGTCACTCGAGAGCATGAGAGGAACAGAGAACCAGTGTGCCTCTGTAACCTATCGTTGGCGTAAGGACGGTGACGTGACTCAGATTCCACGCGCACTCTATGGCGCAGGCTATAACTATCAGGTTTCATCACGCTTCGTGGAGGACGGCTCATTCCTGCGCTTCCAGAACCTGCAGATTTCTTATAGCTTCCCAAAGAAGAAGGTGCAGAAGCTCGGTCTGAACACTCTCTCTGCCTATGTGACTATGAACAACCTCTTCTGTTGGACGAAGTACACAGGTATTGACCCTGAGGTTGCAGGCAAGACATATCAGCCTACATACGACGGAGCAACAACACCAAGGTCTAAGTCTGTCACTGCCAGCCTTAACTTCGGCTTCTAAAACAGTTGTAACATCATCATAAAAGACAATAATGAATATGAAAAAGATATTTTCAATCATACTGGCATGCATCGCGCTGACCTCTTGCGTTGACACGGTTATCCTGCCGGAAAACAAGACAGTCGATGACGACTTCTGGAAGAAGAAGAGCGAGGTGAGCGCTGTCGTCTCTGCTGCGTATGCACAGCTGCGCGACGAGGTGGCAATACGTAACATGATTATCTGGGGCGACTTCCGTTCCGATGAGCTCGTCGTAACATCTGCCCTCCCTGCTTCTACTACTCCTGCAAAGAATCTGGGTCCAATCGCATTGGCACAGATTTATTCGTTGAACATAGAGACCGATAACGTGTTTACCACTTGGTATCCGTTCTATTCAGCCATCAACTACTGTAACCTCGTGCTGCAGAAAGCAGAGAGCGTTGTGGCTGTTGACCCTGACTATACAATGGATGACTATCTGGCAAACCGTGCTCAGGCACTCGCGCTGAGAGCATTCTGCTACTTCTACCTCACAAAGGTGTTCCACGATATCCCCGTTACACCGGGAGCATATCTGGAGAGCAGCGCAGACCTCAATGCTATGCAGGCAACGCCGGACTCTGTGCTCAATATGTGTATCAATGACCTGGAGGAGGCTGAGCAGTATGCTGTCTCTGGCAACATCTACGGTGACTGGCGCGATAAGGGGTACCTGAACAAGGACGGTATCAATGCTATCCTGGCAGACATCTACCTGTGGCGCGCATCTATCAACCGTGATGCAGCTGACTATCAGGCTTGCGTGGATGCCTGCGATAAGGTTATCAAGGCCAAGAAAGAGGCTTACGAGAAGGACGGTTTCAAGCGTTACCGCTACGGACAGGACGACACGGAGAAGGACTACTATCTCTCTCCTTATAATATGATGTACAGCGACCTCTTCGGCCAGAACGGTCAGAATGCTGACGAGAGCATCTTTGAGCTGCAGTATAAGCTCAGCAGTGCTAACAACACCGGATTGGACAAGATGTACTTCCGTTACAGAAACAGAACATCTGACAGCTACGGTTATCTGAAGGCATCGTCAAAGTTCGGTACTGTTGACGGTACCGGTAACGGTGTGTGGATTAACAATGCCGACCAGAGACTCTACGAGTTCGTGTATGACGCAGGCAGCAGTAGCGTAGAGCAGTTTGCTGTACGTAAGATGGTTGCTACATCGTCTTCCGGTCTGAAGTCTGCTGACTCAAAGCGTGACCCGCGTACTTCGGTATATCAGAACTGGATATTCTATCGCCTCACTGACGTGATGCTGATGAAGGCAGAGGCTCTGGTGCAGCTCTATAACCTTGCTGGCAAGGCTGAGACAGATACACGCAATGAGGAGGCGTTCGCACTCTGCCAGTTCGTGAATGACCGCGCACTCTCAGATGAGGACAGGTCAAGCTATACGCTGAAGTATTCTACCTATAAGGACAGAATGGAGGAGCTGGTTCTCGCAGAGCGTGCAAGAGAGCTCTGCTTTGAGGGTAAGCGCTTCTTTGACCTGATGCGTTATAACTATCGCCACACCAGCGTACAGGCTGACCTCACCAAGCATCTCTTTGACGAGGATTACACTCTCGTGAATAACAACGATGAGTTCCTGGCTCTGCTGCTGCGCAAGTATCCGGCACCTACAGCGATGAGGTCTAAGATACGTGATGAGAGAAATCTCTATATGCCTATTAATATGGACGAGGTGGAAATTAATACTAACTTGGTACAGAACCCTGCTTATAAGTCTTACTCTAAGTATTAATTGCCCCAAGTGTGTAACAATTTTCGAAATAAAAACAAAGAAGATATGAACAAAGTTATATTTAATATAGGAAAGGTGTTAGCGCTTGGACTCGTCGGCGTGATGTGCTTCACATCATGCACAGAGGAGCCTGACGGCTCTAACCTCTTTTCTGCCGAACAGAAGACCATTGCGGAGTTGGTTCGTGCTGACGAAGACCTGACGGCTTTCTACCGCATGTTGGAGAAAAGTAAGTTCGACAAGTATATGGGCACGTACGGTGAATACACCTGCTTCGCTCCACAGAACGACGGCGTGGACCTGTACTTGGACAGTCTCTATAACGATGAGTCGTACCTTATCTCCAAATCAAAACTGAAGCACAACGGTATCGCCGAGGCTGCCGACTGGGATAACCTCGACGTGATGGAGAAGGTGGAGCTGATGCCTGACTCACTCTGCGATGATATCGTGCGCTTCCACCTCTCTGGTGAGAAGCACCTGCAGACCGACCTCGACGGTACCGGTACTACATGGACAACGATGAAGATCGGACGTAGCATACGCGTCGGAACATTCACTGACGGTGAGTTTGTCGGTAAGACTTCCCTCAATGATGCTGCTGCTATCGTAGAAGGTGACGTGGAGGCTATCAACGGCGTGCTGCAGGTTTGCTCTACTGTTGTGCCTCGTTCAGACCGCACCATGAACGATCAGCTGCGCGTGGAAGGTGAGAAAGACCTCTCAATATTCTATGCAGCACTGGAGGCAACAGGCCTGACAGACACTCTGATGATTGAGAATAAGAAGAACGAGGATGGTACTAACAAGACTTACTCTCTGGCAAGTCACAATGACCGTGACGGAAATCCTCTGTATTATCCAAAGGAGTGTATGATTAAGTGGACTGTATTCGCTGAGACTGATGACGTGATGAGGGCTGCCGGTATCAACAACTTCAATGACCTGAAGCAGAAGTGTATCGAGTGGTATGGCAACTGCGGCGCTTGGTATGACTATATCAACGAGAAGGGTATCACCATCAGTACAGGTGATGACTATACCAACCCATTCAATGTGGTACACATGTTCGTGGCTTACCACATCCTGCGAGCAGGTATGCCTATCGACCGTATCGTGTATGAGAAGAATTCAAGTACCGATGCTTCTTGGAACTTCTGCTTCGGCTACGAGCCACAGGAGTACTTTGAGACAATGCTGCCAAACACTCTTATGAAGGTATGGGAGACAAACCCAAAGACCACAAAGAACCTTTGGCTGAACCGCTATCTGACCAACAACACCCTGACATCACGTCTCGGACTGTGTGCTATAGGTAACGGTGATGTAGATCACAAGCTTATCTTTGCCGGTGTTCCTGTTGACCGCAACAACAGCGTTGAGACTCTGAACGGATACATACATCGTATCGGTGGAGTGCTGAAGTATGACGAGAATGCAAGAAACGCACTCTATGAGCGCCTGCGCCTTGACTCTTCTACATTCCTCTATGAGCTTATCAATAACGGTCTGCGTGGTGCAACACCTGCTGAGGTCAGCACACTCAACGGTGGTGGCGACGGTAACCGTGTGGCATTCGAGAACACATTCTTTGACAATATCGTTTGCTACAACCCAGGTACTCTGCTCCGCTTCAACGTGATGGGTGCTTGGCGTGCACACAACTCTGACCAGTTCCAGGGATGGGATGTATATGACTTCGCTATCAAACTGCCTCATGTACCAACAGGAGATTATGAGCTGCGTATCATCTATCCTCCTATGGCACGTGGCGGACTCATGCAGTTCTATATCGGTAACAGCTCTAAGCAGTCTGACATGGTAGCAGTGGGTATCCCATTCGATGCTTGTGCTAATCCTTATGAGGATGCTACCATTGGTTACGAGGACGTGATCAACCGTGACGAAGATGAGACATCTGACTGTGGTGTGGAGAGCGACCAGCGTATGCATGTACGTGGATATATGAGAGCTCCGGCTTCATTCTCACGTGGTACTTATAACACAGTCACTGACCCGCTGACCTATTCTGATGACGATATCTATTCTGCAGCAAAGCAGATTATCGGTTCTACCAGCTGTCGTACAGAGACTGGCTACGGTACGATGATGCTGCGCCGTATCATCACTACCCAGCGCTTTGAGCAGGGCAAGGACTACTGGCTGCGCATCAAGAACTTGGTGAACGATGCTAACCTCGGTTGGTCATTCGACTTCATTGAGCTCGTGCCACTTGACATCGTCAATAGCCAGAGCATGTCAGAGGACTGGTATTAAGCCAATTCATAATGCATAATTAATAATTCATAATTGACATAGACAATTATTATGAAGAGAAATAAATATATAGGAATAATGATGCTGGCAGCAACTATGTTTGGTGCCGCATCATGCTCTGACTATTCGGACTACAACACGGTGCCCGTATCCTCGCAGGCGGGAGCTGACCAGACGTTGTGGCAGAATATCAGCAGCGACCCGCAACTGACGAAGTTTGCCACCTTGGCAAAGCAATGCAACTTCTCAGAAGCTTTGAACAGCCCGCGATTCTATACCGTATGGGCACCAACAGACGATGCCATAGACCAATTGGAGTATGACAGACTCCTGGCAAGCGATAGCGCAACGGTTCTCAAGGAGTTCATTCAGCAGCACATCACAGAGTATAACTACCCTGTATCGTCTGCTCTGGAGGATAAGACAATCGTGTCACTGAACCTGAAGCACCATGCTTTCACTCAGAGTTCATTTGACGAATTCCCCTACACTGCTATCAACCTGCCATCATCAAACGGTGTGATGCACAAGATCAGCGGATACTCCGAGTTCTTCAATAATCTTTATGAGAATATCGACAACCTCGTTGATTGTGACTCTCTGAAGAAGTATGTTCAGAAGTATGACATAGAGGTACTTGATCCAAACAATTCTGTCATCGGTCCTATCAAGGATGGTAAGCAGACCTATCTGGACTCTGTGATGAGAAAGCAGAATACTGTTATTGCCAGCATCATGCGTGCAAGCTTGGATAATGAGGACTCTACATACTGTATGCTCATTCCAAACGATCAGGCTTGGAGAGGTGCTTACGCTAAGATAGCTCCATACTACAAGTACATCACCAAGATGGACTATATGGATTTGTCTAAGAAGTCAACCGTAGCTTCTTCTACAACCGCTACCACAGCCAAGGCTGACGAGCCCGCTACCACTACCAGTGATTATCAAGACTCACTGACTTGTCGCAACATCGTGAGAAATTTGGTGTTCTCTAACTCTACTCCACGCAATCAGGCTCTGTTCGACAACACCCCAATTTCACCAGATGACTCACTGCTTTCTACTCCCGGTAACTATCTGACGAACGGTCAGGAGATACAGAATCACACTGTTGACATTGACGAGATGAGTAACGGTATTGCCCGTGTGATAGATTCTCTCACTTTCTATCCATGGGATACGTATGTGCCTTGCATCGTTTCTACCATGCCTGAACAGACACTGAAGGTAAAGGATGCGAAGGAATCTACGCTGAAAAAGACTATTCCGCTTGAAGACTTGAAGGAACGTCGTGATACTCTCTTCAGCAAGGTGCCGAAGATGTTCAACCAGTGGCTCTTCCCTGCAAGGGAGAAGTTCTTCACCTACTATGCTGTTGACAGTACAAACATTGACGGTACAACAGGTAAGCCAGAGCTGAACTTTAAGCTTAACGGCGTACGCTCTGCTACGTATCACATCTATGTAATAACTGTTCCTGAGCAGATTTCTAATGATTATGCTGAGGCAACACCGAAGCCATACTATCTGCGTTTCTACCTCAGCTGGACTGATGCATCCAACAAGCAGCAATATACAGTGCTGCCTCAGGGAGCAAGATCTACTTATGAAATTACCACAGCTGACGGCAATAGCACTGCAACACTGACCTACGTGGGCGACCCAGGACGTGTCAACGTCTTAGACTTGGGCGAGTTCACCTTCCCTGCTTGCTATGCCGGAACTGATGCTTATCCAAGCCTTATGATGATGCACACCAAGACATATACCTCTGCCCAGAACCGTAACAGGTACGATCAGCAGATGCGTGTTGCCGGTGTCTATCTCATTCCGAAGGAGTATAATGACTATTGGGCAAATAAAGAATGATGACGACTATGAAAAGTACTATATATAACTTCCTACAGCGTCAGAGTCTCAGACTCTCACTCTGTGCCATTGTCTTGACTGCAAGCACAGTGGCTATTGCACAGGATGAGTTCGAAGACGAGGAGAGCTCGAGCCTCAAGGCTCCTAAGCGCACCGTCGTAGTTGACAACAATCCTACTATTAACGTGCAGGGTGTCGTTGTTGACGATGCAACGAAGAAGCCTGTTGCCGGTGTTCGAATCCAGGCCCTCAACGACAACCGCTATCCTGCCATGACCGATGCCGAAGGTAAGTTTACCATCAAGGTGCCTACCTTCACCACATCCCTCTTTGTGCAGGCTCCCAAGTATCTGTCACAGCAGGTGGCTATCATCGCAGGCGACTCTCTGCAGCAAGTGAAGATCAACTTGCTCAGCAACGCCTTCGCCTCAATGTATGAGGACGGAACCACGATTACGGCTACCAACAGCTTCGTTTCTGACGGAAATGGTCTGACCATTGACGAAGAGATAACCAAGAAACTTGGTGCCGACATTCACAGCACAATGCACTCAGGTAATCTGGAGCAGGGTGCGGCAATGTTCATCCGTGGTATCAGTTCTATCAATGCCAATGCACAGCCGCTCATCATCCTTGATGGTGTAGAGTTGGATATGCAGCGTAGCCGTGAGTCACTGCACCTCGGTGACATCTTCAACATGCTGTCAACAGTAGCTCCTGAAGACATAGACAAGGTGACAGTGCTGAAGAATGCTACTGCCCTGTATGGTGCACGCGGTGCAAACGGTGTGATTCTCATCACCACAAAGCGCGGCAGGTCTATGGCTACACGTATCGATGCAAAGGTCGGAGTGGGCTGGACGTACGTTCCACGCACTCCTACAATGATGAACGCATCACAGTATCGCAACTTTGCAACAGAGCAGCTTGGTACAATTCCTGAGGTTCAGGAGCGTATCGGTTCTATCACGAACCCACTGCAGTTCAACTTCCTCAACGATGCAAAGGACGGTTACTACTATAACACCTACCACAACGATACTAACTGGAAGGACTACGTATATCGCACAGCGCTGACACACAACTACAGCATCAATGTGCAGGGTGGTGATGACATAGGTATGTACAACCTCTCTGTAGCCTATATCCAGACGATGAAGAACGTCAGGGAGACGAGCTATGACCGCATCAACGTGCGTTTCAACACTGATATCAATCTGCTGTACAACCTGCACACCAAGTTTGATATGTCTTTCTCACGTTCCAATACGAACCTCCAGGACGATGGCATCCTGCCAAATCTTAATTCTGGAACAGTGACATCGCCTACGTTCCTTTCACTGATAAAGAGCCCACTGCTCAACCCTTATCAGTATAACAAGAACATTGAGGCCTTCACATCGCTGATATCTGATGCTGATGATCTCTACAGCACACTGAAGAATGGTAACTATTCTCTTGCCAACCCACTTGCTCTGTTTGACAACGGTGCCGGTGAGCGTAAGAATCGTAACGAGAATACATTCTTCAATGTCACAATCACACCGACATACGACATCAATAAGTACTGGAAGGTATCTTCACACTTCAGTTACTATCTGAACCGTAACTCTCAGGCTTACTACCGTCCAAACATCGGTCTGCCTTCATTCGCAATCGAGAATCTCGGTACTGTTTATTCCAAGACTGCGTCTATCTTCTCTAAGGAGACAAACATCCTGAGCAATACACACGTGGATTGGAACAAGAAGTTCGGTGCTCACAGCATCAACGCTATGGCAGGTTTCCGCTACAACTACTTCTCATTCGACAACAGCGACCTCAATACACAGTACTCCACAAAGGGTGAAGACGATAAGAACCCACAGCTTAAGGCTGGTGATGACGTGTATTCAAAGGTTACAGGTGCTGACGATGTATGGAAGAGCATGCAGATGTACATCACCGGTGACTATGACTACATGAACAAATACTTCGCTACCGTATCTCTGCTGGGTGAGGCAAACAGCCGTTTCGGTAAGAATGCCAAGGGTGGTATGAAGCTGTTCGGCGCTAAGTGGGCCATCTTCCCAAGCGTACAGTTCGGTTGGGTTATGACCAATGAGAAATGGTTCCCGAAGAACGGTTTCGTCAATTACCTGCGCCTCAATGTCGGCTTTGACGTGAGCGGTAACGATGATATCTCCAACTATGCTGCCCGTACCTCTTTCAATACCGTGCGTTACAACTACACCGAGATTGGTATCCAGTTGACAAACGTGGGTAACGAGGAGATTAAGTGGGAGACAACCAGCAAGCTGAACTTCGGTCTGCAGTCCAACTTCCTGCACAATCGCCTGGGCTTCAGGTTCGACTTCTACGTTCACAACACCAGCGACCTGCTGACTCTCAAGACCTTCAAGAACCCAATCGGTGGTATCAACAACTATTGGACCAACGACGGTAAGGTTCGCAACATCGGTTTTGAGATGGGTATCAACGGTAAGCCAATCGCTACAAAGGACTGGCATCTGGAGCTGGGAGCCACAATGGGACACTATAGCAACAAGGTTAAGGCTCTGGCAAACGGTGACTTCACCTCTTCTATCTATGGTGACAACAATATCCTTACCTCTGTCGGCAACTCTGTAGGCGTATTCTACGGCTATCAGACCAATGGCGTATTCGCTACCAGCGAAGAGGCTGCCGCTGCGGGCAAGTACATCGTTGACGAGACCGGAGCAAAGAAATACTTCGGTGCAGGTGACGTGAACTTCGTAGATCAGAATAATGATGGTGAAATCAATGAGCAGGATAAGGTGATTATAGGCAATCCTAACCCAGGTATCTATGGCAACCTCTTCCTCAACCTCAACTGGAAGCGCTTCACACTCGGCATGACATTCAACTACACTGTTGGCAACGACGTGTACAACTATCAGCGCTCTGTCCTCAACAGCGGTGCTACGCTCTACAACCAGCAGGTTGCAGAAATCGGTCACTGGCGCTATGAGGGTCAGGTTACGACACTCCCGAAGCTGGCATACGGCGACCCAATGGGCAACAACCGCTTCTCTGACCGTTGGATTGAAGACGGTTCTTACATGCGTCTGAAGAGCCTCATGCTCACCTATCAGGTGCCCATCCCAGAGGCTTGGCAGTCATGGCTGCAGGGCGTATCAGTATGGGCAGAGGGACGTAACCTCTTCACCATCACCAAATATACTGGCAACGACCCAGAGTTCTCTGTAAGCAACAACCAGCTCTATCAGGGTATCGATGGTGGCAACATCGCTCAGGGACGTATGTTCTCTATGGGTGTTAAGATTAACCTCTAAAGAATGCATAATTCATAATTCCTGATTAATATGAAAAAGATATTATATTCAATCATTGCAGTACTCGGCATATTCGGAACAACAAGCTGTTCCGATGTGCTCGAGTCTGACAGCTCGCGCCAACTGTTTGAGCCCTCGCTCAGCGAGAAGACCGACTCTGTCTTCTATGCTTACGGCATTATGCAGGCCATGCAGCAACTTGCTGACCAGTATTTCTTCCAGAACGAGATGCGCGGCGACTTGGTAACCACCACAAACAAGGCTACCACAAACCTGAAGAACCTCGCGTCCTTCACGGCTGATGTCTCTAACAAGTATGACAGTGTATATCTTTATTATAAGGTAATAAATAACTGTAACTACTATCTGGCACACCGCGATACGACGCTGACAACCGGTGCACGCA
Source organism: Prevotella sp. (assembly GCA_017478025.1). Classification (GTDB taxonomy): domain Bacteria; phylum Bacteroidota; class Bacteroidia; order Bacteroidales; family Bacteroidaceae; genus Prevotella. The sequence continues at coordinate 39,761 of JAFVGZ010000009.1, forward strand.
ACGTAGTGTGCAACGAATATGCTGCCGTAGCATCATTCCGTGCCTGGGCATACCTGCAGCTGACACGTCAGTACGGCAATGTGCCATACGTTACGGAGCCTGTGACAACTATCGACCAGATCAACTCCAATACAGCTCCGGCAAGCTATGCTGCTATACTTGCTGGCGAGGCAGAGAATCTGGAGAAGCTGAAGGCTCGCTACTCTGATGAGCAGATTGCAGTTCCTACATTCAATAACGCTTTGCGTTCCATCGGTCGTCTGAATTGGGATACAAGTGTAGAAAAACAAATGTTGCCAGGCAAGTGCTTCATACCGCTCAATGTGGTGCTCGGTGATCTCTATCTGGAGCTTGGCGAATATGAGAAGGCTGCGAAGTGCTACTATCAGTACCTGCGCTATGACGGAGAGCATGACCCATACTATGCGAGCATAAGAGGTATTTCTGTAAACTTCTGTAATGCGATTAGAACCAGTTACAGTTGGTACAGCCCAATCTTCAAGAACCTGACAGACTTACCGGCAGACTTTAACGAGACCCAGCAGGGCTCGCTCTACGCAAATCAGCCTGTATGGGAGAATTCTTTCCAGCATTCTGCTGCAGCTGGTGATGTGATTTCATACATCCCAATGGCAGTGAACTATACACAGGGTAAGACCACCGACATTCCTGCTATATTCGGCTATAGTTACTATGGCACAGATAAGAATGGTGATGTGCGTACCAGTAACCCCTATAGCATTTTCAACTGCCCTAAGACAGAGAATATTCAGGTAGTGCCTTCCAAGGCTTACTGTGACTCTGCACGCCTTGCCCAGCACTATTACTACACCGTACAATCCACTACCGGCAAGCAGTACTGGACAATTAAGAGTGCTCCTCTCGGTGATGCACGTGCACGTATCGTCAGTCAGGGTGATGGAGAAGATTCTTCTTACGTATATTGCGATAAGCCTTCAACTGCTTACATCCTGCTCTATCGTAACGCTACCGTATGGCTTCACCTTGCAGAGGCTCTCAACCGTATGGGTTACCCCGACGCTGCCTTCGCTGTGCTGAAGAATGGTATTCACTCTGAGCTGGCTAACTTCCGTTACTACATAGAGTACGTGAAGGATTCTCAGGGCAATGACTCTATCGATGAGCAGGGCAATAAGATCATCGACGTAGAGAAGTCTCACATGGATGAGAACTATTACCTCACTCCAGAGTCATACGAGCTGCTTACGACCACATTGCCGTTCCTCTCTCAGGAGAACTCTGAAATCTTCCGCAATGGTGTGACAAAGGCCTTCGTAGGTATCCATGCCCACGGTGCAGGTGCTGTTGACTACATCAACTCTTCTTACCGTTACAGCTCTGTGCTGAAGTCAAAGATTGACGACATCTATGCTAAGTTCAATCTCGGCACACCTTCTTACACCAAGGAGGACTTCATCAACGCTATGGAGGACCTGCTCTGTGACGAGTACGCTATGGAGTTCGCATTCGAGGGAACCCGTTTCTCTGACCTGCGCCGTCTTGCTCTCCACAAGAACATGGCTGGCACATACTCAGGAAACTTCGGAGACATCTGGCTCAGCAGAATGCTACAGAACAATGCTCCTGGCATAACAACTCAGAACTGCTACCTGCCTTTCCAATAAGGCTGAGATAGAAAGCATACTATAAGCCGTGGCTGATATTTGGCTGTTTGTGTTGCTCGCAACATGAATATCTGAATATCAGCCACGGTTTTTTGTGCAAATTATTCAGAATTATTGCATTTTCTTTGGTAGATAATAAATTTTTCGTAACTTTGCAACGGATAATGTACACATTTCAAATGTGACGACAATTAATTACTAACTAAATATTTACAATTAGCTTATGAAAAGAATTTTTACTCTTTCCTTAGTGATGCTCCTTACTTGCATGTGCGCTATGGCACAGGTAGTGTTGGGTGACATCAAGTTCAGCCTTGGTGAGGGCAAGAAGATCAGCCCCACAACAGGTAAGATTCTGGTGACATTCCCTGATGTTACCGGTGCTGATGAGAGCACTGCGTTCACAATCGAAGGTAGCTTCGGCATCGAAGGTACCGAGTTTGACGGTGTTGAGGGTACATTCGCAAGCGGCGTAATCTTCGACTTGGCTGAGTATGAGCTTCAGCCTTCTACTGAGTATGCCCTGACCATTACGTCTGTAAAGGTTGGCGGTGCAGAGTGCGCTGCAGAGGGTGGCTATGTTCTTCACTTCCTGACCCGCGGCGCAGAGCGTAAGATGTCATGGACATTTACGATTGACGAGGCATCCTCAGCACAGATTGTTGCCGAGGCCACTGCTAATCCCGCAGTTGATGGAGCTGATGAGACCAAGTACATGGATATTACTAAAAATGATGCCACAACCAAACGCTATTATGTGCCCGCTCGTAATTATGAAGAGATTTTGCTGCCGGACGGTACAGTTCTTCCTATGACAGAAGATCTTTCCTTTAAGTTTGGAAATAAGGCGTTTTATGTGGGTAAGTATAATGATGGAGACTACAAGGATCTGATTAGCTTCAATGGTAAGAATCAGTACATGGTAATTCCTGACTGTAAGGTTGGCGACGTGATTACATTCAATGCTAACCGTGCTACTAAGGGTTCTGAAACTAAGCCAACCTGCATTCAAGCAATGAATGCTGCAGCTATTGCTACTGACGGAATCGTTTCTTCTTCCGGTGTTGCTGACTCTATTTGGCTGGGTAGCAGTTATGCAAACTACAAGTTTGAAGCGCAGGTTGACGGTGACATCACTTTCCGTTTCAGCAACTGCTTGTTGAAGACTATTAACATTGAAGAAGGTATGCCAAAGGTTGCCCGTAACTACAATGTAATCGCACAGTATTCTGATGATACTAAGACTGTAGATCTTAAGGAACTCGTTGCCAAGAAAGAAGGTACCACAGGTTCTAATGTTAAGGTGAACTACCCATACTGGCTTGTTGATGCAGAGGGTAATGCTTATACACACGGCTCCAAGGGTAATCCGTTTGAAGAAGTTTTCGACCTGAAGAACAATGGTGGTGAGAACGAGGATACTACCTTCGTTGTCAAATATAAGAAGACCGACTTTACCGGTGTTGTATATCTCTCTGAGGGTGAGGATTTGGAGAATGCTGTTCTCTGCACACATGCCAATGCCGCTATCCGCTCTTCAATGGGTAAGGCAGGCTATGTAGCAGAGGATCTGAAGCTCGTTACCCTGCAGCCAGGAACCTATAAGATTCGTGGTGTCATCTTTGATGCCAATGGAACAGCAAGCCATCAGGTTGTACTGACCAAGGGCGAGGGTGAGGAGAACGAGTTGTATCTCACAGCCAATGCTACCAACTGGACAGAGGCAGAGACTGATCTCATCACCATAGAGACTCCTACAGACATCACTCTGAAGGCTGGAGGCAGTGACAACAAGGGTCTTGACGTCATCATGATCTATGCTTCTACCGATGCTCCTGACGATCCAGACGGTATCGTATCAGTCAAGTCTGCTGACGAGAAGGTTGCAGCTCGCAAGGTTGCAAAGAACGGACAGATTGTCATTGAGACACCTGCCGGCACCTTCAACGCTGTTGGCGCACAGGTGAAGTAAATCTAAAGAAATAATTATTATAAAGGAATAATGTGGAATGAAGGATGGTGTACATCTTAGTTCCTCATTATTCCTTTCTTAAAAAGTAGTATGCAGTGACGATGGAAGCAAACAACAGACAAGAAAAACTCAGTCCATGGGAAAGAGCCATGAGGCTGGGACCTACTATTGAATTGATTTCAGGTTTCTCTTTTGATTCTGATTCAAAGGTGAGACTGCAAGACTGATGGGGCGTTATTTGATTGATACAAATATCTTTACATTCCTTGCCACAAATGACAGGGAAAGCGTTTGTCGTGATGTCAATGCGATATTAGATGATTATGAAACAGAACTCCTTATTAGCATGGAGTCAGTTAGAGAGTTGATAGTAGCATACAGGGCGGGTAAACTTATATCGAAGTTTTTCAGTTCGCCTCTTGACTTGATTGAAACCATTGAACATGATTATAACATACGCATTATTCCTGTAGATATGGAGGTTATGCGAACGATGGCAAAATTAGTCATCAACAAAGCAGAAGAACACAACGACCCTTCTGACCACGTTATTATATCTCAGGCTATTACTATGAAATTGCCTCTGATTTCAAGTGACCGCAAGTTCCCTTTCTATGAAAAACAAGGATTGGAACTTATCTACAACCGAAAGTAAACATTTGATAAATAACAATATACATATATAAGTTAATGACAATGAAGAAAACAATTATCCTGATATGCCTTACCTTACTATCGGTATGTACTGTGTCTGCCGATGAGTTGACCATGACCGTCAGCGGTATGAGTACCACCATGACCAACACTATTGGTACCCGCAAGATTATTGCCAAGATTAACAGCAGCGGACGTGTAAGTTCATTGACCATCGGTGGAACGGAACTGTTGGGAAGCAACGGTATCTATTTCGACTACACCACCGCCAACGGCAATCAGGGACTCAGTCCGTCTAAGATTACGGTCGTTAAGAATACTGCCGACTATTGTGAGGTGCTCTATAGCGCCACCAGCGGCAACACCATCTGGGAGCAGGGCTTCATCATGCGCAAGGGTGTGCAGAAGCTCTACACCTACGTGATAGCCACAGGCACAGCCACTTCCGCCAACGAGCCTATCAAGGAGGCACGCGTCTGCACCCGTACCGCAGAGTCTTTGCTCTACGGCTATGTGGATTATCGCATGAATGGCAAGATACCATCCAACAGCGAGATGGCTGAAGCTGAGAAAGAGGAGATACAGGATGCGACATACCGTTTGGCTGATGGCAGCATATACACCAAGTACAATTGGGCCAACTACATAGAGCGCGACACTCTGCACGGACTGAGCAACGGCAAGTATCACGGCATCTACAATATCCCCGTGAGCTATGAGTGGATTAACGGCGGCCCAGACCGTCAGGAACTTACTGTTCATGCTACCTCCAAGTCGCCCATCACCATACAGATGCTGCAGGGTGAGCACTTCGGCGGTCAGGCAATGGTACTTAATGATGGTGAGAAGAAGCTCTATGGCCCGTTCGCCATCTGCCCCACCTATAGCTCCGACCCCGTGAAATATGCCCGCAACCAGGCTGTTGCCGAGGCCGCCGCGTGGCCTTACCAATGGTTTGAGAATGACCTGTATCCTCGTGAGCGCGGTACCGTAAAGGGACATCTCAACGTTACTACCGGTCAGCGCAACGACAGCGTGCGTATCATCCTGGCACAGGAGAAGGGTAAGGAACCACAGGAGATGATGCACGGATATCAGTTCTGGACACTTACAGACGAGAACGGCAACTTTGAGGTAAAGAATGTACGTCCTGACACCTACCATCTCTATGCCTACGCTAAGGCTGGCGAGGTGACCGATATGCTGGAGATGGACGACATCAACGTCGTGGCTGGCGACAATGACCTCGGAGAAGTGAAGTGGACACCGAAGAAATATACTCAGATGCTATGGATGATAGGCCAGAACGACCGCCGCAACAACGAGTTCCGTATGGCAGACACCATACGTCAGTATGGGTTGTGGGAACTTGTGCCCTCTAGCCTCACATACACCATAGGTCAGAGCGACCCGAAGAAAGACTGGTACTACGCTCAGACGCAGAAGAACGGCACTTGGATCATCAAGTTCAACCTCGACCAGCGTCCTGCCGGACGTGTCTATCTCACCGCCTCAATAGCGGGCTGCAGCGGCAGCGGCTCACAGCTCACCGTGAAGGTGAACGGAACCACGCGTGCCACATGGAAGCCGGGATTCAACGATGCCTGCATCTATCGTAGCGCCGTGAACAGCGGACGTCACTATGTCTTCTCGACAGACTTCATCAATACCGGCCTTAAGGTGGGTGAGAATACCGTAGCCTTTACCTATAGTGGAGGTGGAAGCAAGGACGGTATCATGTACGACTGCATAAAGCTGGAGGCAGGAGACATCATTACCGGCATTGACCACATAACAGACAAGAATGCTTCAGAGGCAGAGATGCCTGCAAAGTATTTTGATAACGGACGCATCGTGATTGAGAAGAACGGTGTGCGCTACAGCCCTGATGGGTGCAGGCTATAGTAAGAATTACCAAAGGCTGGTAAACTGATTACCAAGGCTTGGTAACCGCATTACCAAGGCTTGGTAACTCAATTACCAAGGCTTGGTAACTTCTGGCTACTTGAGAAAGTTAATCAAATAATAATACAATGACTTTAAGGAAAACATTGCTATCCCTTCTCCTTCTCCTGCCTTTGGCTATGAGCGCTGATGCACTTGATGACCTGCAACAGCTCTTTGCATCCAAACCACAGGTGCAGGAGAAAATCTATATCCACACGGACAATAACTGCTATTTTCTCGGCGACACGCTGTGGTACAAGGCCTACGTCGTGAGGGCCGACAACCTGAAGCCCACCAACTATTCCAAGTACCTCTATGTGGAGCTGCTGTCCCCCGACGGCTATGTTGTGGAGCGTCAGCACATCCCCGTGAGTGCCAATGGTGCCACGTGCGGACAGTTTGCACTGACTGACACGCTCTATTCCGGCTTCTATGAGGTTAGGGCCTACACGCGATGGCAGCTGAATTTCAACGTGACGCATAAGGACTACACCACCAATGACCGTCTGAAATTCTATGGAGTTCAGGCTGCTGCCGACTTCTTCCGCGACTTTGAGGGACTCTATTCCCGCGTCTTTCCCGTGTATCAGAAGCCCAATACCGTGGGTGATTTCAGCGAGCGCTATATGTCCAAGCGCCCCAAGCAGCGAGTGTTGAAGGAACACAAGGCGCTGTATGTCACCTTCTATCCCGAGGGCGGACACTTGGTAAAAGGCTTGTCGAGCAACGTCGCTTTTGAGGTCAAGGACAACAACGGCGAGCTGATAGACATCGAGGGCACCCTCTCCGATGGGCGCACCGTCAAGACTTCACACCTAGGCAAGGGCGAATTTAACATTACGCCGCAAGGTTCTTCTACGGCATTAAGGTTGCATTGGAACGACCGCGACTGGAGTTTCACACTGCCCAAGGCAGAGGAGGGTGGTGCTACGGTAGCTTATAATACCTCTAAGCACAGTGCCGACATTCGCAGCAAAGGCATCAGCGCCGCTGCCTATATGGTGATGTGCCGCGGAAAACTGATAAAGTTTGAGCGTATCAAAGGCAATACGACAGTGCAGCTCAGCGGTCTGCCCACTGGCATCAACGAACTGATAGTATATGATGTCAATGCCCAACCGTTGGCTTCGCGACTGTTCTTTGTGAACAATAACGATTACTCCAAGCCCCTGCAGGCTTCGCTGACTACTGTTGCCGATGGCGGTACCGTTGGCAAGACCACCACCATAGCCCCATACGCTGCCATGCAGTTACAGGCCAGCAGCGATGTGCCATTGCCCACCGTCAGCATCTCCGTGCACGATGCACAGACCGACGAGCCGGGATATGACGATGGAAACATCATGACCGACATGCTGCTAAGCTCAGAACTGAAAGGCTTCATACCTTATCCAGCCCAGTATTTCCCTATGGCAAAGGGTGGCAAAGAGCCTGATGCCGCAACGCTTGCGAAGGCTGCACAGAACCTTGACCTGCTGATGAAGGTGCAGGGCTGGCGCAGGTATAAGAGGCAGAAGCAACTGCGCTACCTCCCCGAGAGGCGTTTCACTTTTGAGGGCACCGTGCTCACCATCCCCGACATAGCTTCAATAGCATTAGAAACAGACTTCGCCAATGCCGGCAAGAAAGCTTATACTACCAGTGATTTGGCAGAAACGGATATGCAACAATGGGTAGGTGGTACGACATCATATGAATCCTTTGAAAGCGTACGCCCTGACGATGAAGACACTGAAAACATGGAATTGACAGCCGAGACCGTTGACGACCAAGTGGAATACGCCACGCAGCAAGACATGAAGTTAGGTTCTGGACGTGTAAAGCGTTCCGTTATCGTGGAGGCAAACCTCACCAAGGACGGCGACCTGGCAGTTGCATCGGCGCGCACAGACAGAAACGGACACTTCATTTTCAATCTGCCAGAGTACTACGACAGTGCCATTCTCTTTGTCAAGGCTTATAACCCAGCAGACTCAGCAAGCAAGAATCTCTCTGCCCGTGACCCGCAGTTTGCTAACGAAAGAGTCTTCCCTGACTACTTCGTGAAGCGCGATATGATATTCCCCATCTACTCACAGCCCTACTCATGGTATCAGATGAACTCCCCTGAGCTGCAGTTCTTTGACGAGGATGACGAGAACATACCTGAGAACAGCAAGCTGGCAGGCGATCATCGTCTGCAGACGGTCATTGTGAAAGCCCGTCGTCGCGGCAAGCGAAGGATTGACATGGATAAGCCAGCATTGGTGCGTGATATCTATCAGATATACAATGACATCAGCGATTATGGTCTGATGCTGGGTGTCTATGATGCTACGCGCATGCCTGTAGCTGTGGCAACCTATCTCTGCGGCAACATGGGACGTCGCAATATGTTCAATATCCGTGCTATGGTCAATGGCACATCCTTCTATCGCAACTACATTCCCACAGGCAACGAGTATGACAAACCCGCAACATCGTTAGCGGTATTTCAGAACACGATGCTGACAAACCTGAAGGATATCCGCGCCTATACCGACTATGAGCTGCGCACGGACTCCGGCGCTGTGGTAGAAACGAACAGCCCGGACATCACGCTTGAGTTTGTGCCCATGCCTGAAGGCTCCAAGCGCTACACCTACCGTGACCGTCGCTACGTGCTTGATGGCATTGCGTACCCAGAGGAATACTATTCCCCTGACTACTCCAAGGCCATACCAAAGGAGCCGAAGGACTATCGTCGCACGCTCTATTGGAACCCGAATGCCAAGCCCGAGGCTGATGGTCGTTTCACCACAACACTCTACAACAACTGCCGTGAGACGAGGGTAACAGTGTCTGCCTGCGGCATAGACGGCGAGGGTCACGCCTACTTCAACTATTGACGGTGGTGTGCCCCAGGGGCAGAGCACACACTTTCGCTAATTCATAAATAATTCGTCTTTTGCAAGTATGCCCTGCTCAGAGCTTTGCTCGCCTGAGCACCGATAATATTGAATGATGTGCGAAGAAGGACCCGCTCGGCCCTTTGGTATGCTTGCACAGCAATAACCTACTTATAGCCCAGGGCATCGCTCTGGGCTATAAGTTTTTAGCCTTACAGACCGTTTTCCCAAAAGTCGAGTAATAGGACGTTCTTGCGCTCCATAGGTGCTCAGGCGCTTCGCGTAGTCCTCCGATTTGGGTGTAACCGAAAGATTTTCACCATTTTTCTTTGTCGTTTCAAAAATAATTCCTAAATTTGCAGCGTCACTTGAAGGTTACCACGAGTACCCCCCAAAGAGTGACAGACATAGAGGCAGAAAACAGAAGTGTTATGCTCTTTCTTGCAAGCTGAAAACGTAGGAAATTTTCAATCATTGCAGAATGTTTTTGAGATGGGTCAGTGTAAACACTGTCACACCTGAAATAACAGGAGATAGACATAGCAGCTTCACGCTATGCGTGGAACTGACTATAGAAATCATCTTTGTTATTTCGGGTAATCCTACGACCCTCAGCTTGAAGATGTGAATATACAGTTCCACGCTTCTTGTAAGTGTATAACAGGCCTTAACTTTGGAATGAAAAGGCTTTGATTAGTACTAGTACTGATTCCTAAAACAATATAACTTCTACGGACAATGAAACAAAAACTATTCTTATTAACACTTTTAATTGTAGGATATAATTATTCTGTAAAAGCTACAATTGAATACTATTCTGATTCTGAGTTGCATCTGAACTTTAAGCTTGATACGGATACTAAAGAAGCCACCATTGGAACAGGGCTGGACAGAGAACGTGCTAACGCAATTTACATGCCTCCTTATGACGATCCATGGTGGAACACCGGCGAAAATCTATGGCAATACCTTGACATACCTAGCACAATTACGTATAAAAATATTACTTATACGGTTAGAGAAGTCGCACCCTTTGCTTTTTTTAAGTCATCCAGTATTCAAAATATCAAACTGCCTGAAACAGTTCGACATATTGGAGCATTTGCATTTTATTGGTGCAATAATCTGAAGTCTATTAACATTCCAGATTTAGTGACTTCAATTGAAGAGTCTACTTTTGTTTGGTGCAACAAGTTGGAATCCATAGAGTTGCCCGCGAATATTAGTTATATAGGCAATTCCGCTTTCAGCGATTGTATCAATTTGAAAAGTATTAATATTCCAAGAAAATGTGCTTCTGTGGGTGACGAAGCTTTTAAATGGTGTACGAGTTTATCAACACTCATTATTGAGGATGGAACAACACCCTTGAAATTGGCATGTTGCTATGGATTGGGACTTAATTATGATGGCTCTATGTCAAAACATTATCGAGGAATGTTTTCTGATTGTCCTTTGAAGCGTCTACATTTAGGAAGAGACATTGAATTCTTTTCTGAATTTATCAATGGATGGTATCCTCCATTTATGGGTTATTATTACAAGGGGAAAGGAACGGATAATAAAGATATATTTATTGATGAAGGTAAAATATACGAAGAAGTTACTATTGGAGACAATGTCACAGTAATTCCTGAAGCTATGTTTAAATATGCTACAATTCCCAATAGTATTACTTTACCATCACAATTGAGATATATTGGCGATGATGCTTTTTCCAACAGAAGTGGAACAGATGGTACATTACATCAACAGCAACTTGTTTTTCCTGCCACTTTAGAGTATGTAGGTAAACATGCCTTTACAAATTGCTCACGTCTTGGCACAATTGTTTGCGAGGGAACAACTCCACCAGCACTTCCTGACAGAACATACTATAACGCTTTCAGTGGTTGTAATATACTTTTTTTTGTTCCTCAAAATACAAGAACAACATATTTGAACACAGACAATTGGAGTGGTTACAAAATTGTGGAGGCCTCAGATATCGTAGTAACAATCAACGTGAAAACTGCAGGAACTCTATTTGATAGATTAAATGCGCAAGGGTATCAATTAGGAACTATTACACGATTGAAATTAAAAGGAACATTAAATGGCACTGACTGGGCACTGCTTCAAAAAATGTCGGTATTATATGACTTAGACATTTCAGAACTCGACATGGAAGAAATATCAGAAGGGCAGTTTGCCCAAAGTTCCCTTATTTATATAAAATTGCCCCAAAATATAAAGGCTATCCGCGACAATGCATTTTACCAATGTAGAAATCTCACTGGCACAATAGAGATTCCTGTATCTTGTACCGAGATTGGGAAACAGGCATTTCGAGAGACAGGAATCACAGGTTTGCTATATGAAACCCCATTACATATCTCAGAATTCGCATTTTGTGATTGTTCTCGTCTTGAAGAAGTATATATTAAAGGTGAAGGTACAATTGTTGATTGGCTTGCATTTGGAAAGTGTGGTTTAAAAAAAGTGACAATTGGAAGGGGAGTGACTCTTGGAGCAAATGCTGTGGTTTTATGTGATAATCTTAAAGAAGCGATCATAGAAGATGGTGTAACATCTTTAGGGGAAAATTCATTATATAATGACGGCTTAGAGAAAGTTTATTTTGAAGGAGCTATAGAAGAAATTGGCAGATCTGTATTTCGCAATGAATATATCGAAGAAGTTCATATTTCAGACATAGGCAAATGGTGTGAATTGACATTTCCGTATGAATCTCATCCATTTTACAGGCCAAATGTTTCTGACCCGGTTCCAACCCTTTATTATAACGGTGAAGAATTGGTAAATGTTGAAATACCCGAAGGCGTTAAACGCATTGGTGATCTTTCCTTCTATATGTGCGACAAATTAAAAACGGTAAAATTCCCCGAGACATTAGAATCTATCGGGACTAAGGCTTTTTATGGATGTACGTCAATGGAGAATATACAATTCCCACCAAATTTGGAGAGCATTGGTTCAAATGCCTTTAGTCTGTGCAGTAATTTAACCAACATAGATATTCCACAAAGTGTTACAAGTATCTCTTCCGGAGCTTTCTACAATAATAAACTTAAGAAAGTAGTGGTGCACTGGAAAAATCCGATAGGTATATCATCCAATACTTTTTATAATGTTCCATCTGATTGTTGGTTGTATGTTCCAATAGGAACCGCTTCAAAATATGCAAATCTAGAGTGGAATAAAATTCCTAACATTAAAGCAGTTGGCTTTCTAACTCTCAAGGTAAACACAGGTGGTTCAGCCAGTTGCGATGCTTATAATGTATCTGTTACAAATAACACAGAAAGCATAATGTTTACTCCTTATCAGGATTTTTATATAAAGCTGGTGCCGAATGAAAACCATAAGATATTCAAAGTAAAACTAAATGGAGTGGATGTATTGTCAGAACTGGAAAATGGACAACTATATATTGAGGATCCAGATGAAGATATAGCCCTTGATATTACATTTGCAGAAAATCATATAGAAATGGGGGACACAAATGGAGACAGAGCCATTGATGAGAAAGATGCTAAACATGTGGCCGGTCATATAATAAAAAAGAATTCTATAGATTCATTTTATGGGTATGCGGCGGATATGAATGATGATGGCGTTATCAATATTACAGATATTCTACTTATTATAAAAAAAGCTAAAGAGCTAAACCAAGAGTAATAGATAATAATTAAAATTCATTATAAAAATGAAAAAAACAGGACTTCTCATATTAGCTTTGTTATACAATTCTTTGTTATTTTCCAAAAACTACGATACTTTTGTAGTTAATACGATAGAGGGTATCCCCATGACGTTTTTTATTGCAAGCGAAAATAACAAACAAGTCATTGTTGGGGGTCGGAGTGGAACTAACACATCACCTACTCTCAATAGTATTTCTACTTCTACTCAAGGTGAAGTAACCATTCCCGCTGAGGTCAGCTATAATGGCAACACATATCGGGTTATTCAGATAGGACAAAATGCATTTAAAGATTGTTCATTAATAACTACTATAAATATACCGGAAAATATCACGAGGATTAATAACCAAGCGTTTTCAGGTTGCACATCTATAGAGTCTGTCAAAATACCAAATGAAGTACAGTATTTAGGCTCTGCTTTTGAGAATTGTACCAGATTGGAATCTGTTGAACTAGGAAATAGCCTTACTTCTATCAGCGGATCATTCATTGGATGTGTTTCATTAAAATCGATAGAATTACCCAGCAATTTGCAAAGTATTGGTAATAGGACGTTTAGCGGCTGTACCTATTTAGAATCTGTAAAAATCGGAAATCAGATAGTTACTCTTGGTGATTTTGCTTTTGAAAATTGTTCAAAACTTAATAATGTTACTCTTCCAGAAACTCTGAAATCTATTGGGAAAGGCGCTTTCTATAATTGTTCAAGTTTTACATCCATCTCACTCCCGTCAAATCTTATATATATTAAAAATAGTGCATTTTTCGGTTGTAGTGGCATCACAAGTATTAGTATACCAGGTAAAGTTGTAAGTATCGAAGACGATGCTTTTACTGGCTGTCATTTTACCAACGTCAGGATTGAAGATGGCACTGATGATCTTACGCTAGGGTATAATGCCTCTCTTACTTCCGGCTCAAACTATAAGGGACTGTTCTATTTGTCATCCACTCCCGAATTATCTGAAGTTTATATAGGCAGGAATATTATTTGTACTGTACCCAAACCCTTTAAAGGACTTACATGCTTGAAAACTGTAAGATATGGCAATACGGTAAACACCATAGCCGAAGGAGAATTTTACAATTGTTCAAATCTAAAAAATGTTGAATTTGGTAATGGTTTAACAAGCATTGGTAAAGAAGCTTTTTATGGTTGTACTTCATTACAATCGATTGATTTTAACAACTGTTCAGTTTCTGTTGGCGAATATGCATTTTACAAATGTTCTAGTTTAGAGAGTGCTCAATTGGGAAATGCAGTGACCAAAATCGGACAATATGCATTCTACCAATGTTCTTCACTGGAGTCTATAGAAATTCCCCAAAGCGCGGGAAGTGTTGGCGATTATGCGTTTTATGAATGTTCCAACTTGCGTTCAGTTAAAATAGGAGGTGTTTATTCTATTGGATGGAATGCCTTCTACAGGTGTTCACATATATCAACCCTTACTCTTGATGAAGGAATTCAATTGATTAGCATACAAGCGTTCTATGGATGTAGTTCCATCAAAGAAGTTGTACTTCCAGCAAGTACAAAAGTAATTAAGGCTAATGTATTCACGAACTGCACTTCTTTGGAAAAAGTTACCATTTTAGGATCTTTGGATTATATCTGCGGTTTTTCATATTGTACGAAATTATCATCCATTTCACTTCCTGAAGGTCTAAAGGACATAAATGAAAATGCATTTTCTGGTTGTTCATCTTTGACCAGTATTTCGCTTCCCAATACTGTCACAAATATCGGACAATATGCTTTTTATAATTGCACAAATTTAAACAGCTTACAAATGTCTGATAATTTGAAAACTATCGGCAAGTATGCATTTCAAAAATGTGGTTTATCTTCTATTGTTATCCCAAAAACAACCACTACCATAGGTGAATACGCTTTTAAGGACTGTTCCAAATTAACTGTTGTGACTGTTGAGAATTCGACTCCTATATCTATCAATTCAAATGTTTTTGCAGATGTTGTGACCAATGCGACTTTACATGTTCCCTATAGCTGTAAGTCTGTCTATCAGGAGAATACTGTATGGAAAATGTTTACGACTATCAAAGAAAATGGGGTTAAACTTGGAGATGTTTTTAAGGCAAATGTAAATAACACAACTTGTAGCTTCACAGTGACAAATCTTGAGTCTTTAGAAGTTCAGTTAAGTCAAGCTGGAACTTTAACTGGCAGCCTGACCATCCCTTCAAAAGTATATGGTGATGATGGCACTTCTTTTTTCATAAAAAGCATTGGTGAAAATGCATTTTCCGGAAAAGGGATTGGTGCTCTTCGTATTTCTGAAGGTATAACGGCTATTTATAAAGATGCATTTTCAGACTGTACAGAACTAACTACTGTAACATTGCCTAAAAGTATTACCTATATGGCAGATGCTTTCAAATATTGCAGCAATCTACAATCATTAACTGTGTTTTGGAGAAATCCATCTGATATTCAGATGGACATAAGGATTTTTGAATATATTACTTCAAATTCAGTATTGTTAGTACCTGCAGGTACAAAAAGTCGTTATGAGGAAATAGACATTTGGCAGAAATTTTCACAAATAGTTGAAGTTAGTCCAATCTCTGTTGGTGATGTCACAACAAGTTATGGCTCACAAGCTGATTTGCCGATTATTTTGAACAATGCAGAAGTGATATCTGGTATTCAATATAAGTTAACATTACCAGAGGGAGTGTCTTTGGCAGAAGAGGATGGAGAACCCATTGTTTCATTGACAAACAGGACGGATGGTTTTACAGCTATGGGGCGAAAGGATCCTGATACAAAGAATAGTTATCTTTTTGTAATGTTTTCTTTGGGAGGGAATTCCATCACAGGTAACGAAGGTGCCATTATGAATGTCAAACTGAATATTTCTTCAGATGTGAAAGTCGGCAGATACGACATAATTATTGAGGATGTTACTTTAGCAACGTCAGCATTTAATACTTTATATCCAGCTGCGGCAAGTTCTGAATTGTTAATAGATTCTAATGTAAAGAAAATAGACTTTAAGGACGCAAATGTAAAGGCTATCTGTATAGATAACTGGGATACTAATGGAGATAAAGAACTTGATATAAGTGAGGCGTCAGAAGTAAATGATTTGGGAAATGTTTTTAGAGGAAATGCGGAGATTATATCATTCGATGAGTTGCAATATTTTACCGGACTAAAATCCATTGGGGAACTGGCTTTTGATGGATGTTCTGCTTTGACCTCAATTGAGATTCCAAAGTCCGTGACTTCTATCGGGGGAAACGCGTTTTCCGGGTGTAACTTGGTAAGTATTTCCGTTGAAGAAGGAAATAGTATCTACGATTCCCGTGAAAAATGTAATGCCATAATAGAAACCAATTCTAACGTGCTAATAATAGGTTGTAAAAATACTAAAATCCCTAATTCCGTGACTTCTATCGGAGACCGGGCTTTCAAAAAGTGTTCTGCTTTGACCTCAA
Source organism: Prevotella sp. (assembly GCA_017478025.1). Classification (GTDB taxonomy): domain Bacteria; phylum Bacteroidota; class Bacteroidia; order Bacteroidales; family Bacteroidaceae; genus Prevotella. The sequence goes on from JAFVGZ010000009.1 coordinate 56,019, forward strand.
TTGAAATCCCTAATTCCGTAACAAGCATTGGAGAGGAAGCTTTTGGGTACTGTAATGGCTTGACATCTGTAACAGTGAACTGGGAACATCCCATAAATATAAGTAAAGACGTATTCACTAATCGTGCAAATGCAACCTTGACGGTGCCATCTGGAAGTAAATCATTGTATAAGGCGGCAGATTATTGGAAAGAGTTTAAAGAGATAATAGACCCTGTTTCGCAGCCAATGATAGATGACTATTTGTCTGCTGTTGCTGTAAAGATGCGAGGCGGTGAGACTAAGACCGTCGATATTCTGCTGAACAACGAGGTTGCCGACTATACAGCCTATCAGTTCGATCTTACACTGCCAGAGGGCTTTACTGTAGCCAAGAACAAGAAAGACAAGTGGGATGTCACCAAGGGCGAACGTTATGAGGACGATAACCAGCAACTGACTGTAGAAATGCTGGATGAATCAACAAACACGTATCGCATTCTCTGCTTCTCTCTGTCGAATGATGTTATTGAGAATACAGAAGGCTGTATCATGAAGGTTGCAGTTAAGGCAGGAGACGACTTGGAAGACGGCGATTATCTTATCAGGCTAAAGAACGTCACCTTTACCCGTGTTGACGGTACAGACTATATCCTTTCGGATGCAGAATTTAAGATTACTATCAATAATGTGGTTCCAGGCGATACTAACGGTGACGGAACAGTGAACGTGACAGACATCGTGGAGATGGTGAACTACATTTTGAACAAGCCTTCTGCCTCATTCATATGGTCTGCTGCCGATGTAAACGGTGATGAGCAGGTGAACGTGACGGATATCGTATGTACAGTAAATATTATAATGTCATCAGGATACAGAAATACTGCATTATGTCGGGGCCGAATGGCAAGTACATACCGCGACCTGCTTACAATGAACACCACATCTCATGACAAAGAAATTTCATTAGTTATGAATAACGAGAGTGATTTCGTTGCAGCCCAATTCGATGTACTATTATCTAACGGTCTGCAAATTAAGAATATCCACTTGAATAACAAACGCAGCAACGGCCATAATTTAGTCTGGTCAATGGTAAACGAAAACACATGTCGCGTTGTGGTATACTCTTTATCAAATAATACCTTCTGTGAAAATGACGGAGAACTGTTACAAATGGAATTGATGGGAAATGGAGGTACAGTGGTTGTTTGCAATACCACATTTGTAAACTCTGAAATGGAGGCCAAATCGTTTGATACGGTCTATGGAGTTACTACAGGCATCCAAACACAAAAGAGTGATGAAACTGAGGATTTTAACTATGACATGAATGGACGCAGGTTGAACCAACGTCCTTCAATGAAGGGAATATATATTAAGAATGGAAAAAAATATATTGTGAAATGAAAAAACTATTATTTATCAGCGTCCTACTCGCCATTGTGGGCAGGATGCAAGCAGACAATCTGGCAGTGTCTGACTTTAATTTAACTGCTGGTGAAGAAAAGCGGTTTTCAATTGAACTGAATAACCCAGATAGAAACTATGTGGCTTTTCAGATTGATCTGACCTTGCCAGAAGGCATGACGATAGCAGTCAACAAGAAAGGTAAGTTAATGGCTACACTGAATGAAGATCGTTTAGACGACCATACGATGACAGTAGAAAACATCGGTAATAATGTCTATCGCTTTATTTCTTTTTCAATGTCTAATTCAGAGTATTATGAAACGAGTGGAGAATTGATTAGTGTTACGGTAAGAGCTGCTGACAATATTACAGGAGGAACCAAGACGGCTACGATAACTGGTCAGACGTTTACTGAGAAGAGTGGTGTACAGCATAATCTTCAGAATACTTCATTCAGCATTACACTACCGGCTACAGTAGTACCAAAGGTGAAGGTTGACGATAAGTCTCGACAATATGGTGAGGATAACCCGCAGTTTACCTATACAGTAACAGAGGGTACGTTGACAGGTGTTCCAGAATTAACAACTACAGCAACCAAGACCTCGTCTGTAGGTACGTACCATATTACTGTAAATCAGGGAACCATAGAGGGAAGCTATGAGGCAACGGAGGGTAAGCTGACCATCACTAAAGCTCCGCTGACCGTTACCGCCAAGAGCTATACCATAAAGCAGGGTGATGCCCTGCCAACATTCGAGGCTGAGTATAGCGGCTTCAAGAACAATGAGACTGCCAGCGTACTGACTACACAGCCTACGATTACCACCACTGCCACTTCTGCCAGTGCCCCTGGTACCTATGACATCATCGTGTCAGGAGCCTTTGCCGGCAACTATGACATCACTTGCGTCAAGGGCACATTGACTATCACGGCAGCAGCCCCCGTAACTGTTGCTACAAAGAGCTATAGCCGTAAGTATGGTGAGGCTAATCCTACGTTTGAATATACCACCTCAGGTGCAGCACTGAGTGGCACGCCAAGCATCACTTGTGAAGCTACTGCAACCTCACCAGTCGGTGAATATGAAATCGTGGCAAGCAAGGGAACGGTTACGAACTATAACGTAACTTACGTGAACGGTAAGCTGACTATCACTAAGGCTCCGCTGACCATTACCGCCAAGAGCTATACCATCAAGCAAGGTGATGCCCTGCCAACGTTTGAGGCTGAGTATAGCGGATTTAAGAACAATGAGACTGCCAGCGTGCTGAGCACACAGCCGACTGTCGGGACTACGGCAACATCAGCAAGCGAACCTGGAACATACGACATAATTGTCAGCGGTGCAAGTGCAACTAATTATGATATCACTTACGTCAAGGGTACACTGACGATTACGCAGGCAGATCCTGTTACAGTGGCAGCCAAGAGCTACAGCCGTCAGTATGGTGAAGCAAATCCTACGTTTGAATATACCACCTCAGGTGCAACACTGAGTGGTACACCAAGTATCACTTGTGCAGCAACAGCCACTTCGCCGGTAGGAGAATATGACATTGCGGCAAGCAAGGGAACGGTTACGAACTATAACGTAACTTACGTAAATGGTAAGCTGACAATCATCAAGGCTCCGCTGACCGTTACCGCTAAGAGCTATACCATAAAGCAAGGCGATGCCCTGCCAACGTTTGAGGCAGAGTATAGTGGCTTCAAGAATAATGAGACGAAGGCAGTATTGACTACTCAGCCGACTATCAAGACTACG
>JAFVGZ010000010.1 GCA_017478025.1 Prevotella sp.
ACGAGGAGTAGCTCCCTGTGTGAAGAAAAGAAACATTTAGTATCGCAAGATACATGATTATAGTTTTTTGTAAGTGCGGCGCCACTACATTAAAGTCCGCGAGGATGCATCGGGTGCCGCAAAAGATTGAAATTTATTGAAAAGAAATTACGGCGACTTGTCCGCGAGGACAGGCCGCCGTTTTTTTAAAAACCTCTCCCCGGCCCTCCCCCAAGAAACCTCTCCCCAGCCCTCCCCCAAGGGGAGGGAGATGGTAATCGGAGGAGGGAATGGAAAGAAATTATAGGTGGATGGAAAGAAATTAGCAAGAATGAGAATAATAAGCTGGCGCATGAAGGGGAAGGGACAGCAATTGGGAGGATGATGGAAAGAAATTAGCAAGAATGAGAATAATTTAGGCTGGCGCAGTTGGAGATAAAAAGAAAGAAATTATTATAATTAAGATAATTAGGCTGGCGCAGTTGGAGTGCTCAGTTACGATAATTATATTAATTCTTCGCTCATTTCTTTCTTTTTATAGGTGCTCAGGCGCTTCGCGGAGTCTAATAATTTCTGTCTAAAAATATCATCTCTAATTTCTGTCCTACTTTGTCTGCGCGCCAAGGGCGTTGAACTCCTGGTCGCCCTTGACGATGATGAGCTTGCCGTCTTTGTAGAACTTGCCGTTCTTCTTTGCTTCCTCTGTTGTCTCTGCGTTGTTGATATTTGTAGTGCCGGAACTGCTCTTGATTGAGCTTACAGCATCGCCCTTGAGCTTGATGGATGTGGAAGCGATAGTCACGTTGCGCCTGTGGTCAATGATCTTCAGAGTGAGGACATCCTCATAGACCGTGTTAACCTCGTGTGGGTTATAGATGATCTTCAGGCGATACCTGCGTGTGCCCGGCTTCTCCGTGAGCTGATAGCTTATTGACGGGTCAACGATGAAATAGTCGGTGTTGGTGTAAGCATTGAAGTTGACGTCAAAGTTGTAGTAGTTTTCAACATCGTTCACGTTCACGTACCATATCTTGTCGCCCACTTGGGTGAACTCCCAAATGGTGTTGCCATTGACGGAGTCAACAATAGGACCCGCAGTGGTGGCAGATTCAAGCTTGTTGAACCACTGCGTGCCGCCTAATGTCTGTGCCATGCTTGCCGTTGCGAGCAGCATGGTTGCCATTAATAGTGATGCCTTCTTCATATCATCTCCTTTTAGTGATGCCGTTATCTTGAGCGCAAAGATAACACAAAATCTTCATATTATAGCCTTTTCGGGCTTATTTTAACATTGTTTTGATTTAGGGGAAACTTGAAATTATAATTAAGATAATTAGGCTGGCGCAGTTGGAGATAAAAAGACAGAAATTAGAATATTTAAAATAATTATGCTGGCGCAGTTGGAGTGCTCAGTTACGATAATTATCCTAATTATAATAATTTCTGTCTAAAAATATCATCAATAATTTCTGTCTAAAAATATCTTCTTCTATCTCCTTCTAACTCCTTTTATATTCTTCAAACTCCTTCAACCTTTTACAGTCGTCTGAGCCACATGGCGAAGAAACGGTCATAGACGATGTAGCCGTCATGGTATTGGTAGATAAACTGATTCTCTGTGAGACTGTTTAATGCCATCTTAACACTGCTGAGTGCTGGGAGCCGGTATTTGCTGATGAAAGACTGAGACATGGGAGACTTGACGTGCTGCTCGTGGGCAATGGCCAGTAGCAAGGCCGCCTGATTAGACGTTAGTGACGAGTAGTAGTTCTCGAATGCAACTTCCTCCTCGTTAATCAGTTCGCTGATAGTCCAGTCAATATCGGTGTTGGCAATATCAACTGGTTGGTTACTGTATATACGGTTCAATATGGTCTGAACGTACCATGTCTGTCCGTCCACCTTGTTATATAGATAATGGAATACAGATTCTGGCAATACCTGTCCTCGCTTTTGGAACATTGCGTTGGCGAACCTGTAGTACACTTCTTCGTTGATTTCCTTGATATTGACAATCTGGGCACCTTGATAGAATGGGCGCTCAGGTGATAGGAACATATCTGACATCATGTGTTGCTTGCTGCCAGCAAAGATGAAATACACATTGGGCACAAATTGAATGAACGAACGTAATAGTGCCTCAGTATCAGTATTGGGGTATTTCGTTATCTGCTGAAATTCGTCGATGGCAATATAACAACGTTTTTTCGATTGATTGAGGTATTCGAAGATACGCTGCAAAGAACGCTCTTCCTGACTTTTCACAATGTCAAGCGAGAATGTCGGTACACCTGTGTTTGCATCAAAAGTCATCGAAGGCCGGAAGGCACTGAAGAAGTCCTGCACCTTGCGCAACGCTGTCTGGGATGGAGTGTCAAGCCTGCCAAGAACATTTCGGGCCATCTGTTGGATAAACTGTTCGAGCGTCCTTGTGGCCAGGATGTCAAAGTAGATACAGCAGGTATCAGGCTGTCGTTCCTTTATTTTTGCAAACACATGGTGGATAAGCCCCGTCTTGCCAATTCTTCGGGGGGCGATGAGCGTGATGTTTCGCTCATTGTCCAAGCCATTTATGATTTTTTCTGTTTCATTCTCTCTGTCGCAGAAGTATTGCGACCCCTTGTATCCATACACGACAAACGGGTTGTTCAGTTCCTTCATATTATACGCTTCATGTTTTATGAAGCGCAAAATACGTCATTTTTTCTGAATCTACCAAATATTTTGTGTTTTTTTAGCAAATTCTTTGTGGGCATTCGTGTTACAAAAGGACAGAAAATATTATTTCGACTTTCGCAAGTGGGAAAACGCCCTGCAGGGGCAAAAGCTTATAGCCCAAGGCATCGCCTTGGGTATTAATGTGCATATTTCTGTCAAAAAATATCGCCATAGGTGCTGGAATGTCAGACGGATTCCAATTCCGGTAATATCACAGACTCTTCGCCCTGCTCATTTTGAAGGAACATGCAATAATAAATAGGTAGATAGGTTACGCCTTTTTTCATGAATGTCTCTCGCTCATTAGAAAAAACGATGGCACGATTAATGCCGTAATCGGGCGTTTTGAGGAAATTGGTGAGCGCACTGTGCTCCGTATAGTCCTTTCCGGATTTTATCTCTATGGGAAGCACAGTCAATTCCTCATAGTTGTCAATCAGGAAATCCACCTCGCCCTTTTTCTTGTTATCATAATAGTGCAATTTGAAACCATGAGCAGCAAGCTCCTGTGCAACAACAGACTCATATACTGTACCGAGATTGATGCTCTTATTGTCTTGTAATACTGCGTTGACGTTCAATTCATAGAGGAGATTGGTCAATAATCCCACATCGTTGAGGTATAGCTTCACCAACTTCTTTTGGTCTGACTCTGCAAGTGGAAAGCAGGGGTTACTGATGGCTGACACTTCCAGGGCAACGCCTGAATTGGTTAGATATTCAAATTCGTCGGCATAGTCGGCAAAGGTTTTGCCGGCCTTCCCCTCTATGTTCTTATATACAATGCGTTTCTTCTTGTTTTCCAGATTACTGGGGATGAGGTCATATATCTTGCGAATCTTCAGTTTGTGCCCCTCGTCATATTGCGAAGCATCAATGCGATAGAGATTGTGAATATCCCTGTGCGTCTGTCTGACCCGCACCATATTTCTGTCAGCCAGATAATTATTTATGGCTTCAGGTAATCCTCCGACAAGCAGATAGTATTGAAAGCGCTTTAGCAAGATGTTATGGGTGCTCTCATCCAAAGATTGTTCATGGATGAAGTGCTCACGTATGTTTTCTATCCATTCCTTGCTAATGCCTGTGGCCCAGAGAAACTCTTCAAAGTCAAGAGGATACATCTGCGCAATTGTCACACTTCCAAGTGGTACGGAAGGCGTTTCCGACAGGGCGACACCTAACTGGGAACCGCTTGCGATAAAGCGGTATCGTGACTCCTGATTGAGAAACTTTAGAAGAGTCATCAGATGAGGGTAACTTTGAATCTCATCCAAGAAAATCAACGTGTCAGTTTTGTCACCTAAAGGATCTGTATAGAAATTGCTCAAACGCATATACAGGTCATTGGTAGTATGAACATCTGCAAAAACCTGCTCTCCTTCCGCATCTTCCTTAAGATTGATTTCCACGAAATGTGTGAATAGTTTCTGTCCGACATAACGAACAAGATAAGACTTGCCTATCTGTCGGGCACCATTAACGAGTAGAATCTTATTAGGCTCTTCCTTGAGGAAGGTCGTCAGAAATGAAGTGAATTTACGTTCGAGCATAATCATATTCATTGGTATCTGCGGCAAAATTACGTTAAATTATTCATTTAAGCAAGAGATAATCTACTTATTCCGCCTTTTTAATGCTAATTTTATCCACTTATTCCGTTTTCAAGGCTCCAAATTAATCCACTTATTCCGTTTTCTGGAGATGCGTTTGCTCACTTATTCCGTTTTAATCTGCCGAATTGAGAGTTTTGTGCGCCCCTGACGGAGCAGAGATGTAGGGAAAAAAAACAAGCCCAGGGATGAGCCTTGGGCTTGTTCGCATTTGTTGTGTTTGTTATGTTGTAATGCCCCTTGTGGGTGTGGGGGCTGGCGTTTACAGTGGGTAGTCCTCGAAGGCGTAGAGGACTGTGGAGAGGTAACGCTCGCCGGTGTCGGGGAGGAGTGCTACGATCTTCTTGCCCTTGTTCTCGGGGCGCTTAGCGAGCTGGATGGCTCCTGCGAGTGCTGCGCCTGATGAGATACCTACGAGCAGTCCCTCGGTCTTGGCTACCTCGCGGGCTGTGCGGATTGCATCATCGTTGTCTATGTCCAGCACCTCGTCGATGTAGTCACCCTTGTAGGTCTTAGGTATGAAGCCTGCACCGATACCCTGTATCTTGTGTGCTCCGCTGGGCTTGCCGTTGAGCACGGCAGATGTGGCGGGCTCTACGGCATACACCTTCACGTTGGCGTTCTGCTCCTTCAGGTAGCGTGCCACGCCGCTGACGGTACCGCCGGTGCCCACGCCTGCCACGAAGATATCCACGGTGCCGTCGGTGTCGCGCCATATCTCAGGGCCTGTGGTAGCATAGTGCTTCTCGGGGTTGGCCTCGTTCTCAAACTGCTGCAGTATGACAGAGCCTGGTATGGAGTCACGCAGCTCTTCGGCAGCCTTGATGGCACCCTTCATGCCGTCCTTGCCTGATGTGAGGCGCACCTCCGCACCGTAAGCCTTTACGAGGCTGCGGCGCTCCACGCTCATCGTCTCGGGCATGGTGAGGATAAGGTGATAGCCCTTCACGGCGCTGACCAAAGCCAGACCCACGCCGGTGTTGCCTGATGTGGGCTCGATGATGGTGGCACCGGGCTTGAGGAGACCTTTCTTCTCGGCATCCTCAATCATTGCCAGTGCGATGCGGTCCTTCACGGAACCGCCTGGGTTAAAGAACTCTACCTTTGCTACCAAAGGTGTTTCCAGGCCGTTGGCCTTTGAGATTTTCTCAAGTGAGAGCAGCGGCGTATTGCCGATGAGCTCAAGAAGTGATTTTGCTATTGCCATGATGATAATAATAATTGAAGCCCCCCTCCAGCTCCCCGGGGGAGGGTAGTGTGATATGGGGGAATTATGAATTTTGAATTTTGAATTATTAATTTTGCATTGCCAAAGCATGTGCAAAGGTACTGCCTTTTCACCATTCAGGCAATACCATAAGTTTGTTATTTTCTCCCCTCGGTGGGGGAGGGGGTTATATCTTAGCTAATGCCTGGTCGAGGTCTGCTATGATGTCGTCGATGTGCTCTACGCCTATTGACAGTCTTACCGTGGTCGGTGTGATGTGCTGCTGTGCGAGTTCCTCTGGGCTGAGCTGTGAGTGTGTTGTCGTGGCGGGGTGTATCACGAGTGACTTCACGTCGGCCACGTTAGCCAGCAGAGAGAAGATCTGGAGCGAGTCGATGAATTTCCATGCGTCTTCCTGTGTGCCGTTGATCTCGAAGGTGAAGATGCTGCCTGCTCCCTTTGGGAAATACTTCTGATAGAGAGCGTTATCCTTGTGTGTGGGCAGCGATGGGTGGCTTACGCTCTTCACCTTCGGATGCTTTGACAGGTAATCGACAACCTTCAGCGCGTTCTCCACATGGCGCTCTATGCGCAGCGGCAGTGACTCCACGCCCTGCAGGAGAATCCAGGCGTTGAATGGCGAGATGGTGGCACCGGTGTCACGCAGTATGACGGCACGGATGCGTGTCACGAAGGCGGCGGCTCCTGCCACGTCTGCAAAGACGGCACCGTGATAGGATGGGTCTGGCTTTGCTATGGATGGGTACTTGTCGGCATTGGCCTTCCAGTCAAACTTACCGGCGTCCACTATCACACCGCCGAGGCTTGAGCCGTGACCGCCGATGAACTTTGTGGCGCTATGCACCACCACATCGGCTCCGTGCTCTATAGGCCGGAACACGATGGGGGCGAAGGTGTTGTCAACAATCAGGATTGTGTTGTGTTTGTGTGCTATCTCTGCTATTGCGTCGATGTTGACAACGTCTGAGTTTGGGTTGCCGAATGTCTCCACATACACGGCCTTTGTGTTTGGCTTGATAGCCGCCTCCACAGCCTGCAGGTCGCTTACATCCACGATGTCATAGCTTACGCCCTGAGTGGAGAGAGTATGTGTGATGAGATTGTAGGAGCCGCCATAGAGGTTGTCTGCTGCCACGATGTGGTCGCCGTTGCGAGCGATGTTCTGCAGGGCGTATGTGATAGCTGCTGCTCCAGAAGCCACTGCCAGGCCGGCCACGCCACCCTCCAGAGCTGCCACGCGATCCTCAAAGACACCCTGTGTGGAGTTTGTGAGGCGGCCATAGATGTTGCCGGCATCGCGAAGGCCGAAACGGTCGGCAGCATGCTGTGAGTTGTGGAACACGTATGATGTGGTCTGATAGATAGGCACGGCGCGTGAGTCCGTTGTTGGGTCCGCTACTTCCTGGCCAACATGAAGGGCCAGAGTCTCAACGTGAAGATTCTTGTTTTCTGTACTCATAGTTCTTTTCCTTTCTTTTTATTATTCCTTATTATATATATGTTTCGAGGTGTCGTTATTTCGTTATTTCGTTATGTCGTTAATTCGTTAATTCGTTAATTTGTTATTTCGTTAATTTGTTAATTCGTTCGCTCGGCACTTTGTGACGCTTGCGTAACATCGTGGAGCAAGAATTCGTTAATTTGTTAATTCGAACCGTTTTCTGGGTGCAAAGTTACGATGCGGAAGTGATATTTTCCAATAAAACTTGTTTATTTCAGAAAATCTTTCTAACTTTGCGTCAAATTCGGAATATTATTCTGCTGTGTGCCCTGTAAGCAAGCGGAAAACGCCCTGCAGGTGCGCGATTGCGGAAATAGATTCTGTCTAAACAATAAAATTTATAGCAATGGCTTCGAAAACCTACACAGAGAACCTTGATTCTGTTGACATCCAGATACTGCGTTGCCTTCAGCAGGATGCCAGAATCACTATTAAGGACCTGTCGCGCGAGGTGAACCTCAGCGCCAGTCCAGTGTTTGAACGTATCAAGCGCATGGAGCGCGAGGGCTACATCAAGCGCTATGTCACCGTGCTCGATGCGGAGAAGCTGCACAAGGGCTTCATCGTCTTCTGCAGCGTGAGACTGTCGCCGCTGAACAAGAAGGTGGCAGAGGAGTTCTGCAAGATAATCCAGGACATACCGGAGGTGACGGAGTGCTATAACATCTCCGGGCACTATGACTACCTGCTCAAGGTCCACTCGCCCGACATGAAATACTATCAGGAGTTTATCCTCAACACCCTCGGCCAGCTCTCCATGCTCGGCAGCCTCGAGTCCACCTTCGTAATGGAGGAGGTGAAGAATGCCTTCGGCATCGTGATCTGACGCGGAAAGAAATTAACGGTGGATTGACAGAAATTAGCGTGGAGAATTTTTGACAGAAATTATTATAATTAGAATAATTAGGCTGGCGCAGGAGGGGGACCACGAATTTCACGAATTACACGAAAGGGTTTGAAAGAAATTGGAATAATTAAAATAATTTAAGATTCTGAAGTTTCGCGCCCTGAAAGGGCAAAAGCATATAGCCCAGGGCAGCGCCCTGGGTTTTGATGTGGTTGTGTGCACACGCCCTGTAGGGGCAGCAGAGTATAACCCCTGCATTATAGCCTTCCCTTATCAAGGGACTCTAAATGCCCTTTCAGGGCGTTTTACTACTATTAATATAATTAGGCTGGCGCAGGAGGGGACGACCACGAATTTCACGAATTACACGAAAGGGTTTGACAATGTGGAATGCGAAAGTTGTGCGTGAAAACAAAAAGTGAAGGTTTTGTTTGGTCAGGTACAGATAATTTACTACATTTGCCGAAGAATTGCGAAAACCTATGGCGGGACTTGCTGGCCTGGCCTAAATCCTAAACATCCTAAACATTACAAACATGAACACAAAACGAAGAAATTATCGGATATGTGTCCTGGCACTGCTGCTGATGATGGTGTCAGGCGCCAGTGCTCAGTTGGGCAACCGCGGCAGGAACCTTCCTACGCAGGAGGATGCCGCTTTCTACAAGACTGATGAGGCGCGGGCCATTGCCGATCAGGTGCTGCTCTATCAGCGCGTCACCGGCGGTTGGCCAAAGAACATAAACATGAGCCGCCCCCTGAGTGACGCGGAGCGCAAGCAGGTGATGGCTGACAAGGCGCGCCGCGATGACTCCACCACCGACAATGGCGCCACCAATATGCAGATGCGCTATCTGGCGAGGATGTATCAGGCAACGAAGGACTCAAGATATAAGGATGGATTCAACCGTGCTGTGGAGTATCTCCTCAGCGGACAGTATGAGAACGGTGGCTGGCCGCAGTTCTGGCCTGACCCGCACGGCTATCAGAAACATATCACGTTCAACGACGGCGCTATGTATAACACCATGATGCTCCTGCGCAATGTTGCCGAGCAAAAGGGGGACTACAAGGGATTGGCCGACAAACAGCTGCGCAAGCGCTGCATGGATGCGTTCGATAAGGGCGTGGAGTGCATCCTCGTGACCCAGATGCGCAACAAGGACGGCGAGCTGACGGTGTGGTGTCAGCAGCACGACCGCAACACCTACGCACCAGCCCATGCCCGTGCATACGAGTTGCCCTCATACTGCTCCATGGAGAGTGCCGACCTCGTGAGGCTGCTGATGACCCTACCCAAGCCTGATGACCGCGTGAAGCAGTCGGTGCACGCTGCCATGAGGTGGTTTGACAAGTACAAGCTGACAGGCCTGCGCATACAGCGCCACGGGCCGTGGGCCAGCATGGACGGCGATACGAAGCTGGTGAAAGATCCCGATGCGGGACCGATATGGGGCCGGTACTATGACCTGAAGTACTGTGAGCCATACGTCTGTGACCGTGACGGCCTGCCGCGAAGGAGACTGGAGGACATAGGCCATGAGCGCAGAAACGGCTATGCGTGGTTCAGCAACCGTCCCGCAGAGATATACAGCGTGTATGACGCGTGGGCAGACAAGTATGACCCGCAGAACAAGGTCAGCATCAGCCTTACCACCAAGGGAGCTAACGAGAACGGACTCATAGAGATGTTCCGCCAGCCCAAGAGACATCTGAGCGACTTTGATGCCGTAGTCAATGAGGGCGAGAGCATACAGGCTGCGATAGAGCGCGCACCGGCAAAGCCCGACAGCGCTTCGCCATATAAGATATTCATACGCAAGGGAATATACCGTCAGAAGGTTATCATAGACCGCCCTAACATAGTTCTTGTGGGCGAACAGCGTGACAGCACCGTCATCACCATAGCCGAGACCGCTAAGACAATGACCATCAAAGAGTACGCAGGGAAACCCGTCCACAACGGCGTGGTGTGTCTGCAGGAAGGTGCAGACAATGTTGTTATCAGCGGCCTGACCGTATATAACGACTACGGCACCGCAGTAGATCCCGGTAATACCACACATCAGATGGCTGTCTATGGGCGCGGCACACGTACCATCATCGTCAACTGCAATATATGGGCAGACGGCAACGACGCCCTGTCACTGTGGGCAAGGGACGGCGGCATGTATTATCATGCAGACCTCTTCCTGCGCTGCCCGGGTGTTGACTTCCTTTGCCCGCGTGGATGGTGCTACGCCACACGATGTCGCTTCTACGGTGACGGGCGTGCCATACTGTGGCATGACGGGCGTAGCAATCCGAATGAGAAACTCGTAGTGACCAACTCAGAGTTTGATGCCAAGAGCCCCACACCGCTCGGGCGCTACCACCACGACTCGCAGTTCTATATCGTGAACTGCAAGATGTCAGGCAATATCCTTGACCGCAACATAGAGCACGCCTACAAAGGCCGCACCGCAGAGGAAATGGCAAAGGAAGGCAAAGTGCTTGACCCGTGCCCATTGGGACAGCGCGTGTATTACTACGGCAACCGTCGCGAAGGCGGGCACAGCGGGTGGCTGGACAACAACCTGCAGACAGCACCGGGAGCTCCGGAGTTTCATGGTATCACGGCACCGTGGACCTTCGACGGACAGTGGGATCCGGAACAGAGACTGCGTGACCTGTGGGAGGTCATTGCGTATTGACGGGATGTAGAAATATCGAGATGTCGATATAACGATATGCCGAGATGTCGATATGCCGAGATGTCGATATGTCGATATGTCGATATGCCGATATGCCGATATGCCGATATGTCGATATGTCGATATGCCGGTATATCGATGCCGCGATGATATCGCGGCCAATGGAAGAAGGAAATTATACATTATAAATTAATGAAGCGTTTACTATTATTATCTCTCTTGTCTTCGTGCTTGTCGGGCTTTGCCGGTGAGCGATACAATTTTAATGCTGACTGGCGTCTTGCCATAGGCGATGTGACTGACGGCGCGTCTGCGGTGACGCCTGATGCTGACTGGCAGCAGGTGACGCTGCCATACGCCTGGAACCAGGGTGAGGCCTATTCGCGGAACTGCTCGGAACTGTCGGACACGGTGATGTGGTACCGTAAGCACTTCCGCTTGCCGGAGTCGGCACAAGGCAGGAAAGTGTTCGTGGAGTTTGAAGGTGCCCGCTTCGGCGCGCATGTGTTCATCAACGGCCACGACCTGGGATGGGCAGACAACGGCGTGATGGCATTCGGATTTGACCTGACACCTTATATTAATTATAAAAAGGATAATGTGCTTGCCGTCTATGTGGATAGCGATTGGAAATATCGCGAGCACAGGGCCACGATAAACGGAGAGGGCAAGGAGGTACACTCCACCTTCCAGTGGAACGACAAGAACTTCTACTGCAACTATGGCGGCATCAACAAGCGCGTGTGGCTGCACGTGACGGATGATGTGTATCAGACATTGCCGCTATACAGCAACCTCGGTACCAAGGGCGTGTATGTCTATGGCAGTGACTATGACATAAGTGGCAAGAGAGTGAGGTGTAATGTAGAATCGGAGGTGGTGAACGGCAGCGGCAAGCCCAAGGAGGTGATGCTGCACGTTGACGTGACAGACCTCAGCGGGCAGACGGTGGCATCGTTTGACGGCGCGCCGGTAAAGGTGGCAGCGGGTGATACCGTAACGCTGAAGGCGCACAGGGAACTGACAGATGTGCATTTCTGGTCATGGGGCTACGGCTACCTATACACCGTGCACTCATCGCTTGTGGTAAACGGTAAGAAGGGTGACTGTCAGAGCATCCGTACAGGTTTTCGCAAGACAGCCTTCAGGGACGGTATGGTGTATCTCAACGACCGTGTGCTGCAGCTGAAAGGCTTTGCCCAGCGCTCCACGAACGAATGGCCAGCGGTGGGTATCTCTGTGCCGGCATGGATGTCGGACTATAGCAATGCCCAGGTGTTGGGGTGCAACGGCAACTTCTTTCGCTGGATGCACGTGACACCGTCGAAGCAGGATGTGGAGTCCTTTGACCGCTTGGGACTGATACAGGCAATGCCGGCAGGTGATGCAGAGAAAGACGTGACAGACCGCAGGTGGGAACAGCGGTGTGAGGTGATGCGCGATGCCATCATCTATAACCGCAACAACCCGTCAATACTCTTCTATGAGGGTGGTAACAATAACATCAGCGACGCTCACATGGCAGAGCTGAAGGCGATACGCGACAAGTATGACCCACACGGAGGACGTGCTGCCGGCTCACGTAACATGCTGAATTCCAAGGAGGCGGAGTATGGCGGCGAGATGCTGTATGTGAATCGCTCGGCAGGAAAGCCGATGTTCCAAATGGAGTACAGCCGCGACGAGGGCCTGAGACGCTACTGGGACCGCTGGTCATACCCGTACCACAAGGAGGGTGAGGGCCCGCTGTATCGCGGTTCGCGTGCAGTGGATTACAATCACAATATGGACGGCCACGCGGTGGAGAATATAATAAGGTGGAACGAATACTGGCTTGCGCGCCCCGGACAGGGAAAGAGTGTGAACAGCGGAGGTGCCAAGATTATCTTCTCGGACTCCAACACCCATGCCCGAGGCGAGAAGAACTACCGTACCTCAGGCGATGTGGATGCCATGCGTCTGCCTAAGGACTCTTGGTTCGTACACCAGGCGATGTGGGACGGATGGGTAGATACAGAGAAAGATCACACGTATATCATAGGCCACTGGAACTATGGAAGTGAAGAGCGAAGAGTGAAGAGTGAAGAATATGCTAACGCTCCAAAAGAAGTCGTGAAGCCGATCTATGTCTGCTCCACAGGCGACGAGGTGGAACTGTTCCTCAACGGCAAGAGCCTGGGCAAGGGCAAGCAGTCGAACACCTTCCTCTTTACCTTTGACAGCATACATTGGGAGCCGGGCACGCTCCGTGCCGTGTCTTACCGGAAGGGTAAGGAGGTGAGTTCCTATGAGGTCTCTACCGTCGGCGAACCCGTGAAGCTGCGCCTGTCATGGATAGACTATCCCAAGCAATCCGCAGAGGGAAACGGTTACGCCTTCCGTGCTGACGGCAGCGACCTGCGCATAGCCCAGGTGGAGGCGGTGGATGCCAAGGGGCACCGTCATCCTTTAGCTCACGATATGGTAACCTTCTCCATCAGCGGTGAGGGAACATATCTCGGTGGTGTCAGCGGTGTGGTGTCTGACGAGGAACGGGCACGCAATGCCGCAGCATCTCCCGTCACTGAAGGCGAGATAACATCAGAGGGAGGACACTCGAAGGACAATAACGGCATTGGCTCTACGCGCCTGATGCTGGAGGGTGGCGTGATACGTGTCCTTGTGCGCTCTACGCTGACACCGGGTGACATAACGCTGAGAGCTTCGGCACCGGGATATAGCGACGCCGTGCTGACAGCAACAACCGTGGCAACACCGGTAAAGGACGGCTTCTACGTGGATGGAGACCAGTACCCCATTGAGGCTGACTGGAGTAGGGCACTGCCGTCATACCTGCTGCGCGGTGAGACACCGGCCACGCCATCGTTCACACAACATCTTGTCACCGTCCCCATAAAGCATGTGAATGCGCCTGTGAACCAGGAGGATGTGTCAAAGCTATATGACGACAATGAGGCTACGGACACGAAGATGTATGGCGAGTCATCAAAGTGGACCTCTGACGGTGTGCTGGATAATGCATGGCTCAGTGTGAAGTTGTGGCGCCCCGCTGCCATAAAACAAATAGCACTGCGAATGAATGACTTCCGCAGTGCCTCATATCCTCTTCAGGTTTATGCCGATGGTGTCCTGATATGGCAGGGATACACCGACAAAGCCTTAGGGTGCAGTTATCTCAATATAGAAAAACCCGTGGTGAGCGATTCGTATGAGATTCGTATGATCGGCCCGATGGAACGCAAGGAAGCCTTTGCCAACATGACGGAGCTTGCGGCCAAGAAGAATGTCTCAACCAAGGCCTCTACGTCCAACCGCCTTTCAATCATTGAGATGCAGTTTATGGAGTAAAGCCCCCTCCCAACCTCCCCCCAAGGGAAGCCCCCTCCCGACCTCCCCCTGGGGGGAGGAGGAGTTAACAAATTAGCCTCTCTAACCTTCGCAAAGGTTGGAGAGGCTAATATTGTATATTAAACGAGGTACCTAGTAAATTTGCTCCTCCCCCTAGGGTAAGGCTGGGAGGGGGCTGTTATCTAATAAACAGCATCTCGCGGTACTTCGGCAGAGTCCATACCTCATCATCTACCTTGGCCTCGAGCTTGTCAATGTGGTAGCGTATCTGCTCCATCAGCGGCTCTACGGTGTCGTGGTATGCTATCGCCATCTCGCGGGCTGAAGTGATTTTGTTTGCTACCCTGCGTGCATCGGTGAGGGCCTGGCAGCCTTCCTCTATGGTCTTCACGCGCTCAGCAATCTCGGAGATGAGTGCCAGATTGGATGCGGCAACGGTCTTGAACTGCTCCTCGGGCAGGATGGCCTTGAGTGCGGCAACGTTCTCTGCCAGCTTGGTCTGATAGCCCACCACCTGCGGGATGATGTGATTGATAGACAGGTCGCCGAAGATGCGCGCCTCTATCTGTATCTTCTTGGTGTAGGTCTCCCACTTTATCTCGTTGCGAGCCTCCAGCTCCTTGCGCGACATCACATTGAGTGACTCAAACATCTGTATAGATGCCTCGTCCAGATAGCGGTCGAAGATGATGGGGCATGATGTCTCCACGTCCAGTCCTCTGCGTGCTGCCTCTTCCACCCATTCCTCTGAATAGCCGTTGCCGTCAAAGCGTATGGGCTTGCAGGTCTTGATGTCGTCGCGCAGCACGGAGATGATTGCTGAGTGCTTGTTCTTTCCGCCTTCGATAAGTTTATCTACACGCCTCTTGAAATCCACCAGTGCCTCAGCTACGGCTGCGTTCAGCGCTATCATGGCAGAGGCGCAGTTAGCCTCACTGCCCGGTGCACGGAACTCAAAACGGTTTCCGGTGAAAGCGAATGGGCTGGTGCGGTTGCGGTCAGTATCGTCTATCAGCAGCTCTGGCACCGAAGGGATGTCGAGGCGCAGGCCTGACTTGCCCCTGATGGCGATGGTCTCGTCTGTCGTATTCTCCAGATGGTCCAGCACCTGTGTCAGCTGGCGTCCAAGGAAAGAAGATACGATTGCCGGCGGTGCTTCGTTGCCACCCAAACGGTGAGCATTCGTTGCCGACATGATGCTGGCCTTCAGCAGACCGTTGTGACGATAGACAGCCATCAGCGTCTCTACCACGAATGTCACGAAGCGCAGGTTGCTGAGGTTGTCCTTGCCAGGGGCGTGGAGCAGCACGCCGGTGTCGGTAGAGAGCGACCAGTTGTTGTGCTTGCCCGAACCGTTGACACCGTCAAAGGGCTTCTCATGCAGCAGGCAGCGGAACCCGTGCTTGCGGGCCACCTTCTTCATCAGCGACATGAGCAGCATGTTGTGATCTACGGCGAGGTTGGTCTCCTCAAATATCGGTGCCAGCTCAAACTGATTGGGTGCCACCTCGTTGTGGCGTGTCTTGCAGGGGATGCCCAACTCAAGTGCCTCTATCTCAAGATGTTTCATGAATGCCGCTACTCTCTCTGGTATGGAACCGAAGTAGTGGTCATCCATCTGCTGGTCTTTGGCAGAGGAATGTCCCATCAGCGTTCTGCCCGTGAGCAGCAGGTCGGGGCGGGCAGAGTAGAGACCTTCGTCAATGAGGAAGTACTCCTGCTCCCATCCAAGGTTTGAGATGACCTTCTTCACCTCTGGATAGAAGTAGCGCGCCACTTCTGTAGCGGCCTCGTTGACGGCTCGCAGAGCCTTCAGCAGAGGTGTCTTATAGTCAAGGGCTTCACCCGTGTAGGATATAAAGACGGTAGGAATCATCAGCGTGTCGCCGATGACAAAGACAGGCGATGTGGGGTCCCATGCGGAATAGCCGCGGGCCTCAAAGGTGGAGCGTATGCCACCGGAGGGGAACGACGATGCATCAGGCTCTTGCTGCACCAGCGACTTGCCGGCAAAATCCTCTATCATGCCGCCCTTGCCGTCATATTCCAGGAATGCATCGTGCTTCTCGGCTGTCGTGTCTGTGAGAGGCTGAAACCAGTGTGTGCAATGTGTCACACCAAGACTCATAGCCCATTTCTTCATGCCGTCAGCCACAATGTCGGCGGTAGCACGGTCCAACGGGGTGCCGTTGTCTATCACGTCAAGCATCTTCTTGTAAGCCTCACGAGGAAGATACTTCTTCATCTTCTGCTTGGTGAATACGTACTTGCCGAAAAACTCTGACGGGCGCTCCTTAGGAGTGGGGACATCTGCCGGCTGCTTTTTGAAGGCAGCGCCGACCATCTGAAATCTTAAACTTGCCATGTTAAATCCCTAAATTCTGAATTTGTGAGCGCAAAGGTACGATTAAGTCTTGAGATATGCAAGAAAAAATCACGCAAATTTTTTCTTGCATATCCAAGGCGAAGTTCCTTCTTTCAGTCGCTACGCTTGATGAAAGCGTCGCTATGCGCCGAGCGCGACACCAGTCAGAGGTACGATTAAGTCTTGAGATATGCAAGAAAAAAGGACGCATTTTTTTATTGTATATCCAAGGCGGAGTGTCTTCTTTCAGCCGCTTTGCTTGGTGAAAGCGCCGCAAGTGTTGAGTGTAACAGCAGTCAAAGCCGTGCAAAAAAAATGCTATGCAATAAGAAAAAATGGTAAAAAGTTTGGCAGTTATAATAAAATGTCATACCTTTGTACTTTAAAACATTTGATTAATGTATGAAACTTTATATATTTAAATATATAACATGTATCACAATAGCTTTGCTGCTGGCGGTGTCGTGCACGTCTGGCGATGCCGATGTAGCAGGGTCGTCAGAGAGTTCTATCTCAACTGCTATCACCTTCAAGCCGAACATCGGCAGCGGCGAGACGCGTGCCACGTATCCCTCTGATGCATCGGGCAACGGCATCGTGGGAGCCATAGACAATGCCCGCCTGAAGGAGACAAGTTTCGGCGTGTTCGCACAGCACACCGAGAATGCGATATGGAGTTCGTATGGTAAGGATACTCCGTTCAACTTTATGTGGAATCAGGAGGTGGAATGGAATGACGGTACCTCAAACTGGACATACGACCCCGTGAAGTACTGGCCCAACGACAACCAGCCTGCCGACGACAAGGGAGCACAAGGTTCGCAGGCGCATAGCTATCTGGACTTCTTTGCTTATGCACCGTATCAGGAGGTGTCAACACCAGCAACGGGCCTTAATGTAAAGGATGTGGATGCAAACAGCGACAGCAAGCCCGACCACGACGGTATCGTGCAGATTGTGGGCAACAGCACTAACATCAATGATAGCTACATCTATTACCGCACAAGCAACGACAATCCATTCGGTTCAGAGGAGAGTGTCGATCTGCTGTGGGCTACGCAGCGCGACCTGTGGAAGACGAAAGAGAGCGGCGAGGGCTACGTCAACGGACGTGTGAGCCTGCCGTTCAAGCATGCCCTTGCGCTGTTCGCCGTCACGGTGCAGGGCCTCTTTGATCATGCAAACAATGACGATACCACAGCGCCATATCCTACCGACCGCGACATCTTTACAAAGATACTGGTGGAGAGCGTCGATTTCAGCGGCTCGCCTGTATTTAAGGAGGGAAAGATGTATATAGCACCAAGTCCCGCCACAGCCGATGTGCCACACTGGGATATGACAGCCGGCAAGGAGCACAGTCTCATCGTTGACGGAGAGGAAGTGAACCCCACCTTTGCCAACCGTTATCTTGACGGTACGTGGAAGAAATACTGGGACGAGAGCGATATAGGTGTGTCTGTCCCGGAAAATCTGAAAAGCTTCCTGCAACTCAGCGACCAGGACGACGATGGCGATGTGGATGCCGATGATGCCTTAGTACTCTATAACCAGCTGCCCAAGGGCGTGAGCCATACGGAGGTGCCGCTGAACTATACCAACTACGATACGGAGGCAGGCAAGTACGAGGACTACTACTATATGGTATTGCCCAACGATGAGTACCGCACGTCCCACCCCACAGAGAAGATGACGGTGAGGATGGTGTACTACGTGATAACCTATGATGAACGACTGACGCTGGTGAAGACCGGCTATCCCAAGTACTTCAGCATAGTGAAGAACAACATCACGGCCGTCTTTGACAATTTCTCGTTTGCGCCAAACAAGAAGTACAAGCTACGCCTGCAGCCGGGTCTGACGTCAGCCAAGTTTGAGGTGACGATGGTGGATGACTGGGACACGCCGCTCACGCTCGACCCGGAAGTGGTGGACTGGTATGAGACGCCGATAGAATATAATGTGGAGTGATGATAAATGCATAATGCATAATGCATAATTCATAATTCGGGTTCTGCAAACAGAAATCACGCCCTGTAGGGGCAACAGAACATGACAGAAACTTGAGTTACAACGAATCGAAAAAAAACAAAATGAGACTCAATATAAACATAGCGATGAGTGTGTTGCTGGCAGCCGTGATGCTGCTGACGGGCTGCACCGATGAGCTCCTTACTGCCGAAGAGTTGCAGAGCACGCAGTTTGCTGACTCGCGGGAAGTGAAGATAGCCGTAGCCGAGACCAGCTGGGATGGGGCGACTGTCAGCGTGACACGTGCAGGTGAGACGCTTGAGGCGCTGAAAGCAAGTTCCGAACGGACGTGGGACTTCACCAAGACCCCGCTGATGGACCTCGGTGTGCTGAAGGCAGATGCAGCCAAGACTGATGGGAAGAAGTGGAGTTATGATGATGTGAAAAAACGATATACTAACACTGAAACCATCAACGGCGCATTGGTGGCTAACGGTATTGAACTGTACATGACAGAAGGCCTGTCAATCAGCAGTACTTCTGATAAAAAAATTAAGATAGACGTGGATAAGCAGCTACAGTTGGAAGGCAGTAATATAGTGCTGACCATCTCTAATCTGAAGGCGGGTCAGGAAGTTACAATCACGTTTGCGGCAACGGGCGACGCTGCCACTTTTGATACCCGCACAAATCTGAAGGATGATGCCACAGGATTTACAAAGGCAAACAAAAATACGACCCAGGTTGGTAAAGCAACGGTGAAGGCAGACGGTGACGTAACCTTCAAGAATACGACGAGTGGTACAGGTATAAATATCTACAGCATCTCCGTTACACGTGCAGAGAGCGACGGCTTCGGTCTGTACTGTAGTAGTGACCGTATGAAGGTAATCAACAGTCACATCGTTTGGGACAATGAAATACAGAGCTGGAAGGGTATCTCAAATGATGCATACCTGATGCTTTGGCCACATAACATCATGAGATGCAACGTGGCGTTCAACGACCCCGTCGAGCAATCCTGGGCCAACTATTATACATTTAATCATAACTTCCATAGCAAATTTACTGGTTGCACTTACGACGGTATTACTTTCACCCAGGGACTGAATATGGAATCAAGCACCTCCATCAGTTTTACCCCTGGAATCAGTTCCAATCCTGTCACAGTCACCATTGTGCAGTCTGACTGGCAGGATGACGAACACCCACACGGAACGCCAGCTACTATCAAATTCGATGATACTGAGCTTGATGTAGCTAAGGCAAAGACTATTCCCGGAGGCAGAGTCTATACAATAAGAAATGTTGTAGCGAATTCCAGCACCACTCACACCATCACTCGCGGCAGCGGCGAGAGCGGTATCTTCTATGTGTGTGCGGATATTCCATTTACTGCCTATTCGCCCTATATTAGTGACACTAAACTTGTTCCTGCAGGGAAAGTAAATTTATATCCCGAAGAGAATAACGATGCATACGGCTTCGTATCGCGCGATAAGGACAATATCGTCTTCAAACCTCATTCAGATAACCGTATCGACCTGATGTATGCCGAGCATACCACGACTAATGACGGTGTGGTGAATCTGAACTTCAAGCATGCACTTGGAAAGCTGTCTATCGGTACCATCCGTAATGACTACGGTGAGAATCTGTCCCTTAATCAGATTACCATTTCGGGTACCAGAAATATAAAGGGAACGCTGTCGCTGAGTACAGGAGAATGGAGTGACATAACGGTAAATGAAGAGAATGTGGTATATAATGCAGCCACACTTGCAACCATATTCGGCGACCTAAATATTCCCGACAAGGGAGCTCTCACCTTCCCGAAGAATGTGGCATACACGCAGATCCCAGGAACAACGCTGACGTTTACGTATCAGTTCAAAACCGTCAATAATACAACATTCTCCGTGGCGGCAACGATGAGAGTTGACCAAGGAGTAAACAAGTTCGTAAACATTACGATAGGTCAGAACCACGAGGTGGTGATAGAGTGATGATGAATGCATAATGCATAATTCATAATGCATAAGTTCAGCAAGCTTGAACACGGCCTGAAGGGCCAGAAGCTTATAGCCCAGGGTAGCGCCCTGGGGATGTAGTGCAGAAAGTAAAACGCGCCCTGTAAGGGCAACAGAACATGAGCGAAACTTGAGTGACAACGAAGAGAAAGAAAAAAGAAATGAGAATCAAGATACAAATATCAATGGTGATGCTACTGGCGCTGACAGCTCTGCTGACGTGTTGCACCAGTGACGATGTCACCACAGAGCAAACAGCCGCCAAGCAGGGTGCGCCGCTGTCGTTTGATGTGGCAGAGGTAGTGGAGGAGCAAACCCGCAGCGGCAGTGCCGGCAACATCGACTATAGCGTGCTGTCGAAGAGTGGCTATGGCTTTGGTGTCATCGCAGGAGCTCCGCTGAGCTGGGACAACAAGCAGGTGAAGTATGTTGATAACGACGGTACTGATGATAACCCCGGCTCGGCCTTCTTCTATCCCAGCAAGTGGAGATACTGGACAAGCGACAACGAGATAAAATACTGGAATAAGGATATTAATGGTGCGGCGGTGAATTTCTATGCATACGCGCCTTATGTGGAATCGCCTTCAGGCTCTACGGGCATTACTGGTATCAGCGGTACTAATGTCAACTATGCTATTGATACCAATATCACTCAGGGCGTTGACCTGTTGTGGGGCGTGAATGGCTCTACGGGTCTGCCTTGGGAGAAGACAACATATTCAGATGCTGGCACGAAGCAGGATCCAAAGCTGCCTACGGGCGGTCCGGTGCTCTTCACATTCCGTCATGCGCTGGCGGCTATCGGTTTCCGCACCCAGGTGATGATAAACCAGAAAAACATCACCACCGACTTTGAGGACAAGTCGGCAATCGAGGGTGTGCTGTGGAGCGATGATCCGGAGAAATGGAGTGGTAACTACAAGGTGACCATCAAGAAGATAGAACTGATAGGTAACTTCCACCCCAGCGGTACGCTGAGTCTGGATAACGAGACAAAGAATGTTGCCAACTGGACGAGCAAGACTGCGGCTACAGAGCAGACGCTGACGGTAAGTGCCGACCCAAATGGTGATGACAATAGTGATGACGGTCAGATTATGGCGAGTATAAGACATCCGCATGCCAAGACGACAACAACCGAAGGTGAGGGTAGTATTGACAGTGATGCCGAGACTATTATGACATCTACGACTATCAAAGGTGTTTCGCAGGATGTTCAGCAACAGGTGGCGGTCAACGACGGGAATGGGAAGGAGTCGTGTTTCTTTGTCATCCCCAGCGCTGCCCGCGACTATACGCTGAAGCTCTATTGGTGTGTCAGCGCCATACTGCCCGACAACGAGACGGAGACATACATCGCAGAGGATCATGTGAACACCATCAATATCAGCAGCCTGGAACTGAAGGCCGGCACGAAATACCTGCTGACCTTTGTCATCGGACTGAAGCTGATAGGCCTGACAGTGGAGGCTACCGACTGGCAGACCGAAAATGTGAACGCTCAGATTACCATCGAGCACGGCACCAGCGCCAGCGAATCGTTGGCAAAATAAGCCCCTCCCAACCTCCCCCTCAAGGGGAGAGGATAGAAATGTAACAAACGGAATAATGGAATAACGAAATATATGACCATAACGACAATTACACGACATAGATGCATAACGACGAAGCTACTGCTCCTCCTCCTGCTCCTGATGACAGGAGCCGGTGAGGTGTGGGGAGCTCATTCATATTATTCGCAGAACTACGAGGACCAGAGTGATGCCAGTTTGTGGTCGTCAGCGAACCATTCTGGAGGTCTTTCGCTTGTAACAGATGATGCTACTTATGGTAAGTACATTTTATTTACAGCACCTGAAGGAGGTCTTAGTGGACCACGAACGGCCTATACAAACTTTAGCGTCTCAGAATGGCCATATTCTTCATATACTATAGAGTTTGATGCTGCACTGCGAACATGTAATACCACAAACCATTGCACAGAATTGGTTGTGGCCTCTGATGGATATGAACTTGAAGGAAATAAATATTTTGTCGGTACAAATGAAGACAAGAATAATTTCCTGTTCATGTTGAGAAGTAACGGTGTTTCAAGTACAACCACTTACTTAATCAATAATACAGCTAATAGTGTAACAATAGCAGAAAATACTTGGTTCCATGTTAAATTGAACGTCAATATAACCAATACTACTGTCTCATATACGATATCCGGTGGAGCAACTGCGTCGGGTACATATAATGTAACTGATGGAACGAGTATGGAAGCAAAGTCACTTGTTGCAACAATTGGTAAAGGATATTATGGAACTGTAAAAATTGATAATATTGCGATATATAGCACCTGGTACTACCTGAAGACTGATATACCGACAACTTTAGTCAGTACGGGAGGCGCTGAAGGAGTAACTGTGACTCATCCATATCCACACTATGTGTTGAGTGGCACGACGCTCTATCGTTATCCATCAACAGGCGTCAATCCCAACTATGGTAAGACCTTCACGCTGACCTCTACGGACAATCAAGAGTTTCCCCTTACAAGTGATGGTACAATTAGTAATGTTGTTGCCTATCGGGAGGCTGAAGACTTTATGACTCCTATTAGCGACAATAACAATCTCTATATCCGTTGTTCCAATACGCAGGGTGCATACGCAAGCGCTTATGTTGATGCACTTACCCTTCCACAAGGTGTTTATACGTTAACCACAGCATCCTATGCCAACTCCAGCACAACATTCAGTTTTAAAGTCGGCAATGATGTGGTATTCACACAAACAGGTAATGGTGGCTGGAGAGAGACGTCTAGCGGAAATATCCAGATTCATGCCAATACTCCAGTCCAGGTGATTGGAGGCAGCCGCAACTATGCTTTGGACTATGTATATGCGCAGGCTCAATTTGCATATATGACAGCGTCGGGTGAATTGGCAAAAGGCTCTACTTCTACACCTACGTTGACAAATAGTTTGTCAATGGATGGACATACAATATCCTATGCTTCAAGCAACCAGGGTGTAGCAACGGTAAACGCTTCTACCGGTGAGATAACAGCTAATCATAACGGTACTGCTGTGATTACGGCATCGTATATAAATTCATCTACATCCGCAGTAGAATATACAGCCACTTATACGGTAACGGTAACCGGTGAAACGGCGGGTACCTATACCCTCACACCTTCTCCGACAACTATGGAAACCTTTACCGTGACAGGAGCAGGCATGCTGCCACAGACTATAGACGGCAACATGATGAGCCTGTCGTTCGGTGCAGATAATGAAGTGCAGGTTGTAGAAACTGTTGGTAGTGAACTTGGTGTCAGGGGTATTGATACGAACAACTATTCACATGTATATGTTTCTGCTGATATTCCCACCATGGGTTCCTATTTTGCCATTACGCCCAAGCAGAATGGTGTGCTCAGTTTCCGTGGATACATGAATGATGCCAATGCTATCAGGTTGACAGATGCGGACGGTAACATTCTGGAACGCATCAGTGCTTCGAATGTGACTACGAATAATTGGGCGAACTATACATTTGGAACCTTGCTCAACAGCGGTGATACCTATTATCTGTTTGCAGAGACACAATCTATGACTCTTCATGACGATGATACTTACCCCACGCTCTATCTGAACAACTTAACTTTGACAAAGACTGAGGGTACCACCATTAATCTGATTGACCAATCCTTGTTGTTCTATCCCGAAAACAATGGTAATTTTAATCGACTGGATCGTAGCATCCCCGGATTTGATATCACATTTATGGGTGACGGCTTCAAATATCAGAATTCAAAGAATTTTATTGTACGATACAAAGAAAATGGTCCGGCAAAAAATTATATGAAGATTACGCCACGCTTGGCTTCTGGAGAATCTACGGATGTAGTGATTACTGGCGTGACACTTCTTTATTCAAATGCTATCAGTAGTCCGAAGGTTACTATTGCGGGGACGGAAAAAACGTTGGAGGCTTCTGATATTTCCTGTGCATGGACAGAACTGTCTGCCAACGATATCACTATTACGCTTACCAACGAAAGCGATGCCTCATTCCTTTTGAAAGCTGTTTCCATTACTTATTCATTAAATAATGGTGCGACACTCAGCACTTCCAAGCAAGATGTTAATCTGAGGTTTGAGAAGGAGTATGTGTACGGTTATGAGGGAGAAGTCATAGAAAATAAATTCTGGGTCGATACACCTAAAGCCTATTATGGCGATGTGACGTTCTATGGCAATGTGTCATATTATGGTAGTGGTAGTGGCTTCAGTAATGGAAACACGAATGAAGTTTCGAAGATAAAAGACTCTTCGGACAACAAAACTTATTATAGAGATCAGACCGCTAATCCCGACGAGGAATATAAAGTTCGTATCGGACAGGGTGTCTGCGTGTTGGAAGCATCAACTCCTGCGACAACTTATTTTAATGCAGGTTATGGCAGCACCCGTCTTTATAGCCGCGACTATGTGGAGGAACGTCAGCCAGGACATGAGTTGGTGTTGGCACCAAATGCTGAGTACACCGTGCCAGCAGCAAGTGGATTATCATTCAAGGTGACAACCAGCGGAGGCTCTATCTCGCTCACAGGTACCGATGCCACCCCAAGCACAGCCTTAACAAATGATCAGGTATTTTCGACTACAGCCAATGCTACATCAGTAACTATAAAGAATACGGGTGATGCCGATATCACCATCAAGAAGATTGAGGTGAGCCGCAAGAAACCTACAATCGACTTTGGCTATATAGGTGCTGCAGGTGCAGGCAGTGATGTGCTGTTCCCTGGCTCAAGTACTAATCCTAATACCTATACTCCTAACGCCTTCACAATAATGGATGAAAAGGGTGAAACTGATTTGTCCAGCTATTATGCAGACACAGGAACCTATGCCATCACGCAGGCTGTGGCAGGAGTGAACATCAATAAATCGACGGGTGTGCTTACCGTAACTGACGGTGCTGCCAACGGAGTGCTGAAGGTGACGCTGACCGTGAACCCGGAAAATGAATATAAGGCCACCTATGCTCCGCTGACTAAGACGCTCGAGCTGAAGGTTGTTGATGGTATGTGGGATTTCCGTACATATAGCCGAGATGAACACCGTACGATGTACAACAGCGATGGTTGGAGCGGAAGTTATGGTGGTTGGTATGCTAGTCGTGATAATGCTGAGTTTGAAGACATCATTCGTAATGATGGTACTCCGCTGCCTCGTGCCTTAGCATTGCAGACCATGGGTAAGCACCGTCTGCTGCATACTGATCACGGCTACCTGCACCTGCAGGGAAAAGGAATAGGTGGCACAGAGTCTGCAAACGGAGGCGGACAACTGCGCATCCCCGTCAAGGCCGATATGCTGGTCGAAATAAATAGCTACTCAGGGGACCTGCTGTCGGAAATGGAGATTGACGGTGTCACCGACATAGAGGGCAACGACGTGACGATGTTCTATGTGAACCCCAGTCCTGCTTCGCAGTATTTCATTGCCAAGAGTGATGGCTACATCATCGTGCGCAACCCGTCAACCAACCTCGACCTGCACATCTGCTATATCAAATCGTCAGCAGATATGGCGTTTAAGTATGGCGAGGAAGATGAGAGTGGCAATATTATCACTTATGTTGATGCCGGTGCGGGAAAATGGACTAACCCCGTTATGAACCAGGGGACAACGACGATAGCGTATTCTTGTGTCAATAATATTAATGCGCCTGTAACATCAATAGATGAAGAAACTGGCGAGGTCACTTTAGGAGGTGCTTATGGTCAGTTTACAGGAACGGCTACAGGTAGCGGTACGGGTCTTCTAGCAGGAAAGACAAGAAGCTACATAGCCAATGTGATAGGATTGAATTTCAAAAATGCTTCTCATAATCTTGGCGATGCAAATGCAAATACTTTTGATCTGATTTCTTCTGAGTGTATTGAAAGTTGCAAAAATACAAGTGGAGAAGATGATGATGGTACGCTGAAAAGCAAGATTGTGTTCAGTCTCGTTGATGCTTCACCGTCTGTGACACTGTCGGGAAGTACGCTGACTATTGGAGAAGTAGGCACAGTCACCGTGAAGGCAACACTTGGTTCCATAGAGAAGACTTTCACCTGTACTCTGAATGGTGGCACGATTTCTTTCTCCATAGATGGAGGAGCACCGGTGACAGGTACCAATATCGTTATACCGAACACGACAAATACTTTGACAATAACAGTCTCAGGAGATGGAGTATCGAAATATACTGACTGGGGAGATGTCTACTTCGATAGGGATGAGATGGAAAGGCAAGCTTTGGGCGATATTAAGAGACTTGCCGTTCCTGAATCTGGCGAAGATCCTACTTCGGTGAAAGATTCCATCACGACATCCGAAACAGGCAATACTTTAACAATTACATTTGACCATAGCAAGGTTGGAGAAAAGTTCCCCGGAGGTGTTATCCCGATTATTGGTAAATATGTATATGGTGGTAAAACCTATGACATAACAGGTACTGTCACCGTAGCCTATACCAGCCATGTGTGGCGCTTCCAGCATAACTTGCTGACAGGTATGGACAGCGCAGGTGAAGATGCAGAAGAGGCAGCAGATCATCTGGCTGATGACGCTCTTGTAGGCTATGGTAGTAGTCATGGTCTGACGGGTGGTTTGGGCCAATGGAAGACGAATGATGATGCAGGCAGTTATACTATAAAGACAAATACCTGGGGAACGGGAGCCACCATCGATGAACCTACTGATAATGGTACAAAAGATGACAATTACAATTGGAAGTTCGTGCGCAAGATAGGCGGGCATACCGAGAGCCCTATCATCTATTACTATAACCACGCGGTAGAGGGACAGAATGCGCTGGTGATACCAGAGACGGAAGGTCTGCAGCTGTTCGCGTCACCAAGCAATAAGCAGTTAGGTGTGTCAATGGCGCGGGACGAGGCTCCATACGACTGCCGCAACCTGATGTTGCTGCGAGGCGGCAAGCTGACAATCCCACTGCTGAAGAAAGGACAGTGGGTGGAGGTGCGCTGGACGCGCCATAAGGAGGAGATGGGTGAGCGCATCCTGATGACAAACCTCAGCGATGTGGATGGTACGGCTATCACCTCGACATACAAGATAGGCAACTGTTTCTATAACCTGCCGTGGTCAACAAGTACCTATATGTTCCAAGCTACGGAGGATGGTGATGTCACCTTCGAAGTGGCCGACAATATCTATGTCAGCATTCAGGAGATTATCTTGCACGATCCCGATAAGGATGTGTGGCCCTTCAAGTCATCCATCTCGACCACACTGAAGGGATATGATGATGCAACTACTCCAAGCAGCGACTGGACAGGTCTTACAGCCCCTGATGTTAAATGGGTTTATCTTTGGGATGATGATGCTGCCAGCCATACGCTGACGTTCCTCACGAAGGACTTCCAGAATGCTCCGAATGCTCCGCAGAAATGGACCTTTGAGCTTGATGATATGCTGAAGCGTGAGGGAGCTGTGATGACAACAACGGGTGTTGATAACGGCGAAGCCACACTGACGTACAAAGGCGGATGGGGCAAGGCAAAGGTCACCATGACCTGCTACTCGCAGAACATGAAGTATGTGGCAAACAAGAAGACGTGGACACTCACCTTCGGACAGGCTCCGAAGCAGACATACCCATATACGTGGGACTTCACGAAGTTCTTCTCCAGCACACTGGGTTCTACCACCAACGAAAACTCGTGGGCTGCTGTTGCTTATGTTGGTAGTACAACCAGTACGACCAATCCGTTGCGTGTCGCCCTATACAACAATCACACCGTCTCTAATTATGGCGCAGGAGGTTATGCCAATACTTACAATACGGACGACTACCAGTCGTACTACGTAGAGGGTGGCCAGCTGGTGAGCTACGGACTGCGAAATACCAACAACGGCATAGTCCCTGAGACGGCAGGCCTGGGCTTTATACTGGACGTAGATGGTGATGCTAATCATCAGCCTGACCAGAATATGCTGATGCTTAATATGACTAACAACATTACATCTGCTCAGCAGGCAGTCAATGGGCAGACGTGGATAACGGATACCGGCGATAGCGATGCTAAAAAGCATACTGACAACAGCCATCTGACCATCGGCTCAGGAGGCAAAGTCATTGTGCCGAAACCGAATGATGAAGTTAATTATGCGAACTACTACATATATATTAAGAGTAGCCATGAGCCTTCTGGCTATACTAATGTAGTGAAGATGGTGGATGAGTCAGCCGGAGCCAATGAGGCCGTTGATGAAGATTACGATGTGCCAACTGATGAGGGCGTCTATAAGTATCGCTTCAATGCCAATGAAGACGCGGTGTTTACGTTTACCAGTAGTGATGAAGCCACCGATGGTCAGTTACACAGTTATATAGCCCCTGTGGGAGATCGTAAGTACACCGACATCTATGCTATCGCAGTGACGAAGGACTTCAAGACAGTGAAGCGACTGAATGGAGTAGGCTGGGCAACGGAGAGCCGC
Source organism: Prevotella sp. (assembly GCA_017478025.1). Classification (GTDB taxonomy): domain Bacteria; phylum Bacteroidota; class Bacteroidia; order Bacteroidales; family Bacteroidaceae; genus Prevotella. The sequence goes on from JAFVGZ010000010.1 coordinate 28,816, forward strand.
AACTATGCTGTGGATTATTCGCTTGACTCGCTGCTCACCACACAACCGCTGCAGGCATATAGCGTGATAGCTCGAAGCAGTAACCCGATATACAGCGTGAATAAGACGAAGACTACTGTACGCCTGCAAGACCGCAACTATGTGGTACCTGCCAGACAGGGACTGGTGCTGAAACAGGTGACAGGCTCACCGGAACCCAATGGCAGTACCTATACCGTACCACTCTTCGTACCTGCCGTAACTACGGCTATAGAACCTGATTATACCTTTACCAACAACCTGATGCGGCCGAATCTGAATGAGCGTCCTTTCACCACAGAATGTGAAGATGCTGACGGTACCGACAATGGTTCTGGAGAATATACCCGCTTTATCCTGTCAGAGAAGTATATGACATGGAGAAAGGAAGGTGATGCTGCCGCATCTTATGATACGCAGTTTACGTCAGGAACCGTGCCCGGTTTCTATCGTCTGCATATTTATGGCGATATTGATTATGATGACAATGATGACACGGCGACAGGCGGTTTTGACCATCTGACGGGTAGTAACCGCAATATCCTCGGTGCCAACAAGGCATATCTGGTATTGCCTTCAGGTAAAATCAATAGTCCTATATGGCAGGCATCAGCTCCTGCCCGCGCCTCTTACTTTATCGGTATTGAGGACGTGAGCGATATGGAGGAGATAACGGAAGTAACGGAAGCTCCGGTCAACAATGCTACCTACAACCTTAGCGGCCAACGAGTAGCTGATGACAGCACACTGTCTCCGGGAATCTATATACGTAATGGAAAGAAGTATTTGGTGAAGTAATGACCTCACCCCCAGCCCCTCTCCAAAGGCGAGGGGAGTAAAGAAGAAATACAATGAAGATGAGAGATATATATAATATAATAATGTACGCGTGCGTAGGGATGTTGCTGGCGGGCTGCTCGTCGGGCGATGAGATTGCTACGTCATCTAAACATGCGGCAAACTCTAATGACGCCATAGGCTTTGCGACCAATCTCGATGACGATGTCACGGAGAGACAGGCCACCCGTGCCACTACAGGAGCCATCACGGACCTGAAGAAAGTCACGGAGGGCTTCGGAGTGATAGCATATCTGACAGACACACAAATGTGGAGTGAGGCCAAGAGCGGCATTGTCGATTATACCACATCAGGGAACTTTCCACGTCCTGACTTTATGAACAATCAGCCGGTGACATGGAACGGAACAGACAAGTATTGGACTTATTCGCCGATGAAGTATTGGCCTAACTCCACAGAGAACACCACCAATCGCTACGTCTCATTCTTTGCCTACGCTCCTTTCGTAGAAGGGACGGTCATTAACGCTGAAACCGGAACGGGTGTGACGGGCATGACCTGGGAGAGTGACTTGCGGCCGCATGTCATCTATACCGTAGATGAGGAGGGAACGAATCCTGTTGACCTGCTGTGGGCAAACAAGATAGATGCTACGCGCAACGGACAGGGACTGATATACTATGAGAACTCTACAGAAAAGTGGCAGGCTGTGCCGCTGGAGTTCAAGCACGCCCTGTCGTGTGTGGAGGTATATGTGCAGCGTGTGTATGATGAGCCGACATATTCGGGCAAGACGGCAGGCAAGGAGACAGACACGACGAAGATATTCATGCAAGAACTGAAGTTTACGTCTGTAAATACGGCCTCAAATGGTCTGTTTAGGAAGGGACGACTGGACTTGGAAACTGGTACGTGGGGCACCTACAGTGATAATATAATCGCAGATGTATGGGCTGCAGATGCAGGTGAATTGACCTTCCCCGCTTCTGCATTTGTGGACAGCATCGCCGGTACGCTCTCTGAGGAAGCAGCGGTTATTCGTAATGTGGAGTTGGAGAAGTGGGGTGATAAGACCACTGGCGTTGACCAGGACTCGGTGAAACTGTTTAAGGCCGGAAGCATCATGCTCATTCCACAGGCGGGGGAGTTGACTATAACGCCAAGCATAAAGTATTCTATGGTGACCCGTGGCGAAGAGGGCGACATGGCCTTCAGTCCGCTCGTGGATGCTGCAGGCAATCATTACAGCCGCGTGCTTAACGAGGTGAAGGGTAATGACCTGAAGATGAAATTCCTCGCAGGAAAGCGATATAAACTGGTCATACGTATCGGTGTGGAACACGTGGTGTTCCAAGTGCTAAGTGTTGAAGACTGGGACTTCCCCATTCGTCTCACTCCCGAAGCATCAGACATGCCAGAGGAACCCATATCCCATAAACTGAATGAAGACTAAAGGTGGATTCTATTAATTCCCACCGAATGTTTAACATTATTATATGAACAAGTCAGTAATATATAAGTTTTTTATAGTTGCAGCTACAAGTGTTCTGACATCTTGTGTCGATAGTCTGTTTGAGGACTCGTCGCAGTATGGCAACGACCTTGATGGCGTGGGCTTTAGTCTGTACGTGAAGGAACAGCCCGACATGAAGATCAATATAGGCACCAGCACTCGCAGCGGCTCAACAGAACAGTCGGGGGCAGCAGAAAAAGTTCCTGCACCGTCCAATGTTCGTGCTTTGGAAGGCGACAACCCGTATGCCCTGAAGATGCAGTATATGACACTTCCGTATGTAGGCATACACAATGGAGCTGTCAGAGCATCTGCGACACAGACGCAGACCTCAGGACAAAGCACAGGAGAGACCACCCGTGCTGCATGGGATGACCATGTAAGTTCTGCCGAGACCTTCCACGACTCGCTGACGGTGTGGGGCTATACCCGTGATGCTGCGACGAAGATATTCGACAAGACATTGGTACAGCGCATCACCAACTGGCGTACCTCACGCCACTGGCCCTTTGGCGAGACGGGACCGATGCGGTTCTATGCTGTGGCTCCTTCGTTGGAGAGTATCAATATGAGTGTGACAGATGCTGACTTCTCAACGCCCCCTATTCTGACCTACACACTGCCAGAGAAGGCGCAGGATATGTGCGACCTGCTCTACGGAGAGTCGGGCGACATTGACATCCCTTCGTTCGGAACGGAGGATAGCCATGAGGGTAAGGATGACAAAAATGTGAACCTGCAGTTTCAGCATATCCTTACTGCCATTCGCTTTGCCCAGGGTACTATCCCTTCGGACGTTACGGTCAAGAAAATCTCCATTAAGAATGTGAACACAAAGGCTACGTTTATTCCTTCGGCAACAGATAACATGACAGACACAAAGGGAACATGGAGTGACTTTGGCAGCCCTGGGAACTATACGATGTATGCTAACTTTACCGGCTCAGGCTCGGGCTCTACATCATATACCTATATCAATGACTCTGTATTCTATATGCTGCCGCAGATGGTGCCCAGCGGTGTGGAGTTGGAAGTGGAGATAGAAAGCTTACCCAAATACTCTTATAGTTCTTCGGGAACAGATACCTACACTGGCTCAACAAAGAAAGAACACACCCTTCATTGTTCGCTGGCTGGTGATATATGGAGAAAGGGTTATACTGCCACCTATCAGCTTACCATCGGTGAGGTGGCTGACGGATACTACTTCGTGGCTGGTGCTCTTGCGGAAAATGAACACAGCGATGTTGTTGCAACCCATAGTTTCACGTTGCACAGCTATCGTATGTATGTAGATAAGGAGACAGATCCGACTCAAGATATCACTACTCATGGCGTGAACTGGAAGGTTGTGGGATACTATTCTGATGCTGCCTGCACTGAACCTTATGATGGAAACGATGCAGAAAATTCACCCTCATGGCTCACAAACGGCATCACTGGTATCAGTTCGGGTGTAACGGGTGAATATGTCGGTGGCAGTAATGGCACTGCCTCGTACAACCTGAAAGGACAGGAACCCACCAAGAGCGGTAATCATGCTACAAATTTGTACTCTAACAGTAATGCCAGTCAGGCTAGTTCACTTGACTTGTCAAAATTCTCACCCAACGGAGATGATCATAGTTCTAACCCGGAAACAGCGAACTGTTATATAATAAACCGCACAGGCTCATACAGGTTCCCGCTGGTATATGGCAATAAAAGCAGTGACGGTGCTGAGGCATCATACTTCGTAGATCATACTGGAACAACCATTTCTTATAGTAAGATAAAAGATCAGATAACGGCAAAAAATCCTACTGCCGAAACTTACGATGATGCTACACATAGAAAACGTACAGAATATACGTGGAATATTACTGAAGGTAGTACCCCTATTTCATTGCGTGCTGTATTAGTATGGCAGGATTTCAGCGGATTGGTTAATGGTGAGTATATAGTCCCAGGTGCAGAATACCTCGGTTTTACTGTTCAATACTCAAATCCAGGTAATGCAGTTGTTGCATTGCAAGCCAGGAAGGTAACGATTTATCAGCAGTATGTAGGAAGCGAATGGGTACTTGACACGGCGCAAGGCGATTCGGGCTACGAATTGGGTGATTGGGAGACTCTTTGGACCTGGCATATCTGGATGACTGACGAGGTTTGGCCAAACTATAGTAGTACAAGTGACGGAGCTACCAATGTTAATACCCAGTATCTCAATAATAATCCCGTAGGCTCCGGAAACTATATAGGAGACCATAAGGTTGCCTTTAAGACTTATGCAGGCGGCACTAACACCATCCTGCCTGTGAACCTCGGTTGGGTGCCGCAGGAAATGGAGTTTAAGTACTATTCTAAGCGCGAGGTGTATGTGAAGCTGCAACAAGTGGAACCTGCTACTGATGCTGCGTGGACGGTGGTGCATATCTTGCAGCATGCCAAGCAACCTAACGTGCGCGGTCAGGGAACATTCTATCAGTGGGGTAGGCCCACGGCTCTGCCGGGTTATAACTTTACCGACGACCCAGGAAAGACGAAACGCACCATCTACTTCCCAAACGAGGATATTTTCAAAGAGTCAGATTTCACAGTAGCTAATATCACCAATCCTTATGAGGCTATTGCTCAGCCCACGAAACTGTTCCGTGTGGAAGACCAGATGACCACATGGTCATCGGCAAGAGTTGATGATAAAAATGTTCCTTACTGGGGAGAGACAAAGACGGTCTATGACCCATGTCCACCTGGTTTTAAGGTGCCTCATTGGAATATCTTTACAGGACTCTCGCTGACGGGTCTCACGACAAGTACGGGAACGAACCTGAATATGTGGGAGGATGCCGGAGCGAACTTCTATGGTGGTTATTTCTTTGTTAACCCCCATACCAGTAGAGAAGGTATGGATCGTTATGCTCAGACGGTTTACTTCCCTGCTACTGGTCAGTATCAGGCTACCAAGGGTGTCGGTTCGTCATTGTGGTTGACAGTCAGTCCAAATAATAACTTCATCGAGGCATCTCCTGGTACGTTTTGGAGTAATCAATTGCCGTCAGGTGATAATCTGCATGGCAGTGCATTGAATCTCTATCCAGAATTTGGTCGCTTAAATGACAGTAAACCACCAGTGGAACTGCCGCGCACCAAGGTGAACCTCAGTACGGCTTGCTCCATCCGCCCGGTAGTGGTGAAGTAGTTAGCTTGTTTTTGGGTTAACACACACGATGGCAATGGCTATTCCAGGCACCGAAAAATCGAACAATCGGTTCTTGTCGGTGACGCCTTTGTAACACGCTGATTATCAGTATGCATTATAATAGCAGGTCTTTTACCGCGTAAAAGACCTGCTATTGCATTGTAAAAGACCTACTATTACGCGGTAAAAGACCTACTATTAGAGCGCAAAAGACCTGCTTTTGCAACGCGCTGTAAAAGAAGGCGTTGCGGGATGGTCAATTTTTCGGTGTAAACTGTTACCACTGGTCGGTGTACTGGTCGGTGTCGAAGATAGTTGTGATGCTCTCCGGTCCGCGAACGATGTCGTCGCCGGGGCGCAGGTCGTCGAGGATGCCGTAACAGTAGATGACACCGCTCCTCCACTCAATGTTCATCTTCAGCATGTTGATGGTAAGGCGGGCGGAGTATTCAACTTTTTCACTGCTACCAGACTTGGGCCCTTTGGCTGTGAGCACTATGTGGGGTACGTCATCATCGTCAAGTTCCTGAGGCACTACGAGCAGGATATTACTCTGCGCGAAGTTGTAGTATTTATGTTTTACTGCGTCATAGTTCTTTTCTCCCAGGGTATATTGCAGGGCACCACCTCCTGCGGTATAGTCAGCCTGATCATCGAAGTAGCCAAACATGTAGTCATCGTTCAGGTAGTCGCGTTGCCCCTTGTCATTGAACCGGTACCAATAGGGGTTCATGATGTAATCGGTGACAGTGGCCGAACCAAGTGTGGAGGCTGGTTCGTAGCCGATGGTCGTTGGTGTGCCATAGACAGGGTAGAAGGTCGTAGTGGTCTTGATGTTATTGAACTCCAACTGGTAGGACAACATAGCGCGGCGTCGCTTGTGGTTGACATCCCATACCGCTGTGCGTTCCCAACGCTCACACTTAGACTCGTCGGGAATCTGATCGCCTACCTTCAGTTCTATCCATGTTCCATATTGGTCCATGACTGCAGGTTTCAGATCACCATAGCCAGAGATGTTCTCGGCAGTCATCGTAACATCGTTTACTACATCACCAACTTGCAACCAACCACCAACGGGGACAACACTTGATCGTCCATCAGATTTCCTGAAGTATTTCTTTGTGGCATTGTTCTCCAGATTCGTGTCGGTGAACTTGGTGTCATTCCATGTATCGAGCATTTCTTGAGTAGCAGTTTCCTCAAGATACACCATTCGGTCGTTCCCTCGGATGTAGGCATAGATACGCACCTGTGCCAGCAAGTGGTGGAAACGCAGAGGGACGGGCTTTGGTGTGTATGTGCCCTGCGGACCTTCTACGAGGGGATAGCCATCGCGGTTGCAGTTGACTACGGGCTCGCTAATCATAAAGTCGTTCTGGTTGGCTGCATCGGGCTGCATGGTGAACTTCACGCGTCCCATACCTGTACCTTCACCAACTTCGCTCGGTATTATGCTGATACCATAGTCACCAATCTCTGCTGTAGGGTTGTAGGGGTAGTATGCAAAGAATGTGCAGTACTCGTGACCGGTAGCAGGGTCGGGGAGTCTTGTATTGGGCCAGAAGCGCACCGGCTCGTAGGTCAGTGTGCCGTTCTCTCCGATAGTGGCCTTGGCATTATAGAGCAAATCGGGTGTGTAGTACTCCTTGAGAATCTTTGGCGCATCGGTCTGCAAAGTTGTTTCGCTATCGTAGCTATCAAAGTTGTCGGTTTCGGACTTGAGATAGGCTAATTCAGCAGAAGTAATGCTACCATCAGCCATCACACTGGACAACATCACCAGCTCTTCCCAGGTGTATTTTCCCGTGTAACAACCGAATAGTCCGGCATAGAAGGTGCTGTTGGCTGTTGTGGGCAATTGGGTGTCGCCTAGTTTCACGATGGTTAAGTTAGCGCGGGTAGCTTGCTGACTTGGCACAACAGAGCCACTGAACGCAATACCGATGTTCTCTCCTGCCTTAGCATTTGAGCTGTCGGTACCTATGTCACTCTGGTCGGAGCAGGAAAAGAGCAATAGGAAGAGAAGAGTGAAGAGTGAAGAGTGAAGAATGTGCTTCCACACTCGTCGTGTTATTACTGTTATCATTGTTGTTGTTGCTGTCATCATCTTACTTTATCGTTACTTTCTTATGTCCGAAGATATACACGCCCTTTGGCAGTCCCGGGTGGTTGTGACGCAGTGTCTCCGGAGTCTCATTCTCTGCTACGCGACGGCCCTGAAGGTCAAAGACATCGCATGGCCACGGCGTGGATTCATAGCTCTGATGGTTTTCCGGATTCTCTGGCTCAAGCTCCACACCATCAAAGAGAGCTATGATGTGCAGCTGCTTGGCTCCTTTGTTTTTCTTCGTATATGGGTAATATACCTTGTTATGATAGACGTAGAAGTTAGAGCGTTGTACATCAACGGCATTACGTGCTGTTGCCAGGAACGATGCTGCTGCTGTACCATCGTTGGTGGTCGGCTGATTGCCGCTTTCGCCGATGATGCTGCCTTCGCCGTATCCGCGCATCCAGTTCTCGTTAGTGTACCAGCCCACCTGCTTGGTAGTACGTGCATATTCGTGATGAGTATTGTCATGGTCAGCAAACGGCAATCCGAATACCATAATGGACTTGCCAGTAAGTGTATAACCGTCATCACCTTCTTTTGCTTTCATGTAGGTGTCATCGAGCGTGCGCTCCAGATATTCGCCACGAAGCAGTATTGTCGCTTTCTCGTCATCCAGACCTGATATTGGTGTGACGTTAGGCAGATAGAGATTGACGTAGTAGCGTTTAGTATAGACCGATGCAGGGTTGCCCTGGTTCACCAGCGTGATGCTGTCCGGCAGGTTGGTGCGAATGACTACCGGCCATCCTGCAGGCACAAACTGCGGGTTACCCATACCGTTGAGCTGACTGACGGACTGCATGGTTACCGTTGTTGTGTTAGCTCTGGCTTCGTTGGTCAGAGTAAATGCAGCATCGGTGGTGTTTGACAGACGGGAGTCGAACGGCACATAGAGCGAGCCATAGTAGTTCTTGTCCTTGTTGTCCTCTGAGGTCAGGTCTGCACCAGTCAGGTCTTGATCCTTTACACCGCCTTTTTGTACTTCTGCACGCAGTGGCATCTCGTTGTATGGCCATTCCTCCTTCATGCCCACGGGCTGCAGCAGCCACTTAGTGTCCTGGATACCGTTCAGTCCGTCGGTGGTATAGTGGTCGCCTATCTCTACCATCTCATTGTCAGTATGGCAGGTGATGCGGTAGCGGTGATGACCATCGATGCAGACGTAGTTGGTCTTCAGATTATTGGCTACGTCGGTGTCCCATGCCGAAGGCTCGCTGCTGAAGCTGCGTAGGGTCACTGCAGCACCGCCGATGTCGTCCAGGCGGAGTTCATTCTTAAATGCAATGAGTCCACCCTCTGTCGATGTCGGGTCAGCGGCAGCCAGCTCTGTTCTGCCGAACTTATGAGCATCAGCCACGCCCTCAGTGCCTCCAGGGCGAACCCATACGTCCAGTCCTTGAGTGGAGAGCTTGTAGCGGTCATAGCCTCCTGATGCGGTAAACAGGAAGACGCTCGACGGGTCGAAGTCTGCCGGCAGTATTTCGATGTTTCCGCGCATGGCAACATGGTCAAAGACGTCGCGGTCTTTCAGCTCAGCCTTCTCCTCTGGTGTTCTGTCGCTTTCTTCCACGGCAGTGTTCACAGCAACAATCTTCGCCTTCAGATCAGCGAAGGTGTGTATGTCACTATGTTTCATGTCTGTCTCGAAGAAGTGGAGCCAGCGTCCGCCATTGTTGTTGGCATCGTTCGGATCGGTCTTCTCACTATCAAAGCGGTAGCCGCTGATGTAGCGCGGACCGGTGATGCCTTTGATGCCTGTGCCCGACATGTCGTTGCCATCCACATTCAGTGCGTCCTCAGAGAAGGCCCTGATGCGGTAGTGACCATCGGCCATGCTTACAAGGTTGTTGGACACGAACTGCAGTGGCAGTCCGTTATTTCCCGTTGTTGTCGGGCGTGCAGTGGTGTAGACAATCTCGGTATCACTATTATACGGGTAGAACTTACCTCCATATACCAGGTCTTGCAGCTTGGTCAGCTCTGCAAAGGTAAAGGTATCGCCGCTCTTCAGACGGTTGCGGTACTCCTGATTGGTGAAGTCCTGAGCAACGGTAGGTTTCAGGCCTCCCACGTAGCCGGCACGCTCAAAGTATGGCAGAAGCTGCTCTCTTGTACACTCCAGTCGCCAGTTGGCATCAGGCATGTAGCGCAGGTCGTCAGACTTGTATTTGCGCAGGTAGGCGCGATGGGCCTGGTAGTCACCATTGGCAGTGGTGTTGTGTACCATGTAGTAGCTCTCGTGGTCAACGTCTTTATTGTTCATCCATGCGGCCGTCGGGTGCATGAGGAATGAATCGTCGTAACCTCCGATGAACATCTCATAGACAGCATTGGTTGCGCCATCGGTCTGGGCTTTGTTCGATTCATCGTCACCGCCTTCCGGGTTAATCTTGTCGCCTGTGCGTCGGTGGATGATGCGCTTGTGGTCGAATGGGATGTTACTTGTCGATGACGAGCCGGTGTAGTAAGCCTTCGACTCGGCAACGGAAGGCTCATCGAAGGGTTCTTCTGCACCATCATCTGTTGACTTATAGATTGGGTTACCCCACGTGTCCTCACCCTTTGGCAGCTTACCCTCGGTGGTCATAGCCACATCGTCAAAGCCTGTACCATTGATGGTAGCATAGCGTGAGCGCAGTACGAAGCCGTATGGGTCGCCTTCCGGTGCCCATAGGTAGTTGTTGGTGTAGTGGTGGGTGCGGTCCAGACGACCACCGATACCGTCCTTGTATGAGAAGTTCAGCAGACCGTCGGCAGTCTCGTTGTTAGTCATCATCTGGTACCACGCCGTGGTGTTGCGCCCTTTCTGTGCAAAGCGGAAGTTGTTGGTGTTCACCTCGTAGATGACATCGATAATAACGCGGCGGTTCTTGTGACAGTCGTAGATCTTATCGAGTTCCACACCCTGCAGTTTCTCTGCCTGATCGTAGCCGCTTGGAATCTTGCGCCAAGTGCCGCTTACATTCTCCCAACCGGCTGCAGTTCTCTCACCATCAGTAGGTTTGGCTGCGAGGTCACTCTCACTAACTGCCGTCCAACTGCTCTTATCGAAGATACTTTCCCACTTCACGTTGAAGGCCTGCTTGGTGACACCGTTTTCTTCGAAGGTCATCGGAATGGGGTTGGTGCCGTCGTTTGACTTGAAGACCTGTCCGGCATAATAGGCAACGAAGTTTGCGTCTGCAGTATAAGAATGTTTTTCGTAGTCCTTGTAGGTCTCGTTTAAAACGATGGTACAGGTCTGTCCTGTCCACTCGTCATCGGCTTGCTGGAATGACGGGTGTGCATTATCAACCACCGAGCGTTGTACGTCGCGCTGATACATGTGGTAGGTACAGAACTGTCGCTTCATGTACCAAGGTACCTGTGGCTTGTTATCCACACCGACTCTCTCTACGATGGCATCCTTTACTGGGTAGCTCAGGAAGTTTCGGAGTGTACCCTTCTGCTTTAGTAAGTCTTTAATGTCGTCTTCCTTATTGGTGTCGTATGTCTTAGGAGTCTGACCATCGGAATAATAAGTAGAGATGAAGTAGTCTTTGCTGCTATGTTCTTGGATACCCCAGTATTTGAGGAATTCTAACATGCGCTCGTTAACTTCCCCCTTTTGTTCGCCCGACAGATGATCTAGTGTTTCTGTATCCAATGAATACTGGTGAGCCATGACGAGGTGGTAATCCACAATGTCGGCATAGCTCATGAGGTTGGTGAGATAGAACGGCTTGACAGTGGCAGTCTTTCCGCTACTGTTCACATAAGTTGTTGCCAGCGTGTTGCCGGTGGCATCGGCGGTGTTCACGCCATTGCCCACCGACATCAGCGTCTTGTTTGATGTACTGCTGAACTCGAAGTCCACCAGTTGGACGATGTTACCATAGGTAGGACTATCCGGATTGTTGTCGATGATGGCAAGGTAAGGCACGCCTTTCTTGTCAACGACGTAGGCGAACGTCTGGCCGTCACCATAGTTCTGTGTGATTACATCCGTTCCGCTCATGCTGACTATGACATCAGAATTGTTCAGGTACTGCGCATAGTTCTTCATGGTGAAGCCGTATGGGTCGCCCGTCATGCTCCACTTCTGTTCGTTATCTGACTTCTGAACGGTCTGGTCGGCATATACCGGTGTCTGACTGGTGTGTGTATTCAGATAGCCCTTGGTAGGATATGGTGTCGTCGGGTTGTTCACCACTTCGGTATAGCTTTCTTCACGCCATACCTCATCGATAATCTTTCCTTCTGAGTTATATACATAATGGTCGAATACCTGTCTGGTTTTCTCTACCTCCACGCTGGATCCTGAATATTTCTGCTCCCAATAGAAGTAGGAGTTAGCCCAGGTATAGTCTTCGGTGCGTGCATCTTGCGGCGTGGTGAAGAACTGCGATGTGGCATCATCGACGGTATAGACGTATGTCAGCAGCGGAAGTTTTCCTGCCGCAGCAGCTGTTGTCATCGCGTTATGCAGTTCCTCATAGCCTTCTTCATTCACCAGTTCGCCGAAGTTAGTGACTTCCGTTCCGCTGTTGGTGGCCGGGTCGTAGTTCAGGTAGCACTTGTAGGAGCATCCATAGCGTCGCAGTGATGCAGGCAATGCTTTCTCTATATTGCCGTAGCGTATCTCCATATCGCTCTTCTTGAGCTTCAGCACACCGTTCAGGGTGCGTATCTCCACGTCGGCATCAAAGCAGTTATTGTCGGCATCGTCCTCGTCCTTGGCCACGGCGGTGCGTATCTCCAGACGCTGCTGATAGACACCCATGCCGTTCATGGTCTTCGAGTAGTTGTTCATGTACTGCGTATTGGAGTAGTTGCTCTTTTCCGCAAGGCTGTAAGGCACCATCTCGAAATAGCTCGTGGCGGTTGCAGCATCGGGGTATGGCTTGTGAACGAGTCGCCAATAGTTGGAGGTCTGGTTGGTGGCAGAGCCGTTGACTCCATCGTCAGTGCTCGTCTTCAGCGATGCTGTGCGCAGGAAGTAGTTGGCATCGGCATTGCCGGTCTTGTAAGTGCCGTCGCCATTCTTGGGCGACAGTTTCCACATCTGTACGCTGAAGTGGGTATTGACGGTGTTATCAGCAATGCTAGATGCTGCAGTTGCTGCGGCATGAGCCACGGTCGGAACATCGGCATTGTAGTCGGCCAGCTGCGATACCCATATCACGGAGTCTGCGGTATTGGCATTGTTGCGTACACTGGTCTTCTTCACTTGCAGCCACTGTGCCTCACTATTGCTGCCGTCTTCGTAGCGTCGACGATTGAGAATAGTGAAGTCATACGGATCACCCACGAAGGCCCAGTGCAATCCCTTCAGACCGTCGTTCCATCCGTCAGCTGTGTTGTCGCCGATGGCTGTGCGATAGTTCGTGACCTCGGTGTCGGCGCCTCCGGTCTTATCAAAGAAGAGCCAGTTGGTGCCGTTGCCTAATACCGCCATATCTACCCAGTTCAGGGTGCTGGTATTGTGCGAGAAGAGATGGGCATCGTTGCCTGCCTCGTCCTTCGACAGGTCATCTACGGTATAATAGACAGTGAACTTAAAGACAGGGTCTATTTTTGTGCCAGTCTTAAATACATTGCCGGTGTGGGCAGAGCAATCGCTTGAACTGGAGGCTTTGGTTATGCTCAACTCGTGTTCACTCTCCGCGCTGCCGTCCTTGTCGGTGAGGGCGGAATAGTGTACGAACTTGCGCTGCAGGTGGCGTGGCACCTCAGTAAGGGTCTCGTTCAGTCCGTAGTATTCCGAGAGTTCTTCCTTTACAACATTGGGTTTTGCATCATAGCGGTTGTCGGCTTCGCGGTTGGCAGTGACATATACCTTCACGGGTTGTACCAGCTTGATGATGGTATTCACATCGTTGGCGGTGTGATAACCAGCGTATGTACCCGTCTCATGTTGCTCGTTGTCGGGATTGTAGCTCAGGTTGATACTATAGTTCTTCTTCTGGTAGACTTTGCTCAGGCCGTCGTGTGCCAGGTAATAATAGACGTTACGGTAACCCAACAGCTGATTGTCCTCCTTAAAGCGCAGGGCAAAGGTTCCTTCCTGATTGCTCGTAGTGGGTACGCACTCCCAATAGAAGTCATTGAAGTATGGCTTGTTGTAGTGGCGATTGTGGTAGCCTTCTGCCGATGTGTCCTCTACACCGTTCTCATTATATGGGTAGAGGGTTTCACGGAGATCAGTTATCGACTCGTCTTTCACACGCAGGTGTACACAGTCTATGGCAAACTGGAAGTTACTCTCCACGGGGTTGAAGCGTGCCAGCTGGGCGCCGTGTGCTCCCGCCACATTATATACCTGTACCCTATACGGGTCGCCCACGAAGTACCATTTCAGGTTCTGTGGCACAGACTCCATTCGGTTGTGATTAGTGCGATACTGGTAATTGTTATACCAGTTGTCGGTATCGTCCACGAACGCGCCGGTGCCACCATTTGCTGTGCTGTCCCACTTTCTCTTCTCTGGTCTTGCCGCACCGGTGTGGGTGTCGCGCTGGGTCTTCAGGTCACCGGTCTTCTCGCGCATGGTGCTCGTCGGATCGTAGTAGGCGTGATGGTAGGTGTCTTTGCCCGATGTGTCAGGGAAGTCCATGAAATAGACGTGGTCGTTGTTCTGAGCCATTGTGGCTACTTGCTCCGCTGTCGGTGCAGTCTTAAGGAAGATGTCGCTCGTCACCTCATACTTCACGTAGATAGCCTGTGCTCCGGAAGTTACCTTGTTGCCATCCTTATCGTAGTATTCATATATCTGATGACCGTCCTCGTCGAAGACTCCTTCTTCCGGTTTAGAGTAATCCGGGTAGGGGCCAGCCTGTACCGTGTATATGGTATTATCATGTTCAAAGACATCACTATACATGGTGTAATTGCAGAAGGCACGACGAACCTGTAGAGGCAGTGCATCCTTTTCGCTGGTGTTTATCTCGTCACCTTCCATGTACTTGCGCTCTGAAGCAGAGAAGTAGAGCTTCGAGATACCTGTGGTCATATTGTTATTAGCGTACTCGATTTTCTGTGCATCTGTTTTTCCATCTTTCCATGAGTTATATGTGGCCACATCATCATCGCGTCGTATGACTACCTTCACATCCTCATAGCGCTGAGGGGCATAGGGGAGTAGCTGGATGGCATAGCTGCGGTCTGGAATGTAGTCGAGCATTCCTTCTACGCTTTCGGTAGTGACGCGGTTTGCGGTGTGGCTCACCATGTGCCAGTAGAGCGGCAGGCTTACCTCCTCGTTGTCAAGAGTCTCGGTGATGGCTGTAGAGAGCAGACTGAATGTCTGTTCTTTGCTGTTGTTTACTCCTACGCAGAGACCCCAGTACTGGTTCTCGGTAGGCTCCTCAGTAGGAATGGTAACAGGATAAGTATCATCACCACTTGTCGTAGTACCCTTGTTGATGGTGACGTAGCAGTTGTCAGCAGCAGCCAGTGAGTAAACACCGGAGCTCTCTGCCTTTACACCTACGGCGGACTCTAAGTTGATGATACGCATATTGTATGGATCATCGCCTACGAAAGTCCACAGCCAGCGTCCCTCGCGGAATGCATCGTTGTCGCCTTTGCGATATGACTCCGCCAGTCGGTCGTACGACCAGCCCTTGTAGTTATCTACACTCTCCTTGTGCAGGGTGTAGTTGTTGTTCATCCAGTTTATGGTGCCATTGTCCTCGCGGCGCAGGAACAGCTGCCTGCCGACGGGAGTGCGAGTAGTACCATTTACTGTGGTAGTGATGCCCTCGTCGGTGTCAAGCACCATGTAGAACCACTTGGCCTGCTGAGTGTAGCCAGGCTCTAACCGTCGGCCATTGGCCTCTTTTATCTCTTTATCTGCATTGTCTGTGTAATCTTGGTTATTGTAGTGCGCTACATCGGCAGATATCTGTTCTGTAGTACTCGTTATCTGGCTAAGTGTCTTAGCTGAACCCGCCAGATTCAGCGTGGCCTCGTTATCCACCTGATATTTGAAGTAGATGGGATATACCTCCTCGAGGCCAATTTCTGGATAGATGTCATATTTACCGCTTTTTGTATCTTTTACACGCATGCTGAGGCCCGGATCACTATAGAACTGTGCGTTGGGCTTTTCGCCTTTTTCCTCCAGATCTGCCTGAGTCTGGAAATCGTCAGTACCTGTCACATTATCACCCGTGGCAGCGGTGTTACGCGCCTCATACTTACAGTATCGTCGTGCGATGATGGGTTCCAATACCACATCCTGCAGCCAGTCGTGCTCCATGATGGCATTCCATGTCTCGCCGATACGCGTAGAGCCTTCATACTTGATAGCATGATAGTGGTACTTACGGGTGACGGGAGCTTTTACAAATTCTGTTAAAAAGAGAGTTGTGCTGCCACTTCCCATATTGATGACTTTGCGCGTTACCACTTCGTCGCCAGACATGCGGATGTCGCATTCGGAGTAGCTCTTCAGGTCGAAGGGCCAGTCGCTGCTGGAGTTCAGGTTGCTACCGTCTGGGGTACTTCTCATAAACCTTTTGGTTCCAGTTCCTATCAGCACGGTCCAACGTTTAAGCAGGTAGTCCGCATGGCGGCTTGGGCTATTGTCGATGGCATAGGCGCTGAGTAGCATAAAGGTTTGGCAGACACCTGTATTATTATCCTGCATGTACTGGTGGTAGTTCGTACTGCTATAGTCAACAAATGTCATGTACTTGGAGTCATAGTTTGCATTGGAAATCTTGATGGCGTACGGGTCGTCGCCCTCCAGTTTCCAAAGATACTCCTTCTGTGACGGTGCACGTCCGTTGGTTAGATCGGTGATGTTGATCTTCTGGAATTTGATTGTGCTATCTTCCTCCTTTGTGCCTAATACGGTACCGTGGGCTGTGTCGAAGCCCTGTAGCATATTGGCAATGGTGTACCACGTCTTGCCACTGAGGTCGAGTCCTTTCTCGTCAATCCAACTCAGGCGGGTGCCGTCCTCGGCAGCATCGTTGATGTTAGTGGCAATCTTGAAGGGGCTTGTGTCGCGGTTGTAGGTGTAGCGTACATAGATATCACCAATCTTCTCTTTGACCATAGAGGCAATCGTGGTGCTCGCTGGCGCCTTGATAGTATCGGAGGACACGGAGGACACCGTGTATATTCCGTCTGTCTCAGTCGCCTTGGTGATATAGATAAAGTCGCTGCTGTTGAGTAATGGCGACTGATAGACTTCAGGCATCTCTACCGTAGCGTCAGACAGTAGAGAATAACCCTCGAGGGCCTCCTTCTTGCTGTTGGTGATGATGTGGTAGGTCAGCACAGGGCGGTAGGTAAAGCGGCTGAATACTTTATATTCACTTCCTGTTCTCTCGGGTTCGCCTTCAGGGTCATTATAACGCGTCTTATAGGGCTCGGAGTCTTTGAATACATAGAGTCCGCCGGTGCTGGCATTAGTCTTTAACTGTGCTTTTCCCACA
This sequence comes from Prevotella sp., assembly GCA_017478025.1. Classification (GTDB taxonomy): domain Bacteria; phylum Bacteroidota; class Bacteroidia; order Bacteroidales; family Bacteroidaceae; genus Prevotella. The sequence continues at coordinate 45,871 of JAFVGZ010000010.1, forward strand.
GCATTACTCTCTGCTACCCACAGGTCATCGTGGCCGGTGAAATAAAGTTTTAGCTTACCGGGGTTGTTGCTTTCCTGCTCGTTATGCCTCAGCACCATGAATGTGGAGTAGTAGCCGTTAGTGCTGGCAACTGCCTGTGTGCACAACTTTGCTAATGGATAGTCAGTGGAAGGGTCTGCGGATGCGACATGGTCTTCCCCCCACCACTTGCCGGCGATAATCTTGTCGCCATTGTGGATGGTACATTCGTATGGGTCGTTACCGGTAATAGTCCAGACACAACTCTCTGATGTCAGTTTGTTGTCGGTTATGATGATGTCTGTTGGATTGACGTAGTCAGTCGAATTGAGTTTGGCAACTTCCAGCCTCTTTCCGTATTCGTAATGTTTGCTTTTATTATTCTCACCACCTATGGTCAGCACATATTTTACTTTTCCGCTGAGGTCGAGTGGGGCTACGTTGAGTGGCAGTTCCGTTCCAAGAATACCGAAGTCGGAAATGGCCTTCTTTGACTTCTCGTAGTCGTAGCGCACATAGACATCACTTCCGTCGAGGGTGGTAGGCGAGGTGGTAGGCACGCCCTTTACGTCATAGGTGCCGTCGGGTCTGAGTGTGACTGCCGAATGGAATACGTAGGCATCGCTCTCCATAAGCGGAGTCTTCATCCATTCGGGCATTACGTCGGCCAAGTTGGTGTCTTTTGTGATATGAGTGACCACATCGCTGACCAGTGCTTCCTTGCCGTTGCCAGTGATAAGATGGAAGGTGACGCTGTTGACTATGGATACTTTTTCTACAAGCGTCAGCTTCTTCGTGTCACCGCTGATGGTGCCGCTGGTGATGTAACCACTCTGCTCTACGAAGTCCGCATGATCACTGCTACCATCGAGGAAGTAGTATTTCGTTGTTGACTGTTCTGGATTGCCTGCCTCCATAAGGGCGTAACTGCGGTTCTCGTCGGTATAGTCGCTATGGTGGAAGACAATATATCGTTTGCCGTCTGTCTTTTGTGTTTCTTCTCCGTTCCATAGGGTGACGGCGTACGGGTCTGGCTCGTCACCGGCACTCTTCTTAAAGCGCACGTGGTGGGCTGCATCATCTTCATATTCTTCCTTGGTAATACCGCCAGTGGTCACCTTTATATCGCTGGCATTCAGCTGGGCATGATACCATGTACCGTAAAGCAACTGGTCTTTATCGGCATCGGGGTTATACTGATAGCGTACATAGATGGTCGCATCATCAGCCACACTGTTTGCAGAGAACGAACCGGTAATCAGGTTGCTTTCGTTGATGGTATATATTCCTGCACTTTCTGATGCAGCCTTGTAGAATGAGAAATTTTCTGCTAATGGGCTGCGGTATTTGGCAGGGATGGTGGGTGCACCGTCGCTCAATGCAGTGTAGCGCAGCGCCTCACGACCATCGTTATCCACCACGATATATATATGAGCAGGTGGGCGCAGCAGCCAGGTACTCTGCCCGTGGGTCTTGTCGTCTTCGGGCTGGTCGTCAGCCCATACCTCAAGTTTTATGTCGTTAGACTCTTTCTCTGTCTCAATTGCATTATAGTGGTCAAAACGCGGCATCAGACGCATGTTGCCTTTGGCATCGCTAACCGCCATGAACGTCTGGTTGGTCATGTGCAGGTTGACGTCGTCATGTCCTTTACCGTTATTAACCGACGTGTTGACATCCCGATGAGAATTCAATGCCACGTTAGTATCGGTAAACGTGGCCTTCATGGCATTGGTTTCATCAAGGCGGGAGTAACTGGCGTTGGTGGTGAAGTATTTTCCAGTCGACTGGTTGTATATCTGGATGTTATATGGATCGAAGCCTGCTCTGTCGGTTTTGTAGTAGGCAATTCTAGTCTCCGTTTCGGTTCTGGGTAAATGCAGACCGTCAGATGTGTTGTTGACGTCTTCATCTTCCTTGCCGGTGTTGGTTTCGTCAGCATACACATAGCCCATCTCTTTATCGATATTCCAGTTGGGTGCTAAGTACCAATAGTAGTTGTCGCCGAGACCGTTCAATGGCTGGCCTGTATCAATTTTTGTAATGTTTTCGGCTGTGTCGTCTGCAGCCAACGTACCGCTTTTGTCGTATGCCAGTTTGCTGTCTTGGCGAATAATGAATGTTTTGCCTGGGGCAACAGCTCCTGACACGCTCGTAACCTTGTCGCCTTCCTTGGTAGCTGTGACATTGTAGAGCTCCAAATATTCTGGCTTTACGTCGTATGTGACATATAAGTCGGAGACATTGCCGTTGTTGTTGAGCACTTCGGGATAATCACCCAGTGAAGAGCCTGTGCCCTTCTCTGTTTCCCAATTGGTGTATTTATGATATCCAGATGTCTTGGTGGCTGTGGTCCAGAAGTGGTAGGTCTTCACCATAGGACTGTCGAACTGACGGATGGCGGCATCGCGAGTGGCTTTGTTGGCATCGCCGGTCTTTGCCATAGGCTTGCGCATGATTTCCCATCCATGGTTGTCAAGGAGAATCATAATGCCATCGATGGAGTGCTCTACCAAATTAAATGTCTCGTCAAGGCTGATTTTCTGATAGTAGTGGTAGGTGTACTCGTATTTCTTGGACAATGAGGAGTCTGGTTTTGCTGTGTAGATTGGGCGGGCATTTTGCCAGGCCTGGAAACGATACATAGGATGGGCATCCACGTTTGCAACAGAGAAGTAGCTATATGTGTTATCTTTTTGAGACTGGAACTCATCCCATTTAAGGGCTGTACCGTCCTTAGGTTTGACACCCTTGCGGCTGATGGTCTCCCATGTTTTCCAGTATTGCAGGAAGTCCTTGACAGGACGATGCTTACCGTATGTAGCATGATCTGCCACTCCCGTAATCTCGTTGACCGTCACCAGCTTATAGTGGCCTGTGGTACCCAATAGCATATACTCTGTGGGAACGTTTGAAGCAGAACCTCCTGTTTTTGATTCATCCGACACCTGGGGGTCATCGGAAATAGTAGCGGTGACAATAGACCCGCCAGTTCCTATTTCACTGTTATAGTAGGTGCGCCAGTAGTTGTAAAACGAAGTGCTCACATCATCGCCACTCAATTTTCGAGTGTTACAATTTTGCCACGAGGTGATAAGCACACGGTATGGGTCGTTGGTCTGACTCACCACATACCACGACCAACGGGTACGGGTGGAAGAGCCACCTACCCTGTCTTCATCCCATTTGGTATCACCATACAAGTTAAAACCGCTGTCACCGTTGGAGTATGGATAGATGGCTTTCATCGGTTCTTTACGAAGACTGTCTCCTCTCTCTTGATAGATCGCATCACCATCGGCGAACTTAATCATGAATATCTGTCCCCAACGGTTTTCGTAATCGCGCACAAAAGCTCCTGTCGCACTACCATTTTGGTGTACCCTTGCAGTGGGATCTACCTGAGTGATGATATTGTTGTCGGCAACGTCGTAGGTGACGTAGATGTAGCCGTCTGCTACTTCGGCTATATTAGAGACTTCTGTTTGACCACCCTTTAGACGGTACGTACCGCCTGCCTCAATGAAGTTACTCCTCTTCCAGTAGTGGTAGGCGCTGACCAACGGACTCTTCCAAGTGTCACTGAGGTTAGGAGTGCCGGTAGCATCCTTCTGCTCGTATTCGACAACGATTTTCCCCTGCTTGTCGATGATACGGTAATAGATCGTCGTAGAGGCGTCGGCAAAGACCACCTGCTGTGCGTCGGCTTTCCTTTCAGTACTGGCATTGGTAAGGCTGGAGCCGTCGTAGTTCAGACTCAGGCTTGCTACGGGAGTTGTTGCCAAGGGACTGATGTCCTCTCCTGATGCCAGGATGAGTTCTACCTGCTGACCGTTGTTAGGGTCAGAACCCTTCATCAGGATGTAGTGGATATCAGTACCGTTGTTGGCAGGAAGGTAGTAATCCCCCTCAAAGGCTTTGTGTATGCTGACATTGTATGGGTCGGAATTGACGACCTTCCATACGAATTTCTTAAGTTTGTCTTCGTAACCTTCAGAACCGCGGGCAGGAAGTCCTTCTTCAAAGCCGATTGCGCTGTTTTCGTATTTTACATATTTACTGCCTACCTTGACGGAGAGGTTGCTGTTGCCGTCTAAAGACAGCGAGCGTGTGGACAGCAGATTGGTGGTGTAGTGCACGTAGATGTTGGCATCGGAGGCGGGGGTAGTCGTTATGATGTGTGCTGGGGCCAAGTCCGAATTATTAAAGAACGTCAGCGTCTCGCCTTCGAGGTACGGGCTGTAGATGTCCTCAGGCAGAGCCTTGTGGCCGTGATCGCCATCAAGGCGGGTGGAGGCATACTGTTTGACGGTGTATTGGATAGCGGTGCGCCCCGAGTTGTCAACGATGACGTAGGTGTATTTGTACTTTGGCGTCTGGGTTATCGTAATGTTGTGACCGTCCTGTACCTCACCGGAAGCGACCTTGTTGTCAGTATAGAGCCGGATTTGGTTACCACCATCAATAGCATCAAAGAATTCGCGGAAGATATTTTTGAATGCCAGGTCGCGGCGGAAAATCTGGATAGCACTAGTGGTCTTGGCACCTGATATCATGGCAAAAGAGGCGTAGGTGTCTTCGGGTGAGGCGCTGAAGCGTACGTTGCCGACTGTACTCTTGAAACCGCAGGCTTCAGTAGAATCCTGGAAGGCATATTGTCCGTCAAGGTCTTTACAGATGATGCGGAACGAGTAGGGGTCGCCGATAAAGGCAAACTGCGCACGGGTGTCTGTAGCGGGCTTGTCCGCAGTCTCGTCTGAGCGGGAGTCGATGACGTTCTTGTCCCTGTCATAGAAAAACATACGACCGCCACCGGAGTTGATTTTCATGCTGAACCATACAGGATTCTCTTCGGTGCTGAAGGTGATATTGGCATCCGTCAGTTCCTCGGTTTCTTCGACTGTGCTGTTAAAGGTGTATGGCACATATACGTCTGTCACCGCCCAAGGAGCCGTCGTGAGAGGTGTCGTGCAAGCAAGGTCGCTGTAATAGCCGGTTGACAGGGTGCAGCCCAGACGCTTCAGTCGATTCCTGTGAAATACTGACATCCCCGGGGCAGCTTTCTCTGTAGATGTGCTGAAACGCATGACTTCCGCATGCGAAGGACTGACGATATGGAAGGTGACAGGCACTGCTTCTGAGGTTGAGATGCTAATTGTTTTTAGGTCTAAGTTGCCACTACCCGTCACGAATAAACGGCTACCAATATCTCCGTAATTGGTTTTGCCGTTTTTATAGAGATATATATATTTGTTGGTGTTACTTTCCCACCTATAAGTATTGCCGGCAGCGACAGTGTGACCACTGTTGTCAAAGAAGAAAGTGTTGAAGAGCTTGGTGGTGGTTTTTCCGGCATAACGTATGTTGTTATTGTCTGCAAAGCTTCCTTTGGCCAGGTCGGAGCGCAAGAAATAGCCTGTTGGGGCATTAGCATTGGGATTGTCTTTTGCAAGTTGCTTTCTGAGGGCTTCTTTTTCGCTGTCTGTAAGATCATCGCGATTGCTGATGGCCTGAAGTGTATCCCGGACAAAGACGTTGCCGATGTAGATTTTGTAAGGGTCATCGCCCTCATAGAACCACTGGCGCTTTTTGTCGTTGTCGTTAAAGTTGTCGTCAGTGTTTGTGGAACCGTCCACGCGCCAGTCGCCAGAACCATATTTTTGGTTGAATGTCAGGTAGTGTACTTGCGAGGCGTTGTTGGGATTGCTGTCTTTGATGTAATAGATGGTATTACCCGACAGGTCGATGGGCGACGATGCATTGTCGTAGTCGTAGGTCACATAGATGGTGGCAGTGCTCGTCGGTAGCTCCGTCAGCTCGCTTGCTCCATCATTTACTGTATAGGTGGTTCCACTTTGAGTCACGTCGCCAGCGGCCCAGTAGTGGTAATTGCCTTCGGAGACCAGCCTGTTCTTGATGACGTCTGGGATGGCGGGGTGCTGGTGCTCGCCCGCCGCCTGTGTGGCTCTGGCCTGTGTGGCTATCTCGCCGCTAAGGTTAATCACGATATAGGTGTATTGGTAGTTGGCACCCAATGCCACATTGATGACACTGCCCAAAAGCAGCAGTAAAACGATAGATGAAAACCTTTTCAGTTGTATCTTCATATTCTTCATGTCACGTTTATTCTCTTACCTATGATGCTGTGCTGATCGTCGTGTCGTGCGTCTGTACGCGTGGTGCGCGCGAGCGCGAATGCACATATATCCTTGCAAAAATACTCCTTTTCCTTAATATAGCAAAAGAACTTTAACACACGCCCTTCATGTTTAACACAAAATAACACTTCCCGCAAGTCTTGGGTTATGCCTTAGGTGACGCGTAAATCGCAGGAATATGACTAATGGATGGCTATAGATTAAAACCATTTTCTGTGGATTCTGCAGTTCTTGCGTGAAGCGCAAATGCGCGTTTTGTCCTATTGGCGCTACTCCGTCCTGACGGCTCCGTAATATCATCACGGAGTAATGGAGTTGATATTACGTTGTAAAAGACCTACTATTAGAGCCTAAAAGACCTGCCTTTGCAACCTGTTGTAATTGAGTCTGTTACAAAGGCGTTTTTCGGCCTCCTCTTGCCTGCGTAGCATCTCCTTCCGTCAGGCGCCGCTTCAAATGAGGAAATTCTAAATATTCATTTTGTCCTATACTAACGTCCTTCCTTTCGCGCGTACATTATTATCATAAATATAAGCCCGCCTCCCCGCGCTTCCGCTCTCCCGCCTGGTCCCTCTGCTCCCTTCCATTCCGTCCCGCCGTGTCCATTGCCTCTCCCCATCCACCCATTGCGCCCCACCGCGCCCCTCAGAGCTCCCACCGCCCCTTATAGAGTGCCTGCGGCTTTCCCGCAGGGTTTCCCCCTCTCTGTTGCCCTTTTGTCTTGACCCTTGTCAAGCAAACGCCTAAAAACGGCCTCTTTTCGAAAAAAAAACACGAAAACATTTTGCCAGTTCGCGGAAAAGATGTACCTTTGCACTCGCTTTCCAAAAATCACAGGTATTCAACCACCGGTGAGACAAGGAGAAGCAAGACGAAAAAGAAAGAGTTCTTTGACAAGATTTACATAAACAGAAAGTAGTAGTACAAGAAGCATCGGCAGTACATCTTCGGATGTGTTGTCAATGGGTAAACAAAAGTCTTACATCAATTCTTTTACACTTAAATTCGAGAGTCAT
>JAFVGZ010000041.1 GCA_017478025.1 Prevotella sp.
GCGCTCAGCTACTCGGTGGAGAGTTCTGGTACGAATAGCGCAGTTCCACAACCAGTTTGGAAGGCAGCCTTGGAGCTGCCTGTTTTTTTGTAGTTATTCTCTCGCTGAATCGCAAACCTCGCCTGCAATGAGGTCGAAATGTTGGAATACTGGCGGTGTCGGAGATAAATCATAGTAGTCCATCTCTGCTATTGGCAGACAGAAATATTCCATCTGGTCATAGCTCGTATAAAGACGAGACAGCACGGGATTATTGTCATATATCCATCGCTTCACATCATCCTCGACGTTAAAGTTTACCATGCCAGAGCATCTAACGGATATATTATCTGCGTAGGCCAGTATCTCAACATTGGGATTCTTGCGTAACTCCCGATATACAGCCTTCTTAGCAGAAGTGGCGAAGTAGAGCACATGCCCTTCCTGCTTCATAATCTGGAAGATGCGCAACTTAGGCAAATTGCCCTCGCTGGTAGCAAGGGCAATCTCTTTGTGGTCTTTCAGAAACTGAATTGCTTTGTCGAACATCTCGCTTACCATTTCAGTTCTTCCTGCAGAATTACACCGTCGGTCATAGGGCTGTCAGCCTCAGTGAAGGCATTGGCCTTGTACTGGATGCAGAGCATGGTCAGGTTCTCGCTGCCCGTGTTCTTCAGCGCACGCTTGCCATCGGGAGCAACGCGAACAATGGTGCCTTCGCTGACGGGGAAGATCTCACCATCCACCTGATAATGGCCTTCGCCCTTCAGGATAATGTACAGCTCCTCGTGAGTCTTGTGAGTGTGCAGGAAACCGCTGTCCTGACCAGGAACGAGCGTCTGGAAACTCAGTTCGCTGCCAGTTGCACCTACGGCCTGACCTGCAAATACTTTGCCCTGAATGGTTACGTTCGGTCCCATGGGGAGCACGTGCTCGATAATCTCACTCATCTTACCTACGCTTACTGCGCTGAAGTTCTTTCCACTCTTAATTGTTTCAATCTGTTTCATAATTCTTATTCGTTTAAAATGTTATTTGTTCGTTTTGACGCTGCAAAGGTACGGCAAGTTTTTCATTCCCACAAGAAGGCACTTTTAGGTGACATAGTTACCAAAAAGTAGGAATTGTGATGTTATCGGACTTCTGCGAAAGTGGCGTTAACTTAGATTAACTAAGTATAATGCTGTTACTTGGTAACTATTTGTTACCTTTGCCGTGTAAAACGGCGAGAACAGGCTGCACCTCAGCAATTCGAGCAAGCTCGATTGCGTTCGGTTTGCACTGTCCTTGCGGCAAAATCTAAAGTTATGGCAGATGTAAAAGCGGAGTATTTAGCCTGTCCCTATAGGGCTCAGTTGCAAAAGTCCGTGGATGGCCTGACACACCATCCTACCCAAATAATACCACCAAATGATACATGTTTGTTATATAATGTGTACCCTTACTGCATGGCTGATTGTGGCCGTATTGAAGTCATAGCTCCTGCCTGTGTCAGATGTATAGGTCGTATTGCCCACGGCCAGTTCTGAAATCGCTCTCAGAATATTGTCAGAACTACATGTGCACAGAGTGGTATGAAGCGAGAGATGGGACATCAGGTGGCTGGTCACATCCTCCACACAGTCACCACCACAGAAGTAGACGCTTGCCAGTGAACCTACAATCTCACTATACTGATAGCCGAATGATGTGCACCGGATGCCCAGCACTTTGTCTATAATCGGAGCCACAAAACGGGAAAAAAGATCTCTCACATGAAATATTCCTCCAAAAAGAGTAATTTCCTCAGATTTTATTTGTACCTTTGCCACGTCATTGATGATTTTGATTGTCGATAAACGCAGCACTAAGGTAAGTGAAAAATCTGACATGGCAAAATCCTGAGCCGCTCGGCTATGCCGCTTGCCACAGCAAGACCTTTTTGTTGCTCAGGAACTTATAAATAATGTTAAGCTAAAATACTGCGGAATTTAGGTCGATGAAGAAAATTGCGTGTTTATTTTTGGTATGTGTGTCTGCTGTTATGGCAGTTGCACAGAGGTATCGGAATGAATTTATTTCGCCGACTGACGGGCAGCGTTCATTGATAATATGGCAATGGATGGATGGGCTTGTCAGTAAGGAGGCTATCACGAAAGATCTGGAGGCTTTCAAGGCTGCTGGTCTATCTGGCGTACAAAATTTTCAGATTGGCGGTGACCAGCAAAGCAGGGTTGGTGACCCCACCTGCGCTATCGGTTCAGAGAAATGGAAGTCTATGATGCGTTGGACTATGGATGAGTGCCAGCGTCTTGGACTCACCTTCGGTACCCACAACTGCCCCGGATGGTCATCAAGTGCATACGGAACAGTGACACCGGAATATAGCATGCAGAAACTTGTGTTCTCAGAAACAAAGATGCCCGACACAGCTGTTGGCAAAGGCAAGAAAAAACCTATCTTTATTAGTGTCGTACTCCCTCGTCCAAAGGTTGACGAAAAATACAACTATTACGATGACATCTGCCTCTTGGCACTTCCTGACGACAGCATTGTCATGAAGGAAAACATAATAGACCTGACACAGTATTTTGACAAGTCATCTCAGATAGCAAACATTCCTTCTGCCCTTGCCAAAGACATTTCCGGGTATAGCCTTCTGCGCTTCGGACACACGACAAACGGAAAGACCAACGAAGCACAAGCCCCTCTGTCGGGACAAGGGCTGGAGTGTGACAAGATGAACAGGGTGGCTGTAAAGGCCTTTTGGGATGCATATCCACAGATGCTCATAGACATTGCAGGACCTCATGCCGGCAAAACGTTTAATATAATAGAGATAGACAGCTATGAGGCTGGCGGTCAGGATTGGAGTGTGGTTTTGCCAGATGAGTTCTTGAAACGGAAGAAATATGACATACTGCCCTACCTGCCTTACATCGTAGGGCGCAACATCATCGGCAGTAAGGAAGAGTCGGCACGATTCAAGAAAGACCTCGTAGATGTTGTCACCTCACTCTTTGCAGAAAACTATTATGGCTATATGAATCAGCTGGCACGCAGAACACCCGGTATGCAGCTGATGATAGAGCCGTACGGTACAGGCGGGCAGAAGCCATTCCAAGTGCTCGATATCAACAAGATACTCAAGGAGGCAAACAGCGCAGTCATAGCGACAGAATTCTGGGTTAAGCCCGAGACATGGGGTTGGAAAGACATGAAGCGTCATGAGCAGGTGATGAGAAATCTGCAACGCCCGTTGCTTGCTGCAGAAGCCTTTACGTGCTGGCCTCTTCACGCATGGAAAGACGACCCGCAATCCTTAAAGCCGATATGCGACAAAGCCTACTGCAATGGTGTTAACAGGATGATGCTCCATGCAGGCGCCTGCAACCCTTGGACAAATGTAGAGCCGGGAATGTCATTCGGCATCTGGGGCACACATTTCGTACCCAATCAGACATGGTGGAAAGCTGGTGGAGCACGCGCACTATTCGACTACATGGCACGCTGTCAGTCGCTCCTGCAACGTGGTGTGCCGACGAAACAGCAATGGAAGGGAACGGATAAGTTCATGACCTATCAGCGCACTGACGGAGATAATGACATACTGTTCCTCTGTAATCCTACAAACGAAAGCGTATCAGACACCATCCGGCTTGCCTCCGTTGCCAAAGGCAGGAAACTGGAGATATGGGATGCATACAATCTTACTATGCAGAAGATAGACGACAGACCTATGATACTCTCCATAGAGCCGTACGGTTCAAGATTTATCATTATCTCAGATACAGAGACATCTTCTGAAACGCCACGTCCTGAAAACCAACTGCTAACCTCACTCCCGACCAGCGACGGCAGGACAGAGATAGACAAAGAGTGGAAGGTGGCTTTTCACTATAAAGACGCTGATGACATCATTGTTGATAATGACACTCTGTTCGACTGGACGACATCCTCTGACAGCAACGTGAGATATTTCTCAGGGACAGCGACATACAGCAATTCGTTTACCATTAAGAAACTGAAGAAAGACGCACGCTATATCATCAGCTTAGGTCAAGTAAAAAACCTTGCCTCTGTAACCGTCAATGGCAAGCCCTTCCCCACTCTATGGAAGGCACCATTCCTATTGGATATCACCTCCGCCATTCATAAAGGCATCAACACCATAAGCATTGACGTTACCAACCTGTGGCCTAACCGCATGATAGGCGATGAGCAGGAGCCAGACGACATAGAATGGTCAGAACCCCTGACATACACCTATGCCCCAGGCAGTCCTACGGCAGGTCGTTATATGGCAAAGATTCCCGAGTGGCTGAGCAATGGCACCCCACGCCCCTCTAAAGGAAGAAAGACAGTAGGATGCTTCAAGTTCTTCACAAAAGAATCCCCCCTGCTTCCATCAGGATTGTTGGGCCCTATAGAACTATTGACTACGAAAACAAGATAAACTTCAAGACAGCCCTTGCTGCTTGCGATATTCCTGTGGTGTTGTCCCCGTTACCTTACGATACATACGTATGAAATA
>JAFVGZ010000011.1 GCA_017478025.1 Prevotella sp.
CACACCTGGAGGCTATCAGCAGTTCGACCAGACCTACTACGATGTCATCTACGTGTTCGACGCGCAGTGCCGCGAGATGTTCGACCTCGTACACTGCCTGCTCAACATGGCTTGCAAGCCTGACCCCGACGGCGGCAGGAGCACGAATTTCATCATCGTCGGCATCTGCTCGCCAACCATTTGGGACATCAACTATTTCCGCAACCATGACTACCTACCCATGCCCCTGCACGGCAACACAGGGCTGTTCAAGGAGGGTTACTACTACGGCAAATCGCCTGACCTGAAGAAGTTCGTCAAGAATGAGCTGATGCCATACGTAAAAACCCACTATCGCACGTCGGGACGCTCCCTCGGCATCGGCCATTCGCTGAGCGCATCGTTCGTGCTTGATGCGATGATTACCGATGACCTTTTCGACGACTACATCGCCATATCGCCCAACTGCTGCTACGACGAGTACCGACTGGCCACGGATATTGAAAGCTACCAGTTCAAGAACCGCAAGGCACCCCGCTTCATCTATGCGTCGATGTCAGGTGAGATTGACAATGGGCCTGAGTACTGGGGCGACGAGTGGAAGGCGGGCTGGGAGCGTGTCAGCACATTCCTAAAGGACAAGTCCCACTTCTCAGAGAACACCGTCACCTCCGTACACACTTTCCCCGGCTACGAACATTACAATGGCTTCATGCCCAGCCTGACAGCAGCCTTGAATGACTACATCGTCTTTGGTGCCAAGAACCTGGTGAGCTATGTCGGCGAAGAGACCTACCCCGTCCACATCGAACTGCGCGGTAAGAACCTCACAGACACCATCTACATCACGGGCAACCAAGATGCGCTGGGCAACTGGGAGGCTAAGGGTATCAAAATGCCTCTCGTCAACGACAGCGTCGCCTCTATCGACCTCCGTCTGCACCTGCCTGCCCAGTTCAAGTTTACCCGAGGCAGTTGGGAGCGCGAGGCTATTATTTCAAATGCTGACACAGGCAACCAGATAATACATGACGCAGAGCATACCAACCGTGTGTACCGCCTGTGGGAGAGGAGTCCGTGGATGGGAGAATAAAATCACAGATTTGTCCACTCGCATAAGTGGGCTCATTAATTGAATAGTCACCATACTCGCAACACCTTACTTTATAATAATGCAACACCTTACTCTATAATATAATGACGAGGACTAATGATATTAAGATAAGAAAAGCCTTGGAGAGCGATGCTCCGGCGCTGCTGGCTGTCTATGCGCCTTATGTGATACATACCGCCATCACGTTTGAATATGACGTACCTACCGTGGAGGAGTTTCGCAGGCGTATTGCCGACATCGGCAGCAGCCACCCCTACCTCGTAGCCGAAGACGCACAGGGTGAGGTGTTGGGCTATGCATACGCACATCAGCTTGGGGAGCGCGCTGCATTTCACTGGGCTGTGGAGACATCCATCTATGTTGACCTGCAGCACAGGCATCGGGGCATAGGACACATGCTGCAACAAGCCCTTGAAAACGAGCTGCGCAGTCAGGGCATCAAAAGGATGTATGCCTGCATTGCCTACACCGAACCGGAAGATGAATACCTGACGCATGACAGCATACAGTTCCACGCAAGAGAGGGCTTCACCCAAGCGGGACATTTACACCGTTGTGGTAAGAAGTTTGACCGTTGGTATGATCTTGTTTGGATGGAAAAGGACGTCTGAACGCCCCTTTCGAGCGTTCAGTCCTCTATTTTCCTTATCATGTGGCGATGGATATCGGCTGTTAGGTTGTCATAGCTCTTGCCTTTGTCCTCGGGCAGGGCTGCGGCGAATGCCTGGCGTGCAGCGAGCCATTTTGAGAAGGCTGACTTGAGCGTCTTCACCCGTTCTGCCACAAGGCTGTCAGAGGGTATGCGCTCCTTGTCACCCATCTCCTTGAGGAGATCTATATCTTCCGGCACAGAGTTGTCGGCAATCCATTTCTCCCATTGCGCAGCGCTTACCGTTGCGCCTTTCTTCACGTATGGCTTACCCTGCAGCACTATGCCGCGCTCCAGCTCCAACTCATTACGTCGGTCTGTGGCAAGCGTCTCGTAAAAGCCGTGTATCTCCATCGGTTTCATGCTATACCACTCCTGCCTGTACGACACATCGTTCCAAAAGGCATTGCGTGCCTCGTTGAGTTCGTGCCACGCCTCATACTCCTTCTGTGCCAAGGGCTTCAGCGCCGCAGGCAGGTCATGCAGCCACTGCCGATATGTCTCAATGGTGCGATAATACTCCACCATTGCCGACACGTACGCCATATAGTTCAGCTCCATCTGTGTCTCAGAAGAAAACTTCTCCACCACTCGCATTATCTCCCCCACCGCAGAGTCGGCAGGCAGCGATGGCACCGCAGCGCGCAGTGTGTCGAGAGCCGCATTGACAGCCAACGCCCATTGCAGTTTGTCGTTAGCATTACCCTTATTGCTTACCAGGCCTCCCATACGCATGAAACGGTTGCCCAGCTTCACGGCTGCCACATCGCGAGGCGTTGCCACTATCCTCGCAGCATCATCGGGATTGTCCTGGGCGTATTCCGTGTTATTATAATAGTACATCGCCTCCTCCAGGGTATGCACCTCAGCCAACCCCAGCAGGTCTTTGACCGTAAAGGGACTCTGAAGCACAGCGTCCTCAATATAGGCTATGCTGTCCTCGCCGGTGAACCATTCCGGCACCACGACCGTGTCACGCGGATCGAACGTCTGCCCTGTAGGTGACGACGCACCGCCACATCCCGCAACTGCCATAATTGCGGACATCATCATTATCGCTATACACATATTCTTCATCTCTATTTGTCTGCTTTTCTTTTCCCCCATCGGGGGGAGTATCGGTTATTTGCGGCAAAATTACAAAAACAAATGCAATTTCACAACACAAAAGCCTGATTATTCAAAAAAATTTCTTAACTTTGCACTTTCAATCAAGGAGGGCATCAATAGCCCCACCACGAAAAGAGAATGGAATATATGTCACAGGAAGGCTATGACAAACTTGTAGCCGAATTATATCAACTGGAGAATGTAGAGTATCCCCGCGTGAGGGACGCCCTCGTTGAGGCGCGTGACAAGGGCGATCTCAGCGAGAACTATGAGTATCGTGCCGCCAGGCGTGAGCAGTCACGCCTGCTGGGTCGGATACGTTTCAAGCAGAAAGTACTGGAACATGCACGCGTCTTGGACACCAAGAGGCTGCGCCCCGATGCGGTGGGGCTTCTCTGCAAGGTGGAGATGACCAATATGGGCAACGGTAGCCAAATGACATATATGATAGTGAACCCACACGAGGCTAATCTCCAAGAGAAGAAAATCTCTATCAAGTCGCCCATCACACAGGCCTTGCTGGGCAAGAAGGTAGGCGACATAGTGGAGGCACGCGTACCGGCAGGCACACTGACGCTACGCATTGACAACATCACGCTATAGCTCCTCATACGCCTCCCCCGCACCGACTCCCATACCACCCGCAAGCGAGAGAATCTTCAGCAGCGGTTTCAGAGCCCCAAAAGGTACGTTTGCGCACTACATAAGTTTTACAAAATGACAGTTTTTGCCTTATAGTCTGATTTTACAAAATGACACTTTTTTAACAAAAAAATGAACAAATTGACTTTTTGAGTTTTTCCACTAAAAAATGAAATCTAGAGTGGCGCAAGTTGAAGAAAACGGAAAAACAGAACAAAAAATTTGCTTTTCGAGTGTGAGAAAATCTTTTTCAGGGGGTAAAAGCAGGTCTTTTAGGGTGTCCGCGATGGTGCGGAAGACCCTTGTCGTAGGTCTATTAGGGGGTAATAGTAGGTCTTTTACCCTGAAATTTGCGGCCGGTTTTTCGGTTCTGTTGTTCTGTTTTGACGGGTAAACCGTCAAACACTCTGTTACTCAACGTGTTAGCTATTCGTGCTCTCTCGTGCGATATTTGCGAGCGCGAGTGACCTCGGTCCAAAATTTGCCCGATTTTTGAAGGTTGAAAAATCACTTTTGTCACTTTTTTAACATAAAATTGAACAAAGTGTCAAATTGGGGTTTTTGATATTTTGGCGTTAAGATTTTGCAGTATAAGAAAAAAGTATTAATTTTGCACGCGATTAGATTTTAATGCATAATTGATAATGCATAATTCACCGCTCGGCCCTTCAGGGGACGCTTGTGTAGCACAGCGGAGCAAGAATGCGAACTTGAAATAACGTAAACTCAACGATAAAACAAGAATAGAAATCAGAATGCTATTAGAGAAGATAGAATCTCTCATTACAGAGATTGAAGGCCTGCATGCCAATACTGCGGAGGAGATAGAAGCTCTGCGTTTGAAGTATTTGTCAAAGAAGGGCGAGGTTAATGCCCTGATGCAGGATTTTAAGAATGTGGCAGCCGATGACAAGAAGACCGTCGGCATGAAGATTAACGCGCTGAAGGCTCTGGCCTTTGAGAAGATTAACAGCCTGCGTGCCGAGCTGGAGAGCGGCTCACAACAGACTGAAGACCTGGACCTTACACGCACCCCCTACCCCGTCACACTGGGTACGCGTCATCCACTCTCAATTGTGAGAAATGAGATTGTGGAGATATTCCAGCGCATGGGCTTCACTCTGGCCGATGGACCAGAGGTGGAGGACGACCTGCATATCTTCACAAAGATGAACTTTGCCGCTGACCATCCAGCCCGCGACATGCAGGATACGTTCTTCGTAGAGGAGAGTCGCCTGAATGATGTGACAAAGAATATCCTTCTTCGCTCTCACACGTCAAGCGTGCAGGCTCGCGTGATGGAGCGCCAGCAGCCCCCTATCCGCGTCATCTGCCCGGGCAGGGTATATAGAAACGAGGCCATCACAGCCCGCGCACACTGTTTCTTCCATCAGATAGAGGGACTGTACATAGACGAGAACGTGAGCTTCACGGACCTCAAGCAGGTGATGCTGACATTCGCACGCGAGTTGTTCGGCCCCGATACGAAGATTCGTCTGCGCCCATCATACTTCCCATTCACGGAGCCATCAGCAGAGATGGACATCTCCTGCCACATCTGCGGCGGTGTAGGATGCGGTTTCTGTAAGCACACCGGTTGGGTGGAGATATTGGGATGCGGCATGGTAGATCCTAACGTGCTGGAACTGTGCGGCATAGACTCAAAGAAATACTCCGGCTATGCCTTTGGTCTCGGAGTGGAGCGCATCACAAACCTGAAGTATCAGGTGAGCGATTTGCGTATGTTCTCAGAGAACGACAAGAGGTTCTTGGAGGAGTTTGAGGCAGCAAACTAGACAAATTAACGAATTAACAAATTAACAAATTAACGAGTTGACAAGTTAATACCTTAAGGACAGAGTTTAAACGGTAAACCATAAACCGTAAACGATATTAGGAGTCAGGAGTTAGAGATATAACTTCTGACTCCTATTGTTTTTTTCTTTTGATACAATATATTTCGCACGCGTGCGTTACTTTATTTGATTTATTAGCTGCAAGATTTCATTTCTATGATAGAATACATCAAAGGTGAATTGACAGAAGTTTCTCCCACAATGGCTGTGGTAGAGGCTCACGGTGTGGGATATGCTATGGTTATCTCACTCAATACGTTTACGGAGATACAGTCCAAGAAGGAGGTGAAGCTCTATGTGCATGAGGCCATCGTGACCGGCGGTCGTGATGACTCCTACACGCTCTATGGCTTTGCCGACAAGCAGGAGCGCGAGCTCTATCGCATGCTCATCACGGTGAGCGGCGTGGGTTCGGGTACTGCACGCATGATACTGAGTGCCAGCTCCCCAGCAGAACTGGTGAACATCATCGCCTCTGGCGACGAGCGTTCGCTGAAGGGCGTGAAAGGTATAGGACTGAAGACAGCACAGCGCATCATCGTGGACCTGCGCGACAAGATGGCTGCAATGGGTATCATCTCCACCGGTACAAGCGGTCAGGGTGCGCAACCCGCTGCCCCTGCGGTGAACAAAGAGGTGAGAGATGAGGCTGTCGGCGCGCTGACAATGCTGGGCTTCTCGCCCGCTCCGAGCAGCAAGGTGGTGACAGAGATACTTAAAGAGAACCCTGAAATGCCTGTGGAGCAAGTGATAAAGCAGGCGCTGAAGATGATTAAGTAAAGCCCAAGCCCCCTCCGACTCCCCCAAGGGGAAGGGCCCTAAACCACGAATTTCACAAATTCCACACACTCTGAAGCCTGTACAAGCGGGAGAAAAATTCGAGTAATTCGAGTAATTCGTGGTTCATAGATACATCCGAAACTTCGGTAATTCATAATTTGAAAAGACTACGTCTCATAATAATGTTGGTACTGTGCGTCATTGTCACTTCGGCAATGACAGTACAGATGACTGCTCCTGACGATGGTGATAACCCGCCGTCACAGGGGAATGCTGCGTCTGGCGGCCAGGCTTCTGAGGCCAGCGAGCGTATTGCCAACCTGAAGCAGCGCAATGAGGAGAGACGTAACAAGAGTTCATTAGAGAAATATCGCGACCAGCAGGCAAAGCTGCGTCTGCAGCAGGACACAATCCCCGACAGTCTGCTGAACCCACGATGGAAGATACAGCGCACAACGCCAATAACTTACGATGACCTGAAACAAGGCTCAACAGACCTGAAACGCCCTGACAACATAAAGCAGGAAGTGGTCTATAACGATACCATTGACCGCTACGTGATAGGCACTCGCATGGGTAAGACCTGGATGGCAGCGCCTATCATGATGGACCTCACGGAGTATCAGAAGTGGAGCGAGAAGAACCTTATGTCACAGTTCTTCCGCAACAAGAACTCAGAAATCTTTGAGAAGAAAGGCAAGGAGAAGTTTGACTTCACCGACATGCACTTTGACCTGGGACCGGCAGAGAAGATATTCGGCCCCGGTGGCATACGCGTAAAGACACAGGGCTCGGCAGAGCTGAAGCTCGGCGCTACGCTGAAGAGCATCGACAATCCATCGCTGCCTATCAGAAACCGCAATACAACCACGATAGACTTTGACGAGAAGATCAACGTAAACGTGACGGGTAAGATAGGCGACAAGATGAACATGAACCTGAACTACAACACGGATGCTACGTTCGACTATGACGCCCAGAACATGAAGCTGAAGTATGAGGGCAAGGAGGACGAGATTATCAAGTTGGTAGAAGCCGGCAACGTATCGTTCCCCAGCAACTCATCGCTCATACAGGGAGCCTCATCGCTCTTCGGTGTGAGAACCGACATGCAGTTCGGCAAGCTGAAGCTGCAGACGGTATTCTCGCAGAAGAAGTCATCATCGTCATCCGTTTCAACCAAGGGTGGTACACAGTTCACGCCGTTTGACCTCAATGTAGCAAACTATGAAGAGAACCGCCACTTCTTCCTTGGCATGTTCTTCTACGGCAACTATGACACATGGATGTCAAAGCTCCCTACCCCGCTGACCGGCGTAACCATCAACCGCGTGGAGGTGTGGGTGACAAACAAGAGCGGCCAGAGCAGCAACACGCGTAACATCGTGGCTGTCCCGCTGCTGGGTGAAGGCTCGTCCAAAGATGACAACCCCTACAACAGGGCCAACGGGATGTATTCAGACCTGGTGGCGCTGAGCGATGTGAGAAACATAGACCTGGTCAACGAGACGCTGGAAGGCAAGACCATAGGCGGAGTGCAGAACATGACCGGCGGCAGGGACTATGAGAAGATAGAAAAGGCACGCCTGCTGACAGCATCAGAATACACGGTGAACAGCGCAATGGGATATATCTCGCTCAAGACAGCGCTGCAGAGCGACCAGGTTGTGGCAATAGCCTACGAATATACCTACAACGGCGTGTCGTACCAGGTGGGTGAGTTCTCGAGCGACATAACAGATGTCAACTCAGCGCTGATAGTGAAGTCGCTGAAGAATACCACATGTACACCGACGCAGCCCAACTGGAAGCTGATGATGCGTAACGTCTATTACCTGGCATCATCGGTGCAGAAGGAGAAGTTCAAGCTGGACGTGAAGTACCAGAGTGACTCTACAGGCGTTTATGTGAGCTACATCCCGGAGGTTGCGGTTAAGTCGCTCCCCATCATCAAGCTGATCGGAGCTGACCGTCTGGACAACAATAACAAGGCACACTCCAATGGACAGTTTGACTTCGTGGAGGGCTATACGGTGACTAACGGCAGAGTATTCTTCCCCACGGCTGAACCGTTTGGCAACGGCCTCATCGAGGCGTTGAAGAAAAAGAGCGTGCCGGAGAGCGTAGCACAGAAATATGCCTTCACTGACCTGTATGAGCAGACAAAGACCGCAGCCAAGCAGAACTCGGAGAAGAACCGCTTCCAGCTGATAGGACAGTTCAAGGGCTCGTCAGCCAATGTCATCTCGCTCGGTGCATACAATGTGCCGCAGGGCAGCGTGGTGGTGACAGCGGGTGGTGTAACGCTGACAGAGGGTACGGACTACTCTGTGGATTATTCCGCAGGCGAGGTGACGATACTCAACCAAAGCATCATCGACGCAGGCACAAACGTCAACGTGTCGCTGGAGAGCGATGCCGACTATGGCATGCAGCGCAAAACAATGCTGGGACTGAACTGGGAGTATGACTTCTCAAAGGAATTCCAGATGAGCGGTACGCTGCAACACCTGTCAGAACAGAGCCTCACATCAAAGGTGTCAATGGGTTCTGAGCCTGTGAACAACACCTTGGTGGGCCTGAACCTGAACTGGAAGAAGGAGAGCCAGTGGCTGACCAATATGCTCAACAAAATCCCGCTGCTGCACGTATCGCAACCGTCTAACATACAGTTTAACGCAGAGGTTGCGAAACTCTTCAGCAGCACGGCAAGCGGCACGCAGGACAACGCATCATACGTGGATGACTTTGAGAACACCACGACACACATCGACGTCTCTACTCCTACATCATGGATTATCAGTAGCGTACCGTCTGTGATGGAACCCAAGATGGCAAAGGACAACCTGGAAAGCGGATACCACAGGGCACGTCTGGCATGGTACTACATAGACCCGCTCTTCACACGCCGCTCGTCAACGCTCACGCCAAGCTACATAAAGAACAATGACGAAATGCTGTCACAGCACTCTGTCCGCGAGGTGTATGTCAACGAGCTCTACCCTAACCGCGACCAGAGCACATACAACGGTGCCACATCGACACTGAGCATACTGAACCTGGCATACTACCCACAGGAGCGAGGTCCGTATAACTTCAACCCCAACATAGACAGCAACGGCAACCTGCCGACACCTGAGAAGAACTGGGGCGGCATGATGAGAAAGCTGGACACGAACAACTTTGAGGAGGCCAACATCGAGTACATAGAGTTCTGGATGATGGACCCAGGCAAGACAAACGACAAGGCCGTAAGCGGAAAGATGCACATCAATCTGGGCGAGGTGTCTGAGGATGTGCTGTATGACGGCAAGAAGTTCTATGAGAGCGGCATGCCCGTGACCGACAATGAGAGCACAGTGGCCACGCAATGGGGTCTTGTGCCCAACCAGAATACGGTGACATACGCCTTTGCCACCTCAACCGGCTCACGCGAGAAGCAGGATGTAGGATTCAACGGACTGAACGACGAGCAGGAGTTTGAATGGGACGCTTACTCACCCTTCCGCGAGTCCGTGATGAACAAAGTGACAAACGACAGCCTGCGAACAGCAATGCTGGGCGACCTGGCCAACGATGACTACCGTTACTTCAGAGGCTCGCTGTGGGACGAGAGACGCGCGTCTATCCTTGACCGTTATAAGTATATCAACAACCCGCAGGGTAACTCGCCGGACTCTGAGAGCCGCACAGAGTCATACGACACGTCATATAAGTCAGGTCCGGATGTGGAGGATATCAACCAGGACTTCACGCTGAACGAATATGAGAACTACTTTGACTATGTGCTGGACGTTACGACAGACTCACTGGCAATGGGGTCTATCAATAACTACTGCGTAGATAAGCGCGTGGCTAACGTAACGCTGAGAAACGGAACGACATCGCAGGTGACGTGGTACCAGTTCCGCATACCGCTCGCAGCAGGCGTGAAGCACGGCAGCATCAGCGATTTCTCGTCCATACGCTTCATGCGTATATACCTGGAAGGGTTTTCTGACGAGACGATACTGCGATTCGGAAGCCTGGACCTGGTGCGCGGAGACTGGCGCATATATGAGGCAAATACCCTGAAGGGAGCTACGGAGAACCCATACAAGAACTTCACGGCATCATCCATCAGCATTGAGGAGAACAGCGAGAAACTGCCAGTGAACTATGTCCTGCCACCTGGAATATCACGAGTCGTTGACCCGTCACAGCCTCAGCTCGTGGAGAACAACGAGCAGGCTTTGCGCTTTGACGTGAAAAGCATGGCACACAAGGCCGCTGTAGCAGTTTATAAGAACACGAACTATGACATGCGCTACTATAAGCGCCTGCAGATGTTTGCGCATGCCAACGCGCTGGAGGTGAACTCCACAAACCTGCAGAGCGGGCAGCTGGCACTCTTCATCAGGCTCGGTGCAGACTATAATAACAACTTCTACGAGTATGAGATACCGCTGAAGCTGACTCCGGCAGGACGCTATAGCCTCTATTCTGAGTCAGAGCGCACAGTAGTATGGCCTAAGGAAAACATGCTCAACATAGAACTGAGCAAGTTTACCAACCTGAAGAAGGTGCGTAACATAAAGAGAGCAAACAATGAGCTGACCCTGAACGACCTGTATTCAGAGTATGACCCGGACAACCAGAGCAACAAAATCAGCATCGTGGGTAACCCATCACTGGGCGAGGTGAAGGCGATGATGATAGGTGTGAGAAACCTGTCGAGCGACGTCAAGGACGGCGAGATATGGGTGAACGAGCTGCGACTGCTTGAGCCGGAGAGTGAAGGAGGATGGGCAGCTGCAGCCAACCTGAACGTGCAGCTGTCTGACCTGGGCAGCGTACAGGCTACGGGCAAGTATATCAGCGACGGATATGGAGGAATGGAGCAGAAGGTGACACAACGCTCCACGGAGAAATATGCCACCTATTCGGTAACGACAAGCCTGGAGCTGGGCAAGTTCTTCCCCGACAAGGCCAAGGTTACTGCACCTTTATATTATAGTATCACGCGCGAGAGAGTATCACCTAAGTACAATCCGCTGGATACGGACATGCTGCTGGATGACGCGCTGGAGTCGAGCAGCAAGCAGGAGCGAGACTCTATTGAGAGTATTGCGATAACAAAGACGGTGAACAAGAACTTCTCGCTCTCCGGTGTGCGCTTCGGTATCTCCACCAAGCGACACCCCATGCCGTATGACCCGGCTAACTTCACATTCTCATACAGTCACTCCAGCAAGCATACCGAGGGCGAATCAAAGGTGTATGAGAACGAGGACAACTGGAGAGGAGCCATTGCATACTCGTGGACACCGGTATATAAGGCGTACCTGCCATTCAAGAATATCAAGTCGAAGTCTAAATATTACGACATTCTGAAGTCGTTTACCCTCAACTGGCTGCCCCAGAATATCTCTGCAAACACGGAGATGACGCGCTACTACTATGAGTTGCAGGAACGCGACCTCGATGACTTGGGAAGCGGACTGGCTCTGTCACCCACGTTCAACTCACAGTTCCTGTGGAACAGAAGTTTCTCAATGAGATGGGATCTCACGAAGAACCTGCACATGAGCTTTAGCAGTGCCACCAGGGCAGAGATTGAAGAGCCATACACAGTGGTGAACAAAGACCTGTATCCGGACCGTTATCAGGCTTGGAAGGACTCAGTGTGGACAAGTATCAAGAAGATGGGCACGCCATTGGATTACAATCAGAACTTCAATGCATCATACCAACTGCCGCTGAACCAGATACCTGTGCTGAACTGGCTGACCGCTGACGGCTCGTATAGCAGCACCTATCAGTGGGCTCGAGGAGCAGAAGAGGACGGAAAGATAAAGTATGGTAACACGATATCAAACAATCGTACCATCAACATCAACTCTACGCTGAAGATGGACAATCTGTATAACCAGATACCTTTCCTGAAGAAAGCCAATGAACGCTTCGCTAAACCGATGTCAAAGACACAGCTGAAGAAGAAGGCTGAGGCAAGAAAAGCGGCTAAGGCTAAGGCCAAGGAGGAAGCGGCTAAGGCTAAAGAGGAAGCTGAGAAGAACGGAGAGTCTGCCGATGGTCAAAAGAAGAAAGAGACACAACAGGCAGCAAAGAACAATCCGAAGCTGAAGAATGCATTCTCGCGTGAAATCACCATCAATGCCGATACATCGATGGTCATAAATCACGGAAAGAAGAGCCGCCGCCTCGTAGTATCAGCAAAGGACGCTGAGGGACACCCCGTGAAGGTGAAGTATAAGAAGGTTGACGACAATAGTATTAAGGTGTACAATAATACTGACAGCGCCATGAGCATTAAACTGTCGGTAGTGGCGCTGGAGCCATTGGAGAACATGAAGTGGTATAAAGTAGCACAGAGCGCTGCCCGCCTGCTGATGATGGTCAAGAGCATCGGTGTAACATACCGCAATCAGTACTCTATGGCACTGCCGGGCTTCATGCCTACGGTGGGCAATATCTTTGGACAAAGAACTGGTGGCGTGATGTCACCAGGACTGGACTTCGCCTTCGGCTTTATAGGTGACGGCTATATAGAAAAGGCAAGGTCAAACGGATGGTTGCTTCACAACGACACACTGTCAACACCCGCCGCTACAAACAAAACGCAAGACGTACAGGTACGCATGACACTGGAGCCTATAAGGAACCTGAAGATAGACCTCAACGCAGCGCATACACAGACAAAGACAAAGAACATACAGTATCAGTATGGCAACAAAACGACCCAGAGCGGCACGTTCTCTATGACAACCATAAGCATCAAATCAGCATTTGAGGGTATGGGAGACGCAAACAACGGCTTCCACTCTGCATCATTCGAGAAGTTCTGCAGCTTATTGGGTGAGTATCATACAAGGGTGCAGAATCAGTACATTGGAACCACATATCCTAAAGGCTCGGGAGACTTGGAGGGACACTACTTTGACCCAGCCAATGGAGAGATGGACAGATATAGCGCAGACGTCATGGTACCGGCATTCTTGAAAGCCTACACCGGCTATAGCGGGCTGAAGATATTCCCTACCCTTGCCAAGATGTTGCCGAACTGGACACTGAAGTATAGCGGACTGACACAGCTGACATGGTTCAGCGAACGCTTCAAGAGCTTCAACATCAATCACGGATACAAGAGCATATACGCTGTAGGATCATACAGTTCATACAACACATACCTTGAGTTTATGGGAGACCAGATAGGTTTCATTGCCGACTCGCAGACAGGCAGTGTCAAGCCAAACTCTATGTTCAACGTCTCCACCGTCAGCATCAACGAAGCCTTCTCACCGCTCCTTGGCATTGACTTCACACTGCCGAACGACCTTACATTCAAGGCAGAGTATCGCACCACGAGAGTTCTCAGCCTCTCCATGACGAGTGTGCAGATCAACGAAGCCATATCAAAGGACTGGGTATTTGGAATGGCATATAAGATAAAGGATTTCCGGTTGTTCAACAGCAGGGCACGTCTTGCTGCCAGAACCAAGAACAAGGCAAAGGGCAGCAACGATTCGGACACTAACAAATCCGCAGCCAAGAGTTCAACCACCACAAAGAGTACCGGCTTTGCCCACGACCTGAACATAAGGCTTGACGTGAGCTACCGCCAACAGGCTGCCATAACGCGTGACATCGCCACTGTTACATCCACCGCGACATCAGGCAACAATGCCTTCAAACTGGCATTTGCCGCTGACTATAGCCTCTCCAAACTGCTCACCATGAGCATCTACTATGACAGACAGAGCAACACCCCGCTGCTGTCATCAAGCTCTTACCCAACGGTAACGCAGGACTTCGGAGTCTCAATGAAATTCTCATTAACAAGATAAGCTAACATTAACAACTAAAACCAATAGACAGTATGGTTTATAAGTATGACTTCCTCATTATCGGCTCAGGCGTTGCCGGAATGAGCTACGCTCTCAAAGTAGCGAGAGCACACAAAGGAAAGATATGCCTAATATGCAAGACAACACTGGACGAGGCCAATACGGCTCGTGCACAGGGAGGTATTGCATCTGTGACAAATGTTATCGTAGATGACTTTGAGAAACACATCCAAGACACTATGATAGCAGGAGACTACATCTCTGACCCTGCTGCAGTGGATCAAGTGGTACGCATGGCACCGTCACAGATTAAGGAACTCGTGGAATGGGGAGTGAACTTCGACAAAACAGAAGACGGACTCTTTGACCTGCACCGCGAGGGAGGGCACTCAGAGTTTCGCATACTGCACCACGCAGACGACACTGGCGCAGAGATACAGCGCGGACTGATGGAGGCTGTAAGGAGCAATCCCGACATCGAGATAAAAGAGAACCATTTCGCCGTTGAGGTGATAACGCAGCACCATCTGGGCATCGAAGTGACCAGGCAGTCTAATGACATAGAATGCTACGGTGCCTATATCCTCAACCCCGAGACCCAGAAAGTGGACACCTACCTGTCCAAGGTCACCGTAATGTGCACCGGAGGATGCGGCGCTGTCTATCAGACCACTACCAATCCGGTCATAGCCACCGGCGACGGCGAGGCAATGGTATATCGCGCAAAGGGAACCGTAGCCGACATGGAGTTCGTACAGTTCCACCCCACTGCACTGTATCATCCGGGAGAGACTCACCCCGCATACCTCATAACAGAGGCAATGCGCGGCTACGGAGGCGTGCTGAGACTGCCTACAGGAGAGACTTTCATGGAGAAATATGACGAGCGTCTTTCCCTGGCACCGCGTGATATTGTTGCACGTGCCATTGACAAGGAGATGAAGATACACGGACTGGACCATGTATGCCTTGATGTGACACATAAGAATCCTGAGGAGACAAAACATCACTTCCCCAACATCTACGAGAAATGCCTCTCTATCGGCATCGATATCACAAAGGAGTATATCCCCGTCAGACCTGCTGCGCACTATATGTGTGGCGGCATAAAAGTGGATCTCAACGGCTGTTCGTCAATCAAACGTCTCTATGCCCTGGGCGAATGCTCATGCACCGGATTGCACGGAGGCAACCGTTTGGCATCCAATTCGCTTATCGAGGCCGTTGTATATGCCCAGACAGCATCTAAGCACTCTCTTGACCACATCGACGAGTATGACTTCAACACTCTGGTACCGGAATGGAATGACGAAGGCACTATGACGAATGAGGAGAAGGTGCTCATCACGCAGAGCGTCCATGAGGTAGGCACTATCATGGCCAACTATGTCGGCATCGTACGCTCTGACCTGAGACTGAAGCGTGCCTGGGTGCGCCTTGACACTCTCTACGAAGAGACAGAGGCCCTCTTTAAGCGAGTTAAGGCAAGCAAGGATATCTGCGAACTGCGTAATATGATAAATGTCGGATACCTCATCACACGCTGGGCAATAGAACGCAAAGAATGCAGAGGTCTGCATTTCACCACGGACTATCCGCATCATGCGTATGACAAGCAAGGCTAACAGTGACTATCCTCATCAGATGACAAGCAAGGCTATCCTACATATATCCCTCAGCATCCTCATGCTTTTCAGCGCATTGTGCGCTGAACCGCTTTACGGCAGGCAATTCATTACCGATGATGACACCACCCCCGGCGATTCTGTCACAGCCCCCCTTGACTCTGTACAGGGGGGACTGGACACCATCCCTGCCCTGCCCTGGCCACAGTCGCTGCAGGCTGCTCTTGATACCATAGTGTCAAAGTCAAGCTTACTGAAGACATCACAGATGGGGCTTTACATATATGACCTCACAGCCGATTCCGCCATTTATAGCCGCGATAGCAAGCAAACCCTGCGTCCCGCATCTACAATGAAGCTGATCACAGCCATTACTGCATTGGATAAGCTCGGCGGCGCTTACCTCTACAAGACCAGACTCTGCTATAGCGGAGACGTAATAGACTCTCTTCGCACGCTCAACGGAAACATCTATCTCATCGGAGGCATGGACCCAATGATAGGCACTGATGACATACGCGCATTCATCTCAAGCATAAAAGAGTTAGGCGTTGACACCATACGCGGCAACATCTGTGCTGACCGCAGCATGAAGGACACCGACCTCTATGGCGAAGGATGGTGTTGGGACGATGACAATCCTGAGTTGTCTGCACTCGTCTATCACAGGAAAGATGCGCTGATGCAGAAATTCTTTAACATGCTGGGCGACAACGGAGTGGTTGTCATAGGTTCTTTGGACGAGAGGCGCTGCCCCAACGGAGCATTTGAGATATGCTGTCAGACCCATAGCATAGATCAGATCTTAAACCGTATGATGAAAGACAGCAACAATCTCTTTGCCGAAAGCTTGTTCTACCAGATAGGACTGACCCGAGGACGTCCCTCAACAGCCAAGAAAGCCGTTGCCGCAGAGGAGGAGATACTGAAAAAGATGAAGATGCAGGACGTGCCGCATCGCTTTGCTGATGGGTCAGGGCTCTCATTATATAATTACGTGTCAGCCGAATTAGAGGTGGCTTTTCTCCGTTATGCCTACGAGGATGCCAATATCTACACCGACCTCTTCTCACATCTTCCGATAGCAGGAGTTGACGGAACATTGGAAAAGCGCATGCGTGGAACCTCTGCGGCAAATAATGTCAGGGCCAAGACGGGCACTCTGTCAGGCGTATCAGGTCTCAGCGGATACTGTACCGCACCCAACGGACACATCCTCGCCTTTGCCATCATCAACCAGGGCCAGCAGAACAACGCACGCGCAAAAGCGCTACAGGACCGCATCTGCACCGTCATGTGCCAGTAATTATGAATTATAAATTAAATTGTAAATTGTACATAGTAAATTGTACATAAACATTATGCAACGCGTAATCATCACAAACACTATCCAGTCAGATCTGCTTGCAGCCTTCAATGACTGTGAGCATGACCGCACCTTTATCCTCACCGATGAGACCACTCGGCAGCTCTGCTGGCCCATGATAAAGGACTTTCCCTATCTCGCTGATGCCCATCTGATAACCATTGGTTCGTCAGACATCAATAAGACTCTTCAGTCCACCACACACGTCTGGGAGGAGTTGCAGCGCGGAGGTGCTACCCGCCACTCATTGCTCATCAACCTTGGAGGCGGAATGGTGACAGACCTCGGGGGCTTTGCTGCCAGCACCTTCAAGCGAGGCATCAACTTCATCAATATCCCTACAACACTTCTCGCTATGGTTGATGCCAGCGTAGGAGGTAAGACCGGAATCAATTTCGGCTCGCTGAAGAATGAAATAGGTGTTTTCAATGACTCTAAGTACGTGCTGCTCTGCACAGACTTCCTGCAGACACTCGATGATCAGAACCTCTTCTCCGGCTATGCAGAAATGCTGAAGCACGGGCTCATCTCCACACCGTCACATTGGAACGAGCTCATCGCCTTTGACATCACCCTCCCCGACGCGGCCACACTTGCGCGGCTCCTCGCCACATCAGTAGCCGTAAAGGAAAGAATCGTCACCGAAGACCCACACGAGCACGGCATTCGCAAGGCTCTGAACCTCGGCCACACCATAGGACACGCATTTGAATCGTGGGCCATGAGGCACGGACATCCCATACTTCATGGCTATGCCGTAGCCTTCGGAATCATTCCTGAGCTTTACCTCGCATGTACCAAGACAAACTTCCCGCAACACATCATGCGTCAGGCTGTAAGCTATATACGTTCCGTTTATGGCACACTGCCTATCACATGCGACGATTATCCCGAACTTCTTGAGCTCATGACCCACGACAAGAAGAACATTGCCGGCACTATCAACTTCACATTGCTCGGCAATATCGGAGACATTTTAATCAACCAAACGGCCACAGAAAAAGAAATCCTGGAAGCTCTTGACTTCTTTCGCGAAGGATAAAGTGCCATTCTGTTAATTTGTTTGCATAATAGCCCATATTTTCGTCAAAATGTTTGCTCATGTCATAAAAAAGATATAATTTTGCACAAAATTTAATCAAAATAGTAGCAAAAACGTCATTTTCACTCAACATGAGCACACTCATTAAGCCTGAAGGCTATAAACCCCTCCTTGACTTGTGGCAGACGGAGCGCGGCATCAAGCTCATCGGAGATTTCTTCCAGAGCAATCTTGCCACAGAGCTTCGCCTACGCCGTGTCACGGCTCCACTCTTCGTCATGCAGGGTCTTGGCATCAACGATGACCTCAACGGTGTTGAGCGCGCCGTCACCTTCCCTATCAAAGATCTTGGAGACCGCAAGGCAGAGGTGGTTCATTCCCTCGCCAAGTGGAAGAGGCTCACTCTGGCCGAGTATAAGATAAAGCCGGGATTTGGCATCTATACCGACATGAACGCCATTCGCGCCGACGAAGAGCTGGACAATCTCCACTCACTCTATGTGGATCAGTGGGACTGGGAGGCTGTCATAACGCCTGAGCAGCGCAACCTGGAGTTCCTCAAGTCTGTAGTAAGGAGAATCTACTCCGCCATTCTGCGTACAGAGTTCCTCATGTCTGAGACATATCCTCAGCTGAAGCCATTCCTGCCCCGCGAGATACATTTCATACACTCCGAGGAGTTGCTTCAGCTCTATCCCGACCTCTCGCCCAAGGAGCGCGAGGATGCGATATGCAAGAAGTACGGTGCTGTATTCATCATGGGCATAGGCGGCAAGCTCTCCAATGGCGAGAAGCATGACGGACGCGCCCCGGACTATGACGACTGGACCACCCCCAACAGCGATGGCTTCCTTGGTCTCAACGGTGATATCCTGATATGGTATCCCATTCTGGAGCGCAGCTTCGAACTCTCCTCTATGGGCATTCGCGTTGACAAAGAAGCTCTTCTGCGCCAGCTCGAGCTTGAGAACAAAGAAGAGCGCAAGTCTCTCTACTTCCATCAGCGCCTGTTAAACGACTCACTCCCCGCCACGATAGGAGGCGGCATAGGGCAGAGCCGACTCTGCATGGTACTGCTTCAGAAAGGCCACATCGGAGAAATCCAAGCATCCATCTGGCCGGACGAGCAGCGTGAGGAATGCCGCAAAGCTGGCATGATACTCATATAAGCGAGCATGAGGGAGACCTCAAGACTGGCATGATACTTATATAAGCACAGTATATGAAACAAAAAAGCAGATTAATGAGTTTCGATTCATTAATCTGCTTTTTTTGTTTCTGCCCTATTCCACTTACAAAACTACTGTGGTATTTGAGGATTTCTGTGGTTCTTGGGGATTTGTGTATATTGAAATCATTTATTTTGCAGGCTTATTGTTCTGCCTCTTTCCACGTGCCATGCGTTCCATCACCTGACGCTTGAATTGCTCTTCAGCCTTCAGGCATGCCAACACCTTAGTGGCGGGGAGCACGGTGTAGAACTTTGTGTGGTACTTCATCTGCAGCTGCTTCATCTGCAAATCAATGTTGTCCATCTTCTTAATCAGTTCCTTAGCCTCCTTATCGTTATGGGCCTCGGTACGTCTCAGCTTGCCGTGAGCTATAAACAACTCGCGTTCCTCGTCTTGCATCTTGTGAAATATCGGGAAGAACTGTGCCTGCTCTTTTTCTGTCAGATTGGCATGAGTGGCAATAAACTGCTCCTGCTCCTTCCTGAATTTCTCCTTATCAAACTTTCTTCCATTGCCGCGACCGTCTCCCCTGTGTCCTTGGTGGGACTTGCCTGCAGCAACTGCTTTCCCGTCTCTGCCATTGCTCACGGGATT
This sequence comes from Prevotella sp., assembly GCA_017478025.1. Taxonomy (GTDB): domain Bacteria; phylum Bacteroidota; class Bacteroidia; order Bacteroidales; family Bacteroidaceae; genus Prevotella. Next base: position 19,834 of record JAFVGZ010000011.1, read on the forward strand.
CTGAATGTCCTGACATGCTGATGCCGGCTCTGAATACATACAGATGGCAAGCAGCATCATGATGTGAAACAGTATCTTCATACGCTTTTCCTTTAATCTTCTATTATGTAGTCATACAGATCGTCTGCATCTACCATAGCATACTCATAGCAATCCTGCTTATACTCTTCGCTATAAGCAGCATCGCTGTCTGTCGTTACCACGGTTTCCTGCTTTGCTGTCATCTTCTGCGTCTCAGCGGTCTTTGAGAACGAGCCGTTGAACGCGATTGTCAGCACCACGGCAGCAGCCACACATGCTGCAGCAACATAGGTTATCACGCGGTGAGGCATCTTGAAGATGCGAGCGCCGCCACTGTTCTTCTCGGCTGTCCTACTGGGCTCAGAAGCCTGCTCTATGCGGTTCATCACTCTGTCAGGCAGTTCGTCGAAGTATCCCTCAGGCACCTTCCAGGCACCTTTGTTCTCATAAGGTATGTCAAAATTTATCTTCATTGCACTCTTATGACGCATATTGTTTATCAAGGTTTAATCATTTTATTTAAGTTTCTCAAGTAGGCAGAAGATAGGAAATTATGGAGTTGTGACATTACCAAGCTTTGGTAATTGAGTTACCAAGCCTTGGTAATCGGTTTACCAAGCCTTGGTAATCGGTTTACCAGCCGTTGGTAATCGGTTTACCAAAACGCGGTAATAATTTGGTAATCGGTTTACCAAAACGCGGAATCGAATTGGTAAATTCACATCCAAGGGTAATCACTTGTCCCTACGTGCTAAAGTTTAATCATCTTATAAGCTATTCTTTGTCTGCGCCATGTATATACACAATGCAGACATCCGTCGCGGCCCTGTATGATGCTGGGATATGAGTACTGGCTGATGGGCGAATCCTCAAGCGTCATCCAGTGGTACCAATGTGTGCCGTCCTCGCTGATAGCCAGCGACAATGGGGTTCGAGGGCCTTTGTTCGTGCCAGGCAGGGTAGCGAAATTATTGCATATCATCACGTGGCGCACATTCTTCAGTTCCTTCGACACCTTTATCGGCTCCCTCAGCGTCACGGCATCGATGCCCGACTGATTGTTAGGGTAATCCACGAAGCCCAGCCGGCTCCATGTCCAGCCTCCGTCCTTACTGTAACATGCAGCTATACGTCCGCTGCGCTGGTCGCGTCCTTCGCGCTGAGCCTTTGTGGGGCGGGTACGCGCCACTGCGAGCAGGGTCCCGTCTTCCAACGTCAGCAGCGACGGTTGTATGCACAGCACGCTGTCGGTCTGCTCCGGCGCGGTCATTTTCCACTCGCCTGTCTTCAGGTTATAGTGTTCGAAGTGGATTGTCCATCCCCCTGCCTCGGTAGAAGAGGGGCAGATCAGGTCATCGCCTATGAGTATCGGCTTATTCTTTATGGGGCCTAAGAAACCCTTCGGCAGAGCCTCACGTTTGCCCCAAGTCTTGCCGCCATCCTTTGATTTCACCACCCAACCGGTCCAGTCCGGCACATTGCGTCCTATCTTATAGAACAGCCACACCTCGCCATTGGGCATCTCAAAGAGCACAGGATTCCAGCAAGCCTTGCGGTAGCGCTTGCCTTTCACGCCATAGTAAGCCTCGTGTAAGTCAGTAGAGTCTATCCCCGACAGTCCAGCCAACGCAGCCTCGTCGCTCTCGGGGTCAAACACACCGTCTGCTGCCAGCACCGGAGCCTGCCATCCCTTCGTGCCTTTCTCCTTGCGCTGGGTGTAAATGCACACGTCAGGATTGCGCTCCTTCGTACCGCCGAAATAGGTCGTAAGCAGCGTGCCGTCCTTCAGTTCCACGATAGATGCGGAATGGGTCTCAGGATATATGCTGTGGTCATACACGAACTCATCTTCCGCTATGGTGCTGTGTCTCATCGGAATCTTCACATCAAAGACCGTTGGGCTGTTTATCTCGCGCCTCTCTCCTCCCGGCATCACGCAGACAGCGCTGACACCCTGCGGCAATGTTACCTCCCAATGCAGCTGCTCCAGCGTCTTTTTCCAACGTGACACGACAAGTCCGTGTGGAGTCCTGTAGCTGCATGAGATGCTGTCAAGGTCCTGAATGGTGAAGTCAGGCTCCATCAGCAGCCGTTCATAGCCTACGGTACCAGGGGCATTCTTTATGCCGCCCAGATCCTGATAGCACCACGCCAGCAGGTCGCCCAGCAGCATCACGTGGTTGCCGGAGTTCATAGCGGGATTGGCAGTATCGCCGTTCCACAGTTCCCATATTGTCGTGGCGCCATGTTCCGTCATGTATCCCCACGAGGGATATGACGTGTTAGTGGCAAGCAGGAAGGCAACGTCGCCATACCCGTTGCGCGTCAATGTGCGCAGCAGATGCGAGATGCCTATCACTCCGCAAGACACGTGGCCGCCGTTATCCACTATGATATTCCTCACCACATTATTTATTATATTCTGCCTACACTCCTCGGGGGCTATGCCAAAGGCCAGAGCCAGGATGTTTGCCGTAGCGGTATTGTTGCCATAATAGACGGAATCGGGATATAGCGGATGTCCCGGCACCGGCGATGTCTTGCCTCCGTTGTGCAGGAAACGCCTGTTGAAGGCAGCCGTCATCGCGTCTGCCTCCTGTGTCCACATCTTACAGTCCTCCGTAATGCCACACACATCGGCAAAGCGGCTCATCTGCTGCATGATGTGAATCATGTAGGCCGTAGCAATCAGCGCGCCGTCAGTCTTGCGTGCAGGGTCTTCGGAGTGTATCAGCTCCGGCTTCTCAGGTGGCATACACCAGTCGCCATATTTGTCCTTGGTCACTATGCCGTCTTTCTCATACTCCTTCCTGATGTGCTCTATCCACCTCTTTATATATGGGTAAGAGCGTCGTATGGCTGTGTCGTTGCCGAACTGCTCATAGAGCATCTCGCACGTGAACGGCAGGCACGCGGGCCACGTCACATCGTCAGAATAGTAGTTCCAGAATGCCGGAGCCACATCGGGTATGCATCCGTCATATCGCTGAGCGTCACAGATATCCTGCATCCAGCGGGTGTAGAATGCGTTGTTATCAAAGAGATAACTCTCCCCCAGCGAACCCGCCGTGCGGTCTCCCAGCCACGGCTGCCGCTCATTGCGCTGCGGACAGTCAGTAGGAAAACCGTGATAATTGTCCTTGATGCCCCACCAGGCGTTACGGTATATCGCGTTGAGCGTAGCGTTGCTGGAGACAAAATGTCCGATGTTGTCCATATCGTCGCTCACCACGTAGGCGCGTATATCGTCAGCCGTGACATCCTTCATGCCCTTCACCTCCACATACCGACCACCGTGATACACGAACGTGGGATGCCAGAACATTTTCTCATCCTTCTCCCGTATTCCCTCATCCCGGCAGATATAGGTATCCTCCGTCTCTGCGTCGCGGAGATTGGCGATGTAGAGTGTTGAGTCTGGGTTCAGGCGTTCTGCATACTTCACGCGTATCGTGTCAGCGTGTCTTCCACCCACGTTGAGCGCCACATAGCCTGCAATGTTCTGTTGCAGGTCAAAGATGGCGCCTTCAGCCGTGCGTTTCACAAGGACAGGTCCCAGACCTTTCCCATAATCGGACAACTCGCGGGCTTGCTGGTTAGGCACCTCCGCTGCCCTCAGTTCGCCGATAGGCACTTCTGCCAGTTCCGCTGCCTGCCATAAAGCAGAGTCCTGCATGAACCCCTCGCGAGTGGCATCATAGCCCTCGCCGTCATACTCGTTGTTCCATCTGATAGGTCCCTCAGCAGTCACCTCCCAGGTCTTGGGACTGGTGCCGTAGCGCTGCACTTTACCGTCGGCGTACGTCACTATAAGGTCCATCCTCACCTTCGGGAAGCCGAAGAACGGACACTTGCTGTGCTTCACATACCTCATCGGCACGGCGCGACCGTTGCCGAGAATCACCATCAGGGGCAGTTCTCTGCTTGCAGTCAGGGTGTTTAGCGCCGCCGTCACATCAATGCGATTAAATATCACGGACTTCCTTGTGTCCGTCTGCTGTGGTTTCAGCACGCCGTTGTCTATGCGCTGCCCATTGACATACAGCTCATAGTAACCCACAGCGGCAATCACCACCTCTGCTTTCTTTATCTCCTTATTGTCCAGAGATATGGTGGTTCTCAGATAGCGTGCATTCACGCGGGTCTTGTTCGTCAGGTCCTCACCAGGCAACAGGCGGTCAAGGCCTATCCATTGGCCCTTCCAATGATTATCGGCAGAATAGTCCTGCGCCGCTGATGACAGAGAGCATAGCAGCAACAGACAGGCAATTACACTTTTAGTTGACTTCGCAAATGATGAAAAATATGGTCTTAGCATTTTTTGTCTCGTAGTTTAGGCTGTTAATCCTTAATTTATTACACGGGGCCAAAGTTACACAAAAAAAATGGATGGAGCAAATAAATCATAACGAGACATAAGAAAAATCGGGTTCTTTCTCTTGCACATCTCAAAACTTAGTCGTAACTTTGCGGCAGAAAGTATAATTATGACAGAAAGAGTTTTATGAGTACAAAAGCGATGACCGATAAAATAGCCGAATACTTCAAAACGCAACCTGTTGAGAGGGCTTGGCTCTTTGGTTCCTATTCCCGTGGAGAGCAGACGGAGGATAGCGATGTGGACATTCTTGTTCACTACAAAGAAGATTCCGATGTTTCTCTATTTACCATTGGAGGCATGTATATGGACCTTAGGCGGATAACGGGACGCAATGTCGATCTGATAGAAGAGGGGACATTAGAACCCTATGCTGCCAAGACTGCAAATCGAGACAAGATATTGATATATGAGAGACCCTGAAAGAGATGCTGGAAGACTGAGACATATAGTCACTTATGCGAATAATGTTGAGGAGATGATAGATGGTATCACTTACGAAGACTTCGCCAACGACAAAATACGCTATTTCGACTTTCGCGCCCTGGAGGGGCAAAAGCATATAGCCCAGGGCAGCGCCCTGGGTTTTTATGTGATGTATAGTCACGCCCTGTAAGGGCAGCAGAGTCATTAGCCTGTCGTTCTGCTGCCCTTATGGGGCGTGGTTACTATTCGCTTTTATACCCAGGGCGCTGCCCTGGGCTATATGCTTTTGCCCCTTCAGGGTTTTTCTATCTGCTAAAGGCGAGTTAATGAGGTCAATCTAATAAATGGTCTCGGGTAAAATGCCGGTTTTGAACACCCTACCTTTCAGGGCGTTTTTACACAAGCAAAACTTTAGTAGAATAATCCGTTAACACTATAAATAAAATTGCGGCAAGCATGGGTACATGTGACTCATCGCTTGCCGCAATTGCGTTTGATATCTGTATTGTCTATCTTATTTTTTCTTATAATACCTCAGCGCCTCTGGCATCCAGGCCTGGATATTCTTGATGCGTGTCGCATCTGATGGGTGGTCGCTGAGGAACTCTGCCGTCTGAGATGAGCTGCTGGCAGACATGCGCTGCCAGAATGATACAGCCACCTGAGGGTCATATCCTGCCATAGCGGCAAAGATGAGTCCCATGTGGTCAGCCTCAGACTCATTGCTGCGCGAGTACTTGAGGTTAGAGAGATAGAAGCCCTGCGAAGCTGCCATCTGTATGATGCTCTGCGTAGTGGAGCCTACTCCCACGCTACCAAGCACGGCAGCACCTATCTGAGCGCCGTACTGCTGCTTCATCTTGGTGCTCAGCTGCTCAGCAGAATGCTTGGCAACGGCGTGAGCTATCTCGTGACCCAGCACGATAGCCAGCGAAGCCTCGTCCTTTGTCACAGGCAGCAGGCCCTCATAGACCACAATCAGACCGCCTGGCATACACCACGCGTTCACCTGATTGTTCTGCACAAGGTTGAAGGTCCACTTATAGTATCCCACCTCATTAGCCATACCGTTGGCCTTCAGATAGTTCACCACAGCATTGGCCAGACGCTCTCCCACACGCTTCACCATAGCGGTATTGTTGGCGTTGGTAGAAAGCTTTGCAGTCTTCATAAACTCTTGATACTGCTGTGTTGACAGACTCAGCATCTCACCATCACTTACCAGCAGAGACTGCTTTCTGCCCGTGATGGGTACTGTGTTTGTGGTGCCGCAGCCACTAAGTACGGCAACCAACATCATTACGAAAAATAATTTCAGTTGTTTCATATATTTTTATAAATAAATGTAATCCGCGTGCAAAAGTACTAATAAGTCACGAAATACGCAAGTATGCGCATAAACGAAATTTGACACTTTGCTCATTTTTTTCCTTTTTTGTGGTTCTATCAACTTCTCAAGACCTCAGGATCTTGGATAAATGTTAAAAACTATCTTGGTACACAAGTTTGTGGTCCACAAGTTTGTGTACCAAGTATATTTTCTTCCATTGTTCTTGCACAATTCAAAAAATAGTAGTACCTTCGCACCCGATTTGTATAAAGGTCAAAACCCTCCCCCATCGTAAGGGGGAGTTTTAATCAACAAAAGAAAAGACATGAAAGTACTGAAATTTGGCGGAACCAGCGTTGGTTCCGTAGAGAGTATTCTGAGCCTCAAGCAGATTGTGGAGCGTGAGGCAAAAAAGCAACCTTGCATTGTGGTGGTTAGTGCCCTTGGTGGCATAACGGACAAACTTCTGGAGACATCGCGCCTGGCACTTGCAGGCGATGAGCGTTACCGCGAGGAGTTTGAGGATATTGTGGATCGCCACCACAAGATGATAGACACTATTATTACCGATACCGCAGACCGTGAGCGGCTGTTCAACACTATCGACGCGCTGCTGGAGCAGTTGCGCAGCCTGTTCTTTGGTGTTTACCTGATACATGACATTTCGCCAAAGACGCAGGATGCCATTGTAGCCTACGGTGAGCGTCTGAGCAGCAACATCGTGGCAACCCTGGTGAAGGGTGCTCGATGGTTTGATTCACGCAATTTCATAAAGACAGAGAAAAAGCTGGGCCGCAACGTGTTGGCAACAGAGCGTACGAATGAGCTGGTGAAGGAGACATTCACTCCCCTGCCCCGCATTTCACTCGTACCGGGATTTATCTCAAAGGACATGACCAGCGGCGAGACGACAAACCTCGGGCGCGGCGGCTCTGACTATACCGCAGCAATCATAGCGGCGGCACTCGATGCCGACACCCTCGAGATATGGACTGACGTAGATGGCTTTATGACTGCCGACCCACGCGTCATCAGTTCTGCATACCCCATCAAGGAACTGAGTTTCGTGGAGGCTATGGAGCTGTGCAACTTTGGAGCGAAGGTAATCTATCCACCTACGATATACCCCGTATGCGTGAAGAACATACCTATCAAGGTAAAGAACACATTCAACCCCGACGCGCCTGGTACGGTAATACGCGAAAAGATAGAGGGCGACCATAAGCCCATCAAGGGTATCTCGTCCATTGACGGTACGGCCCTGATTACGGTTACGGGTCTCTCGATGGTGGGCGTGATAGGCGTCAACCAACGCATCTTCACATCGCTGGCAAAGAACGGCATCTCGGTATTCATGGTCTCTCAGGCATCATCAGAGAACTCTACGTCTATCGGCGTGAGAGAGGAGGATGCCGACGAGGCGGTAAGAGTGCTCAACGAGGTCTTTGCCAAGGAGATAGAGATGGGCGCTATGTATCCGATGAAGGCAGAGAAGGGTCTGGCAACCATAGCCATCGTGGGCGAGAACATGAAGCAGACACCTGGCATTGCTGGCAAGCTGTTCGGCTGCTTAGGACGCTCCGGTATCTCTATCATAGCATGTGCACAGGGCGCATCAGAGACCAACATCTCTTTCGTAGTGCGTTCAGAGTATCTGAGGAAGTCGCTGAACGTGATTCACGACTCGTTCTTCCTGTCAGAATACAAGGTATTGAACCTCTTCATCTGCGGCGTGGGCACCGTGGGAGCCAAGCTGATAGAGCAGATAGACTCTCAATACGAGACGCTGAAGGCCGAGTCAGGACTGCTGCTCAACGTGGTTGGCGTGGCATCAAGCCAGAAGGCTATCTTCTCGCGCGAAGGAATAGACCTGAAGACTTACCGCGAACAACTGAGTGCCGCAGAGCCGTCAGACACACGAAAGATGCTTGAGGGCATCATAAAGATGAATATCTTCAACAGCGTATTCGTGGATTGTACGGCATCAGCTGCCGTAGCAGACATCTACCAGTCGCTGCTGGAGCATAACGTGAACATCATCACGGCCAACAAGATTGCTGCTTCTGGCGACTATGAGGCATATCGCAAGCTGAAGGAAACGGCGAAGCGTGCAGGCGTGAAGTTCCGCTATGAGACGAATGTGGGTGCGGGACTGCCTATCATAGGCACGATGAACGACCTGGTGAACTCGGGTGACAAAATACTGAAGATTGAGGCTGTGCTGTCCGGCACGCTGAACTATATCTTCAATGCGCTGTCTGAGGACGTTCCATTCTCTGAGACGGTAAGGAAGGCTCAGGAGTTGGGCTTTGCTGAGCCAGACCCTCGCATAGACCTGAGCGGCAAGGACGTAGTGAGAAAGCTCGTCATCCTGACCCGCGAGGCAGGATATCGCGTGGAGCAGAGCGATGTGGAGAAGCATCTCTTTGTGCCCGATGAGTATTTCGAGGGAACGGTAGAGGACTTCTGGAAGAAGCTGCCCCAGCTGGATGCCGCTTTTGAGGAGAAGCGCAAAGAGCTGGCAGCCCGCAACTGCCGCCAACGCTTCGTGGCTCGCATGGAGGTAGTGGAAGGAGCGAAGAACGAGGATGCAAAGGTGAAGTGCAGCGTATCGCTGCAGGACATACCGCAGAACCACTCGTTCTATGAGTTGGAAGGCAGCAACAATATCGTAACCCTCACCACGTCAAGATATAAGGAGTACCCGATGCTCATACAGGGCTTCGGTGCCGGTGCATCGGTAACGGCAGCTGGTGTATTCGCCAACGTATTGAGTATCGCAAATATTTAGACCAAAATGAAGACTATAATAATTCTCGGCGATGGAATGGCCGACAACCCAATAGAGCAGCTTGGAGGCAAGACGCCGCTGCAGTATGCAAAGACACCTTATATGGATATGCTCGCGCGCATGGGCAGGACGGGGCGTCTCGTTACGGTTCCGCAAGGATTTCCTCCCGGCTCAGAAGTAGCCAACACCGCCATACTGGGGTATAACCTTGAGGAGGTGTATGAGGGTCGCGGACCGCTAGAGGCTGCGTCGATAGGCTACGAGATGCGCCCCGATGATCTGGCGCTGCGCTGCAATATCATCAGCGTGCGCGAAGACGGGACTATCAAGACCCACAATGGCGGCAATCTCTCAACAGAAGATGCGGGACCGTTGATTGAAATGCTCAACGAGACCATCGGCAAAGAGGTGAACGAGCGTCTGGGAGGCGATGTGGTGAAGTGGATCAGGGGCATACAGTACCGCCATCTGCTCATCATCAAGGGTGGCAGCAAGCATATCGTATGCAACCCGCCACACGATCATCCCGACGAGGCGTGGCGACCATTGCTCGTAAAGCCTGTAGCAGGCAAGGAAACCCTGCGCGAGGAAGGACGCATGACTCCACAGGAGACGGCTGACCTGGTCAACGAACTGATACTGAAGTCTTACGAACTCCTGCCTAAGGCACCGCTGAACGTGGAGCGTAAGGCTAAGGGAGAGCTGCTGGCAAACATCATCTGGCCCTGGAGCGGAGGTTACCGCCCAGCCATGCAGACACTCATGGAGCAGTATCCGCAGGTGAAGAGCGGCGCTGTGGTGAGTGCTGTGGATCTCATACAGGGCATCGGCAAGTATGCTGGTCTGGACATTGTGAAGGTTCAGGGAGCTACAGGACTGTGGGACACCAACTATGAGGGAAAGACACAGGCTGCGCTGGAGAACCTCAGGACAAAGGATTTCGTGTTCCTGCATGTAGAGGCAAGCGACGAAGCCGGACACGATGGCGATGTAAACCTGAAGGTGAAGACCATCGAGAACCTGGACACAAGGATGATAGGCCCTATCTATGAGGAGACAAAGACATGGGATGAGCCCGTGCAGATAGCCATACTGCCCGACCACTACACCCCCGTAGAGCTTCGCGTACACGTAGGAGAGCCCGTACCGTTCATCATCTACTATCCCGGCATAGAGCCTGATGACGTACAGACATACGATGAATACACCTGCGTAGATGGCGGATATGGCATACTGAGGCTTCAGCAGTTCATGCAATGCCTGATGGGAAATGCATAATTTCGTTCAAGAGTTTGCGATAACATCGCAAACACATAGACACAATTTCGCAAAAATATATACACTTTAGCTCGTAAATTTAAGACATGAAATACTATTCTACAAACAAGCAAGCCCCCGAAGCCACTTTGGAAAAGGCTGTCGTGAAGGGTCTGGCAGAGGATAAGGGCCTATATATGCCCGAAACCATCAAGGCTCTGCCAAAGGAGTTTTTTGACAACATCGAGAAGATGTCTTTTCAGGAAATAGCCTACACCGTCGCTGATGCATTCTTCGGCGAGGATGTAGAGGCTGATGCCCTGAAGAAGATTGTTTATGACACGCTGGCATTCGATTGCCCCGTAGTACCTGTTACGGACAATATCTATGCCCTGGAACTTTTCCACGGTCCCACGCTGGCCTTTAAGGATGTCGGTGCTCGCTTCATGGCACGACTGCTGCAGTATTTCCTGAAGAAGGAGGGCGAGGGCAATCAGGTCAACGTGCTGGTGGCCACATCAGGCGACACGGGCAGCGCTGTTGCCAACGGTTTCCTTGGCGTTGAGGGCATCCACGTCTATGTGCTCTACCCCAAAGGCAAGGTGAGCCCCATTCAGGAATGCCAGTTCACCACGCTGGGCAAGAATATCACAGCCATCGAGGTGGACGGCGTATTCGATGACTGTCAGGCACTCGTCAAGGCTGCCTTTATGGATGAGGAGCTGAATGCCCACATGAAGCTGACATCAGCCAATTCCATCAACGTGGCACGCTTCCTGCCCCAGTCATTCTATTATTTCAACGCGTATGCGCGCATGAAAGCCTTGGGCAAGGCCGACGAACTCGTGATGTGTGTGCCCTCAGGCAATTTCGGCAACATCTGCTCTGCACTCTTCGGACACCGCATGGGACTGCCTATAAAGCGCTTCATAGCTGCCAATAATGCTAACGACATCTTCTACAACTACCTGCAGACAGGCGAGTATCACCCACAGCCGTCAAAGGCAACACTGGCTAACGCTATGGACGTGGGTGACCCATCGAACTTTGCACGCATCTATGACCTCTACAAGGGCGACCATAAGACTATCACAAGCCTTATCTCAGGCGCCACATACAAGGATGAGCGCATCAGAGAGACAATGCAGGAATGCTTTGCAGAGACGAAATACGTGCTCGACCCACATGGAGCCTGTGGCTATCAGGCGCTGAAGGAACAGCTGAAGCCCGGAGAGGTGGGTGTATTCTGTGAGACGGCACATCCCGCAAAGTTCAAGGAGAAGGTGGACGAGATCCTCAGCACCGACATCGAGATACCTCAGAGACTGCAGGAATTCATGAAGGGAACAAAGCAGAGCATTGAGATGTCAAAGGACTTTGCCGACTTCAAGAATTTCTTGCTCAATGAATAATTTATGATAATGCCTGCCGTAATCGCAGGCATTATTTATAACTCGTAAAAACCAAAATGCTATCACTCCGCTCCAACATGGTTACCTCATCATTCTCCCATTTCGTTCGCAGCAAGTTGCTCGGAGCTCTTCTGGCTGTGTCAGCAACGGTCAGCGCTCAGTTGCCTGTCCATAATTTCGGCACGCGCCGTGGCATGTGGGCTTCAGTCAACACCATCAGCGATGCCTCTACCGGCAGCTATACTAACCACAACAACAAGCTGCTCATCAGTTGGCGTATGCTGCCATCAGACACGTGGGACACCTCGTTCCTCCTGTTCAGCCGTTCGGCTACATTGCCCAACGGGTCTTTGACCTGCCACACCACGAAGCCTATAGCCAATGCCACGTGTGTTCAGCTGAGTACTGTCCCTACGTCAGGCCGCGTATATTATCTTGTTGACGGCAACTACTTCGGAAGTGCTGCGATTCCGTCAAGCATTACCGATGCCAATGCGAAACGTGCATTGCGCGAAGCAGCCCTTGACTCAATGGTTCTGGGGGCTAATATATATAAGGATAAGGTACCTTATCTGACCATTCCACTCAAATCGACCGAGGATGTGTGTGACATCGCTACCATCAAGTTTCAGGCCAACGACTGTACCGTAGCCGACCTTGACGGCGATGGCGAGATGGAGGTGATAGTGAAGCGTCTGCTCACCGTTTTTGATGCTGACGGCAAAGTGATTAGCGATGGCACTGGCGGCGGTGACAGCGACATGCGTGCACGCCACTGCGTCATCTGGGATGCCTACAGGATGGATGGTACCTTCATGTGGCGTATCAAGTCGGGGCCGAACATCATCCTGGGCAACAGTTCCAACTTCGCCGTTGCAGACCTCGACGGTGACGGCTATGCCGAGTTTGTTACCAAGACCAGCGAAGGCACCGTCTTTGGTGATGGCTATGAGATACCCGACACCGACGGTGACAACAAGACTGACTACCGTGACATCTGGCCTGCCGGCCACTATATCGGCGACGGTCCTAATGGCTATGGAGGTCCTGAGTTCTTCTCTGTCTGCGACGGTCGTACAGGCAAGGAGCTGGCGCGTGCCAACTATATAGCACGCGGCAACGAGGGCGACACGCCTGCCGAGCTGGTAGCCAACTGGGAGGCGAACGACTGGAAGTGGGACCCACGCAAGAACAAATACCAGTGGAAGCTGGCAAACTCGTTCCGTATGGGCGTAGCATCCTTCAAGGGTGACGGCACCATGCAGATCTTCCTGGGACGCGGCATCTATGGCCGCACGAAGATAGAAGGCTGGGACTTCACACGCACATCAGACAGCGAGGGCACGCTGACACGCCTTTGGAAGCTCGACACCGATGATGCCGGTGGTCAGGACAAGAACAAAGACGGCAAGAGCAATGCCGAATATGCCGGTCAGGGCAACCACGCACTCAATGTCACCGACCTTGACGGCGATGGCAAGGACGAGGTGATGTACGGCTCATGCGCCTGGGACGATGACGGCACAGGACTCTGGAGCACCGGACTCGGACACGGTGACGCCAACCATGTGGGCAAATTCCTGCCCGACCATGACGGCTTGCAGGTGTTCCACTGTCTTGAGAACGGCAAGACGATGGTGGCGCTCCACGATGCCAAGGACGGCAGCGTGATATGGAAAAAAGATGCGGCTAGCGACAACGACATGGGGCGTTGCCTCGTGGGTGATTTTAATGCCGACTACCCAGGATGTGAGTTCTACTACTATCAGGGCAACATCATCAAGGCCGACGGCACCGATACCGACATCAGCACAAAGGGCACCAAGGGCGGCTGCGCTATGGCTATCTGGTTTGACGGCTCGCTGACACGCCAGCAGATGGAGGACAATATCATCAACAGCATGGCCGCTGGGCGCACCTTCACAATATGGAAGCATGGCATGAGCTCCACAAACGGTACCAAGGGCAATCCCGGCTGGTACGGTGACTTCCTGGGTGACTGGCGTGAGGAAGTCATCTTTCCTGACGAGACGAAGCTGAAGTGCATCAAGATTTTCTCCACCTGGTACCCCAGCACCTACAAGTTCCCCTATCTGATGAGCGACCACAACTACTTCATGCAGACCATTCATCAGCAGGTGGGCTACAATCAGCCCAACCACATCGGCGGTTACTTCCTGGGCAACGGCATGGATATGACAGCCGTTCCCACAGGAGTAATCACAGGCATCCGCGAGATACAGCGGTCAGAGTCCAGCACGGCATCCCATGACGGCATCATCTATGACCTCAGTGGTCGCAGGGTGCGGACTACTCGTTCCGGCATGTATATCCGAGACGGTAAGAAATTCATCGTGCCGTAATAGCAGGGGAAGCCGCCGTTGCACGTCTGCATAATGAACGAGAGAAGCGCGAAGAGGGATAGAAGTCGAGTAAGAAGATTACCAAAGGCTGGTAAACTGATTACCAAGGCTTGGTAACCACCTTACCAAGGCATGGTAACTCAATTACCAAAGCATGGTAATTTTTTACAACTACTCCGCCAGGTCCATTGGGGCAATTGCGTAACAGAACTGCTGACTACTTGAGAAACTTGAATATAGTAAAAAACAGACCGCCGATTAGTCATTAATCAGCGGTCTGTTTTTATCTGTGTAGGCGTGACCTCACGGAGAACCGCAAGGCACAGTAGCTAAACCTTTACTGTACAGGGTTCCAGCTTGTGGTGATGTTAAATACCTCTGCCGGTGTTATCTTGGCAGCTTCTTTCTTTGTGAGCTGTTTGCTCCACCCTACTCTGCCGGCTGTGGCAGCGCCTTCGCCACGGTTGTTGTATTCGAGGTAGCGGGCGGTCTGCTCGTTGGAGGTCTTTCCCCAGTTGTGCCATCCCTCGGGACGGATGTGCTTGCCCAGCTCACAGTTCATGAAAAGTGTGTAGGCATAGGGGCGCCACGGACGGCCGAGGTAGCATTTATCTACGCCTTCGTCGCAGATGATGCGACAGTTATTGAAGATGTAGCCGTATTTCTGTCCGTCTGGTGTAGAGGCGGCGGTGACGTAGGAGTTGCTTTTGTTTTTTATGGTGCATCCCTCGAACCAAGCTATTGATGGTCCGAAGATAAAGTCTGTTGTTCCCTCGATGTAGCAGTCCTTGAAGTAAAGGCGCGTGTTGGCGATGCCGGTATAGACGGTGTCCTGGTTGCCCAGGAAGCGGCAGTTGACGAATGTGAGTCTGTCACCCTCTGTGTGGAGCGCTACTGCCTGTCCCAGGCGGGCTGCGTTGTTCTCTATGGTGATATTCTTGACCACTATGTCGTTGCCCTCAATCTTAAGCGTATATGTGCGGAAAGTACCGAGAGTGTGTTTGTTTGGCAGGTCGAAATCCTTGGGCGTCAGCGGCTGCTGCCCCATACTTTCCTCAACAGCCTGTCGCAGGGCGGCAATATGTTCTTTTGTGATAATCATAGCGCAAAGGTACACATTTTTCGTTACATAACAACTTTCCAAGACAAGAAAAAAGCCCACAACAGGCACAAATGGGCTGAAATGGGCTATGTCCCTTTTGCGAAAAAGCCTTATCTTTGCAGCAGAAATTTCGGATGGCCGAAAACTGAGACTAAAGCGAAGTATTGTTATGTAACCACTTTAAAATATAATTATCTATGATGAACAAAACATTTCTATTTGCAGCTTTGTTGATAATGACAACAACAGCTACAGCACAAGATTCAACAAAGGATAAAACCGCGAATGTGCGCAATCAGATTTGTGAATTGATGAAGACCTTCTGGCTATCCGAGAGCGTTGATGAACGAGCGAAATTCGTCATAGATGCCGAACGAGTCAGACCGCTGATGGAGAAATACTATGCCAAGAACGGCATAGAGACTCTTGACTATAACTGCCAGTACATTAGAATGAAGAAGATGAACGACAGTGTATATGTGGATGAGCACACAGCATACATTCTTACTGCTGACGGCTTGAAGATGGACTGGGAATCGCTAGTGGAGTACAACGAGAAGACCTTTGAACAAATGAAGCGATTTCCGAAGAAGGAGTTTCTCGTCCGCGCCATTCTCCTTAATCTCGACACATCCTATCAAAATGACACATGGGGAAAAATTACCCTAAATCTAAATAGAGCCCATTCTGTGTATTACAGAAAAGATGCTCCCTTCGCAGAGAGGCTGGAGGAGTTGGCGACAGAAGAAAGCTTAAATGTGCGCTACGTCACAGTAAAAGTGATGTATGACCCAGAAGACGAGAATGACTATTACAACTATGTGCTAACTGACTTCTTAAAAGAAGGTTATTCTCTATACCAATAAATAATGTGGAGAATACTCTGCAACCAAAACGAACAAATCTATTAATCTATAAAACAACTTCTAATTTATGAGAACAAATCGTTTGATATTAATCCTCACCGTAATTGTGGCAGGCATGATGGCATCTTGCGACAGTTACAAAGGTAAGGTCGAAGACCTTGCCACCCAGTTCGTAACAGCGTACAATGAAGGCGACAAGGCCGCAGTCTATGATATATGGCCCGAAGTAAAGACTCTCGAGAACCTTTCGATAAGCGGAACTATCGGTGACGACAATGACGTCAGCGTTGAGAAGGATGATTCTACAGGCAACTATATCGCAACTATCAGTGAGCTGAAAAAACAGCGTTTGGTGTTTTCCGTTGATAGCACGGGTAATGTTGGCATAACAGATGCCTACGGTGTGTTCCGTCTTGACTCCATCGCCTCTGAGGTGGCATTGAAGGCTGGTGTCCCCTTGAAGAAACTCTCTGACGTTACGCTTTCCAACCTTATGAATCCAAATAGTGATTTTGTCAACGACTTGAAGTTGGAAAAGGGCACCAACAATCTGTGGGCAAACTATGGGGCCTACTCATGGGGTCATAACAGTTCCGGTTACTATGCATCGATGGACTTCAACGTTCGTAACAACTCTTCGCACTTGGTCAAGGGAAGCGACTACTTCCTGGTAGTTACGCCCAAAAGGGAATCTACAGGTGAAACCTACAACACAAAGACGGTCGATGGCATTGACATCGCACCAGGTGAGATTCGCGAGTTTAATGTGTCAGCACCTTCTTTCTACAGTTTTGCCAGCAAACGTGACTTGTCATACAAAGTAGAGATTAAGTATCGCACTGAGTCTATCCTGGCTTTCCTGTTAAACTACAGCACCTTTGAAGGCAACGAATATGAAGACTACATGGCTCATCCCTGTCGTGCTAAGGTCAAGGCAAACGGTAAATTCCTTACAACATCAGCGGAAAAGAAGGGCATAGCATACGCTTACAAGGAAATGTCAGAGAAGAGTCCGGTCGTTGATACGCTCTATCACCGCCAACAGATTCAAGCCATCTGGGAAACGGAGAAATGGGCAAGCATTTATGACAACAATTATGCTCTCATAGGTTATGTGAATCGCGACAATATCGATACTACTGGCGAACTCCTCGCGCTTGACCTTACGCCAGCTAAACTGAAGTCGGACGATGGCAGCCCTGTGAAAGTTTTCAAATTGTACGATGACGGCGTGGTGAAGACCTATCCGCCAGGTACTGAAGTGTACCTACAGTTCTATTCTCGTGGCCAGATGGTGGTCTATGAACGGCAGGCAGATGGTAGCATGAAGGAGATTGGATATGTCACCTCTGACTGTATAGACTACGGCGACGATGAAGCTTTATAACCTGATTACTTTATAAACATTTTTAAAATTGAACTATTATGAAAATAAATCTGTTCAGACTACTGATGACAACGATGCTCATCGGCTTAATGACTTTGCCCCAGGAGACTTCGGCAAAGAAGATTGAATACCTCGGCCACATCTACAATGGCAAGGTAAACAGCCAGAAAATTCCGGAAGGCTATGGAGAATTGAGGATAAAAGACGTAGTAATATCGGGTACCTTCGCTGACCGTACAGTGACTGATGCTGTCGTGGCAATCGACAACAAGGTTGAGGGTGCTCACTGCTGTAAGTTCAATGGTACTGTCAAGTATGACGAGTCTGATAACATCACACTGAAAGCAGGAGGGAAATTAACAATTAAATATGCGGAAAAAGAGATATCACCATATAAAGATGAACAGGGATTTAGTTATAATCTTGAAGTATTAGAAGACGTGCTGTCCATAGATTTTAAAGCATCCCCCGAATTCTTTGGCGTACCCAATTACAAGAGGCCCATATTGAATATTTCAAAGGGGATAGTAAAATTAATAAACTTTATTGGATATGATGTCAACGCCTTCAATATTCCTTCCAATATGTGGGCGTACGAAACTTTCAAATTTACATTAGGGAAATACGGCATTTGGAATCGGGCAAAACAAAGAGCTGAGCGAATAGAATGGTATCTCATAAGGGAAGGAGAATCGGAACGTTATCCATCTGGAGCTTACAACGATAAAACAGGGCGCACATGGGAATATTCTTGTAGCAACGAATTAAGTAAACCTTATGGTGGTGGGATAGTAAAGCGCAGTAGCCTTACTGGCTTCACCGTACGCTATCAGAATGGTGACTATTTTAAGATAGGCCACTATGCAGTAGAGTGGAAAAAGAAATACAATGACGGTAAGGAGGTGACTGTAAAAATGGATTGTTACCAATCCGGCAATAATTGCGATTGTAATCCGGCAATGGCGACATTCGCAGGCTTCAAGGTTGCCTTAGGTAAGAACAGATTGTTTGAATTATGGAATAGTAATGATTTTGCTTTAGATCAAAGCGATGTGAAGGGAATTGATATTGATGGTGTTTACACAAACACCCCTTCTAAGGATGTTGAAAATAAGATAAAGAAGAATCTCTTCCCCTATCTATCCAACAATGGAACAGGGTTTGGGTTTGAAGTATATGCTTCTGGCTCCAGATATGGTAATTTTAAGAATGGGCGAATCACTTCCAACGTCTATCAGGAACAACAACAGGAGGCAGCTCAGAACATGCGAAAGATTCAGAAGGAATACGATGAAGGCTGCAAGAAGTATGGAAAACAGAATTACGACGCATTTTTAAAAGGAAAAGTGATTGTCGGCATGCCTGAAGAACTGATTTTACGATACAACAATGAACTGGCACAACAAGTAGGCCCCCGCAAGATGTATCGCCTGTATGATGGTAATATGTGGCATCCTAAAGTCGTTTATACGGTTTGGGTCGTAAACGGAAAAGTTAGTAGTTTTAGATACTACAGATAACGTAAGTTTTATTCATGCGTTGCGCAAAGATGAGAAGTACGCAGACTTTCACTTTGACACGCAAGGAAAGTTCGTCAAGTGGCTGTTCTTCTCACAAAGATATTGTCACATTTCGTGTAACCTTTACATGCACATCGCGTAAGTAATTCCACTTTCACGCATAGTCCAAACCCCGTAGAGGCTTTCTCTCGCACCTTTATTCAACGCCCCCGCGCCTCTAAAAATAGAGGGACGGGGGCGTTGAATTATTTACGAAAGTTGAGTTTTTGTTATTGGTACGTCGTGACCACCTTCCATTACCCGCTGAGCAATGCGCGAAGCATTGATTGCAGGATGAGCGGTGGACACGATGCAAAGTATTGATATGTCGAAAGACTTCGCCGACTTCAAGGCCTACTTGATAAGTAAGTAACATAAAAACCGCAAATTCTGCATTACATTGCAAAATTTGCGGTTATGTGAATTATCATCTGCGTCCTGTACCATGACAACTGGTACACTTTCCTTTCCCATTACAAATTGTGCAGGGTTTTCGATTGCCTGTATAAGAAAGATCCATCCAACCAGAACCATTGCATATTGAGCAGTTGCCCGTTCCATAGCATTGAGAACATGAACTCTGTGTTGAGCGACTGCTTCCATACGAACTTCCAGTTGAAATCCCCCCAGTTGAGCCACCTAAAACATTTCCGAAGTTCCCACCGATATGTCCGATTGGGTTATATCCCTCATCTTGCTGGTCTTCCCTAATATAAACAGTACAATTCTTGTCATATGCACTTTCGCTGGGATTATCAGGATTAAAGTGTAAAATCTCCATTATGTCTCCACGTTCCATGATAATAGCGCAGACATAGAATCCTGCAGGCGAGTACCAAATAAATGACGGGCATCCCATAACATTTGAGGCATCTTCGTTGTATTCAAAATACTTCGTATATTCACCATCTTCATCATCTATGTATCTTTCAATAAGATAACTCCCATCCAATGTATAAGTCTTATTAAAGTCCAGTTCTCCCACAACATATACATATTCCCAACTGTCAGCATCTTTCATCGCATATTCTGCATAACGTTGTGCGTTAGCCGATATTGACAATAGGACAACCAAAATAATTATCGATAGACGACTAAGTTTCATTTTGTCTCACTTTGATAAATTGGACATTTTTGTTATAACAACCTCATCAAATTAATCACCAAGTTCTGAGGCATTACTCTGCCGGATTCCAATTAGAGGTGAGGCTGAACACCTCTGCAGGTGTTATCTTGGCGGCCTCTTTCTTTGTGAGCTGCTTGCTCCACCCTACTCTGCCTGCTGTGGCAGCGCCTTCGCCACGGTTGTTGTATTCGATGTAGCGGGCGGTCTGCTCGTTGGAGGTCTTGCCCCAGTTGTGCCATCCCTCGGGACGGATGTGCTTGCCCAGCTCACAGTTCATGAAAAGTGTGTAGGCATAGGGGCGCCACGGACGGCCCAGGTAGCATTTATCCACGCCCTCGTCGCAGATGATGCGGCAGTTGTTGAAGACGTAGCCGTATTTCTGTCCGTCAGGTGTAGAGGCGGCGGTGACGTAGGAGTTGCTTTTGTTCTTTATGGTGCATCCCTCGAACCAAGCTATTGACGGTCCGAAGATGAAGTCCGTTGTTCCCTCGATGTAGCAGTCCTTGAAGTAAAGGCGAGTGTTGGCGATGCCGGTATAGACAGTATCCTGATTGCCCAGGAAGCGGCAGTTGACGAATGTGAGTCTGTCTCCCTCTGTGTGGAGCGCTACGGCCTGTCCCAAGCGGGCTGCATTGTTCTCTATAGTGATATTCTTGAGAACGATGTCATTGCCCTCGATCTTGAGCGTATAGGTGCGGAAAGTACCCAGGGTATGCTTGTTGGGGAGGTCGAAGTTCTTGATGTTGGCGTGGTCATCATAGGTGATGATGGTGTTGTCGCGATCCTCACCGCAGATCTCTATATTGGTAAGGAAGGAGGGGATGATGAGCTTCTCCTTATAGACACCTTTCTTAACGTAGATGACCTTGTGATACTCCATAAAGGCGCGACACACGTCGATGGCCTCGTCAATGTTACGGAAGTCTCCTGTACCGTCACGAGAGACGAAGATGGTGTCGGGGTTGTCCCAACTCTTTTCTTTCGGGGCAGCCTGAAGGCCAGTGACGGCGAGCAGTGCCAGCAGTGATAAGATAGTTTTTTTCATACGTGTTTTGTTCTTATGATGTTTGTGATGATTATACTCTGTGAACGGACTGCATGCCGTCTATTTGGAGGAGTTTGTCGGCAACGATCTCAAGGAGTTTGTTGTTCTTTACCTTAAACTCTATCTCGCTGTTGAAGATGCCGTCGTCAGATATGGTAGATATTCTGTGTATGTCAATATCAAAGATGTCTGCCAGAAGTGTCGTGACGTCCTTCAGCATACCCTTGCGGTCTATGCCACGAGCGGTGATGGTGGCATTGAATACCATATCGCCGCGCATGTTCCATTCAGCCGAGAGGATGTTTGAGCCGAAGGATGACTGCAGTCTGTTGGCCTCCTTGCATGAACGGCGGTGTATCTCTATCTGGTTCTTCTTGTTGATGTATGCCAGTATAGGGTCGCCCGGGATGGGCTGGCAGCAGTCAGGGAAGATATAGTGCTGAATGTTGTCCTCGGTGATAAAGATGGTCTGAGTCCTGTCAAAGTCCTTTCCAATGGTGATATACTTATTGTGCAGTACCTCCTTGACCTTGGGTTTGATGAATGGTATGTAGCGTCTCCATCCCTGCGACTTGTTTTTCTTCTTGACCACTTTAGACCCATAGAGCACCGCCTCCAGGTCACTCTCACCAAGCTTGATGCTGCCGTTTGCTATGTTGAGCAGCAATTTGTTATGGTTCTTCTCATTGTGTGCCTCGGCCAATCGGTCTATTGCAGATGTGGTCAGACTGAGCCCGTTCTGCCTGAGCCATGCATCAAGCTTGTCCTCGCCCTCCTTCATCATGATACGGTCCTGCTTCCTCAACAGAGCCTGTATCTTGTTGCGAGCCTTAGCGGTGGTGACATAGTTTATCCACTCGGGCTTAACGTGCTGTGACGCGGAGGTGATAATCTCAATCTGGTCGCCCCCTTTCAGCACGTGTGACAGCGGCACGAGCTTGTGGTTGACTTTCGCTCCGATGCAGTGGGTGCCGAGAAAGGTGTGTATCTGGAAAGCGTAATCGAGTGCCGTACAGCCCGTAGGCATGGTGATAATCTCTCCCTTGGGTGAGAATACGAATATCTCAGACGCAAAGAGATTGAGCTTTATGGCGTCAAGGAAGTCCATTGCATCAGGTTGCGGGTCATCAAGGATTTCCTTTATCGTCTGCAGCCATCCGTTCAGCTCGTCTTCCACTACGCGCTCTGTGTTCTGCGGGTCATCGTCGGTCTTGTATTTCCAGTGTGCCGCAAAGCCCTGTTCTGCTATCTCATCCATACGCTTCGAGCGTATCTGCACTTCTATCCATTGTCCCTGTTTACTCATCAGCGTGACGTGCAGGGCCTGATAGCCATTTGCCTTAGGCTGAGACAGCCAGTCGCGCAAACGGTCGGGATGAGACTTGTAAAGCTTGCAGAGGGCGACGTAGATATTGAAGCACTCATTGACCTCCTCATCGGGCGAATCGGGGGTAAAGACGATACGCACGGCAAGGATGTCGTATATCTCATCAAAGGAGACGTGCTTCTTCTGCATCTTGTTCCAAATGGAATAAGGTGTCTTGACGCGGGCCTTGATGGTATAGCTGATGCCCATCTTGTCGAGGGCAATCTTGATAGGTGCCGTGAAACTTTCAAAGAGTTCGTCGAGGCTGTTCTTGGTATATGACAGGTTTTGCTCTATCTCAGCAAACTCCTGCGGGTGCTCGTGCTTGAAGGAAAGGTCTTCAAGCTCTGTCTTGATGGCATTGAGCCCGAGGCGATTGGCCAGGGGAGCATAAATATAGAGCGTCTCGCCTGCTATCTTGTTTTGTTTCTCCTTGTCCTGACGGTCCAGATGGCGCATATTGTCCAGACGATCGCAGATCTTTATCAATATGACGCGGATATCCTCGCTCATGGTGAGGAGGAGTTTCTTGAAATTCTCTGCCTGTTCTGACGCCCTGTCTCCGAAGATACCACCTGCTATCTTGGTCAGGCCGTCAACAATCTGAGCTATCTTAGGTCCGAAGATATTGCTTATATCATCAATGGTATAATCGGTACCCTCGATGACATCGTGTAGCAGGGCCGCACAGATGCTTGTGCTACCGAGCCCCATCTCCTTAGATACTATCATGGCGACGTTGATGGGGTGCACCATAAAATGCTCCCCAGACTCGCGGTGATGATTTTCATGTGCTCGCATGGCGAAGTTGAATGCTTTCTGTATCACATCCACCTTCTTGCGATGATTGGAACTGAGGTAGTGCTTCAACAGTTCAGCAAATGCCTCGTCTATCATCTTTCTTTCGTCCATAGTCTTGTTTAGGTTGTGTAGTTAGGTTCTTGCTTGCTGCAAGTGGCAGGGCGGGGCTGCCTTAATGCGGCTATATGCTTTTTGCCTTTTTTTCTCCGCACATTGTTGATCTTTAGCGAAGCTCCGTCAGGTAAACTCAGAGCAGGGCGTTTCACTCTACCTCCGAAAAGCTGAAATATACTAACGCCGTCTTTTCTTAGAAGATTTTGACTTACTCTTACCTTTCTTGGATGTTGCCTTCTTGCTGCGCTTCTTGGATGACGACACTTTTGACTTACGCCCCGATGACGCGCGGCGGCGTGAGGCAGAGGAGCGTTTCTTGGATGATACCCTGGAGCGGCTTACCTTACTGCGACGTCCCTTGCGCTTGGATTTCAGCGCGTTGCGGCGTTTTGACTTGTATGAGACACGCTTTGCCTTATAGACAGGTGCCTTATTTACCTCCACCATGTCACGCTTCATCAGCTCATCCACGTTGTATGCAACGATGGAGTCCTCCATCTCTATATATTTGGAGATATACTCCTTGGGCAGTCTCAGGTCAGTAGGCTCGCTGTATCCTGTGACGATGTCACGACGGTACTGCGGATTGAGCATGCGAAGCTTCTCTATGTCTATGCCCAGCACTTTTGACACCTGCTCCAGATGCACATTGCGGAACAGCATGATGGTGTCAGTAGCCTCTGGCAGCGTTGTCTCCATTGGCACGATGTCATGCTCGCAGTAGTAGGTCATGATATAGTTAGCAGCAATAAAGGCAGGCACGTAGCCACGTGTCTCAGCAGGCAGGTAGGGGTAGATCTGCCAATAGTCCTTCACGCCTCCAGAGCGCTGGATAGCCTTTGTGATATTGCCGGGACCGCAGTTGTAGGCCGCTATGACGAGGTTCCAGTCTCCGAACATCTCATAGAGGTCGCTCAGATAGTGTGCTGCAGCCAGTGATGACTTCACCAGATCGCGGCGCTCGTCAATCATGGTGTTGACCTTCAGGCCATAGCGCTTACCGGTAGAAACCATGAACTGCCACAGTCCTCCTGCTCCGACGCTGCTGACGGCATTGGGGTTCAGCGCTGACTCTATGACAGGCAGATACTTCAGTTCCAATGGCAGGCCATAGACCTCCAGAGCCTCCTCAAAGGCAGGCATAAAGAAGTTTGACTTGCCCAGCATCACGCTGACGGTGCGACGCAGACGTCCGCTGTAACGGTCTATGAACTTCTGCACCACCTCGTTCCACGGCATCTCTATGGCCGTAGGCATTCGGCGCAGACGGTCTATATACACCTCTGTTGCCAGCGTAGTGCTGTCAGCAGGACTTATCGCTGTGCTGTCACCCGAGAGGTATGTGCGAGTCATGTAGTCATCGCCCTGCTCATCATCCACGATAAGACCTTCAGGAATCTCTATCACCTCCTCACGACCGTTGCTGCCTTTGACGAGAATCTCTGAATCTTCGTCTATACCCAAGGGAATGGAGTCGTTCTCCGCTTCGTCCTCTTCATCCTCTTCTTCGTCCTCATCACCTTCTTCGTCCCCGTCTTCTTCGTCTTCCCCTTCATCCAGGCCCTCTTCATCTTCGTCTTCCTCCGTGGCCTCTTCGTCTTCATCCTCATCCAGAGCCTCTTCGTCTTCGGCTTCTTCTGCGGCTACAGTCTTGCCCGTAGGCGCAACAGAGGTAACGTCAGATGCCATAATGTACTGCACGCATGAAGGAGTTGCCCCTAACAGGAACAACAGCGCTATGATATAGTATTTCAGATTCTGTTTCATCATTTTCTATTTACTTTTCTTAAGATGGTGAGAGGCTTTCTCTCGCTAATGGCGGTGAGAGGCTTTCTCTCGCTCTAATGTGGCGGGACTTTCCTAAACCCGTCTAAAAGGTCAGCGCGGCATGCATGCCGATAGCATGATTGTTCTGCCCGCTTTCTATTTTCGTGTTGCCGTTTATGACAGTCGGAGCAAGCCTGAGGCTCAGATCATCAGAGATATCAAACTGTGACAGCGACGCATCCACGTAGGCATCGACTATGGACAGCGCATAGACCGCCATCATTGCGATGAATGACAGGTCACGCCAGCGGCGGTACTTGTCCTTTCTCGACTTGAATATCTGCTTGTATCGCTCTGTATTTGTCGAGTTTATTGACTGTCCCAGATGCAGGAACTGCTCATAGCTTGCCGTCTTGGGGTCATTGTCCGATATGTCAAGATAGGCCTGCGAATAGTCCAGATACATCTGGTTGTTCCATCTCATGGCGTAGATACAACCGAGGAATCCTCCGTACACGATGGGCAGCTTCCAGTATTTTCTGTTGTATATCTGTCCTGCTCCGGGCAGCATGATAGCCAGCCACATGGCACGCTTCGGGTCTGGCCTCCACGTGCTCCAGTCACGCCTCTCTTTCTTCACCTTCTGCACCACCTTATCTACCTGCTCCATGCTGACAGACACGGTGTCGTCAACGAGGCTGTCGGTGAGTTCCACCACCTGGGGTGAAGGCACGACGGCCTCCTCCTGCGCCATTGTGCAGAGGCTCATGAAGACGAATAATATCAAGAGCAGATGCCTCATTATCTGATTCTTTCGACGATACGTCTCAGTTCCTCCTCGTTCTTGAATGATATTGTCAACTTTCCCTTGCCGTTGCCTGAGTAGGTCAGCTTCACCGGTGCCTGCATCATGTTCTCTACATGCTGCTTCATTTCCTCTATGTGGCCGGGCAGCTCCACATCGCTCTTTATAGCGCGTGTAGCTGTCTGGACATCCTCACCGCCGTTAAGACGCTGAACCAGTTCCTCTACCTTGCGGACAGAGTAGCCGTTCTTCATTATCTCCCTGAAGAGCTTTATCTGCATCGACGGTGAGTCAAGCGAGAGCAGGGCACGGGCGTGACCCATGTCTATCTCTTTCTTCTGGAGCGCCAGCTGTATCTGTGCCGGCAAGCGAAGCAGACGCAGGTGATTGGCGATGGCAGCACGGCTCTTGCCCACACGCTCAGACACCTTCTCCTGGGTCATTCCTTCATTATCCAACAGAGACTGATAGGCCAGCGCTATCTCTATCGCGTTCAGATCCTCACGCTGGATATTCTCCACCAGCGCCATCTCCATCACGCTTTCGTCGCCGATGGTACGGATATAAGCCGGCACAGCCCTCAGCCCAGCCAGCTGTGAGGCACGCCAGCGACGCTCGCCGGCGATGATCTGAAAGCGTCCCGTCTCTGTCTGACGCAGGGTGATAGGCTGGATGATACCTATCTCGCGAATGCTTGTTGCCAACTCCTGCAGGGCTTGCTCGTCAAACTCCCTGCGGGGCTGGTTGGGGTTGGCATCGATGAGATCTATCGGCACCTCATTGATAGTAGAGGACCCCTGTGGGCGCACGTCTTCGGTGCTTATCAATGCGTCAAGGCCACGTCCCAGGACGTTGCCGCGGTTTGTTGAAGCGTATTTCTTGTGAACTGCCATTGTTTGGATGTTTCAATAATCTGATGGTTTAAGGCGGGGTCAGTTAATCAATTCCCCGCCGTATTGCTTAAACCCGCCTTAATTCTTGTGAGAGACGAGTTCCTTTGCCAGAGCGAGATAGTTCTTCGTTCCTGCCGCATCACGGTCATACAGTATCACGGGCAGACCGTGGCTGGGACTCTCAGAGAGCTTCACGTTTCGCTGTATCACCGTCTTGAACACCAGCTCCTGGAAGTGTCGCTTCACCTCATCATATATCTGATTGGCCAGTTTCAGGCGGTTGTCATACATTGTCAGCAGGAATCCTTCTATCTCCAACTGCGGATTCAGCTTGCTCTTGATAATCTTGATTGTGCTCAGGAGCTTTCCTATACCCTCAAGGGCGAAGTACTCACACTGCACCGGAATAATCACCGAGTCAGCAGCCGTCAGCGCGTTGACCGTAATCAGCCCCAGCGAAGGAGAGCAGTCTATCAGGATGTAGTCATAATCCTCACGTATCGGAGCGAGTATCTTCTTGAGCACCTTCTCGCGGTCCGGAATGTTCAGCATCTCAATCTCGGCACCCACCAGGTCGATGTGACTCGGTATGATGTCAAGACCGTTGATATCCGTTGTGTAGATGGCATCGTGCACATCGGCATGATTGATGATACATTCATAGATGGAGCAGTCAACCTCCTGCAGATCTACGCCCAGTCCGCTTGAGGCATTAGCCTGCGGATCTGCATCAATAACCAATACTGCTTTGTCAAGCGTGGCAAGCGAGGCAGCCAGATTGATGGTCGTGGTGGTCTTACCGACACCGCCCTTCTGGTTCACCATCGCTATCATTTTCCCTAACTTTTTTTCCATATCTTTTGATAATCGTCTTTTTTGTCTTCGTTATTGTGGCGGGTTCTGTGTGTTTTCCGCCACGTGTGAGCATTAGCACTCAACACATAATTGGTGCAAAGGTACAAAAAAAACGTGAAACACTCAAATTTCCGTGAAACAATATACATTTTTTAGGACTTCAGACAGGAAATTAAACACTTTTCGCAGCCTTTCTCTTGCGTAATCCAAAAGTTAATAGTAACTTTGCACTCAGATTGCGACATTTTTTCTCGTATGGGTTACGAGTAAGAAGCGATGCACTGCACCTGTAGTTCAACGGATTAGAATAGGGGATTCCGGTTCCCCAGATCAGGGTTCGATTCCCTGTGGGTGTACAGGTGGGGGCCATTAATTCCCACCGTGATATAGCGAATTAACAAACCCACCTACAATGATTTCACATCCGAAAAATTTGCCTTTGGCCAGTGTGGTAGCTTTCATTTGGAATCTCCTCCTGGCCTATATTGTTTATGCCTTGTGTCGCATAGCATACGTGTGGCTCAACTGGAGTACTGTCAGCGAGGGATTCGATGAACTCTCACTGAGCTCACTGGTGCAGGGAGCGTTCATCTTCGATACCTCCGCAATCTTCTACACCAACATCCTCTATGCCTTCCTCATGCTGCTGCCGTTCCGCTTTGCAGAAAGGCCGGTGTATCAGAAGGTTGCGAAATGGATATTCCTGACAGTCAACGGACTGGCCGTCATCGTCAATCTCGCTGATGCTGTATATTATCCCTATACGGGACGCCGCACAACGATGAGTGTGATGGGTGAATTTGCCAACGAGGGAAATCTCCTCGGCATCATCGCCTCTGAGAGCGTCAGGCACTGGTATGTCTTCATCATCGGAATCCTCCTGCTGCTGTTCATGTACAAGCTCTACATGACGCCCTCCCCCACTCTGGCGCATAGCGTACAAGGCAGCGTTTCGAAGCGCCGCAGATGGGGAACGGTATCAGCCAAGACGCTGTGCCTGCTTCTCTTTATCCCGCTCTGCATCGCAGGCATGAGAGGAGGTTTTACCACCGCAGTACGTCCCGTAA
Source organism: Prevotella sp. (assembly GCA_017478025.1). Lineage (GTDB taxonomy): Bacteria > Bacteroidota > Bacteroidia > Bacteroidales > Bacteroidaceae > Prevotella. Next base: position 48,565 of record JAFVGZ010000011.1, read on the forward strand.
CTATCAGTAATGCAAACCAATACGTTAACCGTCCCACAGAAGCGGCGATAGTGCTCAACACGCCGTTCTCCCTGTTGCGCACTATAGGAAAGAATGTGTTTGCCGACCCGGGCTATTACAGCGCCACTGAGCTGGATGCCCTGTATTCTCCCGTTCACTATCCTGCCACAGACAGCCTCAGCACTACCCTGCCTGCAAACAAGCCCATGGTGGCACGAAAGAAAAATGTTGTGGTGCTCATAGTGGAGAGCTTTGGGCGTGAATATATAGGTAAGTATAACGAGGGTTTCTTGGAAGCAGGCTACAAGGGTTATACACCCTTCATTGACAGTCTGCTGACCCAGTCGCTTACCTTCGAGCAGACCTTTGCCAACGGCCGTAAGAGCATAGATGGAATGCCGAGCATCCTGTCCTCCATTCCCCACTTCATAGAACCGTTTTTCCTCACACCGGCATCGCTCAACGATATCAGCGGTCTGGCAGGCGAATTGGGGCATTGCGGCTATGAGAGTGCCTTCTTTCATGGGGCAGAGAACGGCAGCATGGGCTTTCAGGCCTTTGCAAAGACCACAGGATATGACCACTACTACGGACGCACGGAGTACAACGAAGACAGCCGCTTTGACGGAGAGAAGGACTTTGACGGCATGTGGGCCATCTGGGATGAGCCGTTCCTGCAGTTCTATGCCCAGAAGATGACAGAGCTCCGGGAACCCTTCATCACCACCGTCTTCACCGCATCATCGCACCATCCCTACCACGTGCCAGAGCAGTATGCGTCGGTATATCCCGAGGAAGGCACCAACCCCATACACAAGTGCATACGGTACACCGATATGTCGCTGCGCCGCTTCTTTGAGACAGCACGCAAGCAACCGTGGTACAGTAATACCATCTTCGTATTCACATCAGACCACACCAATATCCCCGACCATAAGGAGTACAGCACGGATCTCGGACTCTACAGCGCACCGATCTTTTTCTATGACCCATCGGGGGAGATGCCGCGCGAATGCAGGGCAGGCATAGCTCAGCAGATAGACATCATGCCCACGATATTGAGCTATCTGGGGTATAACAAGCCGTACGTCGCTTTCGGTATAGACCTGCTCAACACGCCGTCGGAAGACACGTGGGCCGTAACAAACAATAACGGCATCTATCAATACGTGAAGGGTGACTACGTGATACATTTTGACGGCACCCTCACCAAGGCAGCATACAACTACAAGAAAGACCGGCTCTTGGAGCACAACCTCATATCAGACCCGTCGCTGCGCCCCACATTCCAGTCAATGGAACGCACCCTGAAAGCCATAATACAAAGCTACATGCAGCGCATGACGACAAACAACCTCGTTGTAAATTAAAAATTAAAAATTCAAAATTAACTCAAGTTCCGCATGTGGAAAAACGCCCTGCAAGGGCGCGCTTGCGAAACTTGAATAAACAATTCTCAATTCTCAATTAACCCTTCCCACCGTTCACGTCTCCCTCCCCCAGGGGAGGGCCGGGGTGGGGCTCTTGGTGGGGCTCTTTTTATGTTTGTCAACGTCATACTCCCTCTGCCCCTTGACGGGCTTTTTACCTACTCTGTGCCGACAGAGTTGGAGGGACGCGTGCTGCCATACGTCAGGGTGAAGGTGCCACTCGGCATTTCAAAGACCTACACAGCGCTTATTATCTCCGTAACATCCGACTACGACGAAGCGAGACAGACGAAACCCATCATCAGCGTTCTTGACGATGAGCCCGTCATCCTGCCATCACAGTTCCGACTGTGGCAATGGATGAGCGAATACTATATGTCACCTCTCGGAGACATCTTTGTTGCCGCAATGCCTCACGGCATGAAGGAGGAGCAGTCTTACCGTCCACGCCGTGAGACATACGTCACCGTCGGCGACAACTACCACAGCGAGGCATCGCTGATGAGAGCCCTTGACGCCCTCACACGGTCTCCGCGACAACACAGCGTGTTCACGGAATACCTGCACCTCAGCGGCTGGGATGAAGGAAGTCAGAAGAAGGATATCTCGCGCGAAGAACTGATGAATGTCACACACTCCACCAGCGCCATTGTCAAAGCGCTGACGGACAAGGGTATGCTGAAGCTTTACGACAAGGAGGTGGGGCGCCTGAATACGAGCCTGCCGCCGCGTCCTGAGAATATCAAGCCACTCAACGATTACCAACAGGAGGCTTACGACACCATCCTACGTCTGCAGGGCCTCACAGACCAGCATACAGGAGAGCAGGAGAAACAGGAGAAACAGGAGAAACAGGGGAAGCCTGAGCAGCCAAAGAATATCTTGCTGCATGGGGTCACATCGTCTGGAAAGACCGAGATTTACATCCACCTCATCCAGGATGCCATAGATCGCGGAGAGCAGGTGCTGTACCTGCTGCCTGAGATAGCGCTGACTGTGCAGATCACCCAGCGACTGCAGCACGTCTTTGGCTCGCGGCTCGGCATCTATCACTCCAAGTATTCTGACGCCGAACGTGTGGAGATATGGCAGAAGCAGCTCTCCCCCCAGCCTTACGACATCATCCTCGGTGCCCGCTCTGCCGTGCTGCTGCCCTTCCAGCGCTTGGGGTTGGTAATCGTGGATGAGGAACACGAGACGAGCTTCAAGCAGCAAGATCCCTCACCGCGCTATCATGCCCGCGCCGTTGCACAGATGATGGCACGCTGGGCAGGAGCACGCGTGATACTGGGCACCGCGACACCATCGGCAGAGACATATTACAACGCCACAAACGGCAAATATGAGCTCGTGACGCTCACAAAGCGCTACGGCGACATGCTGCTGCCCAGGATAGAAATAGTAGATACCCACGACCTTCGCCGCCGTAAGATTATGCGCGGCTTCCTGTCCCCCCAGCTGAAGGATGCTGTGCGCGACGCGCTGAACAACGGCAGGCAGGCGATACTGTTTCTCAACAGACGCGGCTTCTCACACGTTGTGGAGTGCAGACAGTGCGGCTGGTCACCACAATGTCCGCATTGCGATGTGTCGCTGACCTATCACAAGACCCAGGCAGCGCTGACGTGCCATTACTGCGGATATACCTACCGCATGCCGACGGTATGCCCTGACTGCGGGAACCGCGAGCTGAACGACCGCGGAGCAGGAACGGAGAAGATTGAGGAGACCATTGCTGAGACATTCCCCGAGGCTCGCATTGCCCGCATGGATCTCGACACCACGCGCACAAGGAATGCTTATGAGCGCATCATCGCAGAGTTTGCGTCGGGCAAGACAAACCTGCTCATCGGCACACAGATGGTAACGAAGGGACTGGACTTCGGCGGTGTCAGCGTGGTGGGCATCTTGTCAGCCGACAGTATGCTCCATCAGCCCGACTTTCGTGCCGGCGAACATGCCTTCACGATGATGACACAGGTAGCAGGACGGGCAGGCCGCAAGGGACAGCAGGGTCAGGTGATACTACAGACAGCGAACCCGAAGATGCCCATCATACGCCAGATAGTAAAGGCAGACTACAGGGGATTCTTTGCAAGCCTCATGCAGGAGCGCAGAGAGTTTCACTACCCGCCCTTCACACGCCTCATCGCCATCTACCTGAAGCACCGTGATGACGGCATCGTGAACAGCGCAGCCATCGAGTTGGGCTCACGCCTTCGCACCGTCTTCGGCGACAGCGTACTGGGTCCCGACCGCCCTAACATAGCACGCATCAAGAACCTGTACATCAGAAAGATACTGTTGAAACTCCCCTTGAACCTCAGCATCAACGCCTCGCGACAGGCTATACGCACAGCAGTAAGCGAGATGAAAAAAGACAAGCGATACACGGGCATAAACATTTACTACGACATAGACCCGAGTTAATGCAGAATGCAGAATGCAGAATGCATAAACAGTGGTTCGTAATCCACCTCCCTCCCCCAGGGGAGGGCCGGGGTGGGGCTTCTTTAATTCATAATTCACTATGCATAATTTTCAATCCTCAACTTGTGACGCTCACAGTGGTTTAGATCTCTCCCCCCAAGGGGGGAGTCGGTGGGGGGCTGGGGCTATCCTTCTTCTCGGTGGCACCGCCATCCAAATACCCATAATCCACAAGGCCCACGAAATGGGTCTTCGGGTCATCACGTGTGACAACAGGCCCGACAATCCCGGTCACTCCATCGGCGATGAGTATCACAATGTGGATATCACAGACAATGAAGCAGTTCTGCAGTTGGCAGAACGGCTGCACGTTGATGCCGTTGTGAACTATAGTCTTGAGGCTGGCATAAAGGCCGCAGCATACGCCCAGGAGGCACTCGGCAAGCCTACCAGCCCCTATTCCTCTGTCTGCACGCTGTCAGACAAGAAGCTCTTCCGTCAGTTCCTTCGTGAGCACGGCTTCTGCACGCCCGGGATGATTACCTGCAGCAGCAAGGAAGAGGCGTTCAGCAAGGTAGAGTCGCTCCGCTTTCCCGTTGTGGTAAAGCCCACCGACCTGTGGGGCAGTCGCGGCGTGACACGCGTGGATGCCTCTCCGCTCCATCAGGAGGCGCAGCTGTCAGCAGCCGTTGACCTTGCCCTCTCACTCTCTCGTGGCGGCGAGGTAATCATAGAGGAGTTCGTAGAGCCATGCGGCCCGGCCATTGAGGGCAATGCCTTTGCCATCGACGGTGTGCTGACAACACGTGCGTGGGCCGATGTTTACAATGATCCCCAGGCAGCAAACCCCATAACGCCTGTCACCTTCTGCTATCCCTCCACGCAGCCCCGTCATCTCCTAGACAAGCTTGACGCTACCCTCAACCGTCTCCTGTCGCTGCTCGGCATGAGGACCAACGCCTATAACGTGGAGGCGCGCATAGACCGCAACGGAGACATTTACCTCATGGAGGTAGCGCCGCGCAACGGAGGCAACACCTCTCACGACATCCTCTCACTCATCACGGGGCAGGACGTGCAGCGCGCCATCATACTCGCTGCTCTCGGCGAGGACTGTTCGTTCATGCGCAATGTCAGCTACGATACCTTCTGGATGGGATATGTGGTACACACCAACACGCCCGGCATCTATCAGGGGATGTGGATGGACGAGGACTTCAAGCAGAACAGCCTTGTGCGCTACACTCCGTTCATGCAACCCGGCAGCCCCGCCGGCACATACTCCGGAACCAATAATACCATCGGCGCGCTCCACGCACAGTTCGCCACACGAGAAGAGATGATGAAGGTGGCAACCGACACCACGCGCTATTTCCGACCCATCGTGAGATAACTGCTACTTCCTCGTCCAGGTCTGCGTTTCATAGAACATGGCCACATAGCCGCGAACCTTCAATTTGTTGCCCTCCAGCCACATAGAACACTTATAGGTCTTGCCGTTCTTGGGGTTATAGATCCTGCCGCCTTCCCACTTGTCTTTCTTCTTAGACAGTCCCGTGAGGATGTTCACACCCACAAGCTTACGGCTTTGCAGCTTCTTCTCCGGATTGTGTACATCCAGTTGGCCGTCGCCTTTCTTCAGCCACACAATCTTTCCGTTCAGCTTGTCACCACTCTTGTAAATCTCCACCTGGGATTCTCCCCCTTCAGTCACCCACTTGCCAATGACATCCTGCGCATAACCAGCCACAGACATCACCACAAGCATCAACAACATAATCACTTTTTTCATACTCTGAATAGCTTGTTTTTTTCGTTATAAAGGTTAATAATTCGGTTACTAATATCACTTGCAAAGGTACGATTAAGTTATGAGATGTGCAAGAGAAAGAACTTATTTTTTCTCTTGCACATCCAAGACGAAGTACCTTCTTTCAATCGCTACGCTTGGTAAAAGCGTCACAGAGTGCCGAGCGAGACACAGTCAAAGGTACGATTAAGTTTTGAGATACAAAACACAAAATGAAAAAAAACACACACTTGTACACTTATACACTTTTACACTTTTACACTTTAAGGATAAACAAGAATAAAGTGATTTCATTATAAATAAGGTACGCGCGAGAAATTAATTATATTATTATTATCCTCTCCGACAATCTCATAATCACTAAAGTGTAAAAGTGTATAAGTGTATAAGTGAATTGTTAACAAATCTTACAACTGTTAACGCTACGCATATTTCACTATTAGTATGGAGTTTGCCTTATTCCTTACCGTGCTGACATAACTTCCACATTTTCAGCCGTTTTCAAAGCGGGTATTTTACGGTGTAAAACCTTTGTTTTTAGGCGGTTATCTCAATACGATTTCCCTGCTATTTACGTGCTTTTAGGTCCTTGTTGACCTACCTTCACGATATGGCGCATCGAAGCATAGCGAAATGTTAAAATACCGTGTAAACGGATGTTAAAGTGATGCAGTTTTTTCGCGATTTTCGGAATCGTATTGATATTCTTTGTACCTTTGCAGTGTAAATAATTGACCATTGACCATTGACGATTGACCATTGACCATTAGGCTGTTGCGGTGGGACCAAATTTGTTAATTTGTTAATTCGTTAACTCGTTAATTCGAAAAGGCTTTGCAAAGTGATCTATATTATTAACCGTTTAGCATTGCGCTGTTATGGCGCAGAAAGGAGAAAAAAGCATTATGGCAGGAATTATTCAGTATGTTACCTATCAGGACAACCGCAAGGAAGTAGGCACTCACCTGTACTA
>JAFVGZ010000012.1 GCA_017478025.1 Prevotella sp.
TCCATCCCATGAAGGTATAACCCTCCTTAGCGGGGTTGTTCAGAGTGATCTCCTTGCTCTCAATAGTGTAGCTTGTCGGGTTCTCAGTCTCTGTCTTACCACCATCGAGAGTGTAGGTGATAGTATATACTGTAGATGTCCACTGTGCGGTAAAAGTTTTGTCACTTGCAGGTACAGTCTGCGGAACCTCAGAGTCCCATCCATTGAACGTATATCCTTCTCGCTTCAGGTTATCTGGTGCAGTCAGCTCAGTTCCGTAGTCCTGTGTCTTGACGATATTCTCCTCACCGTTACCGGGGACGAAGGTCATTGTGTATTGGTTAATAGCAAAGTTACCTACGATATTAGTGTCGTCATTTACGTTGAAGGTATAAGGATTCTCCTTAGACAATTCAGTTTCTCCAAATGTCCAGTTCACGAATTTATATCCTTCTACGGGTGTGGCAGTGAGAGTCACCGATGTGTTTGGCATAAGCTCTTTACCTCCACCAGTGACATTGCCCCATGTTGTATTATTTGACGAAACATTAACATCAAATAACTTGTAAACAGTTATTGTCGAGGAACATGGCGTATCATAAGAAACAGCCTCAATCGTAACTGCAAGACCATCATCCATCTTGAGAGTGTAGCTGCCAAGATTTATGTTTTCATCAGCCTTGATTGTAAATGCTACAACAGAACCTTCTTTTCCTGAAAAACCTGTGGTGCCTGTCATCTGGTAAATACCAAACAAGAGTCTTCCATCTGTCTGGATTTCTGCGGTTAAGGCCTGCCCGGCAGTTTCTCTGCCAGTCATCTTTGCATAGCTGTTGTTATCATACGCAGCAACAAATGAAAAACCTTTAGGGAGTGCGATATATCCCTCAAAGTCCGTGATGTCGATGTCACCATTAGTTAGGTAAACATTAACTTCTTTGGTTTCTCCAGGTTTAATGCTGAATTCATCAAGCGATGCAGAAACCTGTGCATTCATATTCTTGCCTAAAAGCAAGCCAATGAATAACAAGAGTAGTTTAGTTCTAAATCTCTTCATAATTTATCTGTTAAATCTTAAGTTTATAACAAGTCTGACATCAAGAGCATTTATCCTTCCGTCACCATTTATATCGCAGGCTTCCTCGATATATCCATCAGGCATAGCTCTGTTGAATCTTCTGTTAATCAATAGTCGTACATCCAAGGCATTAATCTTACCATCTCCATTCACATCGCCCAGAAGTACATCTATAACATTGAAGTTGACCTGCTGGTCTGTGCTGGCATACTTATTAGTCATATCAGCTGTACCCAGTACGATATTTTTCATCTTGACGGTGTAGGTTCCTGCCGGAACACTGCCGCCTTTCGGAGCCAGTTTGATCGTCATAACTTTTCCACTGCCTGCCTGAATGCCACTTCCCGATAACGAATAGCAGAAATAGCGTACTGTATTCTCGTCAATTTGACGCATGTTGACAGTCATGCCTGCTGCACGTCCTTCTACAGTTACATTACCATCATAAGGCTCATAATACTCCGAAGGATATTCTATGTCAAACTGTACACCCATAATGTTGTCGTATATGTCAGTAGCCAGCTCCATTACGGCTTCGTCTGTAGTTTTAGTCTGTTCACACGATATGGTCATATAGTTGGGTGCAAAACGGCTGCCAGATACAGCAATCTCCTTCATCCTCATATCTGGGTCATTACTATAAATATTCATCGTACCTTCAAATGCTGTCTGTTCTATGCTGCTACAAACTACAGTCACATTAGCATTGCCATATGTAGGAATGACTATCGGCAACGACTCCTTAATGCTCATTGCCTCGTTGTTGAAAACAATACGGCTTACTGTCAATGGAGCACTGCCATAGTTTCTTATTGTCAATGTCTTTTCGCAGGCTTCAGTTACAGATACAGCTCCAAAGTTAAGTGTATTGTTACAACTTATCTGCGGACTCTGAATAGTTATATTTCCACCATAGACTTCTGACACCACATTCTCCACCTTATTATTAATGGTAGCAGAGAGCACCGTCTTTGAAGGTGTAAGTGTTGTGCCATAGCGTCCCGCCAGTTTCACCTTGAATGTTCCTATTTCTCCGTCGTTGCCTGTAAATGGTTTGTCTGATGGCGAATAGACAATGATGCGTAAGGTATTGCCGTTAAGCGTGGCCATACCCACATGATCCTGCTTACGGCTGGACAATGCAAAGCTATTATCCACATAATCAAACTGGCTGGGCAGTGTGAACTCCACCTGATAGCCGCTGATGGCATCCATGTTGTTCATAGTCATGCGGACTGTCACCTCCTCATCAGAAACACCGCTGGCTGGCTGCACATGCAGCTCGTTGACAGCAAAAGGCATAGCCTTCAGTGCAATGGTGTTCAGTTTCGATACGCTGTTACACTCCACCTTCAGCGTCTTGGAGATAGTTCCGCGTTCTACTGGAGCGTAAGTGATGTGCAGTTGCTGCGACTGTCCGGCACTGATGACTATAGGCAGCGTGGTTGTTGACGAGAATACATTAACGTCAGAGAAAGTCAGAGCTGTTATTGTCAGGTCGGCATTGCCCACATTTGTGACTGTAACCGTTCTCTCATAACTGCCACGGATAGGCACCTCTCCATAGTCCACTTCCATTGTGCTGTACTCTGCCTTGGCGCAGCGAGTGGTAACACTGCCATTCTGGCTATTGCCATCTATTGTTGTGCCACTGCTGTTTGTCAGCACCAACTTCGAGGGTGTTAGGCTGACAGTCTGCGGCACATTGCCCAGTCTCAATTTGAAACTTGCCACCTCGCCGCTGTTGCCCGAGATAGCTGCCATGCTGAGAGAATAGACAAAGACGTTCAACACGCCATCCTTTACACCAACTGTCAGCGAGTGATTGCTGCAACGGCTACCCACCCGTCCTGAGCCTTCCACCAACGTCAGGTTCTCATCAAGCGGAATGCTGACCTGCAGTGAAGACAATATGTCGCTGTTCTGCAGTCCAATACTTACCGTCACTTCATCATCAGGTGCTCCCTCCGTTGATGATATCGTTATGATATTGTCAGCCCGTGCTCCAATGCTAAAGCAAAGGAGCAGGGATAACAATATGCTAGATCTATGCTTACTCATCATTTCACAACCTTTTCGCCATTAATGATATAGACACCCTTCGGCAGCTTCTGCAGGTCAACGGCTTTGCCGCTTATCTTCTGACCATTCAGGTTGAATACACCGCCCTGACGCATTATCTTAGACCCCGGTGCTTTGATGCCCGTTGTACCGTTGCCAGCTTGAGCCGGAACGTTGTGACCCTGTGCATCGCTCAAACGGATAGTGCTGATGTCTGTATCGCCTATATTGAGTACTGCATTCTTGCCTGCTGACAGCGTCTTACCGTTCATGTTGTATGCCATGAACATCATATCGTTGTCCGACAGCCATGCTGAAACCTGCTCAAAACCGTTCAGGGCTTCCGTTGTGGTCACATCACGCTTCTCATTCATATTCAGCTGCACTTGTACACCAGCCAGAGCCACTGGACTCTCAACGTACAGTACGCCATCCTCTACAGTGTAAGTTGCAGTTGCCTCAGACATCAAGCTCAGAGACTGAGCGCTTGGATTCAGAATCTTCTGAATAATGCCTACCACATCGAGAATATCTATCTGCAGGTCTGTGTTCATATCTGCAGCCTCGAAGATAAATGGCTTCGGCTTCATGCCTGCAGCATGGTTTACTGTAGTAATAACATCTGCTACATCCACATCGCCACTACCATTAGCATCACCCATTGTCGCTGTCAACGGTGTTACTGCCACAACGTTAGAAACGTCATACTCTTTCAGGTCTGTTGACAACACCTTATACATATAATAATAAGTCTCGCCTGGCGTTACGTCGTAGTCAGTATATTCCGTAGTTTCGATATCTACAATCTCTTGGTTGATGCGAACGGTGTCTGCAACCATGATAGTTCTCTCATCATAATATGTTCCCACACCCCATTCCGTTGGTGTGATACCATTGTAATATCCAGCAGGTAGCGTCTTTTCATATTCCTCCCCAAAGCGGTAGATATTGAATCCCATCGCATCATCGAAGTTGTTATTTTCATTATTCCATGTCAGTTTGACACGACCCATCTGGCCCTCGCCTGCAAAGCCTGTCGCCATAGAACCAGCAGCATTGATCATGACGTTGAAACGGGTCTTCTCGTAAGGACACTCAAAGAACTCGTTATCCTCTGCTCCATAGACATAGATGCGGTTCACGCCGTCACTCTTTGTCTTACCATTAATCGTCTTATAAGCAGTATAAATAGTACCTTCCTCATTCCAACTGCCTTCCTCATTCACAACATTCTGTGTATATGGGTCACGAACACCAAATGCAATCTGTGGAGCCACAGCTTTGTTCATAGGACGATTGAAATAGACTTCAAACTTATGCTTGCCTACACCAAGGGGTGCTAAGTCCTCATACTCATCCTGTGCATCTTTACCGTTCACGCAGACTTTCCAAACAATACCGTGAGCCTCAGCGTATGGACGAGCAGGCATATTACTTAGGTCTATTTGACCATATGTATCAGGAGCATTACCTAGCTCATAGATGTATGGACGGATTATATCTTCACGACTTGTGCCAAGATACGATGGTTTCTCTGATTTGTCGATTTGAGGTGTTGATGTATACATATACAAAGAGTAATACTTATTCTGGTATTTCCCACTACCTGTATACTGTGCGAAATTATTGAAATAATTATTATAATGCAATTTACTATACCTGGTAAGATCCGTGGTACTTCTTCCAAAATTGTTTACAATATTAGAATATTGTATATTACTATTATTATCGAAAGCAATTTCATTTCCTATACTACTACCATTAACTCCCATAACTGTTATTCTTTCACCTGACATGCCATAGAAAGAGAAAAGATAAGACGGTTCTAAGGAACAGTCTTTCATATAAGGGAAATACACACGTGTTCCTTGTGATCCTTTATCAAACCCATCAATCTTGCAATACGAAATCGTATCGAGCGGATAATAATCATAAGAAGATTTGTTATGCGTCCTTATACCCCTCCAACGAGCTCCATGATAGCCAGTGAAGATTATCGGTTTCTCTGGGGTACCATTAGCTACAAGTTTGCCGAATGAAGAAAGTGTCATATCTTCCATAAACTCCAGACGTGTACCAGGCTCAATGGTCAGAGTAGCACCTTTCATGATACCCAGATTCTCGTTGACCAGATATACATGGTCAGCCGTCAGTGTGCGGTCTTCGGATATCAAGCCGCTAATCTTCACCATATTGGTAACAACCAACGTGAAGGTACCTACATATTGGGTATTTGATTCATCACACTTAGCGGTAAACTTCATCTTGATATGACGGTTGTCTGCAACATTGCTGGCAACTCTTAACTGCATAGGATTAAGAGAAACGCCTCTGCCATAAGCATCGAGATTCAGGCCAAAATCAACCCATCCTGGAGTTAAAATTTCAACCGTATTAGGATCCTCAAACTCATCCCCCATCTCTAACTTCATCTTTATATTGCTGGCAGCGCCAAAGGTGGTGCGGATTACAGGATAGAGCGAAACTGTTTCACCTGCATCAATTTCACCATCATTTGAGTAATCATCTTCCGTTTCATCAGCCAGTTCCTTTCGCTCACGATACTGAATCTTCATCAGGTCAAGTTCGGCAGGACGATTAGCAACAGCGTATGCCTGCGCAATATTGTCTGTATGAAGCAGGTCGCCCCAAAGGATTTCCTGCGAGTCGTAGTTCTTAACCATCATCAACGCAGAGACAGAGCCCGCCACCAAAGGAGCAGCCATAGAGGTGCCGTTTAACGCCTTGTATTTACCGCCAGGAATGGTACTCAACATATCTGTACCAGGAGCCTTGAGTTCATAATTGAAACCATCAGGGTCTTGGAGAGTTGTAACAGACGAGAAGGTCTTGCCATCATCGTCGTAATTACTGAAGCCAGCCAATCCCCCACCAGATGTAGTTGCCTGGACTCCTAATACGAAAGAGTAAGCTGCAGGAAACATAGGTGCAGCGCCGTAGCATGGCCTCGGATGATGGGGACTGTTGATACATGTTCCATCATTACCCGCAGCTGCAACAATAACACAGCTCGAATAAGCACGCTCCAAAGCCTGACGCAAGGCACGGCTATTAGCGTATGTTCCTAATGAGAGGTTTAACACATCAGCTCCCATCTTCACGGCATAGTCGATACCTTTGACGATAGTAGCCACATCACCAGTACCATCGCTCTGCATTACAGAGATTGGCATGATGAGTGCCATCGGGTTTGCTCCTATGATGCCAATGCCATTATTTGCAGCTGCAGCGATACCTGCCACATGGGTACCATGCATATTGAAGTCTTTTATATTTGGGGTATTGTTGATAAAATCCCATCCATGCACATCACCCTTGAAGCCATTTCCGTCGTTGTCGTAATTGGCTTCTCCTTCTGCCTCAGCTGTATTTGTCCAAAGATTAGGAGCCAAGTCTGGGTGCGTCATATCAACACCAGTATCCAGGATTGCAATAACAGGACGCTTGGGATTCAGAATCGGTTTATTCCAAAGTTGCTTCACGCCATAACTGTCGAGATACCACTGCTGAGTAGTGTAAGGATTGCCACCAAAGTTGGCAGCGATATTTGCATCAGCAAGATACACTTTGTAGTTAGGTTCTGCATATTCAACCTCAGGCAGTGCCTTCAGTCTCTCAATCATTTGCGTGGTCTCCTGCTGCTTCTCTGCGCTGAGCGTTACCTTATAAAGTTGGGTGAGGTCACGCTCCTCCACCGTATCTCCGTTGAAAGCCTTGGCATGACTGGTGCTTTTAGCATTGGGCAACAGTTGTTCCATCTCCTCTACACCATATTCCTTCAAAATGTCATCCAAAGAACTGATGCCTGCAGAACCCTTTACAGCAGCACTACGTGTGTTAGCACTCTGACTGTCTTTCAGTTTTAAGAGTACTTCGCCCTGAACATAGTCGTGCAACTGTGGACGAGCTACCTTGTACACCTGATCGTCATTGTCATTGCTCACCTGAGCAATTGCATTAGTGGCACTGCCTGCCATTAATAGCATCAGACCTAATAAGTAATGATTTTTTTTCATACGCTATTGAAATAAAGTTTTGTTTTTATTCTTGAATTAGTGACTGAACCCACTCTAAAACGTGGGCTTTGAGTTCAACACCAGCTCTGAGTAGATAGTTAATCAGAGTTCCAACGGTGATAGGACAGTTTCTATGACGTATGTCAAAAACTCACAATAGTACTTCATTGGGTTTGAAACTGTTTATGGAAGCTAAAATGTAGATCTTGGTTTTATAAATAAGGTATGATGTCAGTTCTTATGCCGCAAAGTTACTGACTATTTCTGAAAGTCTCAAAGTCCATTCCAGCCCATTTAGCATCATGGAAGAGGAATTTATAAGGCGTGTTTTTTGTTATATTATGAAAAATGTGTACCTTTGCACTATGACAGCGACAAAAGAACAAATAGTAGCACTGAGAGAAGGTATAGAGCAGGCCATTGGGCGCAAAGTGCAGACGCCGAAGGATTTTGATATACTGAGCAGACGCATCTTTGCCAGGGTGGGAGAGTTGCTCAGTCGCAATACACTGCGACGTATCTGGGGAAAGATAGATGAGAACGTAGAGCCACGTCTATCGACTCTCTCCATTCTGGCTCGCTTCATCGGGTACTCTGATTTCAACGACTTCATAGACCGCTCTACGATGGAAATGGATGGCGAGAGCAGTTCGCCTATGATGGGACGAGTGCTCAGCGTGGTGGACGGACTGGCACGCGGTGACCGGATAAGGCTGACATGGGAGCCGGGGAGAGTGTGTGAGGTGGAGTATAACGGGAGCCAGCATTTTCAGGTGGTTTACTCAGAGAAGACACGTCTGCAGCCCGGAGATACCTTCCTATGCGGCGTCATCATCGATGGACAACCGCTGTATCTGGATCAGTTGCAGCAGGGGAACAGTATGCCTACTGCATATGTATGCGGGAAAAAAGGTGGGGTGCATTTTGAGTATGTTAATTGACCATTGACCATTGAGCATTGACCATTGACGATTGACCATTGAGCATTGAGCATTGAGCATTGACGATTGAGAATTGAGAATTATGATTACTGGAGAGTATTAATAATGCGCCAGCAAAATGCAAAATTCATAATTAAGAACTGATGATTGAGGAAGAAAATTCAGGCTATATAAAGAGTATTTCTGCCGATGAGATTTCAACGGCTTTTACCGATGTGTCTGTTATTTACACGTCGGAGTATAATTTTTTAGCCCGTGCGCAGCGCTATGGCCGCTGGTTCATGTTGAAGGGGATGAACGAGAAGGGCAGCGATAATACGTTGGTGAGACAGATGCTGCGTAAGGAGTTTGAGATCCTGATACAGCTGCAGCATCCTAACGTGGTACAGACGATGGGGCTGGAACATGTAGAAGGGCTGGGAACGTGTATCGTGATGGAATATGTGGACGGTCAGCCAATGAATGAGTGTGTGCTGGAACCGTCGGAGGCTATACGCATTCTCGGCGAGATATTGCAGGCTGTGGAGTATATCCATTCACTCGGAATCGCGCATCGTGACCTGAAGCCGCACAATATTATGTTGACGCGAACAGGCAAGCACGTCAAGCTGATAGACTTCGGATTGGCCGACACCGACGCGTTTGCCATGCTGAAGCAGCAGGCGGGTACTGCCATCTATATGTCGCCGGAGCAGAGGGTTGCAGCACAGCCAGATCCGCGGAATGATATCTATTCGATTGGTGTCATAATGAGCGAGATGCCTCTGCCGCAGAGTTTTCAGAAGGTGTGGAGCAGATGTCTGCTACCTGTCGAGAGCAGGTATCAGAAGGTTGACGATATAAGGCAGGACATGGAAAAGCTGTTGTCACGCAAGGCAAGGATGATACGACGGGTGACAGTTGGCGCGTTGATTGGCTTGGCTGGTATTGTAGCTTTGTTGGTGTGGCGCGTGGAGGCTATGGACAGCGAGATGAACCGTGTGGAACGTGCCGAAACAGATGCCATCGCAGCCTTGCACGAACAGATGGATCGTACGCAGTTGGCGCAGCATATTGACACCTTGTCGCAATGGGAATACCGTTGGCCGGACCTCACACAGCGTGTGATGGCCGTAAACCAGTACTGCTATGACTATACGGACCGGCTGGATGAGAGGTTCACCTCCAGTGACCGTGACCAGATACGTGAGGCGATGCTGACGGAATGGCAGCAATGGCAACAGAAAATAATGACACTCTCAACGGCAGAAATAGCAACCTCAAGGCGTCAGAAGCGTAAGTCCCAATTTGGAATGCAGTAACGAAACATGTTCCACACAAAGGCGTATTTGTAGGCTTTGGCACTTGATGCTGGTATTACGAGGGTGGCAAAGCGCAGGGTGTGGTCGTCGAACACATCGTTGTAGGAGTCGGGAGGCACAGTAGCCCTCACCTCCACGCGTCTCAGGTTGCTGCACCCACGAAAGGCGTATGGCCATAGATAGCGTGTGCCCGGTGGCAACACAATGCCGCGCAGCGAACGGCAGTTCATGAATGCCTGATCGCCTATGTCGTGAATGCTGTCGGGCAGCACCACCTCCGTGATGCGCCGACAATCAGCAAAGGCATGGCGCGACACGCTGGTTACAGTGTATTCCAGTCCGTCGGGGGCCATAATTTTTGGTGGCACCACTATCTTTCCGGCAAGGGTGGTGTCAATGGCAATGACCTTATAGCTGTTGTTACCAATGCCGATGGTCTTGTTTGTTGTATCTTTTACGTGGCATACAGCATCTACGCGCTTGCCATTGCAGAGCACATAGCCATAAAACCTATCACGCTTATTCAGCGGTGATACTGTATGCTGTGCAGACAGTATCACTGTGCACAGTAGTAACAATAGGCTATATGCAAATCGCTTCTTATACATTATTGTCTGCAAAGTTACAAAAAAAACTCCGAACCAACAAATGATTCGGAGCTTTTTCAAGTTTATGGTGTGAGTATTATGTCTTTATAGCGGGGTGTTTACATCATGCCGCCCATTCCTGGTGCGCCGCCCATTGGCATTGCTGGTTCGGGAGCTGGCTTGTCGCAGATGACTGACTCGGTGGTGAGGAAGAGGCCTGCGATGGATGCAGCGTTCTCGAGCGCTACGCGTGCCACCTTGGCTGGGTCGATGATGCCTGCCTTGCGCAGGTCTTCGTACTGGTCGGTGCGTGCGTTGTAACCGAAGTCACCCTCGCCCTCACGAACCTTCTGTACTACCACGGCACCCTCGCCGCCGGCATTGTTGACAATCTGACGCAGCGGCTCCTCAAGGGCACGTACGATGATGTTGATACCTGTCTGCTCATCGGCATTGACGCCTTTGAGGTCCTTGAGGGTCTCAAGGGCACGGATGTATGTGGTACCACCACCGGCTACGACGCCTTCCTCGATGGCTGCGCGCGTAGCGCAAAGGGCATCGTCAACGCGGTCTTTCTTTTCCTTCATCTCTACCTCGCTGTTGGCACCGATGTAGAGTACTGCAACACCGCCGGCAAGCTTGGCAAGACGCTCCTGCAGCTTCTCCTTGTCGTAGGAAGAGGTGGTGTTCTCGATCTCCTTCTTGATGGCAATGACGCGGTCTGCGATGGCATCCTTAGAACCAGCACCGCCAGCGATGATGGTGTTGTCCTTGGAGATGGTCACCTTGTCGGCTGTGCCACACATCTCGAGGGTTGCCTGCTCAAGCTTCAGACCCTTCTCTTCAGAGATTACAACACCTCCGGTAAGGATGGCGATGTCCTCGAGCATTGCCTTGCGACGGTCACCGAAGCCAGGAGCCTTGACAGCGCAGATCTTCAGACCGCCACGCAGACGGTTGACAACGAGTGTTGTGAGTGCCTCAGAGTCAACATCCTCAGCGATGATGAGCAGTCCGCGACCACTCTCAGCAGCTGGCTGGAGGATAGGCAGCAGGTCCTTGAGGTTTGAAATCTTCTTGTCGTAGATGAGGATGTATGGGTTCTCCATGACACACTCCAGCTTCTCAGTATCTGTGACGAAGTAGCCGGAGAGGTAGCCGCGGTCGAACTGCATGCCCTCAACGACGCCGATGGAGGTGTCGCGAGACTTGCTCTCCTCGATGGTGATGACACCGTCCTTGCTTACCTTGCGCATAGCGTCAGCGAGGAGTTTGCCTATCTCTGGGTCGTTGTTGGCAGATACGGTTGCCACCTGCTCTATCTTGTCATAGTTGTCGCCTACGAGCTCTGCGTTGCTCTTGATGTAGCCAACGACGGTATCTACGGCTTTGTCGATGCCGCGCTTCAGGTCCATTGGGTTGGCACCGGCGGTGACGTTCTTCAGACCCTCGTTGACGATGGCCTGGGTGAGGATAGTGGCTGTGGTGGTACCGTCACCGGCATCGTCGCCGGTCTTGGAGGCAACGCTCTTGACGAGCTGTGCGCCGGTGTTCTCAAACTTGTCTTCCAGTTCTATCTCTTTTGCTACGGTAACGCCGTCCTTGGTAATCTGTGGAGCGCCGAATTTTTTCTCCAGCACTACGTTGCGGCCCTTAGGACCGAGGGTTACTTTCACTGCATTGGCCAGCTGGTCAACGCCATTCTTCAGGGCTTCGCGAGCCTCAGTATTGAATTTGATTTCTTTTGCCATGATGTTTTGATTTTTTTTTCGAGATGTCGAGATGTCGGGATGTCGATATTCCGATATGTCGATATTCCGATATGTCGAGTGGTCGATTATCCTAACTTTGCAATAACGTCAGACTGACGCATTACGAGATATTTCTCTCCCTCGAATTCTACCTCCTGTCCAGAGTACTTGCCGTAGAGGACGTTGTCACCGGCCTTGAGGATCATCTCTTCGTCTTTTGTGCCGTTGCCGGTGGCTACGACGGTACCCTGAAGTGGTTTCTCCTTGGCTGTATCAGGGATGATGATACCACCGATTTTCTCTTCTGCCGGTGCTGGCTTGATGAGCACGCGGTCTGCTAAAGGTTGAATGTTCATAGTTTTTACTGTAGTTTTATTATAATGTTTTAATGTATGTTTGGGTTTGGATCACCCTCTGCGGGGTTATCCTTTCGTTGGGATGATTTTACAAAAGGCGTGCCAACTTTTAGTAGAGTTACCATCCTAAGTCATTCCAACCCACTTTGCGGCACCATTCGTAGTCATACATGTAGGTGTTGATAAGCGGTTCGGTGCTGCCGTGATATGGCGAGGAGTAGTCGTAGCCGTAGCGTGGGACGATCATGCTCAGTCCGCCATAGGTCTCGTCGTTGACGGTGAAGGAGCTGAAGTCGATGTTGAGGACGGTGGTCCATCGTGACGACATCTTCTTTGCCACCACCACATCTTCCAGACATTCTTTCCATACCTGGAAGGTGGCGTCAGAGAGGGTGCCGTTCTCCACATGGTTCAGGAGCACATTCTGCATCTCATGGAGGAAGGGATTGTGGATGTAGGAATAGTAGATGGAGCCCTGATAGCGCAGAGTGGTGGAGCTGGATTCGGGATCGTTGAACTTTATCTCATTCAGCGCATAGTATGTTGCAGCAAGGAGGTTGTCCAGATTTCGTGTATCAACTACGGATGCGCACAGTTTCTGGTCGTCGCCATAGAAGAGGAGCTGTGCCGGGTCGCTGGCAAAGTCGTAGGACAGGAGTGGGACGACCTCTCTGTAGTTGGCTCCCTCTGACTTTACCTCTGACAGCGGGGCAGAGATATAGTCCGTGTAGTTGCGCAACTCATAGACGTTCTCTATCGTCTGCATGTTGCAGCAATCGAAGAAGATGAATTCCTGGTGCAGCCTGCCGCCTTCAGGCGTTTTCAGGTTGCTGAGTACTGTTGCCAGCGTTGGGACATTAATCCATTTGCCGTCTGTAGAAGACGATGTGTTGTAATCCACGCCGTAGGCATAGAGTCGCATCATGTCTGTCGGGATGGTGTCGTTCATCTGGCGTGAGCCGTTACCGTGGCCGGCAAAGATTGTGGCATACTCCTTTGCAGGATATTTGTTTATGATCCACTGCATGATGTGGAGCATGCTGTCAGGATTTGTCATGAAGAACTCATTCTGCCACTGACGCACGGTAGTGGCAGCTCCGCCGGCTATCTTTGCCACGAACGGTTTGTCCTTCATCACGTCGCACACAACGATGAGGTTCACGTCTTTTGACAGTGAGGCAGAGCCGGTTATCATCTCCTTATAGTCGCTGTTCAGCGAGTCTGCCAGGTTGTTGTCACCCGATATGAAGGCTATGACTGTACGCATAGCGGGCAGGGCTGGGGTATCGCTGCCTTCGTCAGAGGAGCAGGCTATCAATGCGATGCACAGGGTAAAGAGATAAAACAGATGTTTCATTTATATAATTTAGTATGTGGTTGTTGGGTTAAAGATCAGTCGTTTATGGCTCCGCAATAAGGGCATTTTCCCTTTGCTGTCAGTCGCTTGCCGCAGTTGCCGCACATGAACTGCTCGTGTGGGTGTCGCTGATAGGTAGTGATGGCGTAATAGCAGTATGCCACAAGCAATGGGTAGCCCACGAAGTACAGGGTGCTGATGGAGAACACGATATAGAGCACGGCACACACTCCCGCCAGTCCTAAGAGGTATATCAGGGCATCCTCGAGCGGCAACAGGTGTCTTGTGTCCTCCACAACGGCTATGCCCACTATCAGCATTGCCCAGACGGAGATGATGAACAATGCCAGTATGGGGGGCATGGTGAATGGGTTGAGCGAGGGGTGGTAGTAGAAGTGCCTCCAGATGTCTGTGCCGAAGAGCTGCAGCGAGGCATAGAACGTAGCCGCTGCTGCCACGATGATGCAGAGCAGGGTGGGATAGAAGGATGGTATGTCGCGGAAGTGGACTATCGGGGCGTTGCGCCTGTGTATGATGCGTGTCATGTAGGCTACGCCGATGAGCACCATGATGATGACGGCGATGAGGATGTGGCTGTCGCTGAAGAACATGATGAACTGCGAGATGGGGTCTGTGGGCACTACGGCGGGAAGCAGTTCCGTCTCGTGTATCCACCCCAAGCGTCCACGCTCACTCACCAGCTGTACCCAGACGGAGTCGATGCTGTCCTGTGGCAGAATGCGTATGTCGCTCACTGCCAGCTGCTGGTTGTGGGGGATGGTGAAGGTGTCAGTAGCCAGTTGAGACACTTTCTCCTCAGGCTGTTGGACAATGAGTTGCAGGCTGTCGTTGTGGACAATGAAGTTGTAGCCCACGCTATAGTGGTGGGTGGAGTAGAAGGAGATGCTGTCTGCAGAGGCGGTGCTGTCCTGTTCGGCCAGCGCATCGTGCAGATTGTCTTCCCTCGTCTGCTTGTCATTGTAACATGCTGTCAGGAGACAGCAAATCAGTATGATGATGTAGTTCCTCAATTTCCGTTCTCCTCTATGAGTCTCACTGTCATCTCGCACCTCTTGCAATCGAAATGCAGCGAGAATGTTTGTTTGTCGTTGTTAATGCTCAGTGTCAGGGGTTCGCGCCAATCGTCCGGGCGTTTGTCCTTCAGGCAGTGGCCTAATTCATATCGCAGGCAGTACCTGCAACGCATCAGCGTCTTGCCTCCGTGGAGCTCAAAGGCATCTGCCTCCTGTCCCTGCCGGCTGTAGAAGTCGCGGGCTTCCTGGTTGGCTGCGTTGTACAGCTCCGGCGAGTTGTAGAGAGGCTTCTCTGTGTGCCCCTCGTCCCTCATCTCTCGTCTCTTACCTCTCATCTCTCCTCCCTCACCTCTCATCTCTCCTCTCTCACCCCTCATCATCAGCTTGCCTGTTGCTTCCCTGCGCAGGGTTGACAGCACGCTGCTGGGCATGAAGGGCAGGCCCTCCTGTATCTCTATGTCGTGGCACAGATAAGGCGTGTCACCGAGTTTCTGCAGTTGTTTGCGTATATTCTCCTCCTGTGGTGAGCGTGGCTGCTGCATCTCAACAGCAGCACGGGCTGTGCCGCAGTGTCCGTGTTCGTCGGTAATGGTGAGAAGAACGGCCGTCCTGTCTGATACCTGCGATGCGTTGTTGTCACAGTCTGTTGCCTGCGATGCGTTGTTGTCACCTTTTTTCAGCGTTATCGTCACGTCAATCTTGCGCTGTGCAGAGGGTTTGCTGAGGAGTGTGACGAAGGCCTGGTTGTGGTTGCGGTACAGTCGCATCCCCCTTCTCAGCTCTGCGGGCAGGGACAGGGGTTGCAAGCGGTTGCCCTCAGCCCTGTTGACCCTGAAGCCTATCAGACGTTCATCGGCAAAGAAACAGAGTCCGTCACCGTTGCTGAATGGCTCTACGGAAGAGACGATGATGCTCCTGCCGCGTATATCCTTCACGGTGCCCACGTACTCTCCGATGGACTTGGGTGACAGCGGTGACGACATAGGGCGGCGATCATGGGGTAGGGTGGTGACGTCAGAGAAGTAGGTGGTAAACCCACGGTTGAAACTCTTTCTGATGTCGGGTGTGAAGGTGTATGTGCAGCGCCCCATTGATGCGCGGCGGTACTTGTCGGGGTGCAGCCTGCAGAGGGCGTTGAGCTGCTCGCTATAGGCTGCCGTCACGTTCTTCACATAGTCAGCATCCTTCAGCCTTCCCTCAATCTTGAAGCTTGTCACTCCTGCCTCTGCCAGCCGTTCGAGGTTCTCCAACTGTGCCATGTCCCTGAGTGACAGGAGATGCTTGTCCTGTTCTATTACATTGCCATCGCCATCGCGTAGCGTCATGGGCATGCGGCACACCTGCGAGCACTCCCCTCTGTTGGCAGAACGTCCGAAGCAGTAGTGTGACGCGTAGCACTGTCCGGAGTAACTGACGCACAGCGCTCCGTGTACGAATGCCTCGAGCTCCACGTCGGGCACAGCCTGGTGTATGTCATTGATTTCGCTGATACTCAGCTCGCGTGCCAGGACCACACGCCTGAATCCCTGTTCCGTCAGCCATTTCACCTTCTCCGCGGTTCTGTTGTCGGTTTGGGTAGAGGCATGCAGGACAGGACGGAAGCGGACTTGCTCTTCCTGCAACAGAGTCAGCAGTCCCATGTCCTGTACCAACAGCGCATCCACTCCGGCCTGGCTGAGCTCCTCGCACAGCGCGAGGGTGTCGCTCATCTCTTGATCGTAGATGATAGTATTGACCGTAGCATATACTTTGGCATCATAGCGGTGAGCATAGCGGCAGAGCTCGGCAATGTCCTCAACGCTATTGCCGGCAGCGGCGCGGGCTCCGTATTTCCTTGCACCGATATACACGGCATCGGCACTGTGGTCTATTGCGCTGATACCGCATTCAAGGTTCTTGGCTGGGGAAAGGAGTTCTAACTGTCTCACTGGCGAGTGGGGGTTGGTTTATATGGTGGGGGCTGTCATGTCCCACCGTGATGTTTATTGATGCGAATTTATAGATGCCACCTTGCGTCTGATGATGATGACATTGAGCAGGGTGACGATGAGGAACAGCGCGATGCCCAGCAGCACGGCATAGACGATAGAGCCTTTGCCCACCTCGGGGTATAGCGCTGCGATGATGTCCACGTAGTAGTGGCGTATGAGGCATACGGACAGAATGGCTATGAGCAGCACCATCAGGTTGAGGCCCGCGGTGAGCAGCTGATAGGGCATTGCCACACGACCGGCACGATAGCCTATGAGCAGCAGGTTCTGAAGCTTCTCCGTATTCTTCTGCACGAGGAGGTATATGCTCAGCATCAGTATGTAGAAACTCAGGGCGCTGATGATGATGCCTATCACCATCACCATGCTCACGATGAGGCGCAGGAAGTATGTGGTCTTCTCGGCGTTGAGCTTGTCGCTGTCCATCTCCAGCCCGTTCTTCTCAAAGTATGTCATGAGCGATTTGTCACCCGGGTTGGACACCTGCATCAGCAGTCGCGTGGTGACATTATCGCCTTCGGGTGCAAAGGTCTCGTTGCTCCATTTCATGAAGGCCTCTGGCACCAGTATGGATGTCATTGACGATGAGAATGCCACCACCTTGCCCGTGAAAGTCTGTTCCCTGCCGTTGCCGTGAATGCGCAGCCTGAGGTCTATCATCCCCATCAGCCCGTCAGAAATCTGGGGCAGGGAGTGGCTGCGGGCAAAGCCGAAGTTATATATATTAATATAGGAACGCGGGAGGATGATGGGCACAACATCATCACCGGCCCGGTACTGCCAGTCACGCATGTTGATGTCGATGAAGTCATCGGGGATGCTTTCAAAGAATATCTCCGAACTGAATATCTGTGTGCCGCTGATGCCCATGCTTGCGTGAGCCTTGTAGTTGGCCGACATGAATGCTCCCGTTCTTCGCGTGAAGGGTTGCTTCTCAAGCTCCGCAATGTCCTTGGCAGAGAATGTGGAGGCGTTGCTCGACAGGGTATTGCCCATGCCGATACGCTTGGTCACCATGATGGCATTGGACTTCATGAATGAATCGCCATTGGTGAAGATGGGCAGCACGTCGTGATAGAACTGATAGCCGGAGAGTACGATTATCATTCCCAGCAGGTTGGCAACAAAGAAACCTGCAAACTGCCCTATGCTGATATGTTGTCTAAGTAGTTTCCAGAGAAGTGACATGATGTGCGTTTGGTTCAGAGTTTCAGGACCTTGTCATACTGCAGGTCCATGTGTTTGCCTATTGATGTGACGATGACGCATGCCTCCTTTCGCCTTGCCTCTTCCATCATCATCTCGGCCATCACCTGTGAGTTTCTGTCATCGAGGTGGCTGATGGGCTCATCTACTATCAGGAAGTCAAACGGCTGTGCCAGCGCTCTCATCATTGCTACGCGCTGTTGCTGGCCAAATGACATCCTGCCCATCTTCTGCTCCACCTTGTCGGCGATGCCGAGCCTTTCAAACCATGAGAGGATGACGGCAGGGTCCGTATGTCCCGTCAGCTGGTTCTTGATCTGCACATTCTCCATTGCGGTGAGTTCGGGAAACATGCGCAGTTCCTGAAAGAGCAGGCTGACGTGCTTTTGCCTGATGTCTGCCCACCTGGAGGGGCTGTATGCGCTCACATCATCGCTGTCAAACCTCACGTGGCCGCTGTAGTCGTTGCGATAGCCTATGAGATAGCTGCAGAATGTGCTTTTGCCCTTGCCTGAGTCGGCTTCCACGAGGTAGGTCTTGCCGCGCTCAAAGCAGACCTGGCTCTGCCATATATCAGAGTGCAGGTCGCCGATGCCCTCAAACACACGGGGCGTCACGTTGTCCAGTTCAATCCTTTTTATCCTCTCCATTATCTTCCTTTTCTTCCTCCTTTGCCTTCTCGTCCTTCGTCTCCGGCTTTTTCAGAGTGAATACAATCTTCTTCACGCGGCTCACCCACGAGAGAAATGTTCCTGCCACAGCGCTTGTAGCCTTCTTCACGTTAATGGCGATGACCAGTCGTTCTCCATTATTTTCCGTACCCTTGGGTAGGTTGATGATATGGGTCCTTATGCCTGTGGTGTCAACGCTCTCGCTCATCTTGCCGCTGAAGAGGAAGGCCATATCGCCCTTGTTGCCCTTTATGCGGTCATAGCGGTGTGTGCCTATGAGCAGAGAACCCAGTGTCTTGTCCCTGTTCAGCAGTTCCACAAACTCTTCTCCATCTACATTCATGAATATTCCTGCCAGCAGCGTGTCAGCAAACTGCTTCTCCCAGTTAATCGTCATGGGGCGATATACCTCGGCAGCCTGTTTCAGGGCCTGGTCTATGTTGGGATTGTATGAGAACATGTCGCCCTTCATCATCAGTATGCTGTCCTCATATTCCACTTCGGCTCTCAGCATCACATCGCTTGGGTCGGTGCCTCGCGGAGCACCTATCATGAATGCCGACACGAGCTCATTGGGCAATGCAGACGCCTCGGCTACCATCTTCATCGGAGCATCGACGCTGTCCAGGTATTTCCACATGTCAGAGTTGCGAAGGCCTTCGTCAGCCTTTTGATTCATCATGCTCCTCATGCGGTCCTTCATATTCTCGCGCTCTGTGACGCTGTTCACTACCGGTCCCATCACCAGCAGACGCTTTTCATTATAGCCGGCTATCCATTTCTCAAAGGCTACGGCAAAGATTTCCTCGTCGCCTTCCTCCAGCTCTGAGAGCACTCCTATGGTCTGCAGGCGCTGGAAGAAGTCCAGCAGAGCATCGCGGTCATTCACAAAGATGCTGAGGCCGAAGAGACCGTCAATGGTCTCAAAGGCATACATATCCTTTGTCAGGTCAATACCCTTCAGGCTCTTCTTGTCTTTGTTGACAAACGGCAACAGAACGGTCTTCACAGGCGAGTCATCGTCTATCAGTTCCATAGCGTTTACAGACACAACGGCCTTACTGTTGGCAGGCACGGAGTCAACGTAGTTACTGCGTGTACATCCTGCCAGTACAAACATCAAAATGGCTGCAACCATCGTGCAGCATATATTTCTGAAATACACCAATTTGATAATCTGTTATGTTGTTAATTTGATTTGACTGTCGTATTGTAATCTCCCTCTCCTCCCAGGGGGAGAGATGCCCTTTGGGCAGAGAGGGGGCCTTCATTTTCAATTTGTGAACCTCGCCACCGTAGCAGCCACAATTGCCGCTGTCTCTGTGCGCAGGCGTGAAGGTCCTAATGACGTGCTCTTGTAACCCTTGCTGATGGCATATCTCACCTCTTCTATTGAGAAATCCCCTTCGGGGCCTATCAGTATTGTCACGTCCTCGTCTGAGGTGTCTCCTGTAGCGGCATTACTTTCTGCACTCTCCCTCAGAAGGCTGGTCAGCTCGCGGCGCTCTATCTCGTTATAGCAATGGCAGATGTATTTGCGTCCACCTCGCTCATTGTCAATGAATTGCTTGAAGGCGCACATGTCGTTCACCTGTGGCATCCAGGCCTTGTGGCTTTGCTTCATAGCCGCCACCACAACCTTCTCTACGCGCTCCTTGCGCATCTTGCGCCGCTCAGAGAAGCGGCACTCAGGGAATGACAGTTCATCCACCCCAATCTCCGTCACCTTCTCTGCCATCCATTCCGTTCGCTCCATCATCTTTGTCGGAGCCATCGCAATGTGCAGCCTGCCTCTCCACGGGCGTTGCTGCGGCAGGCCTTCGGCTATGTCATAATGGCAGTGCTTGCCTGTGGCAGATGTGATGACAGCCTTGTAGAGCGTTCCCTCTCCATCCACGAGGCTTATCTCGTCGCCCTCCGTGAGGCGCAGCACGCGCAGGGCGTGCATAGCTTCCTCCTGCGGCAGCTCTGAGGCCGCAGCAGCATCGGGGACGTAGAAATAGCGTTCTTCTTTCATTGTTCAAACGAAGGCGGAGATGCGCTTTGGCATAGACCTTTGCACATCTCCGTCTGTTGTTTCTTTTTCCTGTGTAAAAAAGAGAGACAATTTTACGCCTCTGCCTCAGCAGCAGGAGCCTCAGCAGCCTCTTCAGCAGCCTTTGCCTCAGCAGCGGCAGCCTCAGCGGCAGCCTTTGCCTCAGCCTCTTCAGCAGCCTTCTTCTCTGCTATGGCCTTTGCCTTTGCCTCGTTGACTTTCTTCTCTGCCTCAAGAGCAGCTGCCTTGGCGTTTGCCTTAGCCTTTGCCTCGTCAGCCTTTACGGTGTTGAAGCCTGCCTCCTTAGCCTTCTTCCAAGCATCAAACTTTGCCTGGGCTGCAGCCTCGTCAAATGCACCCTTCTTCACGCCGCCGCGGAGATGCTTCATCAGCATCACGCCCTCGTCAGACAGAATGTTGCGAACTGTGTCTGTGGGCTGAGCACCACACTCTACCCAATACAGAGCACGCTCAAAATTCAGATCTACTGTGGCTGGATTAGTGTTAGGATTGTACGTACCAATCTTTTCTGTAAACTTACCATCACGTGGAGCTCTTACGTCAGCTACGACGATGCTGTAGAAAGCATAGCTCTTACGACCGCCGCGCTGCAAACGAATCTTTGTTGCCATTTTTTGTTGTAAATAACTTTTTAATTGTTAATGAAATAGATGTGAATGTGCTGCCAACACGTGACAGCGGGTGCAAAGGTACAAAGAATAATTGTAACTGCAAAATTTTAGATTGTTTTTTTGCTGCTCGGGTTGATTTGTAACATGTCTGCTGCGATTATCAGCATTCGCAATGAGAAAAAGACAAAATTTTTGATGCGAAAAGTTGTCGCATTCAAGATATTATTGTAATTTTGCATGCTGATGAAAGGACTATCACTTCAGGGATTATTCATATATAAGTTTTGTAATCAAGAAACGCCCTGAAGGGGCAAAAGCATATAGCCCAGGGCCGCGCCCTGGGTATAAAGGCAGATAGAATTAACGCCCTGCAAGGGCAACAGAGACGTCAACCCAAAGCGAATGAGTAGTTTTCGTAAATTGCTTCTGCTGCCCTTACAGGGCGTGTTTACATATTACATTAAAACCCAGGGTGTTGCCCTGGGCTATATGCTTTTGCCCTTGCAGGGCGCACTTCCGAAACTTGAATTATTCTTATATTTCCTTATATCGCTGCTCCTTGTGTCCTGCGGCATGAAGCCATTGCAGGAAGGGGAGTATGCGCTTGTGCAAAATGAAGTGATAGTGGAAGATGATACCCCTGCAGGCAAGGTTGGCCCTGCTGCGATGAGTGAAGCAGCCACAGAGTTGCAGGGAAAGAAAGTCTCCGATTATATCATACAGAAACCCAAAGGCCGCACTATCTCCTTCAAACGCTACCAACCCACAGTCCTCGATACTACACTCACCGAGAAATCATGCGTGCAACTGAGAAATCACGCCTGCGACCTGGGGTGGCTTGACGCTCAGACGTCCTATGACCTTATTGCCAAAGGGCAGCGAGTGGCTGCATTCTACAAAATTATCCCCGGTCAGCGCTATACCGTAAGGAATATCAGCTATGACATTGATGACAGCAACATCGACTCTTTGCTAAGAGAAAACGGAGTCCTGCAGGGCTCGCTGCTCCGTTCAGGGCAGCCCTTCTCCACCGTCACCATGCAGGAGGAGCGCAAGCGCATCACATCGTGGCTCAACAATAACGGCTACATGCTCTTCAACAAAGAGCATATCACCTTCAGGGCTGACAGTTCATGCAGCGAGCATTTCGTGGACCTCACGCTCCAGTTGGGCCGCTACAGACGTAATGCCTCAGACTCTCTGCACGATCACACGCGTTACTACCTGCGCAGCGTGAGCTATGTGGCACCCACTTATGATAAACTTCCCTTGCGCGCGCATACATTAAGTATTAACACCCTCCTGCAGGAAGGCGACCCTTACAATGCCGATGCGGTGCAGCGTACTTACAATAAGTTTGCGCGTCTGAAAGCCATACGCTCCACCAATATCACCTTCAATCACCCTTCATCCATCACCCAAAACGATTCTCTCCCCCTTGGGGGAGCTGGAGAGGGCTCCTCCATCACCTCTCATCCCTCATCCCTCATCCAAGACGGCTCCTCCCTCGACGCTGTCGTTCAGCTCACACCGCGCAAGAAACATTCCATACAGCTTCAGCCTGAAGGCACCAATACCGCAGGTGATTTCGGCGCGGCGCTGTCTGTGGTATATGAAAACCGTAACATCTTTCATGGCAGCGAAGTCTTCTCGCTCTCGGGACGCGTGGCATTCGAGGCCATCAGCGGACTAGAGGGCTACTCTAACAGCAACTATGAGGAATACGGCGTGGAGGGCAAGCTGACCTTCCCTGAGTTCATCATCCCCGGCATCAGCGATGACTTTCAGCGTACCCACAACGCCACGACCGAACTTTCTGTCAGCTATAACCGCCAGAACCGACCAGAGTTCCACAGGCGAGTCTTCACCGGCAGATGGCGCTATCGCTGGACGTCACACAAGGGAAACATGGGCTACACCTTCGACCTGCTGGACCTGAACTACATCTCCATGCCCTGGATCTCATCCACCTTCAAGCACGACTACCTCGACTCCATCAGCACGCGCAACGCCATACTGCGATACAACTACGAGGACCTCTTCATCATGAAGATTGGCTTCGGCATCAAGAAGAGTACGGAGCATTACTCCATCCAGGCCAACGTGGAGACAGCGGGCAATCTGCTCTATGGCTTATCGCAAATCTTCACCTTCCCCACCAACTCACAGGGAAAGTACAAAGCCATAGGTATCGCCTTTGCCCAATACGCAAAGTTTGACTTCGACTACACGCGCCTCTTGCGTCTGAACTTTCACAACGTCCTCGCCTTGCACGGGCGTTTCGGCATTGCTGTGCCATACGGCAACAGCGACATCCTGCCCTTTGAGAAGCGTTACTTCTCAGGCGGTGCCAACAGCGTCAGGGGCTGGAGCGTCAGAACCCTCGGACCAGGAGGGTACATCAGCAATGACGGAAGAATAAACTTCCTCAACCAGTCAGGCGATGTGAAGCTGGACCTCAATGCCGAGCTGCGCACAGACCTCTTCTGGAAATTCCAGGGAGCCGTTTTTATCGATGCCGGCAACATCTGGACTCTTCGTGATTATGCTGACCAGCAGGGCGGGCAACTGCGGTTCAAGGACATACTGAGGCAGATGGCAGTAGCCTATGGCATAGGCCTGCGACTGAACTTCGACTACTTCATCCTGCGCCTCGACCTCGGCATGAAGGCCATCAACCCCGCCTACACCACCACGCGCGAGCATTATCCCATAGCACACCCCAACTTCAAGCGCGACTACGCCCTACACTTCGCCGTAGGCCTGCCATTCTGATCTCACTTCTCAACCACTTTGTACTCTTTTCCTGCGCCCACGCGGTGGCAGTCGAAGGCAAACTGGCTGTCGCTCAGGGTGTTGCCGATGACGCGGTTAGAGGTCTCAGGGTCGAAGGAGGCATAGCAGCGGCCCAGTACCTCCTTTATCTCATCGATGCTCATCCAGCGTCCCTCCTCCGATGACTTGGGTTTCCTGAAGACATTTCTGATCATCTCCTCAAGGGTGAAGAGCTGCTGATACGGCTCATTCTCCTTTATTAGTACCTTTATCTCATCGTCATTCAGCCAGTATCGCTCCCCGTTGTTGAAGAGGTGCAGCGCCTGAGCGAAGAGCCCGCGATGGTCCAGAGAGTCGTCATAATTGATGTGTCCCGTCACTCCCACGCATACGAAACGTCTGCTGCCCGTAGGGTCGGTCAGCGGCTTCCGTTTGTTTGTAGTGCCGATAAACGATGTATAGCGGCGATACTGCTTAATCGTCTTGCCGTATGGAGGCCTGAACTTCACGTCGGCAGAAGAGAGCAGATACTTCAGCACCACCTGCTGTCCCTTTGTCGTCTTGTCAAACTCATCGATGTTTATCAGGGCAAAAGAAGTCAGCGCGATGTTCAGGTCAAACTCATTCTTGAAGTTTATCTTGTCGTTATAATAGTCGCGCAGCTCCGGCGGCATCAGTATCTTGCAGAATCGCGTCTTTCCGCATCCCTGCTTTCCTATGAGCAGCGGCACCAGCGCATTGCCTGTCAGCTGCTTGTCGCTCTCGCGCCATTGTGCCACCATTCCCGTGAGCCACATCCTCAGGTACTCCGGCCAGTGCGGCTGATCCGTAGGCACCCTCGCTGCGAGGTCGGCTATATAGTCGTGTCCGTCCCACTCGGGCAGTTTGTCCAGCCAAGTGTTCACCGGGTCATACTGCTCTATGCGTGTAGAGTCGATGAAGCGGTTCACATTCTTGTCCCACGCCTTCAGCCCCATCTCTATCGCCCTGAGCGTCATATCATTGCGCACCTCCTCGGTCAGCGGCTTAAACGTCTGGTCGTTGCTGAATTTCTCGCGATACTCCGCCACACCCGTCAGCAGGTTCTTGCGCATGTCAAAATTGGCATTAAGGAATATCTCCGTCCTCATGGCCTGTATTGTCTCCTCGGGAACGCTCTTCAGCGGCTTGATCTTATGTTTCTCCATATAATCCTCCTCCAGAGTGACGGCATAGACGGCGGCAAAGACATTCCTTACCAGCATCTCGTCCCTTGCCAGCACCGAGTGGCTCAGCGTCATGCCCTGTGCGTGGGCCAATGGGATGCCCTCCTCCAGACAGGCTGTAGCGATGCGCATGAGGAGCTCCATCTCGCGGTTCTCGTCGGGCAGCTCAAAGTAGCGTCCCAGCACATTGTTCACTATGGTGAGCCAGTTCAGGTGATAAGTCCTCACGCGTGTGCGCCCAGGCATCAGCTGGTCGCTCTCAGGGCTTATCACCACGGGTCTCAGCTGCTCCGCCTTCCTCGTGTCGGCCAGGAATGTGCGTGCCTCGGGATTGAAATACGCCTCAGGGTCGGCGCTGAGATAAACCGTCCTCTCAAGTGTGGGCTCCAGATACTCTATGTTCATCAGGAGCTGGTTCTGATAGGCCATGCGTGCCGTGTTATATAAATTAAGGTGGAACAGCCTTATCTCTTCCTCATCCTTCGGCAGCTTCTTCCCGTCAAACATCTCTCCACGGCATACTATCTTCACGCTCTTACCCGATGCGCCGAGAAACGCCATCAGCGTCTCGGGCATCCTCTTCGCCATATCTCTCACGCTGACGGCCTGCTCATAGCTCTCCAGTCCGTTCAGCTCCAGCGTCACCAGGGCGTTATAGCCCATCATCTGACGCTTCTTGTTCCTATTCACATAATCTGCCGCAAAGCAGATGCGTGGCAGGCTGATGACGTAGTGGCTCCTGCTAATCACCTGACCGTCAGGCTGCCTCTCGGGCTTCATCAGGTGATAGATTCTGCGTAAGCTCTCCACCTCTTCAGCCGCAACAGAGCCCTTGATAGCCTCAGCCACCTTCTCCAGCTCCACGCGGTTCACAACTTCCTTTCCCTTACTGTTTTTAAGTAGTGTAATCTTCATGATAAAAAAATTTTAATTCATAGTTTTCTGCAAATATACACAAAAAATCCCGTAACTGCAAGAAAATAAACGGATTTACCCTTTTTTAACATACACCTATACCTACACTAGATATACACTAGATATACACTAGATATACACCTAATCAAAGCCCCCTCTCTGCCCAAAGGGCATCTCTCCCCCTGGGAGGAGAGATATATTACAGGATGACTAATTGAGAAATTGCCTGGCTGCAGGCGAAGTTACTCACAAGCGTAGCTGAAGTTACTTACAAGCACAGGCGAAGTTACTTACAAGCGCGACCAAAGTGGCTCACCGATATGGTTTAATCTTCGATTTGTTAGTTAGTGAATTCAAGAGTTTCATAAGTAGGAAACGCCCTGAAAGGGCAAAAGCTTATAGCCCAGGGCAGCGCCCTGGGTATGAACACAAACGGTAATCACGCCCTGTAAGGGCAGCAGAAACGTCAATCCAAGGTGAAGAGGCGTATTCGCAAATTGCTTCTGCTGCCCTTACAGGGCGTGATTACACACCACATTAAAACCCAGGGCGCTGACCAGGTGTACTTTTAGTGTATATTTAGTGTAGTTTTAGTGTAGTTATAGGTGTATATCTAAAGCAACTTAACATCCTAATATACAATGATATAAATCAAAAAAGGTGTATGTATTTAGAAAAAGCTCAAATTTTTTTTTAAAAACCAGAATAATTCAGAATAATTTAGTAACTTTGCGTAAAGAAAGGCATTGATTGCGTGTCTTTGTAAACATCAGATAATCAGCACGTTGCAATAGCAGGTCTTTTACTCTCTAAAAGACCTGCTATTACCTTGTGAAAGTTACTCTATTAGACCCTAATCGTAGGTCTATCACATCATCATGAACACCCACCGAAAACAGTCATGTGTATGTACCTCATAAAAAACATCTGCGCAATTCTCATTGTGCTGCATAGTTTCTTATAATTATCTTCAATTTTCGGTTGTTCATTTTTTGACAAAAAAAAATTATCACACACGAGCATTTCTATTAAATAATGTGTAAATTCACGCAAATCTGTTTAAGTTTCGAATTTTATTCGTACCTTTGCAACTGCATCTGCCTATTGCGGCAACGATGTTCTCTGAGGAGGACGGAGCCGATGAGCGGAGCACTACATATTGAAAGGCGTTACTGACGCTTTGTTTAGAGAATCAGGGGGATGGTTCTCTGATCACTCAGAGATGACCGAAGAACCGTCCCCTGATTTTTTAAAATGGCTTAGAAAAGAAGGGGTGTTGCAAGAAGTTTCCAAAGAAGATGGTCATAAAACAAATATCCCGACAGAAAAGGGTAATAGCCTGTGCATAAACATAGAAATTCAACGGAATCCCGATGGATTAGATTACCAAAGGGTCGTGTATAGTGTTGATGCGCAAAGATTCTTGTTGAATAATATTGAGTCTATAGTAACATCTCATTAAATAGGATATTATGGCTACACAAAAAGAACGTTTTCTAAAATATTTGCAAACTTGTGTAAAGAGCACAAGAGCAACGGAGAGCAATCCACTTTTGCTGGGAGGTAATGCACCCAAAGACTATGTTCGTTTCCTTGAATCTGACCGCTTATTTGACTACAATCCAAGTAAATGGGCTCATTTGGGTTCTATGTATGACATCAACGATTACAACAAGGCCTTAGAAGTTTTCAACGAATTGATAACAGATAAAGCTTTCCTTGAGCGAGACAAGAATGACAATCAAGGTTGGCGCAGAGGTGCACTGAGTCATTACGTCTGTTTTTTGAGCGCTCAACATTTTTTTCAGTCAAAGTTAAAGGATGATGATAAAGAATTGAAAACTGTTCCCAAATACAAATCATCCAACATCGTTGATTTCCTAGCGTTTGTCATAAAAGAAATACTGGCTTATGACCCGAACTTTAACAAGGCCCAGAATAGCTTAAAGGCAAAATCGACTAGCATGGGATTCAAAAGCTGTTCTTTTGGTAAAAAAGTAAGTGCGCAAGATGCAAATACTGACCCCAGACGCCAAGATGATTGTGACCGCTCTATAGTATGGAGTTATAATGGTGATGAATACTATTTCCTGAAAGAACAAACATTAGGCTCATTACAGACATTTGCAGATAACATCAATGGGATTTATGCGGAAAAGTTCCGAATTGAAATAGACAAAGAAAAAAGGATTTATAAATTTTATGTGTTATCAGAAACTAGAGAGAGAGAAGACACTAAAGAAGATTCTCTACCAAATTCAAGTTCTGTTGAACAAATTTCATTGGAACTGTCATCAATTATCTCAGCAATCAAGAATACAGGTCTTTTATATGATGATAAACTCATTCAGCGTTATGTATGCTCGCTGATGACAAAACCATTCGTGATACTGAGTGGTTTGGCAGGTTCTGGAAAAACGCATTTGGCTTTAGCTTTTGCTCGTGCTATAAGCGAAAATGTGGATCAACAGCTTTGTGTGGTTCCTGTAGGTGCAGACTGGACGAACCGAGAACCACTATTAGGCTATCCTAATGCGTTAAAGCCTGGTGAGTACATGCAACCAGAGAGCGGGGCGCTACAGATAATGATGCGTGCTCTACGTAATCCAAACAAGCCCTACTTCTTGGTTCTTGATGAAATGAACCTTAGCTATGTGGAGCGATACTTTGCTGATTTTCTATCAGCATTAGAGAGCCATCAAGAGATACCTCTTTGGGAGAAACCCGATGAATGTGACTCGGAGGTTCCTGCTAAGATCGCTCTGCCTAGAAACCTATTCATTATCGGTACTATCAACGTAGACGAGACAACCTATATGTTCTCGCCAAAGGTTCTCGACCGTGCCAACGTCATTGAGTTCAAAATATCCGATGAAGAAATGGACAGGTTCCTAAAGCAGGATATGAATATCAATATACATGCAGCTGATGCATTATGCGCAAATATGGGGCAGGACTTTGTTGAGAAATCCACAAAGAAAGATACAGAGAGCAGCGAATTGGCTCAGAAGACGTTGATTGAGTTCTTTAAGGTATTAAAGAGAGTAAATGCAGAATTTGGCTATCGCTCTGCAACTGAAATCTACCGTTTTATTGCCAATGTCAAAACGTCTGCTCCAAATCTGACAGAGGATGAGATTTTAGATGCAGCTATCGTACAAAAACTGTTACCAAAGCTACATGGCTCACGGAAGAAGTTAGAGCCTGCTTTGAAGGCGTTATGGGGACTGAGTATGCAGAAAGATCACATGACAGATGCTATAACTCGTGAAAACGTGTCATTTGCAAAGTTCCCTGAAGCAGCTGATAAAATCCAGCGTATGATGCAGACTGCTCTTGATAACGGATTCACAAGTTTTGCAGAAGCATAATAATAAATACTCTTTAGATTATGGCGTTACCAATAAATATAGAAGACTTGCTGAACAAGCAAAAGGTAGAGTCGAACCGAATAGAATTTAAAGAAGGATGGAATCCTGTAAGTATCTATCATTCAATATGCGCTTTTGCTAATGATATTGACAATCTTGGCGGAGGCTATATATTAATTGGAGTTGAAGAAAAGGATGGTGTAGCTGTGCGACCTGTCAAAGGGCTGGCAAACAATCAACTAGACAAGATACAACGTGAGATGCTCCAGTTCAATGCAATGATAGAGCCTACGTATTGTCCAAGAATATCTGTAGAGGAGATTGACGGGCGCTACATTCTCGTCATATGGGTGACATCGGGGCACAATCGCCCCTATACAGCTCCTGCAGATGTCACAGCTAAACTCAAGAAGCCTGTATTCTATATTCGATATGGAACCTCATCCATCGAGGCTAAAGGTGAAGATCTTGACCGTCTGCGTGATTTGGCAAACAGGGTACCTTATGACGATCGGGGTAACGAAAATATAAGCATAGAAGACATCTCTCCATTATTGGTGAAGAACCATTTAACTACAGTAGGAAGTAAATTGGCAAGTGCTGATTTTACATCAGACATGAAATCTATACTGGAGCAAATGGAACTGCTCGATGGCCCAAAGGAAAAACGCATGGTGAAGAATGTCGCTGCCATGATGTTTGCAGAGAAACCAGAGAAGTTCTTTCCTGTAACTCGAGTAGAAATTGTTGTCTTTCCAGAGGGAAGAGAGGATAATCCTGATAACTTCATCGAAGTCCCAGCTATAACTGGCCCAGTACCATCAATGATACGCGATACCTTAAATTATCTGCGTACTAACATTATTAAAGAGCGCATCATCAAGCCAACAAATGATGAAAAATCAATAAAAGTTTTTAACTACCCTTTCCAGTCACTGGAAGAAGCTGTGGTGAATGCTTTATATCATCGTGATTATAAAGAACGTGAGCCTGTGGAAATAACCATTGAACCCGATAAAATCAGCATTCTCAGTTATTCTGGTCCGGATCGTTCTATAAGTTTGGAGTCAATACGTGAAGCGAAGTCTTTACGTTCAAGAAGATACAGGAACCGAAGGTTGGGCGAATTTTTGAAGGAATTGGATTTGACCGAAGGGAGAGCAACAGGCATTCCAACAATCCAAAAGAAACTTCGGGAGAATGGCTCCCCCAAAGCAATAATAGAGACGGATGAATCACGCAGTTACTTCTTAATTGATATACCATGCAGGAAAGATTTTGTCCAAGATAAAGAAAATGTCAAACAACATGATATTCAATATGTTGTAACGCAAATTCTCTCTGTGTGTCCAAGATATGTCCAAGATATGTCCAAGATGGAGATTGAAAATCTTGCCATGTGTATGCTTCGATCAGAAACAGCGATTTCTGCTCAGAATATGCTGGATGGTATTGATAGTGTTTCATATAAACAAAAACGCCGGAAATACTTAGATAAACTTTTGAGTATGGGATTGTTGTTAATGACCTTACCAGATAAGCCAACCAGTAGAAATCAACAATATGTTTTAAGCGATAAAGGAAAAACTATTATTGGCCGTAAATGAACGTTGAAAGACTCGAAATCCCCATATTAGGCAACTTCGGTGAGATAAAGATGTGTGTCTATCCGGCCTCGAACAATGCTGTGTTGTTTGAGGAGGAGGATGCTGTGGATTATGGTGAGTCCAGATGGCAGTTGCAGGAAGGGTGTACTTATGAGTATGAACTTGTAGCTGGCGATGGACGCAAGTATCAGTTCATGAATGAGGATGAGATAGTGCGATTTTCACATTCTCCACGTCATCCGAATGCCGGTACTTTAAAGACAGGAATCTATGTTGGTTCACTAACGCTTGCTATCAGAGACACGGAGCTTGACAGTGAGATTGCCAAAGTGAGTCTAGAGATAAAGTCGGTAAAAGCAGATTATCGGACCGACTATCGCAAGATGTTGGAGGACATTACGGCATACTATACTGACTTGGTACTGATGCAAGGCAGTCCCGTGACGCAAAAACTGGAGATTGACAACGATACTCCGCAGCAGACGCTTTACCAGCGTTATGCCTTTGTGCGAAGCATCGTGGAAAGTTCTGCTTTTCAAGAGGCCATCAACAAGATTGTCGCCAGTCCTGTACGTAAATGGGAAGAGACCATTGTAGAGCGTGACGTGAGCAATGTGAAGCGTCTGAGTCGCAGGAATATGCATCAGATAGCCTCCTCTCGCGACCGTATTCCTGTTTATAATGGCGATGAGATGGGATTGCCTCACGGGTTGAACTCCGTGCCTCGTACACTGACAGTTGCCTATAAAAGGGATACGTTGGATAATCAAGAGAACCAGTTCGTGAAGTTTGTGCTGCGTTCGTTTAGTTCTTTCTGCTCAGAACTTCGTGGAAAGAAGAACGCCAACGACCGTCTGAAAGCTGAGATAGACAAGACCATGGACGTTCTGAACGGCCATTTGAGTACGCTTTTCTTCAAGCAGGTGTCAATGCCGTCGCAGTTGAATCTGAACAGTCCTGTGCTGCAACGCAAAGAGGGCTACAGAGAAATACTTCAAGCATGGCTGATGTTTGACCTTGCAGCCAAACTGTCGTGGAAAGGAGGTGACAATGTCTATGAGGCAGGCAAGAGGAATGTGGCAGTGCTCTATGAATACTGGGTGTTCTTCAAACTGCTGGAGGTCATTAGCCGTGTGTTTGATATCGACCCTGTAAGCGTCAACAAACTCGTCAAGACGGATGCCGACCGAATTAACCTTGAGATTCAGCAGGGTAAAATGACCATGATAGAAGGTCTGTATGATGCTGGCAGCAGAAAGTTCAATGTCAGGTTCTACTACAACCGTACATTTGCCCACACACGAGAGGACGAAGAACTGGATAAGTCGGGTTCGTGGACGATGAACATGCGTCCCGACTATACGTTATCGATATGGCCAGGAGAAATAAGCATAGATCAAGCAGAACGAGAAGATTTGATTGTTCATATTCATTTCGATGCCAAGTATCGAGTCAACAAGATTGACCTTGGTGTGGATGATTCGATGAATGATGAACAAATGTCGGAGGCTTTACTCAACGAAAAAAAAGAACAGGAGGAAGGTATCTATAAGCGTGCAGACCTGTTAAAAATGCACGCCTACAAGGATGCCATTCGTCGCACAAGTGGTGCTTACATTCTCTATCCAGGAACGGTTCAGCGACGGTTGAAGGGATTCCATGAGATTATCCCTGGATTAGGAGCTTTCTGTCTGACACCTTCAAACTATGACGAAGAGCTTATCACGCTTCAGGTATTCCTGTTAAAAATAGTTGAACATATGCTTGACCGCACAAGTCAGCGTGAAAGGATGTCGTATTATATTAACAATGTGTATAATACGCCATCTAAGAGCGTGCGTGAGGAGATGCCTGAACCAGCAGGAGATAATCGCGATTTCTTGCCCGATGAGACATGGGTGGTTTTAGGCTATGTGAAGAATGATAAACAGTTGGATTGGATTCGTAAAACTGGACTATACAACTTCCGTACAGGTACGCAGAACGGCTCAATTCGGTTGAGTCGGAATCTTGTATCCAGTCGTTATTTACTCTTACATGCTCATGGCGAGAGTATTCAATTCGTACGGCTAGCCGATGAAGGACCTCGTGTATTCCGACGTTCAGACCTGCTCAGAATGGGCTACCCTCCTTCAGATAATGAGGAAAAGAAGAAAGATGATATATACATTGTATATCGTTTGGAGCCAAATAATACTGAACCTGAATGGGTGCAGTACCATTGGCAAATTAGTGAAATAACGGATAATAAAGGCAATCGCTCTGCTGTGCCTGAACCTGTGAAATTGAGTGACTTGATGCTAAAAGCCAAGAAGTAAAGTCTTATAACTATTTTTCGAGTATGATAGAACTTGGTCATTATGTAAATGCATTCTCAAACCTTCAATGACATTAGGGACAGGTAGCTGTCACGCATCAGAATATCGGGCAAAAGAGCAAGAAAAAGCGTTATAGAAATTAAAGTAAGACGAGATATGAGCGAAAAGAACGATAAGGAGCTATACTTAAACTTTGACGAGTATATTCGTCAGGGAGAGCCGTCGCAGCGTGAAGCTGCATACGCCTGGAGTACGGCTATTGGACTTCAGGCGGTGGATGGGTTGAAAACGTCAGAGTATCTGAACGGCTTGGCTCGCAGAAACATCGAGGGTGAAATCACCATCGATGAGGTGGAGCAGTTGCTCAATAGTTATTACGAGAATAAAACGACTCGTGAAGCTGACGATGATGACAAACAGGAGGCTGACAAAGCGTCGAAGAACATCAAGCGCATACTCTCGGTAAAGACATGCGACTTCTCAACGAATGGCTACATATCCCTGCATCGCAGAATCTTCGAAGGCGTAATGAAACATGCAGGTGAACTACGTAAGTACGACATTACCAAACGTGAATGGGTATTGGAGGGTGATACTGTAAGCTACCTGAACTGGGAAGATCTGCGCAGGGCTGTTGATTATGATATCCAGCAGGAACGTGATTTCAGTTATAAGGGCATCAGTAATGATGAGTTAGTGGCTCATGTTGCCAATTTCGTATCTGGACTTTGGCAGATTCATGCCTTCGGTGAAGGAAACACACGCACTACGGCCGTATTTACTATTCAGTATCTTCGTTCACTAGGCTTTAATGTGGAGAACGACTTGTTCGCTAAACATTCTTGGTACTTCCGTAATGCACTTGTGAGGGCAAACTACAAAAATGCCATAAAGGGTATCGACTATAGTCCTGTTTTTCTGGAACGTTTTTTCCGTAATCTACTGCTTGGAGAGCAGTGGGATCTGCGCAATCGTTATCTACATATTAACCCGCCTGCAGAATGGAAAGAACAGCCTAACCTTGCTGTTCCTTCAAAACAACCGACAAGTACCCCGACAAGTACCCCGACAAGTACCCCGACAAGCTTTATTCACACCAATAATAAAAATATTATTAGATTAGTGAAGGCTTTGGGTGAAGAGCAACTCTCCGTCAAAGTGATGATGGAGAGGGTTGGCTTGAAAGATAGGGAAAACTTCCTTGACTACTCTCTTAATCCTTCTATGAACGAGGGCTATATCCGTATGCTATATCCTGATTCGCCCCGTCACCCTCGCCAGAAATACCTGCTAACGGTAAAAGGACTGGCTCTTTACAATAGCATATGCCATGGGGACAGTTGATATATAGAAGGCTGATGACTGAGGTCTGAAGGCTGAAAGTATTACAGTAGCGGTTGTAACAGCTCCTTATATGATGCTTACTGTTTTTGTTCTGAAGAAGTTATCTTGCTTGATATATGGTGGCTGTTGGCGGCGTTTCTCCTTTGTTTATGAGGTGGTGTTTCCCCATGCTGCAATTTCTTCTGCCATTGCGTTCAGAGCCTGGCAGTCATCGCGGCTGATGTGGCGCTTGCCCGCATCATACTGCCAAGGGCTCAGTATCAGCAAGCGGCCCTCTGCACAGGCGTCAAAGAGGTTGTCGCTGGGCTTGTAGTACTCACGAAAGCCATTGTCGGCAAGAAGGATGAAAGGCCGCTGCTCGTCAAGCAACACCTGCATCACCCGTTTCTCCTGCGGCGAGATGAACGGCGACACCATCACCACGCCCTTGCGAGCCTCAAGCACGCGGCTGTTCATGTAGTCACGCAAAGGCTGACGGTCGCCACGCTGTGCCGCCTTGACCCAAATACTGCGCACATGTACCACATCATAGCTCCCTGCATGCAGCAGCGCCACATTGCCCACGCCGTCATAGCTGCGGCCCGCTATCTCGATGCCCTTCTGCACTCTGAAGAAGCCCGGCATCAGGCGCTTCGTAGCTAGTCGCTGAGGGTTCATCTGCACATAGCGCATCATTGCCTTCAGCTGCCCGCGGCGCGACAATGGGCGGATAAAAGGCCGCTCGGTGAAAATGGGGAAGGCCCAGTAGCCTTCCTTTGGCGCTGTGCTTTCGGAGGCTGCCGCGTTTCCTTTGGCTGCCGCTTTTCCTTCGTTTATTGTTCCCGATTTAAATTCGGGAGCAACAGCCAAAGGCCCTCCTGAAACTGCCGAAGGCCCCTCATGAGAAGCCGCCGAAGGGCCACTTGAAACTGCCGAAGGCCCCTCATGAGAAGCCGCCGAAGGGCCACTTGAAGCCGCCAAAGGCTCCTCGTGAGCAACAGCCAAAGGCCCCTCATGAGAAGCCGCCGAAGGGCCACTTGAAGCCGCCAAAGGCCCCCCTGAAGCTGCCAAAGGCCCCTCATGAGAAGCCGCTAAAGGGCCACTTGAAGTCGCCGAAGGGCCGCCTGAAGCCGCTAAAGTGTGCGCCCTTCCCAGTTTCTTTACGCCTTGCCAGTATCCTCTGATCACGCTGCGGATGCTTGTGTCCATGACTCTTGTCACACGAATGACGGCATGCAGATGGTCGGGCATCAGGCAGAACTGGAAAATACGGATGGCGGGATAGTGCTGGCACATCACATACAGCTCATCTACGACGGCGTTGCCCAGTGCTGTGCGCTCTACCCGTGCCTGCGAAGGATCGCCGTCAGGAATGACGAGCCTCCCCAATAATGGCTCGCGCGACGGCACCGTCAGCGTGATATGATACACACAAACACCCCTCCACGCTGTGCCTGGCTCCTGCCAATGCCATTGATCTTGTTCCATTGTTTTGAGATGTTTTTATAGTTCACAAAGTTACAAAATTTAAAAGCAGGCCTCATACGCTGAGCATGAGACCTGCTTTCTATGTTTCATAATGTCAAAGTGGCTTGACCTTTACGCCATTGTCTTGATTTTCTCTTTCATGAGGTTGAGCTCGTCACGGAGTTTCTCTACCTTTTTGTTCATCTCGTCTATGAGGCTGTTGCCTTTCTTGCTTGATGCGGTGAGGTAGGAGAGGTTGGTCTCGTAGGTGCTGAGCTCTTCCTTCATCTCGTTGTAACGGCGCTGCATGCGCTGGCGCTCGTTGTCCAAGGCACCCTCGCCACGCTTTGCCACCTCCTTGAGGTTGTCTTTGAAGGCGTTGAGACGGCGTGCGGCGCGGTTCTTGTTGAGCTTCTTGTAGAGCTCGTCCAGTGTGTCGTGGTATTCGCGGAAGAGCTTGTCCTTCTCCTTGAATGGCACGTGACCGATGGTGTTGTATTGCTCTGTGAGCTTCTGTACCTGCTGCTGCAGGTCTTCAGCACCGCTTTCGAGGAGTTGCTTCAGCTGTTCTACGATGCCCTGCTTGTTCTTGAGGTTCTCCTGCTGCTCGTTGCGCTCACCTGCGGTAGCGGCGTTGCGGGCCTCAAAGAACTTGTTGCACGCACCGAGGAAGTCTGCCCACAGCTGGTCACCCACCTTGCGAGGCACCATTCCGATGGTCTTCCATTCCTTCTGCAGCTCTATGAGCTTGTCGGCAGTCTTCTTCCATTCGGTAGAGTCTTGCAGCTCCTGAGCGGCCTTGACGAGGGCTTCCTTCTTTGCAATATTCTCCTGGAAGCGCTCCTTCATGCCTGTGAAGAACTCGTTCTTTGCGGTAAAGAACTGATCGCATGCAGTACGGAAACGCTCAAAGATTTTCACGTTCATGGCCTTAGGAGCGAAACCTATGGTCTTCCAGTCAGCTTGGATTGCTATGATATCCTTGCTCTTTGCCTCCCAGTCAGCGCTGGTCTTGAGGTCGTCGGTTGAGATTGCCTCTACCTTCTCACAGAGCTCGGTCTTCTTGGCGAGGTTCTCCTCTTCCTGCTGGCGTATAGCCTCAAAGTGGGCTGCATGGCGCTTGTTCACTACGCTGCTGGCCTGCTTGAAGCGTGTCCATATCTCTTCGCGCAGTTCGCGGGCCACAGGACCGATTTCGCGGAACTGGTTGTGGAGTTCCTGCAACTGATGGAAAGCGCTTACGACATCCTCTTCGGCGCCTAATTTTTCTGCTGCCACACAGAGGGCGGTCTTTGCTTCGAGGTTTTTCTTGAAGTCATATTCACGTGCCTCAAAATTCATCTTCAGCAAATCGTAGAAGAATTCAAGTGCAAGCTTGTAATTGTTCCACAGCTCAGAGGCGTTCTCTGCAGGTACAGACTTAATCTCTTTCCACTCATCCTGGAGTGACTTCACCTCCTGGTAGGCCTGTCCGGCCTCCTCGGGTGTGGTGGTCAGCGCCTTGATGCGCTCTATGATTTCCAGTTTGCGCTTGAGGTTTGCCTGCTTTTCCTCCTCTTGCTTGAGGAATGCTTGCTGACGACGCTCC
The DNA here is from genome assembly GCA_017478025.1 of Prevotella sp. Classification (GTDB taxonomy): domain Bacteria; phylum Bacteroidota; class Bacteroidia; order Bacteroidales; family Bacteroidaceae; genus Prevotella. The sequence goes on from JAFVGZ010000012.1 coordinate 37,587, forward strand.
TTGATTACATTCATCTCAGCCTTGAAGGTTTCCTCGTCCTCATCGGGCAGGACAACATACTTTGTTGGGTCACCACCTGCATCGAGGTAAGCTTTCTCCGCCGCCTCGCGTTCCTGGTTTAGGAGATAATAGAATGCGGTCTTGAGATGAGCAATCTCGGTTTTGTCAATCTCTGTTTCTTCATTGTGGGCCAGCTCCTTGAGGTGGTCCAGTACTTCTGCTTTTGAAGCGTAAACGCGCTTCTCTTGAGAGTCCATCATTGTTGTTTAATTTAATGAATCGATAGTATTCGGACGGCACGTAGGCCGTCTGACAAATTAAGAATATTTTGCAAAAGTAAGAAAAAGAATTTGTCCGTGCAAAGAAAATGCTTTTTTTTTCGTAATTTTGCACGCAAATTATGCATAGAAGGATATTACAGCTTGCCATACCGTCGATAATTTCCAACATTACCGTACCATTGTTGGGGCTTGTTGATGTGGCCATTATGGGTCACATGGACTTGGCGCGATGGTATGTGGCGGCTATTGCCGTGGGGTCTATGGCGTTCAATATTCTCTACTGGCTGCTGTCGTTTCTTAGGTTTGGCACGGGCGGCATGACGGCCCAGGCCTATGGAGCTGGTGACAGGGATCTCTGCGCGAGGCTGCTGGCAAGGGCGCTGACGGTGTCGTCGGCGATTGCGCTGGCGTTTGTAGCCCTGCAGGTGCCGCTTTGCAAGCTGATAGTGTACATTATAGAGCCAGACCCGTTCCTCGTAGGACTGGTGGAGAAGTATTTCCACATCTGTATCTGGGGCACGATACCGTCTCTGGGGCTGTATGCCCTGACGGGATGGTTTGTGGGGATGCAGAACACGCGGCTGCCGATGGTGGTGTCGATAACGCAGAATGTGCTGAACATCTGTCTGTCGTATGCCTTTGTCTTCTGGCTTCACATGAGTGTGACGGGCATTGCGCTGGGCACGCTGATAGCGCAGTGGGCGGGCTTTGTGATGGCGTTGGGGATGGTGGCGTGGAGATATGCTGATGTGTTCAGGGGTGTACGGGGGCTGTTTGATTCGACTGTTGCCGATTACGAGCATTTCTTCATGGTCAATGTGCCGCTGTTTGTGCGCACTCTGTTCCTTGTTGCTGTCAATATCTGGATTATCGTTGCAGGTGCGAAGGGTGGCGCGGTGATACTCGCCGTCAACTCTATCATTATGCAGATGTTCATACTATATACCTATATTATGGATGGCTTTGCCTTTGCTGCCGAGGCTCTGTGCGGGCGTTACTACGGTGCCCGCGACAAGGAGAAATTCCATCGCGCTCTGCGCGGTGTGTGGCAATGGTCACTTGGATTGGTGGCGGTATATACGATTGCGTATATGTTTGGCTCTCCTCTCTTTACAAGTATATTGACCACAGACACTGTAGTGCGCGAGGCTGCTACGGACTATTACATCTGGGCGATGCTGATACCCATATCGGGTGTGGCTGCCTTTGTGTGGGATGGGGTGTTTGTGGGTATCACCAATACCGTGGGGATGCTGAAGGGCACGATGGGCGGCGCGATAGCATTCTTCCTGGTGTATCTGCTTCTGGCAGACAGGATGGGCAATCATGCCTTGTGGCTGGCATTTGACGTGTATCTCTTCATGAGGGGAGTGGTGCAGCATGTGATATATATAATGGATAATTCAAAATTCAAAATGCAAAATTAAAGTTTCTGGTTTCAAGATGCATAATTAAAGATATTATGAGTAATAAGATGAAGATATTTTTCTCTACTGTGTTGCTTGCCGCCGTGGTGGCTATCTGCAGCGTCTTTGCCAATGCGGGTAGCGATGAAGGAAGTAGTGACAGACTGTCGGAAAGTGAAAGCACCGGGCAGAGCCTTCTTGATGTGAAGGGCTATGACGGTCTGCGCTTGGAGAGGAAGAGCTATAAGGTGGTGTATAGCAAGGAATGGCGATTGCCTGTGGCTGTGGCGTGGCATCTGACACGTGAGCATGTGTATGGAAAGAACCAGCGCAGCAAGATGCAGTTCACGGAGGATATGGATGTGCCCTCTCCACGAGCTACGTGGCAGGACTATGCACGCAGCGGATACAGCAGGGGACACATGTGTCCGGCAGGAGATAATAAGTGGGATGAGGAGGCGCTGCGCCAGACGTTCCTGCTGACGAATATCTGTCCGCAGATGTATGAGCTGAATGCAGGCGATTGGAACGAGCTGGAGAAGGCATGCCGCACGTGGGCGCGTCGCTATGGGGATATATACATCGTCTGCGGTCCTATATTATTAAATAAGGTACACCGCACGATAGGACGTAACAAGGTCGTGGTGCCCGAAGCATTCTATAAGGTGGTACTGAGAATGGATGCCTCAGGCAAGGATGGAACCGGAATCGGCTTTATCTATCGTAACGAGAATGTGAACAAGAAGATGACGTCATACGTGAATAGCATTGATGATGTGGAGCGTATCACGGGACTGGACTTCTTCTCGGCGTTGCCCGATAAAATAGAGAAGGCAGCAGAGAAGAAATGTAATCTGAATGAGTGGTAAAGCCCGCCTCGCTATAGCGGAGGAGAATTGGGAATTGAGAATTGGGAATTGGGAATTCGAGCTCCACTTTGTTACGCAAGCGTCACAGAGTGCCGAGCGGTAAATAGTAAATTGTAAATTGTAAATAGTACATAATATGGTGAAAGTAATGATGATAACAGGCGGTAGTTCCGGCATAGGCAAGGCTACTGCGGAATTGTTTGCCTCAAACGGCTACAAAGTTTATGAACTGTCACGCCATGGAGAATCGCGTGAAGGTATTGTGCACATCGACTGTGACGTGACCAAGGCAGAAGACTGTCAGCGCGCCGTTGCGGAGGTGGTGGAGGCGGAAAAACGCCTGGATGTGCTTATCAGCAATGCAGGAATGGGCATATCGGGTGCTGTGGAGTTTACTGCCGAGGAGGAATGGAAACATCTGATGGATGTGAACTTTAACGGAGCGGTAAATATCACACAGGCTGCATTGCCACACCTCAGGCAGACTGCAAAGGAACAGAGTGGGAAGAGGCCGAGGATTATCTTTGTAAGTTCCATGATGGCTAATTTCTCCATACCGTTTCAGGCTTTCTACTCAGCATCCAAGTTTGCCATCAATGGCTTTGCGCTGGCTCTGAAAAACGAGCTGCGTTCGCATGGCGTGGAGGTGTGCTGCCTCATGCCTGGCGATGTGAAGACCGGCTTCACCAATGCACGTAGGGATAGTGTGAAAGGCATTGAGATCTATCCCCACATGGAAGCTGCTGTTGCGCAGATGGCAAAAGATGAGCAGAACGGACAGTCTCCTGAGCAACTGGCAAGGAAACTGCTCTCGCTTGCTGAGGCTGCCTCCCCGGAACCCATCAGCACCGTGGGACTGATGTACAAGGCCTTCCTGCTACTGGGACGCATTTTGCCCACACGACTGGTGTATTGGATAGTGAGCAAGATGTACTAGGCTCTTGACCCCGAAGGTTGTGTTTAGACCACGAATTACACGCGCTCGGCCCAAAGGGACGCTTGCGTAACAACGTGGAGCAAGAATTTCACGAATTTCAAGCATCAGAATGTCTTGCTGTGGGCAAGCTAAATTCGTGCAATTTGTGTAATTCGTGGTAGTTTTATGTATCTAAAGTGAAAAAAGTTCTTAAAACGTTTGGCTGTTTCAAAAAAAACTATTACCTTTGCACCCGCATTTGAAGATAAACAGGCTTTTAGGTGCATCCGGGGTGTAGCGCAGTTGGTAGCGTTCCTGGTTTGGGACCAGGCTGTCGCAGGTTCGAGTCCTGTCACCCCGACACAAAAAAGGAGCAACCCCATGTAGGGCGGCTCCTTTTTTGGTTATTAGGGTTTTATAGTATTAAATCAGAAAATCAACTATATCTTTTATAAACGTATGAAACTAAACATTGCTGTTTTGGCCGGTGACGGTATCGGCCCCGAAATTATGGAGCAGGGTGTAGCTGTCATGTCGGCAGTTGCAGAGAAGTTCGGTCACGAGGTGTCTTACAAGGAGGCTCTCTGTGGCGCTCACGCCATCGATGAGGTTGGCGATCCCTTCCCCGAGGAGACGTATCAGATATGCGAGGCTGCTGATGCTGTACTGTTTGCAAGCGTCGGTGATCCAAAGTTTGATAATAACCCTTCTGCAAAGGTGCGCCCTGAGCAGGGACTGCTGGCTATGCGCAAGAAGCTGGGACTGTTTGCCAACATTCGCCCTGTAACCACTTTTGACTGTCTGGTACACAAATCTCCACTGAAGGATGAGATTGTGAAGGGTGCGGACTTTATCTGCATTCGCGAGCTCACAGGTGGTATGTACTTCGGTCAGAAGAAGGAGCCTGCAACCAATGAGAACGGTGTAGAGGACGCTTTTGACACAAACTACTATTCTCGCCCAGAGGTAGAGCGCATCCTTAAGGTTGGATATCAGTATGCACGTCAGCGCCGTAAGCACCTGACAGTAGTGGATAAGGCTAACGTGCTGGCATCATCACGCCTTTGGAGAAAGGTGGCACAGGAGCTGGCTCCACAGTACCCAGACGTTACGACTGACTATATGTACGTTGATAATGCTGCGATGCGCATGATTCAGGAGCCTACATTCTTTGACGTTATGGTAACAGAGAATACATTTGGTGACATCCTGACCGATGAGGGCTCTTGCATCACAGGTTCTATGGGACTCCTGCCATCAGCATCTACAGGCACTTCAACACCTGTCTTTGAGCCTATCCACGGTTCATGGCCACAGGGCAAGGGCCTCAATATCGCCAATCCGCTGGCACAGATCCTCTCCGTGGCAATGCTCTATGAGTACTTTGACCTGAAGGAGGAGGGTGCTCTGATACGCAAAGCCGTTGACGCTTCGCTGGATCAGAATGTGCGTACACCAGAGATACAGGTAGAAGGCGGCGAAAAGTATGGTACAAAGGAAGTGGGACAGTGGATTGTGGACTTCATCAAGAAGGCTTAAGGACATTGACCATTGACCATTGACCATTGACCATTGACCATTGACCATTGATCATTGACCATTGACCATTGACCATTGATCATTGACCATTTACCATTGACCATGTACAATTTGGTGATATAATATGCACAAAGTAAAATTTGTTATCTGCATAATAGTCACGCAACTTTTGTTTGTAGCGAGCGTTAATGCTCAGACACAGCAGGAGTTGCGTGACTCCCTTTCTATGATTAACCGTCTGATAGAGCAGCACCCTATGGCATACAAGCTGAAGCTCAGAAAGGCGGCGCTGAACATAGAGTTCGGGGAGTGGGAGTATGCTTTGGATGAATATACGAAGGTATTGGAAATAGTTCCCGATAATCCAACGGCACTTTATTATCGCGGGTATGTTTACCAGCACTTGAGGCGCTTTGCCGATGCTCGTCGTGACTACGAGCGCCTGTTGCTGGCAGAACCCCAGAACGAGCACGCGCTGATGGGGCTGATACTTACCAATCTGGAGGACAATCGCATAACGGAAGCCTTTGACGGAGCCAACAGAATGGTGGAAATGTTCCCCTCAAGCGCACAGGCCTACGCGGTGAGGGCAGAGGTGGAGCGTCATGAGAACATGGTGTCTCCGGCTCTGGAGGACATTCGCAAGGCAATAGAGATAGAGGATGTTGAGGTGCAAAAGAAGTACCCCATAACCGTAGATGATGACATTACAGCCTATCAGCTGACAGCCTTTGAGCTCTACATGCAGCAGAAAGACCACAAGGCTGCACGTGGCTGCCTGGATTATCTGATAAAGAATGGCGTCCCTCGCGCGTACCTTAATAATTATTATACGCGCTTGTCGGCAGAGAAAAAGTAATGGTAAGCTGACAGGGATCGGTTCCTGTCACATATTTGGCCTCGTATGCAACTGCAGATTTCCCCAGTCCCTTTAAGGATTTCTTATCCCTTCCCGCCTGGGATGCCTTTATGCCACAGGCGTAGCGATTGGTGGCGGCACCTGTCTCGCGTAGTATCTGACGCATTACGAGGAAGTCAACATTAGGCGTGGAAGGCGTGAATAGCGAGCCTGCCGACTCTGCAAGGGCGGTTGGAGCCTGAGGCATCGAAACCTCTATATGGGCATATCCCTCATTGATGCATAAGAGCGTGTACGCAGGGGTGTGCCCATTATTGTGACGTTTCAGCAGCAGTCTGAGCAGGGCTATGAGCTCATGGTTCACCAACAGAGTGCATTCCACACCCTCTGCGGTGGAGTGTGAGGCGCTGCTAGTTCCCTCATAGGAACTGGAGCCTTGAGGAGAAAGCACAATGTCAGGAAATGCCTCACTCAGCGGACATTTCCTTATTGAGAACTGATAGGCATCCACGCTGTCGCTAAGTACCTGTGTCGTCAGCATGGCATAGAGGTCGCGATAATAGGATATGGCGGCAAGAGGTTGCGAATGATCCTCGGTTTCTTCTGTTTCATGCCCGGAGACAATCTGCAGTATTCGTGCAGGATAGTACATCGTCTCGTGCTTTACGATAGACAGCTGGTTGTCTATGATATTGTTCAGCACGTGCAGACGCGAGTGTTCTGCCTGGGTAATGGCTATAGTGTCGTTAAGTTCGTCTATGCGTTGAGCCAGCGAATTGCGGTATCGCACCACGTGGCGCAGGTAGAAGAACCAGAATATCGGAACCAGCGACAATAGCAGTAACAGCACAATCAGCATCGTGATATTGGCCCACAGCTCGCCTTGCTCCATAAGACGGCAATAGTCAGGCAGGGATTTGTCGGCTGTAGTCTCTTTGTACAGATTGGTATAGAGGTAGTTGAAGTACTTATACTTTTGCCATTGATGCATAGCCAGCGCCGCAATTGCCGTCTCGTTATATATCTCAAGCTTGATATAGTTATTAGCCAGCGTATCGGTGTTCAGGTCATTGATACATGAGTCGGCCCAGGCTATAGCTTCGTCATACCTCTCTGTGACGTTACATTGATAGAGACTATCTGTGTGTCTTATTGTTGTGGCTGCAGCCTCCGAGGTACCTTTACCGTTGTCTGTACGTGCATTTGCGTTGAGGCATAGTGTCAGCAGGCACAGCAATACCTTCGTGGCCAGCGGCAATCGAAACGAGATTGTGGTGCCTTTGCCCACCTCTGACTCTGCCTTTATGGAGCATACGGAGAAGATTGATGAAATCTTTCGGTAGCGGTCAATGATGCCCCGGCAATTCTGCAACCCGAAGCCATAGTGGCGCGCATTCCTCAGAGTATTGCTGCCTGCGTTGTTTTCCTCACCCTCGGCTATTGGTCTGTAGTCAAAGGCATGCTCTGTCTGCTCTGCAGTCATGCCCACACCCGTATCGGAAACGCTCACCTCGGCATATTTCTCTGCCTCGTTCTTGCTGCACGCTATTGTGAGCACACCCCCGCGGGGCATTGCTTTGCGCGCATTGTCGGTCAGGGTGTTAAGGAGAAATACGGTCAGCGACCTGTCTGCCTTTACTGCGATGTCTGTCTCCTCAGGCACAACGAGGCGTATTCCCTGACTCAAGAGGGTAGGGGCGTTGCTGCCTATCAGCGACATAATCTCCTGAATCTGAATGGTTTCTATGCGTGGTTTGATGCTTCCGCGCTGCATCTTAATCCAGCTGGTGAGCATGTCATTCTGTCGTTCTATGTCTGTTGCTATCTCCCTGACATACTCCAGTGCCCGTTCTTTTTCCTCTGCATCGGTGCTGTCCTGGGCTTTCTTCGCTGCAAGCCTCATGCGGTCTATCAGGGGCAGGATGCTGTTTATGACGGCTATGCGCGCACGTTGCTCTACGGCAGAGCGCTGGGCGTTGCTCAACTGTAGCTTCCACAGTTGCAGAGTGTCATTGAGTTCCTCTATTTCTGTTTCTCTCTCCGTATTGTGTTGCATACGTTTCTTTCGTATGCGTGTGAGCATTACGATTGTGATGAGCAGCAATATGAATACTGCCGAAGCTATACTTACAAGCACCCAGATACGGTCCGTGGCTTGCTTAAGTTGATATGCCCGGGCTTCCAGTTGCCTGTCCTGTCTGATGCTGTCCTGCAAGTCCAGGTAAAGGTTGCGGTATGTATCGCTGTTGTATTTATCGTCTATTGCGGCATACGACATTGATAATTGCTCAGACAGCCGGGCCTTCATGTCGGGCATACCGTCTGTAGCAGGATTGGCCATAGCCGTATGCAGACAGTCCAAAGAGCGCTCTGCATCACCTATCTGGAAGTAACATTGTGCCAGATAGCGCCACGAGTCATCCGTGAGGCTGGGGTCACCTGTTTCCAATGACATGTTCAGCGCCCTTTCTGCCAGATTGCCTGCCAGCAGCTCATCAGCCACATTGTCCTCATTGATGTATCTTATGGACGGGGCATCAAACTCACGTGCCAGTGGAAAGAACTCAGGATGCAGGAAGTATTGGCTCAGCATCTGCATAGACAGCACCTCATATCTCACGGCCTTCCTGCGGGTTGAGAGTATGTAGCATTGTATGAGGCAGTCATAGCCTCGCAGCAGCATACGCGCGTTCTTATTTATATCGTATGGGATATAGCACACCTTTCCCTGATGATAGAGATAGTTGAGCCATTGTGTGGAGTCAGCGTAAAGGTTTATTGTGGCATTGTCAGCAAACTCGTTGACTATGCGTCGCGCCTCTTGCCTGTTGCCTATCTGTAACAGGTAGTCAACGGTAGAAAACGTATATTGTGCTTTCAGGCCTGTCAGCTCTTGCTGCTGGGATGATGTGAGTGATGTGAAATCGTTTTCATAGTTGTCCAGAATCTTCTCCACCTCATACTTATGGAGGTAGAAACTCATGTTGTCGGCCTTTAGTCTGCAAGAGTCCATCATCGCTATCTCTTGCCTGGCCATATCAAACTCCTCTGCCGTTCCTCGCTGGCATGAGGTCGTCAGTAAAAAGAACAGGCTCCATACGGCCATGAGAAACCGTATGGAGCCTTCTGTGTGTATATGCTTAGGCCCTTGCAGCATTGCAATAGCCGAGAGCCTCCTTGCACTTGTCAGTAATGTACTGCCAGTCACCTGCTGCCACTTTCTCCTTGGGGAACAGCTTGGAGCCCATACCAACGCAGTAAACGCCGGCCTTGAACCATTTCTCCAGGTTCTCCTTCTCAGGAGCTACGCCGCCAGTAACCATAATCTTAGACCAAGGCATTGGAGCCATGAGACCCTTGATGAGGTTAGGACCTACCACGTCTCCAGGGAATACCTTAGTGAAGTCACAACCTACCTCCTGTGCCTTACCGATTTCAGATGGTGTGAGGCATCCTGGGCAGTATGTCACGCAACGACGGTTGCAGACAATGGCGATGTCGGGGTTGAACAGAGGACCTACAACGAAGTTGGCACCCAACTGGATGTATAGCGATGCTGTAGGAGCATCAACTACGGAACCGATACCGAGAGCCAGCTCAGGGCACTCCTTTGCTGCCCACTTAGACAGCTCACCGAATACCTCATGAGCGAAGTCTCCGCGATTAGTAAACTCGAATGCTCTTACGCCGCCGTCATAGCAAGCCTTAATGACATTCTTACATACCTCAACGTCCTTGTTATAGAAAACAGGAACCATAGGTGCAGCCTTAATCTTGGCCATCACCTCAAATTTATCAAATTTTGCCACTCTGTTAAATTAAAAATTAAGAATTCAAAATTCAAAATTACAATTAAAACTCAAACCTCACAATTAAAATTCAAAATTCAAAATTAAATCTTCTCCTTTGTAGATTTTACTATACTTATAAGTATGGCGATAATCTCATTTACATCTTTGGATAGAGATTTAAACTCTGCATCTGTGAAATAATCACCGTTGTGCAGCCTGTCTATCCAGTAGGATGCCTCGTTCGCCTCCTTTAGAGCAATGTAGTTTTTATTTATGAAATCAGCCGTGCTCTGAGCAAACTGAGCTTCTTTGACTAATGCCCCTATAGAAGTTCCGCTTCTAAGTAATTGGTCTGACATTCTGTGTTCGTTCTTAACGGTTTTGAGGTATTTATATACCTTTACTATTCTGTCAGCAAACGACTCAGTCTTGGAAACTATGATATTATCTTTCAAAAGAGGAGATAATTTTGAATTTTGAATTTTTAATTATTAATTTTAACGCTGTACTCGTCCGTTAGCGTTACCGCCTGCAAGTGCCTCTACCTCTGCAACTGAAACGAGGTTGTAGTCACCGTTGATGGTGTGCTTCAGAGCTGATGCAGCAACTGCGAACTCAAGAGCTTCGCCCTGGTTTGGCTTTGTCAGCAGACCGTGGATCAGACCGCCAGAGAAAGAGTCACCGCCACCTACGCGGTCGATGATAGGGTTAATCTCATAGCGCTTAGACTGATAGAACTCCTTACCGTCATAAATCAGAGCCTTCCAGCCGTTGAATGTAGCAGAGAATGACTCACGCAGTGTAGAAACCACATACTTGAAGCCGAACTGCTCCTTCATCTGCTTGAAGATGCCCTCATATCCGGCAGCATTGGTCTCACCGCCCTCTACGTCAGCGTCTGGCTTGAAGCCCAGGCACAGCTCTGCGTCTTCCTCGTTGCCGATGCACACGTCAACATACTCCATCAGAGGACGCATGATAGAGATAGCCTTCTCTGAGGTCCACAGCTTCTTGCGGAAGTTCAGGTCAACAGACACTGTTACGCCGTGACGCTTTGCAGCCTGGCAAGCCAGCTTTGTCAGCTCGGCAGCCTTGTCAGATATAGCTGGTGTGATGCCAGACCAGTGGAACCAGTCAGCACCCTCCATGATAGCATCGAAATCGAAATCAGATGGGTCAGCCTCTGCGATTGCAGAGTTGGCACGGTCATAGATAACCTTTGATGGACGCATAGATGCTCCGGTCTCGCAATAGTACAGTCCTACACGGTCACCACCACGGGCGATGAACTTTGTGTTTACGCCATAACGACGCAGAGAGTTCACTGCAATCTGACCAATTTCGTGAGCGGGAAGCTTTGTTACGAGATAAGCGTCATGGCCATAGTTGGCACAGCTGATAGCTACGTTAGCCTCACCACCGCCGGGGATGATACGGAATACATCTGTCTGAATGAAACGGTCCTGACCGTTAGGAGAAAGGCGGAGCATAATCTCGCCCAATGTTACTACTTTTGCCATAATTTTTTTGTTTGTTTAGTTGTAAAATTAGACTTGTTTATAATTTGGGTTTAATCGTATTAAGTCTGTAATGCATTTATATAAAGGTAGTACAACTCCAAATAGTACATCGTACATGGTAAATTGTACATATTGCTGCGTTTGTGCAAATTTATAAAGAAATCGCCAATCCGACAAGAAAAACCCGTAAAAACTGCTAATTTTTTCTTTTTTTGTGAAAATAAACGACTGTGTGTTCGCACAATTTATGTTTTTTCATTACTTTTGCACGCAATATGCGTTACACAATCAAAGACATAGCTGAGAAAGCCGGCGTATCCACAGGAACCGTTGACCGTGTGTTGCACAATCGCCCCAATGTGTCAAAGAAGGCACTGGAGAAGGTGCGCGCCGTACTTGCACAGATACACTACGAGCCAAATATGTATGCCAGCGCCCTGGCAAACAGTCGTCGTTTCGATTTCTTCTGCCTCATGCCCAAACATGAAAGTGAGGCCTATTGGGAAGAGGTAGAGCAGGGGCAGCGCAAATGTTGTGACACGCGACGCGACTTCCATGTCTATGTCACATTCAAATACTATCGCCGCAATGACGTCGCATCGTTCCGCGAGCAATACACAGCCATACTGGAAGAAAACCCGGATGGCATTGTCATGGTGCCCTCCAAGCTCGATGTGACGCGCGAATTCACCGATATCCTCCATGCCGAGGAGATACCGTTCATCATGCTCGACTCTTATCTGCCCGACCTCAGGCCCCTTGCCTTCTACGGGCAGGACTCCTTCGCCTCCGGTTATTTTGCTGCCAAGATGCTCATGCTCCTGGCCGGCAAGGAGAAAGAGATCATGCTCATGAAGCAGACCCTCGACGGTGTCAATGTAGCCAGCAAGCAGCAGGACAACCGCGAGGTAGGGTTCAGGCACTACATGCACGACCATTTCCCTGAGATAAAGATCAATGTGCTTGACCTGCCGTACCAGAGCACCAAGCGTCAGCACAACGTCCTGCTCGAGGAATACTTTAACTCCCACCCCGACACGCACCATTGCATCACGCTCAATTCCAAGGCGCACATCGTGGGTGACTTCCTGCTCAATACCAATCGCCGCAACATCCAGATTATGGGCTACGACATGGTGGAGAAGAACGCCCGTTGTGTCAGGGAGGGTAGCATATCTTTCCTCATCGCGCAGCATGGCTATCAGCAAGGCTACTATAGCATCGATGCCCTCGTAAGGGCTGTAATACTCAAAAAGCATGTTACTGCTGTCAATTACATGCCGATAGAAATCCTCTCAAAAGAGAATGTCGATTTCTATCGCCGCACACAAATCTAACTCGCGCAAACATCTATAAAATATACTGCTAACACAAAAACACTATGGAGAAATTTCTGAAAATCAATCCTGCCGACAGCGTTGTTGTCTGTCTGCAGCCTATCAGTCAGGGAGAAGTCATCACCGTTGATGGCAAGGACATCACCGTCCTTCAAGACACCCCCGCAGGTCACAAGGTCCTTTTGGCCGACAAGAATGAGGGTGAGGACATCATCAAGTACGGCTATCCTATCGGTCACGCACGCACAGCTCTCAAGGCTGGTACGTGGGTCAACGAGAATAATCTGAAGACTAATCTTGCCGGTACACTTGAATATACATATAATCCTGTAAACGAGAAACTTAACATCGCCAAGGAAAACCGTACCTTTAAGGCTTATAAGCGCAAGAACGGCGATGTCGGAGTGCGTAATGAGATATGGATTGTGCCTACCGTAGGCTGTGTCAACGGCATAGCAGAGAAGATGGCAGCCCAGTTGGAGAAAGAGACTGGCTTGGAGGGCATCGATGCCATTCACGCTTGGCACCACAACTTCGGTTGCTCACAGCTCTCTGACGACCACGAGAACACCCGCAAGATCCTGCGCGACATGGTGCTTCATCCCAATGCAGGTGCTGTCCTGGTACTCTCTCTCGGATGTGAGAACAACCAGCCCCATGACTTCATGGCGACACTTGGCGACTATGACCAGGACCGCATCAAGCTCCTCATCACCCAGGAGGTAGAGGGCGACGAGGTAGAGGCAGGTATGGAGATTCTGCGTGAGCTCTATCAGAAAGCGCGTCAGGACGTTCGCGAGGAAGTTCCTGTATCCAAGCTGCGCGTAGGTCTGAAGTGTGGCGGCTCTGACGGCTTCTCCGGCATCACTGCCAATCCGCTCGAGGGTGAGTTCTCTGACTGGCTCGTGGCACAGGGCGGTACGTCTATCCTTACCGAGGTACCAGAGATGTTCGGCGCTGAGACCATTCTGATGAACCGTTGTGAGACACCTGAGCTCTTCGAGCAGACCGTATCTCTCATCAACAACTTCAAGAACTACTTCCTCTCTCACGGCGAGCCTGTGGGCGAGAATCCATCTCCGGGCAACAAGGCCGGTGGTATCTCCACTCTTGAAGACAAGGCTCTTGGCTGCACGCAGAAGTGTGGACGCGCCCCAGTCAGCGGCGTATTGGAATATGGTGATCGCTTGCAGACCACAGGTCTCAACCTGCTCTCTGCACCGGGCAACGACCTCGTAGCCTCCACAGCCCTTGCCTCTGCAGGCTGCCATCTCGTGCTCTTCACCACAGGACGCGGCACGCCATTCGGCACCTTCGTCCCAACAATGAAGATCTCCACCAACAGCAACCTCTACAACCGCAAGACCAACTGGATAGACTTCAATGCCGGACAGCTCGTTGATGGCAGCAAGACCATGCAGCAGCTTGTGCCTGAGTTCATAGATAAAGTCCTCTCCGTAGCCTCTGGCGAGCCTGCTCGCAACGAAATCAACGGCTACCGCGAAATCTCCATCTTCAAAAACGGAGTAACGCTCTAAACATCGGCATAACAACTTATTACGATATCTTACAAACACCCCTCTCCCCGGTCAAAAGCCCAAAGGAGAGGGGTGTTTGTCATTAAGGTTAAGGTCAGCTCTACTATTGTAAGTAGATTCAACTTTCGCAAGTGGAAAAACGCCCTACCTTTCAGGGCGCACTTGCTTGAGTAAGTAGATTCAACTTTCGCTTTAAAGACGGACTCAATAAATTTTTTTGACTGCCGCCAATTTTTTGCCAAAATAAAATCGCCAAACTGCGATTTAATTGAATTTTTTTTATTACCTTTGCACACCTAAAGACGAGAAAAAGGCAAAATGTCAATTTGTTCATTTTTGGGCCTTTTTTGTGACAATCGCGATTTTTGAACCTTCAAAATTTGGGCAAATTTCGGAGCAAAGTCACTCGCGCTCGCAAATATCGCACGAGAGAGCACGAATGGCTAACACTCTGAACATCAGAGTGTTTGATGGTTTATCCATCAAAACAGAACAACAAAACCGAAAAACGGGCCACAAAAATCAGGGTAAAAGACCTACGATTACCCCCTAATAGACCTGCGAGAAGGGTCTTCCGCACCATCGCGGACACCCTAAAAGACCTGCTTCCACACCCGAAAACAGGATTTTCAATGTTCTAATTGCAAATTTTCTGTCCAGTTTTTCCTTTTCCCTCAACAAGCGCCGCTCTAGATTTCATTTTTTAGTGGAAAAAGTCAAAATGACAATTTGTTCATTTTTTAGTTAAAAAAGTGTCATTTTGTAATTTCGGGTATAACAGAAATTGGGGCGTTTTTTTGAAAGAAATAGGCATGATTGGAATCGTATCCCTGTTCCGCTCCGCTCTGTTACTCAAGTGTCCCGTAGGCACGAGCGATAAATTAATTAACCTGTGTTCTTTGTGAAAAAACCTTAAATAGGGTTGGTGCTTTGAGTTTTTCTTTGTAAAAGGGTGCTACGGTTGGAATTATATTCGTAACTTTGCACTCTCAAAACGAGAAACGTAAAGAAATGAAGCAAACAATAAAGACCCTTCTGGCAAGGAAGGGTGGTGAGCCCATCAGTATGCTGACGGCCTATGACTATCCAACGGCTTGCATCATAGACGAGGCTGGAGTGGATACCATTTTGGTTGGCGACTCGCTGGGCAATGTCATTCTTGGCTATGAGAACACGCTGGCGGTGACCGTGGAGGATATGATACACCACGGCGCGGCTGTGTGCAGAGGTGCGAAGAATGCCTTCGTGGTTGTGGATATGCCGTTTATGTCTTATCAGCCGTCGGTGCGCGATGCCGTGATGAATGCGGGACGCATCATGAAGGGCACTGGTTGCCAGGCGGTGAAGATGGAAGGCGGCGCAGAGTATGCCGACCGTATCAAGGCCATTACGGAGGCTGGCATACCGGTGGTGGCCCACATAGGGCTGACACCTCAGTCGGTCAATGCTATGGGCGGCTACAAGGTGCAGGCAAGGACCGACGCTGAGAAGCAAAGGTTGCTGAGCAATGCCAGGGCCGTGCAGGAGGCAGGTGCCTTCGCTGTTACGCTGGAGTGTGTGCCGGCAGACATAGCCAGACAGGTGACCGAGGAGTTGGATATCCTCACCATCGGTATAGGCGCAGGCAACGGGTGCGACGGACAGGTGCTGGTGTATCAGGATATGATAGGATATACCGGCGGGTACGTGCCCAAGTTTGTGAAGAAGTTTGGCGATGTGCACGACGTGATGCTTGAGGCATTCAAACAGTACAGGAAAGAAGTAGCGGAGAGGACATATCCCGACGAGGAGCATTCGTTTTGAATAAAGGCAGGGTTTGCTAATCCCTGCCATAAAAAGAGAAAAAAGATGAAGTTAGTACATACAATAAAAGAGGTAAGAGAGATAGTGTCTGAGTGGCGCAAGGAGGGTCTGACCGTAGGACTGGTTCCCACGATGGGCTACCTGCATGAGGGTCACCAGAGCCTGATACGCAAGTCGGTGGAGCAGAATGACCGTACCGTCGTGTCGGTGTTTGTTAACCCGATACAGTTTGGTCCTACGGAGGATCTGGAGGCTTATCCGCGTGACATCAATCGCGACATGAAGGCTGTGGAAGAGGTTGGGGGCGACCTGATATTCAACCCCGAGCCAGAGGAGATGTATCCGGGTCATTTCACCTCGTTCATAGACACCACGGAGACAACAGAGCTGCTTTGCGGCGCTGTGCGTCCTATACATTTCCGCGGGGTGTGCACGGTTGTGGGCAAACTGTTCAACATCGTGCTGCCAGACAAGGCATACTTCGGCCAGAAAGATGCGCAGCAGCTGGCAACGATAAGGCGCTTCGTGCGTGACCTGAACTTCCCTGTAGGGATAGTAGCGTGCCCGATAGTGCGTGAGGAGGACGGTCTGGCAAAGTCAAGCCGCAATACTTACCTCTCGCCGGCAGAACGCCAGGCTGCGCTGATACTTTCGCAGAGCCTGAAGAAGGGCAAGGCGCTCATAGAGCAGGGCGAGAAGAGCGCAGAGAAGGTGAAGGAGGTGATAACCGAGAGCCTGAAGACAGAGCCGCTGGCAAGGATAGACTACGTAGAGGTGGTGGACTTTGAGAACATCCAGCGCGTAGAGACCATCACAGGCGAGACACTCGTAGCCATTGCGGTATATATAGGAAAGACAAGGCTGATAGACAACTTTATAATATAAGATTATGTAATATAGGATGTACAATTTACAATTTACAAAGTACAATTTTTATTGAGTTATGTACTATTTGCCCCCTGGGGCAGGAGAGCAGAAGGAGCCTCAGAGGTTTGATGCCATGATATGGCTTAAAGTTGACAAGCAAACGCAGGAGGCAAATCTAAAGGAAGAACCTTCGCGGGTATATGAAAAATTGTAAATGACCAAATGAAAATTGTACATTGTAAAAAATTGTACATTGTACATGGTAAATAAAATTGTTTTGAACATAACACTACTGAAATCCAAAATCCATCGCGCGGTGGTGACACAGGCTGACCTGGACTATGTGGGCAGCATCACGATAGATTCTGAATTGCTTGAGGCTTCGGGTATCGTGGAGTATGAGAAAGTGGAGATTGCCGACATCGACAACGGTAATCGCTTTGAGACCTATGCCATAGCAGGCGAGGCGGGTTCGGGCATTATCTGCCTGAACGGGGCCGCTGCGAGACTTGTTGACGTCGGCGACAAGATAATCATCATGGCCTATGCCACGATGACTCCCGAAGAGGCCAAGGAGCATAAGCCAATGGTGATATTCGTGGATGAGAAGAATGGCATTGTGCGCAAGGCGAACTACGAGAAGCACGGAAGGCTGGAAGACAATTGAAATTAAAAATTAAGAATTCAAAATTAAGAATTAAGAATTCAAAATTCTCTGTTCTGTAATCATAATTCTCAACTCTCAACTCTCAACTCTCAACTCTCAACTCTCAACTCATAATTAGTGCTGAAAGATAAGACCATATTGCTCGGAGTGACGGGAAGCATCGCGGCGTATAAGATAGCTAATCTGGCCTCGATGCTGGTGAAGCAACATGCTACGGTGCACGTCATCATGACGCGTAACGCGTGCCACTTCATCACCCCGATGACGTTTGAGACCTTGACGGGAAACAAATGCATCGTGGATACCTTTGACCGTAACTTTGATTTCAAGGTAGAGCATGTGTCGCTGGCAAAGTTGGCCGACGTGGTGCTGGTGGCTCCGGCTACTGCCAACGTGATAGGCAAGATAGCCGGGGGCATCTGTGATGATATGCTCACCACTACGATATGCGCTACGAAGGCTCCATGCATCATAGCACCCGCCATGAACACGGGGATGTGGGAGAACCCGATAGTGCAGGATAACGTGGAGAAGCTGAGACGGTTCGGCTACGGGATTGTGCAGCCTGCCTCTGGGCGCCTGGCCTGCGGAGACGTGGGAAGCGGCAAGATGCCTGATGAGGAAACATTGATGTGGCACATCATGACGGCTGTGGCGCGGGAGAAAGACCTGAAGGGTAGGAGAGTGCTCATAAGTGCCGGACCTACGCAGGAGTCAATAGACCCCGTGAGGTATATCACCAACCATTCATCAGGCAAGATGGGGTATGCGCTTGCAAAGATGGCGCAGCTGCGCGGTGCCGACGTGACGCTGGTCAGCGGTCCCGTGAGCCTGAAGGCATGTCCCGGGTGCAACGTGGTTGATGTGACAACGGCAGAGGAGATGTATGAAGCCGTGACAGAACGCCAGCAGGAGCAGGACATTATAATAATGTGTAGCGCCGTGGCTGATTACACCCCCGCATCATACGCAGAACAGAAAGTAAAGAAGGCCGATGGGGATATGTCAATCCCCCTGAAGCGTACGAAGGACATACTGCAGTACCTTGGTGAGCACAAGCCTGAGGGACAGATGCTGGTGGGATTCTCTATGGAGACAGAGAACCTGATAGAGAACTCGCGCCGTAAGCTGGAGAAGAAGAATGCGGATATGATATGTGCCAACAGTATCAGCCGTTCCGGAGAGGGCGAAGGAGCAACAGGCTTTGCGGTAGATACCAATAAGGTGACGATAATCACCAGGGACGGCATGAAGGAACTTCCGCTGTGCAGCAAGGAAGAGACGGCAGACATGATATTGACAGAGTTAGCAGGAAAGAGATAAGATGAAACTTCTGATAGACATAGGTAACTCTACCGTTGTGGTTGCCGTGATGGAGAGTGACGGTACAATCAGCCGCACTTGGCGTTTCAAGACGCTGAAGGAGCAGACAATGGCGTACTTCAGGCATGAGCTATATACCGGCTCAAAGAAGTATCAGCTACGCTTCAGCGATGTGACGGATGTGGCGATATCGTCTGTAGTGCCAGAGGTCAACGACGATATAGCGCAGGCCATATCAGACCTCACGGGGGTATATCCGCGTATGTTCTCCTTCAAGGATGCGGCACGCTTCCTGACGATAGGTGTAGAATCACCCTCGCAGCTGGGCAATGACAGATTGGCTGATGCAGTAGGAGCCGTGACCACGTATGGCGCACCGGCAATCATCATTGACATGGGTACGGCAACAACGATAAGTGTCATAGACAAGGACCGTTGCTTCCTGGGCGGCATGATAATCCCGGGAGTGAAGACATCGCTCAATGCACTCAGCGCAAGGGCATCACAACTGCCGGCTATCAACATTGAGAAGCCCCGCCATATCATAGGACGCAACACGCTGGAGAGCATGCAGAGCGGTACGGTATATGGTACCGCGGCCATGATAGACGGCATAATAGACCGTATCATGGAGGAGTCGGACTTGAACCTGAGGGACGGTGACAAGATGCCGCACATCATTGCTACGGGAGGAATGGCTAAGGTCATAACGCCGCATTGCAAGCATGAGATAGTGGTGGATCAACTGCTGATATTCAAGGGGCTCGTAAACAAATTAGCGGGCTGGCACATGGGTGTGGTAACAGCATAGAGCGGGTAGTCCACAATACGAAGAAAAAAGAAATAATAATAACAATAAAACCAAGAGAAACTATGAAGATCTTACTGACAGGCGGTGCAGGCTATATAGGCAGCCACACCGCAGTAGAGCTCTACAACGCCGGACACGAGGTGGTTATCGTGGATAACCTCGTAAACTCAAAAGAGGAAGTCATCAAGCGCATTGACGAAATCTCAGGCAAGCAGACCCCGTTCATTAAGGCAGACGTGAGAGACCACGCCGCCATGGATGCTGTGTTCAAGAGCCATAAGATAGACGCGGTGATACACTTTGCGGGCCTGAAGGCTGTGGGCGAGAGTGTGGCAAAGCCGCTGGAGTATTATGAGAACAATATGAACGCCACGTTCGTGTTGCTCGACGTGATGCGTCAGAACGGTTGCAAGAACATCATCTTCTCCTCAAGTGCTACTGTTTATGGCGATCCCGCTATCATCCCAATCACAGAGGAGTGCCCCAAGGGACATTGCACCAACCCTTACGGTCAGACAAAGTCCATGCTTGAGGAGGTGCTGATGGATGTGCAGAAGGCTGATCCGGAGTGGAATGTAGTGTTGCTGCGCTATTTCAACCCCATCGGTGCACACAAGAGCGGACTGATAGGCGAGAACCCTAACGGCATACCGAACAACCTTATGCCTTATATCACGCAGACAGCCATAGGCATACGTAAGGAGCTTGGCGTGTTTGGCAACGATTATGACACTCCAGACGGAACGGGCGTGAGAGACTATATCCATGTGGTTGACCTCGCTACAGGCCATGTTGCAGCGCTGCAGGCCATAGAGAGAAACTGCGGCATCGCCATCTATAACCTGGGAACAGGTCACGGTTACTCTGTGCTTGACGTGGTAAAGGCATTCGAGAAGGCCAACAACCTCAAGGTGCCATACGTCATTAAGCCCCGCCGCCCAGGTGACATCGCTACATGCTACTGCAACCCTGCTAAGGCAAAGGCCGAGCTGGGATGGGAAGCACAGTACGGCATAGAGGATATGTGCCGCGACTCATGGAACTTCCAGAAAAAACTCGTGTAGTATTTCTATTGCAGGTAATAGATAAAGTAAATAGAGAGGGGGCACTTCAGATTTGAAGTGCCCCCTCTCTTTACTGGCTATTTTTTGTAATACTCATCCATCATCTTGCCCAATGCTTCCAGATCATAGAACGACTCTGGATGATTGACACGGTCTAACTTCTTGTGTGGTTCAATGCCTGGGTCAACGCTTTGTCCACCATTATATGTAGCATGGTTTCGGAATGTAGAGATGCGATAGTTTAAGCCGTCTGGCGTAGCCATGTGAGTGATGGCGCATGAGCCGCCACCACTGGTCTCGCCGATGATGAGAGCACCCAGTTCCTTCAAACGGGCTGTACACAGGTTGCCGCATGACCAGGTGCATGCGCTGCACAACAGGCCTACATTCAGACGATTGGTCACCTCTTTGTCCTTATCATCGTACTTGCCGTCGAGATTGCGATCCACGTCATAATCACACACACACGCCTGGTTTGTCATCGTATTGATGTAGTGACAGTATGTGTCGTTGTATAAAATCGATGTGAAGGCAGTCAGAATATCAAGCGATCCTCCCATGTTAGAGGAGCAGTCAATGATGAAATTCTCCACTTCCGGGTCAGCAGAAGCTTGCTGCCAGGCTTTATAGAAATTCAATATCTCGTCATTGGGAGTCTTCTCCAATGTGGGCTTAGGTCCGCCAGAGTAATAATTCTTCCAGCCATTCCAGTCAAGTTCTTCAAACGTATAGACAACACACAGTACTGTGTTGCCTTTCTTAAAATAGCGGCCCTTGCCTAACACTTGTTCCCGGACTGTGTTCATCTGTTTCTCCAGAGATTGTTTTCCCAATGGAGTTTTTGAACCTTCATCGGCCAGTCGGGCTGCCACAGGGTAGGCACTGCGCACCTTCTCAACGCGTTGGTTGACACTTGGCAATGCGGATTTCGGGCAGTAGCGGGAGATATTGAGCCAGGTGTGTCCACCGTCATCTAAGTAATACTGCAATGCCTGCATGCCCAGCACAAACTCTGCAGTGTTGGTTGACTGCAACAACTTTTTTACCGTTAGTCCCTCCTCTCCTTGAGACTCCAGCATCTTGTCTAATCCTATGGCAATACGCTGGCTCTCGTATGGTGAACGCTTGGTGTGCCCCAGAATCTTGTCCATGACAAAGCAAAGATCCTTATAACGATATTTAGCCAGGTCGGCTGGTATTGACTCGCGCAGGAAGCTGGTGATAGTGAATGTAGAGTCAACCAGCTGAAGTGGGCTCTCCTCAGCATCGACGCTGATGACGATACGCTCGCCGTTGAAACCTGCTGTACGCAGGCTAATATCGGTATAGAGGTTATTGAGCAGAGTGAACGGGAAATATACATCTGTCTGGTCACCACGTAGGTCAATGCCGTATTTCTGGAAATCGAATGTCACGCGAGCCGTCTCGGGTGTCTTCTTTATGCTCTTGAAACGCACAAATCCTGACTCATCATATTCGATGTTGGGAAGATTCTGCCCAGTGAGCGACTGCATGTTGGTGAAAGCCTCAAAGTCATCGCTTGTAAAGGTGTCATTGCTAATGTTGACCACTGCTTGTCCGTCATGGCTATTCAACTCGTAGCTGTCGCCTGTCCTGTTGACAGTCAGTTGTTGTTGGGGCAACATCATGTGGTGGAAGTTGCTTGCGGAGATATAGGCTACGTTAGGCTGATCCTCATAAAAGCGCAGCTTTACCGGCGTAGCTTCCTTGCCGCCACGATTTACGGGTACAGTCTTCTCTGTAAATGCGATTTTACTCCCCGCGTCGTGGGTGTCAAATCCGTCACTTCCATTGCTGTTTTCAACGGAGTCAACACACGCTGTCAGCGCTATGGCAGCCAACAGTATTACAAGTAAATTTTTTTTCTTCATGACCTTCTGCTGTCCTTATTCTGTTTTTGCAAATATACTCTATATTCTTCTATATAACGAAGATGTCATTAGTAGGAGGCGACGTGTCTCACGTCGCAATCCAGCAGATTGTTGCGACGTGAGACACGTCGCCTCCTACTCGCGTGCTGCAAAAGTAGTATATTTTTTTTATGTGGCAAAATTTTTCCCAATGAACTCACAAATTGACTTGATAGCGCAAAAAAAAAAAGATGCACCAACTATTCCGTCCGTGCATCTTCTTTGTGTGCAATACGTAACCTTTTCTTGTGGGTTACTGTTTATATAGAGCCATTACCTTTTTGTAATAGCGTTGAGTTCCTTTGTTAGTATAGTTTACACCACCATTCCATATACGGATGGCTTTCTCGATGTTGTTCGTGGGATTATAGTGACTCATGATGAGCACGAACATCTCACGACTTCTCTTTACGCTAAACCTGTCGTTGAGCGTAAAGCGTTTCTTCTCGCCTCTTTTCTTGAGTATGGCATTGCAGTCCTCTACGAGTATAGGTGTAATCTGCATTGCGCCACATTGGTTGCCGCTTACGGCACGACTGTTTCCTTCACTTTCTACCTGGGTGATTGCATCCATAAGAGGTCCCCAGTTAAATCTTTTGTTTGTGTTCTCGCGAGCTATGGTGCTCATCGAACTAAGGGTGATAATCGTTGTGAAAAGAGTTACTTTAGCAATCTTACTGAAATACATTGATGTTAATGTTTCAGAAGTCTTAGTTCTTGCAATTTGGCGTCTTGCACATCTACTATTTCTGGTTGGTGTGAGCCTCTCAGAAAAATAGTGGGTAATTTCTTCGTAGTGCCGTTCAGCTTATTGCGGAGCATGATGGCGAATAGTGCAGCTGGTCGAAATTGCCTCTCAGAGAATAAAAACTGTCCAGGTGGTAGGATCATCACGGTGGGTAATGAAAGAACCTGTCTGTTGTGTCACAGAATTATTCCCAACTTCCAGTTAATAAATATGGTAAAGAGCACCATACACAAAGGTGCAACAATACCGTTACGGCCGCAAAGGTAATGGATATATTTTGTTTGCGCACACAGTTTTGGGATGAAAATGCAATAACGTGTTGATTTTTTGATGATTGTCAAATGAAGGGTGTATATGCCGCGCAAATACGTTTCGCGGGTGAGATTTATGCTTTTTATCAGGCTGAGGCTTTCTTTTTCTTGGTTAAAATTTGCCTGTTTCATCTTTTTTTACTTACTTTGCAGCCGTATTAACCATAATACGTCAATTTGTTAATTCGTGAATAGCATGCCACTATTGATACGCCCCATAGCAACTCGTTTCTTCCTCTTTATGTTTGTTCTGGGGATGGTGAGCAGCATTGTCACCGTGCCTCCCTATAAGGATGCGAGGATGTATGATAATGCTGTATGGGAATTGTTACTGGATGTGTATGTCGCATCGGCGGTGATTATGCTTATTGGATGGGTGTGTTCGCAGCCGTTCCGCCGTGCAAAAGAGAAGGTAAGGAGAGCCGTTACGCTCGCCTTGCGTGCTTTGACCTACGCATTCATGTATCCGTTGTATATCATTGATACATTCTGTTTTGCAAAGTTTGGTTGCACGCTTAACCCTACTATGCTCCTCCTGACAGGCGAGACGACAGGCAACGAAGCGGGTGAGTTCTTTCAGAGCTATGTCACGCCTGACATTCTGTGGGGCCCGGTAGGCATTATAATGCTTGTGCCGCTGTTGCATGTCTTTTGCATAATAGGGCAGAGACGGCTGAAGCGCAAGAACAATGACAGTCGCTTGCCGGGATGGAGGCTTAGCCTGCTGCATCTGCCTACGCCGGTGAGGGTGGGCATAGATGTAGCGGTGCTCGCAGGCCTCGCTTGTCTTACCACGCTATCGTGGGAGAACAAGTCCCTGTATGCCTACACAATGTCGCGCGAGACGATAGGGCAGGTAGAGCACAGCTTGGCGTACAGACCGCACACAGAGATGTATCAGCCCCCTATGCGACTTGCTTTCTCTATCAGGAGCAACGAGCTCATAGGCCGGCAGCTTGTACGACTGACAGATCAGGTCGATAAGGTCACGATTGATTCATGTACCGTGGACAGCAGCGAGATAGTGCTCATAATAGGCGAGAGCTTTAACCGCCGTCATGCACAGCTGTACGGATATGACAAGGCTAATATGCCCAATCAGGTAAGGCTGCGCAAAAAAGGTCTGCTGACACCGTTGCAAGATGTCGTGTCGCCCTGGAACCTCACCAGTTTCGTCTTTAAGCATCTTATGACGACCTATTGTGTCGGCGATACCGCTGAGTGGTGTGACTATCCGCTCTTCTGCGAGATATTCAGGAAAGCAGGATATGAGGTGAGGTTCCTCACCAATCAGTTCCTGCCGCAGGCTAAGGAAGCCGTATATGACTTCAGCGGCGGTTTCTTTATCAACAACGAAACGCTGTCAGAGGCACAGTTTGACGTGCGAAATGATAAGCTGCATGTCTTTGACGAAGGCCTCTTGCAAGACTATGACGCTCAGGTGGCGCCTCGAGATGAGCAACAGGTGTCAGGCTCTAAGCATCTTACCATATTCCACCTCATGGGAATGCACGTGAACTATCGCATCCGTTGCCCCAACAGCAAAAAGCGCTGGGGCGCAGGAGACTATCCCAATGACATGGATATGCCGGAGAAGAGACGCAAGATCATGGGCTATTACGATAATGCCGTGTGGTATAACGATTCTGTGGTAAACCAGATTGTGGAGCGCTTTAAGGACAAAGAGGCGGTGATAGTCTATGTGCCAGACCATGGAGAAGAGGTTTTCGGCCCCGGAGCCCGTCACTTCTTTGGCAGAATGCACGATGCGAGGATAAACAAACGCCTTGCCGATGAGGAGTTTCTCATACCGATGTGGATATACACCACACCTCGATATGCGGCGAAACATCCAGAGACCGTTGCCGCTATAAAGGCTGCAAGGAGCAAACGCTATATGACCGATGCCCTGTCGCACCTGCTCATGGGATTGGCGCAGATACATTGCAAGTACTATAACCCGAGGTACGACCTGCTGTCACCCTCGTATGATGAGCATAGACCACGACTGCTGAAACACCAAATAGACTATGACACTCTTAAATAGACAAGAATGTGCGGCGCTCAGAGGGGCTGCCATTATAGGAATCTTCATGCACAACTACCTGCATTGGCTTTCCGCTATGGTGAAAGAGAATGAATATCAGTTTCACCAGGGCAATGTGGATAGGCTGATGAGCCTGCTTGCTGCTCCATCGTGGGACCTGCCGTTGCAACTGTTCTCTTTCTTTGGCCACTATGGAGTGCCCGTATTCCTGTTCCTGAGCGGTTACGGACTGGTGCTGAAGTATGAAGCATCCCCTTCCCATAGTAACGAAAACGCAGGGTCGTCCCCTTCCCACAGCAGCGAAGAGGAGGGAGTTGCCTCGTTCCTATGGAAACATTTCATGAAGCTATTCCCCATGATGCTGCTCGGATTTGCAGTCTTCGCTATGGTTGACTGGATTACACCAGGGCGTCATCATTGGACGTGGCAGGATATTATCATGCAGCTGACGATGACAATCAACTTCTCGTCTGTGCCCGACAAGGTCATCTGGCCCGGTCCCTATTGGTTCTTCGGGCTCATCATGCAGCTCTATATCGTCTATCGCCTCTTGCTATATCGCAGGCATTGGGGCTGGACCGTTGGTGCCGTCATAGTGTGCTGGGCTATACAGCAGTCCTGCATGGGCAGCCCTGACGGTAATGCTATAAATATAATAAGGTATAACTGCATCGGCGGCATGTTGCCTTTTGGCATGGGACTGCTGGCAGCAAAGCTGCAGACGGATAAGCCGGACTGTGGCTTAGGCTTCTATCTTTTCCTCTTCCTGATCAGCATAATGGCTGTCATAGCCCTCTCCCTCTCTTTCAGCACATGGCTATGGGTGCCGGCATTCATCGTCTTGCTTCATGTGGGCTGTGTGAAGCTACTGCCGCAATGGTGCCTGAAAGCCTTTGCGTGGGTCGGAGGAGTCAGTGCAGCCATATTCGTTTGTCACCCCATAACACGCAAGATATTCATTCCCATAAGCCGTCATGGGGATTTGCTTGACGGTCTGGCCATATATATCGTTACGACAATAGTGCTGGCAATGATTTTTAACAGTATAATAAAAACAATATCCCATAGATGAACAACATCTTAAAATTGATGCGCCCATACCAATGGGTGAAGAATGTCTTTGTCTTCATACCATTATTCTTTGGTGGTCAGCTGACTGAAATGGATCAGCTGCTGAATAGTATTATAATGTTTGTGGCCTTTTGCTTGGCTGCCTCCAGCATTTATTGCTTCAATGATATCATCGATGTGGAGGCTGACCGTAATCACTATGCCAAGCGCAATCGCCCCATAGCCAGCGGAGCGGTAAGCATCAAGCAAGCGTATGTTGTCATGTTTGCGCTGATAGCTGTGAGCATTGCCATACTCTGGTTCCTCTTGTCCGATGTTAATGCCCTGATGATTGTGGTGTTTTATTGGTTATTGCAAGTGGCATACTGTGCCATATTGAAGCGTCAGGCTATTATCGATGTGACCATATTGGCGTTCGGTTTTGTGCTGCGTATTATTGCCGGGGGCATAGCTGCCGATGTGACGGTAAGTAAATGGCTGGTGCTGATGACCTTCCTGCTCAC
Organism: Prevotella sp.; assembly: GCA_017478025.1. Classification (GTDB taxonomy): domain Bacteria; phylum Bacteroidota; class Bacteroidia; order Bacteroidales; family Bacteroidaceae; genus Prevotella. The sequence continues at coordinate 64,789 of JAFVGZ010000012.1, forward strand.
GTTGTTCTTGGGATTTGCAAAGCGCCGCGATGATGTGCTGCTGTATAACAAAGACGGGAAATCGCCACGCTATAACACGAGGCGCTATAACCTTACGTTCCTCAACCAGGCCCTGACAATCTGTGGCAGCGTGATGCTGGTGTGCTATATCATGTACACCGTGTCACCCGAGGTGATGGCAAAATTCGGAAGCCACTACATATATCTCACTAGTATCTACGTATTGCTGGGATTGTTGCGTTATATACAGCTCACCGTGGTTGACGAGAAATCAGGCGACCCAACTAAAATGCTGCTACACGACCGTTTTATCCGGCTCGACGTACTGGCATGGCTGCTGACATTCCTGTTCCTTATCTATAAGTAAGGGCGGTGGCTTTATAGACTTATCTGGTTCCGCAAGTCAGACTATATACAAATGGCGTAGCATGCATTAGCATCCTACGCCATTGTTGTAACTTTAAAATTTCATTCCAGCATTCTGCTTAGTTGCTGAACACTATCTGTCCGTCCTTGCTGTCGATATTGATGGGGTGACCTTTATCTACGGTACCGGAGAGCAGGGACTTTGAGAGGGCGTTGAGCACATCTCTTTGTATTGCCCGCTTTACCGGACGTGCACCGAAGTCTGGGTCAAATCCAGCCTCTGCGATGGTGTCGATGGCAGCATTGGTGCAATTCAGGGTGAAGCCTTGTTCTGCAAGCATGTCGCTGACCTTCTTCATCTGCAGCCTTACGATGTCGGCAATCTGCTCCTTGTTGAGCTGCTGGAAGTTGATAATCTCATCAATACGGTTCAGGAACTCAGGCCTGATAGGTGGCTTGACCATACCGTTGCCGTCAAGGATAGGAGCGCGACCGTAGAGCTGATCCTTTGTCAGGTTGGAGGTCATGATGATGATGGTGTTCTTGAAGTTCACTACACGTCCCTTGGAGTCCGTGAGTCTGCCATCGTCGAGCACTTGCAACAGCACGTTGAAGACATCAGCATGGGCCTTCTCTATCTCGTCAAAGAGCACTACTGAGTATGGCTTTCTGCGCACAGCCTCGGTCAATTGTCCGCCCTCGTCATATCCCACGTATCCCGGAGGCGCACCGATGAGGCGGGTCACGCTGAATTTCTCCTGATACTCACTCATGTCGATACGCGTCATGAGGCTCTCATCATTGAACAGATAGTCTGCCAGCGCCTTTGCCAGCTCGGTCTTTCCCACGCCGGTGGTGCCGAGGAAGATGAAGGATGCGATAGGTCGCTTCGGGTCTTGCAGACCTGCACGGCTACGACGCACGGCATCGCTGACGGCGCTGATGGCTTCGTCCTGGCCTATGACACGCTTGTGCAGCTCATCCTCCAGGTGCAGCAGCTTCTCGCGCTCGCTCTGCAGCATCTTCGTAACGGGTATGCCGGTCCAGCGGCTTACAATCTCCGCGATGTCATCTGCCGTCACCTCCTCTCTGACCATCTTGCTCGCACCATCCTTGTTTATCTCTGCTTGGATGCGTTTGATGTCCTCTTCCAGTTCCTGCAGCTTGCCATAGCGTATCTCTGCCACACGTCCGTAGTTGCCCTCGCGCTCTGCTTTGTCTGCCTCAAAGCGCAGACGCTCTATCTCCTGCTTGTCCTGCTGTATCTTGTCAACGAGGTTCTTCTCCTTTACCCATTCGGAGCGCATACGCATCTCCTCATCCTGGAGCACGGAGATCTTCTTGTTCAGCTCCTTCAGCTTGTCCTCGTCGTTCTCGCGCTTTATTGCCTCGCGCTCTATCTCCAGCTGCTTCAGGTGGCGTGAGAGCTCATCCAGCTCTTCCGGCAGGCTGTCTCGCTCCATACGCAATTTGGCAGCAGCCTCGTCCATGAGGTCTATGGCCTTGTCGGGCAGGAAACGGTCTGAGATATAACGTGCTGACAATGTGACGGCGGCAATACATGCATCGTCCTGGATACGTACGCGGTGGTGGTTCTCATAGCGCTCCTTCAGACCACGCAGTATTGAGATGGCGCTGAGTTCATCAGGCTCGTCAACCATTACGATTTGGAATCGACGCTCCAGAGCCTTGTCCTTCTCAAAGTACTTCTGGTACTCATTGAGCGTCGTGGCACCGATTGCACGCAGCTCGCCACGCGCCAATGCAGGCTTCAGGATGTTGGCGGCATCCATAGCGCCCTCGCCGCCTCCGGCACCTACGAGGGTGTGTATCTCATCGATGAAGAGGATGTACTTGCCGTTAGACTCTGTTACGCCGTTGATGACGCCTTTCAGTCGCTCCTCAAACTCACCCTTGTACTTGGCACCGGCCACAAGCGCGCCCATGTCAAGGGTATAGATCTCCTTGTCCTTAAGGTTCTCCGGCACGTCACCGCGCACAATACGTTGTGCCAGACCCTCGGCAATAGCGGTCTTACCGGTACCGGGTTCGCCTATCAGTATAGGGTTGTTCTTCGTACGGCGTGACAGTATCTGCAATACTCGTCGTATCTCATCGTCACGCCCTATCACTGGGTCAAGCTTGCCGCTCTTAGCGTCAGCCACCAGATTCTTGCAGAAGCGGTTGAGCGCTTCCTTGTTTGTCATTTGTTGTTCGTTGGGGTAGTTCATAGTTGTTCGCTTTTTGAGTTGTTTGAAATTATAATCTGCAATTGCCTTTTCAAGATATATACCATTCCGATTTTAGTATGACAAAATGGCAAAAAGTATGACAGATTGGCAAACATTGCTCTTTTTTCTGTGATTTTTCTTTGTTTCAAAAGATAATTATTACCTTTGCACTATGACATCGTTTACCGTTATCACATGTACATATAATGCCGCTGGCGTCATAGGCACCACCATGGAGAGCATTGCCTCCCAGACATATCCCCATGTGGAGCACATCGTGCAAGACGGGGAGTCAAGTGATGACACGCTGCGGGTTGTGCGCATATACCCCAGGGTGAAGGTGGTGAGCGAGCCTGACTCAGGGCTCTATGACGCAATGAACAAGGCCATTAGGAGGGCTACGGGCGACTATATCGTATTCATAAATGCGGGAGACAGGCTCTATTCCTCCACGACGCTGGAGGAGATAGCACGTCAGATAGATCGTTTCAAGCCCTCAGAGCGTCCTGCTGTGGTATATGGGAATACCAACATCGTGGATGGCAGAGGCAACTACCTTGGGCCGCGCCACCTGTCTCCCCCTGAGACTCTGACGTGGAAATCATTCCGACACGGTATGCTGGTGTGCCATCAGGCATTCTATGTGAGGACTGACATCGCGCGCGAAATAGAATATAATGTGAACTACCGGCTGTCTGCTGACGTGGATTGGTGTATCAGAGTGATGAAAAGGGCCGCGGAAATGCACTTGCCCCTACACAATACCCATCTTATACTCTGTGATTATCTGGCAGGCGGGATGTCAAAGCAAAACCACCGAAAGTCACTCATGGAGCGGTTCCGGATAATGTCCCGCCACTACGGACTCCTGACCACAGTCTTCATGCACCTGACATTCCTGTTCAGGAAATAAGATAACTGAAGTTTCAGAAGTGGAAAAACGCCCTGAAAGGGCAAAAGCATATAGCCCAGGGCAACGCCCTGGGTATGAAAGCGAATAGTAATCACGCCCTGTAAGGGCAGCAGAACAACATGGATGAACTTCTTTTGCCCTTACAGGGCGCACCTCCCAATCGTGGCAAAACCCAGGGCGTTGCCCTGGGCTATAAGCAGGTTGCCCTTTCAGGGCGCACTTGCGGAATATGAATTAACCTATTAACCCAATAAACTAAACAAACTCATGATAACTTACCTCATAGAAACAATGTGGCTCGCATGGCTTATCGTGTGCATCCTGTGCCTGCTCATAGAGCTATGCAGCGGTGACCTGTTCGTCATCTGTTTCGCCTTTGGTGCCATAGTGCCCATGATTTGCGCTATAGCAGGTGCCCCAATATGGCTGCAGGTGCTGCTGTGGGCTGTAGCATCCGTGTTGTGCATAGTGTTTGTGCGACCATCGCTCATGAAGAAACTGCATGCCAAGAAGGAACGCCTCTCCAATGCCGATGCTATGATAGGACAGCAGGGTAGGGTAACGACTGCTATACCCGTAGGCGGCTACGGATATGTGAAGATTGCCGGAGATGAATGGCGGGCCGTGACAAAGGGAGACACAGATATTGCTGTAGGTACTAAGGTCAGGGTGGTGTCACGCGAGAGTACCATTGTCACCGTGGAGTAACGGGAAGACTGCGAAATGTATCTCGTTCATGCTCTGCTCGACTTCCTGTTGCCGCGATATTGCGTGATATGCGGTGAGCGGCTTATGACCGACGAGGATGTCATTTGCGTCATGTGCGATTTGAAACTGCCGCGCATCACCGATGACAGCAGGCTGATAGAGCGCTTCTACGGCAAGATGCCCATTGAGAGGGTGTCATCTCTCCTATATTATAATAAAGGTGAGCCGATGACGGAGCTGCTCTATTCAAAGTATCGCCACCGCAGGGACGTGCCCCGCTACATGGGACACCGAATGGCGAAGGAACTGGAGAAGAGGGATTTCTTCAAGGATATAGACGGGCTCGTTCCTGTTCCTCTGTCTTCACGCCGCATCAGGGAACGTGGATACAACCAGAGCGAAGAGATGGCACGAGGCATATCAGATGTGCTGGGCATACCGGTAGTCAACGACTGCCTGAGACGCGACACCTTCATGGTTTCACAAACGCGCCTGTGGTCAATGGAGAGGAAAGAGAATGTGGAGGGCAGCTTCATGCTGAATCCTGAGAAAACAGAACAGCTGGCAGGCAAACACCTCCTCATCATCGACGACGTAATAACAACCGGAGCAACAACGACAGAATGCGGAAAACTGCTCGTCTCAATCCCCGGCGTAAAAGTATCGGTACTGTCATTGGCAATAAAGAAATACCCCTTTTGATGATGTACAATTTACCATTTACAATGTACAATTTGCAATGCCCCTTCGACATATCGTCATATCGACATACCGACATATCGTCATATCGACATACCGACATATCGTCATCTCGTTAATTTGTTAATTTGTTAATTCGTGAAATTCTTGCTCCACGTTGTTACGCAAGCGTCCCTTTGGGCCGAGCGCGTGTAATTCGTGGTCCCGTTCACGTCCCTCCCCCTTAGGGGGGAGCTGGTGGGGGGGCTTAATTTTGCATTTTGAATTCTTAATTTTTAATTTTCCCATGGACTTCTTAGTAGTTTTTCTAATCGTTATTGTGGTCTTGGCAGTCGTAGTGCTGAAGAAGACCATCGTTATCATTCCTCAGTCTGAGACCCGCATCATTGAGCGTCTCGGAAAGTATTACAGCACCCTTGAGCCTGGCATCAACATCATCATCCCCTTCATCGACAGGGCAAAGGAGATTGTGGCGCTCTCGCGCGGCAGGTATGTTTACACTTCAAGCATCGATCTCCGTGAGCAGGTGTATGACTTTGACCGTCAGAATGTTATCACAAAGGATAACATACAGATGGAGATTAATGCCCTGCTTTACTTCCAGATTGTTGACCCCTTCAAGAGTGTCTATGAGATTAACAACCTGCCCAATGCCATAGAGAAGCTGACGCAGACGACATTGCGTAACATCATTGGCGAGCTGGAGCTGGATGAGACACTCACCTCACGCGATACCATCAACACCAAGCTGCGCGAGGTGCTTGATGATGCCACAGACAAGTGGGGCGTAAAGGTCAATCGTGTGGAGCTTCAGGACATCACCCCGCCAGCATCCGTGCTGCAGGCTATGGAGAAGCAGATGCAGGCAGAGCGTAACAAGCGTGCCACCATCCTCACCTCTGAGGGCGAGAAGCAGAGCGTCATCCTGAAGTCTGAGGCTGACAAGACTGCTGCCATCAACCGTGCAGAGGCGGCAAAGCAGCAGGAGATACTCCAGGCAGAGGGTGCGGCACAGGCTCGCATACGCAAGGCTGAGGCTGAGGCCATTGCCATTGAGAAAATCACCGAAGCCGTAGGCAAGAGCACCAATCCCGCAAACTATCTCCTGGCTCAGAAGTACATACAGACTCTCGAGCAGATAGCTAAGGGTAATGACACAAAGACCGTTTACCTGCCATACGAGGCCACAAACCTCATGGGCTCCATCGGTGGCATAAAGGATTTGTTCAAAGCAGATTAGGCGTAACAACATGATTAAGAGAATAACTGTATTATCACTTGCCTTGCTTCTCGCCTCTTTCTGTAGCGTTGAAGCAAAGAAGAAGGTCGCTCCGCAGAGTGACCGTGAGTATTGGGCACAGGAGGCTTACCGCATGGCAGCGCCTGTGCTCGAACCCATGTCGCGTGGCATGCTATCGACAGAGATGCAGATAGAGGTGTCACCCTCTTTCGACAAGCGCGACAAGCGCGTCACCTACATGGAGTGCTTTGGGCGCTTGATGGCAGGCATAGCTCCGTGGCTGGCCTTGCCCGATGATGATACAGCCGAGGGCAAGCAGCGTAAGCAGCTTAAGGAGTGGGCGCTGAAAGCCTATGCCCATGCCGTAGATCCTGATTCCAAGGACTACCTGCTGTGGCGCAAAGAGGGACAGCCACTCGTGGATGCAGCCTATCTCGCCTCCAGCCTGCTGAGGGCATACGATGCTCTCTGGGTGCCTCTCGACTCTGTCACCAAGGCCCGCTACATCAACGAGTTCACCCTGCTGCGACGCGTTGACCCGCCCTACACCAACTGGCTGCTCTTCGCGTCAGAGGTGGAGTCATTCCTCGCCAAGGCAGGAGCGCCCTTTGATGCCTATCGTGTCAATATGGCTGTGAGAAAGACGGAGGAATGGTACGTTGGTGATGGTTGGTATAGTGACGGACAGGACACCTTCGCCTTCGACTACTACTCTGCCTTTGTCTTTCACCCCATGTACCTTGAGACCTTGCAGGCCATGCGCGACAAGAAGGCGCGTGGATGGAACATCAACTACTCCCAGTACTTCGAGCGTGCCTTGAAGCGTTGTCAGAAGTACTCCGTTATCCTTGAGCGTTTCATCTCCCCTGACGGCACCTTCCCCGTCTTCGGGCGTAGCATCCCTTACCGCCTTGCCACCATGCAGCCCCTGGCCATGATGGCGTGGCAGCAGACATTGCCAAAGGAACTCACCAACGGTCAGGTGCGCGCCGCTCTCACAGCCGTGATGCACAGGATGTGGGACAGCCCGGGCAACTACAACGAAAAGGGCTACCTGACGATTGGCTTCTGTGGACGTCAGCCCGAGGTGGCAGACTGGTACACCAACAACGGCTCTCTCTACATCACCTCTGAGGTGCTGCTCCCCTTGGGCCTGCCTGCTGACCACCCGTTCTGGACAACCCCTGCCGAACCCTGGACACAGGTGAAGGCATGGAACGGAAAGCCGTTCCCCAAGGACCATTACTGGAAAATAGATTAACCCAAGAAAAAATATATGTTTAGAATAGGAATGGGATATGATGTCCATCGTTTGGTGGAGGGTCGTGACTTATGGCTTGGTGGCATAAAGATACCATACACATACGGGTTGGATGGACACAGCGATGCCGATGTGCTGATACATGCCATCTGCGATGCCCTGCTTGGGGCTGCAAACATGCGCGATATAGGCTACCACTTCCCCGATACGGCGGCAGAGACGGATGGGATTGACTCAAAGATACTCCTTGCCAAGACGATGGACCTGATAGCGTCCAAGGGCTATCGTTTGGGAAACATCGACTGTACCGTATGTGCCGAGCAGCCAAAGCTGAATCCTCATGTAGAGGCCATGAAGCAATGTCTGGCACAGGTCATGGGTACCGATATCGATAACATCTCCATCAAGGCCACAACCACCGAGCGCCTCGGCTTCACCGGCCGTAAAGAAGGCATCTCCGCCTACGCAGTAGCATTGATAATTAATAATTAATAATGCAAAATTCAAAATTCAGACATCTCGACATCTCGACATACCGTTATCTCGACATACCGACATATCGTTATCTCGACATTTCGTTAATTCGTTAACTCGTTCGCTCGGCACTTTGTGACGCTTGCGTAAAGTATTGGAGCAAGAATTCGTTAATTTGTTAATTCGTTAATTTGTTAATTCGTTAATTCGTTTGTTTTGAATCTCAACATCATTTCCAAATACAGGGGCGAGTTGATGGGCTTTGCCATCATCATTGTCATGCTGTTCCATGTGCCGGTACCGAGAAGCAGCGACTGGTACGGCCTCGTGCGCATGGGCAATCTTGGTGTCGATATCTTCTTCTTCTTGTCGGGCATAGGCTTGTGGTACTCATGGAGCAAGATGCACGAGAAGAATGAGAAATTTTTCACTTTTCACTCTTCACTCTTCACTTTCTACCTCAACCGTGCCAAGCGCATATACCCTGCGTGGCTCATCATCGCGGGCTATTTCTACATCAGCCGCTTCAACTTCTCTGCCGCTACCACCGACTCGTGGATCAACCTCTTCGGACAGGTGTTCTTCAACTGGAACTTCTGGCGTTTCGACGAGCTCACCTTCTGGTACGTCCCCGCCACCATGATGATGTACCTCTTCGCCCCGTTCTATATGGAGCTGGTGCGCCGCAACGATGCCTTCCGATGGCTTGTCGTGCTGCCCCTCATGTGGTGCATCATAGTGCAGTACGTCATCCCCATCCACGCTGCTGTGGGGCATATCGAGATATTCTGGAGCCGCGTGCCCATCTTCTTCCTTGGCATCAATATCGCTGAGGCCGTGAGGCAGAAGAAGCAGCTCGACAGCAGCACGTGGTACCTCGTCGCTTTCTTCTTCATCGTCAGCCTCTCTGCCTGCATGTGGCTGGAGCAGATGCGCCACGGCAAATTCCCTCTCTACGTAGAGCGAATGCTATACATACCCTTGGCCATCACGACCATCCTCATCATGTCTGCCGTCTTTGAAAGGCTTGCCACAGCCCTGCAATCCACTCCGCGCTGGCTGCCCAGCGGCGCAGGCATCAATGCCTTCTTCACCTTCGTCGGTGGCATCTCACTCGAGATATACCTCCTCCATGCGCAGTACGTCCTCAACCCCCTGAACCAGCTCCACCTCGGCTACTGGCCCACCTTCCTCCTTACCTTCGCCATATCAGTCCCAATAGCTTGGGTGATAAGCAAACTATGCAAGAAAATAATTCCATAATTCATAAATTCATAATGCCTCATCTCTCGTCCCTCCCCCTAAGGGGGGAGCCGGTGGGGGGCTTTAATTTTGCATTTTGAATTCTTAATTTTTAATTTCCCCTCGGGGGGGCTTAACTTTTCACTTTATGCGTTATAATTTTCTAATCGTTTTATTCTTCACTCTTCACTCTTCACTTTATCCGCTTCGCCAAAGTCCGATGAGGTCAAGTCTATCATCCGCAATGTCAACGCCGCTTGGCAGCAGAGCCATCCCGATCCCGGCAACGCCTTCTGGGATAATGCCGTCTATCACACCGGCAACATGGAGGTTGTCAAACTCCTTGGCAACTACGACAACTTCATGGCCTACTCCCTCGCGTGGGCAGAGAAGAACAACTGGTGCGGTGCCACAGAGCCCGACAAGAGCAAGTGGCTCTACCAGAAGTACGGCGAAAAGCCTCAGTTCGTGTTGTTTGGCGACTGGCAGATATGCTTCCAGACCTACATAGACCTCTACAACCTCTCCGGCGTTCAGCGTCCCGAGATGGTGGCGCGTGCCAAGGAGGTCATGGGCTACGAGGCACAGAGCAAGGCCTGTGACTACTGGTGGTGGGCCGATGCGCTCTACATGGTCATGCCCGTGATGACAAAGATGTACCTCCTCACGGGCGACAAGGCATACCTTGACAAGATGTACGACAACTGGCAGTACGCCAACAGCATCATGTACGACAAAGAGACCGGACTCTACTTCCGTGACGGCAAATATGTCTATCCCAAGCACACCACCGCAGCGGGCAAGAAAGACTTCTGGGCCCGTGGCGACGGATGGGTACTGGCAGCCTTCGCCAAGGTGCTGTCAGACATGGACGCAGCCAAAGCGCGTCGCCTCTCTGTCAAGGGAAAATACCGCGACGAGATAACAAAGTATTACCAGCGTCTTGCCAAGGCCGCCATCAGCCTGCAGCAGGAAGAGGGCTACTGGACACGCTCCATGATGGACCCCGCCCAGGCTCCGGGCTATGAGACCAGCGGCACGGCCCTCATGTGCTATGCCCTCTTCTGGGGCATCAACAACGGCTACCTCCCCATGCGTTACGTGCAGCATGCGCAGAAAGCGTGGAGATACCTCTCCACCATCGCCCTGCAGCCCGACAACACCATCGGCTACGTGCAGCCAATAGGCGAGAAAGCCATCCCCGGACAGGTAGTGGACAAAAACTCCGTCTCCAACTTCGGCACCGGAGCCTTCCTCCTCGCCGCATCCGAATATGTCAGGTTCCTTGAGAAAAACCATAATTAATTCATATTCCGCAAGTATGGAAACGCCCTGCGCTCGGCCCTAAGGGACGCTTGCGTAGAGCATCGGAGCAAGAAAGGGCAAAAGCATATAGCCCAGGGCAGCGCCCTGGGTATGAAAGCGAATAGTACTCACGCCCTGAAAGGGCAGCAGAACGGAATGAACTTCTTTTGCCCTTACAGGGCGCACCCACCAATCACGTAAAAACCCAGGGCGCTGCCCTGGGCTATAAGCAGGCTGCCCTTTCAGGGCGCGAAACTTGGATAAATAATAAAAAAATGAAAACTATAATAGACTTTCTGCAACAACTGGCAAAAAATAACGACAAGAGATGGTTTGATGCCCACAAGGACGAATATCTGGCAGCTAAACGTGACTTAGACGCGTTTGCGATAGAATTTATGCAAGGTGTAGAGCTATTTGACACAAGGGTGCATGGCCTGCAACTTCGCGACATCACTTACCGCATATATCGTAACCTGCGCTTCACCAACGACAAGAGACCCTACAAGACGTGGATGGGGGTCTATGTATGTCCTAAGGGCAAGAAATCGGGCATGGCAGGCTACTACATCCACGTAGAACCTGCCACAAACACCTATCTCCTTGCGGCTGGTATGTATAACCCCGAGAAAGTGGTGGTAAAAAGCATACGTGAAGAGATAATGCTCGAAGGGGAGCATTTCCACGAGACGCTTGAGAAATGCAAGGACTTCACCCTGCCTTGGGACGAGGCTCTGAAGAAGGTGCCCAAGGGCTATGACGAGAATGATCTGCATAGCGACTATTACCGTCTGAAGACATACACACTATTCAAACCCGTAACCAAGCGTCAGATAACGTCCAAGGGTTTTCTGAAAGAGGCCCTTGCCGACTTGGAGCGTTGCCACGACTTCAACGAGCTCCTGAACCGGTGCTATGACTACGCCTACGATGAGAATCACGACTGATAGCCCAGCCCGGCTCCTCAGGCTTCTTTGCCGTAGCAATCACCACTCCTAACGACTGCGGAGTGGGACACGTCGTCTCCTATATTTCTCTCCCCCAGGCCTCACCCTATTGAAGGGGAGACCTTATAGAATCAGCTTCCCCGCTCACGTCCCTCCCCCTAAGGGAGGAGCCGGAGGGGGGCTGATTCTTCACTCTTCACTCTTCACTTTCCACTCTTCACTTTTCACTTTTCACTCTTCATGGAAACAATTTGTTTCCACTTGAGATTTTTTTTTTATGAAAAATTTTTTTTAACATGTTTTTTCTCAGATATACACTAAAAATCACGTAACTACAAGAAAATAAACGAATTAACCCCTTTTTGACCTACACCTATACCTACACTAGACCTACACTAGACCTACACCTGATATACACCTGATCGAATTAACGAATTAACAAATACAAGTTTCAGGGCGCGAAAATAGAGTATGCATACATAAACAATTGGGGTTGTTATCTAAATATGTTTCGGTACAACATATTAACGAATTAACAAATTGTGCCTCTCGCGTCTTGCCTGGCTACAGGCGAAGTTACTTACGAGCGTTGCTGAAGTTACTCACATGCTTAACCTAAGTTACTTGCACATGCGACCAAAGTGGCTCACCAATATGGTTTAATCTTCGATTTGTAATTTGCTAATTCGTTAATTTGCTAATTCGTTAATTTGTTCGCTCGACCCTTAAAGGGACGCTTTTTCTAAAGATAAAAAGAATTCAATCTGGTGTACTTTTAGTGTATATCTGGTGTAGTTTTAGTGTAGTTTCAGTGTAGTTATAGGTGTATATCTAAAGCGACTTAACATCCTAATATACAATGATATAAATCAAAAAAGGTGTATATATTTAGAAAAAGCTCAATTTTTTTTCAAAATCCCGAATTATTCAGAATAATTTAGTACCTTTGCATAAAGAAAGATACCGATTGTATATCTTTGTAAGTATCAGATAATCAGCGTGTTGTAATAGCAGGTCTTTTACCCTCTAAAAGACCTGCTATTACCTTGTGAAAGTTACTCCATTAGACCCTAATCGTAGGTCTTTCACACCGTCACGAACACCCACCGAAAACAGCCAGGTGTATGTACCTTATAAAAAGTGTCAAACTATTTCCCGTTACGTGATGCCAGATGTTCATAGTGGCAAAAATAGTGTAATTTTTGTTTCTTTCGATAATAATTTCAAAGAAAATAAAAAAATATTATGTCAAAACTGCACGATTTACAAAAAAAGTTGTATCTTTGCACCAGACTCGAGTAGCCCGAAAAGGGTATGAGGGTCTAATTTTTTGTGGTAAAAGGACGTTTACGAACGTTATCTTCTACGTGAGAATCTCGCAAATTCAATGCCAAGAAGATACGCAACCGAAGCGTCCACTTTGGGTGTATTGTCCTCTGCTTAGTTTGTGCTAAGCAGTCTGCAATATGTCACGACGTGGGCTATCTCGAGTTGCTTATCCTTGGCAAGGCAATGCGAGAGCCCTCACGTGGGATAAGCGAACAGTAGAGCACCCACGTCTTTCCGTTTAACCTGTTATGCCGAATCAGGGTTGCTATAGGCTGTTTATGTGTCTATGACAAAAAAAATCCGTCAATGAAGGAAACAGATGTAATGGTAGTTGTTGCGTACTATTTTCGTAAATAAAATCGCCAATCAGGCGTTTTAACTCTTTACGTAAATAGTATTTACAATCATCGTGAGAAGTTTTCAAATGAAAAATACATAAACAAAGAATATGGAACGTCCTCGCTGTGTAAAAAGGGCTTGGTCGCCTGTCGAGACACAGCTTGGGAGTTCTTTTGCGAAGATGGAACTTCCAAAAGTAATAAACAACATATCCGAGCGAGTAATAGATGACCTACAGATGAATTTGTCTGTAAACTCCACTGTATCTATTGCTGCTGCCTCCTTCTCCATCTATGCATATGAAGCTTTGAAGGACGAACTTGAAAACGTTGATGAGTTGCGTTTTATCTTTACTTCACCAACCTTTATCAAGGATAAGGCGAAAAAAGAAAAGAGGGAGTTCTTTATTCCGAAACTCAACCGTGAGCGCAACTTGTACGGATCTGACTTTGAAGTGAAGCTTCGCAACAAGTTGGAACAAAAAGCTATTGCCAAAGAA
>JAFVGZ010000042.1 GCA_017478025.1 Prevotella sp.
ATTATTACAAAGAAAATTTGTCTCATTTACATCATTTAGCCAATAAATATAAAAAGATGAGGCGATAATGCCACTAATTCCCCAAAATGTTGTACTTTTGCATGCAAAAGTTCATCAACCATGTATGATCAAATTCGGCAAGATACGCTCTTTATTATCTTATATTCAATGGTGACAGCTACGGCCTTGCTGGCCAGCTGTTATCTGCTGTACCGTCGAGCCAACGGTATTGCCCCAGACATTACGCCGCCAGTACGCCTGCGCCGATGGACTGTAGCCTTCTTTGCAGTCTTGGTTCTGAATCATGTGGTATATATGCCGATCTTCTTTCTCTCCTCAAACGAGGATATTATGATGACTGACCTAATAGGCGGACTGCTTGACTGTATGACATTATTTCCTGTGGCGATCATCGTTTTGCTCGCTATGCTGCAAGACCGCAGGCGTCCATTGTGGCCTGTTGCCGCGATGATGGTTATCCCAGTTATAGGAGGGGCTTTCAGCGTTGCCACCCGTAGTTATGCCCTTCTGCCGATAGGATATATCTATTTCCTGTTGATGTGCATAGGCTTAATTATATATATGGTACGTGCATTGAGACAGTATGGGCGCTGGCTGTGCGACAACTATGCCGACCTGGAGCACAAGGAGGTGTGGCAGAGTTTCGTGGTACTGGCCATCATAATGTTGGTGTTCGCTATCTATATGTTTACCAGCGAAGGCACGGTTTACCAATATGCCATGCAGGTGATCGTCTTGGTACTTGTCTTTTATCTTTTGTGGCGAGTCGAGACGTTAAGCGACCTGAGTCTCTCCCAACAACCAGAAAGCCTTCCTGTAGATTTGAGCATTCCCGCCAAACGGGAAAGCGACGTAAGCCAAAAGGTTCCCACCGCCAACATTGGACCATTGCTGCAGAAGTATTGCATAGACACGAAACTCTATTTACAGCACGACCTTACCCTCTCTCAGTTAGCCCAGGCAATTGGTACTAATCGCACTTATCTTACCAACTATTTAATCAATGAAGGCATCACTTACAATGCCTATATTAACGAACTGCGCATCAATCATTTCATCAATCTCTATCGTAAGGCTGTTGCAGCGGAGCGCTCCATCACCGCCCAACAACTAGCCCATGACAGTGGCTACCGAAGTTACAGTACTTTCAGCCTCGCTTTCAAACAGCGCATGGGGCAGTCCGTAACAGCCTGGATGCGCAATCCGGCCGAGTGATCGACGGCCCGACTTTCAAAATATACAAAAATAGTTTCAAAATTAACAAAACCTTGATGTCAGTGGGCTTCAGGGCTTGTTTGTTTTATGGATATTTGCTAACTTTGCCGAAGACTTTAAATATATCTAACTTAAATAATTATGAGAAAAATGAAAAAGTGGATGCTTGCCGCCATCCTTATCTGCGGCACAACAACGGTGCTCACTTCATGTGTCGCCGAAACAGACAACCCGGCTCCTGTAAATCCCGAAGAAGAATGGACATTCGAAATGAACAAACAGATTACAGACGGTAATTATGATCATTCGTTGGCAGTCAAGTGCATCAACGGTACATTCGTCGGGGCGAAGACGGATAATGTCATTTCCTATCTGGGCATTCCGTTTGTCGGCCAGCAGCCCGTCGGAAACCTTCGATGGAAGGCACCCGTGGACGTTACGCCAGACGACGGTGTGTACGAGGCATATAATTATGGGAAAACTCCCATGCAGGCTGAGGGCGACCCCGCTGCCCTTTATATCCAGGGTGAGGACTGCCTGTACCTGAATGTGTGGAAGTCTGCCGATGCGAGTGCAGAGAAAAAGCCGGTCATGGTATGGATCTACGGCGGTGGCTTCGAAACTGGCGGAACAATCGATCCGCAATACGATTGCACCAATTTCATCACAGAAAACCCTGATGTCATCGTGGTCACCATCGCTTACAGACTTGCAGCTTATGGCTTCATGCATCTGTCTCATCTGCCTGACGGTAAGGATTATCCCGATGCGCAGAACTTAGGAACCCTGGATCAGTTGATGGCCTTGAAATGGGTGCATGAAAACATTGCTGCCTTCGGCGGCGATCCCGACAATGTGACCATCTTCGGAGAGTCTGCCGGTGGTTCGAGCTGTGCCCTGCTTCCGTTGGTCAAAGCTTCCCAGAAGTATTTCAAGCGCCTCATCGCCCAGAGCGGTTCGCCCATCATGACGAGATCCACGGAGGAGGCTATCGAATGTACGGACATGATCATGGCGGAGCTCGGCTGCAAGACCGTCGCCGACCTGCAGAAAGTTTCTCCCAGGAAGCTTGCGGACACAGTGGGACGCTTGCTCGGCATCTATCAGGTACTCGGATGGCGCATCTGGCCGGAAAGAGACGGAAGAATCCTGCCTAAGGATCCGTGGGAGGCATATGCCAACGGCACGGCGAAAGATATATCATGTCTCGTGGGCTGCAACAAGGATGAGATGAACACCTTCGCGGCCGCCTTTGGAGCGGAACGTTGGAATAAGTGGGCCGCCGACCGCATGGAGAAGAAGTCCAAACTGATGACGGACGAAGAGAAAGCGAAGGTCGAGAACTACCTGAATAGTGCATCGGGCGAAGAGTGGGAGAAAACCAGCAGTCTGTTCAGCCAAAGCTATTTTAATGCGCCGGCCATCAGGCTATCGGAGAACCAGACCAGTGCTGGCGGCAAGGTGTTCACCTACTTCTTTACGCCCGAGGCCTCCAAGCCAATGATAAAGAGCGGACATGCGATAGAACAGTCGGCAGTGTTCGACCATCCATGGTTAAGCGTTGAGATCACGGGAAGAGAATTCGACGCGACTTTCGCAAAGACCATGCGCAAGATGTGGGTACAGTTTGCCAAGACCGGCAATCCGTCGCTCAGTGCAGACATCTCTCCTGACGGCAAGGTGTATGAGTGGCCGCTATACGACTTGGGTGACAAGCAGGTGATGGTACTCGACGAGTTCAACATCCATCCAGAGAAAGAGTCCACCCTCAAGATCGTGGATTGGGAGAATACCTACTTTCTGACCAAGTATTATTGCAATTGATAACTGATGGAGTAGCGAACTCATTAAAAACATAGTCAAGGATAGTCAAGGGGACAGATTATGGGCCACACCCAAGCACCTGTCCCCATGACTACTATTGACTGAGAGTGGTTTCTTGGGGGTTCTCGCATTTTGCGACTACCTTATTGTACTTGTCACTATTTGGATAGGCTCATTCTTTTTCTTCTTGCTTGTATTTGCCATAGTGCATCAGTTTTAG